>CAZIJJ010000012.1:105635-118224 GCA_964539525.1 uncultured Planctomycetaceae bacterium | reverse complement strand
CGAAATTTTCTCCTCGCCGCCGACAATTCTTTCATACAACGCGTTCATCTTTGCCAAACTTCCCTTTTTAACATTTTTCCGTTCCGCCCGCCGAACGCTCCGGCGCCGCCTCCTTTTTTTGCTATTATCGATTATTCGTCGTTGAAATTCGCGTCTTTTTTCCCCTAATTTTCCTTAAAATTTCCCCGAAACGCCAAAACGACGGCGTCCGCCGACCCGCGCCCGCAAGCCGACGTTCGCCGTCGTTCCCCATTTTACCGCCGTCGTCAGAGCGTCAGTTTCCACGGCTCGCGATACGGAACGGAAAGTAGCTCGTTCGCCGCCTCGTCGTTCGCGATCCGTTCGTTTTCGGCGTCCCACTCGATCCGCAACCGCGTTTTGAGGGAAATATTCGCCAAATGACTCATCGTCGTGCTGAGGTGCGCCTCCTCGACGTCGGCGTTCGGCGTTTTTCTCGACCGCATGCAATCGAGGAAATTTTGCGCGTGCAGCGCCGTCGCGTCGGCGTTCCCGACTTCGTCGCCTTCAAGCTGGTAAACCTCGTCTTTGGCGCGCGGCTTTTTCTCCTGAAACTGCCCCGGCTTTTCGGTTTTTATGATCCAACGGTTGTCGTAAACGTAACAGGCGCCCTGCGTTCCGCGGAACTCGACGAATCCGAGCGCGCGGTAGTTTTCGTCGGTCGCCATGATCGGGTTCCCGTTCCCCTCGAAGTGGTTGAACGTCAGGAGCCGCCCCGACGCGAACTCGAAACAGACCGCCATCGTGTCCGGAATCGTGCGGTCGTCGTCGACGACGAACTTTCCGCCCATCGCGCAGATCGACGCCGGCGCTTTTTCGCCAAGCAACCAGCGGATCAAGTCGAAAAAGTGAACGCCCTGGTTCGCGACCTGGGAACAATATTCGTCCCACCATCGAAATTTGTACGGCGTGATGTTCTCCTGGTACGCCCGTTCCGGCCGCGGCCCGAGCCAAAGTTCCCAATCGACGTTTTCCGGCGGCGCGGTCGGCTTCGCTTTCCCCATCCCGTTCGGATACATGTTCGAGCAGTGCGACGAACGAGCGACGGTCGTTCGCCCGATCTTGTTTTCGAGCCCCTCGTTCAAAAGCCGATTGTAAAGCGGCGCGCTCCGACGGTGAATCCCAACCTGCGCGACGCGCTTGTATTTTCGCGCCGCTTCGACCATCGTTCTCCCCTCGACGATCGACGTCGCGAGCGGTTTTTCGCAATAAACGTCGAACCCGGCCTTGCACGCCTCGACCGTTTGATACGCGTGCCAGTGATCCGGCGTCGCAAGGACGACCGCGTCGACGTCGGAGCGCTCGTAAATTTTGCGGAAATCGGTTTCCAGCGTCTGCGAGCCGTCGCCGAATCTCTCCGCGGCGCTCGCCAACGTCTTCGAATCGACGTCGCAAAACGCCGCGATCCTGGCGTCGGGCGATTTTTGAAACGCTTGCAACAACTGCGAGCCGCGGTTGGCGACGCCGAGAAACGCAAGTCGGATTTTGTCGTTCGCGCCGAGAATTTCGGCTTTCGACGTCGGCGTCTGCAACGCGGCGAGCCCGAAAGCGAGCGACGTCGCGGCGGTTCGTCGAACGAAAGAACGACGGTTCATGGAAGATTGACGGTCGGACACGGCGGCCCCCTTTCGACGCGTTAAAATAGGCGAAATAGGCTGTTTCTTCAAAGTAAAAACGCGCCCCGACGTTCCGTCGCCGACGCGCGACCTACTAAAGTATAACGGAAAGCGCCGCGATTTTCAAGCATTTTCGCGACAATCGCGCCGCGCCCGTTGAAAATTTTCCAAAAAACGTTATCATTAAAGGAAACGAGCTCGAACCGCGCCGCGCTTTCGTCGCGCCCGGCCGGACGGCTCGTCGAGAAAAGTCGCAAGAAAATGTCGAAACAAGCCGAAAAAAAGAACGACGCGCCGCGCCGTCCGACGCCGGAGGAATACCGCGCCGTCCGTCGCCGCGTCCAACGCGAAGCCGTTCGCGCCGTAAAGCGGACGCTGATCGCGATCGCGCTCGTCGCCGGGCTTTATTACCTGTGTTTGACGGCGGCCGACCGCTCCGAAACGCCGCGCGCCCCCGTCGCGACCGACGCCGCGTCGCCGGAACCCGCCGCCGAAAACGACGTCGCGGAAACGCCCCCGACGCCGTAAATATTGTCGCCTTTTTCCGTCCGATAACGTTAAATGACAAAATCGCCGCCCGAAAACGCCGCCTCCAACGACTCGCTCCTGATGAAAGCGCTCCGCCGCGAACCGGTCGACCGCCCGCCTATATGGTTGATGCGGCAAGCCGGACGCTATATGGCGGAATATCGCGCCGTTCGCGAAGGCCGAACGTTCCTTGAATTTTGCAAAGACCCGAAACTTTGCGCCGACGCGATGCAAACGGCGGTCGAGCGGCTCGGCGTCGACGCGGCGATCATTTTCTCCGACTTGCTCCCGATCCTCGAGCCGATGGGTTTCGACCTTTCGTTCGTCGCCGGAGACGGCCCGAAAATCGGCGACCCGTTCCGCGAGCCCGCCGATTTAGCCCGCGTTCGCGAACTGATCGACGTTTCGCCGCTCGATTACGTCTTCGAAACGGTCGCCGAAACGCGCCGCGCCGTCGCGCCGCTCCCGACGATCGGTTTCGCCGGCGCCCCGTTCACCCTCGCCGGGTACGCGATCGAAGGCGGAACGAGCCGTCAATTTTTGCGAACGAAAACGCTAATGTATTCTCGCCCCGACGTTTGGAACGAACTGCTCGGACGCTTGGCGCGCTCGGCGGCCCGTTTTTTGAACGCGCAAATCGACGCGGGCGCCGATTGCGTTCAGATTTTCGACAGCTGGGTCGGTTGCCTTGGCGTCGACGATTATCGTCGTTTCGCGTTGCCGTCGCTGCTGGAATTGCGTCGCGAATTAAGACCGGGCGTCCCCGTAATCTATTTCGGAACCGGAAATCCGGCGCTTTTGCCGTCGTTCGCGGAAGTCGGAACCGATTGCGTCGGCGTCGACTGGCGGATCCCGATCGACGACGCTTGGGCTCAAATCGGTTTCGACCGCGCCGTTCAAGGCAACCTTGATCCGGCCGTTTTGCTCGGGCCGCAAGAGACGATTCGCGCCGAAGCGACGCGGATTCTCGACCGCGTCGGCGACCGCCCCGGCTTCATTTTCAACCTCGGACACGGAATATTGAAGGAAACGCCGGTTGAAAACGTAATTCGCCTCGTCGAAACGGTCAAAAATTGGCGCCGCGCCGACGCTTGACGCCGTCGTCCCTTTTTCCCGTTTTTCCCAATTTAACCCCGACGGCGTTTTTCGCCGCCCTTCGTTCGTTTTTTTCCCTTCAACCGTTAAAATTTAACGCCCGTTCGTTTCGTTTTGCCGCCCCGTTTCAAGTTCAGACATTCCTTCGGTTGGACGTTTTTCGTCCTGATCCTCGCGTCCTTTTGGAACGACGCGACGGTCAGGAGCGCCGCGTCGCCGTCGGACGCGCTTTCGGTCGCGACTCGTTCGACGTCCGAAAGCGAACGCTCGGCGCTCGATCCGGAAAACGTTTCGCTTCGCCGCGACGCCGTCGAGTTCGCGCTCGACGCCGTTTCGACGTCGGACATCTTCGAAACGATTCGACGCGGCGCCGCTCGACGCGTTCAAGATCCGACGCGGCGACGGCCCGGCGACGATTTTTCGTTCTTCGGCGGCTCGGCGAAATCGCCGTCCGTTCGCGCCGTTCCGTTCGCCGACCACGGTCTTTCGTCGACGCCTTTTCGTTCCTTTTGGGCCTGTCAAACGGCCTCGCGCCCTCTCTTCCTGACGTTGCGTTCTCTCCGAAATTGACGTTCGGCGTCGCCGTTTCCGCGCGACGTTTCAAACGCAATTCAACGCAAATTTGATTTTAACCGCCGCGACGCAATTTTCAACGTCGCGCAACGCGGAGAATATTTCAGTCAGGAAACTAATATGAGCATCGAAAATCTGAGCGCGAACGCGCTCGCCGTCGTTTACGCCCTTCCCGCCCTTCCGCTTTTTTGCGCCGGTTGGTTTTCGCAGATCCGCGCCGACCGTTGCGTTCGCAAGTTGACCGACGTCGACGCGCAAATTCGCTCCGACGCCGCGCTCGCCGCCTTTTTGAAAGAGGTCGATCTTACCGACGTCGAAGTCGTCAAGAGCGAAAACTACTTGCAAAACGAGTACGACGCCGCGCAAAACAAGATTTTTTTGAGCCCGGACACGTTGGGACGCGCCGACGTCGCTTCGGTCGCGTTGGCGTTGCGGGCGGGAGCGCAAGCGGTCGCCGAGCGTCGCTCGCCGGAAAAACCCCGTCGCGCTCGAACGCTTCACGCCTCCGAAAACATCGCGTTTTGGGGCGCGTTCAGCGTTTTGGCGTTCGGCATTATGTCGTCGACCCTTGCGACGACGATTCTCGGTTACGCGTTGGTCGCCGTCGTTTACGGACTTTGGCGCGTTCGCGCTAAAATTTTGCGGGAGATCGACTCCGTCGCGACGAATTTCGCGCGGACGAGCGCGTTGATCCCGGACGAAACCGCTCGCGGCGTCGAGGACGTTCTCAAAGCCGAACGCGTTAAATTTTAGCGATTAGGCGATTTTTGCAACAAGCGGCGTCGAGTTCGGCGCCGCTTTCTCGCCGTTAAAGGCCGTTTTCGCGGCGCGAATTATCCTCGCCGCCAGAAACCCGGCGCAAAAATCGCCAAAACGACCCAAATTTCCAAACGTCCGGTCAACGTCGCGCAAGCGTACAGAAATTTTGTCGGCGCGGAAAGAAAACCGTAATTCTCGAAAGCGCCCATTTTACCGAACGCCGGCCCGACGTTCGAAAACATCGAGAGCGCGGCGCCGGCCAGATCGGTCAATTTTTCGATCCTTGGCGCCGCCGCGTCGGCCCAAGGCGCGTCCGGTTCCAGCAAAAGGGTTGCGAAAGTCGTTGCGCAAATCAACGACAACAACGATATTAAATAAATTGAAACGGCGTTCAGGGTCTCTTTTTCCAAAATTTCGCCGTTGTAACGCGTCGCTCGAACGACGTTCGGACTTCGCGTCAACTCGGCGGCGCGCGCCAACGCCTTTCCGACGAGAACGAACCGGTAGATTTTCGCGCCCCCGGCCGTGCTCGCGGAACAACCGCCCCAAAACATGACGAACGCCAAAACGAAGAGCGCCGTCGGGTTCCAAAATTCGTATCGAGCGGTCGCGAAACCGGCGCCGGAAGCCAACGAAACGACGGCGAACGCCGAATCGCGCAACGCGTCCGCCCAAGACGCGTCGCCTTCGCCAATTCCCCCGTTTTCTCTATTTTCCCCGTTCTCCGCGTTTAACGCCAACGCTTCTTTCGCCGTCAATTCCTCAAAACACGCCGCCGCGACGGTCGCCGCGCCCTTCGTTTCCTTGCCGTCTCCGACCGCGGCGCCCCATCGCGTCGCGATTTCGCCGGTCGCAACCTCGTTCGGCGCCGGGCGTTCCGTCGTCGCAACCGTCGATTTTGCAACGACTTCCGTCGCGACGTCGTCTCGACGAAAATCGTCGTTCGCCCAACCGGTCGCGAACACGAAAACGGTCGCCGCCGTTAAAATCGCCAAATACGCCCGCCATTCCGAATCGCGCGCCAACTTGCCGGGCCGCCCGATCGCAACCCAATAAAGGAGCCCGTAATTCGTCGACGATACGATCATAAAGATAATCGTTACGATTTCAAACGCGACGCCGTTCACGTTCGGATCGTCGGCGAACGCGCCGACGCCGGCGTTTCGAGAGCTGAACCCGCCGGTCGCGACGGTCGAAAAAGCGTGAGCGATCGCGTCGAAAACCGTGACGCCGCAGCTCCAAAATAAAAGCGCGCAAGCAGCGTTTAGCGAAACATAAATCAAAAACAGCGAAAAAGCGAGCGCCCGCATTTTCGCGAACGGCGCGTTTCCCGAAGCGCCGCGTTCGAGCTTCATAATCGCCTTCCCGTTCGCGCCGTGTCCGATTAACGCGACGAAAAAGCACATCACGCCCAACCCGCCGATGAAATGCGTCGCAAACCGCCAAAACAAAAGGGTTCGCGGCAACGACGCCGGATTCTCCAACTCGCCGAAAACGGTCGCGCCGGTCGTCGTCAGTCCGGACGCCGACTCGAAAATCGCGTCGACAAAGGTCGCCGGAACCCCCGGGCGCAGTTCCGCGCCGCCCCAAATATACGGCGTCGCTCCCAGAAAAATCGCTAAAATCCAACCAAACGCAACGATCGCGATCGCCTCTTTACGGAAAAGACGCGTCGAATCGGCGCCGCGGCCCGCCCAAAAGAACGCGATCGAAAACGCGAACGACGTCGCCGCGCCTTTGAGAAGCCCTTCGACGCCGCGCGCCTCCCAACGCCAATCGCCGCCCGCCGCCTCCGCGCCCCAGGGAACGCAAAGCGCCATCCCGACGCCGAGAAAGAAGGCGACGACGCTCAAAAACATAAAAACGACTCGAAAATTCATTAAATCAACGGGAAATTTAGTTTTGCGCTCGTTTTGCGATAAAAAAAGACGCTGCGCCGCTCTTCGTCGACGCCCGCGTCTTCCGGCTAAGTCGTTCTATTTTACCCTATTTATCGCAAAACAAAAGCGGGGTCGCCTTAATTTCGCCGTTTTGCGCAAACGCCGCAGATTCCTTCGTCGACGCAAAGGGCGTCCGCTCGCCAATCGTCGCAAACTTCCCGACCGTTTCAAACCGCGTCAGGCGTTTGTTTCGCCCATTCCGCTTATCTTCCCCGACGAAACGTCCCCGATCGATTCAGCGGCGCGACACGGCGTTCCCCTCGCGCCGACAAAGGATCTTCTTAAATTCGAGAGCGGCGATCAGCCCGACGATCTTCGCCGCGCCAAGTCCCGACTCGCGAACGACCCGATCGATCGGAACCGGATCGGCGCCGACCAACTCGACGATCTTTCGCTCGTCCGCGCTCAACCCGTCGAGAACCGCCGTCGAAACGGGCGCCGGAGCCGCTTTTTTCGCCGACCCGCCCCGCGAACCGCCGTCAAATTCTTCCGATTTTCGCGATTTTACCGTCGCTCGACGTTCCCGACTCGCCCGCTCAAATTCGCTTGTCGCCGACTCGCTCGGAAAACGTCGCGCCGATTCGCCGCCGGAAGAGCCGTTTGCGTTTCGTTTTCGTCTTTTCGTTTGATTTTCGGGAAGCGCGTACGTCGGGAGCGCCGCCAACACGTCCTCCACGGACTCGACAAGCGCGGCCCCTTCCCGCAACAGGCGATGACAACCGCGCGACGTCTCCCGATCGACGGGCCCGGGCACGGCGAACACCTCGCGATTTTGCTCCGCCGCCAGCCGCGCGGTGATCAGCGACCCGCTCCGCAACGGCGATTCGACGACCAGCACGCCGAGCGAAAGTCCCGCGACGATCCGGTTTCGCGCCGGAAAATTCCCGGCCAACGGCGCCGCCAGCGGATGATATTCGCTCATCACGGCGCCCGATTCGGAGACGCGAACCGCCAAATCCTCGTGTTCGCGCGGATAAATTTTCGCGACGCCGCCCCCAAGCGCGGCCAACGTCCGCCCCCCGGCGGCGAGCGCTCCGCGATGCGCCGCGCCGTCGATTCCCAGCGCCAAACCGCTGATCACCGTAAAACCGGCCTCGGCCAACTCGCGGCCCAAACGCTCCGCCGTTTCGAGTCCGTACCGCGTCGCCCCCCGCGTTCCCACGACGGCGATCGCCGTTCGATCTTCCGGCGCGAACGCCCCGCGAACGTACAGAAGTCGCGGCGGATTGTCGATTTCCCGCAACCGCGCCGGATATCGGACGTCGCGCAGAGCGACGATCTCGACGCCGCTTTCTCGACAGAATCGGAGCAACGCGTCGACGTCGCACGCCTCCCGCGCCCGCAAAATTTTCTGAGAAATCGTCGGGCCGACCTTTTCCACCCGCTCCAAATCGCGGCGCGACGCCCGCAAAACTTCGCTCGCCGACCCAAAATACGCGATCAGACGCTCGGTCGTCAACGGGCCGACCCCGTCGACGGTCGAAAGCAGAATATCGTCGACGAGTTCCTCCGGCGCCCAAACTCTCGCCGCTTCCTCCGACGACGCGGTTTCGGCGGTCTCGGCGCTTTCCTCCGGTTCGTTCGCGGATTCCCAAGTTTCCGGCGTTTCCGATTTTACCAACTTCGCCGACTTTACCGAAACCGTCGGCCCGTCGACCGCGCGATTTTCGCCGTCGGGGCTCGAATTATCGTTTTTCGCCAGGAGCGTGAAGTCGCACCGCCCGTTCAACGCGCCGAGTTCGGGCGTCGCGTTCTCGTCCGTTTCGTCGTTTTCCGCGCCGTCGACCGTTTCGTCCCAGACCGCCGCCGCGTCGTCGAACAACGCGTCGTCGTTCGCGTTTTTGCCGCCGGAATATCGGGAACGTCCGCGTTTCATCGTTTTTCCTCGGCGCCGTCGTTCCAAGCGCGGCGCGTTTCGTCGCTTCGACTCGGGTTCAAACAAACTCCGGTCGACGGTCGCTCAATTGTTGCTGCAGACGGCTGACGATGGCGCTGTGCATCTGGCTGACGCGACTTTCGCTCAAATCGAGCGTCGCGCCGACTTCCTTCATCGTCATTTCCTCGTAATAATAAAGAATAATGATCATGCGCTCGTTGCGGCTGAGGCCCTTCGTAACAAGCCGCATCACGTCCGACTTTTGGATCCGACTCGTCGGGTCTTCGCCGCGCGCGTCCTCGACCAGGTCGATTTCGCTAACGTCTTTCGAACCGTCCGTTTCGAACCATTTCTTGTTCAGGCTGACGAGATTGACGGCGTTCGCGTCGTTGAGAACGCGTTCGAGCTCCGCCTTGCTCATCTTAAGATGCTTCGCCAACTCCTCTTGCGTCGGGAGGCGCCCCAAGCGGTCGGAAAGTTCCTTGTTCGCTTCGGACAATTTGCGGGCTCGCGAGCGCACGAGCCGGGGCACCCAGTCCATGTTGCGGAGTTCGTCGAGCATCGCGCCGCGGATGCGCGGAACGCAATACGTCTCGAACTTGACGCCGCGCGCCGGGTCGAACGCGTCGATGGCGTCCATCAGCCCGAAAATCCCCGACGAGACCAAGTCGTCCAAGTCGACTTCGTCCGGGAGGCGAGACCAAACGCGTTCTCCGTGATAACGCACGAGCGGCAAATACTGTTCGATCAACGCGTTACGAAGCGTTTGATTCGAACGATCTTCGATAAAGTCTTGCCACAAACGGGCCACGTCCTCGGCGATAGGCTGCGTCGCGACCATAAAATCCTCCCTGATTTTTCCAGTCCAACCAACAACAAGCAAAAGTCGACGCGGCGAAACGTCGTTTCGCGTCCTTGCGTTCGCCGCCGTTCGATCTTCCCGAACGACGACGCGTTTTCAGCGGAAAGCCCCGGTCGGAACCGCGCTCCCGCCGTTCCCGAAGGCGCCGATCTCTCCGCGCCCGACGACCGATCGTCGCCAACCGCGCAAGAAAAAACCGCCTATTTTCGCTAAAACCCTTATTTTAACGAGCAAACCGCAAAAAACCGGACGCCGAAACGTTTCGACGCTTTTCGCAACGACGGACGCGACCCCGCTTTCGCGTCGGGCGCAAAATCCCGTCCCATTCGCCGCCGTTCGAACCAAGCCGAACGCCGACGCCCGAGTCGTCGATAATCGCCGAACGCGACGAGCGATTCGCCGCTTTGCCGTCGACCGTTTCGTCCCGAGGCCGTTCGGAACCGGCGGATCTTGCGACCGCTCTCCGAACCGCGTTAGACCTCCTTGTCTCAACGTCGGGACGAACGTCGTTCGACGCGATCCCGTCGTTCGTTCGAGCGTTTTCGCCCCAACGAAACCGACGTCGCGTCGCCGTCGGAGCGATCCCGCAAACTCGCTAAAGCGCCGACGTTTCATCGTTTACCCTTCGACGTTTTCGTCGTCGGGCGCGTCGGCGCAAGCGGTTTAAACTTTAAGATCGCTCCAAACCTCGATACTTACATTATCGGCCCAACCGGGTAAAATTTTTAAGAAAAGAGACGAAAAATTTAAAAAGAATCGCAAGAAAATTACGTTTTAAGCCGCAACAAAAGAACGCGATCGCAACAAAAAACAAAGCGGAAAGATCGCCGCCCGGAACTTGAGAAAAACTCCGGAAAAATCGTCAAGAAAAGAAAAAAAACCGCCTCGCGACGGTTTTTTCCTCGGTTTTCGCTCAACGCACGACGACTCGCGCCGTCGCTCTAAAGACGCCCGGCGCCGCCGCGGCGCTCGTCTCGACGCCGTTTTCGACCGCTCGGCAAGGCTCCGGCGCGACCGATTCAAGCGGCCAGACCAGCTTAATCAACCGCGGCTCGTCGACATATCGCCAAAATTTGCGCTCGCCGGTCGGCGACGTCGGATCCGGTCGCGTTTCGACGACCGTTCGGCGCCGCGTTCCCTCGACGAAACGGTACCCGTATTCCTTGCCGTCCGTCGCGACGAACGTTCCGGAATCCCCGGCGCGCGGCCCGCCCGCGACCGCGGACGCCGTCTTTTCGCCGTCGTTCGCCGCCGTTTGCGTTCGCCTAACGACCGGGATCGCCGGCGCGTCGCCCGGAACGAAAGGGGGCGAATACGTCGTTCGAGAGCTCGGGGAACCCTGCAAACACGACCCGTCCGCGGCGCGAACCTCCGAAAAGGCCAACGTCGCGCTCAGCGTCAAAACCGCGCTCCAAACGCGAACGAGCCCGCTCATTCCGCGGCGTTCCCGACGTTTTCGGAAGTTTCGCCGTTCGCGGAGCCGTTCCCGCCTTCGCCCGACGTCTCGGACGCCGCCGGAACGTCGCCGCTTTCGGGCGCTTCCGCGTCTTGCGTTTCGCCGATACGAACGAACGGCGGGCCGTCCGGGTCGAAAACGATCTCGGTCGACGAGCCGAATCCCGTCAAACCGCGCGCGATGAAAAAGACGAGCGCGGCGACGACCGCCAGGCAAACGAAGGTCGCCGTCCAGGAAAACGCGACGCACGTTCCCTTGGCGCCGCGCGTATGCCACACGGCGTCGCAAAAACCGCACTTCGTTTTTCGCCTCGGAATATAATGTTTATAGCAACGCCCGCAACGAGGACACACGTAGTAGTAGTATTTGCACATGCCAACAACACCCCAAAATTTCACTCCGGCGCTTCGCGTCTTCGTCAAAACGCAACCGACCGCTCACGGCAAATTTTACTTGTTTATAAAAGCCTGTCAACGACGGCGACCGTCTTTCCCTCGTTTTTTTTCGCTTACTCGGCGTTTTCGGCCAAAAAACGCTCGGCGTCGAGCGCGGCGCAGGCCCCGGACGCGGCGGCGACGACCGCTTGACGGTACCGATCGTCGGCGACGTCCCCGGCGGCGAAAACGCCCGGAACGCTCGTTTCGGTTCGAAACGGAACCGTCCGCTTGATAAATCCGTCTTCGGTCAAATCGAGAGCGCCGTTCAAAAAAGCGACGTTCGGCCGACGCCCGATCGCGACGAAAACGCCGGACGCCTCCAATTCGAGCGGCGGCTCGCCGACGACGCTCGCCAAACGCGCGCCGGTCGCTCCGGCTTCGTCCGTTCCCAAAATTTCCTCCAAAACGCGGTTCCACACGAACTCGATCTTCGGATTCGCCTCCGCTCGTCGCGCCAAAATTTTCGACGCCCGGAGCGCGTCGCGCCGATGAACGACGTAAACTTTGCTCGCGAACTTCGCCAAATATTCGGCGTCTTCCAACGCGGAGTCTCCGCCGCCGACCACGACGACCGGGCGATCCCGGAACCGCGGAAGCGCCCCGTCGCACACGGCGCACGAGCCGACGCCCCGATTTTTAAAGCGCGTTTCCGACGGAAGGCCGAGCCAACGGGTCGACGCGCCGGTCGCGACGATCGCCGCCTTCGCCTCGACTTCGCCGCCGTCCGAAATTTTCAGCCGGAACGGACGCCGCGAAAAATCGACCGCGACGACGTCCTCGCCGACGATTCGAGCGCCGAAATTCTCCGCTTGCCGCCGCATTAATTCGACCAACGCCGGGCCGAAAATCGCTCGCCGCGCGCCCGGTTCGAGCGCCTCCGGAGGCAAACGCGTCGCGCATTCGTCGCCGAGCGCGCTCGCCAGGTACGCCGACGCGTCGCCCGCCGGAAATCCCGGGTAATTCTCGACTTCCGTCGTCGTCGAAAGTTGCCCCATCGGAAGCGTTCCGGCCTCCTGATTCTCCGCCGAGAACGCGCCTTCGAAAACGACCGGCGCGAGAGCCGCCCGCGCCGCGTAAATCGCCGCCGTCCAGGCCGCCGGGCCGCTCCCGATCACCGCGACGTTTTCGACCCGCCCTTCTTTACGTTCGTCGACCGAATTTTCGCTCATTTTTCTTTCTCCGCCTCAAATTTCCCGGTCTTGGCGCCTTCGCTTCGCCAAATTATTAGCTTATCGCCCCCAAGAGGCGCGCGTCAAGAAAATTTTTCCGAAATTCGCCCTTTTTTCCCCGAAACCCCCAAACGTCGCCGTTTCAAACCGAAACGACGACGCTTCTTTCGCGACCGTCAAATTTTGCGCTTTTTACCGACCTCGCCCGTCTTCGCCGTCTTCGCCGTCTTCGCCGTCTTCGCCGTCTTCGCCGTCTTCGC
>CAZIJJ010000012.1:100147-105535 GCA_964539525.1 uncultured Planctomycetaceae bacterium | reverse complement strand
CCGTCTTCGCCGTCTTCGCCGTCTTCGCCGTCTTCGCCGTCTTCGCCGTCTTCGCCGTCTTCGCCGTCTTCGCTCAACGACGCGTCGGCGGGGCGAATTGGAGCGGCAACCCGTCGTCTTCGAAGAGCGGTTCGGCGACCGCCCCCTGCGACGCGCCGTTCGGGATCGGTTTCGGCGCGGCCAACAAAGACGGTTCCGCAATCCGGTTGATCGACGTCGGCAACTCCTCGACGCCAAGCGTTTCGGCGGAGTCGTCGGCCAAGCCGAAATCGAGTTCAAGCGCGCTCGTTTCCGGCTCCGCGTACGGGCCGCGCGGCGTCGCGCCGACGGCGTTCGACGGAAAAGCGGAACGGGAAACGCTCGGCGCCGCCGTCGGATCTTCAGTCGAAATCGCCTTTCGGGGCGCGGGCATCGGAGCGCCGTTCGAGCCGTTAAACTCGCCCGAATCGTCCCAAACTTCCGTTTCGATCGGCGCGGAACCGTCGAATCCGGCGTAAACGGCGGCCCCAACCGGAGCGGCGACGCCCGACGGGACGACGAACCCGACGGAACTCGCGTCCCAAGCCGTTCTCGTCTTCGCTTTCGACCGTCCGAACGACCAAAACGCGCCGCCGTCTTCGCTCGAATTTTTCGCGCAAATTTTGTTCCAAAGGATCGTCGGCGACCATCGGCTCCGCTTCGCCGCCTCCGGTTGGGCGCTCTCGTACGCGAACCGCGTTTCGGCGTCCATAAACTCGACGTCGGCGGCGGGCGCGTACTCGATCCGCGATCGGATCTTTTGCCCGGACGGCGTCGGTCGGTACAGCGGCGACGAAAGGCCCCCGCTCGGCGAATCGGGCTGCATCCCGTACCGTCCGGCGGTCGGCGCGCCTTTATACGTGTTTTTGTCCCAAATCAACGAACTCGGCCGATGCGCGATTTTGTTCGAAAAAACGCGGGCGTCGTCCAAAATCGGGTAAACCTTTTCGGTCAACTCCTCGGCGTTGCGGACGATTCGGCGCAACGACGCGGCGGTCTGCTCGTCGGCCAACATGCCGAGCGGAGTCGACGGATCGTCGAGCCGCGCTTCCAATTCTCGAGCCAACGACGCGACGTTCCGCATCATCGACTTGACCTCGGCGGCGCCCTCGTTGAGCGACGTCATAATCTCCGGGCCCTGTTCGGAAAGCGAAGTCGTAAAGCGCCCGACGTTGTCGAGATTTTTGTCGACCAAATCAAACGTCGTTTCGGCGCGCGCCATCGTTCGTCGAGCGTCCCCGGCCAACGCGCCGGCGTTCTCCATCAACGCGTCGACGCGTTCCAAAATTTTCGGGGTTTCCGCCGCGGCGCGCCGGATGTCGGCGTTAATCTGCTCGTCGGCGACGATCGAATCCATGTGCGTCGCGAGCGAATTAATCGAAACGAGAGCGTCGTTAATCTCGGTGAAGATCGACTCCAACTTCGCTTTTTTCGCGTCCCGTTCCTCTTCGTCGCCCAGGAACGAGTTGAGGTTTTCCATAAAAAGCGTCAACCCCTGCGCCGCCTGATTGATGTTTTGCAACGTCTTGGCAAGGTCGCCCTCGATGTTGCTGACGGCGCCCATCAAGTCGCCCCCCGGTTGGCCGCGAATGAGGTCTTCGGCGGTAACTTCGACGACTTCGCCCTTAAAATCGGGATTTTTGACAAACTCGATCGACGCGTCGCCCAAAAAGGTGCGGTTGATCTTCGCGTACTCGTTCGAGTAAATCTTCGCGTCCGGATTGAGCTCGAACGACACGCGCACCTCGGCTTTTTCCTTGTCGTCGGCAAGTTCGACGGAATAGACGCGCCCGATTTTGATGCCGTTTTTAAGCACCAGCGAGTTCTGCGTAACGCCGCCGCCCTTCTCGAAAACGATCGTCAGCCGCTTTCCGCCTCCGCCGACAAAAAAGCCCTTTTCGGAACCGAATAAGATCGTCATCACGAAAACGCCCGCGACGATCCCGATCACCATCATGCCGATGAAAAACTCCATTCTTCGGTTAGCCATCGCTCTTTCGCTCCTTCGGTTCGATCCGTTTTTCGATTGTTTTTCCGTTGCCCAAAATTCGGTAAAATTCGCGCCGTTCGATCATTTTTCGCCGGCCATTTCGCGGAGTCGTTCCCCCGCTTCGCCGCGAATAAACTGCGCGACGCGCCGGTCGGTCGCCCGCTCGATCTCCTCCGGCGTTCCGTCGAAGATCATCTGCGGTTCGCCCGGATCGAGCCGCGCGTGCGGATACAGCATCACGATTCTGTCCGCGACTTTCGCCGCCGATTTCATGTCGTGCGTGATGAGGACGCCCGCGACGCGGCGCCGGTCGCGCACTTCGATCATCAACTCGTTGATCACGTCGCTCATGATCGGGTCGAGCCCGGTCGTCGGCTCGTCGTACAGCATCAACTCCGGCTCCATCGCAAGGGCGCGGGCAAATCCGACCCGTTTGCGCATCCCGCCGGAGATCTCGGCCGGCGTCTTATTCGCCACGATCCTCGGATTGAGCCCGACTTCTTCGAGCAAACTCTCGACGCGCTCCTTAATTTCGGAACGGCGCATATTTCGGCGATGTTGGCGCAACGGAAACGCGACGTTGTCGGCAATCGTCATGCTGTCGAAAAGCGCGGCCATTTGAAAAACGAAACCGTAATGCGTTCGAATTTCGGTCAACGTCTTGTCGGAAACGCGCGCCAGGTCTTTCCCCTTGAAGAGCACGCGCCCGCTCGTCGGAGCGATCAAGCCGATCGTATTTTTCAGGAGCACCGTCTTGCCGCACCCGCTTTCGCCGATGACGGCGACCGTTTCGCCGCGACGCACCTTCAAATTAATGTCGCGCAACACCTGATTTTCGCCGAAAACGACGCTCAAATTTTGAATTTCCAGGAGCGGCGGACGGCGACGCAACGCCTTTTTGACGCCGTTTTCGACGATGATCGCGCCTTCGATCAACCGCTCCGACGCGGCCTCCCGACGCTCGCTCGCCGCCGGCTCGCCGTCCAAATTCGGAAGCGGATACGGCCGCGACTCGCCCTCGACGTTCGGCTCGACGCGAACCGGCTTCAAACCGCCGCTCGTCGCCGCGTCGTTCGTTTTCGTTTCGTCGGTCGTCATTTTTTCACCGTCTTTTTTATTTTTTCTATTCTACGTTTTTCGTTTATTTCCGCCGTTCGCCGCGCTTTGCGCAACCTTCGCCGCCGCGCGTCAGATCATGCTTCCCTTCGGGCCGCCGAGCAGTTGCGTTTGGATCTGGTCGAGCCCGATGCCGAGCAAAAGGTCGAGAAACAGGATCGCGACGAAGGAAATAACGAACGAACTCGTCGCCGCCTTGCCGACGCCCTCCGCGCCCGCTCCGCAACGGAAGCCCTGATGGCAGCAGATCAACGCGATCGCCGCGCCGAAAAAGACGCTCTTGAACATTCCGGCGAACACGTCGAACATCCCGACCATGTTCCGCGAATATTCCCAATAATAACTCCAGTCGACGCCGAGCAGCTTGATGCTGAAAAACGCGCCGCCGACGACGCCCATCAAGTCGGCGAAGAGCGTCAGCCCCGGAATCAGCGTCAAACAGGCGAGAAATCGCGGCGCGACCAGATAATGAATCGGATTGACGCCCATGCTCGCCAACGCGTCGATCTGCTCGGTAACGCGCATCGTTCCCAACTCCGCCGCCAACGCGCTCCCCACGCGCCCGGCGAGCATCGTCGCCGCAAGCACCGGGCCGAGTTCCTTCACCAGCGACAGGTTGATCGCCGCGCCGATCCGGGTTTCGAGCCCGACCAGCTTGAATTGCGGGTACGATTGCACCGCCAACACCATTCCGATGAACGTTCCGGTCAGCATCACGACCGGCAAACTCAGCACGCCGACGTTGTAAAAAGCCGGGGTCAGCGTTTCGCGCTTCGCCCCCTTGGCGACGAGCCAAAAGACCGTCGCGGCCGAAAACATCGCCAAATTTCCCGCCAACGCGACGCGCGCCGTAATCGAGCGCCCGATCGACGAGATCGCTTCGACGAACCGCTCCCAACGCGTCGGCTCTCTCCATTCCAACGATTTTTCGCGCATTCCGCAACCGCTTTAACGATTTTACCAATTGCAACGACCTCGGCGCGTCCAACGAACGAGCGTTCCCTTCGGGTTCGCGTTAAGGTCGGCAAAACAAATAAGACGAGCGAATTAAACAAAACAAGTAAAAAAGGGGAAGCGCGGCGACTTTTTGACCGAACGCGTTCCGTTTTCGGCCCCGTCGCGACGGGCTTCGCTTAGTCTTATCGGCTAAAAACGAGCGCTACGTTAGAAAAACCGATAAATTTACTAAAACTTTTACAATCGGCGCCACTTCTCTTTTCCGCGCATTTCCCATTTTCATTATTTTCACTCTATTTTCACCATTCCCTTTTCTCGTTTTAACGATTAAAAAAAAACCGCTCTTGCGCCGCCGTCAAAAATCGGTTATCTTTCGCCGTCCGCTCGACGCGCCCCCGGCCTTCGTTTGCCCGCGTCGCGCTTAAAAAAGCTAAAAATTTAAAAAATCAAACGATTTTAAAAAATTTTCCTTTATTTAGAGCGAAAAGAGCCGATACGTTCCTTAGAGTCGTTAAAGTCGACGCAAAGCGCAGGGAGGCGCCGTCGACGACGACGCGACGCCGACGAACGCGTCGCCGCGCAAGACAGGGAAGTCAACAAAGGAAATATTTCGATGAAGAAAAAGATCGACGCTCGTATTTTCGTCGTCGCGCTCGCCGTCGCGCTCGTCGCTTCGACCGGCTGTCGTTCGGGTTGGAAGTTGGGAAATCCGTTCTCTAAAGCGCCGAAAGCGGCCGACGCCGACGCGCCGAGCGAACTCGACGAATTGAACGACTTGACGCCGCCGCCGGAAAACTACACGGTCGGCGACGCGTCCCCGAAAAAGATCGACGACGAAAAATCGCTCGCTCAAAAAGGAAAATATCAGGCGGACGACGCCTCGAAACTCGCGAAAACGCCGGACGACGCCTCCGCGCTCGCGAAAAAAACGGCGGACGAAACGCCGTCGAGCGCCTTGGCCGCGAATCTTCCGTCGGAACCGGCGCAAAGTTTCAAGACGGCCGATTACAGCCAAAATTACCAAAGCGCCGACAATTTCCAAGTCGCGCAAACGTCGCCGAGCGCCCAAACCCCGTCGGCCGCGCAATCCTACCAAACGACGTATTCGGCCCCGAGCGCCGCGCAACAAATCGCCGCGACGACGCCTTACGCCCCGGCGGCTCCGGTCGCGTCCGAAACCGATTACTCGACTTTCAACGTCGCGGCCCAAAACGCTCCGGTCGCTCCGCAATCCGGCTTCCCGGCGGTCGATCCGAACGCTTTCCCGGTCGCCCAAAACGCTCCGGTCGCTTCGCAATCCGGCTTCC
>CAZIJJ010000012.1:0-100047 GCA_964539525.1 uncultured Planctomycetaceae bacterium | reverse complement strand
CCGAACGCTTTCCCGGTCGCCCAAAACGCTCCGGTCGCTCCGCAATCCGGCTTCCCGGCGGTCGACCCGAACGCTTTCCCGGTCGCTCAAAACGCTCCGGTCGCTCCGCAATCCGATTTCCCGGCGGTCGATCCGAACGCTTTCCCGGTCGCCCCGAGTCAGCCGACTTACGTCGCGCAAAACTTCTCGGAACCGACGCCGCAAAACGCGTCGAACGCCGCCTCGCAAGACGCTTACTCCGACGTCCGTTATCAACCGCAAACGACGAGCGGCGGTTTCGCGCCGGGCAGCGTCGGCGTCTATTGAGCCGAAAATAAATTCAGGCGACAAATTCGCCGCAAGATCGACGCGAAAGCGCAAGGGATTTCTTCAAAAAAAGAAGTCCCTCCTTTGCTTTCTTGACAAAACGTTATAATAAGAATATTCCGACGCGCAAGCGAAAGGGCCCCGGCGTCCGTTTCGCGTTCGCCGCGATCGGTCGGGAAGGCCGTTCCCCTCCCCGTTTCATTAATATATATTGGCAAAAATCAACAACAAGGCGGCGACGCGCCGAACGACCGCGACGCTCGCGATAAGAAAAAAGGCGAATCCGATGCAAAACGAAACGTTGAAAACCTGGTTGGCCGGCGGCCCGCTCCTGATCGACGGCGGTTGGGGAACGGAGTTCCAAAAACGCGGACTCCCGCTCGGCGCGCACCCCGACCTTTGGAACCTCGAAAATCCGGACGCGGTGAAGGCGGTCGCGAAATCTTACGTCGACGCCGGTTCCGACGTGATTCTGACGAACACGTTCGGCTCGTCGCGTTTCGTTTTGGCGAATCACGGCGCGGCCGATAAAGTCACGGAAATCAACCGCCGCGGCGTCGAACTCTCGAAAGAAGCCGCCGACGAAGCGACCGGGCGCAAAGTTCGCGTTCTCGCCTCGGTCGGCCCGACCGGCGTCATGCTCGCGCTCGGCGAAGTTTCCCCGGAAGAAGTTTACGACGCTTTCGTCGAGCAGATCGAAGCGCAAAAAGCGGGCGGCGCCGACGGCGTCGTCGTCGAAACGTCGAGCGACCCGCAGGAAATGGCGCTCGCGGTGAAAGCGGCCAAATCGCTCGGCCTCGTCGCCGTCGCGTCCGGCACGTTCGACTCCGGCAAGAAAAAAGACCGCACGATGATGGGCGCGACGCCGGAATCGTTCGCGAAAGCGGCGGAAGAAGCGGGCGCCGACGCGGTCGGCTCGAACTGCGGACGCGGAATCGAAACGTTCGCCGAAATCTGTTCCCGCATGAAAGCCGTCTCGTCCCTTCCGCTTTGGATGAAAGGAAACGCCGGACTCCCGAAAATGGTCGACGGCGCGACCGTTTACGACCAAACGCCGGAAGGTTTCGCCGCCGAAGCGTTGAAAGTCGTCGACGAAGGCGCGTCCTTCATCGGCGGTTGCTGCGGTTCGAGCCCGGCCTTCGTCGCCGCCGTCCGCGCCGCGCTCGACGCTCGTTGAACGTTCGCCGCCGCGTTTCGAACGTCCCGTTTTCCCAATTTAACGAAATCCCCTAATTCAACCGGCTCAAAGCCTTAATCGCCCCGCCTCGACGGCGCGAAGGAGTCATCGCATGACGACGCAAAACCCGGAAAATCTCGAACCGAACGCCGCCTCGGAAAAGGCCCGTTCGCTCCACTTCATCGAGCAGATCATCGAAGAAGACAATCGCTCCGGCAAGTTCGGAAACCGCGTCCACACCCGTTTTCCCCCGGAACCGAACGGCTACCTGCACATCGGGCACGCGAAATCGATCGTCTTGAATTCCGGCTTAGCGAAACAATACGGCGGCCTCTTCAACCTCCGTTTCGACGACACGAACCCGGCGAAAGAGGACGTCGAGTACGTCGAATCGATCAAAGAGGACGTCGCCTGGCTCGGCGCGGATTGGGAAGACCGCCTCTTCTTCGCGTCCGATTACTTCGAGCAAATGTACGATTACGCCGTTCAATTGATCAAAAAAGGCAAGGCTTACGTCTGCGATCTGAACGCCGACCAAATTCGCGAAACCCGCGGAACGCCGAACGAACCGGGCAAACCGAGCCCTTGGCGCGATCGCTCCGTCGAAGAAAACCTCGATCTCTTCCAACGGATGCGCGACGGCGAGTTCCCGGACGGTTCGAAAACGCTCCGCGCTAAGATCGACATGGCGTCGCCGAACTTCAACATGCGCGACCCCGTCATGTACCGCATCGTCCGCGCTCCGCACCACCGACAGGGAACGAAGTGGAACATTTACCCGATGTACGACTGGGCGCACGGGCTCGAAGACTCGATCGAAGGGATCACGCACTCGATCTGCACGCTCGAATTCGAACATCACCGCCCCCTTTACGAATGGTTCCTGAACGAACTCGGCGTTTACCGCCCGCAACAAATCGAGTTCGCGCGCCTGAACCTGACGTACGCGGTGATGAGCAAGCGCAAGCTGATCGAACTCGTTAAGTCCGGTCGCGTCTCCGGTTGGGACGACCCGCGCATGCCGACGATATGCGGTCTCCGACGCCGGGGATACACGCCGGAAGCGATCCGCCTGTTCTGCCAAACGATCGGCGTCGCGAAATTCAACAGCACGATCGAGGCGACCGTCCTCGAAAACAGCCTCCGCGAAGTCCTGAACAAGTCGGCGCTCCGACGGATGGCGGTGTTGAACCCGATCAAGCTGGTGATCGACAACTACCCGGAAGGGAAAACCGAAACGCTGACCGCCGTCAACAACCCGGAAAACGAAACGGACGGAACGCGCGAAGTTCCTTTCTCGAAAACGCTTTATATCGAGCGCGACGACTTTATGGAAGACGCGCCGAAGAAGTATTTCCGTTTGACGCCGGGCAAAGAGGTGCGTTTACGTTACGCTTATTATGTTACGTGCAAAAACTGCGTCAAGGACGCGGACGGAAACGTCGTCGAGGTGCATTGCGATTACGATCCGGAAACTCGCGGCGGACAAAGCGCGGACGGGCGCAAAGTCCAGGGAACGATCCACTGGGTCGACGCGGCGACGGCGCTGAACGCCGAAGTTCGCCTTTACGATCGCTTATTTAGCGTTCCGAACCCGGACGACCCGCAAAATACCGGCGATTACAAGGATTACCTCAACCCGGATTCGCTGACGATCGTCCCGAACGCGAAACTGGAACCGGCCCTCGCCGACGCGACGCTCGACGAGCGTTATCAATTCGAACGCGTCGGTTATTTCGCGCTCGACAAAGAGTCGACGCCCGAAAAACCGGTCTTCAACCGCGCCGCGTCGCTCCGCGATTCTTGGAGCAAAATCGCTAAAAAGTAACGCCGACCGAAAATCGCGTCTAAAAAGAACCGACGCCGCGCCCGTTTCTCCGTCGAGAGCGGACGCGACGTCGGCCTTCGTGTTTTTACGTCGTTAAAAACGGCGCGTTTTCTCTATTTTCCCGCTTTTTCGAGCGCAAGCCGGAGCGATTCTGCGACAAACTCGGCCAACTTGACCGGCACGGCGTTCCCGATCATCTGCTCGACGTCGGTTTTCGAACCGACCCAACGGAAATCGGCCGGAAACGTCTGAATTTGCGCGCGTTCGGCGGTCGTCAGCGCTCGAATCTCCGGGCGCCCGGCAAGCGAGCAGGCGTCGTTCGGATGGCCGGGATACCCCTTCGGAACGGGCCGATTGACGCCGCGCATCGTCGGGGCGGGCTCGTCGACCGAAAAAACGGCGCGGCGGTTGTAATTCCGCGGGTGCCGATAATAATACTCAAACGGTAGTGTATCGCCGAAATAATCGCGAACGGTCGTCGGCTTTTTCGAGAGCCGCGACTCGAAAACGTCGGTCGCGAATCCGTCGGCGACGCCTTGGATCCCCAGGCAAACGAAGCGTTTTCGTTTCTGCGGCGCCCCGCACCGACTCGCGTCGAGAACGACTTCAGTCAATCCGTAACCCGTGTCTTTAAACAACTTGCGAGCCGCCGCAAACGCTTTGCTAAGCCGGGCCCGCTCGACGTTTTCCATAACGAAACAGCGCGGTCGGATCTCCGAAACGACGCGAGCGAAACACTCGGTCAGGTTGGCGCGCTCGGCCTCGACCCGCTTCCCGGCTTGCGAAAAATCTTGACAGGGCGGCCCGCCGACGATCGCGTCCGGCGACAAAGCGCGGATTTCGGCGACCGCGGAGTCGACGTCCGCCAAGTCGGTTTCGGAAACCGGATGGTCGAAGTTCGCCCGGTAACACGCCGCCGCCTTCGCCCAAAACTCGAACGCGCCGACGACGTTAAACCCTTGTCGCGCAAAACCTAACGACAACCCGCCGCATCCGGCGAATAAATCGACCGTTCTCATCGTCTTTCGTTTTTCTCCATTTTTCCGACGCTTTTTCGCCGCGCTTTCGACCGTCGCGCCGCTCAATTTCCCCGATTATAGACGCGCTCGGCGCCGTCGTCAAGGGCCGTCGAACGCTTCCGATCGACGGAAAACGGCGAAACGCCGTCGTCAAAATTCGCGCCGTTTCGCCGTTTTGCCCATTTTCAACCGTCAAGGCGGTTTCGCCGTTCTTCCCAAAGCGCCTCGACCGCCCGTTTCCCCGTTTTTACGGCGCGACCGTTACGAAAACGCCTTCGCCCGGCGCAAGGTAAAAGTTCGCGAAACCGTCCGCGTCCAGCTCGACCGTTTCCGGAACGCCGCGCGTCCAGGCGGTCGCCGTTCCGTCGAGTTTCACCCGAACCGCCGCGCCGCGATTCGCCTCGAAATCGACCATGTTCACCAACGTAAACGCCGTTCCCGGGCCGTCTTTGCGCTCAAAACAACCGACAAGAAGCGGCTCGTCGCAACAAATTTCCCGAATCGTTTCGAAATTACTATATTCGCCGTTCATTTTCAAATACGGCGTCGCGTCGTCGCAGTTGCGCGTAAACGCTCCGACGTTGCGGTATTTGACGTATTCGTCCGACAACCGCCGCAACTCCCGCAAGACCGGGCGCGCCTCGAACCAGGCCGTCGTCTTGCGGCTTTCAACGTCGACCAACGACGGAAACTGCGGATCGTATCCGGCGTAAGTCCAGCATAAAATGCACTTGCAACCGAACGACAACATCGAGTAGCACTGCCATCGGAATTCCGCTTCGGTCGGCGTCCGCTTCCCTTTCGTCCAACCGAACGTTTGAATATAGCACCAGAATTCTTTATCGTATTCGCGAGCGACGGTCGCGATCGCGTTGATCGACTCGACGTAATCCTGGTACGTCTTTTTCTTGCCGTCGACCCAATTGAGCGGGTAAATATCGGTGCAAATATAATCGACGTCGAATTTTTTGCAAAAATCTTCGCAATAACGGCGGTAAACGTTCGGGTCGACGTCGTAATATTCGATGGCGGCGGCCCCGGCGCCGTATTTCAGCTGCGCGTCGTTGGCGTACATCGGCAACAGGTTGATATACGGGACTTTGCCGGTCGCGTCGGAATACCGTTTCGCCACGGCGGCCAAGCGGTCGTAAGCGTCGGAACCGGGCTCGTCGGTGATATAATGACCCGCGTAATTCGGCCAATCGCAATATTCCGCCGTCGCGGTCTCCGGATTTTCGAAGCCGCCGTCGTTGACGTAAACCTCGACGCCGCGTCGCGCCGCCGTTTGCAGGAGCGTTTTCGTCGAAACGCCCGGCATCGCGATCAAAAAGTCGAAGCCGCAATCGGCGTAAGTCCGCATATATTCGTCGTTAAAGTCGGTGGGCCGGAAGTTGCCCCAAGCGCCGATCCGGATCCGGTCGCGTCCGAAATACTCGGCGTCGAAGGGCGATTCAATCCAAACGTCGAGAGAACGCTCGACCGCTTCGGCGACGCGAACCGCCGTTTGCGCCCGAGTCGAACCCGCTTTCAAACCGGAAGCGTCGACGCCGAAACTCGCCAAGCGCTCGACGATCGCGGCGTTCTCCGCGTCGGTCGTCGGCGCGTCGGGCCGAAACGCGTTTTTCTCGTCGGCGGTCAAAAAACCGCGAGCGACGGCGAATCGGATCGCCCGTTCGTCCGGCCGCCCGGAAACGTCGGTCAACGCCGCCGCTTCCTCCGAAACGACAAGGCGATACGGCCCCGGCGCGGTCGCCCGAAACGTCGTAAAACCGGCCCGGGTCGTCGACGAAAGCGCCGCCGCGTCCTTACCGTCCGCCCGAACGACGAGCGTTTCCGGCCGCGCCCCGTCGGCGATCGTTTTCGGCGTTTCCAAAGCGTTTTGCAGGAGAAAATCGGCGCGGTTCCAACCTTCGGCGAGCGTTCCGCCCGGAATTACGCACTTTTGCAACGGCGCGGCGAGCGTCGACGGAACCGAATAATCGGGCGCGTCGTTCGCTTCGGCGAGGAATTGGCGAGCCGCCGTTTCCGTCGGGAAAAAACCGAGTCGAGAAAGCGCGATCGTCGAGCCGGGCGAACTCGGATTCGTCGCGTCGAGCCGGAAGCTTTCGACGGTTCCCGTCCAATTTTTGCGCGGGCACGTCCGCATGTCGACGATTAGATCGCGCCAAACGCCGTCGCAAACGACCGGAAACTGCAAATATCGCTCGTCGGAAAGACTGGGCGCTTCGTCGGTCGCGAAAAAAATCACGCCGAAACGCCGGTCGGACTCAATTTTGTACCGGAACGCGAAAAAGGGCCGTTCCTCCGCGGCGAAACGTTGGTTTTCGGCGATCGGAAGCGCGAACGTCGCGTCGGTTCCGCGAACGTCGAGCGTCGTCAAACCGGTCTCGACGCGCAGTTCCGCTTCCCCGACGATCGCGTCGGCGAAGTCAGGGCCGTTGTTGAGAATCCAGGCGGGCGCGTTCGTTTCGGCGTTTTTCGCCGTCGGCGACTCCGCGAACGTCGACGAAATCGGCGACGAAACCGCGAGCGCGGCCCCGACGACCGCCGCGAAACGGAACGAACGGCGCGTCGTTAAATTGCGTTTGACCGTCATTTTTTCAAACCTCTTTTTAGCTGTTTTCGCTCTTTTAACCATTTTGACCGTTTTTCGCTGATTCGGCGGCGATTTTTGCGGCCCTCGTTGCGAAATCGCGTTTTTTTTATACAATGAACGCGACGAGCGGCTTCATTTTACCGCGCCGCGCTCGGCGATTCAAGCGGTTTTTGCCGTCGCGACCGAAAAAACGTCGACGGCGAAGAACCGTCGCGCTCGACAAAATCGGCAAGATCGCCTCCCCAACGGCGCCCTTCGTCGGCGTCGGCGCGAACGCGTCGCGGTTTCGAGCGTTCCCGCCCCGTTCGCCCCCGCCCCGAACAAGACAAAATCAACCAATTATCAATAAAGGAAACCAAAATGAGCGAAAAAACTCTCCGCGTCGGAATTTTGATGGGTAGCGACAGCGATTGGGACAAAATCAACGGCGTCGCCAAGGCGCTCGACGAATTCGGCGTCGGGTACGAAATTCACGTGATGAGCGCGCACCGCACGCCGGACAAGGTTCTCGAATACGCGTCGACGGCGAAAAGCCGAGGGTTGCGCGTTCTCGTCGCCGCCGCGGGAGGCGCCGCGCACCTGGCGGGCGTCGTCGCGTCGCACACGTCGCTTCCGGTGATCGGAATCCCGGTCAAAACCGATATGATGGGCGGGCTCGATTCGCTCCTTTCGACCGTTCAAATGCCGGGCGACGTTCCGGTCGCGACGGTCGGAACCGGCTCGGGCGGAGCGCGCAACGCCGGGCTTCTCGCCGTTCAAATTCTCGCGCTCTCCGACGAAACGCTCGCCGCCGCTTACGACGATTTTAAACGCAAACTCGTCGACAAAATCGCCGCCAAAGACGCCGCCTTCCAGGCGAAATTGTCGTCCTGACCGCTTCGGCGAAGAGACGCAAGCGATTGAAAGCGGCTGAAACGGTCGATCGAAAGCGAACCGAATGCTCCCGACGCTCGTCCGGAACCGAACGCGTTCGAAAGCGCCCCCGATTTCTCCGCTCTCCGCGTCGACGCCGCCTCGCCGTTCGCTTTTCCGGAACGACGCGGCGGCTTTTTCTTCGCCAAAAATCAAACTGAAATAAATTTCGGCGCTTTTATCCGTTTTTCTTCGCAAAATTCGTCCCGAAAACTTCTCGAAACCGAAAAAATCGTTGAAAAATTGAGAAAAAAACGGCGAAAATTTCGTTCCGCGTTTTTTTCGTTGTCCTTTCGCGCAAAAAACGGTATAATAAAGGTCGTTCCCGGGAAGGGCGACGCCGAGTCGGTCGCGCGTTTCGACTTTTCCCGTTTCCCCGCATTTCATCCCGAGAGATTTCCCGGCGCGTTCCGGTTCGAGTATCCCCGATGACCCCAAAAAACAAACTCAATTCCCTCGCTTGGCGCGTTCCGGACGGAGCGTCGAGCGCGACGCCTTTCGACGCTTTCCTTAACGGCGCCCTGCAAGCGCTCGATCAAACGCTCCTCCCGACGGAACTTCGCCGCGACGATTGGCGAACGGTCGAAAGCGTTTGGGAAGGAATCAAAGCGCTCCGCGTTCGAGGCGCGCCCGCGATCGGAATCGCCGCCGCTTACGGAGTTTGCGTCGGGTTGCAAACGGTTTTCCGCGACTCGCAGGGCGCGGTTCGCGAACCGTCCGACGCCGAGTTTTTCGCCCGTCTCGACGAAACGACCGCCTATCTCGCGTCGAGCCGTCCGACCGCGGTCAACCTCTTTTGGGCGCTCGATCGAATGAAAGCGAAAGCGGAATCGCTCCGCGGAAACGCTTCGCCGAGCGAAATCGCCGCGACGCTCCTCGACGAAGCGCGCGCAATCCACGACGAAGACCGCGTCCTTTGCCGCAAAATGGGCGAATTTGGCGCGAAATTCGTTCGCGACGGCGGCGGCTACCTCACGCACTGCAACGCCGGCGGGCTCGCGACGAGCGATTACGGCACCGCGCTCGCCGTTTTCTATTGGGCCGTCGAGGAAGAAAACAAGAAAATCCGCGTTTTCGCCGACGAAACCCGACCGCTCCTGCAAGGCGCCCGGCTCACCGCTTGGGAACTGAAGGAAAACGGCGTCCCGGTTACCCTTATTTGCGACTCGATGGCGGCTTCGGTGATGCGCGAAGGCAAAATCGACGCGGTTTTCGTCGGCGCCGACCGGATCGCGGCGAACGGCGACGCGGCGAATAAGATCGGCACCTATTCGGTCGCGCTTTGCGCTAAAGCGCACAATATTCCGTTTTACGTCGTCGCGCCGAGTTCGACGTTCGACTTGACGCTCGAAACCGGCGCCGGGATCCCGATCGAAGAACGCGACCCGGAAGAGATCCGCCGCGGCTTCGGCAAGCAAACCGCTCCGGACGGAATCGACGTTTACAACCCGGCTTTCGACGTTACCCCGGCCGAACTGATCGCCGGAATCGTTACCGAAAACGGCGTTATTTCACCGGTTACGCCGGAAAACGTCGCGAAAATCGTCGGCGGAGCGTTCGAGTAAGCCGCGTTTCGACGGCCCCAAACGAAGCGGCCCGACGCCGAAACGCGGGCCCGCTTCCCCCTCGTTTTCACCGTTTTTCCCAACCTGTCCATTCGTAAAATTCCTTTTCCCGCCCCGCCGCGACGGCCGCTCGTTCGCCGGGCCGCGCTCCCACCGCAAGCATTCGCGAGGTTACCGATGTCGAAAGATTACAAAGAATACGACGATTTAGGCGTCCGTTTTATTTACCCGAGCAACTGGTTCGTTCAAACGGAAACTTGGGACAAAGGAACCTACGGAATCACCGTCGACAGCCCGGAAGGGAGCTTTTGGTCTCTCGCAATCTACCCCAAAGGGGTCGACCTCGACGCCGCCGCGAAGCAGATCCTCGGAACGCTCGACGCCGAATACGACGAGATCGACCAATCGGAGGTCAAGCGTTACGTCGCCGACCGCGTCTTGACCGGGTACGAAGTCAACTTTTTTTACCTCGACCTCACCAGCACGGCGCTCGTCTTGAAATTTGAGGACGAGCGACGCGGATACGTCGTTTATTGGCAAACCTGCGACCGCCTCGCGCTGACCGGCGAAAATCTTTCGCGCTCCGACGTTTTCGACGCGATGACGCACACGCTCGTTTCGAATCTCACCGGGCAGGAAGTCGAATATTGGGACGGCGAAAACGACGAGTTCGACTTCCCCGCCGACGAAAAAGAGCGTCGCGTCGCCGAAAATCGCGAGTTTTACCGCCAAAAATACGAGCGCCAACGTTGGGAGGCCGAAGAGACCCGACGCCGCGAAGAGCTCGACGACGAAGAGATCCGCCGCAATTTCGACGACGAAAACGACGACGAAGTCCGCCGTCGCGATTGGATCGCCGTCGATGAAAAACTCGAAGATTTCCTCCGCGTCGACGACGAGGAAATCGACGAAGAAGAGGAAGTCGATCTCCGCGATTGAAACCGCCGCGTTTCCCCGTTCGCCCTATTTTCTCTATTTTAACCGACGAAAGGCGCCCGATGTCCGACGAACTCGATTTCGACGCGAAAATTCAACGCTTCGCCGAACTTTTGGCCGCGGCGCCGAAAATCGCCGCGCTGACCGGCGCCGGAATCTCGACCGAAAGCGGAATCCCCGACTTCCGCTCGCCGACCGGCGTCTTCCAAACGACGTCGGAAACGCTCTTTTCGATCGACTTTTTTCGCGAGAATCCAGGCGAATTTTACCGGATTTTCGGGCCGTTTTACGAGCGAACGGTCGCGGCGGCGCCGAACGCCGGGCACGTCGCGCTCGTCGATCTTGAACGCAAACTCGGCAAATCCGTCGATATCGTTACGCAAAACATCGACGCGCTCCACTCGGCGGCGGGTTCGTCGAGCGTTTGGGAGATTCACGGAACGTTGCGAACGGCGAGCTGCGTCGATTGCGAACGGTCGTTCGAGCGTCCCGTTTTCGACGCGGACGTCGCGGCGGGCCGGGTTCCGCGCTGTCCCGATTGCGGCGGCGTTCTGAAACCGGACGTCGTTTTCTTCGGCGAAGCGCTCCCCGAACGGGCGTTGGCCGGCGCGCAACGGGCGATGTGGACGACGCGCCTTCTGCTCGTTCTCGGAACGTCGTTGCAAGTCTATCCGGCGGCGGGACTTCCGCGCGAATGCGACTCCGACGTTCCTTTCGTCGTCGTCAACCGAACGCCGACGCCGCTCGACCGTTTCGCGACGCTCGTTTTTCGCGAATCGCTCGGCGACGTCCTTTCCAAGGCGGTCGAACGAGCCGCGCCGCTCGTCAAAAACGCGTCTTAACCGCAGACGCCGCCGCGATTTAACCGTTTTCATTTTTCAGCCGACGCGCCGCCGCCGTTTTTCGTTTTCCCGAAATTCGGCTCCGACGCGTCGTTTTGCAACCGCGAGGGCCTTCCGATGAAAGCATTATCGTCGTTTTTCTCCTTTTTATTAATACTGTCGACGGCGTCCGTTTTCGCCGCGCCCGACGCCCCGCTCGTTTTCGACTTCGAAAGCGGCGATCTCGAGTCCGCCGGTTGGGCGATCGTCGAGGGCGAAAACACGAAGCCGATCGGCTCGAGAAGCGCGGAATTTCACGACGAATCCGTCCCTTACGTCAAACAGGGCGAGCGTTACCTCACGACGCTCGAATCGATCGACGACGCGCGGCCGACCGACGACGTTCGTTGCGTCGTCGAGTCGCCGGTCTTTGAAATCGTCGGCGACGAGCTGAAATTCCTCGTCGGCGGAGGCGGCGCCGAGCGGCGAAACGTTTACGTCGCGTTGGCGCTCCTCGACGAAAACGGCGGCGCCGAAGACGTTTTAAAGGTCGCCGGGAAAAACGATCAAAAACTCGACCCGGTCGTTTGGAACGTCGCCGAATACAAAGGCCGCCTCGCGCTGATCCGCGTCGTCGACCTCGAAACCGGCGGTTGGGCGCACATCCGCTGCGACGCGTTCGAAATTCCCGGCAAAATTTCCGACGACGGAACGAAACGGCGCCGCGATTTCTTCGAAAAGGCGCGCCTCGAAGCGGAACGCGAAGAAGCCGCTCGAAAAGACGCCGCGCTCGAAGCGCTCCGATCTCTCGACGCCCCGGTGCTTTACGTCCGCCGCGCCCAATATCGGCCCGACCACCACAACACCGCGACGATCTTTCAAAAGGGCGAAATCAACGAAAACAGCTTCGTCGGCGGTTCCGCGCTCGTCGTTTGGCGACCGGACACCGGCGAGTCGAAAACGCTCCTCGAACTCCCGGACGGCGTCGTTCGCGACCCGGAGCTGTCGTTTGACGCGACGAAAGTTGTTTTCTCGTTCCGAAAATCAAAAGACGACGACTATCATATCGGCGAAGCGACGCTGAACCTCGACGCCGACCGCCCCGCGATCAGAATCGCCGCGGACGCGACGCCGGAAGAAATCGCCCAGCTTGCCGAAACCGCCGGGTTCCGCCAATTAACGTTCGTCTCCGGCGCCTGCGACTTCGACCCGATTTACCTCCCGACCGGCGAGATCGTCTTCTCGTCGACGCGCGAACCGAAATACTGCATGTGCAACCGCCACATTATGGGCAATTTGCACAAAATGAACGGCGACGGCTCGAACGTTCGGCAAATCGGTAAAAGCACGCTTTTCGAAGGGCGCCCCGCGCTTCTTTCGGACGGTCGCCTGATTTACGACCGTTGGGAATACGTCGACCGCAATTTCGGCGACGCGCAGGGCGTTTGGGTAACGAATCCGGACGGCTCGAAACACGAAATCTTTTGGGGCAACAATACCGCGTCCCCCGGCGGAGTCGTCGACGCGCGGCCGCTTCCCGGCGACGACTCGACGTTCGTTTGCGTTTTAAGTTCTTGCCACGACAGGCCTTGGGGCGCCGTCGCGTTGATCGATCGCCGCTTGGGTCTCGACGGCAAAGCGCCGGTTCTCCAAACCTGGCCGCCGGAAACGATCGATTGGATTTCCGACGAACCCGGCGCCGATCCGTTGCGCGAAGTCTATAAATACGATACGTTTACGCGTTCGCCCCGCAAATACGAAGACCCGTTCCCGCTCGAAAACGGCTTCATTTTGGCGACCGGTCAAACCGGCGAGGGCGATGAAACCGCGCTTTACGTTCTCGATCCGGACGGCGGCGCGACGCGGGTTTGGGAAGACGGCCCCGGTTGTTACGACCCCCGCCCGATTCTCCCGACCGAAAAACCCGCGACGATCGCCGACCGCGTCGACCTGAGCGTCGAAAACGGTTTCTTCCACGTTAGCAACGTTTACGAAGGTTTCGGAATGGAAGGCGTCGAGCCCGGCTCGGTCAAATACCTCCGCGTCGTCGAGTCGCCGGAAAAACGCTTCTGGACGTTCGCCGACTGGCAGGGCGCCGGAACGCAGGCGCCCGGAATGGCTTGGAACGACTTCAACAACAAGCGGATCCTCGGGACGGTTCCGGTCGCCGACGACGGCAGCGTTTCGTTCGCGGTTCCGGCCGATCGTTTCGTTTATTTCCAACTCCTTGACGAAGAAGGAGTTATGATCCAATCGATGCGCAGCGGAATCATGGCGCGCCCCGGCGAAACAAACGCTTGCGTCGGTTGCCACGAAAGCCGTCTCGACGCGCCGACGTCCGGCAATCTGGCCGGTTCCGCGCTCTCCGGCGACCCGCAAACGCTCGAACCCTGGTTCGGCAAACCGCGTCTTTTCAGCTACTTAGAGGAAGTCCAACCGGTCTTCGACAAGTACTGCGTCGCTTGCCACGACTTCGACAAACCGGCGGGCGAAAAACTCGTGCTCGCCCGCGACCGCAACCCGGCCTTCAACGCGTCGTATTGGCAGATCCGTTCGAAAGAACTCGTCCGCGTCCCCGGCGCCGGGCCGCACAACAAACTCGCGCCGAACTTCTGGGGCGCCCGCAAAAGCCGACTTTACGAAGTGTTGACGCAAGGACACTCGAAACCGGAAATCGACGCCCAACGACGCGAACTCGGGCTTTACGTCGACCGCGAAATCGACGCGGAAGCCGTCGCTCGCGTCGCGACCTGGATCGACATAAACGCGCCTTATTACCCGACTTACGGTTCGGCGTACCGCGACGCGCCGTACGGGCGATCCCCGTTGACGCGCGACGAAACGCAACGGCTCTCCGAGTTGACCGGCCTCAAAAATTTGGAGCTGACCGCCGCGATCTCGTTCGATCGGCCGGAGCTGAGCCCCTGCCTGAATCGCTGGGACGACGCGCCGACGTCCGCGGAACGCGCCGAAGCGCTCGCCGTCCTCAAGCGCGGACAGGAGCGGCTCGCCAAGCAAGACCGCGGCGAAGCGTCCGACTTCGAACCGGTCGCCGACGTCGAGATCGATCAGGAAAAGCGTTACCGCTACTTCCGACGGCGCGAACAGGCCGCCCGCGACGCCGTCTTGAAAGGCGAAAAGCTCAACGACCTGCAGATCGACGCGCTCGTCGGCTCGACCTGGCGCGACGAATAAACGTTTTCTAACAAAATTCCGACGAAAATCGGCGGTTTCCGGGCCGTTCCTAACCCGACGATTTTCCTCGACTTACGAATTCAACGTCGGATCCGCCGCCGCGCCGATCCGACGTTTTTTCTTTCCGACGGCGCCCCCGCTCGTCCGCGCCGGCTCTTTTTTCGTTCGCGCCCGAATTGCTCTTGCGTCGAACGCGCCGATTTGTTATCCTCGAACCGCCGGGTCGGCTCGCCGATTCGAGCGCTCTCGCCGTTTTGTCCGTTTTCGTTCCTTTTTTCACCGCGAACGCCCGCCATGTCCACGTTTCAACGCGATCTCGACGACGCCGCCGAACGCGCGCGCCGCTTTTTCGCCGACGCCCGCGATCCCGACCGCCGACGCCGCGGCGACCTTGCGAACGCCGCGCTTGAATTATCGCAAGCCCTTATTTCGCTGGCGCTTAACGACGAGCGTCCGCAAGCGTCCTCCGACGCGTCGCCGACGATTCTCCGTTTCGACGCGTTCCGCTCGCCGTCGAAAACCGTTTCGGCGCCCTCGTCCCCAACGCGTTGCGAACCGGATCCGCGTCCCCGGGTTTTCGTCGGCGACGCCGAATCGACGAGCCGCGCTCCGACGTTCCCGCGACTTTTCGTTCCTCGCGACGAGCGCCCGCGTTTGCGCGTCGTCGCCGATTGACGCCGTTCGATAAAAAAACGCCTCCGTTTTGGAAGCGTTTTCGTCGCGGAGACAATCCGCCGTTCTTTTCTCGACGCCGTTCACGAGACGCCGTAAAACCGCCGCAACGACCGCTCGACCGCGCCGTCTTTCGCCGACGCCGCCAAACGTTTGCTCGGTTTCGCCGCGAAAAGTTTCCGCGCCGCCAGGTCGTTCAAATATTGCGGAATCGCGTCGCGCGCTCTCTCGGGCCCGTTCAAAAACCAGCAGACCCAAGCCCAGGAATCGCCGTATTTAACGCGGGTCATTCCGCTCATATCCGCGATTTTTTCGAGCGATTCCAACGACGAAAACTCGCCGTTTCGCAGCCGCTCGACCGTCGCGCCCCGCCAAGTCTCGTTCGTCAAGCGCGTCGCTCTCGGCTCTTCGAAATACTCGGCGATCCCCTCGTCGAGCCAGATCGGAACGCTCCGCCCGATCGCGGCGCTCAGGAACGCGTGCGTTCCCTCGTGTCGCAAGTCGTACTCAAACTTAGGGTTAACGCAAAGATACACGCGTCCGTTCGCGCCGTCGCGGTCGAAAATATAATTTTTGCGGTCGTACAGCGCCCGGCGATACGACGTCGACGCCAGCTCGCGCTTTTGATAATCGCGCCAGGTCGCTTCGTCTCGAAAGACGCGAACGACGACGTTTTCCCGCGCTTTCGGCAAACGGAACGTTCGCGTCAGGTCGTCCCGCAACGCGTCGAGTTCGGCGAGCGACGACTCGAGCGGCGTTAAATCGAAATCGGCGCGAACGATAAACGGCCCGCGCCGAACCTCCGACGTCGTCGCGTCGGACGCCGCGAACGCCGACGCCGCCCAACACGCGGCGCCGACGACGAACGCCCGTCGCGCAACTCGTTTGCCGTTCGAAACTTGCGTTTCCTCGTTTCGCGTTTTCACGTCGTTCTCCTCGCGGATCAATGATAGAGCGGCCCCGGAGTCGACCCGCCGCCGCCCCCCGAAATATAGTTCCGCCCCGGCGCGACGCCGCTCGACGCCGTCGAATAATCGACGACGCGGCGCTCCGGTTGCAGATCGGTCGTCGCGACCGTTCGAGCCGCCATCCGCCAGTCCCACACGGTCGCGCTCAACGGAATCCATCCCGCGTCGTCGTTCAGCGGAACGCTATTTTTTTCAACGACGCGCCCCCAACGGCGGCCTTTCGAATCGGTTTCGATTTTCACGACGGTCAGCAGGTCGTAAGTCGAGGTCTCGACGGCGGTTTTCTCGCCGCCGACGCCGTCGCGAAGCCGCCAGGTCAGGCTCTCCGAATCGTTGCGCGGCGGTTTCGCGGGATCGTCCCGATCCGACTTAACGTAAAGTTGAAACTTTTGCCCGCACTTCGTCCAGTCGTCGAGCGCTCCGACGTAATCGCCCGACGCCCGGCGTATTCCGCCGCGCAACGACAGCGCCAACGCGTTGTTCGGCGCGGCGTCCAACACGGCGCCGAGCGCGCGCTCGCCCAGCTTGCCGACTTCGGCTTCCCAGGTAACGTCCGACGCGATCATGCCGACGTACAGCAGGTAATCCCGGTCGCTCAACGCGTCGATCCGGAACCCGCCGTCGCGCCCGAACCCGAAAATTTCTTCCGCCGAAACGCGAACGAACGGCGTCGGTTTCACGGAGCCGACGTTCGACATAAACAGCTCCGGCGTTTGCGCGCCGTTCGTCTCGGCGACGACCCGCGAATGCGCGTAATTATAAGCTTCGACGAGAGTTACGGAGCCGTCGCAACACCCGGCGTAGTCGGCGCGCCCCGCGAGTCCGTCGACGAAATGGTACGAAAAGAGCCCGCGCGTCTCGCCGTCGGGCGCCGTCGCTTCTCGCGCGCTTTCGCCGACGGAGCAGCTCGTCAAGACGTAAAACTCGCCGTTTCTCCGTTTAAAACCGTTCGATTTTTTCAGCAGATCGGCGAACTCGCGGACGAAAGCGCCGGAGCCGTCGACGTTCGAGCGGCACGCGTCCAGAATCAGCACGACTTCCCGCGCCTTCGCGCTCTTCAAGAGGTTCAGGACGTCGGAAACGGCGATCAAATTGCTTGCGTTCCCCGCTTTGCGAACGGCGTCTTCGTCTTTTCTATCGATCGACTTCGCGTCGAGAGCCTTCGCGTCCGACGGGCAAAGGAAACTCTTGCCGCCGACGCGGACGCCGTGTCCCGCGAACGACACGAGCAGGCGGTCGCAATCGCTTCGCGCCTTTTTCTTCAACGCTTCCACGATGCGAGCGCGCGTCGGAACGCCGCCCCCGTCGGCGTCGCTAAGGATCGTTACTTTTTCGCGATATTCCTCCGACCGCGCGTAAGCTTCGGAAAAATTGGAGTCCAGCCGTTCCTTCAACGCTCGAACGTCGTTGACGCATCCGCTCAGATCGCCGCCGAGCCCGGCGTCGGGCGAGTATTTTTCAACCGCGATCAAAAGCGCCTCCAAGCGAAGCGTTTCCGGCGTCGCGGCGCCGTTCGACCCGGGCGCGGCGCCGCGCGAAGTCGACCGCGTCGTCGAACTCGTCGCTTGCCGCATATTTTCGAGTTGCGGACGCGTCGTTCCGAAATACGAGCCGCTCGGAAACTGCGCCCAAACCGCCGTTCCAAGAAACGCGCAAAACGCCGTTATTCCGACGGTTAGCGTTTTTGTTCGTTTCATCTCGATTCTCCTTCCCGCTTCGCTCGCCGCGCTTTCGCGGAGGCGCGCATCGCGCTAAACTCGGGATTCGTGAAGATTTTTCCGATATCGTCGAAAATTTTCGGCTCCGGACTCCATCGCCGCCGGGCCCGGCAGAGCGAATAGGTCGCGTTGCCGTTTTGGGCGATCTCGACCGCGTTTTCCCGCCCGTTCGTTCGGACGTACTCGGCCAGCTCGTAAGCGCGCACCCAGCCGTCGCCGTCGCCCGACGCGTCGGCGGCTCCGGCGAGCCCTTCGCTCAGCGTCGAATAAAACGAGTCGACCGTTTCGGCGTCCAACCGTTCGTTTTTCGTCAAGACGCGCACGTGTCGGAAGCGCGTCGCGTCGCCGCCTTCGTCGTCGAACCCTCGAGCGTTCGAGCGTCTCAAATTGATCTCGGGCGGAACCGCGCCGTTCCCGACGCCGCGCGTCGCTCCGGTCGACAGGAAGTTGACCGCCAACAGCGTTCGCTCGAACGGAACCTCGCCGTCGTCCGCCGGTTTCGTCAACGCGGATTCGATCTCGTCGACGCCGACGAAGCGCTCGTCCGGCGAATCGGCGACGGAATCGAGCGTCTCGTCGCAGGGAACGAGCCGATCGGGGCCGCCGTTCGGATCGGCGAAACCTCGCGCCGTTATATAAAGCTGAATTTCGCACGGAGCGTCTTCTTCGCGCCAATACGGCTTGTCCTCGCCGGGCCGCTCCGGATAAAGTTCGCAAAAGCCGCCGACGTCGCGCAAAGCGTCCAGGATCGCCAGAATCGTCGCGCGGGTCGGGCGCCGCGACGCGTCCGTCGCCGACGACGAATAAACGAAGATGTGATCCGCCGGGATCCCGCTCGCTTGCAGATCGGCGCAAAACTTTCGCCGCGCCGCCTCCGTTCGCGCCCTTTCTTCGCTCGAATCGCTCGGAACGGAAGCGTCGATCGCGACGACCCAGCGGTTCGCGGCGACGATCGGCGCGTTTTCGCCGCCGTCCTCCGCTCGCGCCGAAACGACGAGCGCCGACAAAACGACGAGCGCCCCGAGCCGAACGACCGCCGCGCAAACCGCCGTCCGTTTCCCCGTTTTTCTTTTCCCGATCATCGCTCCGACGTCCTTTCTCGCCTTTTCTTTAACACTTAACTCGTTGTTCAGCCGTTCGTTAAAGCGCTCGCGACCGCTTTCCCGCCGTCTCGACCGATCGGCGTTCCGATCTCCGCCGGCTCGCCGAACGACGCGCCGTTTTCGAGCGATTCCAAATACTCCGGCGTCGCGCAACGCCAACGCAAATAACGGATTAACGCGCCGCTCTCCACGCCGTCGACGGACGACGCGACGCACGGCCGCTTCGGCCCGGGAACCGTTTGGACGTCGCCCGCGGGGCCGCGCCCATGCGACGGCGCGACGCGCTCGCCTCGATAAAACGCGACGACGATCGTTCCCAGCTCGCCGTTTTCCGCGTCGTCGCTTTCGCCGGAACCGGCGCGACGATCGACTTGAAACTCGCGGTAATACGTCAGCGACTTGTCGTAAAACCCGCCGTAAGCGTCCGTTTTACCGCGATTTAGCAACCAATAGCGCGCTTCGTCGAGCCGAACCGCCGGCGCGACGACAAGTTCCGGCGTCGGCTCCGGCGCGGCGGCGGAACTCGCTTTTTCCCCGAAAACGTCGGTCGACGGCGCGACGTAAGGCTCGTACTGCGGCAACGAATTGCAACCGTCGACAAGAAGCCGCATGCAGACGCCCGGTTCCGGAACGTCGCGCGGCGTCGCGACGACGATCCGGTACGTTTCGCCGGGATTCAGTTCGACCCAGCTCTCGCCGCCGACTCGCCGGATCGGCCGCTCGCGCCAGGGCTCGTCCTTCGACGCCCGCGCTTCGACGCGCGCTTTCGGCAGGAGTTCCGCCGGAAACGTTCGGTCGATTTCAAGCGTTTCGTCGGAATCCGCCGCGTCGACGCTCGCTTCGACGGTCGTCGAAACCGCTTCGCCGCCCAGCGAAACGACGTCGCATCGGATCGCGAACTCGGTTTCTCCGCGCTCGTTTTCCCGCGCTTCGACGCGGGGCGTCGCGACGAGTCGCCGTCCGGAGCCGCGCGTCGCGCCCGTTTTTTCCCGTTTCGTCTCGACGCAGCGCCGCGTTCTCTCGGTCGCGTCGGCGGCGAACGAACGGAGCGCCGCGGCAAGCTCGGGCCGTTCTTTCAGTCGCGACGCGCCGAGTTCGACAAAATCTTCGACGACGATTTCGTCGACGCCCCACGTTTCCGCAAGCGTTACGATGCGGTCGGCAAGGTCGTCCGTCGTTCGCGGATAATCGCGCCTCGGTTTTTCGCACAACGCGAACGTCTCGACGTCGGGCGACGCGGCGAAAACCGTTCGCGCCGTCTCGAGATTCTCCCGCTCGTACGCGAAAAGCTCGTCGAGTTCGATTTCGCCGTTCGCGTCGCCGTCGAGCGCGCCGTCGGCGTTCCCGAGAAGCCCTTCGTTCAGCCAATAGGACGCGACGGAAGCGCCGCGTTTTTCGAGCGCCGCCGTCGTCGCGATCTCGCCGCCTTCGATCCAGCGTTCGACGCGCGCCCGGGCGTCGGCGTCGACTTTCGCCCCGTCCTCGAGCCAGGCGTCGACGAAAAGCGCCCGCTTCTCGCACGGCGTCCGACTCGCCGCCTCGCGGAACGCTCGAACGCTCGCCAACTCGCCGTTTCGAGCGACGAAAAGCGCGTCGCCATCGGCGTTCTCCGCGACGCCGCCGACGTAATAAACGACGAGAACGGAGTCGCGACGCAATTTCAACGGGCCGCCTTTTTCGAAAATCGTTTCGATATTTTCTTTCGTCGGCGAGAGCGTTTTCGGCGCGCTTTCCGATTCGAACTCGACGGCGGGATCGCAAAGCGCGACGACGTTAAAGCCGCGATCGGCAAAGGTTTCGGCGAGCGTTTTCACGTTCCGAACGACCGCGGGTTCCGACGTCGGGCCGACGACGACCGCGTACCGACGCGGCGCCGCGAACGCCGTCGAGGCCGTAAAAAACGCGACGACGAACGCAAAACGCGTCCAGGAGAAAACGGCGTGCAAGCGGGCCTCCTTTCTCGATTTTCAACGAAATCGATAGATTTTAAAATCGCGAATAGATTATCGGTTATTTTATCGACGTCGTTTCTAGCGTCAAGAGCGCGAATCGGCGTCGGCGGATTTTTCGACCAAAAATTCCCGGCGAAACGTTAATCCGCGACGGTTGCGTCGACTTTTCCGGCGTTCTTTTATCTTGGCGCGGTCATTTTGTTGAAAAGCGGATTTTTTTCAAAATCTGGTAAAGAATTCCGCGCGATTTTCCCGATACGAAATCTGCCCAGGAAAGGATTCCCGAAACGCGAATCTTTTCCGACCGACAAGGTCGAATCGAGCGCCGACGCGACGACGGATCGTCGCGTCGGCGGGTGGCGTTTTGCGACGTCGCGACGCGTTTTTCGTCGGCCTTTGTCGATTCGTTACTTTTTGGGCCGTCGAACTTTAGGATATCGCCGTCGAAGTCGGCGCGTTTTGTTCGTCGGTCTTTTTTTATCGACGTTGTTATCGCAACGTTAAACAGTTGTCGCTCGGCGTTTCAATCGTTCCGCCGCGTTCGTTTTCGACGTTTGAAAAGCGATTTTCGAACGTTCGCAAACGTACGGCGAACGATTCCCGCAACCAAGCCGCTCGAAAGGATTCGCAGCCATGACCGTCGCCGCTCGTCGTTCTTCCATCGTCGCCCGTTCTTCCGCCGCTCGTCGTTTCGCCGTCGTCGAACGTCTCCGCCGCGCGCTCTTCTCCCCGTCAAAACTGCTAGCCGTCGGCGCTCTGGCGCTGGCCCTCTCCGCCCAATCCGCCTTCGCGCAAGGAACGTCTAATACCGTCATTGGTCCCGGAGAGACATTTAACATTGGCGACGTCCTGACCCACCAAACCACTTATGGAAGCGACGGTCAGCAAACAGACATTCTAGTCGAACCCCAAATTACCCTCGACGGCGGAACGTTGCGTTTTGACGTGGCGTTCGAGCTTGAGAAATGGGGGTTGTCAAAATTCGGCAACGTTGACACGCAATGGTGTTATGTCGTAAACGACTCGTGGAGAACGGACACTTGGAAATGGGGCGCCAATGGGGGAACGTTTGAAGTAGCCACGTGCTATCTGAAGTACCAGTACGACGAAAACGGCCAAATGATCTTGACGGACGAGCGTCCTGAGGGCGCGCGGTCTGTGTCTTTTCACAAATTTCAAGCGAAAACGCTCAGCGAAGCCCAATACGATGCCCTCGACGCTAAGCTTAAGCCTTACTACATCCAAACAGGCGAGAACTACGAATGCGTCTTGAATCGAAACGAATTCAGCGCCGAAGAGTACTATGCTCTTGACGAAAGCGTTAAAGCGCTCTACAAAAGGGTTGAAGACAACCAAACGTCCGTCTACAGATTTATTCTCAGCGACGACGAAGGAGCGACTCTTACTAATGACGAATACGGACATTTACCCGAAGGATTCGAGCGGTTTTACGAGCCCGTTAACGGAAAAACAGGCGATGGTCTCGAAATATGCGTTGGATACAAGCGCAAACAGACGCTCGAAAACGCGCTCACAGAGAAGGAGTTCGGCGACTTAGCTAGTACTGCGTTAGAAAAATTCTACGTCACCAAATACGCGACGTTCGAAAAGGACGCTAACGGCGAGACCAAGCGTTACAACGTCGCGGACTACAAAGAAGCGCCGGATCGTTTCTACGCGCCTTACTCGGACGCCCTCGACGGTCAATCAACCAGCATATTGTACGTCTGCTCGCAGATCACGCGAGGCGAAGCGGAGGCTATTAGGAAACCGAAGAAAGAAGGTGATTCCGGCGCCGGCGTCGCCTCCTCCCTTCGCAAAACTGGCGATGGAACATTGCGCCTTGTCAACGACTCCGAAGGCGCAACGTGGATTCCCGATCTCCAGATTTACGGCGGCGCCGTGGAGTTACAGGAGCTTAAAACTATAGTCGTCAACGGGGACGTAAAAGAGCTCGAAGAATCGCAAGGCGTAAACTTTATCGGCACGGTTACTCTTGAGAAGTCGGAGGACACGGAGACGTTACCTCTTTTGATTGTAGACGGCAAAGCTGCGCTTACCGAAACCGGCAACATTACGAATGAAAACGGCGCCGTTGTTTTTAAAGATACGCTCACGATCGAAAGCCCCACCGCGTACAACCTAAAGGCGTAGCAATACGCCACATACTGGTCTACTAGCAAGGACAACAATTACAAATACCATGAAAACCTAAACGCGTTCGCCGATTATTTTCTTAACGGCGTCAACGTCGGTTCTTTCGGACAACTTGCTTCTTCGGACGCGGTCGTCTACGGGGAACTGGTTGTAGGGAGCCTTGGTTTTGCGATGTTGTATGGCGAATCGCGCCTTGCGGATGAAGCCATGGCTAAAGAAGCTAATCTCAACGAGGGAAGCGTTAAGATTGAAGCTGGCGGCCGATTGTTGGCGCACGCGGCCTGTCTGGATACGCCCGACGCCGGCGGCATTCAGATCGACGAGGGCGGCCTCCTGGTCCTCTATAACCTTAACGACAACGCTATCCAAACTACCGTTAATTCTACCAGAGACGCCAACGGCAACGAAACGCTAGAAGTATATACGGCGTTTGAGAAAGGATACGAAGCTCGGTCGAAAACCGGGTGGTTTACGTACGACGAAAAAGATGACAAAACCTGGTTGTCCGGAAACAACGCGTACCGACGCATGACGGAGACGGTCAGCAGGTCGAAGAACTTCAACGCGCTGAAGGACGAGGTTCACGAAGGAGCGATCAGCGGCAAGGGAGAGATCTTAATCGACGCCGGCGGGCTCATTAGTGATAAGAACCAGGAAAACGGAGAAAACGATACGAGCGACGTAAAAAACGACGCGTTCGACGGTAGTGATAAGAACCAGAAAAACGGAGAAAACGATACGCTCAACCTTGTCGCTCGCCCCGACCATTTGGTTGTTTTCGGCGGTGATAAAAGCGGTTTTGAAGGCAATACGACGGTCAGGCTCGGTTCGCTCGCGCTTTTATCGACGTCGTTTTGGGAAGCGGCGGAGTTAGACCAGATACTCTTCGGTGAGGAGGAGCACACGAAACCTATTCAAGTCTACGGCTCAGATGAATTGACAGGCGAATTTGTCGTCAAAGGGGAACAACCGGGGTGGCTTAGAAAGAACGAAGTTCTGGACGCCGGAACCAACGGTCGCCTTATATTTTGGCGCGACCCCAACGTCGCGAAAACAATCGACGCGGCAAAGCTAGGCGACAAGGAATTGCAAGAATTGTGCAACGAGATAACGAAGCGAAGCATGGAAATAACGACAGGACGCTTTTTCGCTCCGACGTTAAACGCCGGAAGAGTCGTTTTCGAAGGTTATTACGAAAAGTATGGGGACAAAACGCAACGCCACGACGCCGCTAATCAACGAGGCGCGCAAATCGTCTTCAACACGGCGATACAATACCAGGACTTCGACAGAGACAATGACGGCAAAATTAAACGCGGCGAAAACGGCGCCCCGATGTTAGCCAAATTGATAACAGATCGAGCGAGCGCCCGTTGCCTTGCGACTATTAACGCGAACGAAATCGTATTCAGCCAAAGCAACGATATTTGGTACGACGGCGTTTCCCTGTTGGATCCAACGGCGGAATTGAGCGTCGTTCTGAACGCGCCTTCAATCAGCGTTATGGGCGAGAACAATGAATCGCAAGTTGTTACTTATAAATTCGAGCAGTCGGGCTCTAACAGCGCCGTCCAGACGCTTGATTTAAGCGCGGCCGCGCCGGCGCAGTATAACGAGTATACTTCCACCGCTTCAGAGGAATTTACCCGGGAGGATTACGAGACCGTTTTGGAAGGTCTTTTCGCCAAACCGTTGGTTAAAGCGGACGCGAGACGCAACGAGGAGGGCAACGGTTATACGATGGTCATGAACGCCGTCGACGTTAAAACTTACGCCGAAGGTCAAAACATGAGCGCCAAAGAACGCGAATTGGCGGGCAAAATCGACGAAGCTCGCGTGCAGGGCGGCAGGTCGACCGGTTTTTACGACGCGTTGTACAACGAAACCGACGGGGAAAACGTCCGGCAAACAATTCACAACCTGTCGCTCCTCGGGTACACGATGTTGAACTCGAAGGGACACTTCGGGAACCCGACCAGCTCGTTCTTCGGCGGCGCGAGCATCTCCGGCGGAGCGAAGCGCGGCCAGGAACGTCAGGAAGACTGGGAGACGGAGGAGAACCAACCGGAACAAAAGAGCGAAATCGCCAAAGAAAGGAACGACTACAACCCGACGCGCGGACTGTGGGCGGCGTACACCTATACTTCCGTCGACGGCAAAGACTACGAGTTCGGCGGCGTTACGACGCACGGTTATAAACTCCGCCGCGACGGTATTATCGGCGGTATTCGCCGTCAAATCGACGCGACGACTTCGGCCGGGCTCTTCTTCGGGATCTCCACGCCGGAAGTCGCGTCGAGCGCCAACTTGGCCAACGGCAAGGGAAACGGTTACGGCGTCGTTAGTTCGTCGATGGAAATGACCGACTTCCAATACGCCGTTCACTTCGAAAAGGTTTTCGCCGACGCGTGGGAACTCGCCGCTTACGTCGGCGGCGGCACGCAGGCGATGGAGTGGGAACGCCGCGCCGACCTCCGCGACAGCAAATCCGGCATGTACAAATACACGGCCGACGGCTCCGGGAGCACCTTCACCGGCACGCTGTACCTGTCGTATCGGGCCGACGTCAACGACGCGCTGACCCTGCGGCCGACGATCGGCGTCGACACGGAACATTCGTGGTTGTACGGTTTCGAAGAAAAGGGCGAGGAGCTCGAAAAGCCGAGTTCCGTCGCGCACAACCCGTACACCGACGTGTTCGCGCAAGCGTACTGTTACAAGAAGACGTATTACGCTCGCAACACCGCTCGCGTCGGGCTTTCGCTCGCGTACTCCGATCCTCGCAGCGACATGCTCGGAGCGAACGCCCGCGTCTTCTACGGCGTTAAGCTGGGAGGCGACGACGCGCCGGAATTGACGTACTACAACGAAAACTACCGTTGGGAAAACATGGCGTCGCACGAAATGGGCGACGGCTCGCTTAACGTCGGGGGCGGCGGCTTCATGCACCTGAACCCGATCAAAACGCTCACCGCGACCGGCGACGTCAACGCCATTTGGTACAAGAACGCTCAAACGTTCAACGTTACCGGCGGCGTGTCGTACCGCTTCTAACGGACGCGTTTTTGCCGCAAACTCCTTTTACGTCGCGAATTGAGCGCCGCGAGGCGTCCGGTTCGCGGCGTTTTTTTGTCGACGTTTGAAAAAAAATTCGAATATTGCGCTTGCGTTCGCGAAAAGTTTTCGCTATACTGCCGGCGTTCGCGACGCAATCCGTTCGCCGTCGCGTTTTATCGCTTACTTAACGCTTTTCAACGCCGACGCTTGCGACGGCGTCAAGGTGTCGCCATGTCATCCGCACGTACTCACGATTTCCGCGCTTCGTCGATTCGCCGAACTTCGCGAACGCTCGCCCTTCTCCTCGCGCTCGGTTGCGCCGCCGACTCGCTTTCTTCCGCGACGCTCGCCCAAACGCCGTCCCGGTCGAAGCCGAGAGCCGCCAAAGTCGCGCAAGCGCCGCGTCCGACCGCCGCTCGCCCCGCTCAAGCGACGCCGCAAGCCGCCGCTCGACCCGCCCAAACGCCCCGTCCGGCGGCTGAAGCTCCGCAAACGACGCCGCAAAACGCTCCCGAAGACGCGCCGAAACTCTCGCCCGCCGAGGAAGCGAAATATCAAGAAGCGTTGCAACGTTTTAATTCGCAAGATTTAAGCGGCGCGCTCGAATCGCTCCGCGAACTCGCCGCCTCGAATCCGGCCGCGACGCCGCCCCGTCTGATCTTGGCCCGTTGGTTCGCCGAACTCCAAAATTCCAAAGCGGTTAGAACGTCGCTTGAACTCGCGACCGAGGAATCGCCGAACGATCCGGAAGCGTTTTTGTCGCTCGCCGAAATTTCGCTCCTCGAAGGTTCGCCGACCGCCGCCGAGCTGCTGACGACCCAAGGCCGCCGCGTTCTCGCTCAATACGACGCCAATCCGACGCGCAAACAAAACCTTACGCGCAAAGCGCTTACGTTGCAGCTCGCTTACTCGAACGCCCGTCGTCGCTGGCCGTCCGCGCAGGAAGCGGTTCTCGCGCTGATCCAACTCGACGGCGAAACGGCGGAGCTCGACCGCGCGCTCGGCCGCGTCTTATTCCAACAAAATCAAGACGATAAAGCGCGAGAAATGTTCGTTCGCGCCGACAAACTGACGCCGGCCGACGTCGCGACGACGCTTCCGGCGGACGCGCTTTTGTCGCAGCTTTACGCCGAACGCGGCGATCTCGCCAACGCGAAAAAGTATTTGGCCGCCGCGTTGCAAACGTCGCCTAAATCCTTGCCGACGTTGGTTTTGTCAATTTCGACGGCGCTCGAAGAAAACGACCTCGAATCCGCTTGGGCGCGCGCTCGCCAACTTTACGCGAACGACAAAAGCGCCGACGTGTTAAAGATTTACGGCAAGGTCGCGCTCTTCCGTTCCGATTATCCGCAAGCCGAAGGCGCCTTCCAGGAGGTCGTCCGGCAAAATCCGCTCGACGCCGAAGCGATCGCCGGGCTGGCCCTCGCGCTCTGCGAACAGGACGACGCCGAAAAACGCAAACGGGCCGTCCAATACGCGACGAGCAACGTTCAAAAACAGTCGAACAACCGCGATTACCTTGCGACGCTCGGCTGGACGCTTTACCGCTCCGGCGAAACCGACGCCGCGATCCAGGTTCTGCAACAATCCGTCGCCGACGGGCAGATCAACGCGGCGGCCGCTTACTACTTCGCCGTCGCGCTCGTCGAAAAGGGTCAAACCGAAGCGGCGAAGCAACTTCTGAACGCCGCGCTCGCAACGAAACCGCCGTTCGCCAAACGCGCCGCGGCCGCCGCCCTTGCGAAACAACTCGAGACGGCGCCCGCTCAACCTCAACCTCAACAATAATTCGAAACAACATTGCGACCGCGACGTCGATAAAACGTCGCGGCTTTTTCATTTCCGCGTCGACGGTCGAACGTTTGCTTCGCCGTCGACGCAACTTCATTTAACGTTGAATTTAGGAGAACGTTAATGTTTATCGTCGAACAACCTTTCGCGTCCGATTTCTTTTTCCGTTCGTTGGAAAAATTGCAAGCGCCCGTCCTTCGCGGCGCCGCCGTCGAAGAATTCAACGTCGCGAACCGCAACCTTAACCTGGTTTCGGACAAGGAGTTCGTCGAATATTACCGCAAGATCCCGGAACCCTTATACTGCAATTCCGAAAACGGGCTGAGCCGCGTCTCGACGCTTCTCCCCGACGCGCCGTTCGTCCGCCTCGCCGAACTGTTCAAAAACAAAGCGAAATTTCGACGCGCCGTCGCGCCGCTCTACCCGCGCTTCGCTTTCCGCGAAGTCGACTTAAACGAGCTGCAAACGTTGCGATACGAAGACTTGCCGCGACGTTTCGTCGTTAAGCCGACGGTCGGTTTTCTGAGCGTCGGCGTCCGTTTCGTCGAATCGGCGGAAGATTGGGAACGCGTTCGAACCGAAATTCTCCGCGAAAGCGCCGACGGAACCGCTGATTTTCCCCGCGAAGTCGTCGACCTAACTCGTTATTTGATCGAAGAAACGGTCGACGGCGAAGAAATCGCGGTCGACGCCTGCTTCGACGCGCAGGGCTCGCCGATCGTTCTCGACGTTTTGCGCCACCCGTTCGTCGACGCCAACGACGTTCGCGACCGGGTCTACGCGACGTCGAAAAAATTTGTCCGCCGACTTTTGCCGACGCTTGAAACGACGCTCGCTCAAATCGGCGCAACCGTTGCGAAAACGTTGGATACGTCTTTCGACGTCGCGTTCCCGTTTCACGCCGAGTTCCGCGTCGCCGACGACGGCTCGCTCGCGCCGATCGAGATCAACCCGGGCCGTTTCGCCGGTTGGCACACGACGGAGCTCGCCTTTTACGCTTACGGAATCGACGTTTATGAAACGTTGACGCGCGGTTCGCACCCCGACTGGGCGCGGATCCTCGCCGACGAAAACGACGACGCCGTTTCGTATTTCGCGATCTTCGAAACGCCGCGCTCGCTCGCCGAAAACAACGCAAATCCCGACGCCGCCTTCGATTACGACGCGTTGAGTCGAGAGTTTTCGACGCTGTTCGAGTTGCGCCGAATCGACTGGCGCCGTCGTCCGATCGCCGCGATCGCGTTCGCGCAAACGTCGGATCCGCAAGAACTTCAACGCGTTTTAGAACTCGACGTCGAACGATTCGCCCAAACGCGGCGTTCGCTTTAAACCTTGCGACAACGACGGTTGCGGACTCCGTTCGAGGAAATTCGCGACCGTCGTTTTCCTTTTTTAAGCGTTCTTCGCGACGAAACGCCGCCCGCTTTCTCTCCCCGCCCCCCAAAAAAAAAGAGCGATCCGAAGACCGCTCTCTTTCTCGCCGTCGCGAACGCGTTCAAAATCAACGCACCTTGCAAATGAAGCGCACGACTCCAAACTCTTTCGGCTCCAAGGGTTCGGTAATTTCCCAACGCAAAACCAGCGAGCCGCGTTCGTTTAACTCCGCGAGAAGTTCCGCCGGAACCGACGATTTCGCGGTGTTTTCGACATAAGCGAGCCGCGACGACAAGTTGTCGAGGATCGTTACGTTCCCGATCGGCTGGTCGCCGATATTTTCGAAACGCAACGTAAATTCGACGAGTTCGCCCGGGCGCGCCGCGTCTTTGTTGGCGATCTTAATCACCCGTAATTTCGAGGTTTTCGTATCGTCCTTAACCGAAAAGATCGTCGAAGCGCCGTCCAGGTAAGTATTCGAAAACGCGTTGACCGTTTCCAGCGCGACCGCGACCTTTTGCTCGCCGCTCCAACCTTGCGCCGCCAACGAACCTTCGAGAAGCAACGACGCGTCGCTCGTCGCCAGATCGTCGACTTTATCCGACGTAAGAAGAGCGCCCAGTCGGATTTGCGCGTCCGCCTCCGCCAACATAACCCGCGACGAGCCGATCGTCGGAGCCGACGCCGATTCGGCGCCCGCGACGCCGACGTTTTGCGAGGCGCCAAGCGGTTTCGTTTCCGCCGTCCGCGCGTCGACCGCCGCAACGTTTTCTCCCTGAACGACTTCCGTCGTCGTATTCGCGCTTTCGAGCATAACGCTGCTTTCGCCGGCGATCGGGCCGACCACCTGCCGCGCGGCGCCGAAACGCGGGCTGTACAGGAACAGACGGTTCGACGGCTCGGCCAAAATTCGCCCGTCGATCGTGTCGAAGTGCGCGACGGAATCCTCGCTGTCGAGATTTTCAACCGACCAATCTTCGCGGGAATACGCTTCGCCCTTCGAGTCGCCGCCGGTAACGACGTATTCGCCGAAAGCGGAGCGCGGCGCGTTCGGAGCGTCGGCGTCGAGCGGACGGCTAAGGGGCCGATTCACGTTGGCGAAGGGCTCCGCGATCGACGGATCCACTTGCAACGAAAGGACTTGGCCGCCGATCCGATTCGACGGCGCGGGAACGGCCGCGTTCGGAGCGACGCGCGTCGCCTTAACGTTTTCGGTCTTCAACTCGACGCCCGACGCTTGCGGAGCCGCGGCGTCGGCGTTCTTTTCACTCGTCGCAACCTCTTTCGTTTCAGCGACTTCCGTTTCCTCTTCGTCGACGGGCAACTCTTCCGAATCGTCCGCTTCTTCCGCGAACGGGTCGTCTTGAAGTTGTCCGCGAACGATCGTTCCGGCGGTTCGGTCGACGCTCGCGCCTTGATAAGGAGCTTGCGGATAAACGCTTTGCGTCGGTTGCGCCGTCGGATCGACGAACGGCGCCGCGGTCGGAAATCCCGGTTCGACCGGCGCTTGCGGAGCGTCCGTCGCCGGAGCGTAAATCGGCGTCGACGGCGCGACGGGTTGCGCGGCTTCCGGCGTTTGCGGGACTTGCGACAGGAAAACGGGCGTCGGCGCCTGCGCTTGCGGATACGTCAACGTTTGCGTCGCGGGCGGCGTCGGATACGTCTCAACTCCTTGGAAAGTCGGCGCTTGCGCGGGCGCCCCGTAAGCGCCTTGCGTCGGCGCGGCGGCGAACGGTTGAGCGGCGGCTTGCGTCGCGCCCAAGCGTCGCTTTTGCTCGGCGTCGCGTCGGGCGGCTTCGTAACGGATCTCCGCGAGATCTTTCGCTCCGTGCGGACGCGTTCCCCAGTGCGGAGGCTGCGTCGTCGAGCCGATCTTCTTCACGACCGACGCGCCCGTGCCGAAAACGTTCGTTTGTTCGCGCCACTCGCCGGAATAAACGTCGCGATAATACGCCTCTTCCTCCGGAGTTTTCGGTTCGTATTGAGCGTAAGGGTTCTCCTTTTGCGCGTAAGGATTCGAGCCGCCGACGCCTTGCGAATCGGCGGACTGACACGAGCAAAAGAGCAACGGGCAAACCAACGTCGCCGCCGCGAGGCGCGCCGATCGACCGACGACGTTTCGGCGAGCCGCGTCGGTTTCGAACCGCTTTGCGTTAAAGAACTTCATGACAAGCTTTCCTTTCCAAAATCGACGCTCAAACGCCGACGATCGTCAACAAGGGTGAACGCGCTTCCGCGCGGCGACGCGCCGCGTTCTCGAAAAAGCTCGCGATACGAAAGGCGCTTCTATCGTAATTATCGGCAAAACCGTTTAAAAATTTAACAACTTTCGACAAAACCGAAAAATTTTCTTCATTTTAACGCAAGTCCCGCCGCGCGCCGCTCGTCGCTCCCGCCGTTCGTCATTAATATTATAGGGCCGTCAAATGAAGCCGAGCGCCGCGACGCCCTGTCCGACGAATTTTAACGCGACAAAAACGAGAAAAACGCTCAGCGCGCGGTTGACGTAAACCAGCCAACGAGCGGTAAAAAGCGATTTCAGCGCCGCGACGAGCCCGACGATCGCCAAGTTGCAAACGGTTATCGTTACAAAAAACGTCGCCAAGTACGCCGCCGCGACGCCCCAGCCGAAATCGCGTTGAAAGTTCGCGACGTTCAGCGCGTTTACGGTAAACGAGTAAATCCAAAGGTTGGGATTCAAGAAGTTAAGAGCGACGATCGAGTAAAACGGACGCCGCGGTTTGCGACTGAAATCGAAGTCCGCTTCGGTCGCGCGGAACTCGGCCCAGGCGATGCGGAAAAGGAGCGCCGCACCCGCGAACGCGACGCAGGCAAGCGCGCCGTCGGAAACGTTCGAAACGACGAAAAGCGCCAACGCCAACGCGAACGGGTCGGTGCAAACCGGCGCAAACGCCGCTCTCCAAGCGCTTTTCGCTCCGTTCGCCAACGTTTCCGAAACGATAATCGTTTGAAGCGGGCCGGGCGAAACCGCTCCGAAAAACCCAAAACCCGCGCCCAAAGCGCACGCGCCGACGAGCGCCTTCGTCAACTCGACCGTCATTTCGCCGTTCCTTCTATCCCGTTATTTTTCAAGTCTTTAAAAGCGAATCGCGACGCGTTTTCTCAACGTCGCCCCGCGTTCCGCGCAAAACGTCGCCGTTATTTTAACCGATTTTCGCAAAAGCGCAACGTTCGGCGGCGGCCTCTTGCCAAAATTCTCAAACGCGCTATCATTAAAGAAACGCGATCGAAGCGCCCGCGACGCCCCGACGTTTTCACAACCCCTGTTACTTAACGATTTAACGCGACACCGCAATGATTGACGCCCGCCTTTCCGCGCAAGAAATCGCCGCTTGGCTCCGCGAAACGAACGAAGACCGCCTGCAAGAACTTTGGGCCGAAGCCGACCGAATCCGGCGCGAACGCGTCGGCGACGCCGTTTGGCTTCGCGGGCTCGTCGAAATCTCCAACCGCTGTTCTCGCAACTGTTTATATTGCGGCGTTCGAGCGGAGCGACGCGTCGAGCGCTACCGTTTGACGCAGGCGGAAATCCTTGAATGCGCCAAGTTTGCGAAAGAAAACGGGCTCGGAACGCTCGTTCTGCAAGCGGGCGAAGACCGGGGGCTCGACGCGGGCTTCGTCGCCGAAACGGTTCGGGCGATCCGCGAAAACTTCGGATTGGCGATAACGCTAAGTCTCGGCGAACGCAAGGTTTCGGAGTTCGTCCGTTGGAAAGAAGCCGGCGCGAATCGTTATTTGCTCCGCTTTGAAACGTCGAATCCGGCGCTTTACGGCGCGCTTCACCCCGGCGTCGACGGGGCCGACTGCGCGGGCCGAATCGCCGTCTTAAAGCGTTTGCGGTCAATCGGTTACGAAATCGGAAGCGGCGTTATGATCGGAATCCCCGGGCAAACGTTCGACGACTTGGCGCGCGACCTGGCGCTCTTCCGCGAACTCGATCTCGACATGATCGGCTCCGGGCCGTTCCTGCCGCACCCGTCGACGCCGCTCGGGAACGTTGAAATCCGCGACGGTTTTTGGCGGTCGCAAACGCCGACGTCGTCGCGATTTACGTTTTGTTACCCGGCGTCGGGCGAACAGGTTCCGAACGCGAACGACGTCGCTTTTAAGGTTACGGCGCTGACGCGGATCCTTTGCCCGGACGCGAACGTCCCGAGCACGACGGCGATCGCGACGCTCGACGGGCGCGGCGGCCGTCAAAGCGCGCTTACTCGCGGCGCAAACGTTGTAATGCCGAACGTTACGCCGACAAAATATCGACGTTTTTACGAAATTTATCCGAACAAAGCGGCGACGTTCGAGGACGCGGAAACGACGCTTCAAACGGCGTTGCGCCAACTTAAAGCGATCGGCCGTTTCCCGGGCGTCGGGGCGGGCTCGTCCCCTCGTTTCAACGCTCGCCGCGACGAAAACGAACGCCGTTAACCCCTTGTTTTTCAACGTTTAAAACTCCGACGTTTTTCTTTCGTTTCGTCGCGATAAAAAAAGCGCCGACGCGGTTTCTCGTTCGTCGACGCTTCGTCGGCTCGCCGCCAACGCCGCTCCGTTCAACGTTTTCGGCCGTTTTCGGCTTCGTTTTTCCCGAAATTTTCAGCGTCCGCCGCCGTTCGCTCGACGTTTGCGAAGGGCGCGCCCGCTTTTCCGAACGATTTTTCAAACGTCGACGTCGAACGGTCGAAACGCCGCGTCGTCCAAAAAAAGCGGTTCTCCCCCAACAGGAGTCGCGGGCCGACGACGAAACGCTCGATCTCCTTCAAAGCGCTTGGGTTAGCGTTTGCGAAATCGTCGGCGACCCGGCCCGAAACGAGCAAAACGCGGTACTCGCCCGCTTCGAGTTCGTCGAACGCGAACCGCCCTTCGAAATCGGTCGTCGCGAACCGGCCGCCGCGCGCTTCCAATTCGGCGACGACGTCCGCGAACCCCGGCGGATCCGGACGGCGCGGCGAAACGTCCCCCAACGCCAACGGCGCGCCAAACCGGCCGTCGGTCGGAAACAAAAAGACGAAAGCGCCCTCGTCCGGCGCGGGCGAGCCGCCCGGCGTTCGATACGTCAACGCGCCTTCGACGAAAATCGACTCCGCCGCGACGTTATTTTCAACGCCGGACGCGTCGTCGCCCCGTTTTTTGCCGGACGCCTCCCAACCGACGACGAACGCGACGCCCAGCGCCAACGCGACGACCGTTCCCAAAATCGCCTTCGGAACGCCCGAACGTCGCGACGCGTTTTCAACGTCGAACGCCGCCGCGTCCAAAATCGGCGGGGCCGGCGGACTCGGCGGAACGGGCGGCTCCGCTCGAAGTCGGCGCAAAAACTCGGCGTCCGAAACTTCCGGGCCCGACGGCGACGCGACATCCCAATCGTCGGCGGGATCCGGTTCGCGCTCGATCCGCCGCCAACTTTCCGGACGCTTTTTATTCGGCGCCAAATGCGACGCGATCGTCGCTCCGAACCGCCGCGGCGACGCGTCGAACTCCGCCGCAAAAGCGCCGCGATCTTCCGAAATCGCCCCGGTTGCTTCGTTTACCTCGTTCGTCCCGTTCGCCCAACTTCGCCCGTTTTTCACCGTCCGCTCGTTCGCCGCCGGACTCGCCGCGCCGCCGCCCGCTCCCGCCGTTTCCTCGTCGTCGCCGACGACCGGCGGAATATCCGGAACGATCAACGCCTGTTGGCAATTCGGACAATAAACGAGCCCGCCTCGCAACGACGCGGAAAACGTCGTCAGGCGCCGACAACGAGTGCAAAAAAACGATATCGTCGCCATTTTTCGTTTTTCTCCCATTTTTGCAGTCGGGTTTCGTTTATTCGCGCCGACGCCCGACTCCGCGCCTTTCCCTGTTTTACCAATATTCGCCAAACCGCCGTCGTTATCGCCGTTCTCGGTCTCGCGCTCGCCTCGCGGAGACGGCGGAGACGGCGATCGACGCTTCACATTGGGCAAACTGCGCAAAAAACGCGTCCGGTCGGCGTTTTATTCACCTCGCCCGCCGCGACGGCCGTTAAAACGATTAGGCGACGTTCCGTTCGGACGCGCCGCCTCGCGTCTTCTCATTTTCCCCATTTTACCGAGAATCCCATGTCGAGTCAACCCACTTTCTCGCGAAACGCCGTTCGTTCCGTTTTTTGCGTCGCGCTCGTCGCGACGTTCGGGCTCGTTTGCGCGCCTCGTTCGCTCGAAGCGGCGCAGTCTCGCGTCGTTCTAAAAGACGGTCGCCTCCTTATCGGCGGCGTTTTTCCGACGAAAAGCGTTCTCGAGATCCCCGATACGAAACCGGAGCGCGCGTCCGCCCCGATCAAAACGGAAAAAATCGTCGTCGTCGACGACGAGCTTCGGCGAATTTACATTCCGAAAGGAAACGTCCTCGACCTGACGCCGGACGAGTCGGGAACAGCGCTCGAAGTTTTCAAAATTCCGCAACGCGTTTGCAACGACCCGTCGAAACGCGTCGGGATTCTCGGCTATTACCGGGCGACGTCGGAATTTGACGAATTTGGCCGCCGAACGATCCTCGCGTCCGGGCAAACGATCGTTCAGGGAATCACCGAAATCGCGCCGACTTACGTTCGCGTTCAGGGACTGACGCACAACGTCGACTCCCGTCTTTCGCCGAACTCGATCCCCCGCAAAACGTTGACCGCGCTCGTCAAAAAGCGGATCGATCCGACGCTTCTCGAAGACCGGCTCCGCGTTTATCAGTTTTACGTTCAGGCGTCCCTTTACGAACAAGCGGCGGAGGAATTGCAGGAAATCATCGACGATTTTCAGGACGACGAAACGAACGACTCCCGCCTCGCCGTCGCGTTGCGTTTGATCAAACAGCTTGCCGCGGAACGACTTATCGCCGAACTCGAACTGCGTCGCAACGCCGGGCAACACCGCAAAGTCAAGGAACTTCTCGAATCGTTCGAAGCGGATCGCGTTTCGCCGGAAAAGATTCAGGCGATCCGCCGAATGCGCCGCCAATACGACGAAGAGGACAAACGCCGCGAACGCGTCGCCGGACGCGTTCAGGAACTCGCCGATCGGCTCGAAGACGCGGAACTGAAAAAGACGTTCGCGCCGCTCGTCGTCGAAATCGTTAAAGAACTTAATTCCAACACGTTAGGACGTTTCGCGACGTTCGAACTCGCGGAAAACGACGGCTCGACGACCGACGACGAAAAACTTTCGCTCGCGCTGAGCGGTTGGCTCGTCGGCTCCGTCGCCGCGGACAAGCGCCTGGAACTGACGGCGTCGATCTACCGCGTCCGCCAACTTTCGCGCCGTTATCTGCTCGAAAACCGCCCGGCGCAACGACTTGCGCTTTGGAACGAGATTCGCGCCGAAGAAGCGTCGACGCCGGAGCTCGTTTCGCGGATCTTGACGACGATGAAACCGCCGAAAAGCCCGCCGAGTTCGAGCCGCGAAACCCCTTATCAGTACGAACTTAGCGTTCCGTCGTTCCAAGACGGCAAAACGTTCTCGTATTGGGTTCAACTCCCGCCGGAATACGACCCGAACCGCAAATACCCGACGGTGATCTCGCTTCACGGCGAACGCTCGTCCCCCGAGCAACAGCTGAACTGGTGGTGCGGCCCCTGGGTCGAAAAAACGAACGCCAAAGGCCAAAAGGTTCGCGAACGCTACGGCCAGGCGACCCGCTTCGGCTACGTCGTCGTCGCGCCGCGCTGGACGGAGCCGGGCCTCGCCTACGATTTTTCCGCAACCTCTTGCGCCGCCGTGCTTTACACGATGCGCGACGCGTTGCGCCGCTTTTCGATCGACACGGATCGGATCTATTTGTCCGGTTTCCTTGCGGGAGGCGACGCGGCTTGGGATCTCGCGCTCGCTCACCCCGATCTGTGGGCCGGCGTCGCGCCGATCTGCGGCTCCGCGACCTTTTTGACCGAAAAACTCAAACGCAACGGCGCGTTCGTTCCGCTTTACGCGGTCGGCGGCGAACTCGACGGCGGCAAACTCGCGGCCAGTCGGGAAACGCTCGACTGGGGAATGGACTTATCCCGCCCGTTCGACATGACTTACGTGCAGTACAAAGGCCGGGGAATCGAGCCGTTTTCCGAAGAAACGACGCGGCTTTTCGAGTGGATGCGGACGCGAACGCGGCGCTTTTTCCTTCCGGAGGAACGCGTCGTTTACTCGGTTCGTCCCTGGGACAACTTCTTCTGGAACGTCGAACTTTTCGATTTTCCCAGCAAAACGATGATCGACCCGCTCTTCCCGCCGAAGTTGGGCAACGATTATAAGTCCGCGAAAACGGAGACTTTGCGCATTGAGGGCAACAAGTTGCGCATCGTAACTCGAGCCGACCGCGGCGTCGTTTTCCTCTCCCCGGAGCAACTCGACTTCGGGCGGCGGATGGAGGTCGTTTTCAACGGGAAAAAACTGACGCCGCAAAACGGTCGCGTCCCGGGCAGCTCGCTCGTCATATTGGAAGACGCCCGAACTCGCGCCGACCGCCAACACCCGTTTTGGGCGTCGCTAAACTCCGAATTTCCAGGGGAATACAACGAATGGGAACCGAAAACGCCCGACGCCGATTAACCGCTCGCCGACGTTTCCGACGACGTCGCAAACCGCGTCGTTAAACGACTTAGCGTTTTTTCGTTTTCGTCTTTTTCGCCGCCGATTTCGCGTCGAGAAGCCGCGTCCAAAGCGCTTCGTAACGCCGCGTCGCGCTCTCGACGCCGAACGTCTCCGCGACGCGGCGGCGGTTGCGGCGTCCGAGTTCGTCGCGAATCGTTTTGTCTCGAAGCAACGCCAACGTCTTTTCCCGCCAGGACTTGCCGTCGTCGAACGCGCAACTTTGCGGCTCCGCGTCGGGCCCCAGGATTTCGGCGACGCCCTCGACGGACGCGCAGATCGCCGCCTTGCCGAGCGCCGCCGCCTCCAAAAGCGCGTTCGGCATCCCCTCCCAGCGCGACGGAAGCGCGAAAAGCCCGGCGCTCGCCAAAATTTGCGAAACGTCCGGTCGCCAACCCGCGAAAAATACGACGTTTGCGAGTCCCGCTCTCTCGACGATCCGCCGCAGCGCGTCCCGCTCCGGGCCGTCGCCGACAATCCAAATTTCCCAGTCGTTCGCGACGTCGAGCGCCCAAGTCGCGGCGTTTTCAAGAAATCGGTCGAACCCCTTTTGCGGAGCGAGCCGCCCGACGCAAACGATCCGTTCGCGCTTGCCGAACGGCGCCGGAACCCAAGTAAAATCGGGGTTTGCGTTTAATTCGTTCGCCGTCGGAACGCGGACGCCGTTCGGAATCGAAACGACGCGCTCCGCCGGAAGCCGCCCGACGGAACGCGAGAACGCGGCGGTCGCCTCTCCGACGCAAACCCAAACGTCGACAAGACTTCGCGTCCAACGGTCGATCGCGAGCCGCCGCGGCGCGTCCCGTTCGGCGACCCGAATCCCGGAACAAACGACCGGAACCCCCGCCGCGCGCCCGGCGAAACGCCCAAAAAGATTCGCGTGAAACATAAACGTTTGCAAAACGTCGACTTGCCGCCGCTTTAACTCCCGCGTCAACCGCCGAAAAACCGACGGCGCGTCCCAAAAATTCGTCAAACCGAGCTCGACCGTCTCCACCCCGGCGGCGCGAAAGAGCGGAACAAGCGAGTTTTCCAAGTCGCGCGCCCGCCCGCTCAACGAAAAAACGACCGGCTCAAAACGAGTTAAGTCGAGCGTCGACGCGAGTTGCAGCAACGCCTTTTCCGCTCCGCCGCGCGAAAGCTCCGTTATCAACAACGCGACGCGCGTCTTTTTCGCCGCCGAACCGCCGCCCTCTTTTTCTCCGCTTTCCCCGCTTTCTCCGGTCGTCCCCGCCGCTTTGATTATCGCTTCGCCTTTCATTAAATTTCGCTCCTTTCGACTCCCGTTATTTAAACGGAAACGCCGCCGACGTTCAAGCCCGAAAACGCGAAACCGCCTCAAAAAACGCGCCCTTGCCGCCGATCCAACCGTTAAACTCGCCGCCTTTGCCGCAACCTCCGCAAACTCGCTCCAACCCGTCGTTTCTCAAACCTTTGCAAACCGCCCCGCTTCCGCCGTCGCGCTCCGCTTTTTCGGCGTTTTCCTCAAAATTAAAGCGGAAAGAAAAGTCGCGCCACTTTTATTTTGCCGCGGATCCGTTATAATACTAAAGACGGCGCTTCCGCCGCCGCGACGTTTCGCCGAGCGTTTTTCGCTCCGTTTCGTTCGTCGCCGTTCGCAACCTCCCGTTTCACCCCGTTTAGCAAGAAAATCGCCATGTCGTCCCCCGCGTTTTCCGAACTCGACGCCTACGATTACGAACTTCCGGAGCGTTTGATCGCGCAAGCGCCCCACCCCGACCGCGCTTCCGCCCGCATGATGGTCGTCGACCGCGCGGCCGGAACGTTCCGACACCTCCGCGTTCGCAACTTGCCGGAGTACTTGCGTCCCGACGACGTTCTCGTCTTGAACGACGCTAAAGTCCTGCCGGCGCGTTTGATAGGGCGACGCTCCGAGACGGGCGGACGCTGGGAAGGGCTCTTTTTGCAGTTCGACCCGCGCGGGCTTTGGGAAATCATGTCGAAAACGCGCGGCAAGCTGCGCCAGGGCGAAAAGATCGAGCTGGAAAACCCGGACGGCGGCGGAAGCGCGCGTTATTTGGAAGTCGTCGGCCGCACCGACGCGAAAACGATGATCGTCAAACCGTTGACGGAAGAAGGCGAAGATTCGATCGATTTTCTCAACAAAGTCGGTTGGGTCCCGATCCCGCCGTACATCCGCGGAGGCCGCATGACGCCCGCCGACCGCGACAATTATCAAACGGTGTACGCGTCGAAACCGGGAGCCGTCGCCGCGCCGACCGCCGGACTCCACTTCACTCGGGAACTGCTCGACGAAATCCGCTCGATCGGCGTCGCCGTTTGCCCGACGACCCTTTACGTCGGCGCCGGAACGTTCAAACCGATTACGGTCGACCGCTTGGCCGACCACAAAATGCACTCGGAAAACGCGGTTCTCACGGAAGCGACCGTCCGCGAAATCGAAGAACGCAAGGCGCGCGGCGGCAGGGTTTTCGCGATCGGCACGACGTCGGTGCGAACGCTTGAATCGGCGGCGAACGCGCTTCCGGACGGCTCGATCGATTCGACCGGTCTCAATCCCGGCAAACTCGCGCCCTTCGCCGGCCCGACGGATCTCTTCATCCGACCGCCGTACCGCTTCAAAGTCGTCGACGCGATGCTGACGAACTTCCACCTGCCGAAATCGACGCTCGTTATTCTCGTCCGAACCTTCGGAGGCGACGAGCTGTTGAAACGCGCTTACGAAGAAGCGATCGCCGAAGACTATCGTTTTTACAGTTACGGCGACGCGATGTTGATCGTTTGAAACGCTTTAGCGCGTTTCTTATTCCCCTTCCCTTCGATTTCCCGCGACGAGCGCTTTCGGCGTTTGTCGTTATTATAATATTGAGAACGCAAAATGGCCGACGCCTCCAAAACTTCGAAAAAAATCGCCGCCGAACCCGCCGCCAAACCGACCGGCTCCCTGGTCGCCGCGCTCGTTCGTTTCGGACTAATCGCCGCGTTGGCGGCCTTTATGTTGAAGCCTTACCTCTTCAAAAGCGAAGAGCCGCCGAAGTCGCAGCCGTTCCACATCGCCGGCCAAACGATGGGCACCGTCTGGAACGCGCAGATCTGCGCCGACGCGCAAACGCTTGCGAAAAAAGATCTTGCAACCGATCCGAACGCCGAGATCGCGAAGTCTTGCGAAGAGCTTCTGCAACGTTTCGTTCAACGCGAACTCGACGCCGTCGATCTCGCCGCGTCGACGTTCAAGCCGGATTCCGACGCGTCGCGCTTCAACCGTTCGCAGTCGACCGAATGGATCCCCGTCTCCGCGACGACCGCTCAGATCGTTTCGATCGCGCTCGACGTCGCGGCGAAAACCGGCGGCGCGTTCGACCCGACCGTCGCTCCGCTCGTCGAGCTTTACCGCTTCGGCCCGAACAAGTCGCCGCTCGTTTCGTTCCCGACGGACGAGCAGATCGCTAAACTCCGCGAACGCGTCGGTTACGAAAAGCTCGAAGTTCGTTTGGGACCGGAGCCGGCGTTGCGCAAATCGGTTCCGGAACTGACGCTCGACCTCTCCGGCGTCGCGAAAGGTTTCGCCGTCGACCGCGTCGCGCAGGCGCTCGAAGCGCGGGGGCTCTCCGATTATCTCGTCGAAGTCGGCGGCGAAACGCGTTGCGGCGGGCAAAAAACGATCTTCAATTTCGAAACGAACGCCTTGGAACGCAAGCCTTGGCTCGTCGGGATCGAAGCCCCGGAAGTCGTCGCCGCCGAACCGCAAATTCCGCGCCTTTGCCGCAAAATTTCCTTCGACTCCGCGGCCCGTCCGAGCGCGTCGTTGGCGACGAGCGGCGATTATCGCAACTACTTGCATGTCGGCGACTTACGTTTCTCGCACTTGATCGATCCGCGTTCGGGCAAGCCGACGGAAATCGTCGAAGCGGGTTCGAACGAGACCGGCGAGCGCCTCGGCTCCGTTTCGGTCGTCGCGGAAACCTGCGCCGAAGCGGACGCGTTCGCGACGGCGCTCTTCGTCCTGGGCGAAAAAGACGGGCTCGCGTTGGCCGATAAACTCGGTCTTTCGGTTCTTTACCTCTTCCGCGCCGACGATTCGGCGCTTGAAATCCGCGAAGCCGCGTCGCAGGCGTTCGGGACGAGCGTCGAGTCGGAGCCGATCGCGTCGGCCGACGCCGCGCCGCGGGAACCGACGCCCGCCGCCAAGTAACGCTCCGACGTTTTCGAGAAGCGTCGAGTTCGCTCGCCGTCGTTCAATCGCAACATCCGTCCGCTCCTCAACTTCCGGGATCCGCCCATGTCCGTTTCGTCGCCGTTTTCCCGTCTCGTTATTCGAGCGTCCGCCGGTTCGGGTAAGACGTATCAACTGAGCGCGCGTTATTTGCGGCTTTTGCTCGAAGGCGCGCCGGTCGATTCAATCCTTGCGACGACGTTCACTCGCAAAGCGGCGGGCGAAATTCAAGACCGCATTCTCGCTCGGCTCGGCGCCGCGGCGCTGACGCCGGAAAACGCGGCGGCTCTTTCGGCGCAACTTTACGACGGCGACCCTAACGCGTTGTCGCAAGAGCGTTTGCGTTCGCTCGCCGTCGACGTCGTCCGTTCGTTGCACCGGTTGCGAATCTGCACGCTCGACTCGTTTTTTATGCAGATCGCCGGCGGTTTCGCGTTCGAGATCGGCCTTCCCCCCGGTTGGCGAATCGTCGAGGACGTCGACGACGCCCGCCTTCTGCGTCAGGCGATTCAAGCGTCGTTCGCGCACTCGCAAACGCGAAACGCCGTCCAATTGACGCGCCTTCTCTTCAAAGGCGACCTGCGACGCTCCGTCGAAAGTCAGCTTTCCGAAATCGTTAGGGAAACGCTAGACGTTTATTATCAAACGACTTCGAGCGCTTGGACGCGTCTGAAAGCGCCTTGGCTCGCCGCCTCGCCCGACGAACTCGCCGCCGCCGTCGACGCGCTCGAAGCGGCCCCGATCCCGACGACGAAAACCGGCAAGCCGAACTCGAATTACGCGAAAGCGCGAACCAAGCTCGTCGGGTGCGCCAAAACTCAAAGCTGGGGCGACTTTTTATCGCAAACCCTTGCCAAATCGACGCTTAGCGGAGAGCGCGTTTATTACGGAATCGAGTTTGACGACGCGCTCGCCGCCCCGATCGAGCGTCTCGCCGCTTTTGCGAAAGCGAAAGTTCTCGCCGACGTCGCGTCGCAGACCCGGGCGACTTGGATCGCGCTGAATTCGATTTCCAACTTTTTTCAGCGGTCGAAGTTGGAGGAAAACGCGTTCCGTTTCGACGATCTAACGCGAATTTTAGCGCGTCTTCAATGGGAAAACCGTTTTCGCCAAATCGTTTACCGCCTCGACGCCAAGACGTCGCACCTCCTGCTCGACGAATTTCAAGACGCGTCGTTCGGGCAATGGACGATCCTTAAACCCTTCGCCGAAGCTATCGTCGAGCGCGACGAGGCCGCGAAGCGCCGCGCTCTCGACGCCGCATCCTCGCCGAAACCGACGCCCCTTTTCGACGCGTCCGACGACGTTCCGCTCGACGCAACTTCTGAAATCAGCGAGACTTCCGCGCGTTCGCAATCGGCCGAACGCGGTTCGTTCTTTTGCGTCGGCGACGTAAAACAGGCGATTTACGGTTGGCGCGGCGGAGTCGCCGAAATCTTCAACGAAATCGAATCGGCGATCCCCGGCGTCGAAACCGCGGAGCTGACGCTGAACTGGCGCAGTTGCCCGACGGTGATCGAAACGGTCAACCGCCTTTTCCTGCCGCTGACGCAAAACCCGCTGTTTCAATACGATGCGAACGATTCGCCGAATTCGCCGCAAGTCCGCAAAAAGCGCGCGATCCTGAAAGCGGTCGAAAACTGGAGCCGCCGATTTTCCGAACACCAGACGGCGCCGTCGAACGCGTCGAAACTCGGTTACTGCGCCCTCGAAGTCGCCCCGCTCGTCGACGATTCCGGCCTCCCGCCCGACTTTAACGCGCCCCCGATCGACGCGACCGAAACGAGCCCGCTCGCTTCCGAATCGTTTGAAGTTCAAGGACTTGCGAACGTCGACGAAACGGAAAACTCGACGGCGGCCGATCTTCTCGACGCGTTCGAAGGCGAAACGGACGACGATTTCGACGGTTTTACGTCGGAGCGCCGTTTCGGAACCGTCACGCAAAAACAGGCGACGCTCGCCTACGCGGTCGCTCGAGTCGTCCGTTTGCGCCGCCAATTTCCGAACGCGACGATCGGCGTTTTGACGCGCACGAACAAGCTGATCGTCAAATTTATCGCCGCGCTGAAAAAACAGGGAATCGACGCCAGCGAAGAAGGCGGCGCGCCGTTGACCGACGCGCCTTCGGTAAACGCCGTTCTTTCGGCGCTTACGTTGGCGTCTCACCCGGGCGATCTCGTCGCGAAATATTCCCTTGCGACCGTCGAGCCCTTGTCCCGACATTTCGACGTAACGACGCGGAATTACGCCGAAACGGCGACGGGTCGCCGCGTTTCGTTGCAAATTCGACGGCAAATCGAGACGCGCGGCTTGGGACGTTTTGTCGCCGAACTCGCCGATCTTCTCTTTCCGATCTGCGGCCCCCGGGATCGCGAACGGCTCGAAAAGCTTGTCGAATCGGCGTTTAGGTATCAGGAAAACGAAAGCGACCTCCGAATCGACCGCTTCATTAAAGCGACGCGCGAAACGAAAGTCGAGTCGCCGTCCGACTCGACGCTCCGCGTGATGAGCCTGCACAAGTCGAAAGGACTCGAATTTGATATCGTCGTTCTTCCGGAACTCGACGCGCCGCTCGACCGCGTCCGCTCGTCGTTCGTCGTCGGACGCAAAACGCCGACGGCGCCGATCGAAACGACGCTCCGAAGCGTTCCGCAAGACGTGCAAAGTCTTTTGCCGCAAGAGTTTCGGCAACTTTTTGACGACGCGCTGACGGAACGGTTCGAGGAGGCGCTTTGCCTGCTTTACGTCGCGGTTACCCGCCCGGTTCGCTCGTTGATCGCGATTGCGTCGCCGAGAAAATCGAACGCGAAGCCGGCGCCGACTTTCGCGTCGATACTCCGCGCCGGTCTCGCCCCAAACGCGGTCGAATTTTCGCCTGATTCGCCCTTTTACCGCCGAGCGCAAATCCTTTTTGAATCGGGAGTTAAGAATTGGGCGAGCGCCGACGCGCCCCGGAAAGAGCCGCGACGCCCGGAACAGCGACGCCGTTTCGAACCGCTCGTCGACGCAACTTACGTTTCGACGCGACTTACAGGCGCGACGTCGAGCGTCCCTTTCCCGGAGCGCCGTCTTCTTTTCCAACGCGAAACGCCGACCGGCGGCCGCGCGGCCCGGCGTTGGAGCCGCGCCGGTTCGTTCGCCGCCGGCAAAGCCCTGCACGCGTGTTTCGAGACGGTTCGTTGGCTCGACGTCGACGGCGTTCCAAGTCGCCCGCTTCTGCGCGAACGGCTTCAAGCGCTTTCGCTCGACGCCGCCGACGTCCGCCGAGCGCTCGACCGATTCGACGAAATGTGCGAAACGCCCTTCGTTAAGGAACTGCTAAGTCTTTCGAGTTACAAGACTTACGCTCCGTCCGCCGCGTCGTCGGCCGTTTCGCTTCGCCCTGAAATCGCGGCGCCGACTTGGGAAATTTTCCAAGAGCGGCCCTTCTCTTTCCTGGCGCCGGACGGTCGACTTTGGCGCGGCGCGATCGACCGCCTCGTTTTATTGCGCGACGGCGGGCGCGTCGTCGGCGCCGACGTAATCGACTTCAAATCGGATCGTCTTTCGTCGCAACCGTTTGCGTCGAGAGCCGAAGGAACGCGAAACCTTCCGACGCCGGAAACGCTCGCCGCTTATCGCCGCCAGCTCGAAATTTACGTCGCGGTCGTCGCTCGTTGGTATTCGTTGCCGCCGGAACGAATTACGTCGCGCCTTGCGTTTGTCTCCGAAGGTTTCGCGCTCGACCCGGCCGACGCGTCGCTCGATCGCCGCGACGTTTGCGAAACGGGCGCCGATCCCTTGCGCTCCGACGAATAAACGAAAGTTCACGGCACGCCTCCAATGCGCTTAACGTCATTAAAATCAATCAGTTGCGTTTTAAACCAACGAGTCGCCGCGCGGCGGATCGCGACGACGGCGCTCTCGCTTGTCGGAGTCGCCGCGCCCTTGAACGCCGACGTTTTTAACGCGCTTTCCTTCGCCGACGCCCCCCGCGCCGAGATTCCGCGACGCGCCCTTGAAACGTCGCGGCTTCCCGCCCCCCCCGTCGCGGAGTCGCCCGACGTTCCGCGCGAACTCGACCGCTTGGAATTTCAATTTCGCGAGGCGCAAAAACTCGGCTCCGACCGACTCGACGAATTGACGCCGCTCGTTCGCGAACTTCTCGAAAACGTCCGAAGTCTTGAAACGAAAACGCTTTCGGACGAAAGCGCCGAACGCGCCGCGTCGCTTGGCGCCCGTCTCGAAGAGTTTCAGCGACTGCTCGTCGAGAACGCCGATTTTTTCGAGACGCTCGCGCAACTTGACGCCGCGTCGCTAAACGCCGACGAAACGCGACGATTCTTCGCGTCTTTTCTGTCGCAAAACGGCGACGCGTCGACTCTAAACCCCGATTTTAACGAGACTTCCGAACGTTTAAAAGACGTAGGCGCGTCCTCGACGGTCGCGGCGTTTCGCGAGGAGTTGGAGCGCGCCGCGGCGTCGTTCGACGCGTTGCGAACGCTCGAAGTTTGGAACGGGTTCGTCGAAGAAAACGGCGAGGCGCTCGAACGTTTTTACGTCGCGCCGGAAATCGCCGAAACCGCGCTCGATTTTATTTCGCAAAACGTTGATAAACAAGGATTTCCGCGCGAATTTAAAGTATTCGCGCAACGCGCCGACGAATGGCGTTTTTCGGCGCGCAATCGGGTCGCCGTTCAGCGCAAAATCCTTCTCGCGTTGGAAGAGGAACTTGCGACGAAATATTGGACTTTCGCGGCGGCGCCCGACAAGATTTACTACCTGAAGCGCCCGCCGCGTCCCGGTCGCAACGCGTTCGTTTCCGACGCGCAGGGAACGCTCGGCGTCGTCGAAATTCCCGCGACCGCTCCCGAAACTTTGTCGGACGTTTCGACGCAACATCTTTTTTTACAAGAACTTGCCAACGAAGCGCGTTCGATTCCCGAATCGTTGCGTTCCGAAGACGCCGCCCGCTGGTACGCCGCTTGGAGCGATTTTTTGTCGCGCCTGCAAACGACCGACGCGCTCGATCCGCTCGTTCGTTTTCGTTTGTTGCGTTCGGCGACGTCGACGCTTGCCGACGCCGATTTTTATTTCGCGCGGCGTTTGGCGCCGGCGCTTCGCATGCTGACCGTTCCGCGCCTTGAATCGGCCGACGTTTTTCAAACGGAAAGCGTTGAAACGCAAGAACTTCGGCGTTTAGCGAAAACTCGGGTCGACTTTTTGCCGAAAGACCGGCTCGTCGTCGACAAAACGACGGCGCAGCTCGACGCGCAAACGCCGAAATTTTCGTTCGTTTATCGTCGCGTCGGTTGGCTCGACCGCGATTTTTCCGGCGCCTGGCGGCGTCGCGGCCCCGAAACGCTTTCGCTTCCGGTCGGCGATCTTTACGTTTTGCTCCCCGCTGCCGACGACGCAACCAACGACGTCGCAACAAGTTACGACGACGCGCCCGTTTCCGAAAAATCGCCGGCAAGTTTTCGCTGGCTGAAAATCGGTTTTTCGGACGGTCGCCGAACAACGCTCGAATTCGCGGCTCCCGACGTTTGCCGCGGCGCGATCGTCCTTTGCCGTTCGCGCGTCGATTCGTCCGCCCCCCCGGTCGCTCGACAAGGCGAACTCGAACGAATTTTGCGCCGTTAACGTCTTGCGTTTCAAGGCTTTAAGAACAATCGGCCAATAAACGCCGGGTCGCGGCCGTTCGCAAGTCGCGGCCTTGGCGCCTTCCGTTCCTTTCGATCGCTTAAACCGTTATGAAATCTTACGTTGCATCGCGCTCCGACGCCGCGGAGCCGTTTCGTTTCGACCGCGAACGCCCGACCGCCGAACTCCGCCGCCGCTTGCTCGAACTCGCGGAACCTCAATATCGAACGTTTGTCGGCAAATTTTTGCCCGACGCCGATCGCGTTCTCGGCGTTCGCGTTCCGGCGATTCGGACTTTGGCGCGGGAAATCGCTCGAAGTTGCGGCGCGGATTTTCTGAACGCCGTTCTTTTCGACGCCGCGACCGGCGCGTCAAACAAACGCAACTCTTGTCGTTTAGAGAGTTACGAAGAGCGAATCGCCGTCGGTCTCGTCGTCGCCGAAACCGAAATCGATTTTGACGCGCGGCTCGACGCAATCGCCGCGTTCGTTCCCTTAATCGATTCCTGGGCCGTTTGCGACGTTTTTTCCGCTTCGCTAAAAATACCTAAATCCCGTCGCGACGAATTTTGGGCTCTGCTCGAGTCCTGCGCCGCGTCGGAGCGGCCTTACGAAGTCCGCTTTGCCGCCGTTGGAACGTTAACCCATTTTCTCGAAAAGACTTACGTCGGCGCCGTTTTGGACCGGGCGAACCGGATCGCCGCGCGGCGTCTCGGCGAATATTACGTCGACATGTCGCTCGCTTGGCTCGTCGCGGAAGCGTTCGTCCGTTTCCCCGACGCAACGTTTAACTTCTTGCGAAACAACGACTTCGACGACTTTACGTTCAACAAAGCGTTGCAAAAAATAAGCGAATCGCGCCGCGTCGACGACGAGACGAAAGCCGAAATTCGCCGCCTCAAACGCCCCCGTCGCGCTCGACGTTCCGACGCTTAAACGCCGATCGGGGCAAGCAATCTTCGCAAGTCGGCGCGGCGTCGATATTTAGCGTTTTAAGAGCGGACGACGTCTCGCCGTTAAAACGGAACGTCGAGCGAACCCGTTCCGTCGGCGCGCAAACAGAACGTCTTTATTTTCAACGCTTTAGACAACGTTCAAAAGCGTCGTTCGCCAAGCGCGCCCTCGACCGTTTTCCTTCGTTTTCTCAGTTTTGAAGCTCCGGACGGAACGCGGCGACGCGTCGACTCCGCCCGGAGCTATAAAACGCAACCTCTTTATTCGCAACGGTTGCGCGCTTCAATCAAGCGTTCTCAAGGCCGTTGCTCGCTCGTTTTCGCTTGTTCGAAACGGGCCGCGGCGTTGAGAAAGTGCGTCGTAATCCAAAAAACGGTCCAACTTTCGGAATAACCGCCGCGCAATTTCAGGACGTCCGACATGTCGCCGCGTTGCGCAAAGTTGGTGTGCTGGATCTGCTCGCCCTGACTGCCGAACGGGTCGATCAGCTGGCCGCAACTGCGAAACATCGTTTCGGCGACGCGTTCGTAACTCTTTTTATTTAAAAGGGTTCCGATTCGTTTAATCTCCGGAGCGAAGAGGACGCCGTACACGTCGACGTGCTGATTTTGCGCCGACACGACCGTCCAACCGCGCGTTTTAAATTGGAAGTCGCTCATTCGACCGGGCGGAAGCGGGACGTCCCAAACCATTAAATAACTGACGCATACGTCGGCGGCGTGTTCGGCCCAAACGAGATATTTTTCGTCGCCGAGAACGTCGTACATCGTCAAAAAGCCTTGGAACGCGGCCCAAGCACCCTCTTTGTCCTCGCACTTCGCGTCGAGCGTTCCGCCCCAATACGGCTCGCGCATCGAGAGGTGGCGGTCGGCGAACGTCGCGGCGGCTTTTTCGGCGGCCTGTTTGTAAACGTCGTCGCCAAAGAGTTTATACGACAAAATCAACGGCGCGATATAAAAACCTTCGGCGGTCGAACGCGGTTTCCAATCGTCCTTCAGAACGCGGTCGGCAGCGGAACGAGCGGCGGCTTTCAGGAAGGCTTCCCATCGCGACGCGTCGTAAATTTTGTTTTTACGCGCCGACTCGATCGCCTTCGCAAAGTTGTACATGCATTGCCCCATCGAAACCGGGTCGCTCGCGTCGCGCCAGGTCGCGTTCGACGGCTCGAACTCGACGGAAAAACCGTTTTCGTCGACGGGCGACGTCGCCAAAAAGTCGAGCGAACGCTGCGCGACGTCGCGAATCCAAGCGCGGTTCGCCTCGCGTTCTTCCTCCGGATAAAGCGCGACCAAAACGTCTTCAAGTTCTTGCAACGCAAAGCCTAAGGAGTCGGCTTGCCCGCACCAACCGGTTACGATGCGCGGATTCATAAACTCCGGATACATGTTGAAACCGGCGAATTTTTTGCCGTCGACTTCGCCTTCAAACCAGCGCGACTTCGCAAATTCGAACTTGCTCTTCAAAATGGATTCGGTCGTCGGAAGGTCTTCGCAATAAAAGGGTTGGAAGAGTTCGATCGCCTTTTCGACCGGCTTTTGGAACGCCGTTCCTTCGCGTTCGATCGCCCAAACGTCGAGATAAAACGTCTTTTCGATCGTCGTTTCCGGGATGACGCGCAGGGTCGCCTTCGGGTATTCCATCGGGCGGCTTTGGAGCGCTTTCGCGACGGAGTTTTGCCCGTTATAACCGATAAACCCGCTGTACAAAACGAGTTCCGACACGTTTTCCGCCGTCGCGCGGACGCCCGCCGACCACCATTGATCTTGCACGGAGCCTCGAAGCGCCGGGGTCGGCCGGGTGTAAAGCGCGACGCCGGTTTTCGCCGGAGCGTTTTCAAGGCAAACGAACGGTTCCGGGAAGCGATGCTCTTCAAAAATCGCGAATTCGCCGGGGGTTGCGAAGTACCGCGCGACGCCGTCCGGGGTGTTTTTCGCGCCGGACGGGTTCCCGTAATAAACGATCCCGGGGAGGAAGGCCGGGAGCCGAGAGCCGAGCGCTTCGAAACGCACCGACAACGTCGCGTCGTTCCAATCCTTCTCGCCGACGTAATCGAAGCGGCGAACGCACTTTAGGAGTCCGTTTTCCAACGTGTAAACGTCGCGGACGGCGAGTTTGCCGCCGTCGAGTTCGAGTTCGCCGGTCAGGATCGTCGCCTCGCCGAACGTTCGCAACTCTTTGGCTTGAATGTGTTTCCAACCTGCGGGAGCGCCGTTTTCCCAAGCGGTCGCGACGGACCAAAGCCCTTCGGCCGGCGAACGAAGCGCGACGTCGCCCGCCGCGTTCTTTAAACAAATCGAGTAAACGCCGTCTTTTTCGACGACAAAATCTTTCGAATCCCAACCGAACGCCGCGTTCGAAGCGACGAACAGCGCCGTCGCGGCGACGCCGTAAACCGCGCCGTTTAACGACTTAACAACGCTTCGTAAGAAACCGTTTGTTCGTTTCATCAACACTTTCCTTTGTTTGAGTGAAAAATCGACCGCGACGCCAAACGCAACCGCGCCGCTCGACGGCCGAAAACTTTCGTCAATTATAAAGGAAAGAAGCCGAAATTCCAAGCGTCGAACGCGATTTTGCGGAAAAAAACGGCGGAAAAACGGACGCGCGGCGGAATCGTCGGCGTCGTTCGCCGTCTCGAAACGCTTGTTTCGCGCTCCGTTTTCGTTCCGTCGAGCGTCGGCGCCGGAGCGAATCCTCCGCGAACGCCGAACCCGACGCCGAGCGCCGCAAGAGACGCTCGACTTCGTCGCGACGCTTTTTAAGAGCGACGTCGCAAATCCAAGAACCGCAACGTTTACCGACCGTGTCGGCGCGTTTCGGAGGCGAGTTCGGTCAACCAGGCCTCGACGACGTAAGGCAGATTCGCGTTGCGGTCGATCTGCTCCAACGCGTCGAGCGTTCGTTCGGCGCAACGAATCGCCGACTCGACGTTCCAACGTCCAAGTTCAAGCGCGGCGCGGAGATACGGCCCGACGATCGACGCGTCGCGAACAGGCCGGGCGCCTCGTTCCGTCGCGTCGAGAGCGGCGATCAACCCGCGATAAAATTCGAGCGCGGTCGCAAGCGTCGCCTGCAAACGTCGGCGGCGCGGCGGCGCCTCTTTCCCGGCTTCTTCGATAAATTCGTTCGTCCGAGCGGCGAAATCGACCGCCGCGAGCCGCTCCTTCGCCAACTCGCGCAGAAGCTCCTGTTGAAACGCGGCGAACGGCTTGTCGAGCGCTTTTTCCGCTTCGACGAGCGATCCCCGCGAACGCCGCGCGATCGAATCGGCTTCCTCCGGCGTTTCAACGCGGCCCCGATCGAGCAGAATCCGCGCGATCGCGTCGTTCGCAAGCGGTTGAAATCTAAAGGTTTGGCACCGCGACCTAATCGTCGGGAGCTGTTTCGTCGCGCTCGTTCCGATCAAGAAAATCAACGAGTTGGCCGGCGGCTCCTCCAACGTTTTCAGCAGCGCGTTCGCGCCCTCCTGATTGAAAAAATCGGCGTCGTCGATCACCGCGATCTTGCGCCCGCCCATGTACGCCGTTTGGTTCAGCTCGAAACAAAGCCCGGCGCGCATTCGGTTGTCTTTGTCGCCGACAAGGAGCTCCAACGGCAACAGCGAACGCTCCGGCGGTTTGCAAACGTAATGAAAATCCGGGTGCGTCGGGATAAACGCCTCGTCGACGTCGCGCCGCAACTCGAATTGGCGACAACTTTCGCACTCGCCGCAGGGTTGGAAGCGGAGAAGTTCGGCCTCGCGGTCAAACTCTTGCGAATCGGCGGTTTGCGACGCGTCCGTCCAACCGTCGAGCAACGCGGAGTCGCCCCGTTTTGGGAAATGGCGGCGGCAAAGAAGGGTCTTCGCCAACGCGAACGCGAACGTCCGCTTCCCGACGCCGTTCGGGCCGACGAAAAGGAAACTCCCGCCGAGCCGCTTGCGTCGATTCGCTCGCGCAAATTGGAGCGCGATTTCGTCGCAACCGAAAATTCCTTGCCAACTCAAAGCCGATCTTCCTCCGGGTCAAAGCGTCGTTCCGCCGTCGTTAAACGACGAAACGACGCGACTTCCGTTTCAAACTCAAGTCCGTTCGCGCGTCCAGACGCAAACGCCGCCCGGGCGGTCTTCAAGCGCGACGCCGAGTTCCTTCAGGCGGTTGCGAATTTCGTCGGCGGTCGCGAAATCCTTGTTTTTCTTCGCGGCGCGGCGCAGGTCGATCAGAAGCGTCATCAGCGGTTCGACGAGCGAATCGTCTTGCGCCGAAGCCTCTTCGACCGGAGCGCGGAAGAGCCCGAGCGTCGCGGCCAATTCCTTAAAGACTTGCGTCGCGGCCTTTAACGTCGCTCGAGCGGATTGAGTCGCGGCGTCGTTCGGATCGACCGTTTCGAGTTTTTCGCTCTCGACGAACTTGTTCAACGCCCGCAGATAGTCGAAAAAGACGCCGAGACCGCCGGCGGTGTTGAAATCGTCGTCCATCGCGTCGAGGAACTTGGCGCGGAACGCGCGGATCTGGTCGCCAAACTCGCCGTCGAGAGCCGCCGATTTCTCGAACGCGTCCCCTTCGACCCGGTTTTTCGGCGCGTCCAACGAGTAAAACGACTCGCCGCTAACCGCTTCAAAACGCTTGAAATAACGATAAAAACTTTCCAGCCCCTTGCCGACTTCGCGCAACCGCTCTTCGCTGTAATCGATCGGACGGCGATAATGGCTCGACAAGAGGAAAAAGCGGATATTTTCCGGTTGGAATCGCGCCAACAGGTCGCGGAACGCCGACGCGCCCTTCGATTTGCTGATCTTTCCGGCTTCCTGCGACGCAAGGTCGCCTTCTTTCGCGCCGTTTTCGGGCCCGTTCGTTTCGCGAGTTTTGCGTCCGCCGACTTTGCCGACTTCGTTCGAGGCCTGCATTAACCCGTTGTGCATCCAGTACTTAGCCATCGGCTTGCCGTTGCGGGCTTCGCTTTGCGCGATCTCGTTTTCGTGGTGCGGGAACTGCAGATCCAGCCCGCCGCCGTGCACGTCGAACGTTTCGCCGAGGATCGCGCAACTCATCGCGCTGCACTCGATATGCCAGCCGGGACGGCCCTTGCCCCAAGGCGAATCCCAGGACGGTTCGTCCGGTTTCGCCGATTTCCAAAGCGCGAAGTCGAACGGCGAACGTTTAAGCGACGCGGTTCCGCCGCCGTCTCCGGTCATTTGCGCGAGAGTTCGGTTCGTCAACTTCCCGTATTCCGCGAATTTTTCGACCTCAAAGTAGACGTCGCCGCCGGATTCGTAAGCGAACCCCTTGTCGATCAGATCGGAGGTAAAGCGAATAATTTCGCCGATGTAATCGGTCGCTTTCGGGAAAACGTCGATCGTGTCGACGCCCATCGCGGCGAGGTTCGCCTTATAATCGGCGGTCATTTCGTCGGCGACGGCGCTCATCGGGATCCCGCGCTTTTGCGACTCGGCGATCAATTTGTCGTCGACGTCGGTGATGTTGACGACCCAGGTCGTTTCGAAACCGGAGTACGTCAGGTAGCGTTTGATCGCGTCGAAAACGACCGGGCCGACCATGTGCCCGATGTGGCTCGGCTTGTAAACGGTCGGGCCGCAGAGGTACATGCCGACCTTGCCCGGCGTCGTCGGTTGAAATTCTTCTTTCGTTCGCGTCAGCGTATTAAAAACTCGAATCATCGTCAGCGTTTCCGAGGGTTAATTTTCGTTGCGGCTCGCGGTCGACTCGGCGCCGACCGTCCCCCTTTTATTGTACAACGGCGCTCGATTTTTTCAAGACGGGCGCGAAAAACGGCGGGCCAAAAGCGCGATTTTCTAAAAATTCGCGAAAAAAATCGACGCGGCTTCGAAAAACCGCGTCGATTTTCTTTCACTCAACGAAACTCAAGCGTTCCGCGCTCATTCGGCGTCCGCCGTAACGTAATCGATATCAAAGGTTTGGCCCTTCTTCTCGACCGTGATTCTCTTTTCCTGCTTGAACGGCATGCCGGGATACATTTCAAGCTCGTCGGACATTTGGCCGGGATTCAAGACCGGATCGGCCTCGATTTGCCCGACGACTTTCGAGCCGTCGACGATCAGGATCTTTTCGCCGGTCGTAACTTCGGCCTCGAATTTGCCGTCGATGATGCGGCCGCCGTCGGTCGGGCCGACGCCGTCGGCCGGCTTGAAGCGCACGCTTCCCTTGTCGACCGGTTCGCCGTCGACCGTAACCACGCCGCTGATTTGAACTTTTTTCGGGCCCTTTTGACCGCAACCGACGCAAGCGCACGCGACGCAGGCGCACAGCAACGCGATCGCCGTCCAACGGATATTTTTCATTCTTCGTTCTCCTTAATTCGATGGAAACCGACGGTTCGCCGCTCAGGCTCGCCGTCGGTCGAGTCGTTCCGCGCCGTCGAAAAGGCTCGACGTCAAGCGCGCTAAACCAAGGTTTTTAAACGCTTAGCGTCGATCAATCGAGTTGGGTTTCGCCGCCGCGCGTGGTCGAGAGATAACGCCAGGTATCTTCCGAAATCGTGTCGGAGAAGAAGCGGACGGAACCGTCGCCCATCGCCGCGTTGACGCCGCCGGAGTGGTTCGAGCGGGCCGCGTAGTATTCGCAGGACGCGAATTCTTCGCACGGACGGCGGGGTTCCACCGGGTCGATGCAGGTGCCGGTGTACATCGCGTCCGGGCTGGTGGAGTTCGGCGTGAGGATCGTCGAGAACCCGGAGCCCATGCGCTCGTCGTTGTAGACGTCGCCGCGCTTGTCTTTGTCTTCGGTGTTGTCCGAAAGCAGGAGTTCGGAGATCATGAGCGTGTTCGACAAACCGTCGGTAACGCTTTCAAGTCCGATGCACTTCGAGAGATAGAACATCGCGCCTTTAAACTCGGTGTAAAGGTGCTGGTGTTGCGAAGGCACTTCGTCGGCGTGATAGTAACCGCGGTAACCGTAGCAACCGACGTAGTTTGCGCGAGCGCGACCGTAGGTTTGGGACGACGCGATCTCGTTGCCCGGTTTATCGCTCGGGCAGTAGAACATGTCCGGTTTCGCGCTTTGGCAGGCTTTCGGGTCGGCGTTCGGATTGCCGTTTTGGTTGTTCGGGTATTCCCAGAAGTTTTTGCTGAAATCGTATTGTTGCGCGAGGGCCGCCTGTTCGATGAAGGCGTACATGCGCGGATACCAGGTGCAACGGAGCCCGATGCCGACGTAGCGGGCCGAGTCGCCCATCGTCGCGCCGATCGGCAGTTTTCCGTTGACGTCGGCGTAGTTGTGAACGGCCAGGCCCCATTGTTTGAGGTTGTTCGTGCACTGCATGCGCCGCGCCGCTTCGCGGGCCGCTTGAACGGCCGGCAAGAGCAACCCGATAAGAATGCCGATGATCGCGATGACGACGAGAAGTTCGACGAGAGTAAAACCGCGTCGTTTCCCCCCCCCCCAGTTTAACATTATTATTAATCATTTTCAACTCCCCAAACAGGCTCCGATAAAACGGAAAAACAAAAAAATATCGCGAACCGCCCCGACGTCGCTTGCGCGGGAACGTTTTCGCCTCAACTTTACGGACGCGACGCGCTCGACGCCGCGAATCATGCAAAAGTCCAATATACCCGACGGCGCCGCGAAAATCAAGGCGCCGAACGTTTTTCGACGAAAAATTTCACTAAATTTGCCGACGCGCTTTCGATTTTACCGATTATCGCGGCGACGCATAGCCCTATTATCGGTCGATCGCGGCGCCGACTTGAATTTTTTCGCGTCGCAAACGCCGTAATCTTCGCATTAATCGGCGTCGTTTCGCTCTTTTGAATAATCGCCGCATTAATTAGAGTCGGTTTCGCTTCCCCAAATTCCCGAAAAGTCGCTCGTTCGCCCGGATTTTGAAAAAAAACGCCGTCTTCGGACGCCGACGCCGCGTCGTTTCGACTTTTCGACTCGAAAAACGCGTCCCGCCCCTTGCGTCGTCGCGCCGTTCGGGTAAATTAAGAAGAGCGAGTCGCCGACGGCCGGCTCGCCGCTCGATTCGCCGTCGGTCGCCCTTTCGAACGAAACGGATGTATTAATAATGACGACTTCCCTTGTCGATCTCCTGCGCGACGCGCTTTCGTCGCCGATTTTCTGGAACGTTTCCGCCTCCTGCGCCGCGCTAATGGCGGCTTGCGGTTGCGGTTGCGGCGGTAAAAAAGACGACGCCGACGACGATTCGGACGACGCGAACGCCGATCTTAATTTCAACCTGAGCGCCGACCAACTCCGCGAATACGAAGAATTTGTCGCGCAAACGGACGCCCGAATCGAAGAGCTCGTCGCGGCGCTCGACGAAACGCCCCTTCCGAAGAACGCCGGGGAACTCGAAAACGATCTGATTCAGGCGTTTTTGACTCGCGCCGTTCGCCGTCAGGAGGAAGGCGACGTCGACGGCGCGACGGACGATTACGCGGCGGCGTTCGAACGGCTTGAAACCCGGCTCGAAGCGAACGGCGAATCGCTCGAAACGCTGAAAACGCTCGCGGCGGCCCGACTGAATTACGCGATTTTGCTCAACGACGAAGGCGAGCTCGAAGACGCCGACGCGCAATACGTTAAGGCGGCCGAAGCGAACGCGAAACTCGTCGATTTCGGCGACCGCGAAGCGCGGCTCGATCTCGTGGGCGTCAAATTGAATCGCGCCGCGATCTTCTTCGAAGCCGGACGCCGCGCCGATTCCTTCGACCTTCTCGACGAAGCGTCCGAAGAGTTTCAGGCGCTGGCCGACGCCGAGCCGACCGCCAACGCCGAAGCGCTCTTTTACCTTGCCAAATCGCTCGTTACGAAAGCCGATTTCCTCCGCGCTTCGCTCGGCGAAGAAGACGCCGAAGGCCCGGAAGTCGACGAAGCGAACGAGCTAACCCGTCGCGCTATCGACGTTTACCGCCGTCTCGTCGCCGCCGGTCAAACGGAGTACAAACGCGATTTGGCCGACGCGCTGACCCTTTACGTCGCGAACGCCCCGACGCGCGGCGCCGACGCCCTCGACGAAACGCTCGCCATGCTCGCCGAAGCCTGCGGTTGCTACGAATCGGTGATCGCTTGCGGCGAACCGGACGCCTGCGTCGACCTTTTCGACGCGTCGACGCAACGCGCCGAACTCCTGTACAACGCCGACCGAACCGACGAAGCCGTCAAGATTTACGACGAGATTCTCGACACGTTCGAAGATTTCGCCAACTCCGACGAAACGCCGCTTCTGGAAGGGCTCGCCGTCGCCCGCCAACGTCGCGCGCTGATCCGCAAAGCCGCCGGAAACACGAAGAATCTGATCGCCGACCTGACCGCCGCGATCGAGTTGCAAACCCGCGTCGCCGACGAACTTATCGGAACGCTTCGCGGCGAAACCGGCGGGCATTCCTGCGGTTGCGGAAGCTGCGGACATTCCGACGACGAAAACGGCGGGCATTCCTGCGGTTGCGGAAGTTGCGGACATTCCGACGACGAAAACGGCGGCCATTCTTGCGGTTGCGGAAGCTGCGGACATTCCTGCGACGACGCGGAACGCCGTTTCCTCGTCGACCGTTGGGCGAACGACAACTTCGCCGCGCTGACCGAATGCCTCTTCGAACGGGCTTGCGCGCGGCTCGAAGAACGCGACTCGACCGCCGCGCTCGCCGACTGCCTGGCCGCCGACGAACTCGACAAAGCGTACCGCGAAGCCCTGCGCGACGGCGAAAAACTGACGTCGGAAGCGCTTCCGAAACTCCGCGAGTTGAAAGCGTCGCTCCGTTCGTAAACCGTTGCGAGCAGACGCTTTGACAGCCGACGTTTAACAACCGGTCTTAAACGTCGCGTCCGGGAACGCCGCCGCGCCTCGCGCAAGCTCGGCGCCGTTCCCAGGCGTCTCTTTCCGACGTTTTAACGTCGCAACATCTTTTCTTCGGCGACTTTAGACGTTTCGGGTCGTTTACGCTTCGCGCAGTTCTTCGGCCCAGCGGCGCATTCCTTCGGCGGTCGAGATCGCCGGGCTGAAACCGAGTTCGCGCTTCGCTTTCGACACGTCGTACCAATACGATTTCGCAAGTTGCGTCGCCAAAAACCGCGTCATCGTCGGTTCCGACTTCCAGCCGGCCCATCGGTAAATTTTTTCGAGCGCCGCCCCGACGCGCCACGCCGTTTTGAACGAAACGCTCTTCTTCACAGGCGGCTCGCCGGCGATCGCCAGGATCTCGTCGATCCACTCCCAACAGTTGAGCGGCTCGTCTTGCGAAATGTAATAAACCGAGCCGGGAACGGGACTTCCGGGAACGAGAGCCGCCGCCGCCATGCGGTGCGCCGTCGCGCAATTTTCGACGTAAATCGTCGCCAGCCGGTTCGTTCCGTCGCCGACGCGGGCCAATCTGCCGGAACGAGCCCGTTCAAAAAGTCGCGGCGCCAGGTGTTGGTCGCGCGGCCCCCAAATCAAGTGCGGACGCAAGGCGACCGTCATCAGCGAATCTTCGCGACGCGGATTGGGATTCGCTCGAGAAAAATCGAATTTCGAATCCAACGAGCGAAACCTCGCTTCCGAAAGATCGGCGCCGCCGAAATCGTAATCGTCCGTCCAGGGCGCGTAGTTCGCCGCTCGAACAAATTGTTCGGCGATCGCCTTCGTCATTTGGTACCAACCAAGAAAACGCGGCGCGTACGGCGTCGATTCGTCGATTCCTTCCTGCGACTCGATCGTGTTCGCGACGCATTGCGTGCTGGTGTAAACGAGCTTGCGAACCTTGCGTTTAAGACACGCGGCGACCACGTGTTTCGAGCCGAGAACGTTCGTTTCGTAATAAGGGCGCGGATCCATTGAAACGCTTGGAAACGCCGCGATATGGTACACGACGTCGCACCCGTCGACCGCGGCGTCGACGTCGTCGAAATTCCGCAGATCGCCGAGCCGTTCGTCGACTCCGAGCGTCTTCAGGAACGCCCGGGGGCGACGTCCCAAAGTTCGCGTTTCGACGCCGTCCGCCAAGAGTTGTTCGACGAGATACGCGCCCAAAAAACCGCCGCCGCCCGTTACCAACGCTCTCATTTCAACACCTAAAACCCTTTAAACCAACGCTTTCCAATTCGCTCGCCGACGTTTCCGCCGCCGAGCGCCCCAATATTCCCAAACGCCGCGGAGTCCGACGCCCCCGCCGAAGTTCGACGGAAAAACGCCCTTTATATCAACACCGCGCCGCTTGCGTTTCGACTTTCGTCAAAAACCGTCGTCGAACCCGCCGCCGCTAAATTCCGCGAAATCGTCAAATTCTTCGTATCCGCCCGGTTCTTCGTGAGCGGCGAGATTCGCGAAGAGCGTGTACTTGCCCAACCACGCCAGCTTAACGTCGCCGACCGGCCCGTTGCGCTGTTTCGCGACGATAATCTCCGCGACGCCCTTCAAGCCCTTTTCTTCGGCCTCTTCTTTCGAGTGATAATATTCTTCGCGGTGCACGAACATCACGACGTCGGCGTCCTGCTCGATAGCGCCCGATTCGCGCAAGTGGCTGAGCCGCGGTCGGTTGTCTTTGGTCGTTTCCGCCATTCGGTTGAGCTGCGCCAAACAAAGCACCGGCACGTTCAGCTCGCGCGCCAACCCTTTGAGCCGCCGCGCGATCTTGGCGACCTGTTCCTGACGCGGATCGCTCGGATTGTCCGGCTCGATCAGGCCGAGATAGTCGACGACGATAAGCCCGAGCCCCTCTTGCCGCTTCAAACGTCGGGCGACCGCGCCGATTTCGGTTACCGTCCGCGACGGCGTGTCGTCAATGTAAAGGGGCGCCGCCGCCAACGTCGACGCGACCCGATTGAAATTCTGCTGATCTTTTCCCGAAAGCGCGCCGCGCAAACGCTCGCCCGGGATGCGGCCTCGAGCGCACAACATGCGGAGCGCAAGTTCCGTTTTCGCCATTTCCAGGCTGAAAAACAGCACCGGCTGCTTCGCTTCGACGGCGACGTAATCCGCGATGTTGGTCGCGAACGCCGTTTTTCCCATCGACGGGCGCGCCGCCAAAATGATCAGCTCCGAACCGTGCAAGCCGCTAAGCATCCCGTCGAGGTCGACGAAACCTGTCGGGACGCCGTCGACTTCGCCCGACGCCCGGGCGTCGATGAGGTGAAAAACGTCCTGCATCAATTCGCCCATCGACTGCAAATTTCCGACGCCGCGGTCGTCGTTGATCGCGAAGATCCGCTCTTCCGCCTGCGCGACCAACTCCTTCGGGCCGAATTCCGGCTCGTAAGCGTCGCGCAAGATGCGTTCGCTCGTTTCGATCAACTGCCGTCGGATCGCGTTTTTCCGAACGATCTCGGCGTACCGCGCCGCGTGCGCCGTTACCTGCACCGAACTCATCAGTTCGGCCAAATACGCCTCGCCGCCGACCTCTTCGAGCTCGCCGCTCTCTCGCAGTTGATCGACCAACAGCGTCAGGTCGATTCCGGTCGACGCCGCGTTCATGTCGAGAAGCCGCCGATAAATCCGCCGGTGCGCGTCGAGATAAAAGTCGTTCGGACGGGCGATCGTCGCGACGTCGTCGCAAAGTCGCGGATTGAGCATGATCGCCCCGACGACGCCCCGCTCCGCTTCGAGATTGTTCGGCGGAACGCGATCAAGAACGGAACCGACCGGCGTCTCCGGCGCGGCGGCTTTCGTCGATGCCTTTTTTTTAGCCATAAAGAGCCGAAACTCCGATTTTCAACCTGCGAAACGCGTCGGTTTTCAAAAACGCAACCATTTTCAACCGACGCGAAGAGAACTTTCGTTTATCATACCGCTTTCGACAACTTTTTCAAGACGCGGCGCGGCGCTAAAACGAACTTCGTGAAAAAACCGCCCAATTTTTACGTTTCTTGGCGGAAAAATCGTCGGGCCCGCTTTCCTTTTTTGCAAAAAATAGGAAAATAAGACGAAACGCCCGCGACGCCGACGTCAAAATAGAGCAAACAGGCGATTCGGACAATTTCCATCCGTCCGCTTTTCGCGACGTCGGCGTCTCGCCCCGCTTTGTCCGCGACGCTTTATAAGTTTTGCTAATATATTAGCGCAACTTATACATTAGCGAAACTTATTCCTTGTCAAACGCCGCCCGCGATTTGGAGAAAACACGAATGATTCGATTGGAAAACGTAACGTATTCCTACGACGCCGACCGCAAACCGGCTTTAGAAAACGTCAACCTGACGATTCCGCGCGGCGAATTCGCGTCGATCGTCGGCCCCAACGGCGGCGGAAAAACGACGCTCGTCCGTTTGATTCTCGGCGTTCTATCTCCCCAAACGGGAACGGTTTCCCTCTTCGGCGAAGCGCCGGAAAAAGCGCGGCTTCGAGTCGGGTACACCCCCCAGCAGGCGCGCGTCGACTTCAAGTTCCCCATCTCCGTTCTCGACGTCGTTTTGGCGGGCCGTTTCGGAACCCGTCGACTTCGCCAAGCGTCGGAAAAACAAGGATTTAGCCGTTTTCTAAAATCGGTTAACGACCGACTTTTCTTCCGTTTCAACGCCGAAGACCGCGAAAAAGCGTTGGCGGCGCTCGAACGAATGGAGATCGCCGACCTGCGCGGCAAAGCGTTCGGCGACCTTTCCGGCGGTCAGCGCCAGCGCGTTTTGATCGCCCGCGCCCTTTGCTCGGAACCGGAGCTTCTCGTCCTCGACGAGCCGACGAACAACGTCGATCCTTCAAGCGCCGCAAGGTTTTACGAAACGCTCGCCGACCTGAATCGCGAAACGTCGATCTTGATGGTGTCGCACGATCTCGGCGTCGTTTCGGAACGCGTCCAAAGCGTCGTTTGCGTCAACCGCGTCGTCCGTCTTCACCCGACGTCGGAGTTTAACGGCGACCTCGTCCGCGAACTTTATCGAAGCGACGTCCGCTTTGTCCGCCACGATCACCGATGCAGCGAAGCCGGGCACGTTTGCGCTTGCGACGGCGACGATTTTTAACGTTTTCCCGAAAAAACAAGCGTCTTTGATTGTTTTCAAAACGGCGCGTTATTCAAAATATCGCCGCTTTATTTTTAAATTCAAACATCCGCTCCTCTCCGCTTCCCCCCTATCCGGGAGCGTTAAAAAGCGCAATCTGGGGCAAGCGCGCAAACTTAAACGGTCAAGCGGGCCGACCGCGTCAAAAGTCCGCTTTCAACGTCGGGAAGTTCGCGCTCCCCCCCTGTCGGTTCCGCCGATTCGCGGTTATAATGACGGAAATAATGGAAAGATTTTCGCGACGCGCCGCCTCTCCGGAAAACGCGTCGCCTTTTGCAAGCCGGGGAACAGGGAAAAATACGTCGATGAGTGAAAAATTGCCTTATAAAGTCGCGGACATGAGTTTGGCCGATTGGGGACGCAAAGAGATCATGCTCGCGGAAAACGAAATGCCGGGTCTGATGGCGTTGCGCCGCAAATACGGCCCGTCGAAACCGCTCCGCGGCGCTCGCATCGCGGGTTGCCTGCACATGACGATTCAAACGGCGGTTCTGATCGAAACGCTGCGCGAACTCGGCGCCGAAGTTACTTGGAGCAGTTGCAACAAGTTCTCGACGCAAGACCACGCGGCGGCGGCCATCGCGGCGACCGGCGTCCCGGTCTACGCTTGGAAAGGCGAAACGGACGAAGAATACGACTGGTGCCTCGAACAAACGCTGATCTTCCCGGACGGCCAACCGCTCAACATGATCGTCGACGACGGCGGCGACCTCACGATCGCCGTTCACGCGGAAAAATACGCCGATATCGTCGGCGGCGTCAAAGGTCTCTCCGAAGAAACGACGACCGGCGTCCACCGCCTTTATCAAATGTTCGACCGCGGCGAGTTGAAGATCCCCGCGATCAACGTTAACGACAGCGTTACGAAAAGCAAATTCGACAACCTTTACGGTTGCCGCGAATCGCTGGCCGACGGCATTAAACGCGCCACCGACGTGATGGTCGCCGGAAAAGTCGTCGTCGTCGCGGGTTACGGCGACGTCGGGAAAGGTTGCGCCCACTCGATGCGCTCCTACGGCGCCCGCGTTCTCATCACGGAAATCGACCCGATCTGCGCCCTTCAAGCGGCGATGGAAGGCTTCGAAGTTACGACGATGGACGACGCCGCCGAGCGCGGGAACATTTTCGTTACGACGACCGGTTGCTGCGACATTATCTCCGCCGAGCAAATGTCGCGGATGAAAAACGACGCTATCGTCTGCAATATCGGGCACTTCGACTGCGAAATCGACGTCGCCGGCCTGGGAGCGTACCCGGGAATTAAAAAGACGCAAATCAAACCGCTCGTCGACCGTTACACGTTCCCGGGCGGCAACTCGATCCTGCTCCTGGCGGAAGGCCGCTTGGTCAACCTCGGTTGCGCGACCGGGCACCCGTCGTTCGTGATGTCGAACTCCTTCACGAACCAGGTGTTGGCGCAGATCGCGCTTTGGACGGCGGAGGAAAAATACCCGATCGGCGTTCACCTCCTCCCGAAAAAACTCGACGAAGAAGTCGCTCGTCTGCACCTCGATCAACTCGGAGTCAAGTTGACGACGCTGACCGAAAAACAGGCGAAATATCTCGGCGTTCCGGTCGAAGGGCCGTTCAAACCGGAGATCTACCGTTATTAATAAAGACGACGTTTCCGCCGCCGAACGCAAACGTTTCAACGTTCGGCGGCGCGTCGCCAACCCGTTTAACGACGCGTTTTACGTTTAAGCGTTCCGGGACGAAACGCCTGGCGGAAAACGCGCCGTCGATTGCGTTCGAGCCGTCGAGAAAAGCCTCGGCGAGCGCCGTTCCGTCGCGTCATTTGTTTTGAAAGGAAACTTCCGTGCCTAACATCCAACCGTTCGAAGGTTTGCGTTACAACCTCGCTCAAATCGGCTCCCTCAGCGACGTCGTCGCGCCGCCTTACGACGTGATCGACCCGGCCCTGCAAGACGCGTTGTACGAAAAACATCCGAACAACGTCGTTCGCCTCATTTTGAACAAAATGCTCCCGACCGACGACGAGCAAAACAATCGCTACACCCGCAGCGCTCGCGAACTCAAAAACTGGAAGGAAGAGGGCGTCCTCCAAAAAGACTCGAAACCGGCGATCTACGTTTACCACGAAATTTTCACGGTCGGCGACAAAGAGTATACGCGCAAAGGGTTTATGTGCGGTTGCGAAGCGGTTCCGTTCGGCGAAGGCATGGTCTTCCCGCACGAGATTACGATGAGCGGCCCGAAACTCGACCGCCTGATGCTGACGACCGCGTGCAAAACGAACTTCAGCCAAATTTTCGGTCTCTACCCTGACGAAAAGAACGAAGTGCAAAATCTCCTCGAAGAAGCGACGCTCAACCTGACGCCGCTCGAAGCGACCGACCACCTCGGCGTCGTTCACCGCATGTGGGTCGTCGACGACGCGGAAGTCGTCGGCAAAGTCGTCGAAATGATGGGCCCGAAACCGATCTTCATCGCGGACGGCCACCACCGTTACGAAACGGCGTGCAACTACCGCAAACAGGTGCGCGAACAGGGTTTGCTGACGACCGACCACCCGGCGAACCACGTCCTGATGGTTTGCGTCGCGATGGAAGACCCGGGCCTTATCGTTCTCCCGACGCACCGCCTCTTCCGCAACGTTAAGTCCTTCTCGCAAGAGGATTTGTTCGCGCTTCTCGGCGATTCGTTCGCGATCTCGACGGTCGGCGAAGGCCCGAGCGCCGCGGCGAAAGCCTGGACGATGATCGAAATGCAGAACAATCAAGGCGTTATGGCTCTTTACACCGGCAAAGACCGCAAGTGGAGCCTGATCCGCCAAACCGAAGCCGGTCGCGCCAAAATGGACGAAGTCGCCGCGGATCGCCAACCGGAATGGCGCGCTCTCGGCGTCGCGATCCTTCACCGCCTGGTGATCGATAAACTCCTCGGCCTCGAAGGACACGACAAGCCGAAGTACGTTCACGAAGTCGCGGAAGTCGTTGAAAACCTTGAAAATAGAGCGGACGAGTTCCCGTTGGCCGCGCTCGTTTCCCCGGCGACCGTCGCGCAAATCCAGGAGCTGAGCCTGGTTCGCGAACGGATGCCCGCGAAGAGCACCTATTTTTATCCGAAGCTGATCACCGGCTTCGTTTTCAAACCGCTCGACTGAGCGCCGCGCGGTTTTCGCCGTTTGTTCGAGCGGCGCGTCGCCGAACGAACGCAAGCCGGGCCGCGTTTCCGCGTTAGTTCGCCCAACGAAAACGGCGTTTCGCGTCGAAGCGTCGTTTTCGTTTATTGTTTTGTTTAACCTTTTTATTTAAGGACGTTTGCGCTTGTTCGTTCGGCGATTTTAACGGTCGCGCTCTCGTCGGTTTAAAGACGAACGCAACGAAAAGCGGCGGCGTCGCGTCTCCTTGCGATGTTCAAAGTTGCAGCGTTGATTTTTTCGGGCGTCGTCGCTCCGTTCGTTAAAACGTGCGTCGTTTTTTCCTTATTTTCGGTCGCGTTGTTTTCGTTGCGCCGCGCCTTTTCGCGCCTCTTTTTTTTCGCGGTTTATCGACCGCAGATTTTCGACGCCGACCGCGTCCCGGAAGGCGCCGCGCTTCTTGTTGGCAACAGCGTCGGCTATTTCGACGAACTCCTTATCGCGTCTCGATTTAAGCGTCGGATCGCGTTCGTCGTTTCGCCGGAAAAATCGCGCCGTTGTTTTCCGGTCGACGTCGCGCGCCGTTTCGGCTTTTTCGACGTGCTGACCGAAACCGGCGACGAACTCCGTTCCCGCGTCCGCCGAATCCTCGCCGACGGCGGCCTCGTTTGCGTCTTTCCGGAAGGCGACATGACGCGATCCGGACGCCTTAACCCCTTTAACGACGAGTTTTTATCGTTCGTCGAAGGAGCGTCGCGCCCGATTCCGATCGTTCCGTTTTTCATCGGCGGTTTTTTCGGCAGCGCGTTCAGTTTCGCCGGCGGAGCCAAGATGCGCTGGCGTCCTAAACGCTTGGAAGAGCGGCTTTTCCTTGCGTTCGGGAAACCGATTTTCGCGCCGACGACGGCGATGAAAGTCGAGCAGACGGTCGCGGAGCTCGGTTTGGACGCCGCGGAACGCACCAACCGACGCCTGCCGGCGCCGCAACGCCGCCTTATCGACGTTTGCCGCGCGTCGGGCGGGCGGCTTCTGGTCGCGGACGGCGGCGGACTCGAACTTTCGGGCCGTTCCTTCCTGATCCGAACGTTGGTGGCGCGGCGTTTCTTGCGTCGCAACGTGTTGGAACGCAACGAGAAAAACGTCGGCCTTCTCCTTCCGACGTCGGTCGGCGGTTGCATTGCGAACGCGGCGCTGGCCCTCGACCGACGCGTCGCCGTCAATCTCAATTACACGTTCGGTTCGGAAGTTCTCAATTACTGTTGCCGCCTCGCCGACGTGCGCCGTATCTTGACGACTCGCAAAGTGTTGGCGAAGTTTCCGAACCTGAAATTCGACGCGAAAATCGAATTTTTAGAAGACGTCGCGAAAAAAGCGACGCTCGCCGACAAACTTTTCGCCGTTTTCGACGCCGCGCTTCTTCCTAAAATGTTACTGCGCTTCAAGTTGCGGTTGCGAAAAATTCCCGCGTCCGAAACGTTGGCGATCGTTTTCACTTCCGGCTCGACCGGCAAGCCGAAGGGCGTAAAACTGTCGAACGGCAACGTCGCGGCGGTCGCCCGCGGCTTTCTGGATTCGGCGCGCATCGGCAAAAACGACGCGGCGTTGGCGGCGCTTCCGCTTTTCCACGCGTTCGGGTACGTCGGCAATTTTTGGATGACGTTCATCGGCGGCTGCCGCGGAATTTTCCACTTTAACCCCTTGGACGCCAAGGCGATAGGCGAACTGGCGCGCAAGTACCGCTGCACGTTCCTCTGCTGCACGCCGACTTTTCTGCGCAACTACCTGCGCCGCCGTCCGCGCGAAGATTTCGAAAATTTGCACACGATCATGACCGGCGCCGAAAAGTTGCCCCGCGACCTGATCGAAGCTTGGGAAACCAAATACGGCGTCCGACCGACCGAAGGCTACGGCGCGACCGAACTTTCCCCTTGCCCGATCACGAACATCCCCGACGTGCGCTCCGGTTTTTGGCGCGACGACTTCACGGAGGTTTTCGAAGCGCAAAAACGCGCAGCCGCAAGCGGAACGCTCCCCGCCGACCGAAGCGTAGGTCGCGACGATTTCGAGATTTACCGCAAAGACGGCTCGATCGGGCGAGCGCATTCCAAAGCGGTGGTGAAGATCGTCGACCGCGAAACCGGCGCCGACCTGGACGTCGACGAGATCGGGCAGATCGCGGTCAAAGGGCCGCTCGTTACGACCGGTTATTACGGCGACCCGGAAGCGACGCGGCGCGTTGTCAAAAACAATTGGTACATGACCGGCGACGTCGGACGTAAAGACCGCGACGGCTTCGTTTGGATCGTCGGACGCGAAAGCCGCATTTCGAAAATCGGCGGCGAAATGACGCCCCATCTTCCGATCGAAGAGGCGATGACCGCCGCGATTCAAGAGGCGCTCGCCGAACGCCGCGTCGAACCGGAAAACGGACTTCCGCTTTGCGCCGTAACCGCCGTTCCCGACGCGGTTAAGGGCGAAGCGCTCGTCGCGCTTTGGGTAAATCTAGGCGTCGAGCCGGAGGAAATCGTCCGCCGAATGCGCGAACGCGACCTCCCCAACCTTTGGATCCCGTCCCTTTCGCGTTTCCTCGAAGTCCCGGAAATTCCGATGTTGCAAACCGGCAAGCTCGACTTGACCGAAATTCGCCGGATCGCGGCCGAACGTTTCGCGCCGACGACCGACGAATAAACCCGCGTGCCCGCAACGCGGCGACGAAGCGCAAACGTTCAAATTAAACAACTTAATCAACCGACAAACACCGCAAAAAGAGGCGCCGATATGATCGCGATCGTCGATTACGGAATGGGAAATTTACGCAGCGTTCAAAAAGCGTTCGAACGACTCGGAGTCGAAGCGCAAGTCGTTTCGGATCCGGAAGTTGCGTCGAAAGCCGACAAAATCGTTTTGCCCGGCGTCGGCGCGATCGCGGACGCGATCGCCGAGTTGGAGCGAACCGGGATGGACGCGGTCGTCCGCGAGTCGATTTCCGACGGCAAACCGTTTCTCGGCATATGTTTAGGATTTCAGGCGCTTTTCGAATCGAGCGACGAAAACGGAACGACGCGCGGCTTGGGGATCCTGCCCGGACGCGTCGTTCGTTTCCCGGCGTTCCCGGATCTGGTCGTCCCGCACATGGGCTGGAATCGGCTCGTTTTCCAAAAGGAAGTCCCGATTTACCAAGGACTTAGCGAAGACGACCTGGTTTACTTCGTTCACTCGTATTACGCGGTTCCGAGCGAGCCGTCGGACGTCGCGACGACGACCGATTACGGGCTCGATTTCTGCTCGTCGATCGCTCGCGACAACGTTTTCGGCGTTCAATTTCACCCGGAAAAGAGCCAGGCGGTCGGTCTGCGCGTCCTCCAAAACTTCGCCGACCTTTAATCGCTAAACCGGCCCGAATCCGCGACTTACAACGACCGATAAACGCGGCGTCCCCGTTGATAGCCGCCGTTTTTTCGCGTTTTCCCTTTTTCCCGACTCCGACGCGACGCGTTCAAATCAAACGCCTTAACAGCAAAACGTAAAAATGACGTCCCAAGATCCCGCCTCTCAGATTTCGCCCAATTCGCCGACCGATTTCGAATGGAAACCGAACAAAACCGGCGGCGCGACGATCCGCAAACTTCTCGCCGACGCGGAAAACGTCGTCGTCCCGCCCGCAATCGACGGGCTCGTCGTTACGGAAATCGGCGCCGACGCGTTCTCCGGCTCGCGTTCGCTCGTCTCGCTCGTCCTTCCTTCGAGCGTTCGTAAACTCGGCGATTACGCGTTTTGCGACTGCCGCAATCTCGTCGTTTTCCAAGGCCCGACGGAAGCCGACCGGCTCGGCAAAGAGGCGTTTCGCGACTGTTCGTCGTTAACGCAACTCGTTATTCCGCAAGGAATTGAAAAGATCGGGCGGCGAACGTTCGACGGTTGCCGTTCGTTGCGAACCGTCGAAATCCCGGCGAGCGTTCGTCAAATCGAGAAGCGCGCGTTTTGCGACTGCGCTTCGCTTGAAACGGCGGCGATTCTCGGCGTCGTCGCAACCGTCGGTCGCCGCGCGTTTTACAACTGCCGGAAACTGCGTTCCGTCGCGATCGCCGGAGCCGAAAAAATCGGCGCGCGAGCTTTTTTCGGTTGCGCGTCGCTCGAAAATATCGAACTTCCCGACGGCGTCGAAAGCGTCGAGGACGCGGCGTTTTCCGGTTGTTCGGCGCTGTCCTCCGTCGCGTTCCCGGCGAGCGTCGAGGAGATCGGCGACGACGTTTTCGAAGGTTGTTCGCCCGACTTAACTCTTTGCGGCCCGGTCGGTTCCGTCGTCGAGCGATACGCGGAGGAAAACCGGCTCCGTTTCGTTCCGCGTTGACGTTAATCCGCGCGTTTCACGCAACTTCAATAAACTCAACGTTTTAAGCGATGTTTCCGACAAAAAAAACGCCGGCGACTTCCCCCGCCCCGTCCCCCCTTGCGTCGAACGCCTTCGAGCGCCGTCTCGACGCGAACGGCGTCGTCGTTCTTCGTTTCAACGACGAAAACGCGACCGCCGTCGCCGTTCCGCCCAAACTCGACGGCAAGCCCGTCGTCGCAATCGCCGACGCCGCCTTCGCTTACGCCGGTCTTTTAACGTCGATAACGTTGCCGGAAAGCGTCGAAACAATCGGCGCCTCCGCGTTTTTCCGATGCGAATCGCTGACCGACGTCGCGCTCCCAAACTCTTTGCGGACAATCGGTTCGAAAGCGTTCGATCGTTGCGGCTCGCTCCGTTCGCTCCGCTTGCCGCCCAATCTCGAAACGCTCGCGCCCGACGCCTTCGACCGTTGTTCGTCGCTGACGGAACTCCTTGTTTCGCCGGGAAATAAGAAATTTCTTTCGATCGACGGAATCGTTTTTTCCGCCGACGGAAAGACGCTAATTCTTTGCCCGCCGGGAAGATCGGGCGCCTGCGTCGTTCCGGAAGGCGTCGAACGCGTCGCCCCCAACGCGTTCGCCGGGCGCTCGTCGTTGACCTCCGCGACGCTTCCAACGACGCTTCAAAGTATTGACGCGCAAGCGTTTAGCGATTGTCCAAATTTAACGGCGATCCTCGTTCCGGAAGAAAACGCGGCGTTTCGCTCCGTCGACGGCGTCCTTTACTCCGCCGACGGCAAGACTTTAGCGCGTTACCCGGAAGGCAAAGGCGACGAATTCGCCGTTCCGCCCGGAGCCGAACGGATCGGCGACGCCGCGTTTTACGGTTGCAAACGCTTGCGTTCTATCGCTTTACCGAAGGGATTGCGCGAAATCGGCGCCGCCGCGTTCGCCGGGTGCAAACGCTTAACGTCGGCGGCGCTTCCGGACGGCTTGCAAACCGTTGAAAAATCGGCGTTTCGCGGTTGCAAACGCTTGCGATCGGCGGCGCTTCCGGCGACGCTTCGAACGCTCGGCGACGCCGCGTTTTACGGTTGCAAAGCGCTGACGGAAATCGCGATCCCGCCCGGCGTCGCAACTCTTGGCGCCGCCGCGTTTTACGCTTGTTTTCGTCTCCGCGCGGCCGTCTTTTCGAACGGTTTGCGCGAAATCGGCGCCTCGGCGTTTTACGCTTGCGGTTCGCTGTCGTCGGTTTCGCTCCCCGACGGCTTGCAGACGCTCGGCCCGGCGGCGTTCGGCGCTTGTCGGGCGTTGGAATCCGTCGAGTTTCCGGCGACGCTTCAAACGATTTCAGCGCAAGCGTTTAACGAATGCTCGACGTTGCGAAAAATCGCGTTTCCCGACGGTTTGCGCGCGATCGGTTCCGGGGCGTTCGCCGAATGCGCGGCGCTGACGGAAATTTCGTTTCCCGACGGTTTGCAAACGCTTGGCGCGTCGGCGTTTAGCGGCTGTCGAACGCTGAAATCCGTCGCAATTCCCTCCGGCGTTGAAACGCTCGAACTCGCCGTTTTCAGCGGTTGCCAAGGGCTGAAGTCCGCCGCGCTCGCCGACGGCGTCGCGATCGTCGACGACGAAGCGTTCAGCGGATGTCGAGAATTGACAACGGTTTCGCTTCCGTCGACGCTTCAAAAACTCGGGTTTTACGCGTTCGGCGGCTGTCGAGCGCTGACGGCGCTTCGCCTTCCCGCGTCGCCGGTCGCAATCGACGACTACGCGTTTTCCGGTTGTTCGCCCGACTTAACCCTTTACGGAAAAACGGGTTCCGACGCGGAAAAATTCGCCGCGAAAAACGGGCTCCGCTTCGAACCGTCGGAGTTCGCGCCCTCGCCGGAGCGTTCGAAATCGTTATTTTGCCGGGATTAACGAAAACCGTTCGTCAAAATTGCCCGCGACGTTTCCCCGCTCCCGCCGTTTCCCATTTTACCCATCTTGCTTATTCGCGCCGTTTCCCCGATTTCGTCTTGCCGCCCCAACGCGTCGCCGCCGCTTTTTAATTTTTCGCGTCGTTTGCGCAAGACGCGGATTGGGTCGTTGAAACAACGCGTCTTACACAACTTACGCAGTTTATCCAACCGCCCCGTTTTAACGGTTTCAAACCCCGCCGCCGACCATTTTCGCGAAAAAAAACGCAAAATTTAGCAAAAAATGCGTCGAAAAACTTGATTTTCGGCGGCGATTCTGGTATCGTTAAAGACGCGTCGCCGTCGAACGCGTTCACAACGAACGTTCCCGGTTGCGACCAAGTTTGCCAAGCCGCCCAAATCGCCTAAATTAACGTCAAACGGCCGAAGCGGCGCGACGGCGCCCGAGTCATTTTATTATTTTCCGCGCCTGCGAAGAAAAGCGGCGCGGAACACCGTTTCATTCGCATTCAGCCAAAACCGTATATCGTTTGAACGGCGCAAGTTACGCCTTCGCGAACACGGAGAAAGGGGCCCTTATGAAATCAACGCAACGACGCGTCGGACGTCGAGACTTCTTGAAAGGTTGCGCGGTCGCCGGAGCGGCGGCGCTCGTTCCGACCTACGTTCCCGGCAAAGTCCTCGGGCTCGACGGCTCGACGCCGCCGAGTTCGAAAGTCAACCTGGGCGGCGTCGGGATCGGCGCCCGCGGCGGACACGACTTCGGCATTTTCCTCGCTCGCGAAGACGTCCGCGTTCGCGCCGTTTGCGACGTTCGCAAGTCCCGCCGCGACGAATTGAAAGCGCAAACCGACCAAAAGTACAACGACACCGATTGCGCCGTCTATAAGGATATGGAAGATCTTCTCGGTCGCGACGATATCGACGCCGTCTTGATCGCGACCGGCGACCGTTGGCACACGATGGCCTCCATCACCGCCGCTAAATTCGGCAAAGACGTTTACTGCGAAAAACCGCTTTCGCTCACGATTCAGGAAAGCCGCGCGCTCGCCGACGCGGTGAAACGCTACGGTATCGTCTACCAGGCCGGGACGCAACGCCGCAATATCGGCAACTTCATGCTCGCCGCTGAAATCGTTAAAAGCGGCAAACTCGGCAAACTCACCGAAGTTCACGCGAACACCCTTTGGCCGGCGACGCATCACAACTGGTATCCGGCGGAACCGGAACCGTCCGTCGACGAATGCGACTGGGATCGCTGGCTCGGCCCGTGCCCGTGGCGCCCGTACAACAGCGCCTACGTTCGCGGCGATTGGCGCAGTCATTTCGATTTCCACGGCGGCGGCATCCTCGAATGGGGCTCGCACACCGTCGACCTTTGCCAATGGGCCGCGCAAAAAGACGACACCGCGCCGACCCGTTACGAACCGCAATTCAACGACGACGGCTCCATCGCCGGACACGTTTGGGCCTACTACGCCGACGGCGTTAAGCTCGTGATGCGCTCCGACGGCTGGCTCGGGCTCGGCACCTGCTCCGCCCGTTACGTCGGCGAAGAAGGTTGGATCGAAACCGGCGACAGCGGGCGAATGGCCGTTTCGTCCGACGCGCTCCGCGGCGAATTGAAGTACTTCGGCATGCCCGGCACCGACCCGACGACGCACATCGCCGAGTTCGTCGACTGCGTCAAAACGCGTCGCAACCCGGCCGCAAACGCCGACGTCGCCGCGCAATCGCACATCGCGTCGCACTGCGCGTACATCGCCTGGCAGCTCAAACGCCCGCTCGAGTTCGACCCGGTCAAGGAAGAGTTCAACGACGAAGAAGCGAACCGCATGCGCGCCCGCGCGATGCGCGCCCCGTACACGCTCTAAGGCGCCGCGTTTCGTCGATTTTTCCCCTTTTATATATTAATAACGAAAAGCCCAAAACGCGAAAGTCGAAAAGCCGCCGTCCGCGCCGTCGAAATCGTTCGTTCGCCGACGTTTGCGACGCGTTCCCGTTTTTCCTTTCGCCGTTGGAGAAAGACATATGAAAAAATACGCGTTCTCTTTCCTGTCGAGCGCGCTGTTGGCCGCCGTCGCGTCCCCGGCGTTCGCGCAAGACGTCGACGCTCTTTTGACGACCGCCGACGAAGCCGTTTTGCTTCAAGCGATCGACGGCGCCGGTTCGGAACCCGCCGACATTCACCGCGTCAACGTCGCCGTTAAACGTTTGGCCGTCGTCGGAACGGAAGCGTCGATCCCGAAACTCGTCGCGCTCCTTGCGAACGAAAAGCAGAATTTCAACGCCCGCTTCGCGCTCGAAGCGCTCCCGTTTGACGCCGCCGACGCCGCGCTGGCCGAAGCCGCCGGCAAACTCGACGGCGCTTGCCTCGTCGGCGTTATCGATACGATCGGCGTTCGCGGCAAAGCGGAGTCGGTCGAATTGCTGACGAAAATTTACGCTGAAAAAGACGACGTCGCCGTGAAAAAAGCGGTCGTCGCCGCGCTCGGCGCGATCGCCTCCGACGACGCCGCCGCGTTCCTCGTCGACGAAGCGAAAAAAGTCGCGGCCGACGCCGATCCGCTCTTCCTGCGCGGTCTCGGCGACGCGATCCTCGACGTCGCGGAAGCCAACGAAAAAGCCGGGAAACTCGACGCCGCCGCGAGCCTTTACGAAACGGCTTCGGCGACTCAAGCGTTCCCCTGTTTCGTCCGCGAAGCCGGGATCTATCGCGGCCTTCTTTGCCGCCGCGACGCGTCCGAAGTCGTTCGTTTCCTGAATTCCGACGACCAACAACTGGTCGACGTCGCGTTGAAATCGATCCGCGAATTCGACGACGAATCCGCGCCGAAAATCGTTGAGAAACTCCTCGCCGAATTCGGCTCTTTCCCGGAAGGGATGCAAATTTTGATCCTCCGCGCGCTCGGCGACCGCAAAGACGACGCGTCGAAAAAACTCGTTCTTCCGAAAGCGATCGCGCTTGCGAACGACGGTTCCGTCGCGCTGAAGACCGCCGCCGCTCAAGCGTTGATCAACGTCGGAACGCTCGACGCCCGCGCCGCGTTCGAACCGTTCGCCGCGGACGAAGCGGACGCGAAAAACTTCGACGACAAAGCGCTCGGCGACGCGATCGTCGCGCTCGGCGTCGCGCTCGACGGCGACCAATTCGCCGCCGAAGTCGACAAGTTCGTCGCCAAAGACCTCGAAAACGCGATCGAACTCTCCGAAGCCGCCGCGCTCGGCATGTTGAAGATCGTCGAACTGCGCCGCGTCGAAAAAGCCGGGCCGGCGCTCGTTAAGATCGCCTCGACGAAACAGGGAGCCGTTCGCGACGCCGCGTTGGCCGCGCTGTCGGAAATCGTTTCGCTCGACAACTTAGATCTTCTCGTCGCCGCGCTCGACGGGGAAACGGACGACGCGAAAGTCGACTGGCTTCTCCGCGCCGCCTGCACGCGTCTGCCGCGCGAAGAATGCGCCGCTAAAGTCGCCGATCTTTTCGCGAAGGAAACCGACGTCGCCGCGAAAAACAAGATGCTGCCGCTCCTGAAACAGATCGGCGGCCCGACCGCGCTCGCCGCCGTCGCCGGCGCCTGCAACGGCCCGACCGTCGACAAAGCGACGCAAATTCTTGGCGAATGGAACACGCCGACCGACGCGGAAGGCGTCGCCGCCGTTTGCCTTACGATCGCGAAACAAGCCCGCGACGCGAAGTATCACTCCCGCGGGATCCGCGGTTACATCCGCGTCCCGCGTCAATTCGACATGCCGGTCGCCCGCAAGATCGAAATGTGCAAGATCGCGTTCGAAACGGCCAAGCGCGCCGAAGATAAAGCGTTGATTTTCGAAGTTTTCAAGCGCAACATCGTCGCCGAAAACGTCGTCGCCGCGCTCGAATACGCCGATCGCGACGAATTTAAAGAAGCCGCTTGCGAAGCCGCCGTCGTCGTCGCCGAAAAGATTCGCGTCAGCCAACCGGAATGGAAGTGGGACGCGCCGACGGAAGACGCCGCTAAAGCGAAAGCGGGCAAAGACTTGATCGACGGTATGAAACGCGTCGTCGAAACGACGTCGAACGCCGATTTGAAAGCTCGAGCGCAAAAGCTTCTCTAAATTTCGCCCCGTCGAACGTTTCGGGCCTCCGCGGTTCGACGCTCGACGCGTTTCGCCGCGACCGTTCCGAACTCGGTTCGTCGTTTCCAGGGAAACGGCGGCGCCGGGTTCGGATCCGTTCGCGTTTGGACGCGCCGCGGTTCGGCGCGAACTTTCGTAATTCGCTAAAACGTTACCAAACAACGACTTACAAACGGTCGCCAACGTCGTTTTCAAACGCGTTCGCAAACCCGGTCTCCGCTTAAAACGCGACGCAATCGGGCGCCGAAGCGTCGTTTTTCGCTCAAAAACCCCGGCAAATTCGGAAAACGCGGTCGATTGACCCGCTCGACGCTTGACGCGAACGCGTTTTCGCTTAAAATAAGGGGCGGGAGGCGGCTCGGCCGTCGCTTTCTTCCGTTCTCTCGTCGGCGCCGCTTTCGGTTCGCGTCGACGATTCACGCAGTTCCCTTTATTCGCAATTCGTTGCGACGTTAGGATTTAAGATGAAAAAAATTTTGGTCGCGGCGCTCGTCGCCCTGGTTTGCGCCCTGACGGCTTCCGTTCAAGCGCAAGAGCTCAACAAACTCACCCCGCAAGAAAAAGCGCTCGGTTTCGAACTCCTCTTCGACGGCGGCCCGCTCTCGGAGGAAATTTGGCAAGACGCGAACAGCATCAAGGGCTACCCGGTCAAAGACGGTTATTTCGTCTGCCAAAAAGGCGGCCAACTTTTCACGAAAAAGCAATATTCGAACTTCATTTTCCGTTTCGAATTCAAGCTTCCGCCGAAGGGCAACAACGGCGTCGGCATTCGCGCTCCGTTCGGGCCGGACTCCGCCTATCACGGGATGGAAATCCAAATCCTGAACTCGGACTACCCGGGCGCCGCCGATTGGCAACAACACGGCTCGATTTACGGCGTCGTTCCGGCGAAAACCGGCGCGCTGAAACCGACCGGCGAATGGAACACGGAAGAAATCATCGCGATCGGCCCGTTCATTAAGGTTATCGTCAACGGCCAACTCATCGTCGACGCCGATATCACGAACGCGAAACCGATCCACGACGCCGAACACCCGGGCCTCCACAACAAATCCGGTTGCGTCGGTTTCCTCGGCCACGGCGACCCGGTCGAATTCCGCAACGTCCGCATTCTCTCGCTCGACAAATAATCGTCGCGTTTGAGTTTTCGAACGTTTCCGCGAACGCCGCGTTTCGCGTTTTCTCGTCGAGCGCGGCGTTTCCCTCCTCTTTTATCTCTACCGTTCTTATCGAAAAGGCGTTCTTATGAAATTCGCAACTCTGCGCAAATTCTTTTACCACATTCATCTTTGGCTCGGCGTCGTTTGCGGGCTGATCCTTTTCGTCGTTTGCCTTAGCGGATCGCTTTACGTCTTCCGCGAAGAGGCGCGACGCGTCGCCGCTCCGGAGTTTTTCAACGTCGCAACCGTTCAAGAACAACGACTTAGCGCGGACGAAATCGTCGCGAAAGTCGAAGCGGCTAAACCCGGTAAAAAAGTCGGCTCGCTGACGATCCCGGAATCGCCGACGCGAACGGCCGCCGTCGTTTTAAACGACGCGACGCCGAAAAAAGCCGCCTCCCAAGACGAAGCGAAGGCCCGAAACTCGGGAAAAAACGGCGCTCAAAACGGCCCCAAAAGCGGCGGTAAAAAGCGCGGCGAAACGATTTACGTCGATCCGTATACCGGCGCGATCGTCGGCGAAGGCGCGACGCCGGTCGACGAATTTTTCGGCTCCGTCATGCGGTTGCACCGTTGGCTTTGGCTCCCGACCGAAATCGGTCGCCCGATCGTCGGCGCCGCGACGCTCGTTTACGTCGTTATCTCGTTGACCGGTCTCGTTTTATGGCTCCCGCGAACGGCGGCTCGACGGCGCAAAGCGGCTTGGAAAACGGCGCTGAACGTCCGGTTCCGTCGCGGCGGTTGGCCGTTGGTTTTCGACCTGCACAACGCGCTCGGTTTTTACACGCTCGTTCCGGCGTTAATTCTTGCGCTGACGGGACTTTGCTGGTCGTTCGGCTGGTACCGCGACGCCGTCGGAACGCTTCTCGGCGAAGCGCCGTTCAAGGCTCGCAACGAGCGTCCCGAAACGATAACGCCGCCGATCGACGCGACGCAACCCGCGTCGTTGGAGGAGTTAATCGCGAAACACAACCAACTCGACCCGGGCCCCGGCGACGTAACGCTTTCGCTCCCGCAAGACGAAACGACCGCGACGACGATTCAAAAAGGACGCGTCGACGGCTTTTTCGCTTGGAACGTCAAAAACAAAACGCGCTGGAACCGCCTCGACGGAACCGTCGTTCCCGTCGAACGTTACGGCAAAACGGTCGACGTCGAACGCTTCGCCGACAAGCCGTTCGGAGCGAAGATCGCGTCCTCGATTCGCGCCCTGCACCTGGGCGAAATAACCGGGCTTTCGTCGAAAATTTTCTTCTTCGTCGTCTGTTTGATCGCGACGAGTTTTCCGGCGACCGGCGTCGCGCTTTGGATTCGCAAGTTGAGCGTTCGCAACGGGAAACGACGCGAAAAAATCGACGAAACCGCCGCGGAGTCCGGCGAAAAGCCGACCGAATCGGCGCCGCCCTCTTGCGCTCCTCTCGAAAAGGAGTAAAATGAAGGGGCCCGAGCGCGCCGGTTTTCCCGCGCCGTTCGTTTTTCGCGTTTTTTCGTTTTTCACTTAACGCAAGGTCTTTGCTCGCAATGTTTTACGTTACGCCGGTCGAACCGCAGGTTTACGACTCCGACTTCCAGGGACACACGAATTTTCTCTCCGTTTCGCTTTGGTTCGACCGCGCGCGGACGGCGCTGTATCGCGAATTTGAGCCGAACCTCAACTTCAAAGAACACGGTCTCGTCGTTCTAAAGACCGAAGTTACTTACGTTAAGGAAATCTGGATCGCGCGCCCGGTCGAAATTCGCACTTGGACGAGCGTCGTCGGCACGAAGTCGTTCGAGCTCACGCAGGAAGCTTGGCAGGGCGGCGAACTTTGCGCGGTCGGCAAAACGATCTTCTGCGGTTTCGACTTCACCGTTCACAAAAGCGAGCCGATTTCCGCCGCGTTCCGCGCCGTTCTCGAAAAATACCGCTTCGATCCGACGGCGCGAGAAGCGGAATGAACGACGCCGCAACTCGTTCGGAATCACGAACTTACGATCCGTCCCAATCGCCGAAAGAACCGTTTTTGTCGGTCGAGCGTCTTGCGTTCGACGCGGGGAAAACGCCGATTTTGCGCGACGTTTCGTTCGCCGTCGCTCGCGGAGAACGGGTCGCTCTCGTCGGCGCGAACGGCGTCGGCAAAACGACGACGCTTCGTTGCGTCGGGCGGCTGCTCGAAACCTGGCGCGGCGAAATTCGGCTCGACGGCGTTTCGACGCGGCGTTTTCCGCGGCGCGAATTGGCGAAAAAAATCGCGTTCGTTCGTCAAATTTCCGGTTCGTTCGCCTCGTTTACGGCGCGGCGTTTCGTCGAATTGGGCCGTTTGCCCTATTTGCGTCCGCTCGCGCCCCTTTCCGACGCCGACCAAACCGCCGTCGCCGAAGCGCTCGCCCGAACCGGCGCCGAACGTTTCGCCGCGCGAACGCTCGATTCGCTCAGCGGCGGGGAACGGCAAAAAGTTCTGATCGCCGCCGCGTTCGCGCAGGAACCCGAGCTCCTGATACTCGACGAGCCGACGACGTTTCTCGATTACCGAAGCCAGGACGAGATTTCCGCCGCGATCTCCGCTTGGGCCGCCGACAAAAAAGCGACCGTTTTGGAAACGACGCACGATCTGAACCGCGCCGCGCTGACCGCCGACCGAATCGTCGCGCTCGCTCGGGGAATCGTCGCGTTCGACGGGCCGGCGCCGGAAATCGCGACGCCGCAAGCGCTCGCCGCCGTCTTCGGCGTCTCCCTTCCAACCGTTCCGCACCCGACGACCGGCGTTCCGATGATCGTTCCCGCCGCGCCCGGCGTCGAGCGTTTTCCCTCAGTTTCCGACGAAAGCAGGCCGCGATGACCGCCGTTTTTTCGACGTTCCGAATCCGTCCGTTACTCGTTGTTTTCGCGGCGTTTGCGCTCGTCGGAGCCGCGATTTTTTCGCTCTCGCTTCTCGGCAAAACGACCTACTCGCCGGACGTTTGGACGCGTTTTCCGACCGACTCCGTCCCCTTGGCGGAACTCGACGCCGCCGCGAAAATCTTTTGGGGCGAACGCCTTCCGAAAACGACGCTCGCCGCCTTGGCGGGCGCCGCGCTCGCGCTCGCCGGGTTGACGATGCAAACGCTTTTTCGCAACGATTTAGCGACGCCGTACACGCTCGGAATCGCAAGCGGAGCGTCGTTCGGCGCGACGCTTTCGATCCAATTTTCCGGAACGCTCGCCGCGATCGGGCTCCCGCTTTCGCTCCTCGGAGTCCCGCAGGTCGTTTGGGGCGCGTTCGGCGGCGCCGCGCTCGCCGTCGGGCTCGTTCTCGGACTCGCTCGACGGGCCGGAACGCCGGAGCGCGTCCTTTTAGCGGGCGTCGCCGTCGGTTTTTTCTTTTCCAGCCTCGTTTTATGTCAGCAATACCTCGCGAATCCGACGAAAGCGTTCGCGGCGATCCGTTGGACGACCGGCGGCGTCGACCTTTGCGAACCCGGGTATTTGGCGACGACCGCGGCCGTTCTCGCCGTCGCCGCCGCGTTCCTTTATCGCCGTTCCCGGGAACTCGACGCGTTGACGCTCGGCGACGACCGGGCCCGTTCGCTCGGCGTCGAAGTCGACCGACTCCGCGCCGCGCTCTTCCTGTTGTCGAGCGCGCTCGTCGCCGTCGTCGTCGCTTTTTGCGGGCCGATCGGTTTCGTCGGGCTGACCGTTCCGCACGTCGCTCGCCTTTGCGTCGGAAGCGACTCCCGACGTTTGATCCCGTCGACGCTTCTCGGCGGCGCGCTTTTTCTCGCCGTTTGCCACACGTTTTCGCGAATCGTTCTCTTCCCGAGCGTTCTTCCGGTCGGCGTCGTTACGAGCCTTCTCGGCGGCCCGTTTTTCCTTTGGCTTTTGCTCCGCGAACCCCGCCGCTGACCGACGTTCGCCGCGCTCGACGACGGCGGAGACGCCGAAAACCGCTCCCAACGGAAAAATATCGACGAAAATTTGAAAAAATCGGCGAAAAACGGGCCGACGCGCTTGAAAAACGACCGATAAAGCGTTAAAATTGTTCACAGTTTCACCTTGAAAGCGCAAACCGTTCGCCGATCAACAGACGCGCTCGCGCATTTTACGTATTTTTCCCAAACCACCTAAGGGCGGCAAGTATGACGACTTACCTTTCTCGACGCGATTTCCTTCGCGCCTCCGCGCTCGTTTCGACGAGCCTCGCGCTGAATCTTCCGAGCGTTTCGAGCGTCTCCGCGCAAGAAACGAAGAAAAATTGGTACAAGTGCAACCTCCACATGCACAACCAATGGTCCGACGGCAAACCGCTCCCGGAATGCGCGATCGACTGGTACAAATCCCGCGGCTACCACTGCCTTTGCCCGTCCGACCACAATATCTTCCAAAGCGCCGCCTTGCGCTTCGACGGTTTCGGTTTCAACCACGAGCCGACCGACCGCGCCGCGTTCAAAGGCGAAACTTCCCTGTGGAAAAGGATCGCTCCGAACGAAGGTTGGCCGAACCTGACGCAACGTTACGTCGACGAAACGATCGAAAAATTCGGAAAAGACGCCGTCCGCTCGATTCAAGTCGGCGACGCGACCTACGTCCGCATGACGCCGTTCGACGAACTTTGCGAAAGATTCTGCGAACCGGGCAAATTCCTCCTGACGCCCGGTTTCGAGTCCACCGGCGGTTGCAAAGACGGACGCCAGGTTCACATGAACTTCCTGAACGTCCGCGAATCGTTCCCGTATATCGGCGGCGACGAACCGCTCGAAATCCTGACGAAAACCTTCGAAGAAGGAAAACGCCGCTACCAGAAAGACGGCGCGGAGCCGTATCTTTTCACGGCGAACCACCCGGTTTGGCGGTTCTACGATTTCTCGCCGAGCGACGTGATCAAAATGCCGGAAATTCGCGTCTTTGAAGTTACGAACAACGGCCTCGACGGAAACTACAAAAACCCGGAAGACGGCGCGCCCTGGACGCCGGAAAAATTCTGGGACGTCGTCAACGCCTGGCGCGCGTCGCGCGGCCAACGCCTCCTGCTCGGCAACGGCACCGACGACCGCCACAGTTACGAAAGCGAAACGGTCGCCGGTTGGACGATGGTGCGCTCGGAAAAACTCGACTCGCGCAGTTTGATCGAGGCGATGGACGCGGGCGACATGTACGCCTCGAACGGCCTTTCTTTCGCCGATATCCAATTCGACGGCAAAACGCTCGCCGTCAAAATCGACGTTCAGGAAGAGGGCGAATACAAGATCGAATTCGTCGGCACGAAGAAGGATTACGATCCGGAGCCGAAAATCGTTGAGATCGCTCAAAGCAAAACGTCGCCGAAACGCAAGGTCGAACGGTTCTCGGACGAAATCGGCGTCGTTCTCGACGCGGTCGAAGGAACGGAAGGCTCGTACACGCTCAAAGCCGACGACCTTTACGTCCGCGCCAAGATCGTCAAGCTTCCGTCGCGTTCGGACAAGTGGAACGCTCGCCCGGTCGCCTGGTCGCAACCTTACTGCTAATCGACGTTTAGCGTTTTCGGCGGTTCGGAAAACGGCCGCCCCAAACGCGAAAACCGTCGCCGACTCGAACGGTCGACGACGGTTTCGACTTCAACGACGGCGCCGCGACGTCGAGAGCTCGCGGCGTCGCCGTTCGATTTTGCGTCAATAAACCAAGTAATCGGCGCGAATTTTCTTAAACCGTTCGATTTCCGGCGTCCAAAGGGGCGCGATCTCGCCGATCGGTTTCCCCGCTTCGATCGCTTCGAGCGTTTCGTCGTTCAAAAGCAACGTATTCGCGTTTTTGCGCTCCCACTTGTCCGGATAATCGTTTTTCAGCCGGGAAGCCAGCGCGACGCCGGTTTCAACGGCGCGGAAAGCGTCGCGATCGGTCAGTTTGAGTCGGAGCCCGGCGATTTCTTCGTTCGCGTATTTGCTCGCCGTCGGCGTAAAGCGGATCGGCTCGAACTCGATTCCCGGCAACTTTTCGGCGTTCATCTTCGCGGCCAGATCGTCGGCGTCGATCCACGGCGCGCCGACGACTTCGAACGGCGTCTCCGTTCCGCGTCCCACCGAAATGTTCGTAAATTCCGGAATCCCGATCCCCGGGTAAAGGAGCGCTTCGGTCAACGAACGCATGTTCGGCGACGGGTTGACCCAGGTCAGGCCGGTTTCGTCAAAATATTGTCCGCGACTCCAATTTTCGCACGGAACCACCGTCAAATCGAGATTTAAGCGGTATTCGGAGGCGTAAAGGAGCGCGATTTCGCCGACCGTCATTCCGTGGCGAATCGGCATGGAGAAGAACGCGACGTAAGATTCGCGCCCCGCGTCGAGCCCCGGCCCGTCGACGATCTCCCCGCCGATCGGGTTCGGACGGTCGAGAACGACGAATGATTTGCCGAGATCCGCCGCGGCCTGCATCGCCGAGCACATCGCGCTGACGTAAGTGTAAAAACGAACGCCGACGTCTTGAATATCGAAAACGAAAACGTCGACGTCGCGCAGCATCTCCGGCGTCGGACGGCGGACATCGCCGTAAAGGCTGAAGACCGGAAGCCCCGTTTCGGAGTCTTTACCGTCGCCGATATCGCTTTGATCGAGAACGCCGTAAAGGCCGTGTTCCGGGCTGAAAAGCGTCGTCAGCTCGACGCCCGCGTCCCGCATCGCCTTCGGGATCCGGCGTCCGTCGCGGAGGATCCCGGTTTGGTTCGTCAAAAGCCCGACTTTGCGGCCCTTCAAAATCGAGTAGCCGTCTCGATCGAGCGCGTCGATCCCGGCGAGGGTTCCCGAAACGTCCGACTTCCCGGCGTTCGGCGAACGATAAACGGATTTCGCGACAAAATCTTTCGTCGCGTCGGCGTCCGGGCGCTCCCGAATCGCGTCGACGGCGATCGTTCCGATTTTTCCGGCGAGCGCGTTGACCCCGCCTTCGCCGTCCGGATGGAGGCGGTTGCCGAGGAAAACGACGAACAAATCGAAGTCCGGATCGACCCAAAACGCCGTCCCGGTGAAGCCGCCGTGCCCAAACGCCGACGGCGACATATTCGAACCGCGGTTCCCCGAATACGGCGAGCGCTTGTCCCAGCCGAGCGAACGGATTCCGCGCGGAACCGCTTGCGGCGCCGTCATTTGCGCGAACGTTTCCGGTTTAAGAATCCGAATCGGCGACGACGGATCGGACGCCGGAACGTAAGTCCCGCGCCCGGCCAACGCCGCGCCGAGGATCGCCATGTCGACGCCGGTCGAGAAAAGCCCCGCGTGCCCGGCGACGCCGTCCATCTCGTAAGCGCGCGGATCGTGAACGACGCCTTTGATCCAATCGGCGTCCTTTGGCGTCCGCTTCTCCGACGCCGCGGCGCGTCGTCGCCGCTCCTCGTTCGGATTGTAGCCCGTGTCGAGCATTCCGAGCGGTCGGTAAACGTTTTCGCGCAAAAATTCGTCTTGCGAAACGCCCGAGATTTTCTCGATCAAAAAACCGCAGGTAATGAAGCCGACGTCGCTGTACGAAAATCGTTCGCCCGGCGCGGAACGGAGGCCGAGCTTGCAGACGTTCGCCCAAATTTCCTCGCGGTTAAAACCGACGTAATCCTTAATGTCGTTGTCCGGAGTCAGCCCCGAAACGTGCGTAACGCAGTCGCGGACGGTAACGTTTTCCTTGCCGTTTTGCGCAAATTCCGGAAAGAATTTCGCAATTTTATCGTCGTAGGAAAGTTCGCCGCGCTCGACCAAAATCGCGATTCCGATCGCCGTCGACGCGACTTTCGTAACCGACGCCAAGTCGTAAAGCGTGTCGGGAGTCGCCTTTTCGACGGTCGGCTCCGTCTGCCGGTCGCCGTAAGCGCGCAAAAACGCCAACTTGTTTCCGCGTCCGATCGCGACGACGGCGCCCGGCGTTTGCCCGTCGGCGATCGCCTCCTCGACCAGCGCGTCGATCCGGTTCAACGTCGCGGCGTCCATCCGAACTTCCTCCGGCGCGACGACCGGAAGCGCCGTTTTCGACGGCTCCGCGCCGAAAAGGACGCTCGTTCCCAAGGCGACGCCGATCGCAACGACCGCCGCCCAACAACGAGTTGCCAAAAATCGCATAAAAAACTCCTCAAAAAAACGAAAGTTAAGAACTCGACGCGTTTTCGACGCCGCGCGCCGCCGCCGAGAAATAAAAAAAACCGAAGCTCCGCCGCAAAGGCCAAAGCTCCGGTTTTCATTTTCGTCTCCGAAAATTACGTCGACGCGGCGTCAAGACCCGCGTCGCACGGGAACGCAAGATCGAATCACGCGTATTCCGGACGGTTCAAGTTCGGAACGGCGTCCGCTTTCGCCGCTTCGATTTGCTTCGCGATTTCGTCCGCCGAAACGCCGGCTTCGGCCGCGTTTTTGACGAGCGCTTCCGCGTAATCGAATTCCGGCGTGTCGTTCGAATCGTAATCGAACCAGGACGGCTTGAACTCGACGGTCGTATTCAGGTCGGCCGAAATGTTCGTAACCAACGCGATGATGGCGTCCCAAATAGCGACTTCGCCGCGGCAACGGGTCAGCAGGAGCGGTTTCGCGCCCGCTTCGTCGCCAAACGCCTCGGCGCCGAAAGTTTTGCACAGGAGCGGCATGATCTCTTCGTCGACCATGTCGGCTTGCGCTTCCGGATTCTTGCGAATGCAGTAAGCCCAGTGCTCGATTTCTTCGCAGTAACCGCGGCTGACGGTCGTCGCGTAAACGCCCTGATAGCCGATGGCGGAGGAAAGTTTGTCGCCTTCGTCGGAAACGACGACGTCGAGGTTCCCCTTCGAGCCGGCGACGCGCGTTTTGTCGTTGATCGCCGAGGTGCGGTACAGGAGCGCTTCGTTTTCGCGGTCGATCTGAAGGGTGCCCTTCGTGCCGAAAACGGTTTCGCCGTAACCGCCGAATCCGTTGCCGTTGATCGTGGCGTAAGCGACGGTAATTTTGCGTTGTTTGCCGAGTTCGTCGTTCGGATCGTATTCCGGCGCCGGATATTCGTACAACGCGGCGACGTGGTCGTCGACGTCGCGGTCGAGCGAGTTGAAGAGCGAACGCGATCCGGAGGCCGAAACGCTAAGCGGACGCTGTTTTTTGCCGCCGTGAGCCGCCGCGATGAAGATGTTCGCCGCGTCGAGCTGGTGGCTTCCGAGTTCCGCCATCAGGCCGCCGCCGGTGCGGTTCCAAAGGCGCCAACGGATCAGCTCTTCGATCGCCGGACGATCGTAGGTTTCCTCGCCTTCGGAGCGAACGGTCGCCTGATAGCCGTAATCTTCGGCTTTTCCGTACTTAACGCCGTTGTACTCGCCGCCTTCGATGAGGATGAAGTCGGAAAGTTGCGCGCGCTTTTGCTTGATTTTCTTTTCGAGCGCGTCCAAATCGTTTTGCGTAACGGACGCTTCGCGGTTGAGCCGTTTGCCTTCGGCGACGTCGGCGGCGGTCTTTTGCTCGTCCGGAATCGCCGTAATGGCGGCGACGCGTTCCTTGGCGCGGGCGATCGTCGCTTTCATCGAATCGGCGGCGGCCGTCCAGTCCTTCAACTCGCGCATGAGCTCGCCTTTTTTGACGTCGGCGGCCTTCGCGCCTTCCGGAAGCGGCATTTGCCAGCTGTCGGAACCCGGGAGGTTGCCGCGGTGCCATTGAGCGCGAATGTAGTGCAGATCGCCGAGAGCGGTCGAGTTGATGAGCGCCGTCGCGTGATCGTAAAGGACGTTGTAGTGGCGTTGGTGGCCGATCGCCAGGTGTTTTTTGCACTCGTGCGAAACGCGGATCATTTCCTTGCATTTCGCGACGCTGTGTCCCATCAGCTTTTCGGTCAGGACGTGGCAGCCCGCGCGCATCGCTTTGATCGCGGCCGGAGCGTGCAAGTGTAGCGGCAACCCGATGATAACGCCTTCGAGGCCAAGCTTTTCGGCGTCTTTGATAAGGTCGTTGTAATCGTTGTAAACCTGAACGAATTGACGCGCTTGCTCTTCGGTCTTCCAACCGTATTTTTTCATCAAGCCGGGTCGCACCGCCGCGGCGCTGGCGCTGTAGCAGTCGCCGTGGAAAGCGCGGTATTGGTTGTACGGACGAATGTCCGCGATCGCGACGACCTGGATGTATTTCGGGTTGATCCCGCCGATCAAGACGCTTCCTTCGTCGCCGGTTCCCAGAACCGCGACGCGAACCGGCTTGTCGACCTTGCCGTATTTAAAGTAGTAGGAACCAATGCCTTTCCCCGAGGCCAAGTCGGCGCGCGCCGATTGTTTCAGGAACTCGCGGCGCGTCAACTTGGAGCCGATCGCGGCGAGGAAGTTTTCCTTCCCAATCTCTTTTTGTTCGCTCGTTAAATTCATTTTTCAACCTGATATTATTTTAAGCGTCGTCAACGCGGCGAACCGCGTCGAGACGAGCGCAATTTTCGAAACGCTTCGTCGACCCGAACGGCGTCGAGTCGTCGAAACCCGCCGCTTCGCACCGCGCTTCCGAGACGCGTTAAGAACGCCGAAAGCGCGGAGGCGCGAAAGCTCAAATCTTGTATTTCGCCTGGTCGAGGTTCGGAGTCGCCTCCAAGACGCCGAGATCGTTTTCCGGCGTTTCGTCGTTTTCCGGATCGAACCAGGATTCCTTGAACGTAACGCTTTCGCCTTTGTCGGCGGCGATGTTCGTAACGAGCGCGATCACGGCGTCGCCGAGCGCGATGCGCGGATTGCAACGCGGTTGAATCGCCGGGTCTTTCGCGTTCGGGTTGTTTTGGCAGCACCAGGCCCAGTGTTCGATTTGCTCTTTGTAACCGCGGCTAACGGCGGGGCCGGCCGCTCCGGTCGCGGCGACCGCTTTTTGAGCCGGGGCGCTCGCTTGAGTGTCGAGCGCGGCGGCGCCGGCGGCTTTCTTTTCGACTTTGCTGGTCGACGGGCCGCGGAGGAGTTGCGAATCCTGCTCGCGTTCGAGAACGATCGTTCCCTTCGTGCCGTAAACAATTTCGCCGTAACCGCCGAAACCGTTGCCGTTGATCGTCGAGTATTGAACCGTGATCGTGCGTTTGCGCCCGGCCAGGGTGTTCGGATCGTAATTCGGCGCCGGGAATTCGACGAGCGTCGTGATGTGGTCTTGCACTTCGCGGTCGAGCCCGAAGAGGTTGCGGTTGGCAGAAACGTGGACGCGGAGCGGGTGGACTTTGCCGTTGTCCGGAAGCGCGTTCGGATCTTCGCCGCGCAGGGCCGCCGCGCGACGGTTCGAAGCGGCGAGGAAGATCGAAGCCGCGTCGAGCTGGTGGCTTCCGAGTTCGACCATCAAACCGCCGCCGGTGCGTTTCCAAAGGCGCCAACGGATCAGCTCTTCCGTGCTCGGACGACGGTATTCGCGGCCTTTGGCGCCGACCGTCATGTCCTGGTAGCCGAGTTCTTCCGGCGAAAGGAGGTCGAGCCCTTTATATTGCGCGTCGGCTTGAAGCATCAACGCGTCGTCGATCTGCGCCTGTTTTTGCGCGACCTTTTTGCGCCAGGTTTCAATTTCGACGCCGCGCGCTTCGTTCATCTGCTGCGTCCAGGAAGCGAGCTCTTCGGCCAGCTTGTTCGCTTGCGGGTCTTCCGGTTTGAACGCGGCCGGCATCGGCATTTGCCAGCTGTCGGAACCCGGCGAGTTTCCGCGGTGCCATTGAGCGCGAATATAGTGGACGTCGCCGAGGAGCCCGCGTTCGATCTGGTCGGTCGCTTCGTGATACAGGATGTTGTAGTGGCGTTGGTGGCCGATCGCGAGGTGTTTGCGGAACTTCTTCGCGGCGCGCGCCATTTCCTTGCACTCGACGATCGAGTGGCCCATCAACTTTTCGCAAAGGACGTGCAGGCCGAGGCTCATCGCCTGCACCGACGCTTTCGCGTGCAGGTGGAGCGGCAAACCGATGATGACCGCCTCGACGCCGAGTTTTTTCGCGTCTTTGAGGAGCTCTTCGTATTGGCCGTAAACTTTAACGTGTTTGCGAGCTTCGTCTTCGGTTTTCCAACCGTATTTTTCCATCAAACCCGGGCGAGCGGCGAACGCGACGTCGCCGTAGCGGTCGCCGTGGAAGGCGCGGTGCTGGTTGTACGGGCGGGCGTCGGCGAACGCGACGATCTGCACGTATTCCGGATTGCAGGCGCCGAGAAGAACGCTTCCCTCGTCGCCGACGCCGAGGATCGCGACGCGCAACGGTCGGGCGTGCGTCTTCGAATACCCGTAGTAGAACGCTCCGACGCCGGCGGCCGGAACGGCGGCCGCGAGCGCGCCCGCTTTCAGAAAATTACGTCGCGAGCAACCGCAAGGAGTCGCCTTTCCCTCTTTCTTTTCGCTCATCGTTTATAATTCCTTCAATATTTGTCGCCGAACGGTCGCCGATTCGAGCTTTCGAAGCGTCGAACCGTTCGGGTCGGTGTTCTCTCTATCGGCTTTTATCGGTCAGTTGCAACCTTCAATTTGCAACGCTTCCGGAACAAGCGGGTCTTTTTCGAGGCCCCACCAGGCGTACAGGTTGCGTCCGGCGAAGTTCCAAAGGAACCAGTCGAGCCCGCCCCAGCGTCCGACCGGAGTCGAGGCCAACAACAGGAGAACGACGAGTTCGATCGTATCCTTGTTGAAGACCATCGAGTGCCCGACGACCTCCGGCGGATACGGATAAACGGTCGGCCACGGGAACTGCGACAGAACGACGTTGATCATGAACGCCGCGCCGCCGAGGCACGCCAGACGCGTGCAGAGCCCCAGCATCAGGCAAAGCCCGATCGCCGACAAGCCGAGCGTAACCGCCAAGTCGAGCGCGCCCATCGTCGAAGCCTTCGCAAAAGAGCTCAGGCCCGGGATCGTCGCGACGAAATTCATGATCGCCGATTTGTTCGCGCCGTAAGCGAGCGGGGTCAATTCGCCCTTCGCTTTTTGCTCGGCGTTCAGGACGCTCCAAAGAGCGAGTTCCATGTTTTCGCCCATCGAAACCGGCGCGGCGGCGAATTTTTCGCCTTCGTTGCGGTATTTCATTTGGGCGTCCCAATCGCGAATACGTTGGTATTCGGCGTCGTTTTTCGCGTTCGCAAGCGATTCCTCAAAACGACGTTTGCTGGCGACAAAACCGCGGAAGTCTTCGCGATTCTCCAAAGCGTACTCGCGGAGCGAGAGAACGTATTGGTTGAAAATACCGCGCGCGACGTCCTTTTGACTTTCGTCGAGATCGTACTTGGTCAAGAACTTATTATAGTAGGCGTACCACTCTTTTTCAATAACCGGAAGGGTCCAACCGATGCGTTTTTGCTCGATCTTATCCCCTTCTTTCATTACAATCCGATAAACTTCCGCCATTTGAATCCGTTCCTCGCCCCCGAGGTCCGGAAGGAACATGTAATACAGGTCTTTCGTCGGGCCCTTGGCCATGCCGAGGAACCCTTTGGCCGAGAATCCGTTCGACGGATCCATCTTCCACAGACCTTCGTAAAGGAAATGGTAGCCGACGCCGACGCGCAACAACACGATCAAAGCGACCACAACCGCCGCGTAGCGGCAACAAGACTTTGTCTTACCCAAGAGACGCCTCCTCTCGACCGTTTTGGGCGCCGCGCGGAGCGTTCGCCTTATTTTCGGTCCGTTTTTATTGTTAGTTATATCTGGTTTCGCTCGTTTTAGTAAAAATCCACTTCGAGTCGACGGCGTTCGGTTGAAAGCGCCGGAAATCGTTAGCAAACGTCGATCAATCAAATTTCCGATTTTACTCGACCGCTAAAAACTTCCCCTCTTCTCCATTTCAACAGCCTTCGATATTTTAGCGCTATTGTCGAAAAAAATAAACCGGGTATTTTTATTTTTAATGTAAAATTCCCCGGCTCTTTTCCAACTTAACGCAAAAAGTTCGTCTAATCGTTATAATTTGCACATTCGACGCTTTTTGTAAAGAGGGGGCGACACAAAAAACGCGCGTTTTCGCTAGAAATTTTTAAAATTTTACCCATTTTCTCCATTTTTCGCTCAAGTCCCCCCCCAACGCTCCCCCGACCCGCCGCGCGAAAAAGGCGCCGCCCCGCCTTGAAAAGACGTCGATTCTCGTCTATAATCGACGGGTAAGGCCGCGACGCGTCGAAACGACGCCCTCCCGGCGACGGCGCGCAACGCGTTCGCAATACATTAATATATTAATGGGAAGAGCTCGACGCGGTTCGCTTCGCGGCGGCGCCCGCTCCCCTTGATTCCCCTTTTGACGGAAACGAATCCCGATGTTGAGAACCGACGAAATCCTCTCCACTATCCGCATGTTGCACTCGGAACACCTCGACGTCCGCGCCGTAACGCTGGCGCTGAACCTCAACGACTGCGCCGGGCCGAACGTCGACCAAATGTGCAAAAAGGTCTACCATAAGATCGTTTCCCGCGCGAACCGTCTCGTCGACGTGTGCGACGAAATCGGCGCGAAATACGGCATTCCGATCACGAACAAACGCATCGCGATCTCGCCGGCCGCGATCCTGCTCGCCGGACACGGCAAACCGGCCGCGCTCCAACTTGCGCGCGCTCTCGACGAAGCGGCCGAACGTTGCCGCGTCGACTTCGTCGGCGGTTTTTCCGCGCTCGTGCACAAGGGAATCTCGGACGGCGCGCAAACGGTTATCGACTCGCTCCCCGAAGCGCTGAACTCGACGAAACGCGTCTGCGCCTCGATCAACGCCGCGTCGCGAAAAGCCGGCGTCAATATGGACGCGCTACACCGCCTCGGACACGTCATTTTAGATATTGCGAACGCCGACGCCGCGAACAACGGTTTCGCCGCCGCGAAACTCGTCGTCTTCGCGAACATCCCGGAAGACAACCCGTTCATGGCGGGCGCTTACATGGGCGCCGGCGAACCGGAAGCGACGATCAACATCGGCGTCTCCGGCCCGGGCGTCGTCGACTGCGCGCTCCGCCGACGCATCGCCGCCGCGAAAGAAAGCGGACAGCGCCTGACGCTCTCCGACCTCTCGGAAGAGATCAAAACCGCGTCCTTCCGCGTTACCCGCGTCGGCGAGCTGATCGGACGCGAAGTCGCCGAACGCCTGGAAACGCAATTCGGCGTCGTCGACCTGTCCCTCGCTCCGACTCCGGCGGTCGGCGACAGCATCGGCGAAATTTTGAAGACGCTCGGCTTGGCGCACGTCGGCGCGCCCGGTTCGACCGCCGCGATCGCGATGCTCAACGACGCCGTTAAAAAGGGCGGGCTCTTCGCGTCGAGTTCGGTCGGCGGTCTGAGCGGCGCCTTCATTCCGGTTTCTGAAGACTCGACGCTCGCCGACGCCGCGGCGCAGGGCCACCTGACGATCGAAAAGCTCGAAGCGATGACGTGCGTCTGCAGCGTCGGGCTCGACATGATCCTGATCCCGGGCGACGTAACGCCGTCGACGATCGCCGCGATCATGGCCGACGAAATGGCGATCGGCGTCATCAACAATAAAACGACCGCGACCCGTTTGGTTCCGTGCCCGGGCAAAAAAGCCGGCGATTTCGTCAGTTTCGGCGGACTTTTCGGCGCTTCTCCGGTGATGGAAGTCCGCAACGTTGGCGCGAGTAGCGCGTTCGTGCACTTCGGCGGCCGCATCCCGGCCCCGCTCCAATCGCTCGGCAACTGAGCGATCTCGGCGCCGCCGGACGCCCCGCGCGTCGTCGTTTTCCGACGCCGTTTCGCAACCGCGCCGAGAATAATTTCCAGTTCGCGGAGCGCCCGGTTGAGCGAAAAAGAAAGCCTGAACCGCTTTTCGACGCGGCCCAGGCTTTCCGTCAAATCGTTCCGGCTCGCGTTGAGGTTGCGAGCGTCGCGCCGAAGAAAGCGTCGACGCTCGATTTTCCCTCGCCCCGCCCGGCAAACGACGCGATTTTTACCGTCCTCGCAACAACGAACTTTTCCGTTTCAATAATCGTAATCTCCGATATTTCCTTCGAGCCGACGCCGCTTTTATTCGGCGATCGCCACTTTCATTACGCCGTCCAAACGGTTTTCAAAGACGCGGTACGCCTCTTCGACGTCCGCAAGGCGGTATCGATGGGTGATCAGCGGCGAAGCGTCGATCTTGCCTTGTTCGATCAGGCTCAAAATCTCCGCGCAGTCGCAGCCGTCCACGCCGCCGGTTTTGAAAGTCAGATTCTTGCCGTACATGTCGGGCAGCGGGAGCGTCTGCGGCTCGTCGTAAAGCGCGACCGCCGTTACGATTGCGTTCGGTCGGGCGCACTTCCACGCAAGTTGGAAAGAGTCCTTCGCTCCGGCGACGTCCAGCGTCGCGTCCGCGCCGCCGCGGTCGGAATGAGCGCGAACAAAATCCTCGCATTCCTCCGGCCGACAAAGCAACGCCTCGGGATAATGTTCCCGAACAAACCGCGCCCTCGCCGGGTCTTTCTCGCAAACGACGATCCGCTTGGGATTTTTCAGCGCCGCGCAAATCAGCGTGCAAAAGCCGGTCGGCCCCGCGCCGATAATAAGAACGACGTCGTCTTCTTTAATCTCGGAGATACGAGCCGCCCAGAACCCCGTCGCCAGGATATCGCCCACAAACAACGCCTGTTCGTCGGTTACGCTATCGGGAATCTTATTAAGCCCCTGATCCGCGTACGGAACCCGAACGAACTCCGCCTGTCCGCCGTCAATGCGACAGCCCAACGCCCAGCCGCCGTTTTTGTCGACGCAGTTGTTCACGTAGCCGCGCTTGCAGAAGAAGCACTCGCCGCAAAAAGTCTCCACGTTTACGGTTACGCGATCGCCGGGCTTGACGTTCGCGACCTCCGCGCCCGTTTCCTCCACGACGCCGACCATTTCATGTCCGACGGTAACGCCGGGAACGGCCCTCGGCGTCAAGCCGCGCTTGATATGCAAATCGCTCGCGCAAATAGAGCTAAGCGTTACGCGGACGATCGCGTCCCGAGGATTCATAATTTTCGGCTTCGGCTTGTCCGTCAGAGCGAACTTGCCGCGTTCGATATAAGTTAACGCTTTCATTTTACAGCCTCGTTTTCCTTATTTCCCAAAGTCGCTCCCGCGATCCTCTCCGAGACGCGACCAAGCGCGGACGCAAACGGACGGCGTCGGCAATCAGAAAACGCCGATCGACCGGCGCCGACGCGAAAGAACGCTGAAGCTTGACTCCGAGCGCCGATTCGAACGAGAAACGGAACGCGAGCCGCGACGAGCGCGGGCGGCGCGCCGTTTTCCAGGAACGTCGGGAGCGCGTTTCTTTTTCGCTTTCAGTTTCCCCGGTTCCCCGACTTCCCGCTCCGTCAGGGCGCGACGTAATAATCGAGCAAAACGGTCGTCGAACTCAGCAAAACGACGCCGTTCTCGTCCGTTTCGACCGTCGTCTTCCTCGCGACTCCGCCGGGCGCCGTCGTCGAATAAACGGTCGTCGTCGAGTCGAAACGCGAACCTTTTTGCGCCGAAGAAGACGCGACGTAAGTCGTTAATTCGCCGCCGAGTAAAAGATGCGCCGCCGTTTTTTGAACGACCGAAAGCTCCCGAGAAACGGTTCCGCCGTTCTCGCCGACGCCTTCTCGAATCGTTTCCCGCTGCAAAACGTACGGCGCCACGACCGGCGAAAACCAAAGCGTCGTCGTCTCTTTCCACTGCGACGACGTCCTCGTAACGCGGCGCGTTTGACAGGGGATCGCCTTCCGCGCGATCATCAAATTCACCGGCGCGAGCGTCTCGACGGCGACGGAGCCGTCTCCAAGCGCGACGTCGCAAAAATCGTACCGCGCCGTTTTTGATTTCCGTTCGTAATCAAGCCCGCCCATTTTGATCGTCGCGTCGTACCGCAACGCGTACTCGCCCTTGACGAGATCGACGCTCGCCAGCGAAACCTTCGTTTCGGTAACGCTTCGTATCGTTTTTCCATTTTCGTACGCGACGCTCGTCGTTCGCAAACGCGCCCAACTCCCCGGTTTGAAGGAAGCCCAACGCGAACAGATCGGCGCCGGAGCCGTTTCGACGGCGACGTCCCGCGGCGCGGCGATCGGAAATTCGTCGCCGACGCCAACGCCGAGCGTCGCCTCCAACTCAAACGCGGTTTTTCCGGCCGCGAACGAGCCCGACGCGTCAAACGTTTTCCAACCGTCGGCGCGGCGCATTTCCTCGATCAAACGAGCGAAAGGCGCGGTCGGTTTCCGAACCGGAACGGCCGGAGCGCAAGACGCGGTCGGAGCCGCTCCGCCGGATTCCCCGACGCGGAGTCCGTCGCTCGCCGACGCGACGGCGCCGAGCGTCGCCGCCCAAAAGCCGAGCCCGAGCGTCGCCGCCCGCCGACTTTTCCCGCCGTTTGCCGATTTTACCGTTCGCGCGTTTCCCATTTTACCAACGCCGCCAATCTTGCCCTTTTTACCGTCGAACCGTTTCCCCGTCGCGCCGTTTTATCGCCGCCGCCGTTTTCGGAGCGCTCCCGTCCGGTTCGCCCGCCGTTCATCGAACCGCCGCAAACAGCCGACGTTCGCCGCCCTTCGTTTAGGATACCCTTTTCGCGCCGCTTCGTAAAGAGGAAAACCGCCCGTTTTCGCCGATTTTTCCCCCTTCGCGCCGCCTTTCCCCTTTTTTTCGCCTTTTTCTCCCCGTTTCCCGTTTCAACGCGTCCGCCGTTCGTCGTCATCCCTCCGGAAGCCGCCGTTTTTCTTCGCCGCTTCGCGGTTCGGGAAGCGCGATTTTCTCGAAAATTTCGGCGACGACCAGGTCTCGTTCCGGCGCGACGGTCTTCATGTCGATCGTCAAGACGTCGCGCGTCCAACGGGTCAGCAACCGCGGCGACGACGCCTCCAAAAGCAACGCGAGTTCGGCGGGCGCGAACCCTTTCGGTCGGATCTCGACGAGCCGGGTCGGCGACGAACCGAACGTCGCGGCGGCGCACAGGGGCGAACGTCCCTCGATCGTTCGAGCGCTCGCGACGCAAGGCGCCGTTTCGAGGAGCGCCGCCAGCCGATTCGCCCGATTTTCCAAGTTCGCGACCGACGTCGACAAGATCCGCAGCGCCGGAATCTCCGCGAACGCCGCGTCGCGGTCGGCGCAAAGTTCGATCGTTTTCGCAAGCGCCGCCGCCTCGACGCGCCCCAATTTCGTCATCGCCGCCGTCCGCGTCCTCAATATCGCGCCGATTTTCGACTTCGAGCCAAAAATCAGTCCGCAGGACGGGCCGCCGACGAGTTGCGCGCCGTCGCAGAGAACCAGGTCGAATCCGCTTTTGAGCCGCTCGCCGACCGTCGGAAGCGCCGCGTCGAAAAATTCCGACAGATCGAGGATCGGCGCGAACTCGAACTCGCCCAAAATCGTAAAACTCAACTTTTCCGCCGCCCGCAACTTCGCAAGATCGGCGACGTCGACGCGCCGTCCGCCGGTCGCCCAACGTCCGCGCGTCGTCCAAACGAGCGCCGTTTTCGGGCCGCAAACCGCCGCGTAATCGGCCGGGTCGACGGCGTTGCAAGCGCCGATTTCGCGCCGAACGATCGGAAAAAAGTCGAGCGACGTTTCGAGCCGGTCGCCGCCGTCCCGTTCGTAAAGATCGCGGCGCGCGACGACGAGTTCTTCGTCCGGGCCCAGCGTCTCCAAAACCGCGGCCCGCGCCGCCGCGACGCTCGCGAAGATCGCCGCGCTCTCGGCGCCGGTCGTTTGACAAAGCCGCCCGATCGTCTCTTTTTCCCGCGCCGCGTCTTTGCGCTCCGAAAATTCCGTTCGCGGCTCGGAAAGGATCCACGCCGCCTCGGCCAGCGCGCTCGGCGCCAAGCGTTCGAACTCGTCGGCGAAAACGCGCCCTCGACCGTCGACGACGAGCGGTTCCGCGCCCTCGCCGAGCGTCGCCAAACGACCGACGATCTTCTCGATCAATTCCGCCAAATCGGGCCGCCGCAGTTCGCTCGCCGCGGAAAGAGCCTCTTGCGACACGTCGTTCAAAACGCCCTTGACGACCGCCAAAACCGCCGACGGATGCAGACGGCTCGTCCAGGGTTTCACCGACGGCGACGACAAAATTTCGGTCAAAAACGAAAAGGAAAAAGGCGTCGATCTCAGCACGAAAATCTCCCGGCAAACGCAAAAACCCGCGACGCGACGGCGCCGAACCTCCCGCTCGACGCGGCGTCCTTCCCTATTATTATACTCCTCCGCCGCCGCGCGGCAAGACGTCGGGCCGATTCTTCGCCTTCAAAATCGTTCGGTTCGTCAAAAACGAAAGTTTCTTCCAAAAATTCGCGCCTTGCCCGTTGTCGAAATCGCCGACGACGTTATTATTAATAGACGACGGAACGGAATCGCCGACGAGAGCCCCGCGTTCCCGCCCGCGACGCGCTCGTTTCGTCGACGTTTTCGACAGTCCGCCGAAAACGTCCGTTTTAACGCCCGCAATTTCAGCGCCGAGGTCGCCATGTCGAACGATTGGGAACAAGAAAAACGGTTTAACAACGCAAACGAACGCCCCTTGACCGCCGCGCCGCCGAGCCCCGTCGACGTCGACGCCGAAGCGACCGCCGCCCGCCTGTCCGCGCAAGCCGAAACCAACGACGCCCCGGACGATCCGCGGCCGTTTGAAATCAACGTCGCCGAACGGGTGAAGCGGCTCCCCCCCTACCTCTTCGCCGAATTGAACGCGCTCAAATACGCCAAACGCCGCGCCGGAGCGGACGTCGTCGACCTCGGAATGGGAAGCCCGTCCGATCCGCCGAACAACGCGGTGATCGAAAAGCTCGCCGAAGCGATCCGCAACCCGAAAGTCCACGGCTACGGCGCCGCCCGCGGAGCGACGAATCTCCGGCGCGAAGTCGCGGCCCGCTACCTCAAATATTACGGCGTCCGGCTGAATCCCGACACGGAAATTATTTCGACGCTCGGTTCCAAAGACGCGCTAAGCCACACGATCCTCGCGCTTTGCGGGCCCGGCGACTTGGCGATCGTTCCGTCGCCCTACTTCCCGGCGCACCTTTACGCGGTGATGTTGGCGGGCGGCGAAACGCTTGCGCTCGACGTTCGCGACCCGGCGCGGCTCCTTTCGGAAGTCGCGTTCGCCTGCGAGCGATTTTATCCGCGCCCCAAAGTTATGCTCGTCAACTACCCGCACAACCCGACGGCGACGGTCGTCGAACGCGAATTTTACGTCGATCTGGTGAAATTGGCGAAAAAATTCGGCTTCATGGTGCTGAGCGACCTCGCTTACGCCGACGTCGTTTTCGACGGTTACGAGACGCCGAGCTTCCTTTCCGTCCCGGGCGCCCGCGACGTCGGCGTCGAGATGACGACGATGTCGAAAAGCTACAATATGGCCGGTTGGCGCATCGGTTTTTGCGCGGGCAACTCCGAAATCGTTCGAGCGCTCGCGACGATCAAAACCTACTACGACTACGGCGGCTTCACCCCGTTGCAGATCGCCGCGATCGTCGCGATGCGGGAACTCGACGCCGACGTTTCCGCGCAGGCGAAAATTTATGAACGCCGCCGCGACGTCCTTTGCGAAGGGCTCGAACGGCTCGGTTGGGACGTCGTCCGCCCGAAAGCGTCGATGTTCGTTTGGCAAAAAATTCCGGAAAAATACCTCCAAAAATACTCGACGTTCGATTTCGCGATGAAGTTGCTGAGCGAAGCGAACGTCGTCGCCAGCCCCGGTTCGGCGTTTGGGCCGCTCGGCGAAGGTTATTTGCGCCTCGCGGTCGTCGAAAAAGAAGACCGTCTCCGCCAGGCGATCCGCCAGATGGGCCGCGCGTTGGCGAACTTCTGAAACGCCGCCGTCCCAACCGCCCGAACGCGTCGTTCCGTCCTCGCCGACGTTCGACGCGTTCCCGGATAAAACCGCGACAAAATTCAATTTCACGCCTTAAGGAAACCGCTTCATGTCGCTCGAAACCGCTCCGTTGCTCGCGTTGACCGCGGGCGATCCCGCCGGCGTCGGCCCGGAGATCATCGCCGGCGCCTGGCGTTCCTTTTTCCCGACGTCGGACGTTTCCGCGACGTCCGCGTTCCCGCTTCCGGCGTCGCGACCGCTCGTTTTCGGCGATCCCGACGTTATGCGGCGCGCCGTCGCCGTCGCCAAAACGGACGCCCGCGTCGTCGCCGTCGACTCGATCGCCGAAGCGGCGGCCGTCTATCCGTCCCGTTTCGGCGCGTCGACGATCCCTTGCGTTCCCTGCTGCGACGCGTCGGCGGCTCGGGTTCGATTCGGCGAAATCTGCGCCGCCGGGGGCGACGCCGCGTTCCGTTCGCTGAACCGCGCGATCGACTTCGCGCTTTCCGGGGAAGTCGCCGGGATCGTTACCGCGCCTTTGCACAAAGAATCGCTGAACCTCGCCGGGCACAAATTCCCGGGCCACACGGAAATTTTAGCGTCCCGTTGCGGCGTTTCCAACTTCGGCATGGCGCTTTACTTAGGGCCGAACCCGGCGATCGCGTCGCCGACCGGCTTGGGCGTCGTTCACGTTACGCTTCACACGTCGATGCGCAAGGCGCTCGATCAGGTAACGTTCGAAGCGGTTTACGAAAAATGCGGGCTGATCCGCCGCTTTATGGAAACGATTATCGGACGAGAGCCGCGGCTCGGCGTTTGCGCGCTCAATTGCCACGCCGGCGACGGCGGTCTTTTCGGCGACGAGGAAATTCGGATCATACGCCCCGCGGTCGAGGCGGCCCGCGCCGACGGGCTCGACGTTCGCGGCCCTTTCCCGGCGGACACGCTTTTTTTGGACGCGAAAAACGGTCTTTACGACGGGATCGTCGCGATTTATCACGATCAGGGACACATTGCGATGAAGGCGTTCGACATGTTCGCGGCGGTGAACGTCGCCCTTGGTTTGCCGATCGTTCGCACGAGCGTCGCGCACGGGACGGCGTTTCAAGTCGCCGGAACCGGAACCGCCAAGACGGAGAGTTTGATCGAAGCGGTTCGAGTCGCCGCCCTCTTCGCCGCGAAAAAGCGAACGCCGTAAACGTCGATTTTCCGCGCTTTGCATCTTCGTCGAACGCCGTTTGCGATTTATTTTTCTTCTCTCGACGCCGGACGTTCGCGGCGTCGAGCGCGGTTTCGCGTTTCGTTCCGGCGACTTGTCGAAGCCCCGAACGGTTTGC
>CAZIJJ010000011.1:34594-125953 GCA_964539525.1 uncultured Planctomycetaceae bacterium | reverse complement strand
CCCCAGTTCGCCCCAGTTCGCCCCAGTTCGCCCCAGTTCGCCCCAGTTCGCCCCAATTCGGCGTTTTCGGCGCGGGACGGTTCCCTTCGTCGAATCGCCCTCCCACCCGCGATTGCGGGTGGAAACCGGCCCGACGCCGCTTCAAACGCCGACGAGCGAAACCGCCGCGATTTTGACGGGCAAGAAAAAAAACGATCCCGCGAAGCGACGCCGCAAAAACGCCGCCTCGACGGGATCGTCTCAACGCTTTCAACGTTTGAAAATCAAACGGAAACAGATCACATCACGTCGGTTTCGCCGCCGGCGATCGTTCCCATCGCGCCCCAAACGCCGAACGGGCTCTTGCCGGTCGGGTCGGAGCCGGTCCAATCCGTGCTGTTCAAATTCGAACCGCAGTCGATCGTTTCGCTAATGAAAGCGACCGAGCCGTCGGCGCGCAACGCGTTGACGCCGCCCGCGTGGTTGCTCGAAGCGCTCATGTAGCCCCAACCCCAACCGGGGTTCGAAATATCGGTCGCGCAGGTCGGCGAGTTCGGCGGCAGAATCGTCGTAACGCTCAAAACGCGCGGACGGCCGTCGGTGTGGCGTTGGCCGCGCGTTTCCGAAGCGACTTCGCCGTTGAGCGTCGTGCGGTCGTCGTTTTTCACCAACGCCAGGCAGGAAGCCGGGGAGCCGCCGCCCATCTTCACAATGCCGCCCTTCACGCGGTCGGTTCCGGCCTGGCCGCCGCAAGCGGACTCGACGATCGCGATCGTGTTCGAGGAACCGTCGGTAATCGTCGCGAAAGTGTTGCATTTAACGCCGCCGTACACTTCGGGACGAGCGCCGATCCCGCCGGGGAAAAATCCGCGCTTGCTGACCGACGCTTCGCCGGTGTTGACCGTCGCGTCGCCGAGCGATCCACTGTAACTCCCGTATTGGCACTGGTTGCTGTACGACGGTTGCGAAGCGACGGGGTCCGACGGGCAACCGAGCATCGGGATCAGGGATTTAAATTCGTCGACGCTACAATTCCAGACGTCGGTCCACCCGCTGAAGCTGTGCGATTCGTCGCCGCGCGAAATGACCGCTTGCCAACGGGCGTTCTGCTCGATGAACGGGTACATCGCGACGTAAAAGCTGACGCATCCCCAAGCCCCGGCCAAGCCGCGCTGGTCGTCGCTCGGCGAGGTGCGCATCGGCGGAAACGCGTTGTTCGTGTCGTGATAGTTTTGCAGACCGAGACCGATCTGCTTCAAGTTGTTCGTGCATTGCATACGGCGAGCGGCTTCGCGGGCCGCTTGAACGGCCGGCAGGAGCAGACCGATCAAAATGCCGATGATGGCGATGACGACGAGAAGTTCGACGAGGGTGAAACCGCGTCGCTTGTTGGAAAAACGAGACATTGCTCGACTCCTTTAAAAAGACCTTAAATAAGGAAAAAAACAGCGTTACTTAACGCGCCAAATTTCAAAATTTTCAAACGTCCGATCTTTCCGCCGTTTTTTCGGCGTTAAAATCGACGCGACCGTCAAAATCTGCGCGACTCCAATCGATTTTCGTTCAAAACACGCGGGGCGTTTCACTCGAGGCCGCCCAATTCCGCGACGTCGAAAACGACCTCGCCGCCGCCGGCCGAAACGGTCGCGGTAAGCGGGGTGCGGTCGAAATCCTTCCAAACTTCCGGAATTTCGCGAGGCATTTCGGCGCGTTTCGCCTCGTATTCGGCGTGATATTCGCTCTGCTCGCCGACCGACATCGCCGCGAGTTCCGCCGGAGTCTTCCAATGTTCCGGTTGCGGATCTTTCGCGCAGGTAACTTTGTACTCGCCCGCCGGAGCGCCCTTGGCGGTGTACTTTTGATACGTCGAAGAGATCTCCGCGACGCCGTTTTTGTCGGTTTTGCCGTTAATCGCGACGCTTCCGGACGTCGCGATGAAAAAGACGTCGACGTCGGCGATCCCCTTCGCCCCGTCGACGACTTTCACCTTGAACGGATGCGTTTCCGGCATGTCGGCCGGCTTGCTTTGGCCGCAACCAAGCGACGCCGCGCCGAACGTCGCCGCCGAAGCGACGAGCAACAAGGAAACAAATTTTCTCATCTTTTCTCCTTAAATCCCTCAATACCGAGACGACGAACGAACGTTCGAAGTCGGACGCAAGACGAATCGCCCCCGACGACGCGACGCCGCCGAAAACGGGACGACGATCCCGAGAAATCGCTAATACGACGCCCGTTCAAGCGCGAAAATTCCCGAAAATCGCCTAAAAAAACGCAAAACGCGCAAAAACCGCCCCGCATTTTCGTCGCAACCGGCGTCGTCGGCGCATTCCGCGTTTTCCCAACTCTTCGCGCCGCAAATCCGCGCCGCAAAACAAACCGCTCGGCAAACTAAATTGTACAACCGCCGCCGATCAAGTCAACGAAGTTTCCCGCGTCCAATCGTCGAAAAAATGAGAAAAACGCCGCGCAATCGACAAAATCGGCGCGACGCGTCCCGTTTATGTTCGCCAACACCAGGAAATTAACGCGGAAATTTTCAAATCGCGTCCAAAAATCAACCGCGACGGTCAAAAATAGCCCGCGCTTTCCTTGAGGAGGGATCCGCCGACTGCAAATTTTGCCCAGTTTGCCAATTTTCAATGCCAACGCCCCTCCCCAAAGGAACGGCGCGCTCGCCAAAGCCCGAGTTTCGCCTCGTTTATCCCTTTTTTTCGGCAAAAATCGAGCCGCCCCTTAATTCGGCGCTGGAAAACCGCCGCGTCGAGGTATATAATATAATAATGGCAAAAGCGACGAAACGACGGCTGAAACGGAGCGTCCCGCGCTCGCCGCCGCTTGCGTCGCCGTTTTCCCGCCGTTCGTTCCCCCTCCCCTTTTTTGCGCGCCCCGCGCCGGAGCCCCGATTTATGCCGACGACGTCCCCTTCCGATCCCTCCGCTTCCGCTCCGCTTCGAATCGTCGCGTTCGGCGAAATCCTTTGGGATCTCCTGCCGACCGGGAAGAAACTCGGCGGCGCCCCGGTCAATTTCCTTTATCACGCGCAAACGCTCGGCGCCGACGCCCGGGCGCTGACGCGAATCGGCTCGGATCCGCTCGGCCGGGAAATTCGCGAACGGCTCGACGCGCTTTCCCTTTCGCCGCAGTTTCTCCAAATTTCCCCAAGCGCCCCGACCGGGACGGTCGCCGTTTCGCTCGACGCGACCGGTTCGCCGACTTACCGCGTCGTTGAGAACGTCGCTTGGGACGAAATCGCGGTCGACGACGAAAACGCCGACGCGCTCGTCCGCTTTTTGACGGAAGACGGCGCCGTTTCCGCCTTTTATTTCGGCAGTCTCGCGCTTCGTTCGGAGACGAACCGGCGTTCGTTAAGTCGTTTATTGGAGCGACTTCCGAAAAGCGTTCTCCGCGTTTGCGACCTGAATTTGCGCGCCCCGTTTTACTCCCGGGAAGTCGTCGAATCGACGTTGCGAGCCGCCGACGTTTTCAAACTCAACGACGCGGAAGCGGTCGAGTTGAGCGCGCTTTTCGACGACGACGCGTCGCCGTCGCCGGGCCGTTTCGCCGACGCCGACGGCTCGATCTCCGCCCCCGATTCGCCGGAAGTCGCCGCCGCGCTCGCCGATTGGGCCGCCGGTTGGCGCCGCCGGTTCCGCTTGCGAACGATCGTTCTAACCTGCGGCGGGAACGGCGCTTGGATATTCGACGAAACCGGCGCCGCGTTCGCTCCGGCGGCTCCGGTCGAACGGATCGCCGATTCCGTCGGCGCGGGCGACTCCTTCGCGGCGGTTTGCGTCGTCGGAATTTTGTCGGGCCGCCCGATCGCCGAGATCGTCGCCGCCGCGGCGCGGCGCGCTTCGTTCGTTTGCTCGCAGGAAGGCGGAACGCCGCCGATCCCGCCGCAGGAAGCCGCCCCGTTCGCGCCCGTTTGATTTTTGCAAATCCAACACAATTTTCAAAAAAATCAAACGCCGCCCCGTTCGAGCGACGCGCCGTTCGTTTTCTTTCGCCGCCGTCGCTCTTTTTCGCCGTTCAACCTTCCTAAGGACAACGCCGTTATGTCGCGTTTTAACAACGTTTGCGGTTCGACCGCGCTCCTCGCCGCCCTCCTTTTCCCGCCGTCGCTCGCCTTCGCCGTCCCGGACGAAACGCCGCCCGCCGCCCCGCCCGCCGCCCCGTCCGACGTCGCGCTCGAACAGGCCCGCTTAATTTCCGTCGCGTTCCGACAAGCGGCGCAAAAAGCGCTCCCGGCGACCGTCAACATCGTCGTCAAACGCAACGTCGACGCGTCAAACGCCGCCAAAACTCAACTTCCGTTCGCCGATCTCCTGCCCGACCTCCCCGAAAAGAACCTGATCGAAGGCGCCGGCTCCGGGCTGATCGTCGACCCGAGCGGAATCGTCCTCACCAACTGCCACGTCGTCGCCGCAAGCGAAATCGGCAAAAGCGTTTCGGTCGAACTGCACGACGGGCGGCGTTTTCCGGCGAAAAAAATCGTCAAAGACGAAAGATCCGACCTTGCGATCGTTTTCGTCGAATCGCCGGAACCGTTGCCGTTCCTAACGTTCGCGGACAGCGACGCGATCGAAATCGGCGATTGGGCGCTTGCGATCGGCAACCCCTTCATGCTCGGCTCGTCGGTTTGCGCGGGCGTCGTCAGCGCGAAAGGCCGTTTCCTTAACTCTAAAGACGGCAAGCAGTTCATTCAAACGGACGCGGCGATCAACCCCGGCAACAGCGGCGGCCCGCTCGTCAATTTGCGCGGCGAAGTCGTCGGCGTCAACACCGCGATCGCCTCGCTTTCCGGCGGCTATCAGGGCGTCGGTTTCGCAATTCCTTCCAACGTAGCGGTTTGGGTCTTGGGCCAACTCCGCGATAAAGGCCGGGTGGAACGCGCTTTCCTCGGCGCCCCGATCAACGCGTTGGAATACGACGCCGCGCGGCGTCTCGGACTTCCGCCGAAAACCGGCGTTCGGCTCGGCGCTCCGTTCCGCGACGCCCCGGCGGCGAAGGCGGGCCTGCGCGCTCACGACATTCTTCTCGAAATCGACGGACGAAAAATCGAGTCGCCGGAGACCTTCGAAGCGTTGGTCGAACGCGCCGCCGTCGACCGCGATTATTCGCTTAAAGTCTTGCGCAACAACGCGAAAGAACCGACGGACGTCAAGATTCGTTTCGAGATCAAACCGGAAAACTTCGTCGGCGTCCCGTTGGCCGAAAAGATGATCGAGCGCGGTTCGCACCGGGTCGACCGGGAATGGAGCGCGATGTTGATCCCGTCGACGCCCGAATCCGCGGCGCGACTCGGAGCGCCGGGACGCGAAGGAATCGTCGTTTTAAACGCGACGCCCGGCGGCCCCGCTTACCGCGCCGGGTTGCGCAACGGGATGCTGATCGTCAAGATAAACGGTCGCGAAGTGAAGTCGTTGCAGGATTTCGACGCGGCGAGATCGGCGGCGACGCCCGAAACGGGAATCGAATTGGAAGTCGTTCAAAAATCGGAGACCCAAACGATCCGCCTCCCGCTCTCCAATTAACGCCGCAAATCAAACAAAAAACCGTCTTTTTCAAAAACCCGATAAAAAACGGGGTTTTCAACGCGTTTCCGTCGTCGAGAACCCCGATTTCCGCTTTTTCAATCAAAAATCAAACGTCCGCCGCCGCGTCAAATACTCGGTTCGCCCGGCGCATCCTTTACGTCCTTCGCGTCGACGTTGCGGCGCGTCGCCCGCTCTTCGTCGGTCGGTTCCGAAACGGCGAATTTCACCGGCGACTCGCTCGGCAAACGTCCGCTTTCCTTCATTTTACGTCCGATTTTAAAAATCTTTTCAAGCGTTTTGTCGTCGAGCTCGTAACGCGGCGCCGTCGGCGTTCCTTCCCAAACGACCCCGCCGACGCTCGGTTCAAGCAGAATAGCGTGCGGAATCCCTCGAACGCCAAGCTTATTCGCAAGCCGTCGCCCGGTGTCGACCGCGACGTAATACTCGACGGAGTCGAGGTCGAGCCGCCCGCTCGGCATGTTGCGGATCGCCTCTTCGTCCGTCTCGCAGATCGCCACGACGACAAGATCGTCCTTATACTTCTTCGAAATGAAGTCGAGATACGGCAACGACCTACGGCACGGCGGACACCACGTCGCCCACATCTCGACAAGGACGTGTTTCCCGACGAGATCCTCCGGTTTCGGCGCTTTGTTCGCCCAGCGCTCGACCGGAATCGCGCCGACGACGTCCTCGATCGCGCACCAAAGATAGGAGTCGGCCCACACGATCCGCTCCCGCGACAGCGCCGGGTGATTGTCCGGCAGATTGACGCTTTCGACGAGCCAGGGCGTCTTCGTCAGATCGATCTTTCGCCGTCCGCCGTTCTCTTCAACTCCCGTCTTTTCGGCGGTTACGAATCCCGCGACCGCGGTCGCCGCGTCGCCGCAAACGATCTTGCCGTCCGGCCCGACAACGCAGACGTCCCCTTCGTTCGCCGCGACGGTCGGCTCGTCGGCGCGAACGCCCCCGCATCCCAACGCGACGGCCAAAGCGACGCTCCAAGCGCCCGCTCGAGCCGCTTTTGATTTTTGCAAAATCGCTCGTTTTTCAAAACTCATCGTCGTCAACCTCGTCTTTCCATTCCAACTCTTTTCAACGCGGGCGTTAAAGACGCCGAACCGATTTTCCAGCGTCCGCGAACCGATTTTGCGCCCGCCGCGACGCCGCCGCCGTTTCGATCGATTTCGTCGAAATCGCCGCGAAAGCTTCGGCCCGCCTTACTTTTTCGCCCTTTTATGTTATCATACAAAAAAGCGGTTCGCGATTCAAGCGCCCCGGCCCGATTTTCGCGTTTTTACTTCCCCGCCAAATCGCGCTCCGTTCGGCTCGCCTTTCGCATTCGCGCTTTCCCCGTTTCCTTCGCTTGAACCGACGCGCTCGACGCTTTCGGTCGCGACTCAATTCCGTCGACGCCTCCCGGAGTTCCGCATGCGCTCAACTTTTCGCCCGTTAAACTTTCCGCCGTTCGCCCGTTTTATCCTTTCGACGCTAGCGCTCGTCCTTCTCGGCTTCTTTTTATCGCGTCCGTTCGTCGACTCGGCGAACGCCTCGGCGCCGTATCCGCGTTGGCTCCTTCTTTTCGCGCCCGTCGACGACCCGACCTTCGGAACCTTCGTTTGGCGGGGGCTCGATCTCCCGGTCGAACCGGCGACCGGCGAACGCCTCGTCGCGCTTGGGCTCGGCTCCGTTGCGACGCTCGCGATCCTTGGAATCGGAAGTCTTGTCGTTTTCCCGTTTAGACGACTTTTGAAAACAAACGTTTTCGAAACGTTATTCTTTCAATTCGGGGCCGGGCTCGCGCTTTGCCAACTTTACTTCCTCGCGGCGGGCCTCTCCGGCGTCGCCGACGCGCCCGTCCTCCTCCCGACGCTCGCCTTCGCCGCTTTTTTCGCGATTTCAACGCTTCTCGCGACGACGCGTCGATTTACGGCTCGAAAAATCGGGCGCTCGTCCCCGCCGGACGCCGACGCCGCTTCGCTTTTTTCGTTAAAAACGCTTTCCGACCGCGTTTTTTTCGCCGTCTTAATCCTTTTATTATCGCTATTTACGTCGTTTTATTACTTCGCGTCGACACAACCGCTTTTCGAGTACGACGTTTTGGAATACCACGCGCAGGCGGCTCGCGAAATTTTCGAAACCGGCGCGCTCGCGTTCTCGGCGAACAACGTTTATTCGAACATGCCGCTCGGCGCCGAAACCCTTTATCTTGCGGGCTTTAACATCGTTCGCGATCTCGTCGATTCGCCGGAAGCGCCGTTGCGGCTCGGCTCGCTTGTCGGCAAAGTCGTTTTGACGAACACGGCGGCGGCGACGGCGCTCGGGCTCTTCGCGTTTTGCGTCCGTTTTTTCCGCGACGGCCGGGCGGGACTTTGCGCCGCGCTCCTTTATCTTTCGTTTCCAAGCGTTTTCGACGTTTTCGCTAACGGCTTAAACGACGGCGTTTTAGGGCTCGCGCTCTTCTCCGCTTTTTACGCGTTCCTTTTGTCGTTCGCCGCCGACTCGCCGCGACGGCCCGGCCCGGCGTCTCGCGTCGCAACCTCGGCGTTTATCGGCGTTTACGTCGGACTCGCGCTCGCCGTCAAACACACCGCCGTCGTTTTCGTTTTCGCGCCGACGCTCGCCGCTTTAACCGTCGCGCCGTTCGTTGCGACGCGTTCGCGCCGCCGTTTCCGTCTCGACGCGCAACCCGTTGATTCGTCGACGGTTGCGACCGACGATCTTTCCCCCGATCGCCCGACGCGCCCGACGTTCGCGGAAATCGCCGCCCCGCTCGTCGTCTTCGTCGCGACTTGCGCGCTCGTCTCGGGAGGTTGGTTCGCCCGCAACGTCGCGGCGACCGGAAACCCTTTTCACCCTTTGACTTACGCCGTTTTCGGCGACGCGTCGCAAACCTGGGACGCCGACGTCGACGCCCGCTGGCGCCGCGCTCACTCGCCCTCGGCCTCGGGCTTCGCCGCTTTTGCGGATTCGACCGCTCGCTCCGTTTGGCGCTCCGATCTCGCGTCCCCCTTTTTCCTCTTCGTTCCCGTCGCCGCGTTTCTCGCTTTAACCGTTGTTTTTACTCGACTTAGCGACGTCGGCGCCGCGCTCGCCCATTCGCCCCGCGCCGACGCCGCCGTTCTTAACCCAAGCGTTCGCAACGCTTTACTTTTTTCGTCGATCGCCGCCGTCGCGCTCGTTTTTTGGCTCGTTTGGCATTTCGCGACGCACCGCCTGACGCGTTTTCTTGTTCCGATCGAACCGTTAATCGCGTTATTGCTCGGTTTAACGACGTCCGCCGCGTTCGTCGCCGCGTCGTCGCCTTCGACCCCGTCCTCGACCGTTCCGGGAACGCCCGAACGTTCGAGCGCCCCGTCGAGCGGCCGCGCGTTTTCCGCCTTCGCATTTTACGCAACTCTTTTGCTCGGCTTGCTTTACTCCGGTCTCGTTATCGACGTTCGGGCGCCGGGACGCGTCGCGCCGTTGCGAGCGCTCGAACGCGATCCGGCCCGTTTTCCGCAAGCGGCGATCTTTTTCAACGACCGTCCGGAACTTTTCGCCGACGACGCAACTCATTGCCAAACAAGCGCTTACGACGCGACCGACAAACCGGCGCCGACGCGAAAACTCCTTCTCGTCGGCGAAGCGAAGGCTTTCGCTTACCGCGTTCCCGTCCTTTACTCGACCTGCTGGGATCGCTCGCCGCTCCTTCCGCTTCTCGGCGATTCGGTCGAACGCGACGCCGACGGCAAAATCGTCGCGATTCGAGACGCCGACGCGATCCGCCGCCGTTTTCGCAACGAAAAAATCGCCTTCGTTTTGGTCGATTTCGCCGAGTTGGCGCGTTTCCGAAGTCCCGGAAATTACGGCTTTAGAGACGCCGAGATCGACGAAAATCTTTTCCGACTTTTAACGTCGGCCAACGTTCTCGAACCTTTCGCATTGCCGCAAACGCCCGAGCGCCCCGCCCCCGAAACGACGCGGATCTTCCGCGCCGTCGAGCCGAGCGACGACGCGACGCCCGTTTCCGCCGCGCCGCCAACGCGTTTTTGATTTTTAAAATCAAGCGCCGTTTTTCAAAGAAATCAAAGAGAGGCGTTCGCGCCGCGTCGTCGGTTCCGTTTTTAACGTTCGTCGCGATTATTCCGATTTCCTCGCGGTTAAACGCAAAAAGGTTGCCCCGTCGAGCCGCCGCCCCCCGTTGAATCGTTCGCCGCGTTCGATTACAATGAAGGGCGACCGTTTGCAACGATTCGCCGCTCGAACAACGTAAAGTCGAGCGTTAGGCGAGTTGCGCTTCCTCCGTTCTCGCCCCCGCAGGAAAGGGCCGCCATGTCGCACAGATCGATCCCGTCCGATATTGAAATCGCTCGCCGCGCCTCGTTGCGCCCCGTTCAGGAAATCGCCGCGAAACTCGGGATTCCCGAACGAGCCGTCGAACCTTACGGCAGGCAAAAGGCGAAAATTTCGCTCGACGAAATTCGCGATATTCCGCAAAAAAAGGACGCGAAACTGATCCTCGTCACCGCGATTTCCCCGACGCCCGCCGGCGAAGGAAAAACGACCGTCAGCGTCGGCCTTTGCGACGCGTTGAACGTCCTTAAAAAGAACGCCTGCTTGGCTTTGCGCGAACCGTCGCTCGGCCCCTGCTTCGGCGTCAAAGGCGGCGCGACGGGCGGCGGTTACGCGCAGATCGCCCCGATGGAAGAAATCAACCTCCATTTCACCGGCGACTTCCACGCGATCACGTCCGCCCACAACCTGATCGCCGCGATGGTCGACAACTCGCTGCACCAGGGCAACCCGTTAAACCTCGACTCGCGCCGCGTCGCCTGGGGACGCGCCCTCGACGTCAACGAACGGGCGCTTCGCCGCGTCGTTCTCGGCCTCGGCGGAACGGCGGACTCGGTGCCTCGCGAAAGCTACTTCCTCATCACCGCCGCGTCGGAAATCATGGCCGTTCTTTGCCTTAGCGAAGATCTGCGCGACCTGCGCGAGCGTCTCGGCAAAATCGTCGTCGGCTACACGGCGACGGGCGCCCCGGTTACCGTCCTCGATTTGAAGGCCCGCGGCGCCGCGACCGTCCTCCTGAAAGAGGCGATCAAGCCGAACCTCGTTCAAACGCTCGAAGGAAATCCGGCCTTCGTTCACGGCGGCCCGTTCGCCAACATCGCGCACGGTTGCAACAGCGTCGTCGCGACGAAAACCGCGCTGAAATTCGCCGATTACGTCGTTACCGAAGCCGGTTTCGGAGCGGATCTCGGCGCCGAAAAATTCTTCGACGTCAAATGTCGCAAAGCCGGGCTAACGCCGAACTTAGCGGTCGTCGTCGCGACGATTCGAGCGCTGAAATTCCACGGCGGCGTCGCGAAAGCCGACCTGGGCGCGCCGAACGCCGACGCCGTTTCGAAGGGGTTCGCGAACCTTAAACGACACGTCGAAAACGTCCGCAAATTCGGCCTCCCGGTCGTCGTCGCTATTAATAAATTCGACGGCGATTCCGACGAAGAAATCGCCGTTCTCCACAAACTTTGCGCCGAAATCGGCGTCGAAGCCGCCTGCGCGACCCATTGGGCGAACGGCGGCAAAGGCGCGGTCGAACTCGCCGAAACGGTTCTCCGAACGCTCGACGCCAACCCGAACCCCGACTTTAAGTTCTTGTATTCCAACGAGTTGCCGCTCGAGCAAAAACTCGAAACGGTCGTTCGCGAAATTTACGGCGCTCGCGGAGTCGCCTTTTCGAGACAGGCGCGCCGCCAACTCGACGAACTCGTCGCGCTCGGTTGCGACAATCTGCCGATTTGCGTCGCGAAAACGCAATATTCGTTTTCCGCCGACCCGAAACTTCTCGGCGCGCCGACCGATTTTGAGCTCGAAGCGCGAGAGTTGCGTTGGAGCGCGGGCGCCGGGTTCGTCGTCGTATTGACGGGCGAAATCGTTACGGCGCCGGGACTTCCGCGCGTTCCTGCGGCGGAGGCGATCGACGTCGACGAAAACGGCGACACGTTCGGCCTCTTCTAAGCGTTCGCGCCGAAACCGTTATCCCTTGCGAACGAACGACTTAGCGTCAACGCCGGTCGCTCGTTCGCGCCGTTTTATTTTCCCGGGCCGTCGCTTTTCGCGGCGCGCCTCCCGCCCTTTCCGCGCCGTTCGGGCGCCCCAACCTTATGCAGCTCCAACTTGTCGCGACGTCGACGACGGGTCTCGAATCCGTTGTCGCGCAAGAACTTAAAGACCTCGGCCTAACGCCGCGCAACTCCGATTTCGCCGTCGGGCGCACGTTCTTCGAGGGCGATTTTTCCGATCTTATCAAAGCGAACCTTTGGTTGCGTTGCGCCGGCAGGGTGTTTGTTCAACTCGCCGAATTTGACGTTTCTAACGATTTTGACGTTATTTTCGACGCGGTTCGGGCGATCGAATGGGAAAATTGGGCGCCGCGCGACGCCAACTTTCACGTCGAAGGGCGGTCGGTTCGCTCGCAAATCACCAGCGTTCCAGCGTTGCAGCGAACGGTCAAAAAGGCGATCGTCGACCGGCTTTGCGGCGTTTGGGGACTGACGGCGCTTCCGGAGACGGGGCCGACGTATACCGTTGAAATTTCTTTACTTAAGAACCGCGCGACGCTTACGCTCGACTCGACCGGTCGCGGGCTTCACCGACGGGGATACCGCTTGATGAACGTCGTCGCGCCGCTTCGCGAAACCCTTGCGGCCGCGTTGGTTAAGCTTTCCGTTTGGCGCCCGGGCCGTCCGCTGATCGACCCGTTTTGCGCGTCCGGCACGATCCCGATCGAAGCGGCGTTGATCGCTCGCAACATCGCGCCCGGTTTGAAACGCTCTTTCGACGCCGAAGGCTGGCCGGTCGTCCCTCGTTCCCTTTGGAACGCCGCCCGCGAAGAAGCCCGCGACGCGATCCTTCCGACGCTGAAAGAGAAAATTCACGGTTACGATATCGACGAAGAGGCGCTGAAATTCGCCCGCCAACACGCGGTCAACGCCGGCGTCGACGAAGACGTCGTCTTTAAACGCCGCGACTTCCGCGACCTAACCGACGATCGCGCTTACGGTTGCGTCATTTGCAACCCGCCTTACGGCGAGCGGCTCGGCGACGTCGCGCGGTTGCGTCCGCTTTACGAGTCGATCCCGGCGGTTCTCTCGAAGTTGCCGACTTGGAGCCATTACGTCGTTACGTCTTGGCTCGACTTCGAAAAAACGATCGGACAACGGGCGACGCGCCGACGCAAACTTTACAACAGCCGCCTCGAATGCGTTTATTATCAGTTTTTGGGCCCGAAACCGCCGCGAGATCTCGACGCAAGCGCCGTTTCGGAACCGTCGCCCGACGTTTCGACGCCGAGCTTTGAAAACGACGTCGATTGCTCGGAAATCAAAATCGCCGAGACGCCCGAAACGTCGAACGCGCAAAAAAACGACGGCTTTGAAAACGACGCCAATGAAACAGAAATCAACAACGCCGCGTTGTCGGACGAAATTTCCGTTCGTCCCGAATCTTCGATCGGCGCGCCCGCGTTCGCCGGACTCGACGCTTACGCCGACCGCGTCGCGGAGGAATTCGGACGCTGTTTGACGAATCGCGCCCGGCATTTGCGCCGTTGGCCGTCGCGCGGAATCACCTGTTACCGCTTGTACGACAAGGATTTGCCGGAAGTTCCGCTTGCGATCGACATATTCGAAGGGCGTTGGCTTCACATCGCCGAGTACGACCGGCGCGACGAGCGAACGGTCGGGCAAAAACGCCTTTGGATCGACAAAATGGTCGCGAAGGCGGCGGAAATTTTGAATATCGAACCACAAAACGTCTTTTTCAAACGCCGCGCGCGTCAACGGGGAGCGGCGCAATACGAAAAGCTCGACGAAACCGGACGCGTCGTTAAAGTCGGCGAAGGCGGACTCGTTTTCCTTTGCAATTTAACGGATTACCTCGACGTCGGCCTCTTTCTCGATCATCGACAAACGCGACAAACGGCGCGTCGAGAATCGAACGGAAAGCGTTTTTTGAATCTTTTTTGTTATTCCGGCGCGTTTACCTGTTACGCGGCGGACGGCGGCGCCTCGTCGCTCGTTTCGGTCGACCTGTCGCCGACGTATCTCGACTGGTGCGAAGCGAATATGGAGGAGAACGGCTTTTACGCCCCGCGTCGCGCCGTCGAAGCCCGTCGCGCCGGTTTCGACGTAAAGCGAACCGTCGACTCGCTTTACGTCAAATCGGACGTTCTCCGTTTTTTGCGGGCGATCCCTCCGGCGTCCGATCGCAATCGCGACGTCGTTCGGTTGATCGAGGAAACGGCGGCGGAAATCGGCGACGCGCGAACGGTCGGCGGCCGCGGATTCGGGCGCTCGAACGGCGGCGCTCTTCGTCGCGACGACCGCGCTAAGTACTTCAAAAATAAGACGAAAGACGGCCGAGCGGAACGCGGTTCCCTTCCGGAGCGCCCGTTCGGTCTCGACCGCTCCGATTTCGAGCTTTGCGTCTGCGACCCGCCGACCTTCTCGAATAGCAAATCGACCGACGCCGATTGGGACGTTCAACGGCGGCACGTCGAACTGCTGCGCCTCCTCGCGACGCGGATGAAACCGGGCGGCGTCGTCTACTTCTCGAACAACTATCGACGCTTTAAGTTGGACGAAGAAAGTTTGACGGATTTATACAAATTTCAGGAAATAACGAATCGAACGATTCCGGAGGATTTTCGGAATAAACGCGTTCACCGATGTTGGCGAATGATCGCAAAATAACGATTTTAACGCCGTTTAAGTCGCCGATTTTAAAAAACGTCGCCGCGTCCGATTGACGAAACTCGACCCGTCCTTTATAATAAGGGAGAAGTAAAGTCTTTCAACCGCGTCGGCGAACGTCCGTTTTTTCGTCCGTTCGTTAGAATCGGCGTTTTGGGCGTTTCAAACGTTGTTAACCGTTCGTTTTTCCGTCGCGATATTACAGGAATTGAAAAAATGGCGCTCACCATCACTACCGAAGACGTCGCGCGTTTCGGCGTCGTCGGCGCGGGCGGCGCGGGTTTCCCGACGCACGTCAAACTTTCCGGCAAAGCGGACGCGGTCGTCTTAAACGCGGCCGAGTGCGAACCGTTGTTGCATAAAGACAAAGAGCTGATCCTGCGCGACGCCGCGGCGATCGTCGAGGGATTGGCGCGAGCGGTCGAGTTCGTCGGCGCGAAGGAAGCGGTCGTCGGGATCAAAGGAAAATACGCGAAAGTGATCGCCGCGATGGAAGCGGCGTTGCGTCCGAATATGCGCGTCGTTCCGCTCCCCGACGTTTATCCGTCCGGCGACGAATTTGTTCTCGTTTATTTGACGCTCGGGCGGATCATCGCGCCGGGAGCGATTCCGCTTTCGGTCGGCGCGGTCGTTATGAACGTCGAAACGGCGTTGAACCTGTCGAACGTCGGACAAACGCCGGTCGTCGACAAATACGTTTCGATCGCGGGCGCGGTGAAAAATCCGTCGACCGTTTGCGTTCCGCTTGGAACGAAACTCGCCGATTGTCTTGAGCTCGCCGGGGGCGCGACGACCCCCGACCCGGCGTTCGTCGTCGGCGGCGCGATGATGGGGCGGCTCGCGGCGAACCTCGACGAACCGGTAACGAAAACGACCGGCGGCGTTATCGTCCTGCCGCGCGACCATTTTATCGTCGACCGAAAAAGTTGGGATTGGAACAAAACGGCCCGCGTCGGCCGCGCCGCTTGCGACCAATGCTCGCGTTGCACCGAACTTTGCCCGCGTTACCTTCTCGGGCATCCGATCGAGCCGCACCGCGCGATGCGGAGTCTCGGTTTCAACGCGTCGCGGGAAGCGGACGTCGCCGGAACGCAATTCTGTTCCGACTGCAACCTTTGCAGTTACTGCTCTTGTCCGGAGGGGCTCGACCCGCGCGGCGTCAACCGGCAAAATAAAGGGCGTATTCTCGCCGAAAATCGTCGTTGGCAAAATCCGCCGTTCCATCCCGAACGCGCCGACGTTTTGCTTGCGTTCCGCAAAACGCCGACGGCCCGGCTGATCCGGCGAATCGGACTCGACGGTTTCGTCAACAAAGGCCCGTTGATCGACGGCGTTTATCGTCCGGAGTCGGTCGAAATTCCGTTGAAGCAGCACATCGGCGCGCCTTGCGTCGCGGTCGTTTCGGTCGGCGAGACGGTGCGACGCGGTCAAACGATCGGAACGCGCCCGGTCTCCGACGGGAAAACGGCGCTCGGCGCGGACGTTCACGCGTCGATCGACGGAACGGTCGCCGCCGTTTCGCCGGAAAGCGTTAAAATCGTCGCGCAATGATCGGCGACGTTAAAACCGTTAAATTTCCTTTTAACGGACGTTGAAAGAACCGCGCCGTCGGACGATTTTTCCGGCGGCGCGTTTTTTTGCGCTTTCGTCTTTCGTCGCGGCGTTTGAAATCCGACGTCGTCGCAATATTTTGCGGCGATTATCAATAAAAAACGAACGGAAGCCGCGTCGCGCCGCTCCCGTTCGCCGTTATTTTCCGTTTTTTCGCTCCGATCCAAACGCGACGCGCCGATCAGAAGTCGTCTTCCTCTTCCTCGTCGCCTTCGTCGCCGCCGTCTTCAAGCTCGTCGTCGAGTTTGTCCGGGTCTTCTTCGTCCTGATTCGACTCGGGCGCGACGCCGTCTTCGTCCGCGACGACCAGCGTCGACATAATCTCTTCTTTGAGCGTTTCCAAAAGCTCCGGATCCTGCTGAAGCGCGACGCGAACCCTTTCGCGCCCCTGCCCGAGCTGTTGATCGCCGTATCGGAACCAGGCGCCGGATTTGACGACGATCTTCTTGGCGATGGCGAGGTCGAGCACGTCGCCTTCGTAACTGATCCCGCCCGCGTGCATCATATCAAATTCGGCGACGCGGAACGGCGGCGCGACTTTATTCTTAACGATCTTCGCCTTAACTCGTTGTCCGACAACGTTTTCGCCTTCCTTAATCTGTCCGATGCGGCGAACGTCGATTCGACAGGAGCAGTAAAATTTCAGCGCTTTTCCGCCCGGCGTCGTTTCCGGCGAACCGAACATAACGCCGATTTTTTCGCGGATCTGGTTGATGAAGATGACCGCCGTTTTGCTCTTGGCGATGGCGCCGGTCAGCTTGCGGAGCGATTGGCTCATCAGGCGCGCTTGCAGGCCGACGTGCGAGTCGCCGATTTCCCCCTGCAGCTCCTTCTCCGGGACGAGCGCCGCGACGGAGTCGACGACGATCACGTCGACCTGGTTCGTCTTCACCAGCATTTCGGTGATGCGCATCGCCTCTTCGCCGCTACTCGGTTGGCTGACGAGGAGCGACTCAAGATCGACGCCGAGCCGCTTCGCCCAACTCGGGTCGAAGGCGTGTTCCGCGTCGACGAACGCCGCGACGCCGCCGGTCTTCTGCGCCTGCGCGACGATGTGCAGGGTCAACGTCGTTTTCCCGCTCGACTCCGGCCCGAAAATTTCGACGATGCGACCGCGCGGAATCCCCCGCCCGCCAAGCGCTATGTCGAGCGAAAGCGAGCCGGTCGAGATTCCGTCGAGCCCCGGCGCCGCGTCGAGCCCAAGCGGCATGATCGCGCCTTGCCCGTACAATTTTTCGATTTGGTCGACCGCCGTTTTCAGCTCGGGATTTTGGTCGAACAACGCTTGAATTTTCGAGACTTTTTTCCCGCCCTTCGCCGCCGCGCCTTCCGATTTCGCGCTTCGTTTCGCCATATTTTCGCCTTTATTTTCAATTAACGCGACGCCAAACGCCGCGAGAACCGTTACAATCCATTTTACCGTTAAAATCCAACGCCGTCAAAACTGCATGCGCCCGGAGATCGCGTCGGAAAGCATCTCTTTGTTCGCAAATTCGAGCGAACTTCCGGTCGTAACGCCGCGAGCTAGCCGGGTAATCTTCGCCGCGACGCCGTCCAGCCGGTTCGTAATCGCCAACGCGGTTCCGTCGCCCTCGACCGTCGGATTCGTCGCCATCACGATTTCCTTAAAGTCGCCCGTTTTTACCCTTTTTACCAACGCGTCGATCGTCAGCTGATCGGAGCCGACTCCGTCGAGCGGCGAGACGCGGCCGAGCAGAACGTGATAAAGTCCGCGATAACAACCGGTTTGCTCCAACGCGATCAAGTCCCGCGGCTGTTCGACGACGCAAAGGATCGAACGGTCGCGGCGTTCGTCGCGGCAGACGTCGCAAACCTCTTCTTCCGACAAATTGAAACAGTATTTGCAATACCGGACGTTTTCCTTCATCGAACGGATCGCGTCGGCGAGCGCGAACGCCTCCTCCGGCGTCGTTTTCAGGAGGTGATAAACGATGCGTTCGGCCGATTTCTTCCCGACGCCGGGAAGTTTTTCAAACTCTTTCATCGTTTTTGAAACAGAATCGGTTAATTCAACCATTTTTCGTTCCTTTGCCGGACGCTCGCGGTCGCGGGGCGTCCCGTTTTCAATCCGCGCCCGCCGCCGACGCGCTTTCCCTTATTTTACCCCGTCGCGCCGCCGTTTCAAGGGCAGGTCGGACGCCGGGCGTCCCGGCAGGCGCATTTTCCGCCGTTCGCCGTCCGATTTTCCCCATTCCGGGCGCCAACTTTAACGGTCGCGACGATTTTAACGGCTTTTCAACCGCGCAATCTCTCGCAATCCAAACGCAAGGAGGCGCGATTCGACGACAATTTCCGGGCGTTCGACGACGAAATCGGGGCCGAAATTCGCGTCCCAATCGTCGAAAAGCGTCCGAAAACGCCGTTCGATCGCGTTCGCGTCGCCGCCGGCAATCAAAAGCGCGAGGCGGTTCGGGTCGCCACCGCTCTCGACGAGCCGTCGCCGCGTTTGCCAATAAAACGCCGAGATCGCGCCGACCAGCGAATAAACGACGCCGAGCCGGATCGCCTTCGTCGTCTCCGTCGCCGGATAATCGAACGTTCGCGCCCCCTCGTTTTCCGGGTCGTCGATCGCGGGAAGACTCGCCGTTTTCGCCTGCAGCGATTCCGCGATGAGTCGCGGGCCGGGCAAAATGGCGCCGCCTCGAAAGACGCCGCGCTCGTCGACCCAATCGATCGTCGCGGCGGTTCCGACGTCGACCGCCAAAAACGGCCGCCCCGCCCCGAGAAGTCGAACGCCCGCGAACGCCGCGACGGCGCGGTCGATCCCGAGTTTTTCCGGCCGATCGTACTCGACCGGGATCGGGACGTCGGGCAAACGCAGGGTCGAAAACGCGTCGAGCGGCCGCCAACGCCGGATCGCCGCTTCAAGCGCCGCCGCCTTGCGGTCGTTGACGCTCGAAACGAGCCAACGGGCCGGAACGTCGGGGCCGAACGGGAGCGTTCGCAACCAATCGACGGCCGCCTCGAAAGTCTCCGATGCGTCGGCGAACCGAACCTCCGGAAACGGGCCGCTTTCGACGTCGCGCCAAGCGCCGAACTTCGTCCGCGTATTCCCGACGTCGACCGCGAAAAAGGGCCGCGTTTTCATCGGTTCGCTCGCTTCGCTCAAATTCGAATCAGCTCGTAATCGAGCGAGCCGAGCCCGAGTTTCGCGCCGTATTCGACGACCGAGCGCCAGTTCGTCGTCGGGTGCATCGTGTGGAAGTGGTCGCCGTTCGGCGTTTTCTTCGCCAGCGCGCTGTTCGGAACGATCGGCTGCGCGTTGACCGCTTCGGCGCAAGCCAGGTCGAGCGCGACCGGGTCGAAGGACGCGAACATCCCGACGTTCGGAACGACCGGGATATCGTTTTCGGCGTGGCAGTCGCAGAACGGCGACACGTCGTTGACCAGCGCGATGTGGAACGACGGGCGGCCCTGCAGCACGGCCAGCGAATATTCGCAAATTTTCTTGTTCAAGATCTCGAACGACTCGTCCATCGCCGCCCCGACCGCGTCCTTCGGGCAACGTCCGATGCAACGGCCGCACCCGGCGCACTTGTCGACGTTAATCGACGCTTTGCCGGTCGCGGCGTCGAAGGAAATCGCGTCGTGAGCGCAAGTTTGAGCGCAAACGCGGCACCCGACGCAAAGCGAATGATCGACGATCGGCTTGCCGCTGGAGTGCATTTCCATTTTCCCGGCGCGCGATCCGCATCCCATTCCGATATTTTTCAACGCCCCGCCGGCGCCCGCGCACTCGTGCATTTTGAAGTGCGTCAGCGACACGACGACGTCGGCGTCCATCACCGCGCGGCCGATTTTCGCCTCTTTGACGTACTCGCCTTCGATCGGCACGAGAACCTCGTCGGTGCCCTTGAGCCCGTCCGCGATCACGACGAAACAGCCGGTAACGAACGGGTCGAAACCGTTGCGATACGCCGTTTCGATATGGTCGAGCGCGTTTTTGCGGCTCCCGACGTAAAGCGTGTTCGCGTCGGTGAGGAACGGCTTGCCGCCGAGTTCCTTCGCGGCGTCGACGACGACGCGGACGTAGTTCGGACGCATGTAGGCCAGGTTCCCCATTTCGCCGAAGTGAATTTTCAGCGCGACGAATTTGTCCTTCAGGTCGAGCGAAGCGAACCCGGCGCGGTCGATCAGACGCCGCATTTTTTGAAGAAGCGTTTCGTTCGGAGTCGCGTGAAAGTCCGCAAAATAAACTTTTGATTTTTCCATCGTTTTTCACTTTCTAATACGACGCGCCGAAAACGTTTCGATTTTGCGTCGTTGCCGCGCTCGATTTTGGGAGAACGTCTCCGACGTCGGCGCCGATCCTGTCATTAATATTAATTAGCGTCGGATCCGTCGACGCGTCGCCCCGTCGAGTCGTCCGTCGTTTCCGATTTCTTCGTTTCGCCCGTTTCGCTCCGCTTTTCAGCGGCCAACTCGGCGAGCGCCTGGTTTTTCGCGATGTTGCGTTCGGCCCGTTTGAGCCAAGCTTCGACTTGCCGCCGCGTTCCGCCGGAGGAAACGCCGCGGATCCTTCGCAACAATTTGACGCATTCCTCGTCTTTTTGGAGGACGCGGGTTTGTTCGCAAAGCAGAATCGCCAACTGCAGTTCGAGCATAATCGTGCCGGGACGCAGTTCGAGCGCTCGCCGAAAATCGGCTTCGGCGGCTTCGTAATTTTCGACGTGTTTGTTAAAAAGGGCGCGCTCCCGATAGAAATCCGCGTTGCGCTCCGCCTCGGGGGTCGCCTCGAAAACTTCGGCGCACCGTTTCTTCAACGCGTCGTAAATCGGCGAATCGTCGCGCTTTGCGTAATACGCCGAGAGACCGGATCGCGTCGTTCGAACGTTGTTCGGGGCGATCGCGGCGACGAACGCTCCCTGTTTCGACTTCGGAACGCCGAGTTCGATCGCCGTCAGGATTTCCTTCCAGCACAAATCCGACCCTTCGGTGGAAAGGCGCCAATATTGCGGCCAAAGCGCCGCCAAATCGACGCGGAACAGTTCGCGCCCGGCCTTGAACAGAAGTCGCGCGTCGAACGGCGCCGACGCGGCGACCCGTCGCGCCGCCAACTCGACCGCTTCGCGCTCCCGCGCCCAAACGATCGGCGTCGCCGGGGCCAACGCTTCGACGATTCTCAACTGCGAACCCAATTCCAACGGGCAAACGCGTCGCGCCGCCGTCCATTCGGCCAGGATCCGCGGGAACGAATCGGCGATCGCCTCGTCCGCTCGGATCGCCGCCGCCGCTTTCTCAAACCCCAGTCGGCGATAATGCCGCAACGACGCCGTCCAGTATTCCGGTCGCGTTTGAGCCCAAAGTTCTTCGTCCGTCGCCGTCGTCTCCTCCGCGCGCAAAACCTCCATGCAACGGGCCCTGAACAGCGCCAGCTCCAAACGGGCGCACGCGACGCGAACGTCGTAACAGTCGTCGCGCCGTTCAATGAAAGAACGCAACGCCGCGAGCCGCGCTTCGAGCGTCTCCGCCGAAACGTACGGAAGCTCGTCGTCCCAAAACGTCGCCTCGACCAAAAGCCGCTCCCGTTCGATCGCGTCGGCGTTCTCGGCGAGCGCCGCCCGACCGCCGAGAAGCCCGGCGAGAAGGAGCGCCGACGCGATCAGCGCGCCGATAAATTCGCGTCGAGTCGCCCGTCGGATCTCCCGCACGGCGCGCTCTCTCGTCTCCGCGCTCGCCGAATCCGCTTGCGCCGCCTCCATTTTTTCCCAATGCCGACGATCCTTGCGAGCGACGCACGATCCGCACAACGCCGCGAAAAGGAGAATATTCGACGGAAGATAAATCCCGAAGTCGCCCATCGACGCCAAAAATTGCCCGATCACCAGGCAAATTCCGACGCACCCGACCGCGAGCGTCTCGCGACTCCGACGCCCGACGAGCGAACGCCCGATGAAAAACAACAGCGTCAAATAAGTCGCGACGAACAAAAACGAGCCGACGCGCCCCATTTCCAAACGCGTTTGAATCCAGGAATTTTCGGCGTAATAAAAGAGTCCGCCGCGCTTCAGGGCCTCGTCGTTGCGATAATTCGCCAAATGATACGTCCCGAGCCCGGAACCGAACCAGGGATAATCGCGCCAAGTCTCCGCCGCGCCGCGCCAGTTCCCCCAACGCAAGTCGCTTTCGACGCCGTTTTTCCCCGTTTCGGAGTCCGCTTCGACGAGCGTCGACATTCGGGAGTCGATCTTTTGCGTCATCCCCGACCAGGCGACGAACGCCGACGCGATCGCCGCCGTCGCCGCGACCGCGGGCCAGTAGCGCCGCCCTTCTTTTCGAACGACCAGGACGCCCAAAACCGTCGCCGCCGCGACCGTCGCCGCAATCGCGCCTCCGCGCGACAACGACGCCAGGATCGAAGCGTAAATCACCCCGACGACGAGAGTCCAGGAGACGAAACGCCGATCGAAAATATCGAAGAAATCGCCGAGGATCCGCGTCCAGATCGGTTCGCGCCGCATTTCGTAAGCGTCGCTCCAACGTTCCTGCTCGGCCTCGTCCCGTTTCCGAACGGCGCGCTCTTTGTCGAGCGAAGCCGCCGTGTGCAAGAACGCCGAAACGGCCGGGCCGAAAGCCGCCGCCAAGCACAAAACCAGGTAGCCGGCCGCGTTGTTTTTATTGACGAACATCCCGTATCGGCCGAACCTGTTGAACCGCCCGTCGCCAAGCCAGGCCAGAAGCGTCTCGTTGCGATAAATGTCCGGATTCACTCGCCCGACGAGGCAAAAGAGCGCGACCGCCAATCCGTTCGCCGCGACCGTTCGCCAAAGCGCGCTCCGCGAGCCGCGCGTGTCGAACAGAATCGCCGACGAAAGGAACAGGAGCGCCGCCGCGCCGAAAGGCAAAAACGCCTCCAACGTCGCGAACGGGTAAACGCTGATCGTTCGTCCCCAAGCGTTCCGCGCCGAAGAGTCTTCCGGCAAAAACGCTTTCTCGACCGCGGCGTCGACCGCCGTCGCGCTTTGCAAATCGAACGGCGTCTCGGCGTCGAACGGAACCGGCTCGCTCAACGTTTCGCGCAACGCCGCCTCGCGCTCCGGCGACAACGGCTCGGGCGCTCGAAATTCGGGATCGGCGAACGCGTCGAGCGGCGGCGCGTCGAACCCGTCCGGCGGAAGCAGCTCCGCCTTCAACTCCAAAACCCGGGGCGAAACGCGGGCCAACGTCTCTTCGGAAAGCGGAACGAGTTGCAAGGCGACGAGCGCGATCCCCAACGCCAACGGAAGCGCCGTCGCGAGCGTCCCGACGTAAACGTTCGTTCGGCGAACGCGACGCGGCGTCGTCCAAAGCGAAACAAACGCCAAAATCCCGCTTGCCAACGTTAAAATAAGCAAAACGCGAAAACTTTTCGGGTCGGCGCCCGCGTTCGCCCAAGGCGCGACAACCAGCGCGGCCAACGCGCAGCCGCGTCCCAAAAACGTCGTCCACTTATTCATTTTAGCGACTAAAACCTTTATTCGACATTATTATCTAACAAAGCCGCGCTCGCCCCGCCGCTTTCTCCGACGCCGTTTCCGTTCGCCGGAACGCCGTTAATTTCGAGCGGCGCGTTCCCTCGCCTCGACGCGACTTTTCAACAGCTCGTCGAGCGAAAGAGCGTTCGCGACGTCGGAGCGCGTCAACCCGGCGCGACGCGCCTGTTCGACGCCGAAACGCCGATATTCCAAGTGCGCCGAAGCGTGCGCGTCGGTCGAAAGAACGATCGGAACCCCCGCTTTTTTCGCCGCGATCAAGCCGTCGACGTTCAAATCGAGCCGCCGCGGCTGCGAGTTCAGCTCGAGCCGCTTCCCGAACCGCGCCGCCGACTCGACGAGAAAATCGAGCTCGACCTTCATCGGAGCCTTCGCGCCGATCACCCGCTCGGTCGGATGCCCGACGACGTCGACGAACGGATTGCGAAACGCGCCTTCGTATCGCCGCCGCAACAACTCCGGCGCCTGCTCGGTTCCGAAATGCAAACTCGCGACGATCCAGTCGGCCCGCGCCAACGTTTCGTCCTTCAAATCGAGCGAACCGTCGTCGAGAATATCGACCTCGGCGCCCTTCAAGACGCGGAAATCGATCCCCTCGGCTCGCAAAACGGCGTTCAGTTCGTCGATATAATCCCAATAACGCAAAAACTCGTCGTCGTTCATCCCGCCGACCGACGCGACGTTTTGGGTGTGATCGGTCGCGGCGATATAATCGAGTCCAAGCCGACGCGCCGACGCGACCATTTCCTCAAGGGAACCGGTTCCGTCGGTAAAATCGGTGTGCAGGTGCAGATCGCCGCGCAAATCGTCGAGCGTCAAAAGCTCGGGCGTCCCGGCGTCGACCCAATCGCTTTCGACGCGCCCTTCGCGCAACTCGATCGGGATCTCCGGAAGCCCCAGCTTCTCGTAAATTTTGCGTTCCGATCGCGATCCAAGCCGTCGAGCGCCCGCGTAAAGCCCGAGCGACGTCAGCCGCCAACCGCGTTCTTCCGCCCGTTTTCGCAACGCGTCCCAACTTTTCGGCGTCGACGAAAGATAAAGCTTGCGCGCGCCCCAAACGAACTCGGTCGCCGCGTAAAAACAGAGCCGAACCTCCGGCGTCGGCCGCCCGTTGAACGGCAGTTCGAACGATTCCGGACGGAGCGAAACGGCCAAAAATCGCGCGTCTTCGGCAAGCGTTTCCTTAACGAAACCGGCGCTTTTGATCCGCTCGAACGACGTTCGCGGGTCGTCGGTTTCGATCAGAAAATCAAGTCGGGCAAGGGCGTCCGTTTTGCGTCCCAACGGGCCGACCGCTTCGATTCGAGCGTCCGGCGCGACCGCCCCGGCCGGCTTCTCGAAGCGCCCGATTCGTCCGGAACCGCTCGCCGAACCGCGATCGTCGCTCCCCGACTCCCGCCGCCGCGTTTCTCTCGCTCGCCGCCGCTCTTCTTCCTCCCAACGAAGCCGGGCGTTCTCCGGATTGTCGCGCGGGATGAAAAATCGCCGAATTTTCCCGACGACGCCGCGCGCCTGTTCGCGAACCGCGTCGATCCGCTCCTTCGAGACGAACTCGGAAACGAGCTCTTTCGCCGCCGTCGCGACGTCGCGTTTTTTCGACGGCTCGCGCAATTCGGCGACGACGAACTCGGCGAGCGCTTCGGCGTTCGCGCTGAAAAGGAGCCCCGGATCGTCGATCGCCAAAGGCGGCTCGTCGAACGCCGCGACCCGCGCGAACTCGCTTCCGAACGAATCGCTCGCAAAGAAGCCGGAACCGCCGCCGTTCGAGTCGGCGGCCCGCGCGTTCTCCCCGTCCAACGCGTTCAATAAACAAATATCGTCGAGAATATCAAGTTCCGTTTCGGGCGAAAACTCCCGCGACCGGGAAAGCGCCCCCGCCTCGCAGGCTCGCTTCAACGAAGCAAGGTCGCGGACGCCGAACGCGTCGCGCAAAAAACCGACCGCCCGCAAGTCGAGCGAACGAACTCGCGCCAACTCGACGACCGACGAGCCGACCTTCCGCGCCGTTCGCTCGAAAAACGTCGACGTTCCGCTCGCGACCGTTTCGCGCAACGCCCAAACGGCGTCGGGAATAAAATCGCGAAACCAATACCCGAGCGCCGCGTCGAGTTCGGCGCCGACTCGTTCGTCCGTCGCCGCGGACGCGAAAAACTCCAACGGAACTTCCAACAGCGCGACCCGTTCCGCCGCTCTCGCCAACTCGTCGGTCAGCGGCGAACGCCCCTCGACAAACGCGAGAAGTTGGGCCGTTTGCTCCAATTTTTTCGATATTCCGACGTTGTTCATAAAGAAAACGATCGCGCAATTCCCCCGACGTCGCGCCGCCGAAACGCGGAGCGACTTTTGAATAAAAATCGAACGCGACAACGGAAGTCGCCGCGCCCGGGCTCCGGTCGCCGTTCGGCGCGACCGGGCCCGTCGATCCGCCGCCGACTAGTGCTTGAAGTGCCGACGCCCGGTGAAGATCATCGCGATCCCCAGCCTGTTGCAGGCGTCGATAACCGCCTGGTCGTTCTTCGAGCCGCCCGGTTGAATAACCGCGACGACGCCCTTGGCCGCTTCGATCCCGTCCGGGAACGGGAAAAACGCGTCGGACGCAAGAACGGCGCCCTGCGCGCGGTCGCCCGCTTTTTCAACGGAAATCTTCACCGAATCGACGCGGCTCATCTGCCCGGCCCCGACGCCGACGAGCGATTCGTTCTTCGCGAGAACGATGGCGTTCGACTTCACGTGCCGCGCCATTTCCCAACCGAAACGGAGGTCGCGCATTTGCTCTTCGGTCGGCGTTTTCTCGGTAACGACGCGCCAATCTTCCTCCGGATCGATCCCGACGTCGGCGTCTTGCAGAAGCGCGCCGCCGGTCAGCGGTCGAACGACCCAACCGCTCGGAGCGCGTCCGAACTCGCCGCATTCGAGCAGGCGGACGTTCGCCTTCCACTTCGGAACGGTCGTCAGGATCTCCAACGCTTTCGGCGAGAAAGACGGCGCGACGATCGCTTCGACGAAAAGCCCCGGTTGCGCGAGATAATTCGCCGAATCTTCGTCGACTTCGCGGTTGACGCCCAGGATCGAGCCGAACGCGCTGAGCGGATCCCCTTCCATCCCCTTGCGGACGGCCTCGGCGATCGTCTCCGCGACGGCGGCGCCGCACGGGTTGTTGTGTTTCAAAACCGCGACGGCCGGTTTGTCGAAGGCGCGCGCCATCGTCAACGCGGCGTCGGCGTCGAGCAGATTGTTGTACGAAAGTTCTTTTCCGTTCAACTGGCGAGCGGCGACGGCGGACGCGCCCTTATATTTGGGGTCGACGTAAAGCGCGGCGCGTTGGTGCGGATTTTCGCCGTACCGCAGTTCCGCGACGAGTTTCATCGCCGACGAAATCGTGTTCGGGAAGACGGCGGCGCCGTCGTGTTCGGCGAAATAACGGGCGATCGCGGCGTCGTAAGCGGCGGTGTGAGCGAACGCGTCGCGGGCCAACGAGCGTCGAAGTTGCGCCGACAGAGCGCCGTTTTGCCGCACCTCTTCCAAAACGCGGGAATATTGCTCGGTCGACGTAACGATCCCGACGAAACGATGGTTTTTCGCCGCGGCGCGCACCATCGTCGGGCCGCCGATGTCGATATTTTCGATCGCTTCGGCGTCGGCGACGCCCTCTTTCGCGATCGTCGCCTCAAACGGGTAAAGATTGACGACGACGAGTTCGAACGGCTCGATTCCGTGATCGGCCGCCGACTTCATGTCGGTCTCGTCGTCGCGACGGCAAAGGATCCCCCCGTGAACTTTCGGATGGAGCGTCTTCAGACGACCGTCCATCATCTCCGGAAAACCGGTGTAATCGGTAACGTCGGCGACCGGAATCTCGTTCGATTCGAGGTAACGCTTCGTGCCGCCGGTGCTGAAGAGTTGAACGCCCGCCGCGACGAGCCCTTTCGCGAAATCGGCGAGGCCCATTTTGTCGCTGACGCTGATCAACGCGCGCTTAACTTGAGGATCCATTTTTAACCTTTCTTAAACGTTGGCGTAACCGCGGGCCCCGACCAAGAAGCGCCGCGCTTGGAAAACACGTCCCTATCTATTGTGAGTCGAAACCGCGAAACGGTCAAGCCCCCCCGGAGCGTTCGGAGGCCGTTCCGACGCCGCGTTTCGCCGACCGTCGCCAAAAAAGAACGCGCGATCCCTACAAACGTCGCGAACGGAACGGACGAAAACGCCGATTTTTCGCAACAATTTTCCAAAAATCAAACAACTTCCGTCGGCGGCCCGTCGACGCGTCGTTTCCCGGGAATTTTTCGACGAAATCCGGCGAAACGCCCCGACGGCGTCAACGAGCGCGGAGAACGAACCCGCGGCCGCGAAAGACGCAAAGAAGCGTTCCGCTCTCGTCCGTAACGCGAACCTCGGCGACCGTCGTCGAACGAGAACGCGAAATTTCCTTCGCTTCGGCGATGATTTTGCCGGTTTTAACGGATTTGCAGTACGAAACCGACGTCTCGATCCCCAAAACCGGCTCTTCGGCGTAATTGCAAGCGGCGGCGAACGCGAAGTCGGCGATCGAAAAAAGGACGCCCCCCTGACACACGCCGACGCCGTTCAAGTGTTCCGGTCGCAACGTCAACTCGGCGCGCGCCGTCCCGACGCCGACCTCGATTAGCTCGACGCCGAGGAGCCCGCAAATAAATTTGTCGGCGAGCATTCGCTCCCGTTGCTTTTCTTCGCCGATAAGCGCAACTTCCGCCATATTCCTACGTTCGCCTTTCTCGAAACGCGTCGCCGTCGACGTTTCGCCCGCGTCGCGTCTCCGTTTGAATCGCCTCGTTTTCGCAACGTCGTTTAATTAAAACGCCGTCGTCGTAAAAACGCCGCCAAATTCCAAAACAAAATCAAAAATCAAAAAAGCGACAAAATCCGCCGCGCGCCCGTTTCTCCGTTCGAACCGCCGCCGTTTGCCGTCGTTATTTGAGGCGAATTTGATTCGTCGCAACAAAAATGTTATTATGTTGCACGCGAACCGTGAAGCCGAGCTGCTCGCCGAGCGCTTCCAGGTCGTATTTAATGTTCTGCAAGTCGAGTTTCGGGTTGACTTCGACCTGCCCGATCAACACGAAATCGCCGTCCGGGGTGATGTTGCCGTAAAGGTCGACGATGTTGATCTCCTTGTCGCCGAGGTAACGGGCGAATTGAGCGACGACGCCTTCCGAGTCCTTCCCGAAAGCGGTGATCACGAAGATGTTCGATTCCGGCGCTTCGACCGTTTTCTTCTCGTCGGTCGTCGCGAAAAGAATCGCTTGGCAGCCTTCGAGCTCTTTTTCCCGCAAAATAGCCGTCTTCAGCGTTTCCGCGTCGGCTTCTTCCTCCAGCGAAAAGGTCATGATCAGCGTAAAATACCCGTCGAGAACCGTTTGGCTGCACGATTCGATATTGCCGCCCAAATTGCTGATCGCCGAGCTGACTCCGGCGACGATGCCCGGTCGGTCGACCGCCGTTACGTTAATAACATATCCGCGACTCATCAAGATTTCCTTTTGATTGCGTTATTACCGGTTGATTTAAAATATTCCAATTATAACTGTTTTACGGGATTTTCCGCCGTTTTTCTTCAAACGCCGTCCCGTTTTGCGCGATTTTCGCCGCCGCGGCCGATTTAACGTTAAAATCGGCGCGACCGTTATTTTTTCGTCAATCTTCACGAACGCTAAATTCGAGTTTCCAGCGGCGCGGCCCGTCGACTTCCTCGCACCAAACTTCGAGCGCGCCCAACTCGGTAACGACGGTTCGAAAACGCGTCGCGACGCGTTCGACGCCGCCGTTCGCTCCGTTTTCGTCGTCCGGAACTTCGAGTTCGGTCTCGATCGAGTCGGTTTCGAGCAAATCGCCGTCGTCGTCGGCCAAATCGAGGAGCGTTCCGGGTTGGTCTTGCGGGCGCGTCGTCGAACCGAAGAAGCGAAAGACCGCCGGTTCGCCGACGATCAACTCGAACTCGTCGCTCGGAACGGCGAGCTCGGTTCCCTCTTCCATTCCGACCGGCGCGACGCAAAGCGCCTTCATCGGTCGCGGAACGCCGGGGATCGCCAAACCGGCCGACTCGATCCCGGTGTAATACGAACGGGCCGACGCGCCGCGAATGCGGATTCCGCCGAGCCGTTTCGCCAACCCGTAAAACGCCGCGCCGCAAGCGACCGCTCGATCAAGGTCGGCGTCCGGATTCAAATTCGTCGGCGGGGCGTCCGGGAACCAGGCGCGAAGCTGCTCCTCGAACCGCGCGGCGATCGCCTTCGACTTAAAAACGCCGCCGTTAAGGAGATAGCGCGTCGGGCGGATCGGCGTTCCGTCGTCGTTCGTTCGGGAACTCAAAAACGCCGCGACGTGCCGGGTGATCGCCGCGTCCGCCTCGAACGGCAACCCGGCCTCGCGCACCCCGGCGCCGGAGCGTCGTTTCGGACGGTCGCCGAGCTCGCAAATCGGGAAAAAGCCGTCCAAAACGATCGCCGTCGCGTCCGCTTTCGGGAAATCGACCGAAACGGAGCCGCCGACGAGTTGGCTCGACCGCCCAAAAGCCGTTATTTTATACGTTTCCCCGCTTTCTCCATTTTCGCTATTTCCACCATTTTCGCCGTTTTGCGCGACCGAACCGCCCAAAAGCGTTTCCTTCGCGTCGCGACATTGCCGCCAAAGGGAGCCCGCCTGCCAAGGGTTCAACTTCGTTCCCTTCTCGGCGAAAAGCGCGGCGGCCCGGTGAGCGAGCGCCAGGTCGACGTTGTCTCCGCCGAGCAGAAGCCGATTTCCGACCGCCAGCCGGTTAAGAACGAGATCGCCGTTCTCCTCTTCGACGCGGATCAGCGAAAGGTCGGTCGTTCCGCCCCCGACGTCGCAAACCAACGCGACGTCGCCGACGGCCAATTTTTTGCGCCAGGCGTTCCCCTCCCGCGCCAACCAGGCGTAAGTCGCCGCCGACGGTTCTTCGAGAAAGATCAGCGTTTCCGGATTGAATCCGGCGCCGATCGCCGCCTCCCGCGTCAGCTCCCGCGCGCTTTCGTCGAACGACGCCGGAACGGTCAGCACGACCTGCTGATCGAAAATCGGAGCGTCCGGAAACGCGTCGTTCCAAGCGGCGGCCAAGTGCGCCAAATACCGTCGCGACGCTTCGACCGGCGAAACTCGCGACGTTCCGTCCGGAGCGCCCCAAGGCAAGATCGGCTCGCGGCGGTCGACCCGGGAATGCGTCAGCCAGGATTTCGCCGAAACGACCGTCCGCTCCGGCGTTTCGGCCGCCCGACGCAACGCGATTTCGCCGACAAGATAAAGCGCGTTCGGATTCGACGTTCCGCTCGGCCGCGTCGCGCCGGATTTGCCGTTCGCGCCGATTCCGAAAACTTTACGGAAAAACCCGCCTTTACCGTTTTTACCGTTTTCGCCGACTTTACCGGCGTCGCCGCCCGTCTCGCCCCGCGCTTCGTCGCCGTCGAGCGACGTTTCGTTCCAGGGAAGCCGCCAATCGGCCGACTCGCGCTCTTCCTCCGGGCCGACGTAAAGCGCCGACGGCAATTTGTCGCGTCGTTCGATCGTCGACGGCGCGACAAACTGCGGAATTTCGAGAACTCGCGGCTCGTCGCCGCCCTCCGCGTCGTCGACCGGCAAATACGCCAATTCGCAATTCGACGTTCCCAAGTCGACGCCGACGACGTATTTCGCCGAAACGGCGCGACCGCTAAAATCCGCGTTTTCCCTCAAAGCGTTAAAAACTTCGCTCATCGTCGTTCGCCCCCTCGATTCGTCGCCGTCGTTTTCCGCCCCGTCGCGAGCGAAAAATCGACGATTTTGTCATTATTAATTAATAAACGCGAAAAGCGACGCCCGCCGCCCGACGTTCCCGAACCCTTTCCTCCGTCGCCGCGACCGTCTTCGACCATTATACGCTATTTTTTATTTTTTATAAGGAGGTCGTCCCTTCTTTCGCCGCGCTCGACTTGCGGAGCCGAACGCTCGAACCGTCTTCGGCGATCTCCAAAAGCGAACGCGCCTCGTCGAACGACCGGACGACGACGTCGGCGTTCTCGTATTCGTCGAGCGAATGCCCCGCGCTGAAAAACCCGATCGTCGCCGCTCCGGACGCCCGGCCCGCGTCGACGCCGTTCTTCGCGTCGTCGATCGCGACGCACTTTTCGATCGCGACGCCGAGTTTCTTCGCCGCCGTTAAAAAAATCTCCGGCGCCGGCTTCCCGTTCTTCACCTCGTCCCCGGCGACGACGCGATCCCCGAACAGCTCGCGAACGCCCAGCCAACGCAAAATATACTCGACGTTCTCGCGCGGCGCCGACGAACCGACGGCGATCTTAACGCCCCGACCCGCTAAATAACGGATAAAATCAACGGCGCCCGCTATCGGCGTCGTATGCGTCGCGACGCTCTCCCGAAACGCCCGCTCCTTGCGCTCGACGATCGCCGCGATCTCGGCCGGATCGGTCGGCGGATTCGCCCCCCAATAACGGGCGACGATCACGTCGGAAACCATCCCGAAAGTCGCCCAAAACGCCTCTTCGGTAAAGTCGACCCCGTCTTCCTCCGCGACGATTCGCCAACTCTCCCAATGCGCCGCGCCGCTGTCGATCAACACGCCGTCCATATCGAAAATAACGCCCATTTCGCCCTCGTTCTCTATTCGGATCGTCCGGAAAAAGCCGCAAACTCGACCCGCGCCGCCCAAATTTCGATTTTACCCCGAACGCGCCCCCAACGGAACGCCGCCGACGCGTCGATACTCCTATTTTGCCAAACCCCGCCTTTTCGTCAAGCGCTCGACGCGACGCAAAAGAGCGAAAATAACGTTAAATTTAGGAAGCGTTCGTTCGCTTCGTCAAAGACGGCGCATTCGCCCAAACGCTCGCCGAAACGCCGAACGCCGACGTCGCGGAAAACCGCCGTTAAAATAGACAAGACGCGTCGTTTACACAACGCAAAAGCCGAAACGTCCCGGGACGCGAAGCCGACTTTTGCCGCCAAATTACCCAAATTAACCTACATGGGGCGCTCTACGTCGACTTTTCTCAAAATAACGCAACCCCCCTTGCGGTTTGAAAAATCGGGGTTATACTCCAACCTGAACTTGCATTCCTCGGATTCAAAAAGAGTGACGTTTTTTTGAATTTGACATAAGACTTTTTAACGAGCAAAAATCGCGGCGCGTTCTTGGCGGTTTGCGGCGTTCGGTTTTTTGCTTTAGCGGTTTCGCGTCGTTTATATCGCTTCGCTAACGCGGCGTTTCCCGACCGTCGACGACGGTTCTTTTTTGGAGACGGCGTTCGCGGAGGCTCGCAAGCGACGCGCGCAGATTTCGCTTGTCGTCGTCGGAGACGATTATCCCGAACAAACCGCCCCGCGTCGATCGGCGTTCTTCGCGGGTTTCGGTTTTCGCCGATTCGGTTGGCGTCGAATCGGCGTTCGTTCGCGTTCCGACTTCGGCGTTTTTCCCGCTCGTCGGTCGTCCGCCCCCCGTTTTGACGAAACGTCGGGTCGCGGCGCGTTCCGGTCGAGCGTCGGCGTCGACGCGTCGTTTCGCTTTCGGTTCAAGCAGGAAATTGGGCCCGGGCGTTCGCGGCGTTCGATTCGGAAAATCGGCGAGTTTGTTTTCAAACGAAATTTGCGTTCCGCCGTTGGAAATCATTTTGCAAGGAGCGCGTTACAGGATGTTTCGCCAAGAAAATCAACGAAAACCTCGCATCGGCGTCAACATGGCTTACAAACCGAAGCGAGACGCCGTTCAGGGCGTTAGTTACCTTTTCGAAAGTTACGTCGACGGCGTCGTCGACGCGGGCGGCGTTCCCGATCTTCTCCCGTATTGTAAAGATTTCGACGTTATCCTCGAAAAACTCGACGATTTGGACGGAATCGTTTTCGTCGGCGGCGGCGACCTCGACCCGCGCAACGACGGTTTTATGTTGCACCCGTACACCCGGCCGATGCCCGCCGAACGCGAAAAATTCGACCGCGCGTTGATGCGGGAAGTCGCCCGTCGTCGGTTGCCGGTTCTCGCGATCGGCGTCGGTTTGCAGCTCCTCAACGTCGAACAGGGCGGCACCCTTTTCCTCCATATTCCGGACGACGTCCCGCGCGCCGTTCCGCACCGCGACGCGATGGATCCCTACCATCGGCACGGTTTGATCATCGAAAAAAATTCGCTTCTCGACCGGGTTTACGGCGACAACGACGTTCGCGTCTCCAGCCTCCACCACATGGCCGTCGACGACGTGGCGCCGAATTTCCTCGTCTCCGCGCGTTGCCCCGGCGACAACGTCGTCGAAGCGATCGAGTCGACGCTCGACGATTGGCTCGCCGTCGGCGTCCAGTTCCACCCGGAATCGACCGCCGCGTCCGTTCTCGACCGCCGCGTCTTCAACGAGTTCGTCAAGGGCGTCGTTGAATTTCGCAAAACGGGTCGCAATCCCTTTGTTTGGACGCCGGAAAAACCCAAACGTTCCACGCAATCGGAAAAATCGCGTAAAAACGACTTCGCGTCGGAAATCGCGCTGATTTGACGGCCGAACCTCTCGGCGTCCGCTCTCCGCGTCGAGATCGGACGCCGTTTCCCGCCGCTAAACTGCGCCGTTCGCGCCGGTAGCGCCGGTCTTTTCGATTTTGCCGACGCGCTCCTTTTCGTCGAAACGAGCGCGTCGCCCCGCGTCGTTCCGTTCCTTGTCGTTTTTGTCCCAGGAGGCGCTCGATGTTTTTTTTCAACAATAAACCCGCGACGGCGCTCGCTTCGCTCCATTGGTTCGTCGGCGTCCGCGTTTCGTCGAACGTTCGCAAACTCGAAACGGCGCTCGTCGGTTTGGAAGCGGCGCGACCCGGCGCCGGGATCGTCCTGCAAAAAAGCATGTCGTTCGACCTCCCGGAAGAACTGTTCGCGGCGTTCGACGAACTTCGCGCTCAACTCGACGCCGAACGCGACGAAACGGCGGTCTCGAGCGACGCGGCGGCGAAAGCGTCCGTCGACTCGCTTTCCAATTTATCCCAGCTTTCCCAAATTCGCTCGATGCTGACGACGCTCCAAGAGGAGGCGATCGACGCGCTCCTCGCCGAAACGAACGTTCGCAAAGACGAGATCGTCGCCGTCGCCGTCGACGACCCCGGCGTTTGGACGCGCGCCGCCGATTGGGACGCTTCGCCGATCCGCAGCGGACTCGGCGACGGCGCCGCGTTGGCCGAAAAAACCGGGCTCAACGTCGTCGACGGTTTCGTCGGCAAAGATTGGGCGCCCGACGGACGCGGCCTTCCCTCTTTCGCGCTTCCGTACTGGATCCTCCTCGGCGGCTCGAATCGCGACCGCCTGCTGATCGATCTCGGCGAAACGGCGCGTTGGACGTATATTCCGTCGTCGACCGTCGATAAAAAATCGTGGTCGCGAGTCGCTTTTCAGGAAGTCGTCCCCTGCGGCTCGTTGCTGAACGCGTTGACCGAAGCGGCGACCAAGGGCGAATCGAAACTTGACGTCGGCGGGCGCCTTTCCGTGCAGGGACGCCGGAACGCCGAGCTCCTCGACTTTTGGCGCGAGGCCGCTCGACGGGCGCGGGGCAAGGACGCCCTTCCGCCGCGTTATTTTTCGTCCCCCTTTTCGTCGACGCTCGGCGCTCCGTTTTATTTGGAAGCGTTGCAAAACGAGGAATCTCGCCGTTTCGACGCGCTCGACGCCCTTTGTTCGGCGGCCTCTTTCATCGCCGAATCGATCGCGGAAAGCGTCGACGCGAACGCGGCCCGGTTCGCCGAGTCGTTCGACGTCGTTTTGACCGGCGCCGCGAAGCAAAACGGGCTCCTTTTCAACCGGATTTCGACCTTGTTCGCGCCGCAAATGTTCCGCTCGCTCGACGAATTCGGCTTTTTGGAAGATTCGTTCGACGCCGCGGCCGTCGCGACGCTCGGCGCCCTTTTCGCGGCGGGCGTTCCGGCCTCCCTTCCCGAACTGACCGGCGCGAAACGGGAATCGCTCCTGGGCCGCGTCTCCCCCGGAACGCCGGAAAATTGGAAGCGTTTTTGGCAATTTCGGCTCGTGTAAACGTCGCGACCGCTAAAATCGGCGTCAACGTCAAAACCGTCGCTGTCGTTTTAAACTCTGCGACCGCGAAAACCGGCGAACAGCTCGTCAAAGTCGCCTTTTCTCGTCGACTTTCGGCGCGGCGGAGCCGATTTTCGCCCCGCAAATCGGCGGCGTTCCCCAAGCGTCGCCGACGTTGGCGCGCTAATATTAGAGCGCGTTAATATAAGTCGGCATAAGTCGGCAAATTCCGTTTTTCCGTTCGCCGCGCCCCGATCGCCGCGTTCTTCCCATTTCCTCCATTTTGCGTCGTCCCCCTTTTTTAACGTCGTTCGCCGCCTCCAACGCGCTTTTTTCGCCGTCAAATCGCTTCGTTCGGCAATTTTCTTGAAAAAAAGAGCGGTTTTTCTTCGCGTTCCCTTGTTATTCGGGCCGATTTCAGCTATATTAGGAAAAAGCCCGACGGAAAAGCGGTCGCCGTTCGACGACGCCCCGCCCTCGTTTGCGCTCCGTCGGCGTTCGACGAAAGAAATTTAACACAAAAAATATTCTTATGTCCGAAAAAACAATTTTCAAACGCATTATCGACAAAGAGATCCCGGCGTCGATCGTTTACGAAGACGATCTTTGCCTGGCGTTTCGCGACGTCGCGCCGCAAGCGCCGGTTCACGTTCTCGTTATTCCGAAAAAAGAGTTGCGTTCGCTCGACGACGTCGAGCCGGAGGACGCGCCGCTGATCGGGCATATTTTCGCCGTCGTTCGCCGTTTGGCGCGAGAACTCGGCGTCGCCGAATCGGGATACCGCGTCGTCTCGAACTGCGGTCAGGACGCGATGCAGACGGTTCCGCACCTCCACTTTCACCTGCTCGGCGGTCGCGGTTTCGCCTGGCCGCCGGGGTAATTTCGCGTCGCACGTCCCTTGGATTGGAACCGCCGCCCGCCGTCGCCGTTGTTTTTCGCAACGTTTTAGTATAATTGCGCCTAATAATGAACGAAACCGACAAATATAACGATTATAAGTATCATATCGAAACGAACAAAGAGACGTTCCTCTCGCAATGGTTCGAGGCGCTCCGCATTCCGAGCGTCAGCGCCCAGCGCGAACATAAGGACGACGTCCGCCGGATGGCCGGTTGGCTCGTTTCGTTCCTCCGCGCGAACCTCGGTTTGAACTCGCGAACGATCGAAACCGGCGGCGCTCCGCTCGTTTACGCCGAATCGCCGAAAATCCCCAACGCGCCGACCGTCCTTATTTACGGGCACTACGACGTGCAGCCGGCCGAGCCGTTCGAGGAATGGGTCTCGCCGCCGTTCGAACCGACGATCCGCGACGGCAAAGTCTACTGTCGCGGCGCGAACGACGACAAAGGCCAATGGAGCGCGCACCTTTGCGGCCTCCAAACTTACCTGGCGGTCAACGGCTCTTTCCCGATCCAAATCAAGTTCATCCTCGAAGGCGAAGAGGAGATCGGAAGCGACGGTCTTTCGACCTTCCTCGGCATCGAGAAGAACCGCCAACTTTTGGCTTGCGACGCGATCGTCGTCAGCGACACGTCGGCGGCGGGCCCCGGGATCCCGGCGATCACCTACGGTTTGCGCGGCGTCGTCGGCTTCGAAGTGAAGACGATCGGCCCGAACCGCGACCTTCACTCCGGCATTTACGGCGGTTCCGTCTACAATCCGGCGATCGCGTTGGCGAAGATCATCGACTCGATCATCGACGGAAACGGCAAAATCCAACTCCCCGGCTTTTACGACGACGTCGTCGAGATTTCGCCGCTGGAACGCGAGGCGCTGGCCGGCAACCCGTTCGACGAAAAGGAAAACAAGGCGCACATCGGAATCGACGCGGAGTTCGGCGAGCCGGAATACACGACGCTCGAACGTCGCGGCGCCCGCCCGGCTTTCGACGTCAACGGCCTCACGAGCGGTTACCAGGGCGAAGGCGGCAAAACGATCATTCCAAGCTGGGCGTCGGCGAAAATCACTTTCCGCACCGTCCCGAACCAGGATCCGGAGAAGATCCGCGAGGGTCTCCGCCGACATCTCGCCAAGGTCGCGCCGCCGGGAATCAAAACCGAACTGACCTGTTCGCAAGGCTCGGGCGGGATGGTGATTCCGCTCGACGGCCCGTTTATCGTCGCGGCGAGCGACGCTCTCGAACGCGTTCACGGACGGCGTCCGCTTTTCGTTCGCGACGGCGGTTCGATCCCGATCGTCGCGAAGTTGCGTCAGGAACTGGACGCCGAAACGATTTTGATCGGGTTCGGGCTCGAAGACGACGGGATTCACTCGCCGAACGAGAAGTTCAACCTCCGCTCCTTCTTCGACGGCGTCCAAACGAACGCGCTGCTTTGGGACGCGTTCGCCAAAATTCCGCTCAAAAAATAAATTAACGTTCGTCAAAAATCGGCGATCCGCAAGCGTTCGTCGCCCGCGCTTTTCGCGATCCGGCGGCGGACGCCCTTTCCTATTTCTTGCCCAAATCCCGAGGAGCCCGCGCTTTGCCTTCCGTCGACGACGCCAACGACGCTTTCCGTTCGTTTGAAATTCCGCCTTCGCGTTTTTTCCCGCCGGTCGAGGCGGCCGAACCGGACGGTCTTCTCGGCGTCGCCTTCGACGGCGCGCTTTCTCCCGACCTCGTCGTCGACGCGCTCGTTCACGGCGTTTTTCCTTGGCCGTTTTCGGTCGCCGACTCACCGAACGACGAAAATTTTGCGGAAGAATCCGATTTTTCCGACGACGAAGAGGACGGTTTCGAAGAATTTGACGAAGAAAACGACGACGCGGATTTCGCCGATTTGATCGAAAACGCCGATTTCAACGGCGCGACTTCCGCCGACGCGCTCTTCGCCGCCCTTTCGCCCCGAAGTCGCGACGCCGTTTGGGAAGGTTTCGACGTTTCGTCGTTGATTCGGCTCGGCGAACTCCGCGTTCCGCAAGATCCGCAAAACTTTCCCAATTTAACGTCCGACGCGACGCCCCGCCCCCGCGCGACTCGGGAAATTCTCGGCTGGTGGTCGCCCGATCCGCGAGCGATTTTCGACTTGAACGATTTTCACGTTTCGCGGCGTCTCGAACGAACGATTCGAAGCGGCAAGTTTCGCGTCTCGTTCGACGAAGCGTTTCCGGAAACGATGCTCGGTTGCGCGAACGCGAAGGGCCGGGCGGGCGGCGAAAGTTGGATAACCCGGGAGTTTTACGCAAGTTATTGCCGACTTTTCGAGCTCGGTCTCGCGCACAGCGCCGAATGTTGGCTCGGCGATCGTCTCGTCGGCGGCGTTTACGGAGTCGCGATCAACGGTTTTTTCGACGGCGAATCGATGTTTTCGATCGAACGCGACGCTTCGAAAGTCGCGTTGGTCGCTCTTTTGCGCCGCCTGAAAGCGCTCGATTTTCAACTTTTCGACTTGCAGATCCTCAACGATCACACGGCAAGCCTCGGCGGTCGCGAAATTTCCCGCGCCGAATATCTTCGCCGCCTCGCCGCCGCGCTCCGTTTCCCGACGCGTTTCGTTCCTTAACCTCGCGCCGTCGGCCCGTCGCGACGAAAAAAAAACGACGCCGTTCCTTGCGAAACGCGTCGTTTCAATCGTTAAAATCGGCGTTTTTTGCGCAAATTCTAATCTTCGCGCGCTGTTCCCGAACCGCTTTCGGTCGAAATGCGCCGCACCGACGGAAAAGTCAGCGTAAATTGCGCGCCCCGCCCAGGTTCGCTTTGAATCGCGATCCGCCCGTTGTGTCCCTCGATAATTTTCCGCACCGTCGGGAGCCCGAGCCCGGTGCCGCCGCGTTTCGTCGAGAAAAACGGCTCGAAAATCCGTTGAAGCGTCGCGTCGTCCATCCCGGGGCCGGAGTCGATAAGGTCGATCGCCGCTTCGGCGCCGCAAAGACGCGTTCGCACCCAAACCCGACCGCCGCCTTCGGCCGCCGCTTGCGTCGCGTTCAGCAACAGATTCAAGATCGCGCGGTCAAAGGAGCGTTTGTCAATGCGGATCGTCGGCAGATCGCTCGAATAAAATTCCAGGATCTCGACGCCCAACGCGTCGGCTTGCGGGCGGAAGAACGCGACGATCTCCTTCAATTCCCGATTCGCGTCGGCGGCGGAAAGTTCGAGCCGATGCGCGCGGGTAAAATCGAGAAATTCGTTCAACAACTCTTCAAGCCGGGCGGTTTCGCGCCGCGTCGTCTCGATCCGCTTCAAAGCGCGGCGCCGCTGCGGCGAATCCTCCAACTCCTCGACGTCCTCCTCGAGAAGCCCCATATTCAGCCGAATCGTCGAGAGCGGATTCTTCACTTCATGCGCCAACGCGCCGGCCAAGAACGCGATCTCGGCGTACTTTTCCTCCAACCGCCGATTCAAACCGTTCGGCGTAAAGTCTTTCACCGTCGACGGATCCATCGCTTCCCCCGTTTTTGCCCATTTTACGCAACCCGCGTTTTTCCCCCAAACGCCGCCGTCTCGCGTTTCGCCGAAAAATCGTCGCGGATCGACCGCGCTCAAAGCGGCTGATTTCCGCTCGATTTTCAAAAATTCCGCTCGACGCCTCGCGCCGAACGGGAAAGCGGCGAAATCGCGAATCAACGCCGACGCGCCTCGGGTTCGCGGCGGATCAATGCAAGCGCATCCCCGGTTTCGCGCCTTCGTCCGGGAAGGTCAGGAAGACGTCGGGGCCGCCGGGGCCGGACGCGACGACCATTCCTTCGCTAAGGCCGAATTTCATTTGGCGGGGCTGCAGGTTCGCGACGAACACGACCAGTTTGCCGATCAGCTTTTCGGCGTCCGGATACGCGGCTTTGATCCCGGCGAAAACCTGTCGCGTTTCGTCGCCGCCGAGCGAAATCTTCAATTTCAGCAACTTGCGCGCTTCCTTCACCTGCTCCGCTTCGACGACGCGCCCAACCCGGAGGTCGACCTTCAAAAAGTCGTCGATCGAGATCGTTTCGCTCATCGGTTCCGCGGCCAGCGGCTCGGCGGAGTCGAACCAGGGCGCGATCCCGACCGGGGCGGCGTTTTCGGCGTTTTCGGCGGCGGGAGCGGCTTCCGCGGCTTCCGGTTTTAACGTTTCTTTCGATTCTTCAAGCATTGCGGCAATTCCTTCCTTCGGGACGCGCGCCATCATATGACGGTACTCGTTCACCGCCGTTCCGAGAATCGGCGACAGCGCGTCGTTCCAACTTTCAATCTTTACGTTAAGCAGTTCTTCCGTCTTTTTCGCCAAATCCGGCAAAACCGGCGCCAAATAAACGACGATCTGCCGGAAAAGGTTCAAGCTGACCGTAACGGCGTCTTGCAGGCGACGGCGCGCCGCTTCCCGGGCTTCCGGAGTCGCGTTTTCATCCTTTTCGAGCGCGGCCCATTCTTTGCGGAGCGTCCACGGCGCGACGTCCTCGACGTAACGATTGGCGCGGTAACCGCATTCCAAAATCGTTCGAATCGCCTTTCCGAAATCGCGTTCCTCGTAAGCCGCGGCGATTTCCTCGGACTTCGCCGCCGCCTCCGCGAAAAGTCCGCCGTCCTCGGGATAAACGTCGGCCAATCCGGTCGCGTTCGCGAACTTCGCCGTGCGGCTCGCCAAATTGACGACGACGCCGACCAGATCCGCGTTGACTTTCAGCTCCATTTCCTCCAAGTTCAGGTCGAGATCGTCGACGCGCGAACTCGTTTTCGTCGAGAAGAAGTAACGCAAATACGACGGATCCAGGTGTTTAAGGTACGTCCGCGCCAGGACGAACGTTCCCTTCGACTTCGACATTTTTTCGCCGTCGACGGTCAAAAAGCCGTGCACGCACACTTTTTTCGGGAGATTGAAGCCCGCCGTTTGGAGCGTCGCCGGCCAGAAAAGCGTGTGAAAATAGGTAATGTCTTTCCCGATAAAATGATGAATTTCCGTTTGGGGATTCCGCCACCAATCGTCGAAATTTTCGCCGTTTTTCTCGCACCATTCGAGCGTCGACCCCATATAGCCGATCGGCGCGTCAAACCAGACGTACCAGTAGTCGCCGGGCGAATCCGGGATCTCGAACCCAAAATACGGCGCCGGCCGCGAAACGTCCCAGGGCCAAAGCTCGTCGCCGAGGAATTGCCCTTTGAGATAATTCGCGATCTCCGGCTGCAAAGCGCCCGACTCGTCGACCCAGCGTTCGAGGAACGGCCGCGCTTTTTCGATCTCGACGAAAAGGTGTTTCGCCTTACGCAGTTCCGGCGTCGCTCCGGACAACGCGCTTTTCGGGTCGATCAACTCGGTCGGCGAATAAACGGCGCCGCACTCGCAACTGTCGCCGTATTGGTCGGTTTTGCCGCACGTCGGGCAAGTTCCGCGCACAAAGCGGTCGGCGAGGAAACGGCCCTCGACCGGGTCGTAAAGCTGCTCGATCTCGCGCTCGACGACCATCCCGGCGGCGCGGAGTTTCGCCCAAATTTCATTGCAAAAACGACGGGTCTGCGGCGAGTTCGTGCTTCCGTAATGGTCGAACTCGATCCCGAATCCGGCGAAGTCGGCGCGGTGTTTTTCGTTGACTTCCGCGATAAATTCCTCTTCGGCGACGCCTTTTTTACGGGCCGAAATGGTGATCGCGGCGCCGTGCGTGTCGTCGGCGCAGAAATAACGGCAATTTTCGCCGCGCAACTTTTGGAACCGAACCCAAACGTCCGTTTGAATATATTCGACGAGGTGCCCGATATGAATGTCGCCGTTGGCGTAAGGGAGCGCGCTCGTTACTAAAATCTTTCGTCCGCTCATTATTCTATTTTTCGTTGTTTTCTCTGAATATTTTCGATTCCGTTCCGCGGGACGGCGCCGATCGCAACGCCTTTAACGGTCGTTCCCGTTTCAACGTTTTTGCCGATCGCGTCCGATTTTAACGTCTTTAACGACCGCGTTTCTCCTCGACGACGAACGTTTCGCCGACGCGGCGCCGACTCCCCGCATTATAACGCGGAAACGCCGCTTCGTCAAGGAGCCCCGCCCCGCGACCGCCGACGACTTTCCGCGACTCCGCCGTTATTTGCCGCCGTTTTTTCCGGAGTTTCCGGCGCAAACGGAACAAACCGTCGTCCCCGGGAAAAAATCGGGAAAAAATCGCTATATTTTCCCCCAAGACGGTCGAATTTCTTTGACGCCGACGTCGCGCCCCGTTATAATTGAGGAAACCGCCGCGCCCCCGACGCCCGTCCGCCGCTCGCTCGCCGACGACGCCCGCGTTCGGCCCGGCGCTCGCCCCGTCCGACCGTTCGCCAACCGTTTGATCAAGGAACAACGATGATTTTTTCGCCGTTTTTCTCGCTCCGCCGACGATCCCGCCTCGCCGCCCGTTCGAGCGCCGTCGCCGCCGCCCTTTTCTCGCTCGTTCTCGGAACGAACGCCTTCGCCGCCGACGCCGCGACCGCGTCGATCTCGCCCTTTATTAATAAGGACACGCTCGCCGTCGTTCGCGTCAATTCCGACAACGTCGACTTCGTTCGTTGCGCCGAAACGCTCGACGGAATCGTCGCGACCGCGCTGAAAGACTTCGGTTACGACGCCGCGTCGATCGAAAAAGTCGGCGCCGAACTCGAACAAACCTTCGCCGCGCTCGCCCAAGACGGCGAAGCGAAACTCGCCGAAGGCCGCGAAACGTTCCTGCCCCCCGAAATCTTCCTCGTCGTCCAATCGACGAAAGGCGCGGGCTTCGCGATCCTCGTTCCCGTTGAAAACACGGACAAAAAACAACGCGACCTTTGGACGACGACCGCGAAACTCGCCGGAAAAAGCCGCGGACTCGACGCCGCCGTTTACCAGGATCGCTTTCTCGTCGTCGCGCCCGACCTGAAAGCGTTCGGCCGTTATTACAAAAACTTCAAACCGGGCCAAAACAATAAAATTGAAACGTTTTTCAATCAAAACGCCGGCGCCACGATCGTCGGATATTGCGGAACGTTCCGGATTCGCCCGGCGCTCGACGCGACGACCGACGGCAACGCGCAGGCGCTCGTTTCGAAACTCCCCCGCTCCGCTCGCGACGCGCTCGAAGTTTTCGACGCGACTTTCGTCGACGCCCGTTACGTCGCCGACTTCGGAACGTTTTCCGACCGAACGACGCTGCGTTTCAACGCGCCGGTCGAAGCGGGTCGTTTTCTGACCGCGCTCCAAGGAATCGTCGACGAATTTGCGAAGCGGCTCTTCGCCTCGGACGCGGCGCTCGGAGCGACGCTTTCCGAAGAAACCGTTAAAAAATTCAACCTGCTTCCGCTCGCTCGAGAACTTTGGCGCGGTCAAATTCGTTCGCAACTCCCGAAACAAAACGGCGCCGAACTCGTTCTCGAACGCGATTTGACGCGGGAAGCCGCGAAAGCGACCGGCTCCGCCGCCGTCGGGATCGTCGCCGCCGGCGTCCTTTTCCCGACGTTTCAAGCCGCTCGGGTTCGCGCCCGGGAGATCGCGACGTCGAACGACGGCGAAATCGACTTCGGGTTCGACGCTCCGTCCGACGTCGACGCGAACGCCCCGGAAACCGCCGACGAAACGTCCGCCGACGCCGACGAATGACGCGCCCCGTCGTTTCGCCGACTTCGATCGATAACGCAACCAACGAACCTCCGTTCCGATATTCGAAAGGCCCCTTCATGCGCCGCAACTTTGTCGCCGCCCTCTCGACCGCTCTTCTCGGCGCCGCGTTTTTCGCCGCCGCGACGCCGGTCGTCGACGCCCAAACCTCGCCCCGCCGCCAAGCGTCGACTTCAACGCAACGCCAACCAACGTCGACCGCGCCGAAAACCGACGCTTATTCGCGAATCCAAGCGTTCGTCGACGACGAAACTTTCCTCGTCGCCCGGCTCGATTTGACGCAAATCGACTTCGACGCGCTCGACAAAACCGCGACGAAAATCTTCGTCGAAACGCTCGAGCGCCAAAAATTCGACGCTTCCGCGATCAAAACGGCGCGTCGCGAATTTAACAAAACGTTCAACGCCGTCAAGGAACTCGGCTCGGCGGAGCTGGCGCGGATCCGCGAAGAACGGGGACTGCGCGAAATTTACTTCGTCGTTCCGCGTTCGACCGACCGCGAAGGCTTCGTTTACGCGCCGTTGGCTCGTTCGAAACGCGCGGACTTTTTGGAACTCGTCGCGTCGACGGCTCGGCGCGAAGCGTTCGAAGTCGGCTCCGGCGTCGCGTTCGGAACTTCGAAATTCAACGCCGATTATTTCAAGCGTTTCAGCTCGAAGCCGAACCCGCGGCTCGCGGAGTTTCTCGCCGACTCGACCGCGACGCTTCAAATTTACGTCGGCGAAACGAACGTCGCGCCGCTCGTCGCGCTCGCCGGAGAAAACGCCGCGCAAAAGTTTGACGCCGCGTTGAGCGACGCCCCGGCCGAAACGCGACGCGCCGTCGAAGCGTTCGACGCGCATTTCCTCTCCGGTCGGATCGAAATCGACGTCAACGCCTTGAAAGCGAGCGCCGCCTTCCGATTCGCGTCGGCGGACGCGGCGGACAAGGTTCGCGCCGGACTCGAAAAACTCGCCGACGTCGGGGCCGCGAAGGCCGAAGAGGCGCTCGTCGCTCGAGCGGCGGAGAAAAACGCCGCGGAATTTGAAAAATACAACGTCGTTCCGGTCGTTCGCGAGTTGATCCGCGGTTTCCTGACGAGTTCGCTTCCGAAACGGGACGGCTCCGCGCTGACGTTCGAACTGCAAGCGGGCCCGAACCTTCCGCTTGCGAACCCGACGAGCGGCGCGCTTCTCGGCGTCGCGCTCCTTAGCGGTTCGTTCCCGACGTCGCCCGACGCGCTCGATTCGCTCAAAAAAGTCGGCGCCGCGTTCGACAAGTCCGACGTTTCGGAGACCGAAGAGGCCGAAGAAGCGTCGCGTTCCGACGCGCCGTAATCGGAAAACGCCGGAAAAACCGGCCCCGCTCCAACTCTCTTCCCGACGGTCGCCGGCGTTCGTTCGACGGCCGTCGGCGCGTTCGCCGTCTTTTGGCGTCTTTTGGTTCCCCGACGTCGAACGCGGCGTCGAACCGGTTTCGCCTTTCGCTCGAACCCGATCCGCCCGCCGCGCTCCTTTTTCGCCGTTCGTTCTCTCGCAACGTCGACCGATCCCAACGACTAAACCGGCGCTCGCTCGACGCCGCGAACGACGCGCCCGTCCGCTTCGACCGCCGCTTTCAACGCCGCGATCGTCGCGTCGACGTCCGCCCCGTCGGCGATCTCGACGACCGCCGTCCCCGTCTTATGATCGACCGCCGCCGACGCGACGCCCTCCGACGCTTCGAGCGTCTTCTTGACCCGCGCTTCGCAGTGTTCGCACGCCATCCCGTCGATTTTCATCACTATTTTCATTTTTCCACTCCTTTCGCAAATATCGTCGCCGTTTTCAGATTTTCGCGACGCGTTTAAAATTTCACTCAACAAACGTTCGTCCGTTTCCGTCCCTTGAAATCGCCGCCAACGCCGCGACGGGCGGTCGCGGCGCGCGTCGTTCGGCTTGAAAAAGTTCAAACGCAACGCGTTTGAGACGACGCAAAAACTCGACAAACTCATCGCCGCCGCGCAGAACGCCGGACTCAACGCCCAGCCGATCGGAGCGCAAACTCCCGCCGCCAAAGGAATTCCGACGGCGTTGTACGCGAACGCCCAAAACAGATTTTGCCGGACGTTCCGCAACGTCGCCCGACTCAGCCGGATCGCAACCGCCGCGTCCGTCAACCGCTCGCCAAGCAACGCGACGTCCGCCGCGTCGATCGCGACGTCGGTTCCGGTTCGAACGGCGATCCCGACGTCGGCCCGCGTCAACGCCGGCGCGTCGTTGATTCCGTCCCCGATCATCGCGGTCGTCCCAAGCGCCGCCAGCTCGCGAACGACTCGCTCTTTTTCGCTCGGCGTCGCGTCGGCGACGATCTCGCTCGACGCGATCCCGACCCGGCGCCCGACCGCCTCCGCGACCCGCCGGTCGTCCCCGGTCGCGACGACGACCCGAATCCCCAGCCGCTTCAACGCCGAAACCGCCTCCGCCGCGTCCGCTTTTTCGACGTCCGAAACCGCGACGACGCCGAGCGCCTTCCCGCCGCGGGCGAAAAAGAGCGACGTCCGCCCGTCCGCCGCGAACGCCTCCGCCGCCTTCGTCAACTCCCCGGGAACCGCCGCCGTTTGCGCGACGAACGCCCGTTTGCCGCCGACGACCGCCGCCCCGGCAAGCTCGCCGGTCAATCCGGCCCCGACGACCGCTCGAAAGTCGACGACCTCCGCCGTTTTTGCCAATTTTGTCAACTTTACCGAATCCGCCGTTTTTTTCGCGGCGTCAGAACCTTCCGATTTTTCCGACTCTTCCCAATTTTCCCAAAATTCCGCCGCGTATTCGACGATCGCAACCGCCAACGGGTGTTCGCTTTTGCGCTCCAACGCCGCCGCGACGCCGATCAGCTCCGCTTCGGAAACGCCGGGCGCCGGAACGACCGCGACGACTTTCGGTTTCCCCAACGTCAACACGCCGGTCTTGTCAAGGGTCAAAATCTCCGTTTTTCCGGCGTTTTCGAGCGCTTCCGCCGTTTTGAAGAGGATCCCGCGCCGCGCTCCGACGCCGGAAGCGACCATTATCGCCGTCGGCGTCGCCAACCCGAGCGCGCAAGGACAGCCGACGACCAAAACCGCGACGCCGCGAGCAACCGCGAACCCGAGTTCCGCCCCTGCGGCCAGCCAGGCGCCCGCCGTCGCCGCCGCCAAAACGAACGTCGTCGGAACGAAAATCGCCGCGATTTGATCCGCCGCCCGCGCGATCGGCGCTTTCGTCGCCGCCGCCTCCGCCGTCAGCCGAACGATCTGCCCGAGCGTCGCGTCGGCGCCGACCCGAGTCGCCCGACAACGCAAAAAACCGGACGCGTTCAGCGTTCCCGCCGAAACTTCGCTCCCCGGCTCTTTGTCGACCGGAACGCTTTCCCCGGTCAACGCCGACTCGTCGACCGCGCTCGTTCCGTCCAGAACGACCCCGTCGACCGGCAGCCGCTCGCCGGGTCGAACGACGAAAACGTCCCCGACGCGAACCCGGTCGATCGCGACCCGCTCTTCGACGCCGTCGCGTTCGAGCGCCGCCGTTTCCGGAGCGAGTCTCGCCAACGCCGTCAGCGCCGACGTCGCCCGCCGCCGCGCGCCCGCCTCCAACGTTTTTCCGACGCCGACGAAAACCAGGATCATCGCCGCCGATTCGAAATAAAGCCCCGCCGCCAACGCCGACGCCCGGGCCGCGTCCCCGTCGAGCGCCGCGAACGCCGCCGCCGACAAAACGCCGACGCTATAAAGGAACGACGCGCCGGAACCGACCGCGACAAGCGCGTCCATCGTCGGCGCCCCGCGCCGCAAACTCGCCCATCCGTCGACGAAAAATCGCCGCTCGACAACGAGAATCGCCCCGGCGAAAAGGAGCTGCAACGCCCCCCGAACGATCGGATCCGCCAACGTTTTCGGCAAAGGAAGCCCGAGCGCGCCGACGCCGCAAGCCAAGTAAAGAAGCGGAATTAGCGTCGCCGCCGCGACGATCGTTCGCCGCTTTCGCTCCGCCGCTTCCCGACGTCGCGCCGTCTCCGGATCGTCAAAACCGGCGCCGCCGTCGCAACCGTTTTTACCGTCAAACTCGCCGCCGTTTCGCCCGTTCGCGCCGTTTTCCCCTTGAAAAAAAGCCCGATACCCGGCTCGCTCGACCGCCTCGACGACCGCCTCCGGGGAAACGTCCCCTTCGACTCGCGCCGAGTTCGTCAGCAAGCCGACCGCGACGTCCGAAACGCCCGGAAGTCGCCGGATCGCCACCTCGACTCGCGCCGAACACGCCGCGCACGTCATCCCCGTTACGTCAAATTTCAACGCCGCCATTTTACCTCGCTTCGCTATTTTAATGTCTTTTCGACTCTTTAAACCGTTTCGCCGCCGCTCGAAAACGCTCGAAAACGCCGACGATTTAGCCGCGTCTAACCTTGCCCCCATTATACCCGTTCGCAACCGTTTGACAACGCCGCGCGGCGCTTTCTTCCCGCCAAAATCGCCGCAAGATCCGCCGACGCGCCCCGCAAAGTTTCGCTCAAGCGCCCCGCTTGCCCATTTTCGCCGACAAACGGGCCCTGACGACGCAAAATCGGCGAAAAAATCGAAAAAATCCGCGAAAATCCTTGAAATCGCGCCTCGCTTCCGTTATACTGTCGTTTGACGTTCGCGGCGCCGCGGACGCCGGGCTTGTCGGCCGCCCTTCGTTTCGGTCGTTTTCGCCGATTTCAACATTTCGCCATTAATATTAATGCGGCGTCGACGCGGCCCCCGACGCCGTTTTCGCGCCTAAAATCAACCGATGTTCCTAAAATACATTTCCGACCGCGATTACGAGGAGCGTTTTTGGCCGTTTCTCCTCCGTTTCGAGACGTTGGCCGCCGGGGTCGTTCGGGAAGCGTCGCGCCGACTCGGTTCCGCGACGGACGCCGACGTTCGCGCCTTCCTTGAAGCGGCGTTCGCCCGTTGTCTCGACGTCGGCGCCGGGGTCGTTCCGGCCGATTATTGGGCTCGCGTCGAAACGCCGTCGGTCGCTTGGTACCGGCGTTATCTCGACGCGGAGACGCCCTCGATGATCGCCGAAGCGCGCCGACTCGCTTCGGAAGGTTCCGCAAACTCGGCGCCGACGGACGACGCCGATCCGGTCGATCGCGCAAAAATTCGCCGTCTCGCCCATCAAAGCGCGACGTTCCAAACGTTTTTGCTCGGTTCCGCGCCGACGCCGGAATGATCGCGCTCGCCAGTTCCCGCAACGCGACGCAACTTACATTTTTCCCATTTTATCCGTTTTCACCGAATAAAGGGTTCATTATGAAAAAAACGCTCTTTTCGTTCCTCGCCGCGGCGCTTTCGTTGACGGCGTTCGCGACCTCGGCCCGCGCCGACGTTACCCTTCCGAAGTGCTTCGGCGACGGAGCCGTTCTCCAACGCGACAAACCGATCTGCGTTTGGGGTTGGGCCGACGCCGGCGAACAGGTTACCGTCGTTTTCGCCGGAACGTCCGCGACGACGACCGCTTGCGAACAGGGCGCCTGGAAAGTTTGCCTTCCGGCGCAACCGGCTTCCTTCGAACCGCGCGATCTCGTCGTCGAAGGGAAAAATAAAATCGCGTTCTCGAACGTTCTCGTCGGCGAAGTTTGGATCTGCGGCGGCCAGTCGAACATGGAGCAGCCGCTCAACTCCTGGGGCCAACCGGGCCTCGCCTGCACTGAAGACGAGATTTCCGGCGATTTTAGCTTCATTCGTTTCAACCGCGCGCATCACGTTATTAAGTCCGAAGAGCAAAAAGACTTCGAAACGAACGGTTGGCTCGTTTGCAAAGACGGCGTCCAGAAAGATTGCACCGCGGCCGGTTTCCACTTCGCGGTTCGTCTCAACAAAGAGCTGAACGTTCCGGTCGGGCTGATCGACTCCAACTGGGGCGGCTCGAACATCAACAGCTGGATCCCGGACGCCGGTTGGAACGAAGTTCCGGAAACGGTTGAAGTCGGCAAAAACCTCCTCGCCGCCCGCGCCGACGCCAAAGATTGGGACAAATGCGGCGGCATGTACAACGCGATGCTCGCCCCGTGGAAAAATTACACGATCCGCGGCGCCATCTGGTACCAGGGCTGCTCGAACGCCGGCGAACGCGAATTTTACTACTACAAACAAAAGGCGATGATCCGCGAATGGCGCAAAGCCTTCGGCCAAGGCGACTTCCCGTTCTACTGGGTGCAGCTCGCCTCCTTCACCGAAGCGAAAGACGACCCGAACGAATCGGGCGATTGGCCGTATCTCCGTCGCGGTCAACAAATGTGCCTTGAAGTTCCGAACGTCGGCCAGGCGGTCATTATCGACGCCGGCGAAGCGAACGACATTCACCCGCGCAACAAATGGATCGTCGGCAACCGCCTCGCCGTTTGGGCGCTCGCTCACGTCTTCAATAAAGACGTCGCTTGCGCCTCGCCGATCGCCGCGAAAGCCGAATTTGCCGACGGCAAAGTTACCGTCGACTTCGATTTCGTCGGTTCCGGCCTCGTCGTCGGGAAACTTAACGGCCGCGAATTTTCGGCGGTCGACGGCAAGCTCGCGCGCTTCGCGGTCGCCGGTCAAGACGGCAAATTCGTTTGGGCCGACGCGCAAATCGTCGGGAAAAACCGGGTCGTCGTCTCCGCCGAATCGGTCGCCGAACCGACCGCCGTTCGTTACGCTTGGCAAATGAACCCGGACGGCTCGAACCTCTACAGCGCCGAAGGACTCCCGGCCGCTCCGTTCGAACTCGTCAAATAACGACGCCGCCGTTCGCGCCTAACCGGTTCGAACGCGGCGCTTGCCGCAACGCTCGAACGCGCTCGGCTCGACGTTTCGCCGTCGAACGACCGTTCGCTCAAGCCGTCGCGTCCAACGACGCGGCGGTTTTTTGGTTTCGCGCGTCGCCGTTCGAAACCGTCCGTCCCCCCACGTTTTAATCAATAAACGCACGTTTAACGATAAAGGAATCGATATGTCGAACCTCTGCGCGCTCGACTACGCTGTTTTGGCGCTGTTTTTCCTCGGAACGCTTTACATCGGTTGGCGTTCGATGCGAAAAGCGGGCGAAAGCTCGTCCGAATTTTTCCTTTCCGGCCGCTCGACGCCGTGGTGGCTTCTCGGTTTTTCGCTCGTCGCGACGACGTTCGCCGCCGACACGCCGAACTTCGTAACGCAAGTCGTTCGCGAACAAGGCGTTTACGGGAACTGGTGCTGGTGGGCGTTCCTCCCGACCGGCCTGACGACCGTCTTCATTTACGCGAAACTTTGGCGCAAACTCGGCGTCTCGACCGACCTCGAATTTTACGAAACGCGCTACAGCGGCAAATCGGGCGCTTTCGTCCGCGCGTTCCGCACCGGCTACCTCGGGCTCGTGGTGAACACGCTGATCATGGCGAACGTAACCCTTGCGATCATCAAGATTTTCGGCGTGATGCTCGGCTTTTCCGCGCTCGAAACGCTGTTGATTTCCGGAACGGTAACGGTGATTTTCACGACCGTCGGCGGGTTCTCGGCGGTGCTTTGGGCCGACTTCGTTCTTTTCCTCGTCGCGATGATCGGAAGCGTCGCCGCGGCGGTCGTCGCGGTTCGTTTGCCGGAAGTCGGCGGGCTCGCCGGGCTTTTTTCGCACGAAGCGGTCGCGTCGAAACTCTCGTTTTTCCCGGCGTTTAACGATTACTCGGCGGTTCTTTCGCTTTTGGTCGTTCCGCTCGTCGTGCAATGGTGGAGCGCCTGGTACCCGGGAGCCGAACCCGGCGGCGGAAGCTACACGGCGCAACGAATGCTCGCCGCGAAAACGCCGGGCCACGCCGTCGGCGCGACGCTTTTCTTCAACGCGTGCCACTACGCCGTCCGCCCGTGGCCGTGGATCATCGTCGGCCTGGCGTCGTTGATCGTCTTCCCCGACTTGCAATCCCTGCAAGAAGCGTTTCCGCACGTTAAACAACCGGGCCACGACATGGCGTACCCGGCGATGATGACGCTCCTTCCGGGCGGAATTTTCGGCGTCGTCGTCGCGTCTCTTTTCGCGGCGTACATGTCGACGATCGCGACGCACCTGAACCTCGGCTCGTCGTATATGGTGAACGACCTGTACTTGCGTTTCATCAACAAGAATGCGTCGGAGAAAAAACTCGTGCGCGTCGGGCGTATTTGGACGGTCGCGCTCATGATTTTGGCGTGCCTCGTCGCGACGCAACTCGAAAGCGCGCTCGGTTCGTTCCAGATTTTGATCTCGATCGGCGCCGGCACCGGGCTTCTCTTCCTTCTGCGTTGGTTCTGGTGGCGGATCAACGCGTACTCGGAAATCGCCGCGATGTGCTTCGCGTTCCCGATCGCCGTTTATTTCCAGCTTTACCATAAGTCCTTATGCATGAGCGCTTTCGAGATGACGGAAGAAGCGTTCGCGGCGTCGTGGCTGTCCAACGGCGGTTTGCAACTCGTCGCAAGCGTCGCCCTGACGACGGTCGGTTGGCTCGCCGTTACGTTCCTGACGCCGCCGGACGACAAGGAAACGCTCCGCGAATTCGTCCGCAAAACGCGCGCCGGAGGCCCCGGTTGGCGCAAGGTTTACGAAGACGCGGCGAAGGACGGCGTTTCCCTCGAAGGCGAAAAAGACAAATGGCCGGTTCCGCTCGGAATCCTTTGCAGCGTCGTCGGTTGCGTCTCCATTTACGCGGCGCTTTTCGGTTCCGGCGCGTTCCTTTACGGCGACTGCGTCCTCGGATCGATTCTGACCGTCGTCGCGATCGCGAGCGGCGGCCTCCTTTGGGTCTGCTGGAAGAAAATGGAAGCCGTAACCGCGTCGAACGAATCCGTTGCGACGCAAGAACTTAGCAAAGCCGAATAACCGGCGAAAAACCGGACGCCCGCGCGCCTCGCTCGAGCGTTCGGTTTCGTTCGAACTTAACTCGTTAAACGAACGGCGTTTCCGCAAGGCTCGCCGTTCGTTTTTTTTCGCTCCCGACGCGGCGTTTTTATTCGCCGACTTTCGGAACTTCCGAAATTTTAACGGTTTGGAAGATCAGCCCGCCGAGCGTTTCGTAAAGCGCGCCGAGCGTTTCGTCGTCGATCTTCACCAACGACGAATACCCCCAGCCGCCGGGTCGGTAAAGGGTCAACTCGCGATCCCAAGTCGTTCCCTCGTCGGAACTTAGCTTAATCGTCATGTCGACGCGCCCGGTTGACGAATTCGGGTTCATAAACGCGATCAAGTCGCTTTCGTCGCCGTCGAGCGTCGACGAAAACCGAATCCAACTCGCTTGGCAAATCGGCTCGACAAGCGTCTTTTTCGACGTCGGGCATTCCTCCCAAGTCTCGCCGAAATCGCGCGTTACGGCGATCGACCGCGCCCGGCCCTCGAAGTTGCGCATATTCAGCGCCAACGAGCCGTCGTTCAGCTCGACGACCTGCGCTTCGCAAGTCGCCTCGACGGCGCCGTTCCCCGCTTTCCAACTTTTCCCGCCGTCGCCGCTCCAAACAAGCGTCGAAAACCAAACGCCGTTTTCGTCGATAAACTGCGCCGGGAAAACGAGTTGGCCGCCGCGCGTCGCGATTCCGCAACCGGGCCCCTGAAACAAAATGCGCCAATTTTCCCCCGCCGCCGCCTCGTTCGTAATATCGACCGGCTCGCTCCAAGTCGCGCCGTCGTCGTCGCTGCGCGACAAAACGAGACGCCCGGAAGTCCCGATTTTCAGCCCCGGTTCCGACGCGCGGATCGACTTCCCGTTATGCGCCCAAAGCGCGGCGACCCAAATCCGCCCGGTTTTCGGGTCGACGAGGATCGCGGGATCGCCGACCCCCTCTTTCGCGGGATCGGGCCCGTCGAAATTCATGACGAGCCGCATCGGCGTCCAGGTTTTCCCGCCGTCGAAACTCCGGGAACACGCGACGTCGACGTCGGCCGGCAAGTCGCCCGCGTGTTTCCAACGAGCGTCGTAAACCGCTATCAGCGTTCCGTTTAGCGTTTTAACGATTCCCGGAATGCGGTATTTCGCGACGCCGTCCCAACCGGAATCGCGAACCAAAACGCCGAACCGATATTCGAGCGCCGTCCCGTCGAACGCCGCCCGCTCTCCGTCCGCCGTCGTCGCGACCGCCTCCTTAACGGCAATCGTCGCCTTGTCGCCCGGCCCGGCGTTTTTCGACGGAAACGTCCAAATCTCAACGTTTGCGAGATTCTCGGCGTCGGTCGGCTCGAAAACGAACTCGGTCGACGCCGCGTCGCCGTTCCCGTCGATCTCAACGCCGCCCAAAATCAACTCTCCGGAGCGCAACTCCAATCGCTTCAACAGTTTAGCGTTCGACGTTTCGACGACGATTCGTTCCCAGCTCGCCCCGCCTTCGACGGTCAGCGTTTGCGTTTTCGTCGCGATCTCCGCCCCGTTCGCCGCGATCAAAATCGGTTCTTCGGCGCGAATCGGCGTCGCGACGACGTTCGCCTTCTTCGTTTCGTCGCCGATTCCAACTCCTTGCGCCGCAACGACTTCAACGTCTTCGGCTCCGGCCGTCCGTTCGAACGCGCCGCCCGCTCCGCCCGCCAACGCGACGACGCAAAGCGCCGCCAACGTTTTCCCTTTTTTCTTCATCGCCGTTTCTCCTTTTTTCTCGTTCGCCGACAAACGCAACCGCTTGCGCTTTCAGCGTTTAACAACGCGTCAAAACCGAACCGAAAAGCGTTTTTTCGCTCGTCGTTTCGCCGACTTTTCCTTATTTTATCCGAGAAACGCGCCGAAATCAAGAGCTCGCCGCAAAACGCGCGACCCGCCGCCGCGCCGACGTTTAAGAACCGCCAAGAAAAAACGGCGCCCGCCGCGCTCGGCCTTTTGACGCGACGGACGCCTTCGCTCGGTTTCCCGAGTCGTTCGCTCGTTCCGGAACCCGCGCCGGATCTCGACGCAAATTCTCGTTCGGAACGTCGACGCGGATCTCCTAACCCGCGTCTTTTCAATCGGTTAAGCGTCGAAATTTTCGCCGCTCTCCCGTTGTTTTTTCGCCGTTTTCGGTCGTTCGACCGTCCGCGTCGGCTCAGCCGAAGTAACGTTTGAGCAAGCCCGCGAAACCGGCGCCGTGCCGCGCCTCGTCCTTCGCCATTTCGTGAACGGTATCGTGAACGGCGTCGTAACCCAATTGTTTAGCGCGTTTAGCGATTTCGAACTTGCCCGCGCAAGCGCCGGTTTCGGCCTCGACGCGCATTTGCAGGTTCGTTTTGGTGCACGGAACGAGAACTTCGCCGAGGAGTTCCGCGAATTTGGCGGCGTGTTCGGCCTCTTCGAACGCGTAACGCTTGAAAGCGTCGGCGATTTCCGGGTAACCTTCGCGCTCCGCTTGACGGCTCATCGCGAGATACATCCCGACTTCGGCGCATTCGCCCGTGAAGTTCATGCGCAGACCTTCGACGATCTCCTTATCTTCGACCGCGCCGTCGCCGATCGAGTGAACCGTCGCGAAGGAAAGCTCGGCGCCGTCGACTTTTTCGACGAATTTCGAAGCCGGAGCCTTGCATTGCGGGCATTTTTCCGGAGCCGCGTCGCCTTCGTGAACGTAACCGCAAACCTGGCAGATGAATTTTTTCGTCTTTTGCATGATTATTATCCTTTCGCGCTTAATTCGTTGAAATTTTCAACGTTTTCAAACGTTCTCTCGCGGAACCGCCGCCTCGTTCTCCTCGACGCGTCGAAACCGCCGCATTATCGTTATTTTTGATTTATTCGTTATCGTTCAACAATCTCCGGAAAGCCGTTTTTCGCCGCCGCTCGTCTTCGAACCCGCCGAACCGTCCTTCTTTCCGTTTCACGAAAAACCGCGACCGACGTCGTCGACTTTTCGCAACTCCTTAAATTTACTCGACTTGCAGACACTCGCGACAAACGCCGCGAATCCGCGTCTCAACGCGTTCGACGTCGCCGATCGCCAACGCCGAAGGCGGAAGGAGCGCTTCCAGATTTTCGATCTCAAAATCATAAACGCGCCCGCACTTCGAGCAATAAAAATGATCGTGCCGCCGCGGATTCGCGTCGAATCGGGCCGGAACGTTCGGGCGATCCATCATCGCGATCAAACCGCGCTCCGCAAAATCGTTCAAAATTCGAAAAACGCTTTCGCGGGAAATTCTCGGCAGCTCGCGCTTCACGTTTTCCCAAACGCGATCGACGACCGGGTGCTCCGTGTTCCCCCGAAGATACCGCCAAACAGCGAACCTCGCGGGAGTGAACTTCCAGCCGACGCTTCGGCAAAGTTCCGCAAACTCTTGTATTATCTCGTTTTGGGGATTTTCCATTTTAGGCTCTCGCTTATTTATCCCTCATCTGCAAATAAATATAACATACATTTACAAATTTACAAGGCCTTTTTTCCAAATTTTTGCGCATTTTTTTTCTTTCGTCTTGCAAAGCGCGCGTTTCCCCCGTAAAATATAGGCTCCAACGCGGTTTCGTCGCCGGAATTTTCGCGGCTCGGCCAATCCCGAACCGCCCCAACTCGCGCTTCGGCGCCGCGTCTTCGTTTTACCTCGCAACTTCGCCTATAGTAATAAGGAGAAAACCGTGCGTTCCACGCTTTCGTTTTTCCGACGCAACCCATTGCCGTCGTTTGCTTTAGCGTCGATTCTTTTCGCGTTCGCCCCCGCCCTTCTCGCCGACGAACCCGCGAAACCGGTCGAGCGCAACCCGATCTTTCCCGGCCAAAAAGCCGATCCGGAAGTCCTTTACTCGCAAAAAACCGGTCGCGTTTACGTTTACCCGACCTCCGAAGCGAACGGATTTTGCGTTTTTTCGACCGACAACCTCGTCGATTGGAAAGACGAAGGCCTCGTTCTGACCGACGCCGACGTCAGCTGGGAAACGCGCGCTTACTGGGCGCCGTCGATCATCGAGAAAAAAATCGACGGTAAGTTCAAGTATTTCTTCTACTTTTGCGCCAACGAAAAGATCGGCGTCGCGGTCGGCGACGACCCGACCGGCCCCTTCGTCGACAAAGGATCCCCCCTGATCGACGCCTCGCTTCATCCGGAAGGCCGCCCCGGCGCCGAAATCGACCCCTACGTCTTCGCCGACCCGATCAGCGGCAAAAACTACCTGTATTGGGGCAACAGCTACCTTTGCGTTTGCGAACTCAACGACGACATGACTTCGCTGAAACTCGAAACGAAGCGCGACATAACGCCGCCCGATTTCTTCGAAGGCTCCCACGTGTTTTACCGAAACGGCAAATATTACCTCACCTGGTCGAAAAACGACACCCGCAGCGTCGAATATCATGTGCGCGTCGCGACGTCCGATTCGCCGCTCGGCCCGTTCGTCTCTCCGGAAAAAGACCCGATCGTTCTCTATAAAGTCCCTGAAAAGGAGATTTACGGCCCGGGTCATCACTCGTTTCTTTTCCTTCCGAACGGCGACAATTACATCTTTTACCACCGCCTTTGCCTGCCGCTCGGCAAACACCCCTGGGCGCGCGAAACCTGTATCGATCGCGTTTACTTCAACGAAGACGGGTCGATCAAACCGATCGTTCCGACTCGCGAAGGGATTTCGCAACCCGTTGATTTAAAACAGTTTCAAGCAAAATAACGTTAAGCGGCGCCGCGTCGATTTTTTCCTCGACGCGACTTTTTCCCCGTCCGCGTTCGCCGTCGGAAGCCGGATTTTTCACGCGCAACCGGCGGCGGTTACAATATTTACAACTTACCATTCAAGGAACTTTCGATGCCGAAACGCTTCTCGTTTTCCCGAGTCGGGCGCTCAACCCTTTTAGCGGCGGCGCTTACAGCGTCCCCGACCTTCGCCGACTCTCCGCCCCCGGCTTCCGCGCCGTCCCCGTTCGCCGACGCGGTCGCTTTTTGGAACTTCGCCGATCTCAACGATTCCAACGCAAACCCAGGAGCGGCAAGCGTTTTGCAAGCGTTCGGCGACGTTGAAGTCGGCGTCGAGCTTGACAAAGCCGCGAAAGCCGAATCGATCTTGCGCGGCGGCGACGGCAAAGTCGCCCGAATCTCAAAAGGCGGTTATCTCCGCGTCGACTCGCCGTCCGGTTCCGAACTCGCGATCGACGGTTCCGAACTAACCCTTTGCGTTCGTTTGCGTTACGACGCGTCCGTTTGGCAAAATTCGCCGATCGTTTCGAAACACGGCGGGCACGAGCGGCTCGCGTACAACCTGTACTGCCTCGACGACGCCCTCGGCGCCGAAATCGGAACGACCGGCAACAACGGGCTTCTCCGCTGTCGAGCGCCGCGCTCCGACGCCCGCGACCCGGAATCCGCGCTAACCGCTTGGCGCGACGTGGTTTGCCGCGTCGACGAAGCGAAAGTCGAGCTCTTCGTCGACGGTCGTTGTTACGACGAAGATTTCGTTCTCGGAACCCTTCGCCCGAACGACGCGGCGTTTACGATCGGCGCCCAAGTCGAGCCGAACGGCGAAATCCGCGCCGGATTCGTCGGCGAAATCGACTACGTCGCCGTTTGGAATCGAGCGCTCGCAAACGATGAAATTATAACGCTTAGCGGCGGGCCCGACCGGATCGACCCGCGCGAGCGCACCGACCTCGGCGACGGCGCGTCGCTCCAATACTGGACGCCGCCAAACGCTTACGGCGTCGGGGATTGCATGCCGTTTTACGCCGACGGCGTCTTCCACTTCGCGTACCTTCTCGACAAAGGCCGCCACGGCGCGAAAAACGGCCTCGGCGCGCACCAATGGATTCAGGCGACGTCGACCGACCTGAAAAATTGGACGCACCGCCCCTTCATCGTTCCGATCGACCGGCAAAACGAAGGCTCGATCTGCACCGGTTGCGTGTTCTATCATAAAGGCGTTTATTACGCGTTTTACGCCAACCGCGCCGTCGAATACGTCATGCCGAACGGCGAAAAGCGGAAGACTTACGGGCTCCTCTGTCTGGCGACGAGCCGCGACGGGATCCACTTCGAGAAAAAGAGCCGCGAACCGATTTTCCTCCTCCCGGACGGTTATTCCTGGGGAACGCGCGACCCGCAAGTTTTCCAGGATCCGACCGACGGAACGTTCCACATGTACGTAACGACGACGTATCGCGGCAAGGGCTGCTGGGCGCACGCGACGTCGCAAGACCTTGAAAATTGGACGCTTACCGATCCGATTTACGCGCACATGCCGGGCGAGCCGGAGTGTCCGGACTGGTTCCGCTGGGGAGACGATTATTACGCGATCGCCAACCATATCAACGGCTACTACAAAACGTCGAAATCGCCGACCGGGCCTTGGGAAGTTCCGAACGCGCCGAACGTCTTAATGCCTGGAATTATTAACGTTCCGCAAACGGCGGCGTTTAAAGACGGGCGGCGGATCGTTTGCGGTTGGACCCGCGAACGCGGATTCGGCGGAAGCGCGGTCTTCCACGAACTCGTTCGCTTCGACGACGGAACGCTCGGCGAAAAATTCGTTCCGGAAATGATCCCGGAAACGGCCGCGCCGATCGTTTCGGAAAGCGAGATCGCCGAATCGGAACGCGTTTGGGAATCGCTCCCAAGTCGTTGCCGCGTAAAGTTTTCGCTCGAATACGACCCGTTGCGGATCGACTCGTTGCGCGACGTCGTTCTTCGTTACGCCGACGGCAAAGAACTGCGCGTCGTCTTTTCGGAACGAGCCGTTTACCTCGGCGGTTTCAAGATCGAACGCGTCGACATGTCGAACGGGCGGCTTTCCTTCGATTGCGTCTTAACGTCCAATTTGATCGATATTTGCGTCGATGAAAAACGCACGTTGACCGCGGAGCTTCCGGCGGCGTCTGAGCGCGCGTTGCAACTCGTCAACGAGGCCGGCGAAGCGGTCAAAACCCGGGCGTTCGAAGTTTCGCCGCTCAAATAACCGGCGGCCCCGTCGAACGAAAAGACCCGAAAAAAGAAACGGCGACGCGTCGTCAAAACGCGTCGCCGTTTTTTACGCCGCGCGGCGCCGCCCGCAGACGAACGCCGCGCAAGTCGTTGTTTTTCAATCGTTTACTTCGCGGTCGTTTCGAACGAGTAAACGCCGGAACCGATCTCGAAAACGGCGGCGTCCGAACGTTTCTCGTCGACGCGGCGAGCGAACTCGGCGCCCCGCGTCGCGACGCATCGTTGCGTTTCGGCGTCGCAAGGGACGACGACGCAAGCGCTTGCGTTCGGCGGAACGACGACGTTCAACGTCAGTTTCGTTCGGTCGTCGTTCCAACGCCATTCGGAAACGATCTCGCCGTACGGCGATTCGACGACGCCGCGCGCCCAGGTCAACGGGTCGCGTCCCGGCGCCGCGACGTCTTTCGCCGCGCACTTCGGCTCAACGACAAATCGTTTGAAACCAACGCTTTCCGGCGCGACGCTCGCGACGACGACGTCCGGCGCTCCGGCAAGTTTGATCCCGCAAATCGATTGGAAGAACCACGCCGACACGTCGCCGAACATCACGTGATTCAACGACGTTCCCGGCGTGTCGTTCCACGTTTCCCAAAGCGACCCGGCGCCGTTGCGGATCCAGTACCCGTACGACGGCGCCTCTTCGCGCAACGTCATCGCCAGCGCGACGTCGTGCCGCCCGCCTTCGCTCAGCGTTCGCAACACGTATTTCGCGCCCAAAATCCCGACGTCGAAGCTCGTATCCGCTTTATCGACGGCGTTTAAGAGTTTCGCAAAAACGGCCGCTCGCTCCGCCTCCGGCAATCCGTCCGCGATCCCCTGATGGATCGGGCACGCCTGCGCGGTAACGCTCTCGACCGAATAAGCGCCGTCGCCCTGGTAAATCGTCGCGTTGTACGACTTACGAATCTTTTCAGCCAACGCGGCGTACTTTTCGAAATCGGCGTTTTTCCCGAGAACTTTCGCCGTTTGCGCGACGATTTTCGCGTCGAGATAATAATATCCGGTCGACGTAACGTCCGCCGGCGTCGAGGTTTTCGCCGGGCACCAGTCGCTCAGGCCGTGCGCGACGATCCCGCTTTCCAGCTCCCGGGTCGCGACGTAATCGACGTATTTCTTCATCGACTCGAAAGCGTTTTCGAGAACGCGAACGTCGCCGCGATAAACGTACAGATACCAGGGGATCATAACGAGCGCGGAATCCCACGCCGGGCCGTTCCCCCAAGGATACCCCCAATCGCCGGTCGGCACAATGCCGGGCAGGTTTCCGTCGGCCTTTTGCTCGTCGCAAAGGTCGGCGATCCACTTTTCGTAACCGACGGTATTTTCCCAGTTATACATCGCCAACTCGCAACCGAGCTGCGCGTCGCCCGTCCAACCGTTCTTTTCCCGATGCGGGCAGTCGGTCGGATACCCCGCGACGTAGTTGCCGCGATACGAATAGCGCGTCCATTTTTGAATTTCGTTCAGCAGTTCGCTCGACGATTCGAAGGAGCCCGCCGACGCGAAATCGGTGTTAACGACGCAGATCGTAAAGTCTTCCGGTTTCGGCGCTTGGCGCAGTCCGACGACTTCGATAAACTGGAAGCCGTTGTAAGTGAAGCGCGGCTCGAAGGTTTCGCCGTCGGCGCCGTTGCAGAAATAGAAGTCGGATTGGAACTCGCCCTTGCTCCCGGTCAGGTTCGCGGGCGTTCCCTCCATAAAGTGCAGGTCGATGTACGAGCGTTCGATCGCGCCCTTGTCGTCGACGCGTTCCGAATATCGGAAACGAACGACGTCCCCCGGCTCCTGACCGGCGAGTTTGATCCGCGCCCAACCGGCGACGTTCCGCCCGGCGTCGACGACCCAAACGCCCGGGGAGACTTCCTTAACGCTTTTCGCGGCAAAGGTTTCCGTTACTCTCGACGGCGCGACGTCCTGCGCGACGATCCGGTCGTCGGCGATCGGCGCCGGAACGACGACGGCGTTCCCCAAAATTTCGCGTTCCCAACGCCCGTCGACGATCTCGCCCTGCCGGATGCAGTCGAAAACGATCGGGCTCGTCGAGTACGTCCAACTCGCGTCGGTCGCGACCGTTTCGGTCGTCCCGTCTTCAAAAACGAGTTCAAGCTGGGCCCGGACGCGCGGGAAATCCCGCCAGGGCGCCGCGTCGAAGTTCCAGGTAACGATCGAGCGGACGTCGTACCAGCCGTGCCCGAGCGCAAACGACAACTCGCGCGTTTTTTTCTCCGAATTTTGGAAGCGATCGGTAACGTCGAAAACGTTGTAAAGGCAGCGGCGATCGTATCTTGTAAACGCCGGCAACAGAACCGCGTCGCCGATTTTTTCGCCGTCGAGACAGGCTTCGAACGTCCCCGGCGCGCAAACGGCCAGCGTCGCCGACTTCACCTTTTTCGCAACTTCAAACGACTTTTGGAAAAACGGCGAAACCGTTTCGGTTCGACGGCGCAGTTTTCCCCAAGGCCCGGCGTCGGCGTCGGCGCACCGCGTTTTCGCGGCGCTCCAAGCGGCGGACGACGCGGCGTCAAATTCGAGCCCGTTCCAGCCTTCGGTCGGTTCCAGCGACGCAAGCCAATCGGTTCCGGTCGCGAACGAAACGACGGTCTCCGCCGGAACGCCGAAACGGTTCGGCGTCGCTAAATTCTTCGGAGCGTTCGACTTATCGAGCGTTTTCACGTCGAGTTTCGCGATCAGCGCCGACGGTCGCGCCTTACCGTTTCCGAATTTCGTACCGGTATCGTTCTTCGAATCGTTCGAAACAACGACCGCGACGACGTTCTTCCCGGGGCGCAAATACGACGAAACGTCGATCGAGCGGAGTTGATCCGGATTGAACGCCATCCCGATCGTAAATCCGACTTTCGCGCCGTTTACGTAAAGCTCGCACTTCTGATCCGCCGCAAAATAAAGGGTTCCGACGAGATTTTGCGCCTCGAAGTCGCTCGCCGGTCGGTCGATCTCGAACTCGCGACGGAAATATTCCGGCGCAAACCCTTGCGGCGTCTCGACTTCCTTCTCCGACGCGATCCAAGCGGCGCCGCTCAGATCGACGTTCGGCCGAACCGCTTCCGGCTGCCCGATCCACTCGCCCCGCCAATCCGCCGGATCCGCGACGCCTTGCAACCAGGTCGCCGGTTCGCTCCAAGCGCTCGCGACGTCGGCGCCGTCCCAAACGCGCGCCTTCCAATAATAACGTCGCAACGACCGCAACGGAGCGCCGTCGTATTCGACAAAAACGGAATTATCGGACGCGACCTTGCCGCTGTCCCAAACGTCCCCCTCGTCCGCCGCCAGTTTTTCCGGCGTCGACGCGACCAAAACGCGATACGCCGTTTGCGTCAACGCGTACCCGTCGCCGCCGCTCGCGTCCTTCGACTTCCAACTGAATCGCGGTTTCGTCGTTCCGACGCCGACCGGATCCTTCGCCGTTTCGACCGTCGTTCCAAACGGTTGCAACGTCGACGTTTCCGCCGCTCCGACGTCGGACGCGATCGACGCCGCCGTCCAAGACGCGAACGCGAACGCGAACGCGAACGCGAACGTCAGAGCCGCGTTTTTCCCGAATAATCGTTTCATTTTATCGTCCTTTTCGTTGAAACGCGCCCTTGCGAGAGCCCGACGCCGCCGCGACCGCCGCGACGCGCCGCCTCCGACGCGTTTTCCGTCCATTATACCCGTTCGCCGCCGAAAAATAAAGCGCGACCGGCGAAAGTTTTGGGAAATTCGCCGAAAACCGCTCGGACGCCGCAAAATTAGTCGCCGCTTACTTTCGTCGTTCCCGTCGAACGCGCTCATCCCCGTTCTTTTTCGCAAACGCGCTAAAATTTCCTTGCAATCGCCCGCCGTTTGCGCTAAAATAATCGGAACGGCGTTTCGAGCGCCGCCCCCGACGCCGTTTCGCAACGCGTTGTTTTCATTTGTTTTACGTCCGACGCAGGAGGTTTCCGATGCGCTCCGTTTCCGTTTTTCTTCGCTCGCTTGCCGCGCCGACGCTTCTCTCGGCCGCATTCGCGTTCCCCCTATTTTCCTCAATCGCCCCGTTTTCCCCATTTTCCGCGTTTTCAGGCGTCGCGTCGCCCGCTTTCGCCGACGACGTCCCCGAAGGCGCCGCGACGCTCGTCGAGTTCGTCGCGTTCGACGGAACGTCGCAACGTTACTTCGAACGGCTTCCGGAAAATTTCGATCCCAACCGCCCGACGACGCTCCTGATCTCGCTGCACGGACACGGTTCCGACGGCGCGCAAACGTTCCTCGGCCGATACGCCGAATTCGAAGCGCTCCTCGACGTCGCGGCCGAACGCGGCGCGATCGTCGTTTCCCCCGACTACCGCGCCAAAACGTCCTGGATGGGCCCGGCGGCGGAAAAAGACGTCGCGCAAATCATTGCGGAACAACGAGATAAGCGCAACGTCGATCGCGTCGTCGTCTCCGGCGCGTCGATGGGCGGCTCGTCGGCGCTGACCTTCGCGATCCGGCGTCCCGACCTCGTCGACGGCGTCGTTTCGATCAACGGAACCGCGAACCACCTCGCTTACGAAAATTTTCAGGACGCGATTTCCGAGTCGTTCGGCGGCTCGAAAAAAGAGATTCCAATCGAGTACAAAAATCGAAGCGCGGAGTATTTCCCGGAACGCTTAATCGATAAGCCGACGGCGTTTACGTTGGGCGGACGCGACGCGATCGTCCCGCCGGACGCGGCGAAACGCCTCGCCGAAACGCTCGAAAAACTCGGGGCGCCGGTTCTCCTCCTTTACCGTCCCGAAGGCGAGCATTCGACGACTTACGACGACGTCCGCGCCGCCGCCGAATTCGTTCTCGACGCGCTCGCAAGCTCGAACGGCGCCCGTTGACGCCGACGTCGAAGGCCGTTTGAAAACGCAAGTTTTCGACACCGTTTTCAAAAAATTCAAAGAACGCTTTTCGCCGCTCGCCGACGAACGCGCTTCCGACAACGCATCCCCTTTATTTTCAACGACTAAGGTATCGATATGTCGCTAAAAAGATCGTTTTTCGCGCTTCTTGGAGCCGTCGCGCTTCTCGTCGCGCCCTTCCTTTCGCCGCGCGTCCGCGCCGAATCGCCTAAAGTCGTCGTCGAAATCGACGGCGCCGCCCGCCAACCGTCGTTCGGAACCGTCGCCGGCTCCTGGTTTTACAACGCCGGATCGAACGGTTCGCAACTCCTTCTTCTCGGCTTTCCGAAAGGCGGCGTCGAGCAAACGCCGAATTACCGCCTCGTCGCCGACTTGACCCCCGAATCGGTCGTCCGTTTGACGATCCCCGTCGACTCGTCGCGCAAACTCGTCGGCGCAAGTTGCTTCGTTAAACAACTTGGCGACGTCGCGGCGAGCGTCGTCTGGTCGCGGAACGAGCCGACGACGCCCGAATCCGACGCGACCGACGGAACCGTAAGCGCCGCGTTCGCGCCGTCCGACGCGCCGCTCGTCCTGACGATCCGCGCCGCGGCGTTCGACGCAACCGCCGACGCTTCCAGGACTTGCGCCGTCGAAATTTCCGACTTCAAAGCGACGGCGGCCGAAGAGCCGCTTTCCCTCGAACCGACGCGCAAACCGCAGTCGCTCGACCCGATCGCGACGTCCCCCGACTTCCGCCCGGCGCTCGCAAACGCCGCGATCGCTTGGGATTGGCGCCTTCAAGACGGGATCGGCGCGGAACGCGAGCCGCGAACTTTCCTCCAAGCGCTCGAACAACGCCTCCCGCAAGGCCGCGCGCTTCTCGACGATCTGACCGCGTCGATCGACGACGGAACCTTCGATAATCTAATCGCTTACGATCCGCGCATTGACGAAAAGACCGCCGCGTTCGCGCCGCGCCTCGACGCTTGGAACGCGACTTGGAGCGATTTTGAAAAACGTTTCAACGAATTAAAAATCAAATTCGACGCGGAGAAGAACGACGCGGAAAAAACCGCCCGCCTCGAAAGGGACGCCGAGTCGCTTTGGCGCGAAGTCCGAACGCTGAAACGGCAAATTTTGGTCGAGTCGCCTCTCTTCCAATTCGGCTCGCTTCTCTTTGTCAAGCACGCGCCGGGCGTTATGTCGCACCAACTTACGCAAGTTTACGGCTACTGCGCGCGCCCCGGCGGCGGGCTCTTCGTCCTCGACGAACCCGGTCGGTCGATGAAAACTCGCGACGTCACGCCGCGCAACCTGCCGCTCGGCTCGTATATGACGCCGGAGCTATCTTTCGACGGCAAAACGCTTTACTTCGCTTACTGCGAAACGCCGTCGACGCCGAAAATTTGGCGCGACCCCGAAACGATGGAGCGCCGCTTTCACCTTTACAAAACGTCGCTCGACAAGATTCTCGCGGGCGATCTCGTCGACGCAACCCGTTTGACCGACGGGCCTTACGACGACTTCTCCCCGCTGCTTCTTCCGGACGGCGACCTGATTTTCTGCTCGACGCGGCGCGGCGGCTTCCACCGTTGCGGCGCCGGGCCCTGCTACGTCTACACGCTGACGCGCTCCCGAGGCGACGGCTCCGACGCGCGCCCGATCTCCTTCCACGAAACGAACGAGTGGAACCCGACGCTAACCTCCGACGGACGCGTCGTTTACACGCGTTGGGATTACGTCGATCGCGACGCGGTTTACTACCAAAATCTTTGGTCGACGCGCCAGGACGGAACCGACGTCCGCGTTTACTACGGCAACAACACGTTCAACCCCTGCGGCCTTTGGGAATCGAAAGCGATCCCCGGCTCGTCGAAAGTCCTCGCGATCGCCGGGCCGCACCACGGCATGAGCGCCGGAACCGTCGTAACGGTCGACGTTAACCGCGGCGTCGACGGGCCGGAACCGATCGAGCGCCTGACGCCGGAAGTCCGCTACCCCGAAGGCGAAGCGCCGTTGCCGTCGGTTCCGCAACTCCCGCATTTATGCGACTTCGATTACGTTCCCACCGGTTTTTGGCAGGCGGCCCGCGAAGCGCCCCGAGCCGCGCAAACGGTCGAAGAACGCCGCTGGCCGGTTCACACCTTCAAGTCGCCGCACCCGCTTTCGGAAAAATATTTCGTCGCGTCGTACAGCTACGACAAACTGATCGGCGAAGCGGGCCCGAACATTCCAAACCAGTACGGCGTCTACTTTTGCGACGCGTTCGGCAACCGCGAGCTGATCTACCGCGACCCGAATATTTCAAGCGTTTGGGCGCTCCCGATCCGCCCGCGTCCGGTTCCGCCGGTCTCGGCCTCGACGCTCGACGAAACCGCTCGCGACGCGGAATCGCCCACCGGAACCTTTTTCCTGCAAAACGTTTACGAAAGTTGGCCGACCAAACTTCCGGCGAAAATCAAGTCGCTGCGAATCGTTCAAGTGTTGCCGAAAACGACGCCAAACGCGAACCAACCCGCCGTCGGCGCCGCGAACGCGTCCCCCGGCAAGCAAATTTTAGGCGTGGTTCCTGTCGAAGAAGACGGTTCCGCGCACTTCGTCGTTCCCGCTTGCAAACCGTTGTTATTCCAGGCGTTAGACGAAAACGGCCGGATGGTTCAGGGGATGCGCTCCCTGACGTACCTGCAACCCGGCGAATCCGCGGGCTGCGTCGGGTGCCACGAAGACCGGACGGCGGCCGTTCCGAGCGTCAAAACGATCGCGTCGACGAAGAAACCGACGACGATCCAACCCGGCCCGGACGGTTCTAAACCGTTCTCGTTCCCGCTCTTAGTGCAACCGGTTCTCGACAAGCGTTGCGTCGAATGCCACAACGGCGAAAGAGCGGAAGGCGGCGTCGACCTGACGTCCGCGCCGGAAGGCTCTTACACGCGTTCTTACAACGCTTTAGTGAAGCTGGTTCCCTTCTCTGCCTGGGGAAATCCGGACGGAAATTTCGAGCCGCTCACCGAGCCCGACCGCTTCGGCGCGCGACCGAGCCGCCTCGTTAAACTCTTAGAAGACGGACATTACGACGTCAAGCTCGACGCCGAAGACTGGGAGCGGCTCAATTCCTGGCTGGACGTCAACGCGCTCTTCTACGGAACTTTCAACGTCGAGGATCAGGAACGGCAACGCCGCGGCGAACGCGTCGAAGGGCCCGAACTCGAATAACGCCGGTCGTTTTTGGCGTTCGTCCGCCGACGCTCGTTTTCTAAACCGCGCCGTCGACTCGATTTACGAAGTCGGCGGCGTTTTTTATTTCCGCTTTTCCCGCTTTTCCCGTTCGCAAAGCTAAACGCCGACGGAATCAAAGTTTACGCCGGAATTTCAGAAGTCCCGACGCCGCGAAAGAACGCTTCGAAGTCGCCGATTTTCCGAGCGAGAAGGCCCGGCGAAAAGAAATTCGTTTCGACTTTAGACGACGCGCCGCCGCTCGGGACGCGCCGTCTAATTCTTTTAAAACCAACGGTTTACCGCAAGGACGATCCGCGCGAACGACGATTTTTCGCCCCGCTTGGCCTCAAAGATCGCTCCCGTTATTCCGCGTCGAGCGGTTTGCGTCCGACGAAAACGTATCGCGGCATTTTTTTCCAAAAGACCGGGCAATACGGCATTCGGTCGGCGCGTTCGACGAGCAACGTTTCCTCGAATTTTTGCGACAAATACGGCAGATGGTCGCTCGACAAAAACAGATTGTCGCACGAAAACCAAATCGGCCAAAAAGAGCGCGTCGAGAAACTTTGCTTCGCCCGCCCTTCGCTCGGGAATTTGCGAGCGATGTAAAAGTCGACGACGCCGATCTTTCCGCCCGGTTTGAGCGCTTCGAAAGCGCGGTCGACGGCGGCGAACCAGTCCGGAATCATCGTCAGCGAGTACGAAAAAAAGATCGCGTCGACGCTTCCGCGTTCCGGCCGCCACGTCGTCGCGTCGGCCCGCAGCGTTTCCACGTTCGTCCAACCGTTCCGCTCGATCCGTTCCTGCGCGACTTTCAGCATCGATTCGGTCAAATCGACGAGGTAAAGTTTCTCCAACTTCGCCAAATTGTCGCCGAGTAGCTCCAAATTAGCCCCGGTTCCTCCGCCCATGTCGACCCAAACTTCGCCGGCGCGGGGCTCCATCGCCTTCATCAAATCGTCGCGCCCGGTCAGCAACCGCCTTCGGAAATCGTCGTAACCGCTCGCCTGCCCGCCGTAAAACGACTCAAGGCGCTCGGCGTGCGACGCGCCGCGCGTCCGTTTGCACGCCAAATAATACAAGATCCTTAAATCGGAACAAAAACCCATTATTACCAACTTTTCCCAAAAATCAAACGGCGCGTTTCGAACGTTCGCGCTCTTGTCGAACGCGCTGATTTCCGCGTCGCTTAAATATTTTTCAATAATTTTTCCAATTGCGTTTGAAAATTTGCAAACGCCTCCGGATTCGAATCGCTCAACGCGTCGCCGAAACGCCGTTCGATCGCTTCTTGGAGCAAAATTTTTTCGACGCTCTTCAACGCGGATCTGACCGCGGCCAGTTGCGGCGCGACCGCTTCGAACGTCCGGTTTTCTTCGACCATTTTTTTAATCGCCGTCAAATGCCCGTTCGCTCGCGCCAGTCGCCTCGCCAGCGCTCGGCGTCGTTCGTCCAACTCGTTAAAATCGTTATTTTCGTTCAACTCGTCAGCCTTTTGCGTCTCTATTCGCGACGTCGCCGCGACAACCGGGCGGCGTCTTTCGACCGAAATAAAATTCGCGTTCGTTTTCGGCAAACAACGCGCTATATTACGATAACACAATCGCTAAAAAAAGCAAGGGCCGGGCGCGATTCCTCGACGTCGCCGGGCCGTCGCCGTCTCGAATTTCACGAAAAAAACGATTTTACCGCCCGTCGGTTCGCCGCCGCGCTCTTTCGCAGTTCGCCGCCGTTTCTCGCCGCCGTCCCGTCGATTTTCGCTTCGTTTTTCCTCCGTTTTTTTCGCGATCGCGGCGCTCGTTTTTTTCGGTTTCGCAAGACGTTGTAAATTTTTCAAAACCTCCGATTTTTTGGAAAAAAACGAATAAACGAGTTAAAACAAGCCGATGATTCTAACAAGCGAAACCTTTTCCCAACCCGATTCAAACTTTTATTTATAAAAGACGCAAATATGAAATATCGCCGCCGCTTTTCTTTCGACGTTCCCCGCCGCGACGCGCTTCTGCTCGCGACGTTGAGCGTTTTCCTGTTTTCCGCGTCGACCGGTTGCGCCGTTTTCGGCAAAAAGTCGTCTCAAAATACGCAAATCGCCGAATTCGAAGAACCGGAAGAAGCGAAAGAATCCAAAAAATCCTCAAAATCGCAAGACGACGCGTCCGCTTTCGACGCGGAAAGGGAAAAACAGTCCGGCCTTTCCGATTTTGTTTCGCAATTCGGCCGCAAATCGAAGACGAAAAAAGAAGTCGATCCCGGCCAAACGTTTCTGCTGAGCGACAAAGCGAAAGAAATTTACGCGAACACCGAACGTTAGCCGCTCGCCGCGTCGGCTCGGGCCCGTTTCCCGCCGTTTTCGCGTCCCGCGTCGGGCCGGGACGCTTGTTTTCGCAACGAAAACAAAAAAATCAAAGACTCCGCTTTTTCCGCCGTTTTCCCCATCTGTTCGGCGTTTCGTTCGCCGCCGACGAACGCTTGAGAACGGATCTTGCGCCGCGCCGGGGCCCGGTCGACGAAACGTCGCGCTCGCCCCGAAACCGAAAACGTTTCGCCAAAACGTTTCGTCATATTTCGCCTAAAACGCCAATTTTATCTTTAGAAACGTCGTTGGGCGGCAGTCTTTTCCGTTAAATTTGGCAAAATTGGCAAATTACGCAGGCGCTTCCCCTCGTCGCGTCGCGCCGTTTATCTTGGAATCGGGAGGCGGTCGTCGCGGCGACGCTCGCCCGCCGTTGTTCGAACGTCGCGCTTCCCTCCGATTTCAAGCCGTCGAAACGCCGAACCGCGTTCCGCCGTTTACCCGTCTTTCCTATTTTAACAAGGAGAACGCGACGATGCGAAAAATCGCGCTCGACGCCGACCCCGGCGTCGCCGACGCCGTTACGCTCGCTTTCGCTCTTTTCGACCCGGACGTCGAGATCGTCGCCGCGACGTCGGTCGGCGGTTGCGTCGATTCGCGAACTTCGGCGCGCAACTTGCAAAGTCTCGTCGCTTTCCTCGATCCGCCCCGTTTGCCGCGCGTCGGCGTCGGCGACGAACCGTTCGCCCCGCCGCAAATCTCCAAGTCGGCTCGACCGTTTAAACCAAACCAACCATTTCAATCGTCGCAATTACCCCAACCGTCCCAATCGTCGCGATCAACCAAGTCGGCCCAATCGTTCGGCGCGACCGGTCGGCGCGTTTCGACGGAGGAAAACCGCGACGTTTTTCCAATAATCAAAGACGGCGGCGAAAACGAGCGCGGCGAGCCGTTTTTCGACGATTTCGGCGGGTTCGCGCTTCCCGTCGTCGAGCTGCGCGCGCCCCGTTCGGCGGCGACGATCCTTCGCGACGCCGTTCGTTCGCATCCCCGGGAAACGTCGATACTTGCGCTCGGCCCGTTGACGAACGTCGCCCGCGCTTTTCGCCGCGATCCGGAACTTCCGCTCCTCGTCGACCGCCTGGTCGTCGCCGGCGGCGGGCGCCCTTCGACCGCTCGAACGACGACCGCGGAATTCAACGTTTTTTGCGATCCGCAGGCCGCCCGTTTCGTTTTTCAATCGCCTTGCGCGAAAACGTTCGTCCCGGTCGACGCGGCGTCGGAACTCGTTTTTTCCTTCGACGATTTGACGGCGCTCGATCCGCGCGGCGCCGTCGTCGGCGAATTTCTCCGAAGCGCGCTCCTCGACGCTCTTCGTTTTCGACGGCGTTCGCTCGGTTCGGAAGTCGTTTGTTTGCAAGAGTTCGCCGCTTATTTCGCGCTCGTCGAACCGCGTTTTTTTTCGACGGTCGACGCGGAGTCGCTCGACGAAATCTGCGGCGCCGCGACGCGCGACGTCGAGTTCGACCTCGATCTCGACCTCGATTTTGAATCGTCGTTCGAATTTGCGAGCCGCCCGCCGCGACGCCGACGCCGCGACGTTGAAATCGTTCGCAAAATCGACGCCGATGCCGTTCGCGGAAAAATCGTCGACGGTTTGCGCCGAATCGTCGACGCGACGCGGCGCCGCGACGCCCGTTGACCCGGTCGACGGAATCAAAATCGCAATCGGCGAACGGCGGTTTCGCGGTTTCGACGGCGCCCCGCTCCCGTTCTCAACGCGTTTTTCAACGCCGAACGAGGCGCGTTCCCCTTGAAATTTCCGCTAAATCCGGAAAAATTCGAAAAACAAGTAAAAAATTCTAATTTTCACCAAACGAAATATTTGATATAATAGGATAAGGGGGCGGGTCTCGAAACGCCGTTCGCTTCGTTCGCGCCTCGCCGTTGTCCCCGTTGCGCCGATCTTGACGTTTTTAGCCAATTTCGCGTTTTTAACGGTTCGTTCCAGTTTGACTGATTTAGCGATTTTTCGACCGACTCGCCGTCGACGGTTCGGAAAACGAAAGCATAAAACGCACGGAAACCAAACAATGTTCAAAAATCATCGTTTCGCGGTCGGCGCGATCGTCGTTCCGCTTCTTTTTTCCGCGACGTCGTTCGTCGTTTTCGGTCGGACGCCGACGGCCTCGAACGGCGCCCGGTTCGTCGCGCCTCGTTTCGACGCCGCGAAAACCGACGCGTCGCCCGTCTCTCCGGCGCTCGACGAACTCCCTCCGACGGGAATCGACGCGACGACGGACGACGCTTCGACGCTCGAACTCGCCGCGCCGGAATCCGTCGAAGAAGCGACGGCGACGACGCTCGAATTTTCCGAAACGTTCGACGCGGAGTCGAACGACGCGGAGTCGAATCACGTCGCCCGCGCGCCTTACGACCCGATCAAAGACAACGGCGAATACTTCGTCGGTTGGAAAAAACCGCGAGTCGCGATCGTTTTCACCGGCTTGACGAACGGTTACATCGAGCCCTGCGGCTGCGCGGGGATGGAACGGATGAAAGGCGGGCTCAGCCGACGCCGCGACTTTCTCCGCGGTCTCCGCGAAGAGCGCGGTTGGGACGTCGTCGCGATCGACGCCGGACAAACGACGGTCGGTTTCGGCGTTCAGGAAGAACTCAAATTCGACATGGCGATGAACGCGTTCCGCCTGATGGAGTACGACGCGATCGGGATCGGCAAGGGCGAGCTTCGCTTCCCGGCCTATTTCCTCCTCACCTTCACGGCGCCGACGTCGGCGGACTCCCCGAGCCTCTTCACGTCGGCGAACGTCGGCGTTTACGGCTACCACGACGCTTACGCGCTTCCGCTTAAAGTCGTCGAACGCGGCGGTTTAAAGGTCGGCGTCGTTTCGGTCGTTTGCCCGTCGGAAGACCTCGAGCACCGCGACGAAAACCTTCTGATCGAGTCGCCGGAGAAAAAGCTCAAGGAACTGGAACCGCGGATGAAAAAGGCCGGTTGCGACAAATGGACGCTGATCGTTCACGGAACGGAAGCGGAGACCGCGACGCTTGCGAAAAAATTCCCGATCTTCGATTTCATCGTTACCGCCGACACGCCGAGCGCGCCGCCGGCCGAAGCGAAGAAAATCAACGGCTCCCAAACGCTAATCGAAGTCGGCGAAAAAGGAAAATACGCCGTCGTTCTCGGTTTGTACGATTCCGGCGAAATCCGCTGCCAACGCGTCGCGCTCGACTCGCGTTTCAAATCGTCGGAGGACGTCGCTTTATTAATGAAGGACTACCAGTCGATCCTCAAAACGCTCGTTTCGCTTAAAGGATACCGCGAAGGGCTCGGGCTGAATCCGGCGCGATCGCCGCGCGCGGAGATCCTCGGGAAGTACGTCGGCGCGCAAAAATGCCAGTCCTGCCACGAGGAAGAACATCGAATCTGGCTCCGCACGCGGCACGCGAACGCTTGGAAGTCGCTGACCGACGTCGCGAATCCGCCGCGCGACTTCGACCCGGAATGCGTCGGTTGCCACGTCGTCGGTTGGGACGGCTTGCAACGGTTCCCCTACGTCGACGGTTTCGTTACGGCGGAGAGCACGCCCCACTTGCAGAACGTCGGTTGCGAAAGTTGCCACGGCCCGGGCGAAAAGCACGTCGCGGCGGAACTCGGCGACGACGAAGCGGCGATGGAGCGGATCCGCGCCGAAATGCGGCTCGGCAAGTCGACGAAAACGACCTGCTACACCTGCCACGACGCCGACAACAGCCCGGAATTCGACTTCGACGTTTATTACCCGTTGATCGATCACTCCGTCCCGAACGACGAAGAAGAGGAATAATCGGCGTCGACGCCAAACTTTCCGCATTTTACCTATTTTAACAAACGCGCCCTCGACGCCCGTCGACGGCGCGTTTGTTTTTCGTCGTCGAAGGAAAAAAGGTAAAAAATACGACGAAAAAGCGCCCAAAAAACGGAAAAAAAGTTGCGCCGCTTTACAAAAACTGCTATAATATCGAAGACTCGTATTGATAAATTACCGCTTCGGATCGCGTCCGCGCTTGTTTTCCCGAACGGCGTCGTTCGGTCGACGTTCTTCGCCGACGCGTTCCCGCATCGCACCCCCAAGGAGTCGTTATGTCTACCGCTTCCTCCGCGCCCGTCGCTCCTTCGCAAATCCTCGACGCGCTCTCCGCGGCGATCGTTCTTCTCGATTCGACTCGCCGCGTCGTTTGGTGCAACGAGCCGTTCGCTCGCCTCGTCGAAGCCGCTTCGCCGACCGACCTCGTCGACCGCGATTTTTACCAAACGCTCGGCAAACCGCGCTTCGTGGACGGCGATTTCTGCCCGCTCCACTTCGTCGCCGAACGCGGCGTTCGAACGCGCACCTTCTTCGTCGTCCCGGAACCGCCCGGCGTCAAATCCAACGACAAAGACGATAAAGACGACGAGCGCTATTTCGAAATGTCGGCGCAACCGTTCCCCTCGACCGACGGCGAAACGCGAACGCTCGTCGCGATCCAGGACGCAACCGAAGCGGCCCGGGACGACAAACGGCTCCAACGCCTTTCGAAAACCCGCGCCGAAATCTTTGCGAATCTCGACCGCGCCGCGCTTCGGGGCGAAACCGTCGAACACCGCGCCGCGCTCCTGAAAAAGCTCGTTCAAAAACACATGAACGCCGCGTTGAATTACGACGTTTACGAAATTCGACTCGTCGGCGCCGACAGAGAGCTGATCCCATTCCTCGCGTTCGGAATGGCGCCGGGAGCCGAAGCGCGCGTCCTTTACGCCTCGCCGTCGAAAAACGGGATCACCGGATACGTCGCAAGTTGCGGCGAGTCCTATATTTGCGACGACGTGAAAAACGACCCTTACTACATCGTCGGCGCGATCGACGCGGCCAGCTCGATCACGATTCCGATCACGTACCTTAATCAAACGATCGGCGTCGTCAACGTCGAAAGCCAAACGCCGAACGCTTTTTCCCGCCGCGACTTGCGTTATCTCGAATTTTATTTGACGGATTTGGCGCAGGCGCTTCACCGTTTGGATCTCCTGCAGACGGAGACCGCTCGAGTTCGGGACGAATGCGCCGGCGAGTTGCGCTCCGCGTTTTTCGGCGCCGGAGTCGCGGTCGTCGACGCGGCGTTCGAACGCGGCGGTCAAAAACGTTTTACGGACGACGAACGCGCCGCCGCTCGACGCGACGCCCGAACGACTCGCGACGTCGTTCGACGCTTGCGGCCGACCGTCAAACGCTTGACGAATAAATGGAGCGAACGCCCCGTCGCGCCGCCGACGAACGCTTCGCGGTTCGAAACGCTCCAAGACCGCCGTCTTCTCGTCGTCGACCGCGATCTCCGCTTCCTCGCCGACTGCGTCGAGTCGCTCGAACCTTACGGTTGCGTCGTCGACGTCGCGACGAGCACGCGCTCCGCGCTCCCGGCGCTCCAAACGACCGAATACGATCTCGTCCTCTGCGAAATCAATCCGGACGGCGAATATTTCACCGTCGAGGAAAAGGAATCCGCCTGCGGCCTGAACGAACGCGGATGCAACCTCTTCGACGTTCACCTGCAAGACTACGGCCTCCCGGTCGCCGGCGACGCCCGCGACGCGGAAATTCGACGCCGCGTCCTCGCGCACGTCGCCGACGGAAAACTCGACGCCTACTTCTTTTACGAAGCGCTGCAAGCGGCGGGTCTCGAACGGGCGCCGGAGTTCGTTCTCATGATGAACGGCGTTTACGACCCGACGCACGTCCTTCGAGATTTCAGAAATATTCTCGATTTCGCGCCGGTTCAGCTCCTCAAAACCGTTCCCCTGGCGGCCAAGCTGACCAAGTTGAAGGAAGGCCTCCGACGCCGCGACGCCAGGTAGCGGCCGTTTTCGCCGTTTCGTATTTTCGCCGCGTCCGCCGAAACGAACGCGATCCTTTTCCCTTTACGCCGAACGCTTTAAGGAGGCTCTATGGAACCGTCCCGACGCAACGCCGCGCAAGAAATCAAGTCGCAACGCGCCTCGCTCTCGACCGAAGACGACGAATTCGTCTACGCCGTTTGCGAACGTTTTTTTCAATGCATGGAGGAAGCGCACGCTCCGAACGCGCCGAACGCCAAACGCCGTCAGGGCCCGGCCGTCGCCGTCGCCGAATGGCTCGCTCGCGAACGCGGTCGCGGCGACGTTACCCGCGAAAAGATCTATCCGCTGATTTGGCAAGCGTTTAAGCGAGGGTTTCTCCTGATGCGCGCCCCGCTCGAACTCAATCTGCGCGATCGTCTAATCGAAAAATACCGCCTCGAAAACTACCTGGCCCCGCCCGCCGTCGACGGCGAACCGGACGCCGGTCGCAAACTCGTCGTCGTCAACGTTTCCGGTTCGACCACGTCGCGGCACGTCGGCTCGGTCGCGGCGGACGAGATCGTCGAGCTGATCGACCGCGTCGCCGCCGAAAAGAAAGCCCGCGCCGTCGCCGAAGGTCGCGACCCGAACGAAACGCGGGTACATCTCGGATTCGGCGCCGGTTACGCCGCGATGGAAGTCGCCCGCCGTCTCGCCGACCGCGCCGACGCGCAAATGCCGAAGTTGACGCTGCACGCGATCACGCCCGGCGGCTTTTACATCGCCGAACAGCAGATGGATCCGACCGTTTATTTTAACTATTTTATCAACGCGGGCCTCGACGTCGAGTGCGTCGGGCTCTTTTCGACGCCGGTCGTCGCGACCGAGGACTTCGAACGCCTCAAACGCAATCCGTCGATGCGCCGCTGCTTTGAAATGCGCGACGAAATCGATATTATCGCGACGTCGCTTGCGGCGGCGGAGGACGAACACGGGCTTTTCCGCCAATATTTCGACTATTTGCGCGACGAAAAACTGGTCGACGCGAACGCGTTGGAGGCGTTGGAGGCGCAAGGCTGGGTCGGCGACGTTCTTTTCCAACCGTTCTCGGCGACGCGGTCGCTGACGCCGGAGTCGCTCCGCGCGGTCGCGCTCTTCACGTTCGACGAATTGGCGGCGTTTTCGCGGCGTCCCGGGAAGCACGTCGTCGTTGTCGGCGGCCCGTGCGGCGCTTGCGGCGCTCCGAAGACGAACGCGCTTCGTCCGCTCCTCGCCAACGAGTCGACCCGGCTTTGGACGCGGCTGATCGTCGACCGCGACGCGGCTCGGGAACTCCTCGAAGAAGACGCTTAACCCGTTTTTCACCGCCGATTTCGATTCCCAACGTTTTTCGTTAAAATCGTTGGAATCGTTCCAAACCAAAAAACCGCCGAACGCGTTCCCTTGCGGTTCGCGTTCGGCGGTCGTTCGTTATTTCCGGCGCGCTCTTCTCGAAAACGTCGGCGCTACTTCTTTTCCTGCGGGATCGCCGGTTTGTATTCCGGAACAAATTCGGTCAAACGTTCGCGAATCTTTTCCTGCGGCCCGCCCGTCATCGACAAAAGCTCGTCGAGCTGCGCTTGGATCACGTCCAGGTCGAAACGGCGGCGGCGCGCGGCGAAAATCTTCTTTTGCTCCGTTTCGATCCGCTCTTCCGACTCAAAATAAAGCTCTTCGTACAGCTTTTCGCCCGGGCGCATCCCGATTTCGCGGATCTCGATCGCGTTTTCAGGCAAACCGGAGAGGCGAATCAGGTCGCGGGCCAGCGTCTCGATCTTGACCGGCTCGCCCATGTCGAGCACGAAAATTTCGCCGCCTTGCCCCATCGCGCACGCTTCCAACACGAGCTGCGAAGCTTCCGGGATCGTCATAAAATAACGCGTCATCCGGAAGTCGGTGATCGTGATCGGGCCGCCCTGTTGAATCTGCTTCGTGAAAATCGGCACGACGCTCCCGTTCGACCCGAGAACGTTTCCGAATCTCGTTACGATAAACTTCGTTTTCGAACGTTCGGCCAGCGCGTTGACGTAACGCTCGGCCATTTGTTTCGAGCACCCCATCACGTTCGTCGGGTTGACCGCTTTGTCGGTCGAAACCATCACGAACTTCTCGGCGCCGCAGCGGTCGGACGCGTCGGCGACGACTTTCGTTCCGTAAATATTGTTGCGGATCGCCTCCGGAATGTTCGCCTCCATCAGCGGAACGTGCTTGTGCGCCGCGGCGTGAAAGACGATTTCCGGCTTCGCCTCGTCGAAAATGCCGTCGATGCGCTCCTTGTTCGACACGTCGGCGATGATCGGCGTCAGTTTCGTCGGTTTTCCCAGCGCTCGCAACTCGCGTTCCAGGAAGAAGATACGGTTTTCGCCGCGCCCAAGGAGGAACAATTCCTTCGGTTCGAAACGCATCAACTGACGGCAGATTTCGGAGCCGATCGAGCCGCCGGCGCCGGTTACCATCACGCGCCGCCCGGCGACCTGCCGCTTGATCCGCTCCGCGTCGAGGCGGATCGGGGCGCGTTTGAGGAGGTCGTCGACCTTCACCTCGCGCACCGGGATCTTCGTGTCCGGCGCGAACTCGACCTGCGGCACGACGAGCAATTTCAGACCGTTTTTATCGCAACGCTCGTAAATCTCGCGGAACGTTTTTCCCGGGAGCGACCCGGCGACGCAAAGTATCGTCTTCACGTTCCGCACTTTAGCGGCGTAAACCAGGTTGTCGACGTGCGCGACGACCGGCGTCGTTCCGACGCGCAACCGCACTTTAAAATCGTGAATCGTCAGGAATCCGACGACGCGATACGGCGCGTCGGTCTGCGAATTGATCGCGTTGGCGACGTGCGCGCCGCGGTTGTTCGCGCCGATCAGGAACGCGGGCTCGTACTCGACGTCGTCGAACGTCGGCAAGATCGACTCGACGTAAAAACGCCGCGCCAACCGCCAGCCGCCGCGAAACCCGATCGTCAGCATGAAGTCGATCAAAAAGACGCTCAACGGCACGCGGTAATCGACCCAACCGAGCGCGTACGCCGTCGCGAAACCGCACGTCATGACGACGAACGAAACGCACGCCTCGACGACGATCGTCCGCAACTCGCGCATCGTCGCGAAATATCCCATGCTGCGGTATTGCCGCGAAAGGCAAAAGACGGCGAGTTTGATCGCGACCGCCCAAAAAACCGTCGCTCGAAAAACCCCGGCGTAAGCCTCCGCGCCCGGCGAACGGAACCAATCGCTCTTCAAAGCGAAAGCGCCGTAATACGCCAACGCGAAGAGCGCAAGGTTCAGCGTGAACGTGCGCGCGTACAAAAACCGTCGATTTCGAAGGCACCTCTCGAAAAACCGCTGTTTTTTAATTTCCATCGCTATTTTTCCCACCGTTCGGCCGCTCCGACGCATCGATCTTCGCTTGAACGGTCGCTCTCTCGCTTAAAGAAGAATCGTTTCCCAACGCGCGGACAGAACGCGTCGGAAAACGTTTCAATAGTGTTCTTTAGTTTTAATCTCGTCGACGTTTTTGACAAGCGCCCGGACGCGTTTTTTTCCGCCGCCGTTTCGCTCACTCGCACCACTCGGGAATCGGCGCGGACGCTATTTCGCCCGGCGTTTTCCCTTGGAGACGCTTGATATAGTGGACGCGTTCCTCGATCGCGTCGACGCCGGCCAGCACGTCGAACTGGAACCGGAATTTTTTCGTCTCGCCCGCCCCGATCGGAACGACGCGCCCCCGTTCCTTCTCGAACGAACGCCGGTTCGGGAAGTTGACGGCCGGTTCGATTCCCGAAACGTAAATATCGCCGTTCGGCCGCTGCGTCTTCCAAAGCGTAAAACACGGAAAATCGTTTTTATTGAACGAAAGCGCCAACCCGCGATTCCCCTTGGCGCTCAGGAGCGCGACCGACGTGTCGCCGTTTTCCTCGGCGGCCAGGTCGAAAAGATAACAGGTTTCGGGGCAACCGGGGATCGGCTCGCGAAAAACGTCCCAGGAATCAAGTTCGGCGACGGCGTTTTCGTCGCGCGGGCACATCCTTCGGAACGGCGCGACGAACTTTGCGCCGGGCGTTACGAACGGATAACCGGTATTAATGTGATAAAGCAACTCGAATTCGTCGTCGACGCTCGCCAGATTCTCCACCGCGTCTTCCACGAGAAGAGTCGACGAACCGGCCCAGGTCGTATACGAAACGGTCAGTTTGAACCGCCGTCCGAAGACGCTCGTTTCGAGAACTTCGCCGGTCAGCCGGATCAAACCGGTTTCCGGATCGACCGTTACCTGAACGCGACGCGCCGGGAGATTCGAAATCCGCCCGTGCAACGGATAACGAAGGACGCCGTTTTCGTCGAACTCCGGAGCCCCGGCGCTTTCAAGCCCGCAACGAGCGATCCATTCGTCGAACCCTTCGAGCCAACCGCAACCGTTCGGGGCGAAAATCGGAACGAAACGCGGATGCGCCGGCCCGCAAACCGGGGAATCCCACTTCAGCTCGACGTCGCCGCAACGCGCCTTCCAAACGTTCATGCCGCGCGACAAAAGGACGACGAACGACAATTTGCCCGCGTCGATCTCGACGACGTCGACGCCTTCCTGAACGCCGCCCCGCAACCGCCGCTTCGAAACGCGAAACGGAATCGCGCCGGTCGGCGTCGAGTAAATTTCCTGCAAGTCGAGCGACTCGGTGTAGACGTCGTTAAAAGTGTCGACGATCGTTCTCGTTTTTTCCATCGGGCGTTCCCCTTTGCAACCGCTTATTTTACACCAAAAAAGAACGGCGTCAACAACCGTTCTTGTCTCAAAAACCAACTTTATGCGTTTAATCTCAAACGTCGGCCGCGCTTCGCCGCTCAACGCAATTTCGGAAAGCGAACGTTCCCCTGAACGACCGTTTTTTCGAACGCTTCGCGCAACTCCGGCGCGACGCGAACCGGACGCGGCGTCCCGGTCGAAACGAACCCCCAAAGCGTTTCGGCGGTCGCGAGGATCGCCGACTTCGGGAAATCGTCGGCGTTTTCCATAAAACCGTTAAGATCCGCCGCGTCGACGTCGTTCGGGAGCCGCAAAAAGCGGTATCGACGCAAACACGTAACGTTTTTCATTTCGGCGATCCACGTCTGCGCGAGAATTTTTTCGCCGCGATACGCCGACTGCCGATATTCGATCGTATGCCGCCGGACGACCCAAATCGCGCCGTACTCGAGGTAACGCTCGGCCGCCCAGCCGATCGCCGCCGAATGCGCGATCGCGACGTCCTGCATCCAATGGACGTAACAAACGTTGTTCGCGTGCCCCCAAACGTCGACGTCGGCTTCGCTCACCTGAATCGAGCGAGCGTAAATCGGCGCCCAGGCGTCCGTTTTTTGCAAAGAAACGCTATTTTCGTTACAACCGTTATTTTCCGTCATTTTCCTCTGCTTTCCCCAAAGAGTTGGGGCGCGCTCCCCGATTTTGGGCCGTTCGCCGCCGTCGGACGCGATTTCGCCGTTATTTCTCCGCTATTAATTAATAAGGGCAAAATCGGCGAAAATCGTCCGTTTTTCCCGTCCGCGACGCGCGAACGCAAGACGGCGCCGACGCTCCCGTCCGTCGACCGACGAACGCCGAACGTCGACGCGTTTTTCATCTCGGGGGCGCGACCGATCCCGCCGACTTTACCGGTTTTGCCGGTTAAAACGTCGCAACCGTCCGCGCCCCCGCTCTCGCCGCCGTCATTCGCTCAGTTCGAGAATCGCCTCCGCGACGGCGCGGCGCTTTTCAAGGAGCGGTTTCGGGTCGGTCGAAAACGTCGTCATATCGGTCGTTATCGGCGAGAAGTCGAAAATTTCTTCAACTTTCTTCCGCTGCGCCGGGGTCAAATCGCGTTTTTCGGCCAACTTTTTCAGCATCGCAAGCATTTCGTAATCCTGAACGCCTTCGCGGATCATTTCCCAACGAACGCTCGCGACGGGATCGTCGAAGATCGGTTTCCCGTCGTTGCGTCCCGGGGTCGCGGCGGAGAGCGGCGGATAAATGAAGCGGCCGTCGCCGTTCCCCCAACACTGCTTCGTTCCGGGCTTCGTCGAGTATCCGGAGACGTAGCTCATCGGGTCGAGGTAAGGATTCTGCGCTTCGTCCGGGAACGCGGCGGAACTCGTCCAGTAAGTCGACTCCCAAACCAGGCAGCCGACGACGCCGCGTTCGAACGTTTGCCAATGCCAGATCCGCAACTCGACCGGCGGATGGTCGGTGAACTCGGTGCAATACGGCTCTTTCGGATAGGTGCAGACGTACCACCAGAAGCGGTTGCCGGCGTCCTTTTCGATCTTCCCTTCTGTTTCGTCGTAAGCCGGGCTGACCGGGCACCAAACGTCGATGGACGCGTCGTTTTCCTCAAGAATCTTGCGGAACTCGGCGGACGGCTCTTCCGTCAACATGCGGTCGATATCCGGCGCGTATTTCTTGAGTTTGGCGAACCCGCGGGCGACGAAACCGTAATCCTTCGGCTCCGGTTCGTCGAACCAGTAAATGTAAGCCGCGTCGAGCAGACCGCGTTCGCGGAGGCCCTCCTGCAATTTTTGGCCGTAATCGGCGAGCATCGCCTTGTACTCCGGCGTGTTCCCGAGGTATCCGACGATCTCCCCTTCGGCGGAACTTTCGTAAGTCCCCCCGCCGATCCCCTCGAACGGAAGGCGGAAATTCGTGAAGTTGTATTTCTCAAAGACCCGCGCCGCTTCCTTTTCGAAGCGCGAGAAATCGAGTTCGCAACGCGGCGGATCCGCCTCCGGCAACCATTTGACGCCGATCCCGTCGAGCGGCGTCGGGTCGTAGGGGCTGATGCGATAATCGCCGAAAATTTTCAAATATTTTTCAAAAACGGCGCGTTTATCTTCTTCCGTTCGGCAATTGTGATAGCGCCAAATGTTCCCCGGCGACATGCCGTAAGCGGTTTCGAGCGTGTTTTTCGCCGGAAGCGCAAAATTCCAAACGACGACTTCAAACGGAATCGTCGCGTCGAGCTCGTCGGCAGTCAAGCGAATCGCCCCGCGGTACGTTCCCGGCGCGGCGTCGGTCGGAATGCGAACGGTCGTCCAAATCGGCAAATTTTCCCCATTTTTAACGGCGATCGGCGCCCCGAGCCCGTCCGAACCGGCTTCGAGCGGAACCAACGCGTCCGGATAATAGCCGACCGCGCAAGTTTTGTCGGTCGGATTCTCGACGTAATGATAATAAGCGTAACGCAAATCGACGTTTTCCGCGGCGATCTTCGCGCCGTTCGGGCCGATCAAATCGCCGACGACGGCGCCGGAAAGGCCGTCGATCCCCCCTTCGAGAGCGGGTCGAACCGCGACCTGAAACGACTCGAAATCGTTTTTCGCGGCGTAAATGCGAATCGGTTCCGCTTTTCCGATTTCCGTTTCCTTAGCGATTTTCGGGATTCGATAATCCTGTTCGCACCACGAAAGCGAAACTTTGCCGGTTTTACCGGAAATTCCGGCGATTTCGCGAGTGAAATTTTGCAGGAAATACGGGAAAAAGCGGGTTCCGAAGACGATTCCGCGCCCGCTCTCGACGACGTAACGCCGTTCGAGCGTCGGGTCGCCGCCGTTTTCGCCGCTCAACGGAGAGTCGAGGTCTCGGCGCGACTTCGCGTCGATCGCAAGAAAAGCGTCGCCGTCGCGGAAGTAAAGCGAATCGTCGTCGGCGGCGGTCGAACGTCCCCAAATCGTCCAACGGTCTTTCGCCCGAGGATTGTCGAGCGCTTTTTCGGCGGCCGTCGTTTTTTTATCGCGCCCTTTTCCGAACGAATCGCCGACGAGATAATCGACGCCGTCGATATAATCGGCAAAATACGTCTCGCCGATACCCGCGAAGCGCGACGCGTCGGCCGGATTCAACGCCAATTCCGCCGAAAGATTGTAAACTTGCGAATCGCACCATTTCCCGTCTTCGCCCGCTTCTCCGCGAACGCGAACGAAAATTTCCTCCGCCGTTTTCCCGTCGAAAAGCGTTTCGAGCGTCGCCTCTTTCGACCCGGTTCCGACGATCTCGCCCAACGCCGCCCAATTTTCGCCGTCGAGCGAACCTTCCAAAACGACGCGCCCGGCGGTCGAATGCCCGATGTTGACCGCAATTTTCCCGGAAACGAACGGGATCTTGCGGGTTTCAACGATTTTACCGACGTTCGCGTTGGCGCCGGGCCCTTTCGCTTGGGCAATTTCCGGTTCGAGCGCGAAACGATAAACGACTTCCGCGCCGTTTCCGAGCGTCCAACGGTTGGTGTTGAAGTTGCTCGTCATCGAGAAAAGCGGGCGGTCGAAGTTGGTCGGCTCCGCCGCGCGGAAAGTCGAGAAGCGATAAACGCCGTCCGCGATCGACTCCCCGGCGCCGAGCGGAAGGAGTTCTTCCCGTCGTTTTTGCCCGTTCGCCCGCGTCCGCAGGAGCTGATAAGCCGGTTGAACCGCCGTCAACGCCGGCTCGGCGAAGCGGTAATCGCGGCGCGAGTCCCATTGACCCAAGCGAAGTTGCGCTTTGTCGACGTTGTTCGGCGCGACGAAAACGAACGAATAATAATCTTCCGGAGTCTCTTTTTTCGGAAAATTGCTAAAATCATAATGCGCGAACGACGTTCCGGACGGCGCGCTCGCCCCGGTTCCGCCCCCGGGAACGATCGCCGCTTTAAAACGGAAGCGGTAAAGTTTCCCCGGTTCGAACGCGACCGGATTCGACCGCCAAGCCGCCTCGTTGTTCCCGCCTTTCAACTCGAAAACGTCGCCCTTCCGTTCCCCGGCGCCGTCGACGCTTAACGCCCATTCGGCCGGTCGATCGACCGTTCGCGCCGCTTCGAAGACGTCGCCCGCAAACGCGGAGTTTGCCGAAATCGCCCAATTTTCCCAATCCGTCGAAGCGAAAAGCCCCGCGACGCCGCAAAACGCCGTCGCGACCGCTCCGACGAACCCGATTTTTCGTCGTTTCATTCTCGTTTCTCCCTAAATTTATCACAACCGTTAAAATCGTTAAAACTCGCCGCCGTTTTCAAGGCAAGTCGCCGCGCCGACCAAGAACGCCGTCGCAAAACGTTTGCCGATTTTACCTATTTTGTCGACTCAACCGTTTTTAACGCGCAAACGCCCCCGCGAGTCGGCGCAATTTCATCAACTTCGCCGACTTGCCGATTTCAACGTTTTTAACGTCTTTACCGTTTTTCTCTCTTTTACCGGACGTTCGCCGTCCGATTCAATCGATTTTAACGATCGTTCAGCCGTTTTTCTTCTGATCGACGAGCCAACGCAAGCCTTGATAAAGGATCTTGCGGTAATTCGCGTCGCCGAACGCGCCGCCGGCGTCCCCTTGGATCAGCCCGAGAACCGGCGTTTTTTTGTACCGCCAAGTCCAAACGACCGGCGCGTCCGATTCCGGGTGGTCGGTGCGGGCCAACACGTCGATCCGCGGGTTAAAATAGACGTATTGGAAGACTTCGTCGGTAATTTTGAAATCCGTAACGCCTTCGGTGATCGGGTGCGGGCGGTCGACGATGTAAATATTGACGTCGGTCGGGTGAAGATAGGTCGACTTGCGGTAGAAGCGCCCTTCGATCTCCGTTTCTTCGAGCAGAAATTGCGCCCCGAACACCTCGCGGAAAAGCGGAAAATCCGGGTGAGAAATCAACGAATGGTGCAGCATCACCGTCGGGATCCCCTCGTCCGACCAAAGCGCGGTCAAGTTGTCCTTTTGCTCCGACGTCAACTCGAAAAACGATTGATCGTGAAAAACGACGACGTCGTAATCCTTGGAAAGACCGGGCTTTAGCATATCCTGTTTTTCCGGGATCGAGATTTCTTCGAACGTCGAATTCGGGCAATCTTTCAACGCCGCGTGCAACCCGTCGCGATCGTAAGCGTGTCCGCCGACGACGAGCAAAATCCGCATCTTCCCGTCGTTTTGCTCTTCTTGCCCATTTTGCCCGTCCTGCCCAAACGCCGCGTTTTTCGTCGCTCCGCCGAACGCCGCCCCGCTCAACGCCGCCAACGTCGCCCCGACGCAAGAGACCCCAAAATCGCGTCGTCCCATTTTACCGCTCATTTCGCTATCCTTCCTATTTTCGCTAATCAACGCAAACGTTTTCGTCGATCCAATCGCCGTCGTTGCCGTTTAAATTTAAAAGAACGCTTTCGACGTCGCGCCGCCGACGCTTCGCCGATACGATGATACCCGAAACGCGCCCGCTTTTCAAGAAAAAGATGCGAAAAAAGCGAAAAAGTTGAGAAAAACCGCCAAAAAAACGCGCCGGCGCGGCGAAAAGGGCCCCGTCGAATGAAAAAACCGCGGCGTCGAACGCCGAGCCCAAAAATTCAAACAATAATTTTCAAAATCAAAGGCGTCGTTTTTAACGAAGCCGAGCGACCAAATCGACGACGCGCCGTTCGATCTCGTCGATAATCGTTTCAAAAAATGAGTCGTCGCGCCCGGTCGGGTCTTCGAGCCCCCAATCTTCGACGCTCGCCCCGGGAAAAAACGGGCAAACGACGCCGCAACCCATCGTAACGACGACGTCCGGCGTCGGGATCGCGTCGAGCGTTTTCGGCCGTTGCGCCGTTTCCAGTTCGAACCCGCGTTTCCGCATCAGCCGAACGACGTCCGGGTTGATCCGATCCTTCAACGCCGTCCCCGCCGAAAACGCTTCGAAGACGCCGGCGCCCAACTTCCGCCCGAACGCTTCAGCAATTTGACTCCGACAAGAATTATGAACGCAAATAAACGCAACCTTCGGCATCGCCGCTTTTTTCCCCGCGTTTTCCAAGGTCGCCGCTCCTTTTATTATTCGCTCAACATTCAAAAACCGTCGCTCAACGCCGTCCTTCGCCGACAAACGCCGAGCCGCTTAACAACTTCAACGGCTTTAACGATTTCAACAATTTTAACGAATCAACCGCTTCTAACGGCAAAATCGACGCGAACGCTCGCTTTCGTTCAAGAAACAAAAAAACCCCGCCCGCCTCAAAGGCCGACGAGGTTCTCCGTCGACGACGTTCCGCGAACGCCGCTCTAAAGTCGGGGCGACTGGATTCGAACCAGCGACCTTTTGACCCCCAGTCAAACGCGCTAAACCAGACTGCGCCACGCCCCGAAAGCTTATGTTTTCATTTTAGCGCCGTTTTGCGAAAGCGCAAGCCCCCGCCCCGTTTTTTTCCAAAATTTCTCAAAAAACTTGAAAAACGGCCGCCGTTATTATCGGCTTAACGGCCAAAAAAATTTTCTTCGGCCAACTTTTAGCGACATTTTCGCCGCCGTCCCCGTTTTCCGCGCTCCCGCCGACGTTCGCCCGAGGAAGCAAAATCGTCTTTTTGATTTCAATAAAAACAAAACAAAAACGTCGATATCGTTTCAACGAACGCAAAATCAAACGTCGCAAACAACGTTAATCTTCAGCGACGCCCCGCGATCCGGACGTCAAAAACGTCCGCGGCGCCGAAGGCCCCCTTGCAAAACTCGCGATTTCCGTTAGAAATAAGGCAAGGGAGCGTTTGCCGCCCGGCCCCGCGCCCCTCGTTTTTGTCCCCGCCGCGTCCTTTTCCGTTGCGATTGACGCGTCCGCAAATTTTACCCATTTTCGCCGTTTTATGTTTTCCGAACAAGAATACGTCCTTTTCGACTTCGGCGCCGGCCGTCGCCTCGAACGTTTCGGCCCGCTGATTCTCGACCGCCCGTGTCCCGCCGCCGACGGTTTCCGCCGCGCCGCGCCCGCCCTTTGGAGTCGAGCCGACGCCCGTTTCGTTTCGCAAAAGCCCGACTCGCCGTCGAAAAACCGTCCCAAAACCCCGTCGAACGCGCTCGGTTTTCGCGGCGTTTGGGAGCCGCTCACTCCGCTCGGACGCCGATATTTTAACGCCGAAACGGTCGCCGACGCGTCCCGGGGACAGCGCGCCGAAACGCTGTCGAGCCAACCTTGGACGATCGATTACGCGGGCCGTTTCGTCTTCGAATTAAAGGGTTCGCCGTTCGGGCACCTCGGCGTTTTTCCGGAGCAGGCGGAAAATTGGGACAGAATTAACGAATTGGCGCAAGAAATCGCGCGGAAAAACGGGCGCCCGGCTCGCGTTTTGAACCTTTTCGGCTACACCGGCGGGAGCGCGCTCGCCGCCGCGGCCGCCGGAGCGGAAACGACGCACCTCGACGCCGCCCGCAACATTGTCGCGCAGGCTCGCCGCAACGCCGCCCTTTCCTTCCCGACGTCGGAAACCGTCGCCGACGAAACGTCGTTTGAAAACAACGAAAAAAGTGCCGAAAATCAGGCGTCCGACCAAATTTCAATGCAATCAAAAGCCGCGCGACCGTTAAACTCCGCCGATTCGGAGCGCGCGACGCCCGGTTCCCTTCGTTGGATCGTCGACGACGCCGTTAAATTCGTCAAACGCGAACTCAAACGGGGCGTCGTTTACGACGGAATCGTTCTCGACCCGCCGACTTACGGGCACGGCGCGCGCGGCGAAGTTTGGCGTTTGTCCCGCGACCTGCCGTCCCTTCTCGAACGTTGCGTCGAGTTGCTCCCGGAAACGACGGCGTTCGTTTTGTCGACCTGCCACACGCCCGGCTTCGAAGCGCCGACGCTCGACCGTCTCCTTCGTTCGACGTTCCGCGCACGTTTCGGTTCCGAAAAAGGATTCCGGCGCCTCGCGAAACCTCTCGGAATCGCGTCGCTGAAAAACGGAACGCTCCCCGCCGGCGACCTTGCGCTCCTCGTTCGCCAGGTCGATTAAGATTTCCAGAAAAAAACGCCGAAAATGAAATAACGTTCGATTTAAAAACCAAGCAACGTTTCATTTCCGGCGCAATTTTCTAAAATTCAAACGTTTCAAACCGCGTCGTCTTTCGCCGATTGCCACGCGGCGAAGGTTTCCTCCAAAAAAGCGCGCAATTTTTCCGGCTCAAATTCGTTTTTCGTTCGAAAACGCAAATAAACGGCGTCGAAATCGGGACTCGACGCGTCGACTTCCGGTTCGAACCCGACGCCGGCGACGCGTCCCAGCGGAGCGCTCCCCTTCGGCGCGTTGACTTGAACGCAAACGAAATCGCAATTTTTCGTATAAATTTGGCACCAGGGCCGTTTCGCCCCCTTCTCGTAAAACGGCACGACGATCTTATTCGTCCACACCGGCTTCGAATCAGGCGCGACCGCCTCGACGATTTCCAACGATTTTTCGAGGATCCCGAACGCCCAACGCGGTTTGTCGCGCCCGCCGTAACAGCCGCCCGGCATCAGGTGCCACTCGCGCCCCTTCGTTTTCCACGGCGTCAAATCGATCTCGTTCTCTTTCGCCCGCTCGACGGCTTCGCCGAACCGCTCGACGGCGCGGTCGAGAAACGCCCAAAATTCCGGGCGATCGATCTCTTCGAACGAGTAAACCTTCAGCTCGATTTCTTGCCAAAGTCCCGCCGATTCAACCTTTACGCGCGGTTGCGTTCCGTAAAGCGGGATCTCGTCGACGTCGTTCAACGGCTTCAAGTCGAGTTCGCGAACGAGCGTTTCGCGGTCGAACGTCTCCGGCGCCGTCCGAAATTTCAATTTCAGAAGCCACTCCTCCGACGTGATCGCGTGAAAAAACCACCCGAGCGACTTCTTTTCCGCTCGAATTTCAACAATCGTGCGATTATTCCAATCGGTTTCGGCGAAAAGGGACGACTCCTCCAAACGGTCGACGACGGCGCGCAAAACTTCGCCGCTCCACCGGCACGGCGTTCCGACGCGGCTCGTTCGCGTTTCGCAGTGCCAACGCCGCCCGTCCGTTTCCCAAGGCGTCGCGACCGTTTCGCTTCCCAGCTCCGCGGCGACTTCCTCGCTCTCGATCGTCGGCGTTTTTTGGCTCGCCCAGTACGCTTGCGCGTCCAAAACGGGGCGCTCGACGAAATTTCCCTCGCGAAAAACGTCGATCAACGCCTCGCCGGTATGACTGCGGAGCGTCGTTCGCCGCAATTCTTCCGATCCAGCCAGCCAACGCGCCGAATATTCGGCCAACCGTTCGGGCGTTCCGGCGAACACAAGCCGCCCCCCTTCGAGCCCGGCCTCGGGCCCGACGTCGACGATCCAGTCGGCGTTCTTGATCACGTCGAGATTGTGTTCGACGACGACGACCGTGTTCCCGAGATCGACGAGCCGATGCAACACGTCGAGCAATTTGCGAACGTCTTCAAAGTGGAGCCCCGTCGTCGGCTCGTCGAGAATGTAAAACGTTTTCCCGGAATCGACTCGCGAAAGTTCCGCCGCCAACTTAACGCGCTGCGCCTCGCCGCCGGAAAGGGTCGGCGACGGTTGCCCGAGCGTCAAATAATCGAGCCCGACGTCGCAAAGCGTCCGCAAAATCCGCGCGATCGGAGGAATCCGCTCGAAAAGTTTCAACGCGTCGCCGCACGTCAATTCGAGCGTGTCGGCGATCGATTTTCCGCGAAACTTCACTTCGAGCGTTTCGGCGTCGTACCGCTTCCCGCCGCAAGCGTCGCAGGCGATCCAAACGTCGGCGAGGAAATGCATTTCAATTTTCAAAAGGCCGGAGCCTTCGCATTTTTCGCAACGTCCGCCCGGCGCGTTGAAGCTGAATCGGCGCGGCGTGTAACCGCGAATTTTCGCTTCCGGCGTCTCGGCGTAAAGTCGACGGATCAAGTCGAAAACGCCGACGTAAGTCGCCGGGTTCGAGGTCGGCGTTTGCCCGATCGGCGCTTGATCGACTTGAACGATCTTGTTGATTTTATCGACTCCGACGAGTTCGTCGCAAGAGCCGACGCGCATTTGCGAACGATTCAAGATCCGCGCTAAGTTCCGATATAACACGTTTTCGACGAGCGAACTTTTTCCGCTGCCGCTGACGCCGGTTACCGCGGTAAACGCCGACAAAGGGAACGGAACGTCGATCGACTGCAAGTTGTTTTGCCGGGCGCCGCGCGCCAGAAGCCAACCGGCGGGCCAAGGGGGCAACTCGAACGGAAAATCGAGTTCGTTCGTCGGCGCCCGGAACAATTTTTTCGCCGCTTCGGCCTTTTCGCGCCGCTCTTTTTCCGCGTCGGAAAGCGCGACGTTCGCAAAAATTTCCCGCAATTCGTCGAGCGGAGACGCGACGGGCGCCGTTTTCGACGTTAAATTTTGCGCCGTTTTCCCATTTTGCGCCGCTAAATCCCGCTTTTTCGTCGCCGTTTTCCGGGTTCGCGCCGCCTTCTTAACCGGGACGTCTTCCGCGGTTTCGTCAACTTCCGACGCTTTCCGAGTTCGCGCAACCTTCTTAACCGGAGCGTCTTCCGCGGTTTCGCCGACTTCCGCCGCTTTCCGTGTTCGCGCAGCCTTCTTAACCGGAGCGTCTTCCGCGGTTTCGCCGACTTCCGCCGCTTTCCGAG
>CAZIJJ010000011.1:12026-34494 GCA_964539525.1 uncultured Planctomycetaceae bacterium | reverse complement strand
TTTCGCCGACTTCCGCCGCTTTCCGAGTTCGCGCCGTCTTCTTAACCGGGACGTCTTCCGCGGTTTCGCCGACTTCCGCCGTTTTCCGGGTTCGCGCCGTCTTCTTAGTCGGAGCGCCTTCCGAGGTTTCGCCAACTTCCGCCGCTTTCCGGGTTCGCGCCGTTTTCTTAACCGGGGCGCCTTCCGCGGTTTCGCCGACTTCCGCCGCTTTCCGGGTTCGCGCCGTTTTCTTAACCGGGACGTCTTCCGGCCCCGCGACCGGTTTATCCGGCAAAGTCGCCGCCGTTTCGCTCTTTTTTGTTTGCCCGTCCGCTCGTTTTTTCGCGCTCAACGCCGTTTCGTCGCCCGCGTCGACGGCGAACGGGTCGTTCGGTTTCGAATTATCGGCGTTTTTCTTCATTATTCAACCAATTTTTAAAATAAACGACAGCAACTCGCCGACGTCGGCAAAATTCAACGCGTCCGCCAAAAAAGCGCTCCGCCGGCCGCTAAAATCGCTAAAACCGTCGCGACGCGTCAAAAACGGCGAACATTTTCGGCGCGCTTACATAATAATGCGACGATTAACCGGAATCGGAATCGATTTTTTCCCCGACAAATAAGGGCCGGTAACGGAATTTGGATTACGTTTCACCTCGTCCGGCGTTCCGGTCGCGACGACGAGTCCGCCGCGCGCGCCCGCGCCCGGGCCGAAATCGATCACGGAATCGGCGTTCTCGATCACCTCGCGATCGTGTTCGACGACGAGCAAGGTGTTGCCCAAATCGCGCAACTTGTTTAACGACGCGATTAAGCGGCGGTTGTCGCGCGGATGCAACCCGATCGTCGGCTCGTCCAAAACGTACAAAACGCCGACGAGCCCGCTTCCAATTTGCGCCGCCAACCGAATCCGTTGCGACTCGCCCCCGGAAAGAGACGGCGCCGGTCGAGACAGCGTCAAATAATCGAGCCCGACGTCGACCAAAAAGCGCAGTCGCGCTCGAATTTCGTCCAAAACCTCGCCCGCGACCCGTTTTTCGGTCGGCGACGGCTCCCAATCGGCGAAAAACCGCGTCAACTCGCCGATCGGCGTCCGACAAATTTGGTCGAGCGTCAAACCGCGAAAGCGAACGGCGGCGACGTCGTCGCGCAGGCGGCTCCCCAAACAGGCGGAACACTCGCATTCGTCGACGCGGTATTCGAGCCGACTCCGGTAATACGGCGCGATCCGCCCGGCTTCCTCGATCGCCGGATAAATCCCTTTAAATTGGAACTTAAACGCAATCGGCGTTTCGGGCGGCGGCGGAGAAAGCGCTCCGTCGGCCCGCTCTTTCGGCGTCGTCGCCCGGGTCGCGATCTCGACGTCGGCGGCGGTCGCCTCGAACCAACGGTCGCCTGTTCCTTGAAAGATCGCGCGGCGGAAACGAGCGTCCAACCGCTCGAACGGAACGTCCAACGGCGCTCCGAGTCCGCGAGCGAACGCCCGCAACGACGCGACCGTCGTCGGCGTCCGGAAGTCCGACCAAAGGGAAATCGCCCCTTCGGCCAACGTTAATTTAGGGTCTTTAATAAAACTTTGCGGGCTCGAACCGGTTTGCGTTCCCAATCCTTCGCAATGCGGGCACCAGCCGAGCGGACTGTTGAACGAAAAATGTCGCGGCGTCAACGGTTCGAACGCCCGCCCGCAACGCTCGCAGGACAGTCGGCGGCTCATCGTCGTCGTTTCCCAATCGCGCTCCGGTTTCGTCGGGTCGGCCTTGGCGACGCGAACGCGACCGGCGCCCCAATCGAGCGCGGTTTCGACGCTTCCGGCGACGCGACCGCGAAACGCTTTGTCGTCCGCCCCGCCCTTCAATTTGATTCGGTCGACGACGACTTCGACGGAATGTCGAGCGCGGCGGTCGATTTCCGGCGGCGCGTCGAGCGGGAACGTTTCGCCGTCGACGCGAACCCGCAAGAACCCCTGCGAGCGAAGGCGTTCCCAAAGTTTTGGATAATCGTCCCCGATTTCAAGCGTCAGCGGCGCCAAGATATAAAGGCGCGAATCCGGTTCGCCGCATAAAATCCGCGCGACGATCTGGTCGGTCGACTGCGTTCCGATCGGGACGCCGCAGTCCGGACAATACGGCGTTCCAAGCCGCGCGAACAAAATTCGCAAATAATCCTGAATTTCCGAAACCGTCCCGACCGTCGAACGGGGCGAACGGCTCGTCGTCTTTTGCTCGATGGCGATCGACGGCGCGATCCCGAACGTTTTTTCGACTTTCGGCTTGCGAATTTGTCCCAAAAATTGCCGCGCGTAACTGGAAAGGCTTTCGACGTAACGCCGCCGCCCCTCGGCGTAAGCGACGTCGATCGCCAACGACGATTTTCCGCTCCCGCTCGGCCCGCAACAGACGGTCGTTTTGTCGCGCGGAATTTCGACCGTTATATTTTGCAGGTTGTTTTCGCAGGCGCCGACGATCACGATCGGCCCTTCGAGCTCGACGCTCGGGATCGTCGGCCCGGCGTTTTTGCCGCCGTTCGCTCCGATTTCGCCGATTTCGCCGACTTTACCAACCTTGCCAACTTCAACGCCCGCGCCGATTTCAGCCGTTTTAACGGTTTCAACGGTTCCAGAGGTTTTGCCGACTTCGCCGTCGCTCGACCCGGCCGTCCGCGCCGCTTCCGCTTCGGCGCGCCGCGCGGCAAGCGTTTTGCGGTCGCGGCTCAAAAATTCTTTCAACGCCCTCCCGGTTCGGCTGTCGGGATTTTCGGCGACTTCCTCCGGCGTTCCCTCGGCGACGACGCGCCCGCCGCCGTCTCCTCCTCCCGGGCCGAGATCGATCACCCAGTCGGCGGTTTTCACAACGTCGAGGTTGTGTTCGACGATAAGGACGGTGTTGCCCGCGTCGGCGAAACTGCGCAACACGTTCAGGAGGAGTTTCACGTCGGCGAAATGCAACCCGGTCGTCGGCTCGTCGAGCAGGTAAAGCGTCCGTCCGGAACTCCGTTTCACAAGCTCCTTCGCCAACTTGACGCGTTGCGCTTCCCCGCCGGAAAGGGTCGGCGACGGTTGCCCGAGCTTCATGTATCCGAGCCCGACGTCGTGCAAAGTTTGCAGTTTTTCCCGAATTTTCGGGATATTTTCAAACCGCTTCAGCGCCGTTTCGACGTCCAGATCGAGCGCCTGATCGATCGAAAGCCCCTTATATTTAACGGCGCGGGTCTCCTGATTAAAGCGCCGCCCGCCGCAAACGGGACAAACCGCCCAAACGTCGGCGAGAAAATCCATTTCGAGCTTCGTCGCGCCGTTCCCTTCGCAATGTTCGCAACGCCCGCCCGGAACGTTGAAGCTGAACCGCCCCGGCTGAAACCCTTTGGCCCGCGCTTCCGGCGTTTCGGCGTACAGGCGTCGAATATCGTCGAACAATTTGATATACGTCGCCGGATTAGACCGCGGCGTCCGCCCGATCGGGGCCTGATCGATCGAAATGAGCTTGTTCAAATGCTCGACGCCTTCGATCGCTCGGTGCGCGCCGGGCTCGCCGTTGGCTCGATTGAGATCTCGCGCCAACGCTTCCTTCAAAATGTCGTTGACGAGCGAACTTTTCCCGCTTCCGCTGACGCCGGTAACGCAAACGACGCCGCCAAGCGGAATTTTCACGTCGATATTCTTAAGGTTGTGATGCGTCGCCCCGCGCACAACGAGAAACCGCCCGTCCGGCGCTTTGCGCTCTTTCGGAACGGCGATCTCTTCTTCTCCGGTCAAGAATCGAGCGGTCAGCGACTCTCCGCGGCCGTTTTGCAACACTTCGGCGACCGACCCGGCGGCGACGATCTTCCCGCCGCGCGTTCCCGGGCCCGGGCCGAAATCGACGAGATAATCGGAAGCGAGCATCGTGTCCTCGTCGTGTTCGACGACGACGACCGTGTTCCCGACGTCGCGCAACTTTGTCAGCGTCTCGATCAGCCGCTCGTTGTCGCGAGGGTGCAACCCGATCGACGGCTCGTCCAAGACGTACAAAACGCCGACAAGGCCGCCGCCGATCTGCCCGGCCAGGCGAATCCGTTGCATTTCGCCGCCGGAAAGCGTCGGCGCCGAGCGTCCGAGCGACAGGTAGCCGAGCCCGACGTCGATCAAAAAGCCGAGCCGCGCCCGAATTTCCTTTACCAGATCCTGCGCGACGATCCGTCCCGACGCGTCGAGATTCAGCTCGCTGAAAAACTCGCGCAGGTCGGAAATCGGCAAATTCGACAATTCCGGCAAAGTGAAAGACTTTTTCTCGACGAAGGGCGCGGCGGCCGACTTCGTTTCGATCCGAAACGCGCTCGCCTGTTCGTTGAGTCGTTTTCCCCCGCAAAATTCGCAGGGAACGGAACTCATAAACCGCTCCATCGCGGCGAGCGCCATCTTGTTCCGCGTCTCCCGAAACTGCTTCAGCATTTTCGGAATAATCCCTTCGAACGAACCGCCCCACTTCCGTTCGACGGCGCCGTTGCGCCAGGAAAAGGTAACGCGCAGGTCGCCGGAACCCCAAAGCAACGCCTTCTTGACCCGCTCGTCGAGCTCCTCCCAAGCGGTTTCGAGGACGTAATTTTTCTCCAGATTATACAGTTTCTCTAAAGCGTCGGCGACTCCCTGATAAATATGCCGCCGCCAACGCCCCATGTCCTTCCATTTTCCGATCGGAACGACGCACCCCTGTTGAAACGACTTCGTTTCGTCCGGAATCAACAGTTTCGGGTCGAACGAGTGAACGACGCCGAGCCCCTGACAATGCGGGCAACGCCCCTGCGGACTGTTGAAGCTGAAAAGTTGCGGCGTCGGACGCTCGAAACTGATCCCGCAATGCGAACAGGAGTAATCGGCGCTGAAATAAATTTCCGTTTCCTGATCCGATTCCGCGACGTTTTTCATCGAAGGCGCGACGCCGTCGAAAAGAGCCGCCTCGTCGACGTCGCCGCCTTCCCGCTCCGCCGCGTCCGTTTCCCAATCGTCGACGAACGCCGGCGGCGCGTCGAATTCGGCGTCGTTTTGGGTCGCGTCCGCCCGATCGCCCGCCGCGTCTCCGTCGTCGGTCGGCGGTTCGATCAACGCGATCGCCCGGCCTTTGCCGAGTTGCAACGCCAAATCGAGCGCTTCGGCCAACCGCCGATAGATCGTTTCCGACTGAACCAAACGATCGACGACGACGTCGACGGAGTGCCGCAAACGCCGATCGAGCGCGATTTCGTCGTCGAGCGACAGAATCCGCCCGTCGACGCGAACGCGTCGGAACCCTTTGCGGCGCAAATTCGCGAAAAGTTCGGCGGAACTCCCCTTTTGATTGCGGACGAGCGGCGCCAAAATTTGCAGCCGCGAACCGTTCGGAGCGACTTTCAAACGTTCGAGAATCTGCCCCCGGGTTTGCGCGACGATCGGACGCCCGCACTTCGGGCAAAAACCGGTCGCGACGCGAGCGAAAAGAACGCGCAAAAAGTCGGAAACTTCGGCGACGGTGCCGACCGTCGAGCGAACGTTTTGCCCGGCGGTCTTTTGCGCGATCGAAATCGCCGGACTCAACCCCGAAACGCGTTCGACGTCGGGTTTTGGAAGTTGTCCCAAAAATTGACGCGCGTAACTGGAAAGGCTCTCGACGTACCGGCGCTGCCCTTCGGCGTACAGGGTGTCGAACGCGAGCGAACTTTTTCCGCTCCCGCTGACGCCGGTAAAACAAATCAAACGATTGCGCGGCAACGTCAGCGAAACGTCGTCCAAATTGTGTTCGCGAGCGCCGCGAATAACGATATCGGCCATTTTTCCCCGTTCGACTCCCGTTTTTTGAACGCCTCGATCGCCCGAACGTCCCGCCCGCCGCCGCTCAACGGGAAAAACGACGCGAACTCGCCGACGCCGCCCGACGCTCCTCTCCTTATTATACGCCGTTCGCGCCGACGCGACGCCCCGGGCAAGGCGTTTTTTTGCTAATTTTTTCAAATTTCGACGCCGAAACGCGAAAATTTCCCCGACGCGCCCGTCGCTCCGCCGTCTCGAAAGGCTCAAAGTTAAGAAAATCTAACGCCGCGAGCCGTCGCATTCCGTCAAACGCTCCGCAACCGCCGTCGAACGTGAAAAAAGTTAGACGACGCGACCGCCGCCGAGCAACCGATCGCGCCAATAACAAACGAGCGCCTGCCCCGGCGCGACGCCGAACCGGGGTTCGTCCGGAATCGCCCGAATCGTCCCGTCGGCTCCGGCGCGAACGGTCGCCGCGACCGAATCGTTCCGGTACCGAATTTTAATCTCGCAACGAAAATCTTCGTCGACGGGAACGTTCGCCGTCCAATTCGCGTCGACGGCGCCGATCTCGCGAACCGCCAACGCCTCGTAAGGGCCGAGAACGACCCGCTTCGTCGCGGCGTCGACGCGTTGAACGAAGATCCGCTCGCCGAATCCCGTCCCGAGCCCTTTGCGTTGCCCGACGGTAAACTTTTCGTAACCCGCGTGTTTTCCGATCGTTTTCCCGTCGAGCGCGACAAAATCGCCGCTTGTGTCGCAAGGAACCCCGCTCCAACGCTCCGGATCCGCCGCCCGAAAACCGCGAACAAACTCGAGCCGCCCTTTATCCGGAACGAAACAAACCTCCTGGCTGTCTTTCCGCGCCGCGACGGGAAGCCCCCTATCTTGCGCAAACCGCCTAACTTCGCTTTTATCGAACGCGCCGACCGGAAATTCGACCCGCCGCAACGTCGCGGCGCGAACGCCGTACAGGAAATACGACTGATCTTTCGGCGACGGCGACCGCTCGATAAACTCCGCGTCGCCGTCCTCTTTTAACCAATCGGGCAAAACGTCAAACTCGCCGCCGATTTCGCAATCCCCGCAAACTCCGTCGTTTGCCGCGACGCCGCCGACTTCGCAATTTCCGTCGTTTCCGCAAGTCCCGCCGTTGGCGCAAATCGCCGACTCAGCGTTAAAATCAGTCGACTTTGCCGGTTGTTCCGCCGTCGATTCGAACTCCGCGACCCAATCGGCGACGCGGCGCTTGCGCGCGTAATGCCCGGTCGCGAGCCGTTCCCCGCCGAGCCGCCGACAAACGTCGTCGAGAAGCCCGAACTTGATCGTTCGATTGCAAAGCGCGCAAGGATTCGGCGTTCGCGCCGAGTAATATTCGTCGACAAAATTCTCAACGACGGCGGCGAAGGGCGCGTCGACGTCCAAAATCGTCAACGGAATCCCGAGAAAAGCCGTCGTTTCCAGCGCCGACGCGGCGTCGATCGGCAACCCCCGCTCGCTCCAAAACCGAACGGCGTCGACAGGCGATATTTCGCTCAAATCGCCGTTTCGAGACGTCGAATAAAACGCCGATTTCGCCCAAATTTCCTCGTTTTTCCATTTTTCCAAGACGCGGCGCGTCTCGTCGGCGTCGAGCGTCGGCTGATACCGATGCCGCATGTACAGGCCGCGAACGTCGTTCCCTCGTTCCTTCAAAATCGCCGCCGCGACGCCGCTGTCGACGCCGCCCGAAACCGCGCAAAAGATTTTCATCGCTCAACCCGCCCAATCGTCGCCAACCGCGCCGACGCCGCAAACGTTACAAACGCCGCAAACGTCGCAGACTTCCAACGTGTCGACGGCGCAAAACCGTCGTCCGCTTTCCCAAATCGCCTATTTTATCCCGTTTCGTTAAATCGGCGTTTTTACTCGCCCCGCCTCGACGCTTTCAAGGCGCCGAACCGACGTTCGCCAAGAAGACAACCGAGCAAGTAGAAATTCCGTTCAACCGCCGCGCCGGCGCTTTAACGCGCCGATCAAACTTCCGCTCGACGCCGAAATTCCACGCCATTAAATCGTTTCCGTTTCAATTAATGCTATCCACAACGCCAAGCAGACGTCCCAACCGGCAAAATCGCTCCAAACCGACGCTCAAACGTCGTCGATCGCCGCCTGTTTCGGCTTCGCGAAGTAAAGAAACGAGTTTTTCGGGCCCGGCAAAACGCTCGACTCGCCGACGTAACGCTCGCCGGACGCGGCCCAAGCCTCCGCTTCGTCGGTCAGCCCGTTCAAAATCGCCTCGATCCGCCGCCGATAATGCTCGACGCCGTCGCGATCGAGGTCGGGCGGCGCCCAAATATCGCCGCTCGGAATACAACGAGCCCGCGAACCCGGTCGAGGAATCGCGAATCGATCCCAACTCTTAAAGCGGAACGGCCGATCGTACCCGACGCCCATCGCGACGATCGGAATTTGCAACTTCGACGCAAGATAAACGCACCCGGGCGCCAAAACGCGACGCGGCCCCCGCGGGCCGTCCGGAGTGATCGTCAGGTGCAGCCGCTCGTTTCGCTCTTTGCGCATCATTTCGCGGAGCGCCTGGACGCCGCCGCGATTCGTCGAGCCGCGAACGCAGTCGAACCCGAGCAAATCCGCGACTTGCTCCAACACGTCGGCGTCCGCGTGTTTGCTCGCCAACATCGCAAGGCGGCAACGTTTCCGCAGATAAATGAAAAACTGAATATATTCGTGCCAAAAAATATATATTCGTCGCTTTCCATCGTTTTCATACGCCGGATCGATTATCGGATCGTGATAAGCGACGCGGTAGTCGAGCGTCGGCATCAACGAATGAACGCCGAGCGAAACCAGCGAGCCGGCCGCCCGCGCCAACGTTTTGCTTCGAATCTTCATCGGTCAGAGTGTTCCCCGTCGTCGACGTTTGCTTAAAATGAAAACCGGCGCGACGTTCAATTTTAACGGTCGCGCCGGTTTTGCGGAAAAAGCCGCTCGTCGTCGACGTTCCGCCCCGACGGAACGACCGTTCGCGGTCGAACAACGCCCGAAAAACCGTTCCAATTTTAACGGTTTTACCGTCCGCGACGCTCAACGAGCCGGATTCGCGCCGACGACGAAATCCTCTTGCGGCTCGGCCAAAGCCGCCTTCGCGTTCGAGTCGGAAGTCGGCGCGAAATCGAAATTTTCCTCGTTCAAGTCGGCGCCGTTCGTCGGGGGAGCCGGTTCGGCGATCGGCTCGAAAACCTCTTCGTCGTCAAGAACGGACGTCGACGGCGCGGTCGAAAAATAAGCCAAATCGTCGAACGACGCGTCGAGCCGCTCCCCGTCGACGCCGGACAGCACGTCGTCGAAATCGGCGGCGACGGCGTTCGGCGACCGCAAACGGGCGTTGCGCGCCAATTCGCTCTTTAATCGATCACGGTAACGATAATCAGCGTAAATAAAACCGCCGAGCGCGACGAGCGCGATCGAAAGCGCGAAAAAGAGGATCTGATCGCCGGGCTCCGCTTGCGGCGGCTCCGGTTGCGGCGGCGGGGCCAAGGGCGTCGTTTCGGCGCTCGGATCGAGTCGACGCGGCGGCTCTTCCTTTTTCGCTTCTTCCGTTTTCTCCGTTTTCTCGTCGCTCGGGCGCTCCGTTTCGAGCGGCGCTTCGGGCGTCGGCTCCGGCGTCGGGGCGGACAGCTCCAAAAAGCCCTCGGGATAGATCAGCTCCTCGCGACGTTTCGCCGGTTGCGGCGGTCGAACGCTCCGCGCGGCCTCGACGCTCGAAAAAGAAGTCGGCGACTGCAGATCGAGCGTCGGCACAAAGAGCGCGCGCCCTTCGGACGGCGTCGACTCGACGTTTTGCGCCGACGCTTCGAAACCGGTCGTCGAAAACGCGACGAGCGCCGCGCCGACGCCCAAACGGACGACCGCCGACGCCGAACCTCGCCGACGCAAGAAACGTCGATCGTTCGTCAAGAACGCGCTTGTCATCGTTTTCATTCGCTTTCGTTGGAGGAAAAAAACCGCCGCGCCCCCGCGCTCGACGTCGGACTTCCCGGCGGTCTCTCCATTATAAGGCGAAAATCCGCTTTCTTCAAGAAACAAATCGCAATAATCGCGAAATTTCCCGTCGACGCGCCCAAGCGGCGGCCCCACAACTCCGACGACCGTTTTTTACGGAACGCGCCGCCCGTCGAAAAAGAAAAAAAGAGGAGTCGAACATAAGCCGGATTCTGTCCTCTCGAAAGAGGGACGGTCATTTATCTTGACGGATTCGTCGCCGAACCGTTCTTCGCGGTTTACCCGCGTCTTGAGGACGGATCGCCCCCCGCTCGACGAACGCCGAGCGCGACGCTGTTTAACCTTGCTCCCAATGGGGCTTGCCTGGCCGGCCGGTTGCCCGGGCCGCCGGTGAGCTCTTACCTCGCCGTTTCACCCTTACCGACGACGGCCGAAACCGTCGCAGGCGGTTTGCTTTCTGTTGCGCTATTCCCTGATCTCGCGATCGGCGGGCGTTACCCGCCATCGTATCCTGCGGAGTCCGGACTTTCCTCGAAAGAACGACTTGCGCCGCTCTCTCCGCGACCGTCCGTTCGGCTCCTCGTTTTTTCTTTTTCGCGTTCGCTCGACGTTTCGTCGCTCGCCGTTTTTTAACGTCGGGCCCGAAATCCGAGCGGGAGGCGGGTAAGGCTCATCGCGACGCGCTCCCCCGCCTGTCCTCAATTATACCGACAAAAGCGTTCCTTTCAAGTCGGGCGCTCGATTTTTTCGTTTTTCTTTCCCTCCCGACGCCGATTTTAACGAAAACGCGGGCGGCGGCGCCATTCGACGCGGCGAAACGACGAGAAAGCGTTAAAATAGGCAAATTAGGCAAAACGTCAAGAAACCAAAAAACGAACGAGCTCTTGCGAACCCGTTCGTTTTCGATTCGTTTCGGAAATCGGAGCGCGCCGTCGCGACGCGCTCGCTCGTTTTAACGATTCAAACCGTCAAAACCGTTCCGATCGTCGCGCTCGTCCGCTCAGTTGCAGGACGGGACGGCCGGCATGCACGGGGCCGGGGCGGCTTCGACGTCGCCGCAGGTCGCGCAGGAGCCGAGTTCGCCGGCGCCGCAAGCGCACGGGACGCCGCAGACGTAAGCCGGCTTAAAGAAGCCCGCGTCGCTCGTCGGGGTGGTGATCGTCGCCAAAGTGTCGAAAACGCCGTGAACGACTTTGCAAACGCCGTTGACCGGACGATGAACGGCGTTGTACAAGCACGGCTTCAGGTACGGGAACATCGGGCCGCAAACCGGAGCCGGGGCGCAAACCGGGGCCGGAGCGCAGGTCGCTTCCACGTCGCACGACGGGAAGTTCGTCGAAACGATCGGGCCGCAAACCGGAGCCGGAGCGGCCGCGCACGACGGAGCGCATTCGACGACGGCGCACGGACGGCACGCCAGGAGCGAACGAAGCCCGGAGAAGAGCTCGCACGAACGACCGGTGCAAGTCGCGCAGCAGGAAGCGCACGAAACGTCCGGGCCGGCGGCCGCGGCGCACGGGGCGCAGTCTTGAGCGGCGGCGGTCGAAACCGCGCACGCGGAAATCAAAGCGAAGCAGAACGCCATCAAACGATTTTTCATAGGTAAACTCCTTTTTTAACCTGAAGTCGAACCGTCGCGAAATTTGCCGCCGCCTCCGGCCAATCCTTAAGGAGGCGATTCCGAGCGGCTCCGACGTCGTCGCGCTTTCTCGACGGCGACGTTTCGTCGCGTCGTTCGAAAGAGCGTCGTCGGCGCGCGTCGATATTGAACGCGATTTGGGAAATCGCGCGGCAAAGGACGCGTCGCGGCTTTTCGACGTTCGTTTTGCGCCTCGTCGATCGACGCGGCGCGTTGTGTTCCTGTCGGGGGGGCAAGAGCGTTTCCGGCGACCGTTCGCGCGGAAATTTATTCGTCCCTCTCGGCGACGCTAATACTATCGGAAAAGACTCGAAGCGGCCTTCAGAAAAACCGTCGAATTTTTTTTAAAACCGCGATTCTCCGCCGAAACGCGGTTTTTCCGACGTTTCCCCTCACCGCGCTTCACGTTACAAGCATCAAAGTCACCGCGATCGTTAAACTTTAACACAGTTTCGGCGGAGTTGTCCGCTTGCGTCCGTTCGGGCGCCGAAGAAGCGTTTTCGACGTTTTTGTCATTAATACTATAGGAGCCGTTTTCGGCGTTCCCCGTCGTCGACCGCTCGACCGTTTCGACCGCGCCAAAGCGTCCAAAGCGTTCGTTCGTTTTTGTCGTTACTCTTTGCCTAACGATTTCGTTCGTCCGAGAAATTCCGAGGATTCGCCAAAATTTCGTCGAACGACTAACCGCCGATCGGGAAAAACAACGATTCTAGAAACCGGGAAAACCTCCGCCCGCGTCCGGATTCCGGCGTCGAACGGCCGTCGCGCGGTTCGACGGGAAAAGAACGCGAAAAATCGGGCGTTTTCCCCGCGACGACAAAATCGCGACGCATTCTTTACCGAACGCCAAAAACGCGCAAGCCTCGACGTTCGACGAGAACGGATTTTCGCGTTTCGCAGATTTTGACGTTTTTTCATGGAAGCGGTTTCACGACGACGGCTCGCAAGGGTTCGCCGTCTCCGCCGCGGCGACGTTCGTCGGCGACGTTTCGCGCCCTCGGCCTTTCCGGCTGAAGACGCGACGCGAACGAACGGCTCGACGCGGCGAAAACGCGAGAAAAGTTTTTTCTCCAACCGGCGGCTTCGCCAGGAGGGCGACCGAAAAGGAGTTCCATTTCGATTTTCGGGAAACGTCGACCGCGCGTCGACGTTTGGGCAGGACGCCTCTTTCGAAAGTCGATCAAACCGACGGTCTTCGGGCCGCTTGGTAACGTTATGCAAAGATTCCTCCGATTTTTAGCGATCGCCGTCGTCGTCGCAAGTTCGCGCTGCGTCGACTCGACGGCGTTCGCCGACGCGGGAACGCGGGCTCGTTCCGCGGTTTCGTCGTTCGCTTCGAACGCGGGTTCGTCGTCGACTCCGGAACCGGCGAGCTCGACGGTTTCCCGTTATTCCCCGTTTTACGAACCGTCGCTCGACGCGCTTTCCGCTCCGTCGCCGTTGCGCTCGCTCGACGATATGCTCGACCGCAAGCGAACGCTCGACGTCGAGACCGAAACGCTCCGCGCTCTTTCGTTGAACGACGCGGAACGGGAGCGGGCCCTTTCCGAAGGGAACGCGCTCCTCGACGCCGGGCGTTGGCTCGACGCGAAAAAACGGTTTGAAAAAGCGACGCGCGCCTTCCCGGACGACGAAACGCTCCGCGAACGGTTCGCGACGGCGCGGCGGCGTTGCGAACTCGACCAGCGCTATCAGGACGCGACGTTCGTCGAATTGACCGACGGCGCGAGCCTCGACGACGTCCTCGCCGCGTTCGACGAAGCGACGCTCGACATCGACAATTATCACGTCGACCGCCCGACGCCCGCGACGCTCTTCGCGTTCGGACTCGCCGGGTTGACCGAGACGTTCGCGCACAAGCCGTTTTACGAACGAAACGGAGCGCCGTTCGAAAAGAGCGAACGCGCCGTCGCGTTCCTGACGAAAATTCGCGACGCGGCGAAACGTTGGCGGCTCGAAACCGACGCCGACCTTAAAAGCGCGGTCGTTTGGCTCGCCGGACGGCTCCGCGAGGAAACCGGAGTCCGCGAAACGGCGACGATTTCCGAGTTCCTTTGCGCCGCCGTCTGCTCGCTCGACGCGTATTCGGCGCACCTGACCCCGATTCAGGTCGAGGACGTCTTCTCGATGATCGACGGTCGTTTCGTCGGAATCGGCGTCGAGTTGAAAAACGACGATCCGGCCCGCGTCGTGCGCGTCGTCCCGAACAGTCCGGCGAGCGAAAGCGGCGTCGAAGCCGGGGACGAAATCGTCGCCGTCGACGGAGAAGCGACCGAAGGCCTCACCGGGGCGGAGATCGGCGCGCTCCTTCAAGGCGAAATCGGGCAACGGGCGACGCTGACCCTGCGTTCGCCGAACGACGGCAAGCTCCGCCGCGTCGTCGCGACGCGTCGGCCGATCGACGTGCCGAGCGTCGAAAACGTCCGCCTTCTCGACGTCCCGGGAAACGTCGGCTATTTTAAGGTAACGTGTTTTCAAAAGACGACGGCGACCGAAATGATCGCGGCGATCGACGAGCTTTCGCGCCGTCAGATGGCGAGCCTCGTCGTCGACCTGCGCCAAAACCCGGGCGGGCTTCTGCAGGAAGCGATCGACGTTTCCGACCTTTTCCTCGATTCCGGAACGATCGTGCGGACGCGCGGTCGCGGCGGGGACTGCTCGTACTCGGCGAACCGAACGAGCTTTTGCTCGACGCCGTTGGTGATTCTCATCGACGAGAACAGCGCGAGCGCGTCGGAAATTTTCGCCGGAGCGATGAAGGAAAACGGACGGGCCGTCGTCGTCGGAACGCAGAGTTACGGCAAAGGCACCGTTCAGGCGATCGTGCAGCTTTCCTGCGCGACGCGAACGAAGAAACCGATCGCGGGTCTGCGGTTGACGACCGAAAGATTTTACTCGCCGAACGGTCTCGCTTACGGCGGCGTCGGCGTTCTTCCGCACGTTCGGGTCGCCGCGACGGAAAATTCGGAAGAAGCGGTAAAAGCGTCGGACGCCGCGACGTTCGCCGCGACGACGCCGACGTACTCCGCGACGGTCGAAACGCAAGGCGCCGACTTCGCCGACGAAAACGTCGCGACGCGACGAGCCGCCCGCCCGACGAACGAAATCGACGCCGACCCGTTCCTCGCCGCGGCGGTGCGCGAGGCGAACCGGCTGGCCGCCCGACGGCAAATCGCCCGCTCTTCGACGCGATCGACGAACGCCGTCTCCGAAACGAGCGCCGCTCGACGGAACGCGCCGCGATTCGTCGGCGTCTCGACGGAGCAGTTTTAACCGTTCCCGACGTTCCCCGACGCGCCGCCCGATTCGAGCGGCCCCCGGGACGCCGGACGTCGAATTTCGAACGCTTCGCGCCGCCCGCTTCGATCCGTCGGAGTCGGCGGCGCGGCGTTTCGCCGTCTTTTCTCGTCTTTTTCGATCCGTCGACGGCGAAAACGTAAAAAAACGCGCCGTCCTCAAAATCGCTCTTGACCGCGCCCGCTCGTTTCTTAAAATAGAGTAACCGGCCTTCGTCGCCTTTCGCCGCGTTCGGGCCCCCGTTTCGGAACGACGTTTTCGCGTTTTTGCCAATATTAATTAATGGTCGACGTTCATTAATGTCGACGCTCGACGCGAAACCGTCGCGCTCCGCCGTTCCTCGATTCGCCCCGTTTCGGAGCCGCTTATGAAGATTTTGTCCTCCCCCGACGCCGACGAAACGCCGTTGGCGGCGATTTCACGCGTTACGATAATCGGCGCGGCGATCAACGTCGCGCTGACGGCGCTAAAGACCGGCGTCGGCGTTCTCGGCGGTTCGAGCGCGCTCGTCGCGGACGGTTTGCACAGCTTTTCCGACTTGGCGACCGACGCGATCGTCTTGATCGGCGCCCGCTTTTGGACGCGCCCGGCCGACGCGAACCACCCGAACGGACACGCGAAGATCGAATCGTTGGCGACCCTTTTCGTCGCGTTGGCGCTCGCGCTCGTCGCCGCCGAACTTCTCCGCTCGTCGGTCGCGAAGATCGACGCTTCGCTCGACGGGGAAATCGCGCCGTTGCGTCGCCCGGCGCTCGCTTGCGCTTTCGTCGCGGCGCTCCTTTCGATCTTCGTCAAAGAGGCGCTTTATCGAGCGACCGTCGCGGTCGGACGGCGAACCCGATCGTCGGCGGTCGTCGCCAACGCCTGGCACCATCGCAGCGACGCCCTCAGCTCGATCCCGACCGCGTTGGCCGTCGGCGGCGTTCTCGCGTTCGGGCCGAATTTCGCGTTCCTCGATCCCGTCGGCGCGATCGTCGTCGCCTTCATGATCCTCAAAACGGCGTTCGACGTCGCCCGCCCGACCTTTTCGACCCTTTGCGACGCTTCGGCCGACGCGCAGATCGTCGACGCCGTTCGCCGCGTCGCGCTCGAAAACGCCGCGATCCAGTATCCGCACAAAATTCGAACGCGTCCGCTCGGCGGCTCGCTTTACGCCGCGCACTTGCACGTGCTCGTCGACCCCGAGACGACCGTTCGCGACGCGCACCGCCTTTCGCACGAACTCGCGCGGGAAATTCGAACTCGCCTTCCGGAAATCGTCGAAACGACGATCCACGTCGAACCGTTCGACGAACGCCGCGCCGCCGACGCCGCGCGCAACGTTTCGGCCGCCGCGTCGACCGCCCCCAACAACAGCGTCAAAAATCGGACGACGTCATGAAAACATTTTCTCGCTACGCTTTTTTTCAAACGTTGAAAATATTCGCGATCGCGGCGGCGGCGACGACGGTCGGGCTCCTCTTTTTCTTCGTCGTCGAAACGTCGCTCAAACGCGGGCTGCCGTTCGCGCTTCCGTTGCGGATGACGCCGTACATGCTCCCCGACATTTTGTCGAAGACGCTGCCGATCGCGTCGCTTGTTTCCGTTACGTTTTTCTTTTCTCGAATGGCGGGAAACAACGAAATCATCGCGTTGAAAGCGTTGGGGATACCGCCTTGGCGCATTCTTTTCCCGGTTTGGCTTTTCATGTTTTTCGTCAGTTTGTCGAGCGTTTGGCTGAACGACCTGTCGATTTCCTGGAGCCGCCGGCAGATGACGCGCACGCTTCTCGAAGGTTTCGAGTCGACGATTCTCGCCCAACTTCGCGAAGAAAAGCGGTTCGCGACGCCGAACGGCGATTACGTCGTCGAAGCGTCCGAAGTGAGCGACGACGGCGTTTTGATCAACCCGTCTTTTTCCGCTAAAGGCGGCGAACTCACCGGCTTGGCCGAAACGGCGCGGCTCGAAGTCGATTTCGACGCGGCGAACCCGGTCGTTCGCGTCATGCTTTACAACACGGAATTCTACGCGAAGAATTTTGAGCTCAAATTTTCAAAATCGTTCGTTTTACCGTTGCCGCTCAACGAGTTTTTCCGCTCGGCGTACCGCGTCGACCCGTCGGCGGCGAAGATCAAAGAAGCGTTGGCCGATTTGGACGAAGAACGGGAACGGAATCGGCGGCGGCTCGCGTCGACGGCGATCTTCGCGTTTCTGCGCGGCGACCTAAAGGAAACGTCGCACCCGGTTTGGAAAGAGCGCGTCAATTTGGAGCGCAACATCGAGAAGCGCGAAAACCGTTATCGGCTGACGGTTCCGCGGGTTTGGGCGTCCGGTTTTTCCTGTTTTTTCTTCGCCTGGGTCGGGGCGCCGTTCGCGATCTGGTTCAACAAAGCGGACTACACGGCGGCGTTTTTCGCCTGTTTTTTACCGGTGTTAGTCGTTTATTACCCGCTCTTTATGTTCGGGCTCGAAGGCGCGAAGAGCGGCGTCGTCTCGCCGATGTTCGCTTGGACGGGCAACGTCGCGCTCGGAATCGTCGGCTGTTGGTTCCTCAAGAAAATCCACTAGCCGCCGCTTTTTTCCTATTTCAACGCCGCGACGCCGCGTCGAGTTTTCCCGCTCGACGCGGCGTTTCCGTTTTTACGCCAAACGAAAATCAACGTTTTTCCGCGTCGCTCCAAACGCCGAAGTTCGCGTCGAACGTCCGCTCGACGTCGGTTCCGATCGCCTTCGCTTCGACGGCGAATCCGCAAACGCCGAGCGTTCGCCGATCGTCGGAACCCTCGCGAACCTCCGCCGGAACCCAACCGCGGCAACGCGCCGTCAAATTCAGCTCGTCGACGCCGTTCGGAACGTCCGTTTCAAACGCGACGCGGTTGGCGCCCCGAACGATCTCGCCGACTTTAACGCCTTCGCAAAAGACGCCGAAATCTTCCGGATTTTCCGATTTTTCCGGAATCGCTTCCGCCGGAGCGTCCAGCTCGATCGCGATTTCGTACCGCCGCCCCGGAACGACCGGAAGCGTCGCCCGCGACTCGTCGGTCGACCAACGGAACGTCCGTCCCCGCGCGCCCTTTTCGGGGCCGAACCACCCGTCGACGAAACGGGCGTCGTTCGTCGAACCGATCGCGAACCGATAATTTTCCTTCGCGTTCGGCTCCGCTTCCATCGGGTCGAGTTCGTTCGCCGCCGCCTGAATCTTCGGCCCGACCGCTCTAAAACCGCCCGGCGCCTGATTCCCGATCGCGACGACGCTCGCCGCCTTCTCCGAAACGAGCAGGTGCGTCCCGGCCTTCTCAAACGAACAGCCCTGAACGGTCGCGCGCCCGGCGTCGATCTGGATCGCGGGCGCCCCGCTCTTCGTTTTCGCCGAATGAACTTCGTCCCAATTCACGAAAACGCAAGCGTTTAGCGTCGTTCGTCCGAGCGGTTGGTTCGACAGGACGCACGTCTTGACCGGCCCCCAAAACGCGCAGTTCGTCAGCATGACGGCGCCCTCGTTCTTCTCGCCGATCTCCAAACAAACCGAATCTTCGCTCGACCAACGCCCGACGAACTCGCCGTTCGTAATGAGAAGCCCCTGCTTTTGCGACTGCTCGACGAACACCGCGCGGCGGCACGAGTCGGCCCCGATCCCCAAAAAATTCCCGTTCGCTCCGCCTTTTCCCGCGTCGATAAACGAATAACCGCGCCCGTATCCAAAGCAAAACGTATTCGTTACGTAATGCCAGTCGGTTCGCGCAAATTCAAACGCGACGCCGTTCAAATTGACCCACTCGCAAAACGGATCGTCCGGTTTGTAAATCAGCCCGAACGGCCAGAAATGGACGTTCTCGACGCGTCCGATATCGTAACATTCGTCGACGTAAAACCCGCGTTTGCAGGGATATCCGGTAACGTTGCGCACCAGATGCCGATGCGCCAGATGAAAGCGGATCGCCTCGTAAGGGTTCAAAAAGCAGCAGTCGACGACGGCGACCGCGGTCGAATTTTCCGACGCGACGCACGGCGGATACGGAACCGGCGGAACGTCCGTTTGCTTCCACTCCGGATAAATTACGACGACGCCGACAAGCGCGGAGTTCGAGCCCTTTAACTCGATAAAGGGCGCGGCGTCCGGTTTCCCGCGGTTCGCGTAAGTTAGAAGCGTCGTCCCCGTCGGTTTTTCGTCTTTATTCGCAACCGACGGCGCGACGCGGTACGTCCCGGCCAACGTTACCCCGGTCGGGATCGTCAGCGTTCCGTCGAACCGAAAGCGCCCGGCGGGAAGTTCGACGACGCCCCCGCCCGCTTTCCCCGCGACGTCGAGCGCCCGTTGCAACGCCGCCGTCGAGTCGACCGTTTCGCTCGCGACGACGCCGAAATCGAGCGCGTTCCAACGAGCCCGCGAAGCGTCCGACGGATCGACGCCGACGGTCGAGCCGTTTTCGGCGTTAAAACCGCTAAAATTGCTAAACTCGACGCTCGTTTCCGCGGCGTCCGCCGACGCGCCGAACGAGCCGACGCCCGCCGCCAACGCGCAATTCGCCATTAATATTAATAAGGGCTTGCAACGCATCTTTTCGTCTCCTTTCACGCTTTCCCGACGTTCGGCCCGACCCGCTCCGCCCGCCGCCGTACAAAACGGAAAAAGGCGAACCGGCCCCGCCGACGTCCTTTCAACCGCCGCGCCGAACCGCTCCGATCGCGGATTCGGCGACGTTTCGGTCGTTAAAATCGTTAATCGCAATAAAATTCATCCAAAATTTCGAACCAACGCGCCGACGTTTTGCAGGTCGCGAACGCCGTTCGAACCGCCTCGACGTTCGGGTGAAGCCGCGCGTAAGCGACGCCGAACTTGCGCGTTTCGGTCGCGGCGCGGCGTTCGCCGTAAAGTTCGAGCGCGGCGCTAAAATGTTCGGCGATCGTCGCCTTTTGCTCCGCCAACGTCGGCGGCGCCGGGATCGGACGCCCTTCGATCGCCGCTTTCGCCTGCGCGAAAAGCCAAGGATTTCCGATAATTCCGCGAGCAAGCGCGACGCCGTCGACGCCGCTTTCCCGCATTCGCCGCGCGACGGTTTCCGCGTCGAAAAGGTCGCCGCAACCGAGAACCGTAAAATCGGGACGATTTTTCTTAACCGCGACGTATTCCTTAACTTCGCGCAAAAAATCCCAATTCGCGACGCCGGCGTACCGCTGCAAAACGGCGCGCCCGTGAATCGCGACGCCGTCGACGCCCGCGTCGAGCAACCCGTCGAGAAGCTCGAAAAACGCCGTCCGACTTTTCGGCGAATCGTCGAAACCGCGCCGCAATTTCGCCGTTACCGGAACGTCCGCCGGAACCGCTTCCCGCACCCGCCTCGCAATTTCGATCGCTCGCTCCGGCTCCGACATCAGGAACCCGCCGCGACACTTCCCGACGACCTTGCGCACCGGGCACGCAAAATTCAGGTCGATCAGATCGAACCCAAATTCGAGCAATTTCAGCGCCGCGGGCACAAATTCGTCCGACGAAGAGCCCATCAGCTGCGCTCCGGACGGCTTGTCGGAATCGCGCGTCGCCAAATAAAGTCGCGATTTACTCTTTTTCGAAACGTTTAACACAAATTGATCGAGAAACACTTCGCAGAGCGCGAACGACGCCCCGAATTTTCGCGCCAACCTCCGCATCGGCGCGTCCGAATATCCGGAAAGCGGCGCCTGAATAATCGGCGTTCCCAAGCGCAGTTTGCCTATTTTCAACGGCGGAAAGAGCGGTTCGCTCATACGCGGCTCCTTAAAATCGTTATTTTTGAAAAAATCCTCGGGGTCTTTTCTTGTTTTTTTTCGTCCGACGCGCCCGTTTTCGCCGATTTTTCCGCTTCGTTTCGCGTTCCCCCGCCGCAAGCGTCGCCGTCGTCGAGCCGCAAAATTCGAAATAATCGTTAAAACAGAATTAAAGCGCGCCGTCGTTTCGACCGATACGTTAAATACGCGATTTGTTCGACTCGTCGGTCGACGCGGCGGAGCGTCGACGTTAAAATCGAAATTTTCGCTAAAACCGTTCCTTCGCAAGGAGGCGAGACGGCGCGGCGAAGCGAAAAAACGTCCCGACCGTTCGAGACGGGCGATCGTTCGCTTTTCGATCGAGTTCGTTTAGTCGCATCGTCGAGGCGCGCCAAGGAGGGCGGCTTTCGACGACGCGGCGCAACCCCTCAAAGGGCGTCTTATGCAACCGTTTCGTTCCAGTTTAAAATATATTCTGTTCCTTGCAATAGTCTGCGGCGGAACGGAGGTCGGTTTCGGGCAATTTTCTTTCCCTCAAATGGGTAAAGCCGCCAAAGTCGAAGCCGATCCGAAAAAAGATTACTTCCTGCGCGACTCGGACGGGAACTGGTTCGCGATGGCGGCGAAGTTCTCGGACGAAAAAGCGGCGTACCGCGCGAAAAAACTCGCGTACGAGCTCCGCAAAGCGTACAAAATGGAAGCGTTCGTCTTCAAATTCGACCCGAGCCGCAACCTCGACGCGTTCTCGGCGGAGATCGACTCGGCGAAAAACTTCCACTACCAAACGGCGCAAAGCGTCGAATACGCGGTGCTGGTCGGCGGGTACCCGCTCGGCGACGACCTCGAACTCCAAAAGACGCTCGAACGCCTGCGACGCTGCCAACCGAAATCGCTCGAAGACGACCCGGCGAGCAAAGCGCTCGTTCAAAAGTTCCAGGAAATGGCGCGCAAGAACCAGAAATACGCCGGTTACGGCCCGATGGGCGGCGCGTTCGCGGTTCCCAACCCGCTCCTGCCGAAAGAGTTTTTCAACCAAAAAGGAATCGTCGACAGTTACGTCGAAAAGTTAAATTCCGACGGCAAATACAGTTTGCTGAACAACGACAAACTGTACACCGTCCGCGTCGCGACTTTCTCCGGCGACGTCGCGATGTACAAAAACACGCAGGGCCCGAAAACGGACGAAATGAAGAGCCGCCTGCGATACGCCGGGGTGCGCGCCGCGGCCCTTTGCGACGCCCTCCGCGGCGCCGGAGTCGAAGCTTGGGAGTTCCACGACCGCGACTGCAGTTTCGTTACGATCGGTTCTTTCGATTCCTACGGCGTCGAGCAGGCGAACGGTCAAATCGAGCTGAACCCGAAGATCGCGAAGATTATGGAGCAGTACGGCGGCAAACTCGTCGACGGCGAAGACGGACGTTCGAAGTACCGCGCCTACACGGTCGTCGTCGACGTCCCCGACCCGGAATCGACCGCGCTCCGCCCGAAAAAGAAGCGGCTCGAACTCGCTTGCGACCTGCGCCCGGTCATCATCGTCGTCCCGCAACGCTCCGGCGAAGCGAGCGTCCGCAAGATCGCGCTCGCTCAACAAAAGATGCGCAAAGCTCAACGTCAAATCGAGGAAACGAAAGCCGCGCAAGCGTTGGCCGTCGCCGAACAAAACCTCCGCGACGCCGAACAATACGACGCCGAAACGATGAGCGGCGAAGATTTCGTCCGCTCTTACGCCGAAGCGTTGCAACGGAAAACGCCGGGAATGACCGCCGAAGTCGCGTTGTCCGCCGCTCAAGCGGAAGCGCGAAAACTCGGAATGTTCGCGAACGCCGCCGCCCTTCCGACCGCTCAAGCCGCCTCGACGAGCGCCCCGTACGCGGCCCAGGCGCAGCCGGCTCCGAACGCCCGAACCGCCGCCGCGCAAACGCCGTACAACCCCGCCGCCGTCCAAGCGCAACCCCGTCAAACGGCGCAAAACGCCCAAGCGACGCAACCCCGCCAAACGGCGCAAAACGTCCAGGCGACGCAACCCCGCCAAACGGCGCAAAACGTCCAGGCGACGCAACCCCGCCAAA
>CAZIJJ010000011.1:8374-11926 GCA_964539525.1 uncultured Planctomycetaceae bacterium | reverse complement strand
GCGACGCAACCCCGCCAAACGGCGCAAAACGTCCAGGCGACGCAACCCCGCCAAACGGCGCAAACTCGCCCTTACGGCGCCGCCGCTCCGGTTCGCGCCGCGCAACGCCCCGCCGCGCCGACGTATTGATCGGCGCCCGAAGTCGCGGTCGCGTCAACCGACCGCGACGATTTTAACGGTTGCAACAAGATTTAAGGAATCAACGGTCGCGTCGGTCGCGCGTTTTTCGTCGACGGCGCGGCTTTCGAGGAGCGGTCGCGACGATTTTACCGTTTTTACGTCGCGCCCGCTCCTTTTTTATCGCCGCGTCGATTTCAAACGCGGCGCCAATTTCTCAACGTTTTTCAATTTTCACAACGCGTTCCGTCGTTTTTCCCCGCCCGACGTCGGCAAGTTTTTCCCGAATTTAGCGTTTTCGCCGAAAACTCCGACTAAATGGCTTTTTTTCGTCGGCGTCCCCTTGCGATTTCTCGACGACGTGTTATCATAAAGTCGCCTTCGACGGAGGGCGTTCGACCGTTGCTTTCCGGGGGAGCCTACAACTTTGCCCGATGGCGCCTTAACGATCGAAAGTTGTTTTCGCGTAACGTCTTGCGCGACGCGCCGGCCCAGCGCCGCCCCGTCGCCAACCAAGTCGTCGGCGTTTCTTCTTTCAAGGTTGCCGCATTTGTTTTTCGGGCTGCCCGTCGAGTCGTCGAACGCCGCCGTCGAAGGTTTATTGATTCTTGACGCGGTCGTCGGCGCCGCGCGTCGCGTCCGCCGCCGGAACCGCGGCGTTTTCTCGTCGTTCGAAGCCGTTCGATTCCAGTTTTAACGATTTCGCCGATTTTACTTGCCGATCGACGCGACCTCGCCCGTTTTTTTCTCTTCGCGATGAAAAATCGAGCGGAAAAGCGCGAAAAATTTGTCGGCGGCGCTTGATAAACGGCGACAATATGCGAAAATAAAAAAAATTTTGCCGACGACGCGCCTTGCGCGCGCCCTCTCTCCTCCTCGTCTCGCCTCGTTCGTTCGAGCCGCTTCGCTCCGACGCGTCGCGCCCCGGCGTTTTTCGGAAGCGACTTCGAGACGATCAAAAATTTGAAACGATAATAACGATTACAATGAGCGCAATCCCCGTTCCCTTCCTGTTCGACGCCGCCGCGCGCGCCGACCGCCCCAACGTCCAAACGCCGGCGCCGCTTCCCATGACCGCCGAAGAAGTCCAAGAACGCGGTTGGGACGAAGTCGACGTCGTCTTCGTTACCGGCGACGCTTACGTCGACCACCCGAGTTTCGCCGTCGGGCTTCTCGCTCGCGTCCTTGAAGCGGACGGGTTCCGCGTCGCCGTTTTGAGCCAACCGGACTGGAACGACGTCGCCGATTTTCGCCGTTTCGGACGCCCGCGCGTCGCTTTTTGCGTCAGCGCCGGGAATATGGATTCGATGATCAACCATTACACGGCGAACCGCAAGATCCGCAACAACGACGCTTACGCTCCGGGCGGCAAGATCGGCAAGCGTCCCGACCGGGCGACGCTCGCGTACTGCCAACGCGCCCGTCAGGCGTTCCCGGGCGTTCCGATCCTGACCGGCGGCGTCGAAGCGTCGTTGCGTCGCCTCGCGCATTACGATTATTGGAGCGATAAAGTTCGCCGCTCGATCGCGCTCGACTCGAAATGCGATCTCCTTGTTTACGGGATGGGCGAACGTCCGCTTCTTGAAATTTTGCGCCGCCTCTCCGCGGGCGAAACGATCGGCTCGATCCGCGACGTCCGCGGCACGGTCTACCGTCTCGGACGCAACGAAGACCTGCCGGAAGAGTCGGCGGCGGTCGCGCACCTCCCGAGTTTCGACGAAGTCGAAGAGAACGACAACAAGGGCAAACTGCGCTTCGTCAAAATGACGCAGCTCGCTTACGAAAACCTGAACCCCTACCGCGCCAAGACGCTCGTTCAGGAACACGGCGAAGAAGCGATCGTCGTCAACCCGCCGTCTTTCCCGCTCTCGACGGAGGAGATGGACGCCGTTTACGACCTGCCGTACACCCGCGAAGCGCACCCGTCTTACGCGGAGCCGATCCCGGCGCTCGACGTCGTTCGCGCGTCGGTTCAAAGCCATCGCGGCTGTTTCGGCGGCTGCTCGTTCTGCTCGATCACGGCGCACCAGGGAAAATTTATCCAAAACCGAAGCGAAACGTCGATTTTGAAGGAAATTCGCGCGCTCGCCGAAGCGGCCGGAGGCGATTTCGTCGTCGCCGACTTGAGCGCGCCGACGGCGAACATGCGCGGAATGGGCGGCAAAAACCGCGATCTTTGCGAACGTTGCGTCCGCATGTCCTGCCTTTGCCCGACGATTTGCCCGAACCTGGACGCGGATCATACGGCGATCCGCTCGCTGATGAAAAAAGCGCGGGAAACCGAAGGCGTCAAAAGCGTTCTCATCGCGTCCGGGATCCGAACCGACCTGGCGAACCTCGCGCCGGAATTCGTCGAAGACCTGGCGGCCCGGCACGTCGGCGGACGCCTGAAGACGGCGCCGGAACACGTCGACGACGACGTTTTGCGCCTGATGAACAAGCCGCCGATCGCCAATTACGAGCGGTTCTGCGAACTTTTCGCCGACGCGACCCAAGCGGCGGGCAAAGAGCAGAGCATCGTGCCGTATTTGATCGCCGGTTTTCCCGGCTGCACGATTAAGGCGATGGTCGCGGTCGCCGAATACCTCCGCGATCACCAGATCGAACCGGAGCAGGTGCAGGACTTTATCCCGGCTCCGTTCCAACCGGCGACGTGCGCCTATTACGCCGGGATCGACCCGATTTCCGAAAAACAGGTTTACGTCCCGCGCGGCCTTCGCGAACGTCGGCTCCAACGCGCGCTTCTCCTTTATTACAACCCGGAATATTATCACGACGTCAAGTCGGCCTTGAAGGCGGCGAATCGCGAAGATCTGATCGGCGACGGGCCGAACGCGCTGATCCCGGCGTATCCGCCCAAAGCGTCGGCGTTGCGTCAAACGTCTCGAATCAAACGACTTCAGCGCAAAGACGAACGCGACAAAGCGTTGCGGGAACAGCGGCGCCTGGCGTTCGATCCGAAACCGCGAGACGAGCGCGGCTCGAAACGCTTCGGTCGTTCGACTTCCGGCGGCGGTTACCGAGCGGGCGCCCGCGAGTTCGGTCGAGACGGCGGATTCAAGCGCGATTTTGACCGCTCCGAACGTCGAGACGGCGGGTTCAAGCGCGATTTTGACCGCTCCGAACGTCGAGAAGGCGGGTTCAAACGCGATTTCGACCGCTCCGAACGTCGAGAAGGCGGATTCAAGCGCGATTTCGACCGCTCCGAACGTCGAGACGGTGGGTTCAAACGGGATTTCGACCGTTCCGAACGTCGAGAAGGCGGATTCAAGCGCGATTTTGACCGTTCCGAACGTCGAGACGGCGGATTCAAGCGCGATTTTGACCGTTCCGAACGTCGAGACGGCGGATTCAAACGGGATTTCGACCGCTCCGAACGTCGAGACGGCGGGTTCAAGCGCGATTTCGACCGCTCCGAACGCCGAGACGGCGGGT
>CAZIJJ010000011.1:0-8274 GCA_964539525.1 uncultured Planctomycetaceae bacterium | reverse complement strand
TTCAAGCGCGATTTCGACCGCTCCGAACGCCGAGACGGCGGGTTCAAGCGCGATTTTGACCGCTCCGAACGTCGAGAAGGCGGGTTCAAGCGCGATTTCGACCGCTCCGAACGCCGAGACGGCGGCGATCGCGGCGGCTGGATGCGTCGAGACGACCGGAATTTCCGCAATAATCGCAATAACCGCGACGGGTTCCGCCGCCGCGACGACCGCGATTGAGTTTCGGCCTTTGCGCCGGGCGCCGTCGTTATCGCGGTAAAATTAACGGGCGATCGGTAAAAACCCGCCGCTTCGCCCGTTTTACCCGTCTCCCCCATTTTACCCAAACGCGTCGCGCCGTTCCATTTTCCGCCCGACGGCGCGACGTTCCGCTTTTTCGACGGCGTTTTTTCAAAATTGTCCGCAAACGTCTTTTTTTTTTCTTGATTTTACCGCGCGTTTCGTTTACAATAGAAGCGGCTTGCCGTCGTCGACGCCGCGGCGCCGTCGCGTCCGTCGTTTTCCCAACGTTCGGCAAAATCCCCATTTTCATTATTTTTTTCCCAATCCCGTTAACAGAAGTTAAAAGGAGAACGCAATGACACGAAAACGCGGTTTTACGCTGGTCGAACTCCTCGTCGTCATCGCCATCATCGGCATTTTGATCGGCCTGCTCCTCCCCGCCGTCCAAGCGGCGCGCGAAGCGGCCCGCCGAATGCAATGCACGAACAACATGAAGCAATATATGTTGTCCGTCCACAACTACCACGACGTCAACAACGCGCTTCCCGCCTCGAAATTCAACTTCCACAACTTCAACGTCAACCAACTCGGCGACGCGGCTTGGGGCGGTTACGTCGGCCAGGTCGTCGCGCTCCTCCCGTACATGGAGCAGGCGCCCCGTTACGACGCGATCTCCGCCCACGCGCAGGAAGTCGGCTCCGGCTCCTGGCCGTTCTTCAACACGGATCCCTACACCGCGCCGATCCCGACGATCCTTTGCCCGAGCGACGGCGGGGCCTCGCAGCCGTCTCCGCACCAAAACATGTGCCGCAACAGCATTTGCGTCGGTCTCGGCGACGGTTTATGGCACAACGCTCGTCCGGACTGGGGCGAAGGCGCCGCGTCGAAAGTCGACAGCCGCGGTTTCTTCGCGCCGTTCGCCTGGCGCTCGACGGCGTTCGTTACCGACGGGCTCAGCAACACCGCCGCGATCAGCGAAATGATCGGCGACGCGAACTGGTCGACCAAAGTCAAAGGCGGCGTCTACGTTACCGGCGCGATGCACGACGGACGCGCGAAACCGGCCGCTTGCCTCACCGAGTCCCGCAAAGCCGACGACCCGACGCAACTCGTTTCCGGAACCGACACCTGGCGCGCTCTCCTTTGGACGGACGGCCGCTCGGTCAACTGCGCCTTCACGACGATCCTTCCGCCGAACTCGCCCTGCTGCATCCACAGTTACCCGAGCATTCACAACTGCTCCTGGGGCGTTTTCTCGCCGCAAAGCAACCACTCCGGCGGCGTCAACGTCGGGATGGCCGACGGCTCCGTTCGTTTCGTTTCGGAAACGATCGACGCGGGCTCGCCGAACTCCTACGCCGTTACGAGCGGCAAGTCGCCTTACGGCGTTTGGGGCGCGATGGGTTCCCCGGCCGGCGGCGAAACCGACCTGCAATGACGGTTTTTATCGATCTTAACGATTAAACGGTACGCGATCCGCCGTCGCTCCGCTCGGGTCGACGGTCGGATCGATCGCGCCGTTCGTTGGAAACGCGACGCGTCGTTCGTTTTCTTCCGATTTTGCGGACGCAAGCGGTTCGACGCGTTGTCCGACGTTTCCGTTCGCCGCGCGATTTTACCCCCGTTTTCTTTGCCCAACTTCCCTGTTTTAGCAAAATTTCACCGCGAAAGGTTGTTTTATGCGCGTTAAATCAATTTTCGCCGCGTCGTCGCTCGCCGCCGCCCTTTTCCTCGCCGTCGGATGCGGCGGTCAAAAAACGCCGTCCGACATGCCGAAACTTTACCCGACGACGATCGCGATCACTCAGGAAGGCGAACCCGTCGAAGGCGCGAGCGTCCAGCTCGTCAAGCCGGACGACCTCAATTACAAATGGCTCGCGGGCGGCGTCACCGACGCGAAAGGCCGTTGCGAAATTCAAACGCACGGCAAATACAAAGGCGCGCCGGAAGGCGAATTCGCCGTGATCGTTTACAAAACGACGGTCGCCGAAAGCGAAACGCGGAAAAACGTTCCGGAACCGAGCGATCCGAAAGAAGCGATGGCTTGGAACGAAAAAGTCGCGTCCGAAGAGACCGCGACCGACGAAATCGACCAAAAATACAAAAAAGCCGACACGACCGACCTGCGCGTCGTCGTCGCCTCCGGTAAAAACGAAACGACGTTCGAGGTCGGGCCGAAAGTTTCGATCGTCGTCGAAGCGTTTCGCTGAATCCGCGCCGCGTCGTTTTTCAGCGGCGGCGCGTCGAAACCGTTTATTTTTCCCAACCTCTTTATTTTCTAAAAAACGACGGGTTTATTGCGGAATTTAGCGAAAATTTTGCGGAAAAAGCGCGAAAAAATCGCGGCGGCGCTGGATTTTTCGGCGCCGTTCCGTTATATTATACGTCGTTGATTTGAGTTTTCGCCCGACGGCGTTTCGACGGCCGACGTTTGCGCGTCGGTTTCCGGTCGAGACGGGCGCGTCGGGCGGCTTCCTCCTTTTACCTTCTTGACGAAAGGTTGTTCCGTTGAAAAAATCGTTCGCCTTTTTGAAATTGTGCCTCGGCGTCGCGCTCGTCGGCGGCGTTTCCGCGACCGTCGCTCCGTCCGTCGAAGCGAAAGAACCGGTCAAACTGATTTACGACACCGACATGGGTAACGACATCGACGACGTTTTCGCGTTGGCGATGATTCACAACCTCGAAAAACGCGGCGAAATCGAGTTCCTCGCGCTGACGATCACCAAAGACAACAAATACGCCGCGCCGTATTGCCAAATGCTCAACGCGTTTTACGGCAACCCGAACGTTCCGATCGGCGCGGTGAAAGACAGCGGCGTCGAGACGTTCGACGGCAAATTCACCCGTTCCGCGCTCGAAGCGAAGACCGAAAACGGCGAGCCGATGTTCCCGTTCTTCAACCTCGCGGAAGATAAAACCGAATATTACGACTCCGTGAAGCTGCTCCGCAAAACGCTCGCGGCGCAACCGGACGGCTCGGTCGTGATCGCGCAAGTCGGCGCCTCGACGAACCTCGCCCGCCTTCTCGACACGAAAGGCGACGAATTTTCGCCGCTCGACGGTCGCGAACTCGCGATCAAAAAGGTGAAATTCGTCTCGACGATGGCCGGCGCGTTCACGAACGAATTGGCGGGAAGTTCCGAAGATTTCGTCAACCAGATGAACAACCACCGCGAATACAACGTTATCATCGATATTCCGGCGGCCCAACGCTTCTTCTCCGAATGGCCGACGCCGATCGTCGTCTCCGGTTTCGAAGTCGGGCTTCAAATCACGATGACGCCGACGATGATGAAAAACGATTACGAATACGTCGCCAACCACCCGCTCAAGAAAGCGTATATCGATTATCGCGGCCTCGACAACGAACAATGCACCTGGGACTTGACCTCGATCCTTTACGCCGCTCGCCCGGATCGCGGTTACTTCGGCCTTTCGGAACCGGGCGTCGTTTCGATCGCCGACGACGGTCTCTCCCGTTTGACGCCGAAAGCCGACGGCAACGTCCGTATTCTGACGCTTTCGCCGGAACAAAAGATTCGCGTTCAGACGACGTTCGAATGGCTCTGCAGCGAAAAACTCTGATTTCGCGCGGATCTTAAGCCGTCGAGCCGCCGCGGATCGCGACGGTCGCGGCGGCGACGCCGATTTTAACGCGAAAAGCGACGCGCTTTCGAACGACGCGCCGTTTTTCGCGTTTTTCGTTTCCTCGTTTCCTTCGTTCCCGCCCGTTTCTCCGCCGCCTCCGTTTTCCGCTTCGGCGAACGCCGACGTTAACGGTCGCGCCCATTTTAAGGATCTTCCGATGTCCCCTCGCGCTTTTTCGTTTCTTTTCCGTTCCGGTTCGTTCGCTTCGCTCGCGCTTTTGACGGCGTTTTGCGGTTGCGGCGGCGAAAGCAATCTCGTCGTCGATCCGGACGGCGCCGCGCTCCTTTCCGAATCGACGGCGACGGCCGAACCCGTCCGCGTCGTCCAACCCGTCGTTCCCGACGCCGCCGTCGAAACGCTTGAAATCGGCGGTCGTCGAGTCGCGATCGGGCCGAAACGCGCGCTCTTCAACGGCGAAAATCTCGACGGTTGGACGAACGAAACGGGCGGCGCTCCCGGCTCCGGTTGGCGCGTCGAAGACGGACTCCTTCGAATGGTCGACCCGCAAAACGGCGGCGATCTCCTGACGAAAGAACGCTTTACGAATTACGTTTTTTCGTTCGAATGGCGGTTCGGGCGCGCTTGCAACAGCGGCGTCAAGTACAAGATCGAACAGCCGAACGGCAAAGGCTGGGTCGGGCTCGAGTACCAAATTCAAGACGACGCGAACGTCGAAGACGGCAAGATCGCGAAGCGCCGCGTCGCGTCGTTGTTCGACGTTTTCCCGGCGTCGGAAACGAAGAGCGCCGCGTCCTTCCCGACGCCGACCGACGACGCGCCGACCGGCGAGTTCCGCAAAGGCCGGATCGTCGTTTTTGAAAACGCCGTCGAACATTGGCTCGACGACGAGCGCGTCCTTGCGTTCAACGTCGGCGACGACGCTTGGACGGCGGCGAAAGCGGAAAGCAAGTACAAGAAACAGGCGACGTTCGGAACCGCCGCGTCGAGCCCGATCCTCTTGCAGGAACACGACTTCCCGATCGATTTCCGCAACGTCGAGATTCAGGAGCTGAAAGCGCTCTGATTGTCAAAAATTGATTTCCGAAACACGCCGAGAAAAAAGCTCCGTTTTTCCGTCGTTCCTCTCTCGACGTCCCGCCCCAAAAAACGGGTCGCCGATTTCGCCCGGCGCCCCGTTTTTTTCGCCCCGCGTCAGTCGATAATTTGGCCGACTTCCTTCAAGCGGTCGGCCAACGAAACGGCGAATTTGCGAATTTCCCAAAGATCGGCGTCGTCGTCGCGGCGAAACTTCTCGATCCGCGCCGTCGGCAGCTCGCTCATCGGCGTCAATTCGCAGGCTTCGAGCAGGTTCGCGGCGACTTCGCAGGCGTCGAGAAGTTTTTTCTTGTCGCTGCGCCGGTAATCGAACGCGTCGCTCGTGTATTCCTTGAGCGCCGAGCGGATCAATTCAAGGGCGGCGTCGACTTTTCCTTCGCGATTCGGGTTCGTCGGAACGACCGGAACATTAACGCCGCGGTTGCGGAAGCAGCCGAACATCGCGGAGATGGTCGCGGCGTCGCGGATCGTGCCGTCGGCGTAAAAGATCCCGTGCTCGTCGACGCAACGCCCGTGAATCATCAGCTCGAAAAGAAACCAACCGATCCCAAACTCATGGCACGCTTCAAGCGCCATTTCGTAAGAGTTCGCCCGCGCCAGGCAGCCGGTTTCGGTGTTGATCACCTGAATTCCGAGCTTTTCGCCCCATTCTTTAGCGAGTTGAAAATTGTTTCGAATAGCTTCGCGGCGGTCGTTGTAGCAGTGGAACGACAACACGTCGAGTTTGCGCGCGGTCGTTTCCTCGATTTCCCAAGCGGTCGTGTAGCCGACCGTAACGAGACAATCCGGCGCCCAGGTTTTGATCTGATCGAGCCGACGATTCAAAAACGCCCAAATTTTCGCTTTGCGCGCTTCCCGTTCTTCCGCGGGCGCCTTATTAATATAGTCGCTGCAAAGCGGTTCGTTCATCGCGTCGAACATGAGAAGCCCGGGCTCGTCTTTGAGGGCGTCGACCATCGCCTTGGCGTATTCGTCCGCGGCGGCGTACGCTTCCGGCTCGATCGTTTCCGGATTTAACATATTGCCGTTAAAGAGGATCGGCATGCATTTGTATCCGTTTTTGTCGCAGACGCGCACGAAATCGACGACCCGTTGAACGTACTTTTCTTTATCGCGGCGATACGAATTTTGGTCGCACCAAAAACGCGTCGCGTTCAGCCCGACGCGCTTTCCGTACCCGAGTTCAATCTCCGCCCGCTCCGGCGACGCGGCAAAATAACAAACGCCGCGAATCTTCGAACAGTCGATCTCCGGTTTCGCCGCCTCCGCCGTCGACGTTCCCAACGCGCTCCCGACGATCGCCGCCAAGAGCGTCGCCCAACCCAGCTTTCTCATTTTTCGCATTTCGCCGACCGCCTTTCCGTTATTTTCGTCATTTTCGGCAAATTCGCCCGGTTTTCTCATCCAAACGGGCAAAACGCGACCGCAACCGCCGAGCCAAGCCGCCCGGCGGTTTGCGAACGCTCGAACGCCGCCGTCGACGTTCTTCAATCGGCCGACGGCGACGAAGAAAGTCGGCGCGTCAAACGTCGCAGAGTTTGACGGCTTCGTAAAGCGATTCGACGCCCTTCTTCGGAATGAATTCGTGGGCGACGAAACCCTGGTATCCCAAGTCTTTAATGGCGCGGATGATCGCCGGATAGTAAAGTTCCTGTTGATCGTCCAGGTCGTTGCGGCCCGGCGCCCCGGCGGTGTGGAAGTGGCCGATGCAGTCGTAAGCGCGGCGAATGTTGTAGATAACGTCGCCTTCCATGCGGTGCATGTGGTAAATGTCGAAGAGAAGTTTGACGCGCTCGCTTCCGACGCCCTTGACCAGGTCGATCCCCCAGTCGGTCGAGTCGGCCATGTAATCCTTGTGATCTTTGCCGTTAAGGAGTTCGAGCATAACGTTGACGTTATATTTTTCGGCGATTTTCGCAACGCGTTTCAACGCCGCGACGCAATTTTTGAGGCCGGTTTCGTCGTCCATCCCGTCGCGGTTTCCGGAGAGGGAAATCAGGTTCGGGACGCCGAGTTCGGCCGCCATCGGGATGTATTTTTCATACGACGCGACGATGCGGTCGTGGTGTTCCGCGCGGTTAATGCCGACCGCGATCTGGACTTCCGGGACGTTGCCCATCGTAACGGTCAACCCGTGTTTTTTGACGGTCGCCCAATCTTGCGGGTCGATCAGGTCGACGCCGACCATCCCCATTCCCTTGCAGATCTCGCAAAATTCGTCGAGCGGAATCGAGCCGAAGCACCATTTCGAGACCGACTGCTTAACGTCGCCCTTAAAATTTTCCGGTTTTTCGAATTTTTTTTCTTCGGCCCAGGCGTTTTGGGCGCCGAAACCAAGAGCCGTCGCCGAAGCGAGGGTCGCGCCGATCATGTCGCGTCGAGAAATTTTCTTCTGCATCGTCTTTTCCTAACTCGTTAAATTTTAGTCGGTTGTCCAACGTGAAACCAGGCGCCGCCGCTCGACGTCGCGTCGAAGACCGGGAACGCGCCGTTCATTTTACCGCAAGCGCGACGCAAAATCAAGCGTTCGCCCCGATTTCGTCGAAAAAACGTTCCCGCGACCGCCGCCCGCTTTTCGCCGTTCGTCCATTTTCTCCAAACGGCGCGACCGGCGAACTCAACGCGGTCAATTCATTCGGCCCAAACCTAAGAGACCTTCGTCTCCCTTGTCGAGATCGAAGAGGAAAATCGGCTGGATCGAGAGATTCAGCCCCCAGTTGTTCTGGCTTTCGTTGCGGCTGGCCTCGACCGTTACGACGAACGACTCGCCGACGCGGCTGACGGACAAATTTTGCCCGACGTTGCGCCCTTCGCTCAAGTCGTAAGACGCGTTGAAGCCGATCCCCCACTTTTCGGACGTTCGGTAAGCGAGCGCCAGGTTCAAATACGTCGAATCGATCGGGCCGTACAGGCGGTCGACGCCCAAATAAGCGGAGCTCAACCCCGGGCGCCGTCGCTGCACCCCGACGCGGGTGATCTTTTGCCCGGAACCCCAAACGTCGTACAACCCGGACGACAAAACCGCGAAACGGTCGCCGACGAGCCAACTCGCGTCGTAATCGAGGAGCCCGGGAATTTCGCCGAAGTTTTCCTCGTCGTTCGGATACAGGTTCAGCCCGGCGTCGAATTTCACCCAGTCGACGACGCGCCGATTCCCGACCGGGCCGCGTTTCGTTTGCCAACGGTTGTTCCATCCGAGCCGCACCAACTGCAGATCGTCCGCAAGTTCCGCGCTTGGGGACGTTACGTTCCCGGCGAGCAGTCCCTGGCGGATCGCGTAATACCGCTCGTCGAACCGCAACGGAATCGAGCCGTCGAACGTCGTAACGGCGTACCGGCGGCGGAACT
>CAZIJJ010000010.1:75091-128027 GCA_964539525.1 uncultured Planctomycetaceae bacterium | reverse complement strand
GGACTTCGGGGACTTCGGGGACTTCGGGGACTTCGGGGACTTCGGGGACTTCGGGAACTTCGGGGACTTCGGGGACTTCGGGGACTTCGGGGACTTCGGGAACTGCGGGAACTGCGGGAACTGCGGGAACTGCGGGAACTGCGGGGATGGGCGGCGCGACTCAAACGAAAACGCCGATTTTGCGGGAAGAAACGGCGACGACTCCGTCCGGCGGTTCGTTTTTCGGCGCGTTGGTTTCGACGGTCGGTTCGTTGGCGGTCGTGCTGGGCGCCTTTTTCGCGTTGGTCGCCCTTTGGAAACGAACGTCGCCGCAAAGCGGAAACGGCGGCGCGGCGGAAGTCGTCGATTCGTCGCCGCTCGGCGATCGGGCGCGACTTTTGACGATCCGTTGGGGAAATCGACTGATTTTGGCGGCGCGAACGCCGGAAAAGATCGCCCCTCTTGCCGAGATTGCCGATCCTGCCGAAGTCGCCGAAACGTTGGCGGAAATCGAGCGGCGAAAGAGCGCGGCGGCGAGTCGTTTTTCCGGGCGTTTCGGCGAGGCGGTCGGGGGACGGCTCGACGCGGGCGGACTTTGGAGGGCGGCGTTCGGCGCGAAAGGGCGGAAGCGATGACGAAAACGCGAAAAATCGGTTCGCGCTCGTTCCGTTGGGCGGCGTCGGCGGTCGCGGTCGTCGCGATTTTCGGCGGTTTGGCGACGGCGCAAGAAAGAAACGCGATTCCGGCGGTCGATTCGGTTCGGTCGGGAACGGCGACGCTTGGCGTCGACGCCGCCGATTTGGACTTTTACGACGGTTTTAACGGCGTCGACGCGACGCTTGAGCGGCCTGAAACGGCGGCGGTCGGTCAAACGGCGCAAACGGCGCAAAACGCGGCGGTTGGTCAAACGGCGCAAACGGCGCAAAATACGGCGGTCGATCAAACGGCGCAAACGACGCAAAACGCGGCGGTTGGTCAAACGGCGCAAACGGCGAGGAATCGGAACGACGCGTCGGAAAATATCGATTTTGACGACGAAAGCGCGAGTTTTTGGGCGCAAGGGCCGCGCGGTTGGCTCGGTTCGAACGGTTGGTTCGGGCGCGAGGGAATTTCGGCGTCGTTGAAAACGATATTGACTTTTTCGATTTTAGCGGTCGCGCCGGCGATTTTATTGGCGACGACGTCGTTCGTGCGGATTTCGATCGTTTTGTCGTTGTTGCGGCAAGCGATGGGGGCGGGGCAAATTCCGTCGAATCAAACGATCGCGGCGTTGGCGGCGTTTTTGTCGATTTTAATAATGACGCCGGTTTGGTCGGAAGTTTACGAAGACGCGGTCGTTCCGTATTCGGCGGGGCTCGTTTCGGCCGACGAGGCGCTTCAACGCGGGCAGGCGCCGGTTCGCGTCTTCCTTTGGCGTCAAATTGAGAAAACTGGGAACGCTGAAACGATCGCGGTCTTTACGCAATATATCCCGGGGAAGGAAAATCCGGAGTTTTACGAGGACGTGCCTTGGCGGGCGTTGGCCCCGGCGTTCCTGTTGAGCGAATTGAAAACGGCGTTTTTAATCGGTTTTCAAATTTTTATCCCGTTTTTGATTCTCGACGTCGTCGTTTCGGCGGTTCTCGCGTCGATCGGGACGCCGATGTTGCCGCCGACCGTCGTTTCGTTGCCGTTTAAGTTGGCGCTTTTCGTGTTGACGGACGGCTGGACGCTCGTCGTGAAGTCGCTTCTCGAAAGTTTCGCTTGGAGCGGCGTCGGCGGGTAACGGCGTCGGACGTCGCGAACGGTTGGAGCGCCGCGTTCGTCTTCGCGTCGATTTTGTATTAATGCGCCGTTATTAATACGTAATTAATACGTATTAATATATAAGGGCGCGAAGGGCGGAAATCGACGCGAGATCGAGGCGGCGGCGACGGAACGGAATGAATCGGGACGAAAATTTGCGCGAATACAACGGAATTTAAATAAAGATTGAGGTAATCGAATTGGAAACGGAAACGGCGATCGTTTTGGGGCGCGAAGCGTTGCGGTTGATGCTGACGATCGGGGCGCCGGCGTTGACCGTTTGCGTCGTCGTCGGGCTTTTCGCCGGAATTTTGCAGGCGGCGACGCAAATTCAGGATCAAGCGTTCGCGACGGTGTTGAAGATCGTCGCGACGCTCGCCGCCGTCGCGATTTTTTTGCCTTGGTCGGTCGCTCGTTTGGCCGAGTTCGCGCGGAATCTTTTCGAAAAGATCCCGGAAACGACGACCGTTTTTTGGAGTTGAGCGGGCGAAGTCGCGAACGAACCGCTCGATCGTCGCGGCGTTAAAGTCGACTAATTTTTGAAACCGTTAAAATTTTCGCGGTCGGAATTTTCGTTAAAACCGGCGCGACGCGCAAACGCGGCGTTTTCGGCGTTCGCGGGCGCAATCTTCCCGTTTCTCTTCGCTCGGGTTCTTGACTTTTGACGCGGCGGCCTTTACAATAAAGGCGGCGTCGTCCGTTTCGGGCGGCGATTCGGCGGCGGTTTGCGAAACCGCGCGGTTTGGATAAATTGGGAGAACGGCATGTTCGCGGCGATCGTCAGTCAGCAGAATCCTCGCGTCAAGAATGCGGCTCGTTTGCGGGAAAGTCGGGTTCGGCGTCGCGAGGGGCTCTTTTTGATCGACGGCGCTCGCGAGGCGGTTCGAGCTTGGGAGCGCGGATTCGAGTTCGTCGAGGTTTTTTGGAACGCCGGGAAGAACGTCGCGGCGGACGAGAAGGTCGACGTCGATTCGGCGTTGAGCGCGGTTCGGGCGCGAGCCGGGAAGCGCGAAAGGGACGCCGACGCGGTCGAGAAGCGGTTCGAGGAATTGCGGGCGCTTTTGAAAACGGTCGACGCGGCGGGGGTTCCGACGATTCCGCTTGCGACCGGCGCTTTTGAGAAGATCGGGTTCGGCGACCGGGACGAGGGGATCGTCGTCGTCGCGCGGGCGAAAACGACGACGCTCGACGCGTTGGATTCGTTATTGTCGGAAAAGTCGGCAAAAACGGGAGAATCGCCCCTTGTCGCGGTGATCGAGGGCGTCGAAAAGCCGGGGAACGTCGGGGCGATCTTGCGGAGCGCGGACGGCGCCGGGGTGGACGCCCTGATCGTCGCGGCGCCCGATTACGACCTTTATAATCCGAACGCGATCCGGTCGAGTCTCGGCGCGATCTTCAGCGTCCCGACCGTCGTCGCGGCGGCGGAAGAGGTTCTCGACTGGTTGCGACGGCGCAAAATTCAGCGGGCGACCGCGCTTTGCGACGACTCGATCCCTTATTCGCGACTCGATTACCGCCGCCCGACCGCGATCGTTCTTGGGAGCGAAGCGGACGGGTTGACCGAAATTTGGGCGACCGAGACCCCGGAGGACGCCGCCGACGGAACGCTTAAAAAAGTTCGCTTGCCGATGCTTGGAATCGCCGACAGTTTGAACGTTTCGAACGCCGCCGCCGTCTTTTTTTACGAGGCGCGCCGGGTTCGCTCGGCGGGCGCGGACGATTGAGCGGCGGCGGACGGCGCGCGTTGGCGACGGAGCAAGCGACGTAATGGGAGGGCGAATATCGTGACGGATGGAAAAGAGATCGCGGCGTTGATCGACGAGTTGCACCGGATTCATAGAACGCTGGCCGAGCTGAATCATCGGATCCAACGCGGGCGCCGGGCCGTCGCGGCGGGCGTCGCGGCGCAAAAAAAAGCGGCGGACGCGTTGGCGGCGCGGCGCGAGGAGAAGCGGAATCTCCTTTTGGCGGCGAAGGAAAAAGAGCGCGAGTCGGACGCCGCGTCGCAAGAGCTCGAACGGCGGCGCGCCCGGCTCGACGCGGCGAAATCGAACCGCGAATACGAGTCGATTCAGGTTCAGATCGAGTCGATCGCTTATAAAAACGACGAGTTGGCCGAAGCGGCGCTCGAAGCGCTGACCGTCGCCGAAGAGTTCGACGCCGAAGTCGAGAAAGCCGAAGCCGAGTTGAAGGAGGCGGACGCGCTCGTCGAAAAGGCGCGGGCGGCGGTCGCCGAAACGGAGCCGAAGCTCGCGGCGGATCTCGAACGGGCTCGGGGACGGCTCCGCGAGACCGAAGGGCGGCTTCCGCGAGATTGGGCGGGGCTTTACGCTCGAGCCGTCAAGGATTTCGACGGCGAGGACGCGTTCGCTCCGCTGACCGGCGAGGGATATTGCGGCTTTTGTCGACGTCGGCTTCCGGTCGAGATCTTGACGAAAGTTTGCGGCGGCGCGGCGCTCGTTTGCCCGGCTTGCGGTCGTTTGCTGTACATGCCGGAAGGCTTCGTTTTGCGGTGAACGGCGGGGTTTGCGGGAACGGCGCGTTTCGGGTTTCGCCGGTTGGCGGCGGCGCGGCGAGATTTAACGAATTTGACGATTTTAGTAATTTAAACGGTTTTTAACCTTTCCTTTACGAGTTCGATATGAAAGTTGGTTTGGTTGGGTACGCGGGCAGCGGCAAAAGTTCCTTATTCGAGTGGTTGACCGGCGCGACGCCCGATCCGTCGGCGGTTCACTCGTCGCAGTTGGCGACGGCGACGATTCCGGAGCCGCGGGTCGCCGCGCTTTGCGAAATTTATAAGCCGAAAAAGATCACTTACGCCGCGATGGAGATTGTCGACACGCCCGGTCTCAACCGCGACCATATCGGCAACGTCGCGAAGTTGGCGCACCTGCGGGAAGCGGATTACCTGGTCTGCGTCGTCCCGGCGTTCGACGGTTCGAAAGTCGACGCGGAGATGAAGGCGTTCGTCGAGGATATGATCTTCGCCGACTTGGAGATCGCGACGAATCGCGTCGAGAAGATCGAGGAGCAGTTCAAACGCCGCCGTTCGAAGGAAGAGCAGGAAGCGCTTGAAATCGAGTACGAAACGTTGAAAATCGTTCGAGAACGTCTCGAAGCCGGGAATCCGCTCCTCGCCGAAGAGATGACCGAGGAACAGTATAAAGCGACGCGTTCGTTCCGCTTTTTGACCGAAAAGCGGCGCATGATCCTCGTTAACACCGGCGACGACGAGACCGATTTCGCGCAATACGAGAAATTTGCGACGGAAAAAGAGCCGGTTATCGCCGCGTCGGTCGGGCTCGAACTCGAATTGTCGCGGATGGCGCCGGAGGAAGCGGAAGCGTTCCTCGAAGAAATGGGGCTGACCCGCGTCGGACGGGATAAAGTCGTTCGGACGTTGATGGACGCTTCCGGGCAGATGGTCTTTTTGACCGCCGGCGACAAGGAAGTGCGCAGCTGGCTGACTCGTAAAAACTGCTCCGCGGTCGAGGCGGCCGGAAAGATTCACACCGATTTTATCAAAAAATTCATCCGCTGCGAAGTGATCGCCTGCGACGACCTGATCCGATTGGGAAGCGAGCGCGAAGTGAAGGCCGCCGGGCTCAATCACCGCGAAACGAAGGAATACGTCGTGCAAGAGGGCGACGTGTTGCTCTTCCACATTTCGCAGTGAAAACGCAAAAACGACGGCGAGTTTGCGGTTTTTGTCGGTTTTAGCGGCGCGAAAACGGCGGCGGAACGCGATTTTTCGCCGTCGTAATCGTTATATTCGGAGTTTTGGCGGTTCGGTTGAACGGCGAAGCGCGAAAAGTCGAATCTAAACGACGGCGTTCGAGGAACGGCGCGGCGCGTCGGACGTTCGGTTTTAACGGTTGCGCAAACGCGGCGGACTCGCCGGAACGAAAGGAGAATACGATGGAATTTTTCGAAACGGTCGCTCGACGGAGTTGCTTTCGCGGCGAATTTACCGACGCTCCGGTTCCGCGCGAGGCGTTGACGAAGATCCTTGAAGCGGCGATTCTGGCGCCGTCGGCCTGCAACGCGCAGACGCCGTCTTTCGTCGCGGTCGACGACCCGGCGATCCTTGCGAAAATCGCCGAAATTACGCCGACGCCGGTCTGCAAAACGGCGAAAGCGGCGATCGTTTGCGTCGCGGACGAGCGACCCGTTTACGCCGATCTTTCGTTTTATAAGGAAGATTGCGCCGCCGCGGTTCAAAATATGCTGCTCGCGATCACGGCGCTCGGCTTCCACTCGGTTTGGCTCGACGGCGTCCTGCGTCGCGACCAAGTCGCCGAAAAAATTGCCCGGCTTCTCCAAATTCCGGAAGGAAAACGCGTTCAGATCCTGTTGCCGATCGGCGTTCCGGCGACGACGCCGACGAAGGCGGAACGTTTGCCGTTCGAACGCCGCGCGTCCTTCAACGTTTGGAAAGACCAACAGTAACATCGACCGCGGGCCTTCGACGGAACGCCGAAGCCCGACGAATCGCGGCGCCGGAGCGTCGCGACGTTTGAAAAAAGTGCGAACGGGAACCGCCTGATCATGAGCGAAATTAAAATCGTAACGCCGAAATCGCGCCGGGACAAAAAACGTTTTTTGTTGTTTCCTTGGGATATTTACAAGGACGACCCGAATTGGATCCCGCCGCTCCTTGCGAGCGAAAAGGGGCTCGTCGGGTACGCCAAGGACGCGTTTTACGAGCGGAACCAGGTTCAAACGTTTTTGGCCGAGCGCGACGGCAAGGTCGTCGGGCGGATCGCGGCGATTTTGAACGTCGGACACTTGGAGCGTTATAACGATAAAGTCGGTTTTTTCGGCTTTTACGAATCGATCGACGATCAGGGAGTCGCCGACGCGCTCTTCGCCGCCGCCGCCGATTGGCTTAAAGAACGGGGGTGCGAGACGATGCGCGGCCCGGCGAATCCGTCGCTGAACCACACCGTCGGGCTCCTGATCGAGGGTTACGATTCGTCGCCGTTTTTTATGATGACGTACAACCCGCCGTATTACGAGCGCCTCTTCGAGAACGCCGGTTTCGGGAAAGCGCAGGATCTGTACTCGTACTGGGGGAAGATCGACATGCTCCCGAAAGTGCGCGAGCGGTACCTGAAAACCGCCGAAATGATCCGGGAGCGATGCGGCGTTACGTTGCGCCCGCTCAACAAAAAGCGTTTCGAGGCCGACGTGCGCATGTTCCTCGAAATTTACAACAGGTCGCTGTCGAACACCTGGGGGTTCGTGCCGTTTTCCGACTCCGAACTGCGGGAAATGGCCGCCTCGTTGAAATATTTGATCGTTCCGGAGTTGGCGATCGCGGCGGAGATCGACGGAAAAATGGTCGGCGCGACGTTCTGTTTGCTCGACTACAACCCGCGAATTAAGGCGATCAACGGGCGGCTGTTCCCGTTCGGCTTTATTAAGCTGTTGCGTAAACGCATGGATATCAAGCGGTTGCGGATTATCAGCACGAACGTCCTGCCGGAGTACCAAATGACCGGGATCGGGCTCGTCGTCTTGAACGCGATCGTTCCGAAGGCGCTCGAATGCGGGATTCAGGAAGCGGAATTTTCCTGGGTGCTCGAATCGAACCAGTATTCGCGCGGCAGTTTGGAAAAAGGCGGCGCGGTGCGCAACAAAACGTATCGCGTGTACGATAAAAAAATCGCGTAACGGAACCTGGTTTCCTCACGGATAATAAAACAACGAGCGAAACGTCGTCGCCGCCAAAGCGGGCGCTCGCTCGAGGAACGTTTTCGTCGTCGCGTCGGGCGGCGGTGCGAAGACGCGCGATCGCGTCCCGTTTCGACTGAAATTGCCCTTACTTTCGTTTGTAGTCGGCGTTCGCAATGGAAATTATCGAAGTTACCACCGAAAATGACCGCAGGAAGTTTATCGAACTTCCGCGCAAAATTTATAAAAACGATCCGAATTGGACAGCGCCGTTCGATTTTCAAACGCGCGAAAAACTCGATCCGAAGCGGAACCCCTTTTTCCGACACGGTTGGGCGAAAACGTTCCTCGCCGTTGAAGGTTCCGCGGTTCTCGGACGGATCGTCGCGTCGGACGACCCGCGCTTCAATAAGGAAAACGGGTCGAATATGGGAATGTTCGGCTTTTTCGAGGCGGTCGACGATCAGAACGTCGCGAACGCTCTCTTTGACAAAGCGGCGCAAGTTCTGAAAGAGGAGCGAAAGCGCGACCTGCTTTTCGGCCCGGTCGAGCTCTCGACGAATTACGAGTGCGCGTTGCTGGTCGAGGGATTCGACTCGCCGGCCAAGGTGATGATGCCGTACAACGCGAGCTATTACCCCCGTCTTTTCGAGACTTGGGGCCTCCAAAAAAACCGCGATCTGTTCTCGTGGTGGTTCGACGAAAGCGCGATCTTCGCCGACCAATGGCGCCCGATCGTCGAGCGTTTGCAAAATCGTTACGGTTTTACGTCGCGAGCGTTTTCGTACAAAAACTTCGACGCCGACCTTGCGCGTTGCATGGACGTGTACGAGGCGGCGCGTTCCGAATGGTGGTGGGCGTGCGTTTCGCTGACGCAGGAGGAAATTCGCGTTTACGCCGAAAATTTGCGGAAAATCGCGCGTCCCGAGCAGATCCTTTTGGCCGAGGTCGACGGAAAACCGATCGGATTTTCGATTACGATTCCCGATTTCAACGAGGCGGCGCGTCCGCTTGGCGGGAAATTGTCGCTTTTCGGCGTCCCGTATTTGGGCGCCTTGCGCTTAAAGTACCGGCTGAAACGGGTTAAGGGCGCGCGCATGATGGTGCTTTGCGTCTTGCCGGAGTACCGCCGCAAGGGCGTCGCCGAGCGTTTGATTTTGGACACGTTCGACTTCGGGCGGAACGTTTTGAAGTACGAAAACGCCGAATTGGGTTGGACGGACGAAAATAACGACAAGATTAATCACGTCTTGGAGCGCGTCGGGGCGAAGCGTTGCAAGCGGTACCGCGTTTATCAAAAGGAAATTTAACGGTCGCGCCGATTTTAACGATTATTGCGCGGCAAAAGCCGGCGGTTGGGGAGGAAGGCGCGGACGCGGCGTTTTTCGCGGCGGCGAAACGTCGTATTTTGTAACATTAATCCAAGGGGGAAACGAAATGTCTCGACGCTTTCTTTGTTCGATTATTGGAACGGCTTTAGTCGCCGGCGCCGTCTCGTTGCCGGCCCGCGCCCAGGATTATTCGTATTACGCTTACAAAAATCATAAGGAGCGGTACGCGCAGACGTTGGGCGAGTTGCTCGACGCGGCGCGAACCGACCTGGGCGTCGAGATCGAGGTCGCCGAGAACGCGCGTCCGTTTCTGAACGAAAAGATCCCGGTCGCGCCGTGGAAATATTGGAGCGATCCGAGTCTTCGTTTAGCGTATCTCCTTGCGCCGCTTGACTTAACGTTTGAGAAAACCGGCGACGCTTCCTTTCGCGTTTTCGAACCGTGGTACCAAAATCGACCCGAGGCCGAGGGCGCCGCGCATTTGGAACGGGTGAAGGCCCGCTGCGCCGACCGCGAAAGTTGGGAAAAACGCCGCGAGGAAATTCGAGCGACGCTTCGCCGGGAGTTTCAGCTCGAGCCCGCGCCGAAAAAAACGCCGTTGAACCCGATCGTTTCGGAAACGCGTTTGCACGACGGTTATTCGACGACGAACGTCGCGCTTGAAATTTTTCCGAAATATTGGGTTTGCGGAACGCTTTTCCGTCCAACCGAAGGGAACGGGCCGTTTCCGTTGGTCGTTTCGACGCACGGGCACGGCGAGCGGGGGCGTTTCGACGCCGATCAGCAGTATCGCGCCGCGACGTTGGCCCGCATGGGCGCCGTCGTTTTCGCGCACGGAATGCTCGGTTGGGTCGGCGATTCGCCTTTGGGGATCGAAGCGCACCGCGATCCGATCGCCGGCGGGATCCAAACGTGGTCGACGATGCGCGCGATCGATTATTTGACGAGCCTTGACGGCGTCGACGCGAGTCGGATCGGGATTACCGGCGAGTCGGGCGGCGGTTCGCAAACGTTTTACGCGGCGGCGCTCGACGACCGGATCTCCGTTTCCGCGCCGACGGCAATGGTTTCGGCGCACTTTTACGGCGGTTGCCCCTGCGAAAGCGGAACGCCGTTTCACTCGCGGATCGGCGGCGCGTCGAACGTCGAAGTCGCCGCCGTTTTCGCGCCGCGACCGCAAAAACTGATCGCGTCGGAGCAGGATTGGACGAAGAATACTCCGACGGTAGAGTATCCGTTCCTGCGGTCGATTTACGCGCTTTACGGCGCCGCCGATCGCGTCGAATACGAGATTTTCGACGAGCCGCACGGGTACGGAAAGACGAATCGCGGCGCGCTTTATCCCTTCTTCGCCAAGGAGTTGGGGCTTGATTTGAGCCGCGTCGACGAGTCGAAAGTTACGATCGAGCCGATGGAGGCGATGCTTCCGTTCGGGCCGAATTGCGAGCGTTATCCGGAAGGCGCTGTTCGGACGCTCGAGGAACTTCGCGCCGCTTTCGAGGCCGCGAAGAGCGCCGAATAACGTCGTTCGACTTGAGTTGGGAAGCGATTTTTGCGCCGTCGACGCGGTTGGGGAACCGCTCGGCGGCGTTTTGCGTCGCGAAGGGAACGACGTTCTCGATAAAATGGAAAGATTGCGGGAAATATGACGAACGAACAGATTTTTTCGCCCTCGACGGTCGTCGAGACGTTGCGGAATTTGCGTCGCGCCGCGCCGTTGACGCATTGTATAACGAATTATGTAACGGTGAATGATTGCGCGAACGTTTTATTGGCGTTCGGGGCGTCGCCCGTCATGGCGGACGACCCGGGGGAAGTCGAGGAGATCGTCGGGCTTGCGTCGGGGCTCGTTATTAATATTGGGACGCTGAACCGTTCGACGATTCCGGCGATGTTCGCGGCCGGGCGACGAGCGAACGAACTCGGGATTCCGGCGGTTCTCGATCCGGTCGGCGCCGGAGCGTCGAGTTTGCGAACGGAGACGGCGCTTCGATTAATGCGCGAAATTCGTTTCGCCGCGATTCGGGGGAACGTTTCCGAAATCGCCGCGTTGGCTTTTGGAACCGGTTCGACGCGCGGCGTCGACGCGGCGGTCGCGGACGCGGTTTCGGAAACGAATCGTCGAGCGGTCGCCGAACGCTTGCGCGAGTTTGCGGCGGCGGCGCGAACGACGGTCGTCGCTTCCGGGGCGCTCGATTTGGTCGTCGACGAGCGGCGGTTCGCGACGGTTCGGAACGGTTCTCCTTGGGCGGCGCGGATCACCGGGGCCGGGTGCGCGTCGACGGCGGTTCTCGGCGCCTGCGTCGCGGCGAATCCGGGGCGGATTTGGGAAGCGGCCGTTTCGGCGACGGCGGTCGTCGGCGTCTGCGGCGAGATCGCGGAGCGTTTCGCTCGGGAGCGCGGCGCCGGAACAGCGACTTTTCGAACGGCGACGATCGACGCGGCGTCGACGACGGAACCGGAGCGTTTCGCCGAACTTTTGCGCGTTGAAGCGGAGGTTTTCGCCGGTCGTTGAACGCGCAAAACGAGAAAAAGGGACGAATGGGCTAAACGGGAAAAATGAGGAAAGGGGCGATGAGCGAAAATTTGACGGCGAAAAAACGGTTTGACCCGGCGGCGTTGCGGCGAGCGTTGCGACTTTACGCCGTTACCGACCGGGCTTGGCTCGGCGAACGAACCGGCGAGGCGGCCGTTCGCGGTTTGGAAGCGCAAATCGAGGCGGCGCTCCGCGGCGGCGCGACGATCGTGCAGCTCCGCGAGAAAAATTTGAGCGCCGACGAGTTTCTCCGCGAGGCTGTCGCGGTCAAGCGGCTTTGCGAGCGGTTCGGCGTTCCGTTGACGATCGACGATTCGCTTGAAGTCGCGCTCGGATGCGACGCGGACGGGCTGCACGTCGGTCAACGCGACTTGGAAGCGGGGGAAGCGCGACGGCGACTCGGGGCGGAGCGGATTCTCGGCGTCTCGGCGCAAACGATTGAGGACGCTCGACTTGCGGTTGAAAACGGCGCGGATTATCTCGGCGTCGGCGCGGTCTTTCCGACGGCGACGAAGGCGGACGCGGACGCCGTTTCGCTCGAAACGTTGCGGGCGATCTGCAAGGCGGTTCCGGTTCCGGTCGTCGCGATCGGCGGGATCGGCCCGGGCGAGATCGACCGGCTTGCGGGGACGGGGATCGCCGGCGTCGCGGTCGTTTCGGCGATCTTCGGAAACGACGACGTCGAGGCGGCGACGCGGGAACTCGAACGGCGGACGCGGCGGTTTGCGGAAATTTGAACGGTCGCGGCGAATTTATCGAAAACATTGAGTTTGCTGAAGATTTTGAAATTGCGAAAATAAGGAAAACGGCGCGATTAAAGCGGTTGAGAAAAGACGCGCGACGAGCGTAAAAGAGCGAAGACGATGCGAGGAAACGGATTGGAACGGTTGAAACGATTAAGCGGGGCGATTTTTGACCTCGACGGAACGCTTCTCGACACGATGACGCAATGGAACGCGCTCGGGCTCGAATATTTGCGAAGTCGCGGCGTCGAGGCGGGGCCCGAGTTGACCGAACGGCTTTCGACGATGAGCCTTCGGCAAAGCGCGGAATTTTTTCGGAGCGAATACGGGCTGAAAATCGAGTTGGCGGATATCGTCGAAACGATGAAGTCCCGTCTTATAAGGCTTTACAACGAAGAGGCGGCGTTGAAACCGGGCGCGCGCGAATCGCTCCGGCTTTTGCGGGAACGGGGCGTTCGAACGGCGATCGCGACCGCGACTTCGGCGGAACTTGCGACCGCGGGACTTCGGCGCAACGACGCGCTCGACTTTTTCGGCGCGCTGTTTTCCTGCAAAGACCCGGGAATCCGCGTCGGAAAGGCGGAGTCGGCGAAAGTGTACGACGTCGCCCGAGAATTTTTGGGAACGCCGCTCGACGAAACGATCGTCGTCGAAGACGCGTTGCACGCCGTCGAGACCGCGAAACGAGCCGGGTATTTCGTCGTCGCGATCTACGACCCGACGGAAAATAGGCGGAAAGAAACGATTAGGCAAATTGCGGACGTCTATTGCGACGACTATTTCGCGTTCGCCGACTGGTTGCGCGAAACGTCGCCCGGAACGGACGCCGACGAACGCCGACGATCGTCTCCGGGGGGGCCCGACGCCGAGTCGAAAAGAGCTTAAAGCGGGGAATCCAGCTCGCCTGCGAAACGCAACCTCAAATATTCGGCGATTTCGGCCGTCGCCGCGAGGTCGAGCGGCGTTTTGCCCTGGTCGTCCGCGACGTCGAGCGCGAGCCCTTCCTGTTCGACGAGCCAAACGACGGCGGGAAGCGCGCCCGAACGCGCCGCGACGTGCAACGTCGTTTGCGATTGCCAACCGAGCGAGCGAACGTCGGCGCCCTGTTCGACCAAAAGCCGCGCCATCCGGTAATCGCCCTTGCCGATCGCGCCGAAAAGACCGCCCTTCAAATCGTCGGCGCTCGCAAAAGTCGCTCCTTTTTCTTCCAACAGCCAACGAACGAGCTTCCGGTTCTTCGATTGCGTCGCGAAACGCAACACCGACGCGCCTTTAAAAGTTTGAGCGGCGAGATCCGCGCCCATCTGGATAAAATAGCGAACCAACGCAAGATTTCCGCTGCGAGCCGCGCAATGCAACGGCGTTTCGCGCTTGCGATTCGACGCCTCGACGTTGGCGCCGCGTCTCACCAAACTGCGCGCTTGAGCGAGAGCGCCCGTCTTGGCCGCGGCGAAAAGGCAAGCGTCGACGCCGCGAGTCGGACGAACTTTGGGCGACCTTTTCTTGTTCGGTTGATTCGACATGGGCGGTTGAATACGGTTGCGCTAAAACAAAACACTCTCCGTTTTTCGACGTCGCGCGGACGTTAAAGCGGGGTAAACGCGAGGCGCGACTCTGAAATTCGGCGAGAGAAAGGTTATTTTTTTTTTTTTTGATTAACGGTACAAAAAACAGCCGAAAAAAACGCGGCAAAACATCGGAAACGTTTCGCTTTTTTTCGAATTTAGTCCGAAATACAATGTTTTGAGCGCGAATTTAAAAAAAACGGCGTTTTGACGATACTCTTCCGATTATCTTCGAACAATTGATTTTGTCAAGATAGAAAAATGAGCGCAAACCAAAAAAAGGCAAATTATGATTTTTCACTTGGAAACTTGGCGATTTTATGAAATATGATATAATCAAGCGCGGAAGGAAGTTCGCGGACGACGTCGAGACGCCGCGGACGTTTGGAACGGTCGGCTCGACCGGGAGTCGGCGGCGCCGGGCGTCGCGTTGGGGCGATAAAACGCCGCGACGGCCGACTTGGGAAGAAATTTTAACGAAAGAGCGCCGCGAACGCGCTCGGGGAGAAGAGGTCGAAAAATGTTTTCGGGAATTGTCGAAACGTTGGGGAAGGTCGCGCGGATCGTCGTCGAAGGGCCGATTTGTTCGCTTGAGATCGAAGCGCCCAAAATTACGGACGGCGTCGAGGTTTCGGACAGCGTCGCGGTTAACGGCTGCTGTTTGACGGTCGTTGCGAAAACGGCGACGACGCTGACGTTCCAAGCGGTGCCGGAGACTTTGGCGCGAACGAATCTCGGCGCTTTGGTCGAAGGATCGCCGGTCAATTTGGAGCGGGCGTTGGCCGCGAACGCTCGGCTCGGCGGGCATTTCGTCAGCGGGCACGTCGACGGGTTGGCCGAATTGGTAAAAATTGACGATCATGACGGCGAGTGCGCGGATTATTACTTCCGCATTCCGAAAGATTTGGCGAAAAATATGGCGTCGAAGGGGTCGGTCGCGGTCGACGGCGTCAGTTTGACGTTGGTGCGTTGCGAGCCGGAGCTGTTTAGCGTCGCGCTGATCCCGTTTACTTTGGCCGAAACGACGCTCGGGTCGCGGCGGATCGGCGATAAAGTGAATATCGAAACGGATATTCTTTCGAAGTACGTTCAACGCCTTTTTGAAGCGCAAAAGTGGGACTGAAACGAGCCGAACGGGCGTAAAATCGGCAAATTCGTTAAAAACGTCGAGCCGAACGAGCGGCGACGCGAAGGGTTCGGTTTCGGCGACTTTTAGGCGTTTGGCGTTTTAATTGAAAAGCGGCGTGTGAAATCGATTTCGGTTTGAATAAACGGCGCCGCGTCTTAATTTTTATCGCCGGGCGAGGGGCGCGAGCGTTCCGCGACCGGCCGCTTGGGAGCGATTTTATCGAATTTAAGCGTTTTTAAGTTTTTTTGCGACGTGAAAGGGAACGTTATGCGTAAAATGCGACAAATTTTGTTAAACGCGGCGTTTATTGGGACGCTTTTCGGCGCGACGGCGAGCGAAAACGCGTCGTTTGTCGGGACGGCGTCGGCGAAGACGCCGGGGATCGTCGGCGAATTTTTCGTTTCGCCGAACGGGAACGACTCGAACGACGGGACGGAAAACGCTCCTTTCGCGACGTTGGAGCGGGCTCGCGACGCGGTTCGGAACGCTCGAACGGAAAACGCTAAGTCGAGCGTCGACGGCGTTTATCAAATCCGACTCGGCGAAGGAGAGTTTCGGCGAACCGCTCCGTTCGAACTCGACGCCCGCGATTCCAAGACGCGTTTCGTCGGCGTTCCCGGGAAGACGACCGTCTTCGGCGGCCGCGAAATCGGCGGTTGGCGTCCGGCGACGAACGCCGAAAAGAGCGCGTTCCCGAACTCGGACGGCGAAGTTTGGCGGGCCGAACTTCCGAAGATCGACGGCGAACCGATCTATTTCGAACAGCTTTTCGTTGCGGAACGTCGAGCGACTCGCGCCCGTTTCCCGAACGGCGGCGACTTCCTGCGCCCGGCCTCGGTTTGGGAAGAATCGCCGATGGATCCGGCGACTCGACGCGCGCCGACCGACTCGACGCCGCAGGAGTTGCGGGCGAAACCGGGCGATCTCGATTCGTTGCGGCTGCCCGAAATTCCGGCGGCGGAATTGCGCTTCGCCCAGTTTGTCGTTCACCATCATTGGGATACGACGCGGCGCGTTTTGCTCGGGTTCGCGCCGGAGCGGAACGCCTTGCTCGCTCGCGGCGGGGCGATGAAATCCTGGAATCCCTGGCGCGATTCGTCGTTATATTATCTCGAAAATTTGCGAACGGCGTTCGACGCGCCGGGCGAATGGTTTTACGCGGGCGCCGAAAACGCCGTTTATTATCGACCGCTCGACGGCGAAACGCTCGACGCGACCCGTTTTGTCGCGCCGGTCGCGGGATTGAGCCGACTTTTGATCGTCGCCGGGACGCAAAATAAGAAAGTCGCCGACGTCCGCTTCGATAATATTAGTTTCGCTTATACCGATTCGCCGCGTCTCGACGAACATATGCGGCCGGCGGGGCTCGACGTCGCGATTACCGGCGATTTGTCGAAACCGGGCCCGTCGCAGTTCGAACCGGCGCAGTCGGCGTTTTTCACGCGGGCGGTGTTGACGGTAAACGACGCCGAAAATATCGTTTTTGACGGTTGTAAGGTTGCGCATGTCGGCGAATACGGCCTTTGGTTCAAAAACTGCTCCGACTGCGCGTTGCGAAATTCCGACCTTTACGACTTGGGCGCGGGCGGCGTTCGCGTCGGCGGCGGGAATTTGGACGTTCGCAACGTCGTTGAAAATTGTTGGATTGCGCAAGGCGGGCGCTTTCACGCGTCGGCGACGGCCGTATGGGTTGGGCAAAATACGGAGGAAATCGCGATTTTGCACAACGATATTTCCGATTTTTATTACACCGGCGTTTCGGTCGGTTGGGTTTGGGGGTACGACGGCGGGCGCGCGTTCCGAAATCGGATCGAATTTAACCGGATCCACAAGATCGGGCAGGGGAAACTCGCCGACATGGGCGGCGTGTACACGCTTGGGACGCAAACCGGGTCGCGCGTCTGCAACAACGTGATTTTCGACGTCGAGTCTTACGGTTACGGAGGTTGGGGGCTTTACCCGGACGAGGGAAGCGAGGGGATTTTGTTCGAAAACAACCTCGTTTACGATTGTATGGACGGTTCCTTTCATCAGCATTACGGGAAGAATAACGTCGTTCGCAACAATATTTTAGCGCGGAGCAAGGCGAACCCGGCCAAGGGCGGCCCCGCGCATCAGGTCGCGATCACCCGAATCGAGCCGCATCTTTCGATCGTTTTTGAGCGCAACGTCGTTTATTGGAAGGACGGCGTCGCGTTCGGATACAACGCCGACAAGGCGAAGGCCGAGTACCGCTCGAACCTTTGGTTCAACGCGGGCGGCGAGGCGACGTTCGCCGGAAAGACGCGGGACGCCTGGGCGCGGGAAAGCGGGCAAGACGCCGGCGGACTCGTCGCCGATCCGAAATTCGTCGACCCGGACGCGAACGATTTCCGCTTGAAACCGGGATCGCCCGCCGAAAAAATCGGGTTCGTGCCGTTCGATTATTCGCAAGCCGGGCCGGATCGCGAGCCGGGGTTTACTCGATAAAACGAACGATTTTGTCGGTTAAACCGGTTGCGACGGCTTGAAATCGGCGACGAAAAGGCGCGGGGGAACTCGCGCCTTTTTGGACGGACGAAGATTAGTTTTGGCTAATTTTGCGCGGCCAACCGACCCGAAACGAACGAACGGAGCGGCGGCGCAAACGGGAAAACGCAAAAAAGGGGAGCGTCATTTCGAGAAAACGACGCGGTCGGCGGCGATTTCAAACTTGGCGTCGAGTTCGGCGGCCAGGATCGCGGCGATTTTCGACGCGTCGGCGTTGTTAAATTCGCAACTGACCCGGGTCGAAAGGCTTAATCCGGCGGCGGTCGCGGACGGGGCGAGCGAACATTCGAGCCCGACGTTCGTTTTGAGGAAGGCGAACACGTCGCGCAACGTCTTGTTTTTGATCGAGCCGGAAACGATTTTTCGCTTGCCGCCGGTCGCGTTTGAATTTTGTTTTTTCGTTGATTTTCCGTCGGCGGTCGTCCGCGCGGCTCGACGTTCGGCGTTCTGACGCGCTTCGGCGATCCAACGGTCGCGTTTGATTAATGAAACGGCGTATTCGGCCTTGGCGACCGCGTCGAACGGCCCCGAAACCCGAATCGCGTTGGCGCCGTCGAGCCGCGCCGCTTCAAATCGACAGTTCGGATATTCCGATTTTGACAATTTTGCGGCGTCTTCTTCCGGGTAAACGCGCTCTACCTGCCGCGAACGGTCGAGCGTCGCCGGACGCAACGCCTTTTCCGCCGCGTCGTAACGATAATCGACGCCGAAACCGAAAAGGAGAAGCGTCGTTAAATCGGAAACGACGACGTTGTTAAATTTAGTCGCGCGCCAACGATCGAACGGCGTTTTCTCGAACCCGACGAATTTTAGTCGCGAACGGCTCGCCAGTCGCTCGAACGTCGCGGTCGGCTCGGCGAAATCTCCGACGGCGAAATCGATCGTCGCGGTCAAACGGTCGGCGACGTTCCGCGGGAGCTCCGTCGCCGCTTCTCGACGAAGCGCCCAAAGGAGGAGAAGTTCGCCCGCCGCGTCGTTCGGGACGACGCAAAGAACTGAGCCGTTCAAAACGCAAAAACTTAAATCCGCTTCGTTTAATATTTTGCGCAACGCGTCGATGAACGGTTCGTCGACGAAAGAACCCGCGATCGGCGTCGACGGGTCGACTCGGCGGTCGATAAAATAGGCAAAATGGTAAAATTCGGAATACCGATCTAAAATCGCCGCGAGAGACGAGCCGTCGAACGTCGCCGAAACCGGTTCGAAAAGGCGATTTTCGACGGGATCGTCGTTCGGCCCGGCGGCGAAAAGCGGCGACGCGGAAAAAGGCCCCGCGACGAGCGCGACGCCGAACAAAACGGCGCGAAACTTGCGTTGAAAACGTTTGCGAAAATAAGAAACGCGTCGCATTTATTGAATCGCCTTTGGAAAATTGGATTTTGTCGCGCGGTAAAATCGTTAAAATCGCCGCTCTTTAACGGGCGTCGACGGTAACGCCGGGCCAAACATCGGAACGGAAGGGCGAAGCCGGCAACCCGGCGCCGTTCGTCAGGTTGCAAATCGGGTTGTCGGCCCAAGCGTAACGAACGGCGACCGGCCGCGGAACCTCCGGCGCGGAGACGACGACCGTTTCGCCTTCGATCGTCGCTTGCGCCCAATGGAATTTGCGGTCGGCGCCCGCGACGGCGAACCCGCGCAACTCAGCGTCGTCGCATTGGGCGTTCGCCCCGATTTTCAGCCCGCCGTCGACGTTGTCGAACGCCAAAACGACGCGATTTCCGTCGATTTTCATCGAGCGAAACTCCGGCCCGGCGCAAACGACGTCGACGCCGTAAGTTCGCGCCAACGCCAAAAGAGCGAGCCGTTCGCCGACCGGTTTCTTGTCTTTCGGATGAAAGTTCGCCGTTTCGCCGACGTCGATCGCAACCGCGACGCCGACGTTTCTAAGTTGGCGCGCCGTCAGACTTTGCGCTTCCCGCAACTCCGCCCAGGAGCTGTTGCCCGGATTCGGACGCGGCGCCATAAAATTGGCAAGTTGGACAAAATAGAACGGAAAATCGCCCTGTTCCCAATCCTGGCGCCAACTTTCGATCAGCAGAGGAAGAAGGAGCCGATATTGCCAAGCGCGCCCGGCGTTCGCCTCGCCTTGATACCAAACGACGCCTTTGATCGCCAACGGACGCAACGGCGCGAGCATTCCGTCGCGAAGAGCGCCGGCTCGTTGATTTTCGGGCGTTTTTTCTAAGCGAGTCGGCGACGCGAGCCCGGAAAGCTCCGGATGTTCGAGAAGGAGACGCGGTTCGATCCAAGCTTCGCAAGAAGCGCCGCCCCAGGCGACTTCGACCAAACCGACCGGAACTTGAATCGTTTCGCGGAGACGACGCGCAAAAAAGTAAGCGACCGCCGAAAAATCGCCCGCCGTTTTCGGCGAACACGTTTCCCAACGAGCGTCAAAATCGGTTTGCGGTTCCGTCGCGCTTTTCGCCGGAATCGTTAAAAACCGCAGATTCGGATAACTCGCCGTCGCGATTTCGGCGTCGGCGTCCCGCGCTCGGCGCAAAGAAAAGCCCATGTTCGATTGGCCCGCGCAGATCCAAACGTCGCCGAACAAAACGTCGTTGAAAACGATGTTATTTGTTGCGGAAATCTTTAATTCGAACGGGCCGCCCGCCGATTTTGGCGACAAATCGACGCGCCAACGCCCGTTGTCGCCGACCGTCGTCGTTTTTTTCTCGCCGGCGATCTCAACCGTTATCTTTTCGCCGACGGCGCCCCAACCCCAAACCGGGATCCTCGCGTCGCGTTGCAACACCATTCCCGAACCGAAAACGCGGGGAAGACGAACCGCCGCCGACGCGACGCGGACGTCGCCGAGCGCAACGACGAGGAACGCGAAAACGGACGCCGAAACGACCGCCGACCGAACGGAAAAAAAACGACGCGACACGGGAAACCTCCGACAAAAAACGTCGATCGAACGGAACGCGACTCGAACGCTCGACGCGCAAAAAAGCCGAGCGAAAGGCGCGAACCGCTCAAAAACGGCGCCGACGTCCAAAATTTCGACCCGAAAGCGGAAACGCGACGACGGCGGGAACGTTCCCGGCGCGGGGCGAACGTCGGTCGCAAAGTCGGAAAATCTCGCAAACTTTGTCGGCGCCGCGATCGCGGATCGTCTTCGCAACGGCGCGATAAAACGTCTCGTCGCCGCAAGCTTCGCGATCTGTCCGCGACCGAAAACGATTTTTAGCGAATCGAAAACTCTTCGTCGAGTTTCCTCAAACGACGGCGGCGTTCGAAGGCGGAAGGAAGCGGGAAGCGACGATCTTCGCGCAAACGGTCGCGACAAGGCGACAACGCCCCCGGACTCGTCGTTTTGCGGCGGGGAACAACGTTCGACCGCGCCGACAAAACGGCGAGTTAAAGGGAACGGCGATTCGACGTTTTCGCGTTAAACTTTGCCTGACCGTAAAAATTTACAAACGTTCGGGGCGTTCGCAGATTTTTCAGCGGTCAAAGCGGCGGTTCGACGCGAAAAACGTCGGCTCGGTCGCGAATCACCAACCGATTTTCTTGAGGTTGGCGAGGCAATCTTTGACGGATTCCCAAGGATTGACTTTGAATTGTTCCTGTTCGACGACGAACCATTCGGTGCCGCCTTTTTCACGGCAAGCGTCGAGAACGGAAGCCCAATCGACCGTGTCGTCGGAGTCGGCGACCGCGCAACCGTTGACGTCGCCGTTCGATTTGATGTGGATGCACTTGCCGCGGCCCGGGAGGGCGGCGATCGTTTCGGCCGGGCTCAGTTTGATCCCGTGTTTGCGCATGGCGTTGTTCGCCCACCCGACGTCGACTTGGGCGATGACGCGCGGATCGCAGTTGTTGAAGAACGTCGTCCAGGCGGATTCTTCCGTGTCGTTGATGTAGAGGAAGTCGCCCGTGTGGCCGTGGAAACCGACGAGGCAGTCGAGTTTCGCGGCTTCTTCGGCGCACTTGCTCATTTCTTCGGCGACTTTTTTATTCGATTCGCGGCTTTCGCGAATGCGACCTTCGAGGCCGCCCGGGACGATCAGTTTGTTGAAGCCGAGGGCGTGGGCGATTTCCGCGCTTTTCTTGAGGGCGTCGCCCTGGATCGCGCCGAAGCCGATGTGCGTGCTGGTCGCTTTGAGCCCGACGTCGTCGAGCATTTTGCGCAACTCTTTCGGGTTATTCTCAAAACCGTAATAACCGGCGAATTCGACGCCTTCGTATCCCATTTCGGCGACTTTTTTCAGCGCGCCCGGGACGTCCTGGCCGGCGACGTCGCGGAGCGAGTAGAGTTGCAACGCGATCGGGATGCGTTTTTCGCCTTTTTTGTACGCGGCGAAGAGGGACGACGGGGCGAAGGAGGCGACGGCGACGGCGCCGAGACCGGCTTGCAGGAAGGAACGACGATTCATGGAACAACCTTTCTAGCGAAAAAACGCTAAAAATAAGGACGGATCGAAAAACGCTCGGGTCGAACCGCGCTCGCGTCGCGGAAACGCTGAGGAAACGACCGGCGAGGGCGTTTTGCGTGAAGTGAAAACCGACGGCGCGTCCGCCGCCCGCTTTCCTACAATTATAACGGATGAAACGCGATTGTAAAACGGGTAAAAAGGCAAGATTTCCATTTTTTTTCATTTTCTCGCCGGATATTTCGTTCTTTATCGGCGAAAAATCGGCGGGCATATTGTTTTTTCGCTCAAAAGTTATATAAAATAGGGGCGCGTTCGGGTCGATCCGACGAAAAAGGGGCGCGGCGGGCGGCGTTTGAAAATTTGTTTAACGGCGCTGTTTTCAAGAAATCAAAAGCGTTTTCACTTAACGAAGGAGGCGGTTCGATGGGGCTGGGGTTGGCTGTAAAGGCTTTTTTTGCGTCGCTTAGAAACGACGGAACGGCGGAGCGGATCGCGGAGGCGTTGAGCGGCGGCCCGACGTCGAAGGGCGGAGCGCTTCCGGCTCCAGCGGCGGGCTCGACCGGGGAGAGCGCGGGGGAAAAGGCTTCGGCGGCGGCCGTTCGGCGGGGCGATTCCGGCGCGACGGCGGCGTTGGCGTTGTTGGCGGCTTTGCAGCGGGAGGCCCGGTTCGTCGACTTTGTTAAGGAGCCGCTCGACGGGGTCGACGACGCGGCGGTCGGGGCGGCGGCGCGGAACGTTCGCGACCGTTGCGCGGCGGCGTTGGAGCGATTTTTTGAAATTCGCTCGATTTTAAGCGCCGAAGAGGGGACGGCGGTCGAGATCGACGGCGAGACGGCGAAAAATCCGGCGCGCGTTCGCGTTTTGGGGCGTTCGTCGGCGCTCGATTCCGACGGCAAGATCGCCGGTCGGCTCGTTCACGCGGGTTGGATTGCGAAGAAAGCGTCGCCGCCGATATGGGCCGGAGCGCCGGAGGACGCGGCGGTGTTGGCGCCGGTCGAGATCGAATAACGGGGCTTGTTTGATTATTTTGAAAACGGCGTCGATAACAAGACGCAGTTTGGAGAAATAGGGGAAAAGGACGGGATGAAACAACGGCGCCGGCGTTTCGGATTTTAACGATAAAATCGGTCGCAGCGTTTGACGGGCCTTCGTCGGGGTTCGCTTCCGGTTAATTCGGAGAAAACGGGGGCGTCGGCGGCCGGGGGGGCTTTCCTTGGAGCGGGAAAAGCGTAGAATAGGGTTGAACCGATTTTGCGCGTTCAGCGTTTCTATCTACGTTTTTACCGTTCGCGCCGTTTTTTCGGACGGCGTCGGCTCGACCGTTTCGGGGACGGCGGCGCCGACGGCGAAAAAATCCGCGCAACCGACATAGTTTTTCAGCGTTATGACAAATCAAGAACAGTTGATCGACGATCTCCCGAAGCAATACGACCACCAGGCCGCGCAAGAGCGTCAAACGGCGTTTTGGGAAGAAAAGGGCTTCTTTAACAGCGACGTCAATAAGGACAAAAAACCGTTTACGGTCGTTATTCCGCCGCCGAACGTTACCGGCGCGCTGCATATGGGGCACGCGCTGAACGACACGCTTCAAGACGCGTTGGTGCGCATGAAGCGGATGCAGGGTTACGAAACGCTGTGGGTTCCGGGCGTCGACCACGCCGGGATCGCGACGCAAGCGGTCGTCGAGCGCCGTCTTCTCGAACAGGAGGGAAAAACGCGTTGGGATCTCGGCCGCGAGGCGTTGGTTCAACGGATCTGGGACTGGAAAGACCAGTATCAACGCCGCATCGTCGGGCAGATCAAAGCGCTCGGCTGCAGTTGCGACTGGCGCCGTCAACGTTTCACGCTCGACGACGTTTGCGCGAAGGCGGTGCGCCACTTCTTCTATAAGCTGTTCGTCGACGGACTGGTTTACCGCGGAAAACGTCTTGTCAACTGGGACGTCGCGCTCCAAACGGCGGTCAGCGACGACGAAGTTTTCCACGAGCCGATCGCCGGGCATTTTTGGTACCTGAACTACCCGGTCGTCGACCCGCGGGAGGGCGAGCCGGAGTTCGTTACGGTCGCCACGACGCGCCCGGAAACGATGCTCGGCGACGTCGCGGTCGCGGTTCACCCCGATCCGGCGGCGGAATTCGACCGCGTCGAGAGGGAGTTGCGCGCCAAGTTGGCCGACTGCCCGGAACGCGAAAAAGCCGAAACGCAGGCGGAACTCGACGATCTGCTTCAGCGCCGCGTCGAGGCGTTGCCGCGCTTGACGAAATTGGCCGAAATGGCGAAAGCCGGGCGCAAGGTCGTTTTGCCGCTCCAAAATCGCGAAATTCCGCTCGTCGCCGACGTTTGGGCGAAGCCGGAAAAGGGAACCGGGTGCGTTAAGATCACGCCGGCGCACGACCCGAACGACTACGAAGTCGGGAAACGGCAGCATTTGCCCGCGATCAACCTCCTGAATCGCGACGGCACGTACAACGAAAACGCCGGGAAGTATCGGGGGCTCGAAGTCAAAAAGGCGCGGCAAGCCGTCCTGGCCGACTTGGAGGCGCTCGGCGTTCTCGTGAAAGTCGAGGATCGAACGATCGAAATCGCGACGTCCGACCGCTCGAAGACCGCCATCGAGCCGTATTTGAACGACCAATGGTTCGTGAAAATGGCCGATCTGGCGCAAACGGCGATGGACGCGGTTCAAAACGGCGAGGTCAAAATCAAGCCGGAGCGTTACGCCAAGGGCTATCTCGATTGGCTCTCCGAAAAGCGCGACTGGCCGATCGGGCGCCAACTTTGGTGGGGACACCGCATTCCGATCTGGTACTCCGACGCGACGGAAGCCGAACTCGAAGCCGCGTTCGCCGGGCGTTCCGACGTAGCGTGGCGTCCGGACGAAGCGACCGGCGGTCAGCTCGTTTGTTCGCAAACGGAAGATCTGGCCGAAGACGCGATCCCGGGACGCAAGCTCGTCCGCGAAGAAGACGTGCTCGACACGTGGTTCAGCTCGGCGCTTTGGCCGCACTCGACTTTGGGGTGGCCGGAAAAAACGGCGGAACTCGACTATTATTACCCGACGAGCGTCCTGATCACCAGCCGCGACATCATCAGCCTCTGGGTGGCGCGAATGGTTTTGGCCGGCTACTTCAACGTCGGGAAAAAACCGTTCGAAACGGTCTTCATTCACCCGAAAATTTTGGACAAATACGGCGAAGGGATGTCGAAGTCGAAGGGGAACGGCGTCGACCCCGTCGCGGTGATGGAGAAGTTCGGCGCCGACGCGTTGCGTTTCGCTTTGGCGTTTTTGACGACCGACAGCCAGGACGTTCGTTTGTCGCTGGATTTCGAGTGCCCGCATTGCGGCGCGACGGTCGAGCAAACGAAGAAAAACCGCACGCTGCCGCGGATCGACTGCCCGAAATGCAAGAAAGCGTTTTCGACGCAATGGGCCGAAACCCCGGAAGACAAAGCGCTTCCGCTCGGCCCGGTCGTCGGCGAACGCTTCGAAGTCGCGCGCAATTTCTGCAACAAACTGTGGAACGCGTCGCGCTTCGTCATGATTAATTTGGAGGGTTTCGAGCCGAAAGCGCTCGAGGCGAGCGAGCTTCTCGTCGAAGACCGCTGGATCCTGAGCCGTTTGGCGAGCGTTACGAAACGCGTTACGGAATCGCTCGAACGGTTCAAATATTCGGACGCCGCCCGCGCTCTGCACGATTTCGCTTGGGACGAGTTCTGCAGTTTTTACGTCGAGATCTCGAAGTCGCGCCTTTTCGACCCGGCGCGTCGGAATTTGGCGCAAAACGTGTTGCTGACGGTGTTGGATTCGCTTTTGCGGCTTCTGCACCCGATCGCGCCGTTCGTTACCGAAGAGGTTTGGCGACGTTTGGCCGATTTCGCCCCGGTTCGCGGCGCCGTCCCGACGCAAGCGACCGAAAGCGTCTCGATCGCGCCTTGGCCGGTCGCCGACGAATCGGCGATCGATCCGGAGATCGAAGCCCGTTTCGCGCAGTTCCAGGAGGCGTTGCGTTGCGTTCGCGAAGCTCGTGCCCGCCAAAACGTCCCGCCGAAGACCGAAGTGAAGTTCGCCGTCAAGTGCGACGCCGAGATCGCCGCGCTCCTCGACCCGATGAAGGATTATTTCCGCTCGATGGCCGGGGCCGTCGCGACCGGGTTCGGCCCCGACGTCGAGACGCCGGTTCTTTCGTCGAACGCCGCCGCGCCGGGAATGGAGGTTTACGTCGACGTCGCCGAGCTGATCGACGTCGCGACGGAGATCAAGAAAAAGGAAAAGGAAGTCGAGAAGCTCGAAGGCTTTATCAAGTCGAAGGAAGCGAAGCTTTCCGGCGGTTTCGCCGAGAAGGCGCCGGCCCGCGTCGTTGAAAAAGAACGCGCTTCCCTCGAAGAGCTGAAAACGCAACGCGACGTCAACGTCGCGACGCTCGAGCGCTTGCGAGCCGTCGCCGCGTCGCGACGGTAACGACGAACGGTCGCAAACGGCGCGTCGACGACGAAAGACGCGTCGTTTGCGGCGACTTTGCCGATATTAACGTCGAACGGGCGGGCCGATCCCTTTAGCTCGCCGAGTTTGACGATTTTGACGGCGGCGCCGGTCGGGCGTCGCTTGTCGATAACGCCGATTATTCAAGAACGCGTCGGCGGCTCGTTTCGTTTAAACGGGGCGGCGGTCGGCGCAAAACGTGCAAACAGCAAGAAAGAAAAGAGAAATGAGCAATTCCTGCAGCCGTTGCGACGATAAGATCCGTCCGAATTTCAAAAAAGGGGACGGGCTCGTTCCCGCGATCGCGCAAGATTATAAAACCGGCGAAGTCCTCATGATGGCGTATATGAACGAGGAAAGCTACGAAGAAACGCTGAAACTCGGTTACGCCGTTTACTACAGCCGTAGCCGCAACAAGCTGTGGCGCAAAGGCGAAGAGAGCGGCAACGTTCAAAAAGTGCACGGGATCTATATCGACTGCGACTGCGACACGCTTCTCCTGAAGGTCGACCAGGTCGGCGGCTCCGCTTGCCACGAGGGTTACCCGAGCTGCTTCTTCCGCCAACTCCAAGGCGACGATTACGTCGTCGTCGGCGAACGCGTCTTCGACCCGAAAGAAGTTTACAAGAAGTAAGCGAACGAGCGGCGGAACGCTAGCGGCGTCGTTTTAACGCAAGACGTCGCGCTAAATAGCAAAAAAACGAGACCGCGCGGACGGCGGCGCTTGTCGGCGAACGCGGTCGGTTTTGAAAATTGGAATAACGAACAAAAAAGAAGGAAATCAAATGTCCGACAAATTGTTGAAACTCGGCATTCCGGCCGGCAGTCTCCAAGAAGCGACGGTCGAGCTCTTCCGCAACAGCGGGTACAACATTTCGGTCGAGAAGCGCAGCTATTTCCCGTCGATCGACGACGACGAAATCGAGTGCATGCTCATTCGCGCGCAGGAAATGGCCCGTTACGTCGCCAACGGCGTTCTCGACGCCGGGCTCACCGGGCACGACTGGATCGTCGAAACCGGCGCCGACGTGATCGAGATCGCCGAACTGACCTTCTCGAAGGTCAGCCGCCGCCCGGTTCGCTGGGTGCTTTGCGTTCCGGAAAGCTCGCCGGTTCAAACGGTTAAGGATCTCGAAGGGAAAACGATCGCGACCGAAGCCGTCGGCTTGACGAAGTCCTATTTGGCGAAACACGGCGTTTCCGCGAACGTCGAGTTCAGCTGGGGCGCGACCGAAGTGAAGCCGCCGAAACTCGCCGACGCCATCGTCGAAGTTACCGAAACCGGCAGTTCGCTCCGCGCGAACAATCTGCGCATCGTCGACGAGATCCTCCAAAGCACGACGCGTTTCATCGTCAATAAAAACGCTTACGCCGACGCCTGGAAGAAGGAAAAGATCGACGATCTCGTCCTGATGCTCAAGGCGACGCTCAACGCCGAAAGCAAGACGGGGCTGATGATGAACGTGCCGAAAGACAAGCTCGACGCCGCGCTTGCGATCCTTCCGGCGCTCGACGCCCCGACGGTGATGCCGCTTGCGAACTCCGACGAGTACGACGTGATGACGGTCGTCGACAAAAAAGCGGTTCGCGCGCTCATTCCGGAATTGAAAAAGGCCGGCGCTCGCGGCATCGTCGAGTTCCAGGTCAAGAAAATCATCGACTGACGCGGAATTTGCGGCGCTTCGATTCGGCGAAAGACGTTTTTTCGCCGAATCGGGCGCGATTTGCAAATTTTTCGTTGATTTTGTCGGCGAGTTCGGCTAAAATAAAGACGACGGCGGCTCGACGTTTCGCGGATTACGGCGTCGCGTCGGCGGTCGTCGGCGTTTTGGCGTTTCTTGGCGTCGGCGTTCGACGAAAAGTCGGGCGGCTCGACGCGAGCGCCATAGTATTAATGGCAAAATCGAAATAAAGGACGACGGGAATGAAAAAGACAACGAGACGGCGAGCGCGGGCTTTGCGGAGCGCGGCTCTTTTAACGGCGGCGATTTGGGGCGCCGGTTTCGGCGGTTTGAAGGCGAGCGCGGCGGAACCGACGGCGTTCGCGGAGGCGTTGGCGCCGTTCGTCGAGTCGGGGGACGCGCCCGGCGCCGTTGTCGTCGTCGCGTCTCCGACCGAGATTCTGGCGTCGGAAGCGATCGGTTGGGCCGACGTCGAAGCGAAACGCCCGGCGCGGGTCGACTCGCATTTCTGGATCGCGTCGCAGACGAAAGCGATCGTCGCGGCGGCGACGATGATCTGCGTCGACGAGGGCAAGCTCGACCTCGACGCGCCGGTCGAGACGTATTTGCCGGAACTGCGCGGCCTCGTCGTCGCGGAGCCGCAGGCGGACGGAACGACGCTCCTTCGACCGGTGAAAACGTCGCCGACGCTTCGGCGCGCGCTCAGCCATACGGCCGGTTTCCGCTTCATCACCCCTTACCAGGAGGCGTACGGGATCGATTCGCTTCCGGTTCGGCGCTTGATGAAAACGGTCGCGATGACGCCGCTGGTCGCGGAGCCGGGAACGCGTTATTCGTATTCGAATCTCGGGATCGACGTCGCGCAGGCGGCGGTCGAAGCGGTCGTCGGAAAACCGTTCGAAGAATTCGTCGAGGAACGGATCTTCGCGCCGCTTGAAATGACCGACACGACGTTTTATCCGAGCGCCGACCAATTCGCGCGCTTGGCGACGCCTTACGGTTGGGACGCGGAAGCCGGGCGCTTGAAGCCGATCCGGTTCAATCAAACGCCGTCGCTGGACGACGGTTCGCCGCGTTACGCCGAGGGCGGAGGGGGGCTCTTTTCGTCGGCGGCGGACGTCGTTAAATTTTATCAAATGTTGGCCGGGCGCGGCGTCGCGGCCAACGGGAAGCGGATCCTCTCCGAAGCGGCGGTCGCGACGATGACGTCGAAGCAGACCGGCGACGCGGTCGACGCTCAATACGGTTTCGGGTTGTCGGTCGACGACCGAACGTTCGGACACGGCGGCGCGTTTGGAACGCAGGGCGTCGTTTACCGCGACGGAACGGTCGGCGTTTATTTGGTCGCGGTCGGGGGCGTCCCGAAACAGGGCGAAATGGAACAGGCGTTCCGGAGCGTTTTGGATAAGATTGCGACGGAGCGTTCCGAAAAGAACGGCGAAAAATGACGTCGAGCGTCGGCGGTAAATTTTGCCTAAATCGCCGAAATTGAACAAGCGAAACGGAAAGGGAAGACGACGATGAAAATTTTGCGTTTCGACAGCGTCGGCGGCGCGTCGGGCGATATGATTTTGGGCGCGCTGGTCGGTTTGGGCGTCGATCCGCAATTTATCGAACGAGAATTACGCCGTTTGATTCCCGATCCGTTTTGCCTGCGAGTCGGCGAAAAATCGGAATTCGGCGCGACCGGCGTTTACTTGAAGGTCGATTTGGATCCGCCGGAGACCGAACGTTCGCATTCCTGCGACGACGAGCATTCGCATTCGCATCCGCATTCCTGCGGGGACGAGCATTCGCATTCGCATCCGCATTCCTGCGGGGACGAGCATTCGCATTCGCATTCCGGCGGGGACGAGCATTCGCATTCGCATCCGCATTCCAGCGGGGACGAGCATTCGCATTCGCATCCGCATTCCGGCGGGGACGAGCATTCGCATCCGCATGTTCACGGGCGGACGTTCGCGTCGATTCGGCGAATGATCGCGGAGTCGCCGCTCGACGAAAAGACGAAGCGCGACGCGACCGCCGCGTTCGAAGCGCTCGCGGTCGCCGAGGCCGAGGCGCACCGGAAACCGGTCGACGAGGTGCATTTCCACGAAGTCGGCGCGGTCGATTCGTTGGTCGACACGGTCGGTTGCGTCCTTGCTTTGAACGCGCTCGGCGTCGACGGGATTTCGCTTTCTCCGCTTCCGGTCGGCGAAGGAACGTTCCGTTGCGCGCACGGCGTCTATCCTCTTCCGGCGCCCGCGACGTCGATTTTGTTGCGGAATTACGGGCTTCCGACGTCGTCCGACAACGAGCGTTGCGAGATGTTGACGCCGACCGCCGCCGCGCTTTTCGCCGTTTGGGAAAAGAAAACGATCCCGTTCGGCGCCCGGATCGTCGCGACCGCCAACGCGTTCGGAACGCGCAAAATGGAGAATCGTCCCAATTTGTTGCGAGCGTCGATTTACGAAACGAGCGGCGACGTCGAAGAAACGGAAAAATCGTTAAAATCGGGAAATCCGGGCGCTTGGGAGGCGCGTTACAACGTCGAAACGCTTTACGAATTGGCGACGAATCTCGACGACGCGACCGGCGAGCGTTTGGCGACCGTCGCGACCGCCCTCTTCGACGCCGGCGCGCTCGACGTTTGGACGACGCCGATCGTTATGAAAAAGGGGCGCCCGGCTTGCAAATTGAGCGCGCTCGTCGCCGCCGACAAACGCGAAGCGGTCGTCGACGCGTTCGTTCGGACGTCCGGAACGTTCGGCGTTCGCGAAACGACCGTTCGGCGCCGTTCGTTGGCGCGGCGTTGGGAGACGGTCGAAACGTCGTTCGGCCCGGTTCGCGTTAAGATCGGTTCGACGAACGACGGCGAAACGCTGACCGTCGCGCCGGAATTTGCCGACGTCGACGAAGCGGCTCGAAAAGCGGGCGTTCCGTTCGACCGGGTTTATCGAGAAGCGGCGTCGCGGCGGAGCTTTTGATTTTTGAAAAACGAGCGGTTAAAACGGCGCGACGAAAAACGCGTCGCGCGGCTCGTTTTCTTTGCCTTGTTTGAATGAAGAAACGAAATTAGAGCGTCGGCGACGTTCGAGCGGAAGCGGACGCTTTTTCCTTGTCTTACGACGCAAACGGCGCGCTCGACGGAACGCGTTAGAATAAAAGAGGCGCAAATGGAACGCTCGCGAGAAGAAAACGCTTGTCCTGAAACCGGCGCGCGGATCGGTAAAGTCGGCGAAACCGGGGGCGCCGTTAAAGACGCCGCCGTTTTTGATCCCGCTCACCCGCCGCTTCGCGTCGTCGGCGCTCGGGCGCACAATTTGAAAAACGTCGACGTCGACATTCCCTGGAATCGGCTGACCGCGTTGACCGGGCCGAGCGGAAGCGGAAAAAGTTCGCTCGCTTTCGACACGATCTACGCCGAAGGCCAACGGCAGTATATCGAGAGCCTTTCGATTTATTCCCGTCAGTTCCTTCATCAGTTGGAGCGTCCGGACGTCGACGCGGTGCTCGGGTTGCAGCCGACGGTCGCGATCGATCAGCGGTCGAACGGGCAAAATCCGCGAAGCACGGTCGCGACGTTGACGGAGATTTACGACTTTTTGCGTCTGTTGTACGCTCGCGTCGGCGTCGTTCGCTGTCATCGTTGCGGGCGGCCGATCCGACGGCAGACGGTCGAGCGGATGGCGGAGGAAATTTTGCGATTTCCGCCGAACACGCGTTTTATGCTGTTGGCGCCGGTTGTTCGCGGGAAGAAAGGGGCGCACAAAGACGTTTTTCGGCGGCTTGCGAAGACCGGTTTCACCCGGGCCCGCGTCGACGGTTCGTTGATCGAGATCGCGTCGGCGCCGGAACTCGACGCGAAGAAAACGCACTCGATCGAAGCGATCGTCGACCGGCTGATCTTGCGCGACGGTCTCGAGGCCCGTTTGCTCGAGTCGCTGAAGTTGGCGCTCCAGTTGGGCGAGGGGCTCGTCTGCTGTCTGTACGAAAAAGAGCGCGTAACGACCGCCGAGGGAAAGACGCGGAGCGTTTGGAAAGACGTCCTCTTTAGTTCGCTTTATTCGTGTCCGAAGTGCGACGTCGCTTACGCGGAGCTTGAACCGCGCGCTTTCAGTTTCAACAGTCCGTACGGCGCGTGCCCGACGTGCCAGGGCGTCGGCAAGATCGAGGCGTTCGACCCGGAGGCCCTCGTTTCAAATTCGGAAGCCGCGCTCGCCGACGGAGCGCTCGCGCTCGGCAAGGGGTTGGCGACGTTGACGCAACGAAAATTGCGGGCGCTTTTGGAGGCGTTCGAAAGAATCGCGCCGGAGGCGTTCGCCGCGCCGGTTGGAACTTGGGACGACAAAACCCGCAAACTCTTCTTTTACGGCGAAAAAACGAGCGACGAGCGCGAAGAGAACGAGGCGGAAAAGGGCGACGCGGAGGAAACGAGCGAGCCCGCGTCGCGACGGGACGAGCGCGAACGGGAAGAAACGGGCTCGATTTCGAGCCGCCTTTTGAGTCCGGGGCGAGAGTCGTTGATCTTGGAGGACGACCGCGCGCTGCTGTCGCTGATAAGCGGAACTCGGGAGCAAAAGGAAGAAACGGCGGGGGCCGACGCGGCGGCGGACGAACCGAACGCGGCGGAGCCCGTCGTTGCGAGCGAGCGCGGCGATTCCGCGTCGACCGTCGAAGCGCTCGAGCCGTTCGCGGGGTTGATCCCGACGCTCGACGCGGCGTTCGAAGGGGCGAAAAGCAAGCGGGAACGCGATTATTTGGCGACTTTTCGGGGCGAGGTCGTTTGTCCCGACTGCGGCGGGGCCCGCGTGCGGTTGGAGGCGCGTTCGACGACGGTCGCCGACAAGAAAATTCACGAAGCGACGGCGATGACGGTCGTCGAGGCGCTCGAATGGTTCCAAAATCTCTCTTTTAAGCCGATCGAACGGGAGATCGCGGCGCCGATCGTCGAGCAGATCCTCGAGCGGTTGAACGCGATGAATCGGCTCGGGCTCGACTATTTGACTCTCGACCGGGCGGCGGACACGTTGAGCGGCGGCGAATTGCAGCGCGTTCGTTTGACGACCGGGCTCGGAAGCGGGCTGTCCGGCGTGTGTTATATTTTGGACGAGCCGTCGACCGGGTTGCATCCGCGCGACAACGAAAAGTTGATCGAGGCGTTGCGCGCCCTTTGCGATCGCGGAAACACCGTCCTTGTCGTCGAGCACGACGAAGCGATTATGGAACGCGCCGATTGGCTGATCGACGTCGGGCCCGGCGCCGGCGAGTTCGGCGGAGAAATTTTGGCGCAGGGAACGCCCGCGCAGGTTGCCGCCGAAGCCGTTTCCGCGACGGGACGTTATTTAAGCGGACGAGCGAAGATTCCCGTTCCGGAAAAAAGACGCAAAATCGTTAAAACCCGCTCGATCGTTCTCGAAGGCGCGACGACGAATAATTTGAAAAACGTAACGGCGACTTTCCCGTTGGGCGCGTTCACTTGCGTTACCGGCGTCAGCGGTTCCGGAAAAAGTTCGCTTTTGAACGAAACGCTTGTTCCCGCGTTGCGGCGGCGTTTGAACGGAACCGGGATCCGCTCGACGCAATTCAAAAGTTTGCGCGGCGCGAGCCGGATCGACAAGTTGATCCAAATCGACCAATCGCCGATCGGGAGAACGCCGCGAAGCAATCCCGCGACGTACGCCGGTATTTTCGACGAGATCCGCAAAGTTTTCGCAAATTCCCGAGACGCGAAACGACGGGGGTACAAGGCGGGGCGTTTCAGCTTCAACGTCGCCGGCGGGCGTTGCGAAGAGTGCCAAGGGCAGGGGATTCAAAAGATCGAGATGCGTTTCCTGCCCGACATGCGCGCCGTCTGCCCGGTTTGCGAAGGGAAACGGTTCAATCGGCAAACGCTCGAAGCGCGGTATAAGGAGAAATCGATCGCCGACGCGCTCGACATGTCGGTCGACGAAGCGCGCGAGTTTTTCGCCAATTTCCCGACGATCGCCCGGCAGTTGGAGAGTTTTCAGCAGGTCGGGCTTGGATATTTGCGGCTTGGGCAATCTTCGACCACCCTTTCGGGGGGGGAAGCGCAACGGGTGAAGTTGGCGACCGAGCTGGCGCGCGTCGAGACCGGGAACACGTTGTACGTGTTGGACGAGCCGACGTGCGGGTTGCATTCGCAGGACGTCGAGAAATTGCTCGAAGTTTTGCAGCGTTTGGTCGACGCGGGAAACACCGTGATCGTCGTCGAACATTGCCTCGACGTGATGAAGGCGGCCGACTGGATCATCGACATGGGCCCGGAAGGGGGCGTCGACGGCGGCGAAATCGTCGCGACCGGAACGCCGGAGGAGATCGCCGCGTTGGAAAATAACGAAACCGGGCGCTTTTTGAGGGCGGCGTTGGCGAAATAACGGCGCGAATCGGCGGAAAATTCGTTTTTATCGTTAAAAGCGGAAGCGTCGAGGCGGCGAGAACAACCCGGGAGACGAACGAAATGGAACGAAACGGAACGGCGGACGAAATGGAGACGACGCGGCGCGGGTTTCTCAAACGGAGCGTCGGGTCGGTCGGCGCGGCGGCGTTCGCGGGCGTTTTTTCGACTTGCGAACGAGCGGGCGCGAACGAAACGCCGTTAAAATGGATAAAGTCGGCGAGATCGGCGAAAACGGCGGAGACGACGGAACGCGTTTTTCCGGCGCGAGTCGAGCTGACGTTGACGAAACGCCGAGCGCGTTCGACCGATTCGTACACGCAGGGGCTCGTTTTCGAGATCGACGCCGAGACGGGACGCGAAATTCTGTACGAAAGCGGCGGACGGTACGGAAAATCGACGTTGCGCAAAATCGACCTGGAATCGGGGAAAATTTTGCAAGAATATCGTTTTTCGAAACGTTATTTCGCCGAAGGGATCGCCGTCGTCGGCGACCGGATCTTCGCGCTGACCTGGCGGGAGCGGGCCTGTTTCGTTTTCGATAAAAAAACGTTCGAAAAACTCGACGAGTTTCGATATTCCGGCGAAGGTTGGGGGCTCGCGTTCGACGAGGCGACCGGAACGTTGGCGATGAGCGACGGGACGTCGAAGATTCGCGTGCTCGATCCGGAGACTTTTCGGCAAAAACGCTCGTTCGACGTTTTTTATCTCGACGCGAACGGAAAAAAACGCAACCTCGTTAATTTAAACGAGTTGGAGTTTGTCGGCGGCGAGCTTTGGGCGAACGTTTATCAAACGAACAACGTCGTTCGCGTCGATCCGGCGACCGGGCGCGTCTTGCAGGCGATCGATTTTTCGAAAATCGTTCCGGAATCGTTGCGGTCGAGTTACGAGTACGTTTTGAACGGGATCGCGTTCGACGGCGCGAAAAATCGCCTCTTTTTGACCGGAAAATGTTGGCCGACGCTTTTTGAATTTTCGACGGTTTCTGGAAAAACGTCGACAAAATGATTTGACGAAGCGAAAACGACGGCGCGTCGAACGGCGTCGAGCGGTTCGAGGAAGGGGGCGAAAGCGGCGATGACGTCGGTTTTTTTGGCGATTTTGGTCGGTTGGATCGCGATTTTGGGCGCGGCGTTCGGAAGTTTTTTCAACGTCGTCATTTGGCGCGTTCCGGAGGGAATGAGCTTGATTTCGCCGCCGTCGCATTGCCCGAAATGCGGCGCCCGAGTGCGTCCGTTCGACAACGTGCCGGTGTTCGCCTGGCTTTGGCTCCGCGGGCGTTGCCGCGACTGCAAGGAGCCGATCAGCGCTCGGTATCCGTTCGTCGAGTTTCTCTGCGGAGCCGTCGCGGCGCTTTACGGCGCGTCGATTTTGGTCGGCGGTTGGGTCGGTTTCGCGTCGCAAACGTTAAATTGGAGTGATTTTGCCGATATTTCCGCCGCTTGGAACGCCGCGGTCGCCGCGATGGAAGCCGATCCGACGCAGACGACGTTCTTGACGTTCGACGATTATTGGGCGACGGCGCGCAAGGCGATCGCGCTTTCGTTAGTTTGGGCGTTCGCCGCGTACTCGACGCTGATTCTCGGTTTCGTCGAATGGGACAAGGGCTCCGTTCCGGCGTCGTTGGTCGCGGTCGCGGCGGCGGTTCCGGTCGTCGGGCTTCTGACGATTTTGGCGCTGGGCGGCGATTTAGCCGGGCGTTGCGGCGTCTTTTTGGCGAGCGTCGGTTCCGGCGCGGCGGCGACGGCGTTCTTCGCGCGGTCGATTCCGCGTTCGGAGCGGGGCGAGACGGCGACGCTCGCGGCGCTTTGGGGGTTTTGCGCGGGTTGCGCGGGTGCTTTTCTCGGCGCCGTCGTTTTGCTCGGCGTCGCGACGGCGGTTCGCCGCAAAACCGGGCGCAACGTTTTCGGGCTTCTCGTTTTTTCGGCGATCGTCGCGCTTTCCGTCGGCGAAAGCGTTTGGTTCGCGACGCGTTGAGCCGGTCGGGGAATAAAAAACGGCCCGACGAGCAAACGTCGAGCCGTTGTTAAAACCGTTGTTAAAATAGAGGGGGTTCCGGACGATCATTCCGCCGGTTGCGGTTCGGTTTTTTCTTGCGTTTCGGCCGGTTGCGGTTCGGCCTTTTCTTGCGTTTCGGCCGGTTGCGGTTCGGCCGGTTGCGGTTCGGCTTTTTCTTGCGTTTCGGCGTTTTCGGCTTCCGGCGTCGGAACGATTAAACCGGGGCGAACGATGTGAAAACGCGAGCCGCCGCGCGGGACGCCGCCGAGCGGTTGGGCGAGCGGGGCGAGATTTTGCGGGCGCTCGGCCGGGGTCAGTTTCGTTTCGGTCAGCTTGCCTTTGCGGAAAAATTCGACTTTGAGGATTTTGTCGCCGGTTTTGTCGACGATCTTCGCGACGTCCGCGGCGCGGGCGACCGGTTCGCCGCCGATCTTAACGACGACGTCGAAACGCTTCAAACCGGCTTTTTCGGCGGGGGAGTCCGGCGCGATATATTGGAGCAAAATTCCCTGTTCCGGCTCGATCGGGAGTTGCGCGGCGAGAATTTCCGGCGTCGGCTCGACCGTCGCGCCGATCCAGTATTTGCTCGGCGCGACCGCGACGCCTGCGTTCGGATCGGCGTTCGAAGCGAGCGGATCGGAACCGTTCGAGCCGAAGCGGCGGCGCAACGCGTCGAACTGCGCTCTCATCCGCTCTTCCTGATCGCGCATTTGCGCTTCAAGGCGGCGCATCGCTTCGAACGGCGAGGCGTTCGAGTCGCCGAAAACGTCGTCGTCGAAGTCGAAACGGAAGACGCGTCCGGGCGCCGTTTGTCCGTTCGGGAGCTGGATCGTCGCGTCGGCGGCGTCGCCTTCGAGCGTTTTTTCTTCGCTTTCGACGAGCTGACCGTCGCGCCAAACTTTTTTCGTTTGAACGGTTTTGCCGTCCGGGCCGGTTTTGCTTTCGACGACGACCGAGTACGACCCGTTCGACGTCGTCGGAGGCGCGGCGGCGTCGGACGATTCGGCGACGGGGGACGGCGCGGTCGGTTCGGCGGGGTCTTTCAGTTGTTTCGTTTGCGCGACGGCGATCCCTCCGCCGACGAGGCAAGCGGTCAAAACGCCGCAAGCCAACGGCAAGCGACGGGAAGTCGAGCGACGGGAAAACGCGATTCGGTTCATTTTTCAACTCCTTTTAAAAACGGCGCGACGCGGCGCGAACTGATGAATTTTCCGATTATTGTTTTTATTTAGCTTTGTTGTTGCTTAATCGCTGTTTTAGTTTGACGCGGGAAAATCGGCGCGTTATTGGCAAACGGGGACAAATTCGCTCCCGATCTCGTAAACGTCGATCGGCAAAACGACCGTTCGGCCGTCGTCGAGCGGGAAGCGGAGTTCGTCGCGAACCGTTTGAACGCGGCCGCCGGACGCCCGAATCGCGTCGGCGATCTGCGGCGGAACGTCGGCGCGCGCGGCTCGCAACGCCGCCAAATCGCGGGAGTCGCCTTCGACGCAAGGGACGGCGACGTCGTCGAGCGAGCGGCTCGGACTCCGCAGGGTAACGTACCGGATCGGCGAGTCGGCGAGTCGGCGGGGCGAACGGGGCGCGCGTTCGGTCGCGGCGAAGTCGACGCCGTTGGGGCGGGCCGGGCCGGGAACGCCGGACGCGGGGGGGAACGGGGGCGCGAGCGGCGCGATTTGGCGGTAAAGGAGGGCTCCGAACGCGAACGCGAGTAGGAAGCCCGCCGCCGTCGCGACGATTCGAGCCGGGCGTCGCGGCCCGTCGCCGTTCGAACCGTCGGAGCCGAACGTTCGACGAAAACCGCCGCGCGACGTCGGGTTCAGCGGAATAATGCGCGGCTCGGGAAAATCGCGACGCGACGTCGCGACGGGATCGCCGGAACCGTTAAAATCGCTGAAAACGTTGCGACCGACAACGTCGGAACAACCGTTGGATCCGGCAAAGTCGGCGGAAGTCGCGGCGTCGGCGAAGCGGTCGAGCGGGGAAAGATCGGCGTCGGCGAAGGCGCGAAACGCTTGGCGAAACGTTTGCGCTTCGAGGAACGCGATCGCGCAAAGTTTCCAACCGCCGTCGGTCGCGTCGAGGCGTTCGAGGAGCGCGCGGCGTTCGGCGTCGGGAAGTTCGCCGTCGACTAAAAGGTCGACGAGCGTTTCGAGTTCCGGCGTCGGCGGCTCGAAACCGGCGGTCTCAAAATCGGCGGATTGACGGGGCGTTTCCATTGTCGGCTCTCCGGGCGAAGGGGCCGCGTCGCGTCGGGGCGTCGAGCGAGACGTCCGAAACGACGGCGGCGGGAGGAAAACGGGGCGGCGAAAAACGGCGGGCGCGGCGTTAAGTCGGCGTTAAGTCGGCGTTCGGCGCGAGTTCCGCGAGGAGTTCGCGGAGTCGGGCTCGCGCTCGATGCAGTTTCGACTGAACGGCGGAAACCGTCGAGCCGAGTTCGTCCGCAATTTCCTTATAACTCTTATCTTCCGCGTATTTTAACGTTAAAACGCGGCGCTCGTCCTCCGAAAGGCGGGCGGTCGCTTTGCGAACAAGGGCGCGACGCTCTTCGGCGAGGAGCCAACGAAGCGGTTCCGCGTCGGCTCCGGACGACTCCGAGACCGGGATCCGCTCCTGATAGCGCTGAAGGAGCTTCTTTTTGCGTCCGATCGAGCGCCGGTAAAGGAGCGAATAAACGGTCGCGAGGCGTTGGAGCCAAGGGGCGATCTTGCGCGGGTCGCGGATCGGCGACCGTTGCCGCGTCGCCGCGAGCGCGACGTCTTGAAAAACTTCGTCGACCGCCGCCGTTTCGCCGACGCGGGCCGCGATCGTCGAACGAAGCCGGGGTTCGTTGACCGAAAGCGCGGCGTTCCAATCGATTTCGCCGTTTTCGGAAACGAAGTCGGGACGTTCGGCGGGAAAGTTCGCGTTCGGTTCGTCCGCCGGGAGCGAAACGACGGCGTCGGCCGGGACGGTCGCGTCGAGTTTGTCGATTTCGCCGTTCGCGGCGGACTTGCCGGTTTCGCCGGTTTCACCGCCGGGGGCGACGGCGAACGTCGCGAGGGGGGCGTCGGCGGCGTCGAACGGGGACGGCGTCGACTTGTCGAGGCGACGGGGGGAAAACGCGGCGTTGAACATGATTCGCGAACTTTCGTCTTGCGTTGAAGTTTTTTACGTCTTTCGATTGTTTTAGTTGCCGTCGAAAACGTCGTGTTGCGCGTTTTTTTATTTTTTTGTCGACGCAAGGCCGATTATAACGATTTTGCGCGTCGCGACGCCGACGGAAAGGAGAATCGAACGCTCGGAAGGACGAACGAAGACAATATTGGGCGATTTGGGGGAAATGGGCGAAACGATGAATTTTTTTCGATCGCGACGATAAAAACGAAACGACGCGGCGCGACGCGGACGCCGCGGCGAAAATTTTGAAGCGCGGCGGCGATTTTGCCGATAAAACCGAAAGGACGGCGTCGTCGCCGAACGCCGCTCCGAAACGGCGGTTGGGCGAAAAGGGCGGGACGCGTCGCAAAATTTGAAAAAACGCGGCTTTTAACGGTTTTAGAAGCAAAAATTATTGACGGAACGCAAATCGGCGGCGACCGACGCGAGAAAGAGGGGCGACGAAACGATGAAACGAAAATCGAAGCGCGGAGGCGAAAACGGGAGCGTCGGCGTTAAACGAACGAAGATCGGGCGCGGCGCGTCGCGGTTTGTCGGGATCGCGGCGTCGACGGCGTTGAGCGCGGCGTTGTTGACGTCGGCGGGGAGCGTCGGCGGCGTCGTCTGGGGGCAAAACGCGCCGCCCGAGAAAGGCTCCGCGTCCATTCTGGAATCGACGCGGTCGAACGGGCGGTTCGTCGGAACCGGGTATCGGAGCGCGCTCGCTCCGTCGGCAAAACCGGAAGAATCGCGATTTTCGAGCGGTTCCGCCGTCGACGCGAGCCGAGCGGGCGGGCGGTTTGTCGGCGCGAACGAATTTCAAAGCAAGCAAAATTTCGACTTGTTTTATTGGCGCAACGAACTTTTGCGGTTGAGAAGCGCGGCGCGAGGCGCGGAGCGGGCCGTCGGCGGGTCGTTGCGCGAGCCCGGCGCTCCGCGTTTGGTAACGGCGAAAGAGCCGAAAACGATCCCGCTGTCCGATTGGCGCGGCGGCGTTCGGTACGGGCGAACCGCCGAGGAAATCGAAGCGACCCGTAAGGCGGAACTCGCGGCGGCGCAAGCCGGAAGATCGGCGGGAACGACGGTTCCGTTTCCGGAGTTCGGCGCGCCTTACGTTCCGGAAACGATCTGGATGCGCGGGCGGGCGCCGATCCGCGATCCTTTCGCCGCGTTCGATCGAGAGGCGCCGAACGGCGGGTTCGCGCCGGAAAACGTTTGGAACGCACCCGCGAACGAACGAGGTTGGGTCGAACTCGACGGACGCGTTCGCTCCGAAGTCGCCGGAGCGACGGCGAATCCGAACGGAGCGGCGACCGATTTGACGCCGTTTTTGAGCCCGCCCGCCCCGTCGCCGGAAGAAAAACGACTCGCTTATCAGGAATATTTGACGACGCGGCTGTTGCAGACGCCCGAGGTCAACCCGTTGTCGCCGATTTCGGTCGAGTTTCGAGACGGCGTCGCGACGGCGCGGGGGATCGTGCCGACGCCGAGCGCTCGAGAAGCGGCGGGACGCGTTTTGCTCGCCGAACCGGACGTTCGCCGCGTCGAGAATCGCTTGACGTTCGTTCGACCGGACGACGTCGACGGGCCGGGCGCAAGGGTTCCGGTAGCGCCGCTTCCGGGGACGGTTCCGGCGCCGCCCGCGCAAGCGCCGCCGACGAGCGCGCCCGGGAATTGACGGCGAGACGGGGGCGGGAACGCGGGAATGAATAGTGTTCCATTTTTCTTTTCTTTGAAAAGAAATCGTTTAATCCGTCGGTAACGGCGTTGATTCAAACAAAAATCGTTTTTGATTGAATAACGGTGAAAAATTTTTCGGTAAATTCGCCGAAGGGCGCGTTTATTTTGAATTTTCGAGCGCGTCGGGTCGATAAACAAAACGCCGAGCGGACGCGTTTCGTCGTTGAGAGTCGTCGATCGGCTTGCGAGACGCGTTGAAGCGGTCGTTAAAGCGATATTGAAACGAAAATTTTTATGAGTCCCGATATTCGAAAAAAACGTTGCTTGTCGAGCGACGCGGAACACAAGGCGCACTTTCACGCGGTCAAGCGGGCGACGACGGAGCCGCTTTGGGCGCGCGTTTTGTTGATCGGCGTCGCGTTCGCTTTCTTGACGTTTTTCTTGCTTTTGCCGTTAATTTGCGTATTTTACGAGGCTCTTGCGGACGGTTTCGGCGGTTTTGCGAAGGCGTTGAGCGACAAAAGGGCGTTGAACGCGATGAAAATGACGGCGATCGCCGCGTCGATTTCGGTGTTGCTGAACGTGATTTTCGGCTTGGCCGCGGCCTGGTGCGTCGGCAAATTCCAATTTTGGGGCAAAGGTTTCCTCATTTCGCTAATCGACCTGCCTTTCGCCGTTTCTCCAGTTATCGCCGGTTTGCTCTTTGTGTTCCTTCTCGGTTCGCAGTCGGCTTTCGGGCGTTGGTTGGCGGACAACGACGTGAAGATCCTTTTCGCGACGCCGGGCGTCGTGATCGCGACGATTTTCGTAACGTTTCCGTTCGTCGTGCGCGAGTTGATCCCGGTGATGCAGGCGCAGGGAACCGACGAGGAGCAGGCGGCGCGGTTGCTCGGCGCCCGCGGTTGGCAAATTTTCTGGCGCGTAACGCTTCCGAACGTTAAATGGGCGCTCCTTTACGGGGCGATTCTCTGCAACGCTCGGGCGATGGGCGAGTTCGGCGCGGTGTTGGTCGTCGCCGGAAACAGCGCGAAAACGAACACGATCCCGTTGTATATTAACGAGTTGCACCAAAGTTACTCGGTCGGCGCGGCGCCGTTCGCGGTCGCGTCGCTTTTGGCGGCGATGGCGATTTTGACGCTTATCGCCAAGGCGTTTTTGGAGTGGAAAATCGGCCGATCGAACGAAGAGTGAAACGGCGAATCGGACAAATTGGGCGAACCGGGCGAAATAAGCGGAACGGGCGGGCGGCGCAAACGGAAGCGGTCGCGGCGATTATACCGAAAAACGACGAACGCAAAATCGGTAAAACCGATAAAAACGTCGCAAAGTGAAGCGCGTCGGAGGCGAAAATGGGAATCGAAGTTCAAAATATCACGAAATCGTTCGGCAGTTTTAAAGCGTTGGACGACGTCAGCGTTCGAATCGACGCGGGGGAGCTCGTCGCGCTCCTCGGGCCGTCCGGTTCCGGAAAAACGACCCTTTTGCGCATCGTCGCCGGTTTGGAAACGCCCGACGCCGGGAGCGGGCCGGTGCTTTTTCACGGCGCGCAGGTCGATTCGAAGAGGATCGGCGAGCGCGGCGTCGGCTTCGTTTTCCAACATTACGCGCTTTTTCGGCACATGACGGTTTTCGACAACATCGCTTTCGGGTTGACGGTGAAACCGCGCCGTTTGCGTCCGTCGAAGGCGCAGATCCGTGAAAAAGTCGAAAAGTTGCTGCACATGATTCAGCTCGACAACTTGGCGGGGCGGTATCCGTCGCAACTTTCGGGCGGACAGCGGCAGCGCGTCGCGTTGGCCCGGGCGTTGGCGGTCGAGCCGCAGATTTTGCTCCTCGACGAGCCGTTCGGCGCGCTCGACGCGAAAGTGCGGATCGAATTGCGCGCCTGGTTGCGACGTTTGCACGACGAAATTCATTTGACGAGCGTTTTCGTTACGCACGACCAGGACGAAGCGCTCGAGTTGGCCGACCGCGTCGCGGTGATGAATCGCGGCAAGATCGAGCAGTTCGGAACGCCGGACGAGGTTTTTCACTCGCCGCAAACGCCGTTCGTTATGAACTTTCTCGGGCAGGTCAACCGCTTCCGGGGACGCTTGGCGCAAGGGCGCGTCGGCGTCGGCGATTACGAGGGCGCCGCGCCGGACATGGAGATTATGGGGAACGACGTCGGGACGGCTTCCGTCGTCGACGCGAAAACAGCCGCGACAATTTTCATTCGACCGCACGATTTTGAAATTTCGCAACAGCGACGCGAAGGGCGGCTCTCGTTCCCGGCGACGGTAACGCGGATTCACTCGGCCGGAAATTTTGCCCGCGTCGAGATGGTAACGGACGCCGGAGAGACGCTGACCGCCGAAACGACGCACTCGGAACGCGACGAACTGCAGCTCGCGCCGGGCGGCCGCTTCTTTATGACGCCGCGCAGCATTCGAGTTTTCGCCGACGAAACGACCGCGCCGCGACCCGAGGAAAACGCCGAATAACGACGCCGAAGGAAACGCCGAAGCGCTTTCTTGAACTCGGCGGAAAGCGGCGAGTTTTCTCGGGGCCCGGCTTGCGTTTTGAGCGTTTCCGATTATACTGGGTATTAATAAGGGCGAACCGCGCGCTTTCGAACGGTTGAGGGCGTCTCGGGCGGTTTTTTATCTTTGATTTTGGACGCGGCTTAACGCGCGGCGCAACGCATACGGCAATGATGTACGACGCGGTGATTATCGGGGCGGGAATCGTCGGTTCCGCGCTCTTTCGAGAGTTGGGAAAATATCGATTGAAGACCGTTTTGGTCGAGAAAGAAAACGACGTCGCGCTCGGGGCGTCGCGAGCGAACTCGGCGATCGTTCACGCCGGGTACGACCCGCCCGCCGGAACGATGCTCGCGCGTTTCAACGTCGAGGGGAACCGGCTTTATCCGGAGCTTTGCCGCCAACTTTCCGTTCCGTTTAAGCAAAACGGTTCGTTAATCGCCGCCGTTTGCGACGAAGACCTCGCGACGTTGCGCCAATTGTACGAAAACGGGAAGAAAAACGGCGTCGAAAAGCTCGAAATAATCGACGCGGAAACCGTTCGCCGTTTGGAGCCGAATTTGAACGATTCGATCCGCGGCGCGTTGCTCGCTCCAACCGGCGGCGTCGTCGGCGCTTACGAGATGACGACCGCGTTGGCCGAAAGCGGCGCGATCAACGGCGGCGAACTCCGTTTGAACGCCGAAGTCGTTAAAATCGAAAAATTCGATAAAGACGGCGCTCCGCTGGGCGGCGTTGAAACCGGCGCTTTAGCGAAACCGGGAGGTTTTTTCCGGCTGACTTTCGCCGACGGGACGACGCTCGACGCCCGTTTTGTCGTCAACGCGGCGGGGATTTATTCGGACGCCGTGCAGCAAATGATCGGGCGCAAACGTTTTGAAGTCCGACCGCGCAAGGGCGAGTATTACATTCTCGACCGTCGGCAAGGCGAATTGACGACGCGGACGATCTTTATGTGCCCGTCGAAACTTGGAAAGGGCGTTCTCGTGTCGCCGACCGTTCACGGGAATCTGCTCGTCGGCCCGGACGCTCAAGACGACTGCGCGAAAGACGACGCGTCGACGTCGCGCGCCGGGCTCGAGTTCGTTCGCGAAGCGTCGGCGCGACTTTGCGATAAGATCGATTTCCGCGATTCGATCCGCAACTTCGCCGGGATCCGCGCCCTGCCGGACGGCAAGGATTTTATCATCGAGCGCGACCCGGACGTCGCCGGGTTGGTGAATTTGGCCGGGATCAAGTCGCCGGGGTTGACGTCGGCGCCCGCGATCGCTCGTTTCGCCGTCGAGACGCTCGCCGACGCCGGGCTTGAGTTGAAGGAAAATCCGGAATTTAACCCGAATCGGTCGGAAATTCGTTTCGCCGAACTTTCGGACGCCGAAAAAGCCGAGCTGGCCCGTCGCGACCCGCGTTTCGGCCGGGTTATTTGCCGTTGCGAACAGATCACCGAAGGGGAGATCGTCGAGGCGATCCGCCGTCCGGTCGGCGCGCGAACGCTCGACGGAGTGAAGCGCCGTTGCCGTCCCGGTTGCGGACGTTGCCAAGGCGGGTTCTGCGGCCCGCGCGTTCTCGATATTTTGGCCCGCGAACTCGGCGTTCCGCGAGAAAGCGTCGAGAAAGACCGCGCCGGTTCGTATATTTTGATCGGCAAAACGAAGGAGCCGCGCGACTGAGCGCCGGAGCCGGCCCGTTTCGGAAAAGCGTTTTTGAAAAACGGCGCTTTAAAATAAAAATCAAAAGCGACGCCGCGCGGAGCGTTTTATCGTTCCGAACGGCGCCGCTTTTCGCGTTGGACTTGTCGCCTAAACGGTTGCGAGCGCGTTATTTATCGCCGTACTTTTCGACGAGGCGCTCGAACGTCGCGCGGTCGACTTCAAACGCCGTCCCGTGCCGCGTTCCTTGCGGAAATTGAATTTTGTCGCCGACGTCTTCCCAGGTTTCGCCGTCGATCGAGCGGACGGCGCCGTATTTGCCGGCGCTGTAGCAGTCGTAAAAGACGAGCCAAGCGTCGTCGACGCGAAGCGCGCTCGGGCCCTCGACCCAATTTTGCGCCGAAATCGTCTTCGGATTTTCAAACGGCCCGACCGGCGACTTGCCCTTCGCGACGAGAATCGTCTTTTTCGCCGTCGGACGGAGCGTTTCGTCTTTGTAGAAGAGGAAATATTCGCCGTCTTTCTCCGCGAGGTAAGCGTCGATAACGTTGTGTCCCGGATCGAAATAGAGTTTCGTCGGCTCGAACGTTTGGAAATCCTTCGTTTTCGTGTAATAAACGCGGTGGTCGTAGCGGTCTTCGCTCGTTCCTTCGTCCGCCGGCGAGAAACGACCCGGGATCGTCGACGACCAGAGGATGTAAAACTCCTGCGATTTTTGGTCGAAAAAGATCTCCGGCGCCCACGAGTTGCGCGCGGTCGGCTCGTCGGCCATCGTCGGGACGACCTTGACGTCCGTCCACTCGACGAGGTCGCGGCTCGAAGCGACGCCGATCGATCTTCCGTCCCAGGCAACGGTCCAAGCGAGACGGTAAACGCCGTCGGCGCCGCGACATACGCTCGGGTCGCGCATCAGTTTGACTTTTTTGCCGAGCGGCGACGCGAAAACGGATTTTCCGCCGTTAAGCGCGGTCCAATGGAAACCGTCGCGGCTGACGGCGTAATGAAGCCCGTCTTCGCCGTTGCCGACAAAATACGAAAAGACGTAGTAACCGCCGGTTTTGTCGGCTTTAGCGTCGTTTTGCGCGGCGGCGGAAGCGTCGGCGGCAAACGCGGAACCGACGAGAAGGAGCGCGGCGCCGCAAAGAGCGCCGAATCGCGTCGCGAGCGAATTTTTTCGGAGCGACATGGAATTTTCCTTGTTATTAAAGCGTTGAAAAATAAGGAGATAAAACGTCGGCGCCGCGTCGCGACAAACGTCGAAAACGACGCGGCGGAACAAGCGGACGAGCCGGTCTCAAACGAGGGCGGCGCTTACTCGTCGAGGCAGCGTTCGAGGAGCGCGCCTTCGATCTTAACGAGCGATTCCGCAAGCCGTTCGAGCGCGTCCAAATAACCGACGGACGATTCGATATAAACGACGCGCGCTTGCGAAACTTCGAGGAAATCGATCTCGCCGGAGAGAAACGCCTGTTGGCTCATCTCGAAGAAAGTTTCCAAACTCGGCATGATCTCGTCGCGGTACGTCCGCACCTCTTCGCGAGCGCTTTTGTAAACGGCGAACGTTTCCGCAAACTCCGCGCGGAGTTTGAGTTGCGTTCGTTCAAGTTCGCGTTGAGCGGCGAAATATTCGGCGGTCGCCCGTTGAATGTTCCCCTGATTGCGATCGTTGATCCGCAACGGGACGCCGACGCCGGCGCTCGCCAACGTCGTCGAATCGCCGAACGCGTAAGAGACGCCGCCTTCGATCGAAAATTCGCGGCGCGGCGCTCGTTCGTAATTCAGAACCGCTTGTCGTTGAACGATTTGCGCTTTTAAACGTTCGATTTCCGGACTTCGTTCGAGAATATCGTCGAGCGTCGCGTTTTCGTCGAGTTGTTCGCCGCCGAGTTCCCGCGGATCGTCGAGAATCGCTTCGACGGAGCCGTTCGGCGCGCCCAAAACGGCGAGCAACTTCTTTTGCGCGGCGACTTTAGCGTTTTTCGCTTTCGTCGCCGCAAGGTTCGCTTCTCGCGTTTGATTTTGAAGCTGAATAAAATTCAGGCGCGAAAGTCCGCCGGCGTCGAGAAGCGTTCGCGACGCGTCCTCCGCCGCTTGCGAGACCGACGCGATCTGTTGGCGAAATTCGACCCGTTTTTGCGCGACGAGCAGACGGTAAGCCGCGGCGCGAACGTCGTTTTTGATCTTGGTCGCGACGATTTGCCGTTCCCAATCGAGCGCGTCGAGGGCTTTGCGGCTCGCCTCCTGCGCCAACCGCCGCCGCGCTCCGCCGCCGAACTCCTGTTCGACGGAAAGCCCGTGTTTTCCGGCGGAACCGTCGTCGCCGATCTCTTCGCCGCCGTATCGCAACGTTGGATTCGGCGCCAGTCCGGATTGAACGTAAACGCCGCGCTCCGCTTCGCTTAGGTTGTCGACGAGACGCAGCGACGGATGATTCCGCAACGCGAATTCTTGAAGGTCGGCGATCGTCGTTTGTCCAAAATTGAGCGACTCGACGGTCGTTTCGTCGGCGACGCCGGACGGGACGCCGACGGGTTGCGCTTCGACGCCGGGCGCGAAAACGGCGGCGAGCGTCGTCGTCAAAAGCGCGGCGAGCGGTTTCGAGAAAGGAAAGGGGGCGAGTCGGAAGGTTCGCTTGGTTTGCATTGGATTATAACGTATTGAAATTATTGGTGTTGCGTTTGTTTTGAAGCGTCGCCGAACGATCGTTCTTCAACGGCGGAGCGGTCGTTCGGCCAAGGCGCGGCGTTCGGTTGGGGAAGCGGCGGGCGCGGCGTCGCGACGCGGTCTTCGCCGGGCGTCGCGCTCCGTCGTTTCGTTCGAATCGTTCGAAGTCGTTTAAAAACCGGCTTTAACGTCGCGTCCTTCGGCGCGAGCTCGTTCGTCTTCCGCTTGCGCTTCCGCTAACGCGCGTCGCGCCGCTTTCAGGCCGAACGCCCAAAAGAGGGCCGGTCGAACGAAAAATTCCAACGTCGTCGAGGTCGTCAGGCCGCCGATCATTACGATCGCGATCGGATATAAAATCTCGCGTCCCGGGAGGTTAGGCGCCGCCGCAAGGGGAAGGAGCCCGATCGCCGACGTCAACGCCGTCATCAAAACCGGCGCGACGCGTTCTCGTCCGGCGCGCAAAATCATCGACTTGCTCAGCGTTTCGCCTTCGTATCGAACGAGATGCAAATAACGCTCCAGCAAGAGAATACCGTTGCGCGACGCGACGCCGCAGAGCGAAATCATCCCGATCAGCGCCGGGATCGTCCGCGATTGGCCGGTCAGCCAAAGCGCCCCGACCGCGCCGACCAACGCAAGCGGAACGATCGCCATCACCTGCAACGCGAGATTCGCCGAACGGAACATGCGGTACAGGATCAGGAAAACGCAAAGTCCGGAGAAAAGCGAGAGAAGGAGCAACGTTCGCGACGCGCTTTGCTCGCTTTCGAAAAGGCCGGAAACGCGGACGTCGACCCCGTCGGCGGTCAGTTCGTCCCAACGCGCCGCAAGCCGGGCTTCGATATCTTCCTTCACCTCGACGGCGCCGCGATATCGGGGATTTGATTGAACAACGACTTGCCGCCGGGCGTTTTCGCGGTCGATCTGACCCGGGCCGAACGCTTGCGCGTCGATTTCGGCGACCTCGGAGAGCGGCGCGACGCCGCGTTGAGTCGTCGCGTAATCGTCCGACGTTTCCGATTGCGAATCGCCGTCGCTCGCAACCGCCGCCGCGATCGCCGATTCCGGGTTCGCGACCGGAACGAAATTCTTCGTTTTTTCCGGAAGTCGGATCGGAAGGCGCCGCAGAAGCTCGACGTTTTCTCGAACGTCTTCGCCGAGGCGAGTTAGAAGCTCGACCGGGCGCTCGCCTTCGAGAACCGTCGTCGCGACGGAACCGTTCATCGCGATCTCGATCGTTTGGTCGACGTCTTCAGGCGTCAAGCCGTAACGCGCCAAAGCGTCGCGTTTAAGTCGAATTTGCACCTGGGGCAAGTCGACCTGAATCGGTTCCGTTCGCAAAGAGCCGATATCGTCGACGTCCTCGACGAGTTTCTTGATCTCGGCGACGCGTTCCCGCAGAACGCGGAGTTCGTCTCCGGCGACTTTGATCGCGATCTTGGCCCGCGTCCCGCTGCGCAAGTGATTGATTAAGTGCTGCAACGGCTGGTCGTAAGACGCGATGGCGCCGGGAACGTTTTCCGAATCGACGACGGCTCGAACTTCGTCGACGATCTCGTTGAAGTCGCGGTCGACGGTTTGGTCGACGGAGCAAATGAACTCCGACGTGTTGACCGGCACCGCGTGCTCGTCCATTTCGCTCCGGCCCGTTTTGCGAACGACGGCGGAGATTCCTTCGATCCGCGCCAACCGGGACGCGAGTTTTTCGGCGACTTCCGACGACGTTTCAAGCGAAACGCCCGGCGATAGGTCGAGGTTGACCTGGATCGCGCCCTCGTTGAACGGCGGCATAAAGTCGCGGTCGAGCGACATAAAGACCCAAAGTCCGCCGACGCCGAAAAGAACGGCGCAAAACAGCGTCGCCCAAGGATAATCGAGCCCGCAACGAATCGCGGAACCGGCGAAATATCGCGCCGTTCGCAACACGAAACTCGGCTTTTTTTCGCGGACGACGTCGGTTTCTAAACCCTTGGCGTCGCGGACTTTACGGCGACGGAAGATCGCCGGGAAAAGGACGTGCGACAGCGCCGGCGTCAACGTCAGCGACACGAGCAGCGACGACGAAAGCGACACGATGTAAGCAAGCCCGAGCGGCGCGAAAAGTTTCCCTTCGATCCCGTTCAAAAAGAAGAGCGGGAAGAAAACGAGAACCGTGATCGCGGTGCCGTTGACGACGGAGTTGCGGATCTCCGAACTCGCTTCGAAAACGACGTCGAGCGTTCGTCGCGGCGCCTCCAAAAGCGCGTTTTCGCCGAGTCTTCGGTGAATATTTTCGACGTCGACGATCGCGTCGTCGACCAGTTCGCCGATTGCGACGGCCAGCCCGCCGAGCGTCATGGCGTTGATCGTCATGCCGAACGCCGCGAAAACGAGGCAAGCCGTCGCAAGCGTCGTCGGGATCGTTACAAGCGTTACAAACGTTGTGCGCCAAGACGTTAGGAAAAGGAAGACGACGATCGCGACCAAAAACGCCCCGTCGCGCAACGCGTCGAGCACGTTCTTGATCGCCAACTCGACGAACGTTCGCTGCTGATAAACCGGAACGACGCGGAGGTCGGGATAGTCGGCGCGGAGTTTCGCCTCCATCTTAACCATTTCGTCGAGAATGGTTTGCGTCAGTTCGCGAGCGTCTTGGTTCGGCTGTTTTTCGACGGTCAAAACGACGGCGGCCCCCTCGTAAAGCGAACCGTCCGGAAGGCGGATCGCGGCGGAGGAATCGCCGATCGGAACCGACGGGCCGAGTTTGACGTCGGCGACTTGCGGGAGCAAAATCGGCGGCTCGGTCGACGGATCGACGACGAGCGTTCGCAGATCGTCGAGCGATTTTATTCTTCCTAAAGAACGCACTAAGAACTGTTTAGGCCCCTGCTGCGTCAAAAAGCCGCCGGTAACGTTGCGGTTGCTTTTGCGCAACGCCGTTTCGACGTCGTCGACGGTCAGCCCGAAGCGGAGCAGGTCGTCCGGACGGAGCGCGACCTGGTATTGGCGCCGTTCGCCGCCCATCGAGTAAACTTCGCTAACTCCTTTCTGCGCAAGGATTTTGCGTCGAATGTCCCAGTCGGCGAGCGTTCGCAGATCCATCGGCGACGTCTCGTTGTTTTCGGCGTAGATCGCGAGCGTCAGAACTTGCCCCATCACGGACGTTACCGGCGTCATGCGCGGAAAAACGCCTTCGGGCAACTCCTCGACGACGCGCTGGATCCGCTCGAAAACGATCTGCCGCGACAGGTAAAGGTCGGAATCCCAATCGAATTCGGCGACGACGGTCGAGAGACCGACGACCGACGACGAGCGAAGCGCCTCGATTCCGGTCGTTCCGACGAGCGCCGTTTCGAGCGGCAGGGTAACGAGCGTCTCGATTTCCTCCGGCGCCATCCCGGGGCACTCGGTCATAATCGTTACGCGCGGGCGGTTTAAGTCCGGCAAGACGTCGATCGGGGCGCGCGAAGCGCGGTAGAATCCGGCCGCGGCGAGAAGCAGCGCTCCGACGACGATCAGGAAGCGGTTCGCGAGCGAAAAACGAATGATTCGATTCAACATAAGTCGTTTCTCCTTCTTCGTTTCCGTCGATTAATGATCGTGGTCGCCGCAGGGGCAGGCCGATTGCAGCTTGCCTCCGCCGTTGGTCAACGCGACGTAAAGTTGGTAAGCGCCGCGGTTGGCGATCCGAGCGCCCGATGCGATCGAGCCGTCGTTTGCGACGACGACTTCGCTTGCCGTTTGATGCAGAACGCGAACCGGACGTTTGCGCCAAATCCTTTTGTCGTCGGAACTTCCGACGTATTCGAAGAGGAACGTTTCGGCCCCTTCCTGCGCGGTCGCGGCGACCGGAACGACGAAAACGTTCGGGAGCGTTTCCGTTTCGACGGCGAGTTCGCAACGTTGGCCCGGTTTGAACCGCCAATTCAAACGCGGCGCGGCGTCGTCGCAAGTTTCGGCGGCGTCGGCGGTTTGCGGAGCGTTTTCCGCGGCGTCGTTATTAATAAGGGGAGTCGCGTTCGTTTCGGCGTCGGTTTGCGAATGAACGCAAGAATGCGGCGCCGCGTCGAGAAGGTAGTTTTCCAATTCGACGTAACAGGAGAAAGCGCGGGCGGTTGCGTCGAGACGGTTCGAGACCGAACGGAACGCGAGCGGCCCGATCTTTTCTTGCGGCGCGTCGCGAGTCGCTCCTTCGGCGGGCGCGAAGATCGCCGAGACGGGACGCCCTTCGGCCAACGCGGCGTTGACGAGCGGCTCGTCGGATTCGAACGCGCGTCCTTCGATCCAAAGTTTGCGCAAATCGGAAACGACGCAAAGGGGCGCGCCGAGCGAAACGGATTCGCCTTTTTCGACGAGCGTCTTTTCTAACTGGTGAAAATGCGGGACTTGCTGAAAATGCTCGTGCGTCGGCGCTTGGTAATGCGCGACGGTCGACGCCGGGTCGAACGACGACGCGTCGTCGGAGAATTTCGGAACGCAAACGGTCAGCGTCGAAACGAGCTCGCGTTTTTGAACGACGATTTCGTCGATCGTCGCTTCCGGCAACCCGAAAAAGAGGAGCGCGTCCCGTTGCGTCGCGATCGCGGCTTCGTTTTCCGCCTGTTCGAGCGCGATTTCCCGACGTTCTTTCGGCGCGACGCCGGTTTCGAGGTCGGCGAGTCGCTTTTCTTCGCTGGCGAGACGGTCGCGTTTGCGCAGGAGCGCGGTCATTTCAAGTTGGCAAGCGGCCAACTCTTCGCCGACGAGACGCAATTCGAAGAGCGGCTGACCCGGGCAAAGCGCGGCGCCCTCTTCGACGTAGATTTTCGTAACGATTCCCGTCGCCGGAGACGGAACGCCGACGAGCGAACGCCCCGGTTTGTAACGAACGTAACCCGGGAAAGAAAACGACTTGCGGTATTCCGTCGGTTGCAAAACGAGCGTTCCCGCGTCCCCGGCGGCGATCCCGATGTTGGCGAGCGCCTGCTCGTTCAGCGCGAGATGGTCGTCTTCTTCGTCGTGATGGACGTGCCCGGGGGCTCCGTGGGGCGGATTTTCTTCGTCGTGATGGACGTGCCCGGGGGCTCCGTGGGGCGGATTTTCTTCGTCG
>CAZIJJ010000010.1:72135-74991 GCA_964539525.1 uncultured Planctomycetaceae bacterium | reverse complement strand
TTCTTCGTCGTGATGGACGTGCCCGGGGGCTCCGTGGGGCGGATTTTCTTCGTCGCTGTGGACGTGTTCGCCGACGGCGACGGAACTCGGCGCTCGATCGCAACCGACGAAACCGGACGCGCCGCCGATTAAAAGCAATAGGACGCCGAACGCCGGAAGCGTTAAAGCTCCCGCGTTAAGTTGCGCGATTCGCATGACTTGCCTCTCTTTTTTGAAAATTTTGTTTTTGATTCAAAAAACAGAGACGTCAAACGCCGGCGTCTTCGGCGCCGTGTTCGTGCTCGCCGTGTTCGTGCTCGCAAGCGTCGGTGTGGACGTGTCCGGGTTCGCCGTGCTCGTGTTCGCAAGCGTCGGTGTGGACGTGGCCGTGCTCGTGTTCGCAGGCGTCGGTGTGAACGTGTCCGTGCTCGTGTTCGCAAGCGTCGGTGTGAACGTGTCCGTGCTCGTGCCCGCAAGCGTCGGTGTGAACGTGGCCGGGCTCGCCGTGAGCCGGGACGGACGCGGGGAGTTTGCCCCCGAAAACGAAGAACGCGGCGGCGCCTCCGATGAAAAGGAGAAGAAGGGCGGCGACGGCGACGAACGGGGACGGAGCTTGATTTTCGTTGTTTTTCAGTTCGGACATGATTTTGCTCGCTTATTGTGCTGTAAGTTGATATTTGCTGAATTTTTCGAATTTTCAAACGCCGTCGCGGATCAATTGAGCAACTTGCGAAGACGCAAATAAAGCGGGGGCGCCGCCGCGTCCGTAAACCTTGACGATAAAGAACGAAACGCGTCGGCGCAAGCGTCGGGCGCGACGTCGTCGAGGAAGGATCGCGTCGGAGCCGCGACGAGCGGACGCGATTTCTCTTGATTTAATTGAGAACGCGACAATAAACAGATTCCGTCGCGTTTTGATTTTTTGGCGTGATAATGGCTTTTGTCGGACGGTTTTTCAACTCGAACGACCGAACAACGGCCGAAACGTTCCGACGAAACGGCGCCGCGCGCGCAAACCGAAGGAAGGAGCGCGTTTTTCGAGCCGGCGAGACGGGACGCGGACGAGTCGAGACGAACCGAAAAATCGGTCGCGTCCCAAAAAATGAATTTTACGTCGACGTGCGATAAATGGTGCAAAAAACGTTCGCAACGCGCCTCCGTGTGAAAATGGGCGCATTGGGAAGTATGGCAACAATGGAGCGAGTGCAACCAAAACGCGCCGAACGCCAGCCAAACGAGAACGTTCGCCGCTTTGCTTTTCGCCAATTCGTTCATATCGTCGCGTCCGGAGGAATGGTTAAAATTGATCGCCCTTGTTTAATTGACAATATCGGTAATTTTAACAGGTTTCTTGCGCTTGGGAAGCCTTTTTCCGGATTTTTCGCTAAATTTTTACCGGAAAAACGTCGATTTCCCAACGTTCTAACAATGTTCGAACGTTCTAACAATGTTCGACGCGTCGAAACGAAAAAACGTCGAACGCCCGTCGGCGAACGCGAACGGCGGGGGAGCGTCGCTGTGGGTAAAGGGGGTGTTTTATGCGGGATTTAACGCCGACGTCGAGCGGGCCAACTTCGGTAAAAAAGGCGGCGATCCGTTTGGCGACGCGGGCCGACGCGCCCGAATTGCAGGCGCTTTACGCTTATTACGTCGAGCAAACGACCGTTTCTTTCGAGCTCGAAGCGCCGGACGTCGCCGAAATGGAGCGGCGGATCGCGGCGGTCGAAGGCGTTTACCCGTTTTTCGTTTGCGTCGTTGAAACGGACGAGCGCGAAAACAGCGAAGACGCGTCGAGTTTGCGGCTTCAAACGGCGGGAAATGCGAAAAATAGAGAAAAGAGCGCGAAAAACGAGCGGATCGTCGGGTACGCGCTCGCGCATCGGGCGTTCGAGCGGGCGGCGTATTCCTGGTGCGCCGAGACGACCGTTTACGTCGACCGCGATTGGCGCCGCCGCGGCGTCGGCGAAGCGCTTTATTCGGCGTTGATTAAGACTTTAGAAGCGCAAGGCGTCCGTTCGCTTTACGCCGTTGTTGTTGCGGAAAACAAAGCGAGTGTCGAATTTCATCGGCGCGCCGGTTATCGAGAATTTGCGACGTTTAAAAATTCCGGTTGGAAATTTGGGCGTTGGCTCGACGTCGTTTGGCTCGAACGAACGCTCGGCGTTTGGAGCGACGACGGGCGAAAAAAGGGGAGCGCCGACGCCGCGCCGACGCCGGTTCGACCGGTCGCCGAGCTGGGGGCCGACTGGACGATGGAAATCTGCGACGTCGCGGCGCGAAAATTGACGTTTTAACTCGTCGCGTCGGTTGCGTCGGCGTTGACTCTAACTCCCGAAACGACGCGCTTTAGGTTGGAAAAGTTAGCGGAAAAAGACGTAGGCGACCGCCGACGCCGCGACGGCGAAGCAAGCGACCGCTCGAACGAAAGCGAAACGGGACGCGGTCGAATCGGAAGCGGCGTCGCTCGTTAAATCGCCGTCGGAGCAAGGTTTGCGGCGAGTTGCGAAAGCGTCGACGAACGCCGAAAACGTCGCGAAACAGACGGCGCCGAGGAGAAAATTTTGGGCGTCGCGAGTCAAATCGACCGCCGGCGCAAGAGCGACGTAAGCCGACAAGAGCGCGATAACTCCCGCGACGACGAACTTTCCGGCGACGAACGCTTGGGCCGCGTCGCGAAGACCGACGAAGATCAGCGCCGCGAGCGCGAAAAATCCGACGCCCTCGACGCTCGGCGGGAGAACGGCGAGAAAATGAAACGACGACATAGCTTGCGACCTCGGGAAAAAAACGGGCGGGAGCGGCGGTCGACGGTTTCGCCGACGCCTTTGCTTTGCGAACGATTATAACAAACGGCGGGGACGCGCGCAAGCGGCGGGG
>CAZIJJ010000010.1:42691-72035 GCA_964539525.1 uncultured Planctomycetaceae bacterium | reverse complement strand
AAGAAAACGGGGAAGAAAACGGGGAAGAAAACGGGGAAGAAAACGGGGAAGAAAACGGGGAAGAAAAAAGGAAAAAAGAAGAAAAAACGGGGCGAAACGTCGGCGCGTCGCGGTTTCTAAGTCGTTGGTTCGCAACGAAATAAGGGCGGCGGCAAAAGGCGGCGCAAGCGGCGCCGGGAGCGATTCGACGGCGCGTCGGAAGGCGACGTTTGATTTTGAAAATTAACGTTGCGGAATTTTCGGTTTTCAAACGGGCGGCGAGCGCGTCGCTGGAGACAAAGCGAACGGGCGACGGGGGCTTGCGGCGAACGAAAAATTTTTGAAAAGACCCCTTGACAGTTTTTTTAAGCGTCATATATTTATAAACGCAAGGCGCGGATCTCCCGACGAACCCGTTCGTCCCTTCGAGATTCGGCCGTCCGTCGCTTCGGTTCCGTCCGCGGGCCCGAGCGTCCGGTTTTAAATATCGAACGAGAATAATTTTAGAGCGAATAACAGATCGCCGCGTTTTCAATGGCTTCCAACTTTTACGTCGCGCAATACTTTGGGTTTAGCTACGCCTATTTCTTTACGGGCGCGGTTGAATCGCGTGTTGCCGCATAGGTTGGGAGCGTCGTTGAACTCGTTTAGCGATTTTCCGAAATAATAAAGACCCTGCGACGACGCGTCGCAGGGTCTTTTTTTTGAGCCCAACGCCCCCCGAGAGGATGAAACGATGATTATTTTGCTGAAAAAGAACGCTCGCGAAGACCAGATCGCGAATTTGACCGAGCAACTGAAAGAAATGGGACTCGACGCGCACCTCAGCGTCGGCGATTCGCACACGGTCGTCGGTTTGGTCGGCGACACGAAGAGCGTCGACGTCGACATGTTGAAGGCGCTGGAAATCGTCGAGTCGGTGCAACGCGTTCAGGAACCGTTCAAACAGGCGAACCGCCGCTTCCACGAAGAGGACACGATCGTCGAACTTGAGAACGGCGTCAAGATCGGCGGCGGAAATTTCCAAACGATGGCCGGCCCGTGTTCGATCGAGTCGGAAGAGCAGATCGTCGAGATTGCGAAGGCGGTCAAGGCGGCGGGCGCGACGATTCTTCGCGGCGGCGCTTTCAAACCGCGCACGTCTCCGTACGCCTTCCAGGGCTTGGGCGTCGAAGGGTTGCGTCTCCTTCTTAAAGCGAAGGAAGAAACGGGTTTGCCGATCATCACCGAAGCGATGGACGCGTCGCAACTTCCGCTCTTCGACGACGTCGATATCATTCAGATCGGCGCCCGCAACATGCAGAATTTCGAGCTGCTCAAACAAGTCGGCAAAACGCGCAAACCGGTGTTGCTCAAGCGCGGCATGTCCAGCACGCTCCAAGAGTTGCTGATGAGCGCCGAGTACGTCATGGCCGGCGGAAACGAGAACGTCATCCTTTGCGAACGCGGGATCCGCACTTTCGAAACGTACACCCGCAACACGCTCGACCTGGCCGCGGTGCCCGTGTTGCGCCGTTTGACGCACTTGCCGATCGTCGTCGACCCGAGCCACGCCACCGGAGACGCCAAACTCGTTCACCCGACTTCGCTCGCCGCGACCGCCGTCGGCGCCGACGGGCTTATCGTCGAAGTTCACAACAATCCGCCGAAAGCCCTTTGCGACGGCGCGCAATCCCTTACGCCGAAAGCGTTTGCGGCGATGATGAAAGATATCGAGGCGATCCGTCCGTTCGCCTACCGCGGTTGAGCGCAGGGAGTCGAAACGGCGGCGTTTGAATTGTTTGAAAAACGGCGCCGTTAAATAAAAATCAAATAGCGGTCGGCTCGTCGGGGCCGACTTTGAAAACGCGTCGCAACCGACGCTAATATAAGGAATTAGAAAATGGCGAATCTTGAGGAACAAAGGAAACGCATCGACGCGATCGACGAACAGATCGTGAAACTTTTCCGCGAACGGATGAACGTCGCCGCGGAAGTCGCCCGCTACAAGAAGGAGCACGGCGTCAAAGTGTTGTCGCAAGAGCGCGAACGCGACGTCGTGTATCACGCGGCGGACGCGGTCGGCGAGGAACTCGAAGAATACGTTAAGTCGTTTTATAACGTTCTTTTGGATTTGAGCCGCGACTATCAGCGCGAAAAAATCGACGCGCCGTCGCCGTTTGTCGACGCGGTGCGAGCGGCGCTTGCCGAAACGCCCGGTTTCTTCCCGCACAAGGCGACCGTCGCTTGCCAAGGCGTCGAGGGCGCGTATTCGCAACAGGCTTGCGACAAGTTGTTCTCGATTCCTAAGATCTTTTATTTCAAGAACTTCGAGGGCGTTTGCCAAGCGGTCGACTCCGGAATGTGCCGTTACGGAATTTTGCCGATCGAAAACAGCTCCGCCGGTTCGGTCAACGCCGTTTACGATTTGACGCGCAAATATAACTTCCATATCGTTCGGTGTTTAAAGCTGAAGGTCGAGCACAATCTTCTTGCGAAACCGGGCGTCAAATTGGGCGAAATCCGCGAGATCGTGTCGCACGAGCAGGCGCTTTTGCAGTGCGGTGAATTTTTGAAAAAACGTCCGGAAATCAAGGCGACCGTTTGCGAGAACACCGCCGTCGCGGCGCGGATCGTCGCGAACTCGGAACGAACCGATATCGCGGCGATCGCAAGCCGCAGTTGCGCCGAGATTTACGGGCTGGAGTCGTTGAGCGAGCGGATTCAAAACAGCGACCACAATTACACGCGCTTCATCTGCATTTCGAAGAAGCTGGAAATTTATCCCGACGGCGACAAAATCACGTTCACGACGACGTTGGCCCACCGCCCGGGCGCGCTTCACAACCTGATTTCCCGCTTCGCGTCGCTGGGACTGAACGTTTGCAAGATCGAGAGCCGACCGATTCTCGGCAAAGATTTCGAGTTCCGCTTCTACTTCGACGTCGAGGGAACGCTCCGTTCGGAACCGACGTTGAAAATGTTGGCGCGACTCGAAAGCGAAGGGAACTTCGAGTTCCTCGGCGCTTACCGCGAACAGCTCTAAAGTGCGAGACGACGGCGTTTAGACGACGTCGAAAGCCGTCGGCGTTTCGCGTCGGCGCGACGCGATGAAACCCGCTTAAACGCTTTGACGAAAGTCGTTTAAGCGGGTTTTTCGTTGGAAACTTCGCGGTTCGAAGCGGGCCCGGCGACGGCGTCGAGCGGCGGACGATTTTTACAAAATTTCGGCGATATTTCGGGCGCCCCCTTTATTTTTGCGGCGCGAACGGGTATCATTAGAACGACGCGCTTGGGCGAAAACCGGTTTTCGCGACGGCGCCGGGCGACGCGGAAGTCGTCGGCGGTTCGAACAGGCGAGCGTCTTTGAAAAGTTTGATTTTAGCAACGAAAGGTCGAAGATATGACAACGCTTTATTTGCGTTCGCTTCGAACGGCGGCGCGCGCTTGCGTTTCCGTTTGCGCTCTCTTTATCTTCCTGTTTAACGGCGGTTTAAGCGTCGCGACGGCGGAAACGAACGCCGACGCGGCGACGAACGCTTCCGTCGTTTCGCTCTCGACGCTTCTCGACGAAATGGTCGACCGCGAAGCGTTAACCCGTTTTCCCAATTATGTTTGCAAACAGGCGAGCAGTTACGACCGCGCCGCGAAGAGCCCGAGCGAAAATTGGTTCGCAAACGGCGACACGGCGCAGTTTATCCGCTTCGAAAAGAACGGCGACCGCGAAGAAGCCGTCTTGATGGAGGCGGAAGGGCCCGGCGCCGTCGTTCGCTGGTGGATCACCGCGCCGCATTATAAGACGACGGTTCGCGTTTACGTCGACGGCGCCGCGGAACCGGCGATCGTCGGAAAGATCGACGAGATCGTCGGCGGCGAAACGCTCGTCGGCGCGCCGCTTTCCGCGGAACGGGCGCGCGGGCGCAACCTTTACCTGCCGATCCCTTACGCGAAAAGCGTTAAGATCACCTGCGACAACATGAAAGAGCAGGGAAACCTCTATTATCAAGTCAATTATCGGACGTATCCGGCGGGAACGGCGGTCGAGTCGTTTTCGACGCAAGTCCTTGAAACGCAAAAGGATAAGGTAGCCGCGACGGGCGAGCTGCTTTTGAATCCGGGAAGAACGACTTTCGGAAAGAACGTCGAGACGCGCGGTTTCAAGCGTTTGATGAAGTCGGAGGAGATGGAAGGGCTGTTCGAAGCGCATTGCGTTCGCGGCCCGGGCGCCCTGACCGAGATCGACGTTAAGCTGCGCGCCGAAGATCCGGCGGCCGCGGCGCGGAACGTTGCGCTGACGATTTCGTTCGACGGCGAGGAGACCGTTTGGGTTCCGGTCGGCGAATTTTTCGGCTCCGGCGTCGGCCTCAATCCCTATAAGTCCTGGAACGCCGAGGTTTGCGAAGACGGGACGATGAAGGCGTATTGGAACATGCCGTTTAAAAAGGAGGCGCGCGTTTCGTTCGTGAATTGCGGCGATCAGGACGTCGACGTCGAGTACGCCGTTTATTATGCGAAGCGGCCCTGGACGGACGATACGATGTACTTCCGCGCCGATTGGCGGCAAGAACGCGGAATTAAGACGGTCGGCGGAAACGGAACGCGCGATTGGAATTACTTAACCGCAACCGGCAAAGGCGTTTACGTCGGCGACGTGTTGTCGATCGTCAACTCGACCGCGGCCTGGTGGGGCGAGGGGGACGAAAAAATTTACGTCGACGGCGAAACGTTCCCGTCGCACTTCGGCACCGGAACGGAGGATTATTACGGTTACGCCTGGTGCACGCCGCAATTTTTCGAAGCGCCGTTCCACGCTCAGCCGCGCGCCGAAGGCCCGTCTAACTTCGGAAACGCGACGAACTTGCGCTTCCGTTCGCTCGACGCGATCCCGTTTGCGAAAGATTTCCGTTTCGATATGGAAATTTGGCACTGGGAAGCGACGACGGTCGATTATTCCGTCGCGACGTTCTGGTACGGAGCGCCGGGCGCCGCGACGGTCGGCGGGCCGGATCGGAGCGATCGGGAGAGCGAAGCGGCGGAACCGGTCGAGTACGACCGCGCTTACACGTTGAAATTTAACGGTTTCGAAGCGATCGAAAACGCCGCGACCGGCGGAAATCTCGGCGTTCAGGGGATGGAAGTTTTCGAGGAGCGTTCCTCGTCCCGTTGGCAAGAGTCGAAGCAACTCTTTTGGCAAGGGGGGAAAATCGGCGACAAGCTGACGATTACCGTCGCGAACGTTCCGGCGGGCGCGGAATCGATCGCGCTTGGAACGACGGTCGCGAACGACTACTGCGTCGCTCAATTTTATTGGAACGGGAAGAAGATCGGCGGCCCGATCGACTTTTACGTTCCCGCGGGCGTCGAGCGCAAGGTTGTGAAGCTGGCGATTCCGAAGGCGGAAGCGGCGGGAAGCGGAACGCTCGAAGTTGAAATCGTCGGCAAGAACGAGAAATCGCTCGCGACGATGTTCGGCGTCGACGCGATCGAAGCGAAATGATCGCGACGCAAGAGGCGGCGACGGAGTTCGTCGCCCTTTGGTATTTTGATTAACGAAGCGAAAACCGCTCGTTCCGCGCGACGTCGGAACGGGCGGTTTTTTTTAGGACGGGACGACGGTTAGCGCGCTCGCGCCGCCGTAACGCCGAGCAACTCGATTTCCGGCGAAAGGAAGCCCGGCTTCGCCTCTTCCGTTTTCGTGTAATCGGTCGACAAATATTTTTTGTTGTCGTCGGTAAACACCGTAACGACGGTCGCTTGCGAAGCGCGCTCTTCCGGCATTTCATTGAGAAGTTTGAGCGCGCCGAGGAAGTTGCCGCCCGCCGAAATTCCGACGCCGAGCCCGAGATTTTTCGACAGCGCCTGCGCCGCCAGGATCGCGTCGCCGTCGTCGACTTTAACGACCGAATCGAGCTGGTCGAGCTTCAAAATCGCCGGGATAAATTCGTCCGAAATTCCCTGAATGCGGTGGAAACCGATTTTGTACCCGGTCGAAAGAGTCGGCGAACTCGACGGTTCGAGCGGGTGGATCGTCGCGTTCGGGAAGCGGCTTTTGAGGTAGCGTCCGCAACCCATCACCGTGCCGCCGGTGCCGACGCCCGCGACGAAAGCGTCCGGTTTGCGGTTAAACTGGGCAAGCTGGGCGACGATTTCCGGGCCGGTCGTAAGAAAATGCGCCTCGCAGTTGTCTTCGTTGTCGAATTGACGCGGCAAAAAGACGTTTTCCGGGTCGTCGGCGCGCATCTTTTCGGCCAACGCGATCGAGCCTTTGAAGCCGCCTTCTTCGCGGGAAACGAGGCGAACTTCGGCGCCGTAAGCCTTCATTAAATTGATGCGCTCTGCGGACATCCAGTCGGGCATAAAGATAACGACGCGGCAACCCGCGACTCGACCGAGCGCGGAAAACGAAATGCCGGTGTTGCCGCTCGTCGCTTCGGCGATCGTCGCGCCTTGGCGTATCTCGTTGTTACGGAAGGCTTTGCGCAAGATGTGCGCGGCCATCCGGTCTTTGATCGAACCGGTCAGATTCAAGTATTCCGCTTTGGCGAAAACGGAGCGGGGCTTGCCTCGCCAAAGGAGATCGATTTTCAACAGCGGCGTCGAACCGACGAGGCCGTCGATTCCTTCCAATCGTTTGAGGGCGTCCATAAAATTCCCCGAATTTTTTTCGTAAACTGCCTAAAGCGCCGTCGAGGGCAAGTTTTCGCAGGAGGAAACGGCGCGTTCGATCGACGAACGGCAAAATCCCCAACTGATTGTAACCGATTTTTCGCAAAGGAAAAGGGGGCCGGTTCGAGAAGACGCGCAACGCGGCGAGCGTTTCCCGTAAAATATCGGGCGGCGCGCGGCGAAACTTTATTTTTTTAACGCGTTCGCCGGTTTTTCTCGAGCGGCGTTCGTCGACGGCCGCCGGTTTGCGGAACGTCGGCCGACGCTCGATCGAAACGCGGGGAAAGTCGGGCGGCGCGATTTAAGAGCGAGGCGGGCGAAAAAGCGGCGAGGAGTGGGGGAGACGGGGAAGACGTCGGAGGCGGTCGAGGCGCGGCGCAATCGGGAAAAAACGGGAGCGGAAAGACGGCGAAACGGGGCGGCGAGCGCGTTTGGGGCGGCGTTAAAAATTTTTTTGAAATTTTTCCGTTTTGCCCGTTGACATTTTTCGAAGTTCGGTTAAAATCTCTTTTGTCAGTTGGGGACAACGAGACGCAAACGAAACCGCCCGCCTTTAAGCGGCAAGGTCGAGGGAGCGCGGAGAACCGATTGACGGTCGCTTAGACGACGAAAATTGGGGAGTTAGCTCAGTTGGGAGAGCGCAACGTTCGCAATGTTGAGGTCGTGGGTTCGACTCCCATACTCTCCACTTTAAAGCTCGGAAACGTTTGTTTTCGAGCTTTTTTTATTTCTTGACGCCGCTTTTCGGAAGCCGAACCGCGACGCGGAGGACGACGGGGAAAATCGGGACGTCGAAAAGAAACGGCGAGCGACCCGGGCCCCAATGCGCGGGAAGTCGGCGGCGCCTGGTTTTGCGGAATGGGCGTTCGGCTTGCGTTGGGAAAACGCGAAAATTCGGAAATTCGAAACCGACGCGGGAAGAAACGCAAGAAAAAAGGGACTCGAAACGGCGTTCGAGCCCCTTTTTAGCGCGAAAATAAGTCGCGATTTTCAGATTTAACGGCGTTTAGCGGATAACGTCGCGGTAATTTTGCGCCGACAACGCCCCGGGAAGCGCAAGGAAACGGCGTCCAAACGCTCCCGAGACCGGCGCGAACGGCGAAATCAAGCGTCGGCGGAAACCGGGCCGACGAATTCGAGATAGTCGTCCAAAACCCGCGTCGAGCCGTTTTGAACCGTCGCGATCGCGGCGCGAATAAGCGGAAGTTCTTTCGCGACAAAGTAATCGACGACCTTCTTTTTGCGGTCGCACTTCGTCGCCTGCGACAGGAGATAGTGCCCGACGAGGATCGCGATCCCGGCGTCGACGATCTTGCGAGCGCGCAGATCGACGTAAGAAGCGCCGAGGCCGCGAGCGTAAGCGATCGCGTCGTCGAGTTCCGCGCGGACGGCGATTAGCTTCTCTTTCAACGCTTCGAGCGCTTCGTCGCCGAGGTCTTTCGCTTCAAATTCGGCGACGTAATTTTGGAAAACGCCGGAAGTCAAGCCGCGGATTGCCGCGACGACTTGCAGTTGCGACGTGCCTTCGTAAATCGTCGTGATGCGGGCGTCGCGGAGGTAGCGTTCCGCCGCGTAGTCTTTCATGTAGCCGCTTCCGCCGAGAACCTGAATGGCGTCGGTCGCGACGGAAATCGACATTTCGCTGCAATAATACTTGCTCATCGGGGTGAGCATCGCGTTCAGCTTCTTGTAAGCGCGAGCGTTTTGCTTGAACGTTTTCTTTTCTTCGGCGCTCAAAGCGTCGGCGTTGCGTTCGAGAAGGCGGTTCGCGTTGTTCTCGAAGTCGCAAATTCGAGCCGTTTCGTAGGCGAGCGCGCGCGCCGCTTCGATCTTAACGCGAGAATCGAGAACCATTTCGGCGACGGGAGCGAGCCGTTCGATCGGCGCGCCGAATTGTTCGCGGGAATTGGCGTAATCTCGAGCCAACCGGGCCGCCGCTTCCGCGACGCCGAGCGATTGCGCCGCGATGCCGAGACGGGCGCCGTTCATCAGGGCCAAAACGTAAGTGATGAGGCCGCGTTGACGTTCGCCGACGAGACGGCACGGCGTGTTGTTGAACACGAGTTCGCAGGTCGGCGAGCCGTGAATCCCGAGTTTGCGTTCGAGGTGGCGCACCTTCACCGTCGGGCCGCGGTCGCAGATGAAGAGGCTCAAACCGCGTCCGTCGGAGATCTGCGCTTCGCTCCGCGCCAAGACGAGGAGGACTTCGCCGCAACCGTTGGTAATGAAGCGTTTAACGCCGTTGAGGAACCATTCGCCGTTCTCGTTTTGCTCGGCGCGGAGACGAACGGCTTGGAGGTCGGAACCGGCGTCCGGTTCGGTGAGCACCATCGCGCCGGTAACTTCGCCGGACGCGAATTTCGGGAGGTATTCGTCTTTGATTTCGTCGGAAGCGAAGGCGTAAATCGTGTCGGCGATTCCTTGGAGCCCGAACATGTTCATGAAGGAGCAATCGCCGCGCGCGACGATTTCGGTCGCCATCGTGTAGACCAGCGTCGGGCAGTTGATCCCGCCGTATTTGCGCGGCAGGGTGAAGCCTTGCAGGTCGGCGCGGCTCATCTTATCGAGATTTTCCCGAACGAGCGGGTGAAGCGAGACCGTTTGATCTTCGTTGAGCGAGTTGCCTTCGGCGTCGACCGTTTCGGCGTTTTTCGCAAGCGTTTCGGCGGAGATCGCGCCGACGATTTCCAAGACGCGACGGTAGTTGTCGACGGCGTCGTCGAGGTCGCGCGGAGCGTAATCGGCGTCGCCGTTCGGCGTTTCGCGCTCTTGCAGCGCCGCGATCTCTTTCAGGTCGAAATAATCGAAAAGAAATTTGACGTCTTGGTTGTCGTTAAAGTAATTGGCCATGAAACGCCTCCAAAGGTCGGTTGATTTTTGCTTTTTTTATCGTCGCGGCTCGGGCGGGGGGACGGAACGGCGAATCGGCGGGACTCAAGCGAGCTCCGGGGCGCCGCGTCGGACGAAACGACGAGCCGCCGACGCCGCAAGGGGGGCGAAGCGCGTCGACGTCGGGGCCGAGCGTCGGAGGCGACCGGGTCGTTCTAACTTCCGCGCGTCGGCTCCAAAATAAGGAATCGCTCCCATTATATACTATTTATCCGTTTCGTAACACCCCAATTTTCTTTTCCGAGGCGTTTTTTTTCGGGAATCGGCCCCTTTTTTGACAAAAAAAGCTATTTTGTCGAAGACGCGGCCCGGGAAAAAAACGAAGCCGCGTTGGTTGCGCCGTTGGGAGAAAATAAAAAGGCGGGGCGATTTAAGCGTTTAAGGAAGTTTGCGTTGATTAAGGGAGACGGGAAAGAAAAGCGTCGCTAAAACGAGGGAAAAAAACGCGCGTAAAAACGTCGGGCGCCGCCGTTGGATCTCGTTGAGACGTTAAAATACGGAAAATAGAAAAGAAAGCGAAAGAACGCGGAGGAAAAAACGATGTTTTCTTGGTTTTTTATCGATCGCCCCATTTTCGCGACGGTCGTTTCGCTGACGATTTTCGCGCTTGGAGCGATCGCGTTCGTCCGACTTCCGGTCGCTCAATTCCCGGACGTAACGCCGCCGGTCGTCAACGTAACGGCGAATTTTCCCGGCGCCGACGCGGAAACGGTCGCGCAGTCGATCGCGATTCCGATCGAGCGGGAAGTCAACGGCGTCGGCGGCTCGATTTATATGAGTTCGACGTGCGGCGCCAACGGAACGTATTCGCTGAACGTCTTTTTCCGCGTCGGAACCGACCCCGACATGGCGACCGTTTTGACGCAAAATCGCGTCGCGTTGGCGACCCCAAGCCTGCCGGAGGAGACGCGGCGGCTCGGCGTCGTCGTCAAAAAAAAGTCGACGAATCTGCTCGCGCTCTGTTCGATCCGCGAAAAAGAGCGGTTCGACGAGGCGGGGCGCGTTTTGCCGCCGACTCGCGACGACTTGTATTTAAGCAATTACGCGACGATTTTCATCGAGGAGCGGCTGTCGCGGATCTTCGGCGTCGGGGACGCGTCGCAAATGGACAAGCGCGATTTCGGGATGCGCGTTTGGCTCGATCCGAATTTGCTGGCGTTGCGGAACGTGTCGATTCGAGAGGTTTTGCGGGCGCTGCAAACGCAAAACGCGCAGGTCGCCGCCGGATCGCTCGGGGCGGAGCCGGTTCCGCGCGGACAGGTCGAAACGCTGAACGTGTCGACGCGAGGACGGCTCGAAACGGCGGAGGAATTCGGCGAAACGGCGATCCGAACCGACGCGAACGGGCGCGTTTTGAAGTTGCGGGACGTCGCTCGGGTCGAACTTGGAAGGTACGATTATTCGAGATTTTCCCGTTTTAACGGGCGGCCTTCGGCGACGATCGCGATTTATCTGTCGCCGGGCGCGAACGCGTTGACGACGATGAAGCGCGTCGAGGCCAAGCTCGACGAGATGAAGTCGGAACTCGACGAAAACGGACTCGAACTTGTCGTCGGATACGACTCGACGCGGTTCGTGAAGGCGTCGGTCGCCGAAGTGGAGGAAACGTTGATTTTCGCCGTTTTTATCGTCGTCGGCGTCGTTTATTTCTTTTTGCAAGATTGGCGCGCGGCCCTGATCCCGGCGATAACGATCCCGATTTCGCTCGTCGGTTGTTTCGCTCCGATGGCGGCGCTCGGATTTTCGTTGAATTCGCTGACCCTTTTCGGGCTGACGCTCGCGGTGGGGATCGTCGTCGACGACGCGATCGTCGTCGTTGAGAATACGAATCGGGTTTTGACGGAAAATCCGAATTTAACGCCTCGCGAGGCGGCGAAACGGTCGATCAAACAGGTTTTCGGGCCGGTCGTCGCGACCACTTGCGTCGTCGTCGCCGTTTTTTTGCCGACGACGTTTGTCGCCGGGACGACCGGACGAATGTATTCGCAGTTTGCGCTGACGATCGCTTGTTCGACCGTGTTGTCGGCTCTTTGCGCGCTGACGATTTCGCCGGCGCTTTGCGCGCTCTTTTTGAAAAGTGGGGGAGACGGCGCGGTTTCGAACGATTTTAGCGGTTCGGCGGAAAACGAAAAATGCGCGAACGGCGAAAAATCGGCGATTTCAGCGATCGGCGGAAGGCGAAAAAAGAAAGGTTGGGCGGATTGGGCAAAATTTTGGTTTCTTGGCGGTTGGGCGCGTTTTATCGTTTTGGGGCTTTTTAACGCGACGTTCGGAACGTTCGCGGCGCTTTACGAACGAGCGCTTCGGTTTGCGACGCGTTTTCCGATTTTTGGAACGCTTTTTTGGGCGGCGACGATCGCGGCGTTTTGGTTCGGCGTTCGAACGCTTCCGACCGGTTTTTTGCCGAACGAGGATCAAGGCGTTTTGTTCGTCGACGTTCGTCTTCCGGACGGCGCGTCGGCGGAGCGAACGGACGCGACGATTCGGGAGGTCGAGCGGATTTTGCAGGAAACGCCGGGGGGCGAGGGGGCGATCGCGGTCGGCGGGTATTCGATGATCGAAGGCGTCGCGGCGCCGAATTTGGGGCTCGCCGTCTTGACGTTGAAGGACTGGAAGGAGCGCGGCCCGGCCGAGAGCGCCGAAACGTTGCGGGCGCGGCTGACGGCGGAGTTGGCGCGACGCGTTCCGGAGGCGCGAACGCTCGTCTTTTCGCCTCCGCCGATTCAAGGCGTCGGAACGTCCGGCGGGCTCGAATTTGAGTTGCTCGACCGTCGCGACGCCGGTTCGGTCGCGCTTTGGGAAGCCGGGCAAATTTTAACGGAGCAAGCTGGGGAAAGCGGGAAGTTTTTAACGGTCGCGTCGTCTTTTGATCCGGCGGCGCCGAAGTACTTTCTCGACGTCGACCGCGAAAAGGCGAAGCGAATGGGGGTCGATTTGGACGAGCTTTTCGCGACGTTGCGAACGCTTCTCGGTTCGACGTATGTGAACGATTTCAACCGTTTTGGTCGAGTTTTTCGCGTCGTCGCTCAAGCGGACGGGGCGTTTCGGCAAAACGAGGAGGAAGCGCTCGACTTGCCGGTCGTCGGCGCGGGAGGCGAAACTTTCCCGATGAAAAGCGTCGCGACGTTGAAAAAGACGACGGCCCCAAGATATTTGAACCGATTTAACATGTCGTCGGCGATCTTCATGACCGGCGTTCTTCCGCGCGGCGTCTCGACCGGCGAGGGAATGCGAACGCTCGAAACGCTGGAAAAGCGTTTGCCTGTTGGGTTTGCGATCGATTGGGTCGGCGCGTCGTATCAAGAAAAGGAGACCGGTTTGGTAGTGTATTGGATCTTCGCGGCGGCGACGTTTTTCGGTTTTTTGGCGTTGGCGGCGCAATACGAAAGCTGGTCGGCGCCGCTGATCGTAATGACGGCGGTTCCGCTCGGCGTTTCGGGAGCGCTCGGCGCCGTCGGAGCGGCGGGGCTCGAAGTCAACCTTTTTACGCAGATCGGGTTGACGCTGATGGTCGCGCTGTCGGCAAAAAACGCGATTTTGATCGTCGAATTTGCGCGCGAACTGCGACTCAACGAAGGCAAGGGAATCGTCGAGGCGGCGCGGATCGCCGGAAAAACGCGTTTGCGCCCGATCGCGACGACGTCGCTGGCGTTTATTCTCGGCGTCGTTCCGTTGGCGATCGCGACCGGCGCAGGCGCGGCGAGTCGACGAGCGATCGGAACGGCCGTTTGCGGCGGCATGTTGACCGAAACGTTCGTCGGAATCCTGATAACGCCGGTTCTTTTCGTCGTTTTGACGCGCTTCGCCGAAGGAACGGCGCGGTTCCTGCGACGAAAAAACGCAAAATAGACGACGAACGGAAAAGGGAAAACGCCGAAAACGCCCGGAGCGCGGCGCCCGAAAACGTCGCGCTCCGATTTGAAATCGGCGACGGGCGGCGCTACGCTTGACGGGCGCTTCCCATCGGAATGTAAACGAATTCGATTCCTTGACCGTTTTCCGGATCCAGGTTGCGCGAGTATTGCCGCGATTCGTCGTTGTCCCAATGTTCGAAGACGCCGAGACTCGGAACCGGCTCGCCGCCTTGACGGTAAACGACGCCGGACGGCGCGTCGTAAGGCGTCGCCATTTCGCGCAACAAATCGTCGGCGTTGTCGCGAATCAAAATGCGCGGTACGTTATGATAAGCCGGCTCTTCGTTGTTCAACGATTGCGAGTACAGAATGTCGAGTCCGACGGCCTGGATCGCCACCTGGTCGAACGAAGCGAGGAAACAGGCCGGCCACTCGGGGTTCTCGTAAGGGATCGTCCGGTTGTTGAAGGGCGCGTTCGGGAAATGCTGCGGATAACTGCGCCATTTGCGCCCGCAATAAAGCCCGTCGAGGAGGCAGATCAACGTTTTTCCCCCTAAAGCGGGAGACGCGCAAAGGTCGACGAGCGGGTTGTAAGCGTCTTTCGTCCCCTTTTGCTTCGTATTGAGGTATTCGTGCATTTCCGCCGTGCCGCGGATCGAACCGGCGTGATTTTTGGAGATCATCGTGATCGCCGTTTGGCCTTCGTCGCCGTCTTCCATATAATTGTACGGATACGAATGGAGCTTCAACATCGCCAAATTGACGATATATTCGGCGTCGAGAACCTGTTTCGCGACGAGTTTGGCCTCGCGGAAACGGCCCGCCGAGAATTCGACGCCTTCGACCCAATGCGCGCTTTCGATTTCGCGGGCCGGGTTGCGGGGCTGTTCGCGACGCGCCGCGCCGTCCTGCAAAATGCGAATATTCGGAAATTCGCTCCAAAGCGTCGTCAACATCGCGGAGAAAAACTGCCGTTTCACGTCGTAAACGAGAACGTTTTCTTCCGGAACGCCCGCTTGATTCACCAGTTGACGCACGACGGCCAGAACCATTTGCGGGGTCGCGTCGCAAAGATTGTCCTTTTTGCGCGTTCCGCTGTTGTTCAAATTAATCTTGACCGCGACGACTTCGCCTTTTTCGTACCCGCGGTCGAGTTTTCTCGTCGTCGAGTTGAAATGACGGAAGATTTTATCCCAGGCGTCGACGTCCGCGGTCGCGCCCGTCAACGATTGAAGGGCGGTCGAGACCATTTCTTCGCATTTGTCGCGATCCGTGTATTGGTCGAGCCACCATTGATCTTTTTCTTCCTTCCACTTGCCGGGCCAACGCGCGGCTTCCGGGTACCGCGTCATCACGACGCGACCGGGGAAGATTCCCTTCGCCTCGCCGACCGGCTCGTTCGACGGGCCCGGCTTCCAATCGAAACCGACGGCCGGACGAAAACGTTCGCGCGTCTTATAGCCGGAAGGGTTGGCGTCCGCCGGAGTTTCGTTCGCTCCGACGGAGGAAATGGCAAGCGGAAGAGCCGCCGCCGTCAGTGCCGATTTCGTTAAAAATTCTCGTCTTTCCATTAGACCTCTCCTATCCTCAAATGACTCCCGCGAACGGGGAAAAACGTTGTCTATAGGAATAACTTCGAACGAAACGCGCTAACGGGACGCGCGGCAAGAACGAATTTACTCTTCCGATTTGTCGGCGGCGACGTCTTTCGACGCGGTCTTTTTCGTTTCGGCGTTGACGGCGGAATCGATCTCTTCCTCGATGCCGGCGACGCCTTTTTTGAATTCGGTAACGCTACGGCCAAGCGAGCGCATCACCGACGGAAGACGATTGCCGAAGAGAAGGAAGGCGATCGCCGCGATGATGATCAACTGGGTGGGGGAACCGATCATGGCCAAAAGTTCGAACGACATAACGAAACCTTTCGATTAATATAAACGGGCCGAAAACGCCGCCGACGCCGCGACGCGAACGCCGCCCCGCCAAACGGGAATCTTCGACAACCGCAAGTTGCTTAGGAAAACGCGAAGGCCGCCCTCGACGGGTTCGCCCTCGACTAACTTGATAGTATTATAACCGAATTTGTCGCGGACTTCAACCAATTTTTTAAAATTCTTCGGATTTTTTCCAATTTCGCGAAAAACGGCGATTTTTCGGGCGTTCGGCGAGCGTTTTGAGCGGCGAACGCGACACGGCGATCGCTTGGAAACGGCGCCGCGGCGGGGTTCAACGCAACACGAACGCTTCTTCCGGCGGGAAAAGGACGCGGAATTTTTCGCTAAGCGCTAAAATCGTTTTAACCGACAACGTTTCGGCGCGGATTTCTCCCTCAAGATTCATTTCGGCCAAGATCCGGTCGACCGTCTCTTTTTCGACGCGGCCTTTGAAGGCGCTGCAAAGGACGGAGCGGATAAACTTGCGGCGATGGAAGAAGAGCGCGCGAACGAACTCGTGAAAAAATTTCAAGTTCGGAATCTTCGCCCGTTTTTTCTCGTTGTAAACGCATTGGACGATCGCGGAGTCGACTTTGGGACGCGGCCAAAAGACGCTCGGCGGCATCACGCGGACGACGCGGCAGTCGCATTGCGCCTGCATCCAAACGGCGAGCGCTCCGTAATCTTTCGAGCGGGGCCGCGCGACGATGCGGTCGCCGACTTCTTTTTGGATCGTTACCGTCATCGAACGCGGCGGGATATCCGTCAGCAAAAGGTTCGACATCAACGGCGTCGCGATCTGATAAGGCAGGTTGGCGCAAAGTTTGAAGCGGGAGCCCGGCCTGTTCGCCAATTCTTCGCGCAACACGTTCAAAACGTCGCGGTTAAGGCGATTTTTATTTTCGAGAATATCGGCGAACAAAAATCGAATATTGTCTTTGTCCCAATGTTCCTGTTTGGCCATTTCGTGCATCGTCGAGTCGACTTCGACCGTAACGACGCGGCCCGCTTCGAGCGCCATCGCGCCGGTCAGCGAGCCGGTGCCGGTGCCGACTTCGAGGACGACGTCGTTTTCGTCGAGTTGCGCCGACTCGTGCAACAAGTGCAAAAGGTTTAAGTCGACGAGGAAGTTTTGGCCGAGTTTGCCGCGCGGGTGAATGCCGAGCGTTTCGAAACGCTGCATCAAGTACGACCGAGTTTGGTTGTTGGAAGAACCTTCGCCCATGGGGGGTGCCTTTTGCTCGACGATATTTTAAAAGGGAATCGAAAATCAAAACGGGTTGCGAAACGGCGTCGGCGTCGCGTTCGACCGTCGACGGAACGTCGGGAGAAGCGGCGTTTTTGGGGGGGACGCGCTCCAACCTGCGTTCATTTTAAACGATTTCGTCGTTTCTCCAAGGGGCGCCGGGGGCGTCGGCGTCTTTTTGCGCTCTTTTCTTGCCAATTTTGACGGAAATCGCGGATTTAACGGAGCTTCCGGTTGGAAAAACGGCGGAAAACGGGCGCTTTTGGGGTTTGAACGGGCGGCGACTCGATCGGTTGCGACGGCGAAAACGCGTTGAAATTTAACGGTTGCGGAACTTTTAACGGCTCGATTCAAATTCGTCGACGGCGCGGGCGAAGCGGGCGTTGAAATCGGGAAGGAGGCGCAGCGTCGCGGCGATTTCCGGAGCGGCGAAGACGCGAACGCGTTTGACGTAATCGTCGAACTGCTCTTGCGCCAACGCTCGAACGACCGGCGAAACGGTCGCGAGGGGGCGGTAAACGTTTTCGTCCGGGTAAAAAACGTCGATTTTGAACTCGACTTCCTTGTCGGCGGGGGGCGCGTCGACGAGAAGTCGACCCGGGACGCCGAGCGCGGTTGCGAAACGTTCGGAAATTTCGCGCAACTCGAAATAAGGCCGCCCGGCGAGACGCGGGTAAAGGGACGGCTCCTCCATAACGCTGAATTGGCGAACGCGCTTAAAAAGTCGGCGTTCCGGCCCGAAAAGTCCGAGAAGGAGGCGGCGAGCGTCGCGACGGCGGGCGTCGGCGGGGGACAAATCGACGTTTTTATCGTCAAAATTGTTAAAATCGGTAAAATCGTCTAGAAAATCGAAGGCGAACGTCGCGTCGGCGAGAAACGGCGCGGTTTCGGCGGTTTGGACGGCCGCGACCGGTTTCGAGGATTCCGAGAATTTTGAGGATTCCGAGGTTTGAGCGGTTTGCGGCGCTTGCGCGGTTGGGGGCGTTTCGGGGGGGCAAGGGAAACGCGGCGTCGGCGGCAAGTTTGCCGGTCGCGCAAGACGGAGAAGAAAAGCGGCGAGTTCGGCGTCGGAAAGACGGCGAAAATCGGCGATCAGGCGTTCCGTCGGGACGTCCTGCGCGAGTAGATCGACGGCGCGCTGGAACATGACGGTCGCCGAACGGGAGGCGTGATGCCAATAAACTTCGCTGAACATGACGTAACGGGCGAAAACCATCAGCTCGGCGGCGGTTTTTCCCTTCGCCGAGATCGCGATCCCGTCGCCGCGTTCGTTGAGGCAAACGCTCCCGATAAGTCGCTCGACGTCGTAATTTTTGCCGTAAGGGACGCCCGCCGCGCAGCTGTCGCGGAGAAGGTAATCGATCTTGTCGACGTCGATCGGGCCCGAAAGGACGCTCGCAAGGAGGCGGAAAACAATCGAGCGGCGCGAAAATTCGGCGTCGGAGTCGGTCGGACGGCGTTTCGGCGGGCGCTTGCTCAAAACGGCGCAAACGTCGTCCGGGTCGACGTTCCAATCGGCGCGGATCGTCGGGGCCAATTCGCCGCGGAGGTAGGCGGCGGCGGCTTCCTCGTGCGGCGCGAGTCCGGGAAGTTTGAGGTCTTCGAGGAGATGGCAAAAGGGGAAATGGCCGACGTCGTGAAGGAGCGCGGCGAGGATCAAAATTTCCGCTTCCTCCGCCCGAACGAGCGCCGCGAACCGTTTGTCGTGCGCGAGACGTTTCAATATTAATAGGGCGACCCGATAAACGCCGAGCGAATGTTCGAATCGCGAATGCGTCGCGCCGGGGTAAACGAGACGAACGAAACCGAGTTGCGAAACGCGGGCCAATCGGCGAAAGACGCGGGAATCGACGAGGCGGCGAACGCGCGGCGTCAACGGAACGTCGAGTTCCGGCGGGATCCGAACAAGGGACGAGCGAGCGTCGAGCCCGACGATTTCGGGGATGAGGAGGAGACGGCGGACGTCGAAATCGGACATTTTGGGCAATTTGCGGGGGACGGGAGGACGGCGGCGAAACCGGCGTTTGGGAAAAAATGGGCGGGATTTAACGGCGAAAGTTGCGGCGCGGCGGCTTGACTTCGGCTAATTCGGCTTCGAAGAGTTCGCGGAGTTCGACGACGATTTCGTTTTGCGAAAGTTGGCGGTAAAGGTCGCGAACTCCGGGCGCCGCGGCGGGTAAAGCGCCGGACGACGACGGCCGACCGCCGTTAAAACCGTTGCGATCGGAACCGCTCGACGGAGCCGACGAGTCGCGACGCGAAGACGAGACGGCGGAATCGGAGCCGCTAAAACCGTTAAAACCGTCGCGACCGTTCGAATCGGAAGGAACGCGAGTCGCCGCGTCGTCCGTTTTCGTCGGATCGAGAAGACAGCGAACCGCGACGGACGCGCCGAGGCGTCGGGCGAGCGCCGCGTCGATCCGTTCTTTTTCGCGTTCGCAATAATTTCGCTCTCCCCGTCTCGAACCGGGAAAATAAACGGCGAAAACGTTCGGCGATTCGGTCTTGATTTCGCAAAACGTCGCCGCTTGCGCCGGTAAAATGCAACCGAGCCCGCGCGTCGCGTCGAGCCAAGCGTCGGCGAGCTCTTTCGGCGAAAGGGCGAGCCAAGGCGCGCCGTCGGCGTCGGAATCCGCCGTCGAACGAACGTCGCGAGCTTGAGCGGTCGGCGCCGGTTCGTTGATTTTTGTTTGATAAGTCGGACGTTTCGGAAGAACGCGCGGAACGACCGGCGGGGGCTGAAAAGAACGCGGCGGTTCGGTAAAACGGGACGACTTTTCCGAATTTTCCGGCCGAATCGGCGCCGGGAAAGCGTCCGAAACGTCGACTTCCGTTTCGAGCGAATCCGAATCGGCGAGAAAATAAGGGGGCTCCTCGTCGAGCGGCGGCGCGTCGGGCGTCGGTTCGACCCGTCGCCGAGAGGCGTTCGCGGCGGGGGGCGTCGGGGGAACGGGCGCGGGAGCGGGAGCGGAGACGAACGGCGCCGAAGAACGGTCGTCCGAACGTTCGACGCGTCGCGGAGTCGCGCTTGCGGCGGACGAAACGGCGCGATCGGCCGACGCGTTCGCCGTCGTTAAGGCGTTATTTTTTTTTTTGCCGTCCGTTTCGGGAGAAACGGGCGGGAGCGCGGAACCGGAAGACGACGGGCCGCCGCGGCCGTCGCCGAGTTCGGGAAGGGTTCCGGCGCGCAGACGTTCGATCAACGTTTCGATCGCCTGGAAGGAGTCGAGAAGGCAAAGTCGGGCGAACGCAAGTTCCGCTAAAACGCGACTTTGCGCGCTGAACCGCATTCGTTGCGCCGTTTGGTCGAGGATTTGAAGCGACGCCAAAATCCGGCGCGTTCCGAATTCGGCGGCGATCTTTTGCAACTCCGGAAGGCGAGCGACCGGCGAATACATCAACTCGCGGGCGCCGCAACCGGTCGCGACGACCATCAAGTCCCGATAAACGCCGAGCGTTTGTTCGACGAGGACGCCAAAATCGACCCCGAGCGCCGCGGCGTCGGCGACGATCTCGAAAACTCGCGCCGCGTTTCCGTCGACCGTCGCGTCGAGAATATCGAACAGTTTTTTGTCGTCGACCGAGCCGAGCATTCCGCGAGCGTCCGCCTGCGAAATATAGGTCGGCGCGAACGAAAGGAGCTGTTCGAGCAACGACTGCGCGTCGCGCATCGAGCCGTTCGCCCGTCGAGCGAGGATTTCGAAAACGCCGTCTTCGGCTTCCGCGCCCTCTTGAGCGGCGATCTGCGCCAACCGTTCCGCGATCGAGCCGGACGCGATGCCGGAAAAATCGAACCGTTGGCAACGGGACAAAATCGTGATCGGGATCTTGTTCGGTTCCGTCGTGCAGAAGATAAATTTGACGCGAGCCGGCGGTTCTTCGAGCGTTTTCAGGAGCGCGTTAAACGCTTCCCGCGTCAGCATGTGCACTTCGTCGATGATGTAAATCTTGTAAAGCGAACGACTTGGAGCGATCGTCGCGTTTTGGCGCAACTGACGGATCTCGTCGACGCCGCGGTTGCTGGCGCCGTCGATCTCGATGACGTCGACGTCGTCTCCGGTCGAAACCGCGACGCAACTGTCGCAGGTCAGGCAGGGGCGGACGGTCGGCCCGTCGACGCAGTTGAGCGCTTTGGCGAAGATGCGGGCGCAAGACGTTTTGCCGACGCCGCGCGCTCCGGCGAAAAGGTAAGCGTGTCCGACGCGGTTCGTTTCGATGGCGTTCGAAAGCGCGCGGGCGACCGTTTCCTGACCGATGAGCTCGTCGAACGCTTGCGGGCGGTAGCGGCGGGCGACGACCTGATAAGCGGCGGACGGCGCGGTCGACTTTTCCGATTTTGCCGGTTTTGCGGGGCGAGCCAACGCGGTTTGGGCGGGCTCTTCCGGTTGCGACGGGGCTTCCGGTTGAGCGGTTTGGACGGGCTCATCCGGTTGCGACGGGGCTTCCGGTTGAGCTGTTTGGGCGGGCTCTTCCGTTTGCGACGGGGTTTCCGGTTGAGCGGCTTGGACGGGCTCTTCCGTTTGCAACGGGGGTTCCGGTTGAACGGTTTCGGCAGGGGCTTCCGTTTGCGTTGAGGGTTCAGGTTGGACGGTTTCGACGGGGGCTCCCGGCTGCGACGGAGTTTCCGGTTGAATGGTTTGGGCGGGCTCTTCCGTTTGCGACGGGGTTTCCGGTTGAGCGGCTTGGACGGGCTCTTCCGCTAACGCGCCGAAAAGATCGAGACCCGGCGTCGCGTCGACGAGGGACGGCGCGTCCGATTTTTCCGGTTGTTCCGATTTTTTGGCGGAGGAACGCGGCTTTTTCGCCGTTTTCGCTCCTTTTTTCGCGCTCTTTTTCGGCGTTTCGGCGGCGGGGGCGTCGGACTCCGTTTGCTCGGGGAGATTGCCGAAGAGGGAAAGCGGGGCGGAAGACGGTTCGGAAGGCGCGGCGTCGGAACGGTTGCGGGGCACGGGAAAACCTTATTAACGTTGCGAAAATAACGAAACGCGCTCAAAACGAACGAGCGCGACGGTCTCTTCCCTTATTTTAAACGAAAGACGCGGTAAAACAATCGGCGAGGCGCGATTTTACTCGATTTTTTCGCAAATTCGTCGAAATTTTTCAAACGAAACGCCGGTTAAAACAAGCGCGACGGCAAGATAGGATGTTTGGGGGAAATAGAGAAAAAGACGAAAGAACAGCCGCGTCGATCGAAGCGATCACGACGACGAACGAGAAAGCGGCGAAAAAACGGCGCGAAGGGAAAAACGAACGCCGACTCAAATAAAAAAAGACGGCCTTCAACGAGAACCCCGGCACATGAAAGTTACCGCTTATGGCTGCTCGATCTCTCGCCTGACCAGGTTCGCAGGCTCCCATTGCAGGGGCCCTCGTTGAAAGCCGTCTTGTAATTCGCTTAATTCGGAAACGACGGAAGAATCGGAAAAGCCGCACCTCCCGCACATTTCACCCGTATTATACGCTACGTTTCGAGTTTGGGAAGGGGCGTTTCGCAATTTTCTTCGTTTTTTCTCGATTTTTCGCAAATTTTTTTCTCTAAAAAAGGAAACCGCGTTTTTTCGAGGCGAAACGCGCCGCGGACGGTTGCGGTTTTAACGATTAAAACGATTTTGCGGCGTCGTTAAGAGCGCCGTCAAAGGCGAACGTCCGTTTCGTCGACCCCAAGCCGCTCCATTTCCAACCGCAGGAGGAGCCAAAAAGCGCGCGTTTCGACGAATTCGACCCGCGTTCCCCGCTCGGCGTCCGCTTTGACGTTCTCGAAAAGCGTTTTCAGGCGGCTCGGCGACCAAAGAATCGCGCGATAAATATTGAATTGCGGGCCTATATTGTCGCGGACGTCGCCTAAAATGATTTTAGCGCCGGAATCAGGGTCGGCGATATCGAAATTCATCGGCCGCCAAGGGGTTTTCACGCCGTTCGGGCCGTCGACGACGCCCATTTTCCGGCCGTAATGCGTCGTAATTCCGTCCGGCGCAAACTCGGCCAACCGCTCTAAAACGGCGCGGTCGCTCGGCCGGGCGTCGCCGTCGATAACGAATCCGATCCCGCTTAAGTCCCAACGCTCGAAGTATTTGCGGCAATGTTCGACCCAAACGTCGAGACCGTCCGGAAGTCCCGAGAAGCGGCGCGGCGCGAGCAACGCCGTCGGATTGAGGTATCCGGCGCCGGAGTCGCCCGAGACGAAAAAGTCGAGGTCGCTTTTCGTTCGGCGAACGTAATCGAACCCGGGCGCGAAACGGTCGGCGAGGTTCGGATTGAACGCCCAATCGATCGGGATCGAGCCCCGCGCCTCGTCGTTCCAAAAGATCGGCGCCGTTTGGTAGACCCAGGCGGACGAGTCGTAATCGCCGCTGTAAATCGCGACGAACGTTTTGTCGACCGGATAACCGTTATCGTCGATATAACCGCGACGGCGGAGGTCGTCGATCGTCGGTTTGCGTTGCGGATAACGGGCGTCGAGCGGGAAATGTTGAAAGAACGAAGCGTTCGCCATCGCTCCGAGCCCAAGCGCGTCGGCGTCGAGGTAAGCGTTGTAATTCGAAAGAAGTTCCGCGTGCCGCCATTCGGTTTGAACGGCGCCGTGTCGACCGTTCGGGTTCCCGGGGACGGCGTATTTTGAGTCCCAAGGAGTGAATCCTGAAACGCGAATCATTTTTTGCCCGCCGTTCGCGTCGTAAGCGGCCCGCAAAATAGCGTTAAAAGCGTTAAAATCGGCGCCGAGCGGTTGGTTCGGCTCGTCGTTCGGCGCTTCGTCTTCCCAAGGACTCAGGTCGAAAAAGAAGGCGGCGCGGGAAATTCCGAAGTCGCGATTCGTCAAGCAGTGGTTTTGCGTCGCGCCGATCGGGCGGCGGATCCAGTCGGCGTCGAGATAATACCCCCCTTCGGCGGGGTTGAGTTTGCCGGTTTTGAGGTATTTTTCGACGAGCCAATAGTAAGGGTCGCACTTGACGGAGCCGGACGAGTCGAGGTCGGTTCCGGGGATTTTGCCGGAGCCGACGAAGAGCGGGGAACCGTCGGTTTCGATCAGTCGAACGACGACCGGGAGGCGCGGGCCGTTCGGGTCGACGACGAGGCGCGAATACAGGGAGCCGGGCGACGCGTCGAAACGGATCGGGAGAAGACGGTCGGCGCCCGCGACGCTCGCCGCGACGTTCGCCGTCGACGGAACGGATTCGTCGTAAAGAACGACGCCGTCGAACGCGTCGGCGAAAACGGTCAGCAGTTCGTCGAGCGAGCCGATTTCGCGCCGTTCGCGCCCTTGCAGCCAACCGCGGCGGGCCGGTTCGGAGCCGTTCGCGGGAATTTCCTTCGAGAACAGGTCGAGCCAAAAACGGTCGGTTTCGAGTCCTTGCGCGGCGACGAAAAAGACGTAAAGCCGGGCGGAATCGCGGTTTGCGAGCCCTTGGAGCGCGGCGACGAGAAACGTTTCGTCCCAAGCGCGGCGGACGGCGGCCCCGTCGGCGCGGTCAAAATCGCGAAATTGGGTGAGATTGTAAAGATAGAACGGCTCTTCCGTTTGGGACGGCGACGATGGTTGCGCGTTTTGGGCGGTTGGAGTTGTTTGAGCGGTTTGGGCGGGAGCGTCGGGCGTCGCCGGTCGAGCGAGCGCGGACGCGGCGATCAGAAGCGCCGAAACGGCGGCGAGAACGGCGTTTTTTTTCATCGATTTTTTCTTGTACTAATTAATATTGACAAAAAACGCGAAAACGGACGCTCGAACGGCTGAAAACGGAGGGAAAAAACGCCGTTTCGAGCGAACGTCAAGCGAGCGAACCGGCGGTCGTCGCGGAGACAAACCGCCGGTTTTGCCGATTATAACGAATAAATGGGCGCGTCAAGGCGTCGGCGGGAGGTCGTAAGGGCCGAGACCGACTTCAGACGGAGCGAAATTCGACGGGAAACCGTCGGCGCCGGGCTTGCAGAAGGTTTCGCGAACCGCTTCGTACATCCCGAAACCGAATTCGCGGTTCGGCTCGGCGTAAGAGCCTTCGCCCCATTCGTTGACCGGCGCGAGCGCGAACCGTTTGACGCCCGTTTTATCCGCAAATTCCTTAAAATCGGCGCAATGCTTCCGGAAACCGTCGACCGTGCGGTCGTAAACGACCGTTTGCCGGAAACCGTGCCAAGGCCGGGAGTCCCAACCGGTCGATAAATTCGGAATAAACGGTAAAATCCCCGATTTTTGCCAATTCGCCCAATGTTCCGGCGCCGCGGAAACGACGTCGTCGAACGGGTAAAGCTTCGGGTTTGCGAGGACTTTGTCGCCGGGGTGCATATAATGGTAAATCGTTGTCGCGTCGAAGGTTGCGTCGGCGAGTTTTTGGATCGTCGCCGAGTCGGTCGCGCGTTCCGGCCATTTCATCGCGACGAAATAAACGCCTTTCAAACCGGCTTCGACGCAAAGGTCGCGGCTGATTTTGAACGCTTTGGCGAGCCCTTCGCCCGGCTTCAACTCGACGCCGCCGGCCTTGGCTTCCGCGATCATGTCGGAGTCGACGACCGACGGATCCCAAATGACGACGACCGGTTTGCCGTCGATTTGATAATATTCCGACGTCTTAAAATAATTTTCGAGCCAAAATTGCGTTACCGCGCGCCAATCGGCTTCGGAATGCGTTCCGGGGCCGTTGTGATTCGCCCACATAACTGCCCATTTTAAATATTTTTTGTATTTTGCCTGATAAAACGCGTTCACCCAATGGTCGAGCGAGATGCGGCCGGCGCTCCAATACCAGTCGACGAAGAAAAATTGGATCCCGTTTTCGACGGCCCATTTGATCTGCCAGTCGACGACTTCCGGGTTCGCCTCGTCGTAATAACCGAGGAGCGGACGGCGGATCGGGGCGGTCGCGTCGACTTTGTCCCAACCGCTGCGGCGCGACCAGCCGGGGAAATAATAGGCGCCGATTTCGTATTCGCTTGCGACGGGGCGCGGCTCCGGAACGTAAGACGCCGGTTCGAGTTCGAGAGCCGGAAGGACGTTGAAGGGAAGCCGGGCGGTCGTCGACGCTCTGAAATTTTGGGCGTTTTCGTCGGGTTCGCCCGCGTCGCCGGAGAGGGTGAAGACGGGAGCGAATCGGCCCGCGCTCGACGTTTCGTAAGTCGCGGCGAGACGCAGCGCTTCCCCGGGCGCGAGAACGAGTTCCGGCGGAAACGCGAACCGGTTTTGGGAGTCGACTTCGGCCGTCCAAACGGTCGGGTCGACGTTCGAGTCGTCCGGACGCGAGAAAGCGAGCCGATCGCCGGTCGGGTTGGTTCCGAAAAGCGGGTCGACCGCCGTTTTTTGCGCCGAAACGCGGAGAAGTTTAGCGGTCGCGGCGGTTTTATCGGTTTTGTCGATGTTATCGGTTTTACCGTTTAAGGCGATTCCGCCGATTTTTTCGAGCGGCGCGCCTCCGGCGTTGCGGACGGTCAGCTCGAAATCGACCGTCGCGAGCCCGGTTTTCGCGTCGAGACGGGGAAGCGAGTTCCGCGGCCCGGCGAGTTGGCGGTCGAACGCGCCCGGCCCCTGCGGTTTCGGCGAAAAAGAAAGTCGGCGCAATTCGCAATTTTTCGGGAGCGCAAGTTCCCAACGGTACGCGCGTCCCCCCCAACCGGCGAAAAGCGCAAGGTCGACGTTTTTTGCGTAAAGCGCCGATTTTGTCGCCGCGTCGCCGTTCGAGCCGGAGCGTTCGCCGACGTCGAAGATCGGAACGTCGACGGCGAAAACGCCGGTTTTGTCGAGCGTCAAAAAGCGGAGCGACGCGAGCGGGAAGGGCGTTTCGTCCGGGACGTCGGCGTCGCGTTCCCATTCGAAGTAAAGATTGGAGCCGACTCGCGCCGGGTCGAGCGCGAAAACTTCGCTCCGCCAAACGTTTTGCGTCGAGGCCGCGCCTTCGTTTCGGAGCGCGTCGAGCCGTTCGCCGCGCCAATCCGGATCGTCCAACGGCTCGGCGTTTTCGACGTTAAGATCGACAATTTTGATATAATCGATTTCAACGTCGCGCCCGGCGGCGATTTCCTGCTCCGTCGGGCGGCCGAAATCGACGCGGAATTTGACGATCCGCTCCTCTTCGAGCCAATTCGGCGCGATCTGATAAACGGCGAAATCGGGGCCGCCTTTGATCGACCAAGTAAGCGATCGCGCTTGAGAAAAACCGTTGTGCGGCCCTTCGTCCGACGACGCGTAAAAAAGTTCGCCGACGCCGTCGCTTGACGATTTCAAACGAATTTCAATAAATTGACCGGGACGCGGTTTCAGTTCGAATTTCGGACTGACGACGAACGGATCCCAACCTTCGAAACGCGCCTTGAAAACGCCGTCGGCGATCGTCGGAGGCGACAAATGGTTGCGTTCCCAAGCGGTCGCGTCGTCGGTTTCGAAGTCCCAAACGACGACGTCGGTCGGTTCGGCGGCGCGAAGATTCGGCGTCGAGACGGCGCCGGGGGAGAAAAACGACGCGGCGGTCAAGGCGGCGAGCGTTGGAAGGACGCGTCGCGGCGCAAAATTAAATAATCGATTCATAAACGCCTTTCCGTTGAAAAATAGCGGGGGGACGAAAAACAAAAAACGCTCGCTCGGCGGCGAAAGCGTCGAACGGGCGGGGAAAATAAAGAAAATCGCGCCGTTTAGCGAAAAACGACGCGATTTTTGGATTATTCAAACTCGAAATCGATTTCTCCGGCGTCGCCGTCGAGCGCCGTCGGGGCCGCCGCGCGGAGTCCCGTCAACAGTTCGAGGGGCGTCGCTCCGTCGCCGAACGCTTGAACGACGTTGGCGATCGTCGCGTTGGGAACGACGCCGCGGACGTAATCGCGGGCGTCGTTAAAGCTCCAAATCCAAAGCGCTTGCGGCGTGTTCTGCGGGAGCGGGCGCGCCGCGACGTTCGGAAGATTCGGGAAATAATTCGCTCGAAGCCAAGCGCTCATCGTTTGCGCGTCGGCGGCGTCGAAACGAACCGCGGCGACGACGTTGAACGCGTCGTTTTTCGGAACGCGAGCCGCCAAACGGTTCAAATTGACGCTGAAATCAACGTCCGGAACGGTTGTTTTGTATCGGTAACGATAACCCGGCTCCGTTTCGGAACGCCAGTTTTTGAGCGCCATTCGAAGGAAAACGTCGTTTCCTAAGGAGAAGAGGAGACGGCGTTCGTCGAGAACGACGGCGACGCTGCGGCGAGCGAAAAGGGGCGTCGGGTCGGCGAACCGCGCGTCGGCGTTGGCGGACGCAAGGAACGCGCTTCGAAGGCGTTCTTCGAGGTCGCCGTTTTCGATCCCGGCGAGGAGCGCGCCCGTCATCGAGGGGAACGCCGAGCCGACGCCGCGCGGTTTCGGCGGAATTCGGCCTTCGCGGTCGGCGCGCATGATCGCCGATTGAACGGCGTAAGTCTCCAAATCGGAAACGTAAGCGCGGAAACCGTCGATTTCAAATTCGCGAAGCGCCTCTTTTTCGCCCGCCGATTCGCCGACGAGTCCGCCGAGGAGCGCGCCAAGCGCCGCGCCGCGGGCCGCCGCCGCGTCCGGATCGGCCGGATTTCGCGGGGGCCGACGCCGGGCGAGCTGCCGTTCCTGACGTTTTTCCGCCAACGCGCCGAAAAGTTCGGCGCCGAGTTCCGCCGCCTGCTTGGAACCGACGTAACGTCCGATTTCGCGCGCTTTAGGAACGGTCAGTTCGCGAACGAACGCTTGCGAGTCGTCGACTTCGAGGTAAAAAAGCCAAGATTCGGCGGCCAGTTCGCCTTGACGCGGCAGGGCGAGCGAGTACTCGACGCGGCGCAAGCGGTTGAACGGCTTGGGCAGATCGGCGACGATCGACGGCGCGAGATCGGCTTGGCCGGAGATCGGCGCTTCGGCGTCGGGAAGGATGAAGAAGAAGCGGTCGGCGCTCAAATCGACCGGTTCGGACGGGGGCAAGGACGCGAGGCGGCGGGCGGAAGCCGAATCCCGTCGCGGGTTCGTTTGGAACGCGACGCAAGCGCCGTATTCGTCGAGCGAAAGATCGCAACGGGACGACTCGACTTCGGCGCGAAGGCGTTCGCGAAGCGCGTCGGGATCCGAAAGCGCCGGGAAAAGGGGGGCGATCGTCGACGGAAGCGTCGCGGCTAACTCTTGCCAAAACGGTCGTTTAGGATCGGTCGATTCAAGAACGCCGCGCGGCGTCGCTTCGAAGATCAGCGTCGGTTCGGAAAGACCGGGCGGTAGTTCGGCGGGGGACGCGACGACGGCGTTCGGGCGTTCGGCGCGGGGGCCGCCGGGACGTTCCGACGCTCGACGCGAGGCGTTGAAGCGATTCAAAAGGTCGGCGTCTTCGGGGCGAACGAGCGCGACGAAACCGCCGTCGATCGGCCGGGCGATCGCGGGAAAAGGTTTCGTAAGTCGAGCGCCGACGGAAGTTCGGACGTCGCCGCCGAGCGCCGAAACGAACGTTCCGAAGTCGTCGACCGGAAGGACGAAAGCGGCGCGAGCGCGCGGCGAGTCGTCGAAGAAGAGGAACAAACCGGCCGGGGCGTCGAGGTCGATCGCTTTAACGGCGCCGCCGAACGGAGTCGCGCGCATCGCGGCCAACGGGCGGAACGCGACGCCGCTCGTTTGTTGGAAAAAGGTCGCAAGGTCGTTTTCGAAACGGCGCAACGACGGCGTTCGAACGACGAAAGCGGCGGTCGCCGGACGCGGGAACGTTTTCGCCGCCTTCGGAGATCGCGGGCGGGCGTCGGGCGCCGTCGACGGTTCCGGCGGGAGCGGTTTCGGCGCGTCGGCGGGGGCGAGGAAGCGGGCGATCCCGAGGGCCCAGTCGAGCGACGCGGGACGTTTGGGCTTTT
>CAZIJJ010000010.1:0-42591 GCA_964539525.1 uncultured Planctomycetaceae bacterium | reverse complement strand
CCGGTTGATTTTCCGGTTGATTTTCCGGTTGATTTTCCGGTTGATTTTCCGGTTGATTTTCCGGTTGCAGGACGGCGGGAGGCGAAACCGGCGAGTCGTTTTGAGCGAACGCAAAAAGCGGCGAAACGGCGAAGAAAAGAAGGACGAGCGGCGACGCGGCGCGGCGGTCTCCGCGTTCTCGACGGAAAAGGGACGCGAACGGCGACGATTGTTTCATAACGGACTCTTTCTTCTCGATTTGTCGACGGAAAACTGTTTTCGGAACGGAAAACGCTCCGCCGCGAACGTCGCCGGCGACGCGGGACGACGCTCGAACAGGGAAACGAACGGCGCAACGCGTCAAGCGGCGCGGTCGCCGAAAATTTGTCGATATTAATATTGTTGGCGGCGGCCCGGAAAAATCAAGTCGGTCGGCGGAATTTTTGCGGTTTTTATCGATTTTTTGGCGTTTTTCTCGAAAAAAAACGGCGCGTCGTTTGATTTTTTCGATTATCGTCGAATAAACGGCGTTCAGTGACGGCAATCGAACGACGCGAAACGCCGCCGATCGACGTTGGAAAAAACGACGCCCGACGCCGTTGTTAACGACGGCGAGCGGACGTCGCGGCGTTAAGCGATCAACGCCAACGGATCAAATAAACGCCGGAACGCGGCGCGTCGAGTTGAAGAACGCCGTCCGAATAGTCGATGGAACGTTCGAGCGCGGCGTTTTCGTAATCGATTTGGAGAACGTCGACGGTTCCGCTCGCGTCGACGCCCGAGAGCGCGATTTTAAGCGGCGCGTCGGTCGCTTCGTTCTTGAAAAACGAAACGAGAAGCCGCTTGCCGCCGTCGTCGCCGATCCCGCCGAGAAGCGCGATCGAGCCGCCGCCGTCGACCGTCGCGACGCGATTCGGGGAAAGTTTCGCCAATTCGCCGAACGCGACCATCGAGTAATACGTCTTGCGCGGTTCGCCGTAAGGATCGAAAAGACCCCAGTTATGCAAGCCGTAAGCGTAATAGTTCGACATGTCGAGCGGGCCGTCCTGCCAACGCGTCGACACGAAGCAGTTGAAGCCCGCCGAGTCGGCCCCGTGCAGGCCGTCTTCCGACGTCGAAAATTCGCGTTTGCGAGCGTAACCGCCCTTCGCGCCGTGAACTTCGTCCCAACCGATCGGGAAGTAATGCCATTCGTTGAGGTGAAGTTCCGCGTTCGGGAAACCCTTTTCGTCCAAGAGTTTGCGCATCGCGAACGGCGGGTCGAGCACGTCCGACGGCGTCTTGGCGTAGCAGTGCCAGGAAACGAAGTCGAGCGGCGCGCCCTCCGCTTTGCAGACGTCGGCGAGTCGGCCGATAAGTCCCGCGTCGGCGTGAGTTAACGCCGGGCCGCCGATCTTGATCGTCGGAAATTCGGCGCGCAAACGCTTCGCGACGACGACGTAAAAACTGCAGTAGGATTCCCAATTCGAATCTTCCCACATTTGCGGAACAAGGTTCGGCTCGTTCCAGATTTCCCAATACTTAACGTTCCATTCGCGCCCGTTCGCCCAACCGGCGTTGTAGTGGCGGACGATCGCGGCGCAAATTTCGGCGTAACGTTCGGCGTTCGGCCTCTTCGCAAAGTAGGCGCGCGGCGTGTGCTCGATGCTCGTGCCGAGACGGTAAATCGGTTCGGCGCCGCCCTTTATGATCGCTTCGAGGTAGTCGTCGGTCGCGTCGAAAAAGTAATTTTTCGGGTCGCTCGGGTCGGCGTCGAGGTTGCCGAAAATCTGGTGAACGTCGACAAGGCGCAAACCGTTGTTGTCCCAAGGCGCGTCGTGCAGGCGGACGGTCGAGAAGCGGCAGGCTTCGGCGAGCGGCTGCGCGTCTTCGAGGCTCCGGTAGGAAAGGCGCGTCCAAAGGTTGACGCCGTTGAGCGGCTTGATTTTTCCGACGGTTTTCGAAAAATCAACGGAGCACGTCGGCGACGGCGTCGAAGCGTCTTGCGCGGACGCCGGAGCGTCGCAGGCGAACGTCGCGACCAGGGCGGCCGAAACGAGCGCGGCGGAAAGTTTGAAAAAACGCGGTGTTTTCATAAAATCAAAAACTCCTTTAAAATAGGGGAAAAAACGGAAACGTCGCCGCCGCTTTCGGAAAACCGGGACGGCGGCGTTTAACGGAACGCGTCGGCGGACGCGGAATAAATCGACGTCGCGGAAGGGCGTCAAAAACGCGGATCGCGCGGCGTTTTGCGGCTCTTTTGAAAATTTTCGATTTGCGACGATTTTCAAAAGAGCGTCGGCGTTATCGGGCGTCGAACGTTTGTTCGGGAACGGCGGAACGGCCGCGCGAATGTTCGCAAGGCGCTCCGCTTTCGCAACCGGGGCAACGGAGCGCGGCGCTCGGGTCGAATCGGGCGGCGGCGCTCGGCGGTTCGGTCGAGAAGACGGCGCGGTCGACCTGAAACGTCGTTTTCAGCGCAAGGCCGATCTCGACGAGGAGAACGGCGGCGCCGATCAGCGGGACGATCAACTCGAACGATCGCGCCGTAAATCCTTGCCCGGGAACGATTTGGACGCTTGCTGGAAGCTCGTCGAGGACGACCGATTTTCTCGGGTCTTCCGGGGAGTAAAGGAGGATTTCGGTCGGCTCGTCGGTCAAACGGTCGATTTGGAAACCGCGCGCCGACGCTTCGCGCTCGCCGCCGTCGGCCGCTTGAAAACGGTAAGTCGCCTTCGTTTCGGAGCGTCCGTCGACTCGCGTTCCGGTCGGGGAAAGATCGACGAGAACCGCTTGCGCCGGGACGCCGGAGCGCAAAAGCGGGATCGTTCGCAAACCGCGGCGGATCGGGCCGATCAGCGCGAGGCAAACGCCGAGAATTAAGAAGATCGAGAGGAACGCCGCGGCGAAAAGGGGCGAGCCGAGCGAATCGCCGAACGGCGCGGTCGACGTTCCTTCGGCGCGGAGAACGTCGACCGTTCCGACTTTTTTCTCGACGGCGACGAGACTTCCGGGTTCGCGGTAGGAAAGGGAGCGCGAAACGCCTTCGAAGTAAGAGCCGTCCGGCGCCGGGCCGACGAACCGCCATTCGTAATCGTTGCGACCGTTGATTTTAACGTTGCCCGGCTCGCACGAGACGAGCGTCGCGACCGAAAACGGCTCCCAAACGGCGCCGCGGTCGAGAAGAGCGGTTCCGAGCCGCGTCGAGCCGAGAAAAACGAGGGCGAAAAACGCCGAGAGGCAAAGCCATAACCAACCGAAGGTCGCGCTTGGCGAGGGGCCGAACAGGAGAACGAGCTTCGCCGTCGTCGAGACGTCGCGCGGAATCGGCGGCAACTCCGCGAGCTTCGGGTTCTTCGGAAGCGTCGCGAACTCGACGGTCGGCTCGTTCGGGTCGAGCTCCGGAACGGTCAAGGGGGATTCGATCGCGTCGGGGCGTTCGGCGGGCATGGCGGTTCCTTTGTTTTTGTCGTTATTAATATAAGGGCGAGCGGCCTTTGAAAGCGGCCGTCCGACGCGGGCATTATAACCGATTCCGGCGGCGTTTTCAAGACTTTTTTCGTGTGGGGGGGCGGCGTCGGCGAAGAAAGCGGGCGGGGGCGCGAAGAATCGGCGGGAAGAAAAGAGGGGGCGATTGACAAGAAATCGCGGCGGGGTAAAATGGAGACGTTAATTTTTGCGCGGCGGTCGGACGCGGTTTTACGGCGAACGAAACGGCGCGGCGCGGATTTTGATTTTTGAGAAAACGTCGCGATAATTTTTGTTTTCAAAAAGCCGCGATTTACCGAGGTTTTGCGCTCGACGGCCCCGTTGCGGCGGCGCGTCGGGCGGGCGAGGAAAGAGATGAAACACACCGATATTTTCGACGTTTTGAACGACGCGTCGTTTGTGAACGCGACGACGACCGTTTGCGGTTGGGCGCGCACTTCGCGGGATTCGAAGACGATGGCGTTCGTCGAGCTCAACGACGGGACGACGCTTAAACATCTGCAAGTCGTTGTCGACAAAGAGAAAATCGCGAATCCGGCGCCGTTCCTGAAACTTGGCTCCGCGCTCCGCGTCGTCGGACAGATCGTCCCGTCGCGCAACGGCTCGGTTGAAATGAACGCCGAAACGATCGAGTTGATCGGCGAATGCCCGTCCGAGTATCCGCTTCAAAAGAAACGACATACGCTCGAATATTTGCGGACGATCCCGCATTTGCGAACGCGGACGAACACTTTCAACGCCGTGTTCCGCGTCCGTTCCGTGCTGTCGGCCGCGATTCACGAATTTTTCCAAAGCCGACGTTACGTTTACGTTCACACGCCGATCGTTACCGCCAGCGACTGCGAAGGCGCCGGCGAAATGTTCCGCGTTACGACCCGGCCCTGGAACGCCGAAGCGAAGAGCGAAGAAGAGTATTACGCCGACGACTTTTTCGGAAAAAAAGCGGGGCTGAGCGTCTCCGGGCAGCTCGAGGGCGAGGTCGCCGCGATGGCGTTCGGGAAAATTTACACGTTCGGCCCGAGTTTCCGCGCCGAATGCAGCAACACGCCGCGACACGTCGCCGAGTTTTGGCACGTCGAGCCGGAGATCGCGTTCGCGGAGCTTCCGGACGTTATCGAAGTCGTCGAATCGTCGATCAAGTACGTCGTGAAGGCGGCGTTGGAACGTTGCCCGGACGAGTTGGCGTTTTTCGATAAAAACTTTGAAAACGGTTTGATTGAAAAACTGACCCGTCTGGTTTCGGAAGACTTTGGCGTCGTTACGTACACCGAAGCGATCGAAATCTTGAAAAAAGCGGACGTTAAGTTCGAGTTCCCGGTCGAGTGGGGCGGCGATCTGGCGACGGAGCACGAAAAATATCTTGCCGAAGTTGCGTTCGGAAAACCGGTTTTCGTTACCGATTACCCGAAAGAGATTAAATCGTTCTATATGAAACAGAATCCGGACGGAAAAACGGTCGCGGCGACCGACTTGCTCGCGCCGGGCGTCGGCGAAATTATCGGCGGAAGCGAGCGCGAAGCCGACTTGGGCAAGCTCCTGAACGCGATGCGGGAGCGCGGAATGTCGACCGCCGAGTACGAGAATTATATCGACTTGCGCCGGTTCGGTTCGACGCCGCACGGCGGGTTCGGGCTTGGGCTCGAACGCCTGGTCATGTACGTTACCGGGATCGAAAATATTCGCGACGTTATTCTTTATCCGCGCGTCGTTAATAAAGTTTATTGAGAAAAAACGCGGCAAAACGGCGGCGTTTGATAATGATGAAAAACGTTTGAAAACGCCGTTCGAAGCGTTTTGCGCGGGCGCGAGGACGCGGTCGGGAACGGTCGCGCCGTCGGCGTCCGCTTGAATCTTTTCCCGGTTGGGGGCGTCGACGAAAGCGGCGAGCGGACGACGTCGGCGAACGATTGAAAAACGTTTGATTGGGACGGCGAAATGGACGGCGCGGAATTTATTCAACTTCAAACGACGTGGCCGACGCGGGCGGAGGCGGAGGACGCGGCGCGATTTCTCGTCGAGGAGCGGCTCGTCGCCTGCGCTCAGCTTCTTGGGCCGATCGAAAGTCGGTACGTTTGGGCCGGAAAAACGGAAAATTCCGAAGAGTTTCTCCTTTTGACGAAGACGCGGGCCGCCCTTTTCGACGCGGTCGCGACGGCGATTTCTGAACGACATTCTTACGAGGTTCCGCAGATCGTCGGCGTTCCCTTGACGTTCGTCGCGCCGAGTTACGCTGCCTGGTTGGACGCGCAGATCCGGCGTTAAATCGGGCGGATTCGAACGATTTTAACTTTTTTGACGGGGAAACGCGGGCGCCGGTTTTCGACGTTTTTTGACGTTATTAATTAATAAGGGCGGAAAACGCGTCGCGCGGCGGCGGAAAAACGGAGAAAAACCGGCGTTCGAGCGGTCGACGGCGGGCGAAACGAGCGTTTTTGCCGAAAATTTGGGGCGAAAATAAAAATTTTCGAAAAATTTGGCGTCGGTCGCTTGATTTTGCGCTAAAAATTTAGTATAACGGTTAGCGTTGGAAGCGGGAAACCGTTGCGTCGCGTTTTTCGGCGGCGGTTCGACGTTTCGAAAAAATACGACGACGGGCGGCGTCGGTCGCGGTTTTGGCGACGGGGCGCTCGAGTTTTGATTTTTGGGCCGTTATTAGATTCCGTTGTTGAGCGGAGTCGCATTATCAGGAGTTGCAATATGAATCGACGCGATTTCTTTGGCGCCGGAGCCGCGATGGGCCTCGGTATGGCTTTGAATTCTTCGACTAACTTCGCCGCCGCGCAAACGACCGCTGAAACCGACCGTCGCGCCGAAGCGAAACTTCGCATCTCGAGCCAAATGGGCCCGGCGCCGGGGAACAACGACGCCGAAAAGCTCGCCAACATGAAGAAATACGGCTGCGAAGCGGTCGAGTATCACGGCGACTGCGTCGGCAAGGGCAAAGAGTTCAAGAAAAAGGCCGACGACGCCGGGCTTGAAGTTTCGGTCATCTGCTGGGGTTCCTGCAACGGCGATCTTTGCTCCGACGTCGTTAAAAAACGTCAACCTGGGATCGACATGTTGAAGAGAGCGTTGGAAACCGCCGGCGAAATGAACGCGCGCGGCGTTATTTACGTTCCGGCGTTCAACGGCCAAACGAAGTTGACGAATCAGGAAATTCGCAAACTTCTGCTCGAATTCATGCCGGGCGTCGCGAAATTCGCCGCCGAATGCAACACGAGCGTCATTTTTGAACCGCTCTGCCGTATGGAAGCGTTCTTCCTGCGCCAAGTCGCCGACGGCGCTTCGCTCTGCCGCGACATTCAACGCGCCGCCGGAACGAGCGACGACAACCCGGGGATCGCCGTCATGGGCGACTTCTATCATATGGACACCGAAGAAGCGAACGACATGGGCGCTTTCATCTGCGCGGGCAAAAAGTACCTGCGTCACGTCCACCTCGCGGGCGGCGTTTCGGAACCGCGCCGCACCTTCCCGGGCGAAAACGATCGCGATTACGTCGACGGTTTCCGCGGCTTGAAGTACGTCGGGTACAACGGCTTCTGCTCGTTCGAATGCGGTTGCGCCGGCAAGGACAAGGAAGAAGCGTTCAAAAAATCGATCGCTTTCCTCCGCGAGCAATGGGAAAAAGCGTAATCGTTTGCGCTTAAAGCGGATCGGCGAACGCGTTCGGTTTCGAACGGGCGCGGTCGCCGAACGTCGCGAGAATTTCGGGGACGGTCGTTTGACGCGAACTCGAAATTCTTTTGCGCTAAAATAAAAATAAAATTTTATCGATAGCGCGTCGCCTTCGTTTTGGCGTTGCGAACGGCGGCGGGGGAACGGGCGTTCGACGCGTCGCAATTCTCGAAAAATAAGCGGTGTAAATTGTCTATTTTGTCAGATTTACCGCGTTTCCGGAGAAAAAATAAAAAAATAAAAGTTTTTTGCCTTTACAAAGCGGGCTTTTTTTGCATACTAATTATTAACGAGCGTCGCCGGGAGCGCGTCGAAGACGCTATTTGTGGGGAATCGAACGATTTTCTTCCGCGTGAAAACGGCTTCCGAACGGACGAAACGAGGCCCGGCGCCGTCGGCGAACGCGTCGCGTTTTCTTTGCGGGCGGTTTGCGGAAGAACGGCGAAGACGAACGGCAAATGAGTAAAAACGGCGGCGATTTTTCTCCTTGGGCGGTTGGGTGCGCCGCGGCGACGCGGATTTTGACGGCGTCGGCGCAAGCGGCCCTGTGCGTCGCGGCGGGACTCTGGATCGATCGGCGTTTGGAAACGTCGCCCTGCGGAACGCTCGTCGGAGCGGTTTTCGGCGGCGTTGCGTTCGTCGTCGGACTCGTCGCGACGACAAAACGGCTTGCGGCGGACTCCGACGCGGGCGGCCTCGAGGGCGAGCGAAGCGTTCGGAAGCTCGACCGGGCCGAGTTTAACGCGGCGATCTCCGCGGAATCGTTAAAAACGGAAGCGCTTCGCGAAGCGTTGGAAGCGACCGACGAGCGCGCGGCGGCGTTTTTTGCGAAAAAGACGGAAAATTCGCCCGATCCGATCGCCGGAAGCGTTCCCGAGCGGCGACGATGAGCGCGGCGGCGGGGCGGTTGCGAACGGTCGCGACGACGACAACGATTTTAACGGCGGCGGTCGAACGGCGACCGTCGCGAAACAAAGCGGACTTCAAAGGAAGCGAAAAGTTGGGGAACCAATACGGTTATGAGCGGCGAACTGATTAATATGGGCGAATTGGCCGGGCACGTCGCGGACGGAGCCGAGTACCATCTTCCTCGTTTTATGGGGCGTTTGCCCGAGTTGCCGACGATTTGCGGCGTTCAGATCACGCGTTTTATGGTCGTCGAGCTCGTCGTCGCGATTCTGATGATCGCGATCTTCGTTCCGCTGGCCGCGAAGATCAAGTCGGGCCGACCGACGCGCGGGCGTTTTTGGAATCTGCTGGAAGTCGTTCTGCTTTATTTGCGCGACGAAGTGATGACGCCCGCGATCGGAAAGAAGGACGTCGCCCGGTTCGCGCCGTTTTTATGGACGCTCTTTTTCTTCATTCTGTTTTGCAACCTCGCCGGGCTGATTCCCTGGTTCGGCGCGTCGCCGACCGGCGCGTTGGCGACGACCGCCGTGTTGGCCGCGACGACGTTCGTCGTTCTGCTCGCCGCCGGGATGAAGGAGTTCGGCGTCGTCGGTTTCTGGCTCGCGCAGGTTCCGGCGATGGATTTGCCCGTCGCTTTGGCGATTTTCCTGAAGCCGATGATTTTCGTTATCGAAATTATCGGGCTGTGCGTGAAACACGTCGTGTTGGCCGTGCGTCTTTTGGCGAACATGTTCGCCGGGCACCTGGTTCTGGCGGTTTTGCTCGGTTTCATCGCCGGAACCGCGGATTGTTGGGCGCTTTGGCTCGGCGTAACGGTCGCGAGCGTCGCGATGTGCGTCGCGCTGAACCTGCTCGAGCTGTTCGTCGCCTTTTTGCAAGCGTACATTTTTATGTTTCTCGCGTCGATTTTTATCGGCATGGCGCGGAGCCGCCATTGACGGTCGACCCGCGGGAAACTCGGCGCCGCGTTGGAGACAACGCGAAAGTCGCCGTCGATTTAACGATTATTCGGTTCGCGGCCCGATTGGCGGCGAAACGTTAAAAACCACCGTTTTAGGAGATATTTCCGTGAACAAGTTTGCTAAACTCGTCGCCTTGTCGTTCGTTTTCGCTCTCCTTTGCGCTCCGGTCGTCGCGTTGGCGGACGACTCCGCGCCGGAGGCCGCCGCGACCGCCGTCGCCGCCGCGTCCGATTGGTCCGCCCTTTACGGCGTCGGTTGCGGTCTCGCGTTGATCGGCGTCGGGCTCGGGATCGGGCGCATCGGCGGGAGCGCGGTCGAAGCGATAGCGCGTCAACCGGAAGCCGCCGGCAAGATCCAGACCGCGATGATCATTTCCGCCGCGCTTATCGAAGGCGTCGCCTTCTTCGCGTTGATCGTCTGCATGTTGAAGTGAGTCGTTCGCCGCGCTCGACGAAAGGAACGGCGCGAATCCCGAAGTTTAAAATGGGGAGCTGACATGAAGTTTAACGAGTTTAACGCGTCGTTCGCAAGACGGGCGATCCTCGCGGCCTGCGTCGCGACCGCTTTTTTGACGGAGACGGCGAGCCTGCGCGCTTCCGAAGGCGGCGAGGCGACTCTCGACCCGATGGCTTGGCAAACCGATCTGGCGATCTGGACAGCCGTCGTTTTTCTCGGCTTGCTCGCGATCCTCGGGCGCTTCGCTTTCGGCCCGATCGCGAAGGCTCTCGACGAACGCGAACGAGCGGAAGTCGAACGAAGAGCGGCTTTAGAGAAGGCGAACGCCGACGCCCGCGCTTTGCTCGACGAGTATCGGGGAAAACTCGACGAATCCGCCGAGGAAGCCCGGCGCGTCGTCGCCGAGGCGCGCGTCGAAGCCGAAAAAACGGCGCGTTTCATCGTCGCCGAAGCGAAGGAAGCCGCCGCGAAGGAACGGGAGCGGGCGTTGAAAGACGTCGAGCTTGCGACCGACGGCGCGCTTCAATCGCTGGCCGCGAAGAGCGCCGAGCTTGCGACGAATCTCGCCGGAAAGATCCTGAAAGAGACGATCGATCCGGCGCGGGGCGAGCGATTGCTCGAAAGCGCCGTCGACGAACTCGCTCGACGGTGAGCGCGGCGCCCGACCGGTCGCGACGGCGGCGGTCGGCGCGGCGAAGTAAAAATGACCGACGGAATGCGACCGATAGGTCGTTGCGAATAAAGAATAATGAAACAGAATACTGAACAGGACGCGCGCTTCGCGGCCGAACTCGACGCCGACGCGACGCGGGAAAAACTCGCCGACGTTTACGCCGTCGCGGTTCTCGGCGCCTGCGAGACGAAGGGCGTTTCGACGGGCGATTTTCTCGAAGAATTCGACTCGTTCGTCGAGGCGGCTTGCGACGCGTTCCCGAAATTCGAAGAGATCCTCGCGTCGCCGGCGGTTCCGCTCGACGAGAAAACGCGGATCGTCGACGCCGCGTGTCGCGGCGCGACCCCGGTTTTTACGAATTTCCTTAAAACGCTCGTCAAACGCGGGAGAACGGAGCTTTTGCGCGACGTTCGGCGCCGTTGTCGTCGAATCGTCGCCGAGCGCGAAGGTCGAGTCGCCGTGAAAATTACGACGGCCGCGCCTCTTTCCGAAGCGGCGAAGGCGAGCCTTGCGGCGAAACTGCGCGAGCTCGTCGGAGGCGAGCCGGAGTTTACCGTCGTCGTCGACCCCGGCGTGATCGGCGGCGTCGTCGCTCGCGTCGGAGACACGGTCTACGACGCGTCCATCGCAACCCAACTGAACAACGCGCGACAAGAAATGATCGACAGGAGCGCTCATGAAATTCAAAGCCGACGAGATAGCTTCCGTTATTCGGAAGGAAATTGAACAGTTTGAAACGCAGATCGACGTTCGAGAAGTCGGACGCGTCGTTGAAGTCGGCGACGGCATCGCTCGCGTTTACGGGCTTTCCGGCGTTATGTCCGGCGAAATGCTCGAGTTTCCGAACGGCGTTAAAGGCTTGGCCTTCAACCTCGAGGAGAACAGCGTCGGCGTCATTATTTTAGGCGATTACCTGACGATCCGCGAAGGGGACGAAGTCCGCGGAACCGGAAAGCTCCTGCAAACGCCGGTCGGCGAAGCGGTGCTCGGGCGCGTGCTCGACCCGCTGGGGAATCCGCTCGACGGCCGGGGCCCGGTCGCGACGAACGAGTTCCGTTTCGTCGAGGCCGCCGCGCCGGGCGTCGCCGACAGACAGCCGGTGCGCGAGGCGCTTCAAACCGGGATCAAGGCGATCGACGCGATGACGCCGATCGGGCGCGGCCAACGCGAGCTGATCATCGGCGACCGCAAAACCGGCAAAACGCAGATCGCCGTCGACGCGATCCTCAACCAAAAAGGGAAGGGCGTCAAGTGTTTTTACGTCGCCGTCGGTCAAAAAGACTCGACCGTCGCCGGCGTCGTCGAGACTTTCCGACGTTGCGGAGCGATGGAATACACGACCGTGATCGTCGCCGGCGCGAGTTCCCCGGCGCCGTTGCAGTACGTCGCGCCTTACGCCGGAACCGCGATGGCCGAATACTTTATGTATAAGGGCGAGCACGCGCTGATCGTTTACGACGACTTGTCGAAACAGGCGGCGGCGTACCGTCAACTTTCGCTCCTGATGCGGCGCCCGCCGGGGCGCGAAGCGTATCCGGGCGACGTTTTCTACTGCCACAGTCGACTTCTCGAACGGAGCGCGAAGCTTTCGGACGAACTCGGCGGCGGCTCGTTGACGTCGCTCCCGATCGTCGAGACGCAAGAAGGCGAGGTGTCGGCTTACATCCCGACGAACGTGATTTCGATCACCGACGGCCAGATTTACCTCCAGCCCGACCTCTTTTTCCGGGGGCAGCGTCCGGCGATGAACGTCGGGATCTCGGTTTCCCGCGTCGGCGGTTCGGCGCAGATTCCGGCGATGAAGCAGGTCGCGGGCGGGCTTCGGCTCGACTTGGCGGCGTTCCGCGAGTTGGAGGCGTTCGCGCAACTCGGTTCCGACCTCGATCCCGCGACGCAGGCTCGACTCGACCGCGGTTACCGCATGAATCGGCTGCTGATCCAGGGCGTGTGCCAACCGCTCGACGCGATCGACCAGATTTTCGTCATTTACGCCGGAACGAAAGGGTTTCTCGACCGAACGCCGATCGAACAGGTCGGCCGTTGGGAAAAAGAGTTCCTGCCTTGGCTGCACGCCAACAAAAGCGAGCTTTGGAACCGCTTGAAGGCGTTGACCGGCAAACTCGGCGACGAGGAAACCGCCGCGATCGAAAAGGCGTTGAACGAGTTTAACGCGATTTTCGACGCCGAACGCTCGAGTTGAATCGCGCCCGTTCCGTTCGACTCCGTCCGAGCGCGGAGTCGGCGGCGGACGACGAGGCGGCGTCGACGGCGCGGCGTCGCTGGAAATTTTGTAAACATTACGCCGATTTTGCCGATTTTGCGGCCTGAAACGCCGCGGCTTCGGTCGCTTAACTTTACGAAACATCGAAACCTATGGCCAAAGCAAGAGCTCTCGACAAACGTAGAAAATCGATCGCCGGCATTCGCAAGATCACGCGAACGATGGAGTTGGTGGCGACCGCTCAGTTTCGACGAGCGACGGAGCGCGCCGTCGCCGCCGATTCCTTTTCGAAACGGATCCTTCGCGTCGTCGCCGACTTGGCGCGATCCGGGCTCGAGATTTCTCACCCGCTTCTCGACAAGCGCGAGAGTTCGAAAAAAGCCGTTCTTCTCGTTCTGACCGCGAATCGGGGAATGTGCGGCGGCTACAACGGCGGCGTGTTGCGCGCCGCGCTCGCCCGCTTGGAGGAACTGCGCCGAACTTACGACGAAGTCGAACTTTACGTTTCCGGCAAACGCGGCGTTTCTTTTTTGAAATTCCGCGGTTGCGAGATCGCGAAGGTTTTTACGCATTTCGATCACAAGCCGACGTTCGAGGAAGTCGACGAGGTCGCGTCGGAGGCGCTCGAGCGTTATCGGCTCGGCGAAATCGATCGGCTCGACGTCGCTTACACGAAGTTCGTTTCGGTTTCGAAGCAGTATCCGCTCGTCGAAACGGCGCTCCCCTTCGCCGAAGCGTTCGCCGCCGACGACGAAACGTCGAGCGAAAGCGCGGGCGAATCGCCGTTCGAATTCCTGCCGTCGCCGCGAAGCGTCCTGGACGAGATCGTGCCCAACGCCTTTAAAGCGAAGATGTTTCAGTGTTTCCTCGACGCGGCGGTCGGCGAGCAGATCGCCCGCATGATCGCGATGAAAGCGGCGACGGAAAACGCCGACGCGATGATTTCGACGTTGACGACGACGTACAACCGGGCGCGACAAGCGCAGATCACCAACGAGATCGTCGAAGTCGTCGGCGGCGCGAGCGCGTTGAGCTAGCGGACGGCGATTCGCGAGTCGTTTTACCCGCAAAATAACGAATCTACGATTATTAATTTACGATACGGGCGTTTCGAACGCGGCTCGGTTCCGTCGGCGCGGCGGGCGAGCGGGTTCGAACGTTCGGAAAATTAGGCGTCGCAAACCCATGAACCAAACCAATACGAATCAAAATATCGGTCGCGTTACGCAGGTCGTCGGCTCCACGTTTGACGCGGAGTTCGCCGAAGACCGCCTCCCCGCGATTTACAACGCTCTAAAAATCGAGACGAAAGTCGGCGACGTCGAAATCCGTTTGGTCGGCGAAGTTCAGCAGCACCTGGGCGGCGGACGCGTTCGTTGCGTCGCGCTCGGGAGCGCCGACGGGGTCGTCCGCGGGATGGAGTGCCTCGATACCGGCGGCCCGGTGAGCGTTCCGGTCGGAAAAGAAACGCTGGGACGCGTCTTCAACCTTCTCGGCGAGCCGATCGACAAAATGGGCCCGGTCGACGCGAAGGAGTTCCGCCCGATTCACCAGGACGCGCCGCGACTTTCCGAACTCTCGACGAATACCGAGATTTTTGAAACGGGTATCAAAGTAATCGACCTGCTGACGCCGTTCGTTCGCGGCGGGAAAGCGGGCCTCTTCGGCGGCGCCGGTTTGGGGAAAACGGTTATTTTGCAGGAGCTGATCGCTCGCATCGCCGGCGCGCACGGCGGCGCGTCGGTTTTCGCCGGCGTCGGCGAGCGAACTCGCGAAGGCAACGACCTTTGGCGCGAAATGAGAGAGGCGAAAATCGGCGATACCGGCCGTTCCGTTCTCGATCAGACGACGATGGTTTTCGGACAAATGAACGAGCCGCCGGGGGCTCGTCTCCGCGTCGCGTTGTCGGCGCTGACGATGGCGGAGTACTTCCGCGACAACCTCGGGACGGACGTTTTGCTTTTTGTCGACAACATTTTCCGTTTCTCGCAAGCCGGTTCGGAAGTTTCCGCGCTTTTGGGTCGGATGCCGTCGGCGGTCGGTTACCAACCGACGTTGGCGTCGGAAATGGGCGCGCTTCAAGAGCGGATCGCGTCGACGAATCGCGGCGCTATCACCTCCGTTCAGGCGGTTTACGTTCCGGCGGACGACCCGACCGACCCGGCCCCGGCGACCGCGTTCGCCCAGTTGGACGCGTTCGTTTACCTCGACCGTTCGATTTCCGAAAAGGGGATTTATCCCGCCGTCGACCCGTTGGCCTCGTCGAGCCGCGTTCTCGACCCGCAGTTTGTCGGCGAAGAGCATTACGCTTGCGCCCGTCGCGTTCAGCAGATGCTCCAAAAGTACCGCGAGTTGCAGGACGTCATCGCGATTTTGGGCGTCGACGAACTCGGCGAAGAGGACAAATTGATCGTTCATCGAGCGCGCCGCGTCGAGCGTTTCCTGTCGCAGCCGTTCCTGGTCGCCGAAGTTTTCACCGGCAAAAAGGGCGAAATCACCCCGCTTAAAGAAACGATCCGTTCGTTTAACGAAATTTGCGACGGAAAATGGGATCACCTGCCGGAACAAGCGTTTCTGTACGTCGGCGCCGTCGAGCAGGCGGCGGAGCAAGCGGAGCGTATGGCGTCGCAAGCTCGGAAAAAATAAGCGTTTCGAACCAAGTCGTCGGCGCGTCCGCTCGGAAGCGTCGGCGGCTCGTTCGTCTTAACGAAGGAGATTGAAAAATGAAATGCGTCGCGGTAACGCCGGAGAAAACGGTCGTCGATCGGGAGGCGAGTTTCGTCGTTCTTCCGCTTTTCGACGGCGAGTACGCGATCGGGCCCGGGCACAGTCCGGTCGTCGGGCGTTTGGGCGCGGGCGAAGCGCGGCTGACGTTGGAAGACGGCTCGGTCGAGAGTTGGTACGTCGAGGGCGGGTTCGTCGAAACGTCGAACGACGTCGTTTCGATCTTGACGAATCGCGCTTATCCGACGACGGAGCTCGACTTGGACGCGGCTCGTCGAGCGCTCGAAGACGCGTTGAAACGTCCGGCGAGTTCCCCGGAAGCGGCCGAAGCGAAAGCGGACGCGGTCGCGACGGCTCGCGCTCGTCTTCGCGCCGCCGAAAAATTCGCTCGACTTTAAGGGGCGTCGCGAAAAATCGTCGAAACGAAGAGCGTTTTCGAGGCGGCCGGGGAAACGGAAACGCTCGACGGAAACGCCTTAACCGACCGAATAACGGGAGATAAAGGAAGAACGGATGGAGGAGCGATCGCCGGCCAATCGTTTGGACGCCGCGGCGCGTCGCGGCGAAATTTGGGACGACGTTTCGACGGACGGTCGCGTCGAGCGTTTGCGAACGGGCGCCGGACGCGTCCTTTACCGGATCGGCGCTCGGGTTTTGCCGTTCCTGCCCGGTTCGGTTTATTTGATCGCCGACCCGACGTCGGAGCGCCCGGGCGAATTTTGGCTGATCGACGCCGGAAGCGGAAGCGACGAGTCGAACGCCGATTTGGAAAGCGCTTTCCGAACGATCCGCGAGGAATTCGAGCCCGGTTTTGAACCGGCGAAAGTTCGGCGAATTTTGACGACGCACGCGCACGTCGATCATTTTGGCGGCGCGAACGAACTGCGGAAACGAACCGGCGCCGAGGTTTGGGCGCACGCGTTTGAAAGTCGAATTATCGCGTCGTTTAACGAACAGGCGAGCGTTTCGAACGTTCGTTCGTTTCATTTCTTGCGCGAAGCCGGGGTCGACGAGGCGGATATCCCGGCGATTCTCGACGGGTTCGGGTTCCGACCGGGCCGCGCGAAGTCGACGCCGGTCGCGAAAACGCTTCTTGGCGGGGAAAGATTCGGCGCGCTTCGAACGTTTTATTTGCCGGGACATAGCCCCGGGCATCTCGCGTTTCTTCTCGACGACGTTATTTTAACCGGCGATTTGCTCCTTTCGTCGACGTTGACGCAAATTTGGCCGTCGCGATCGACCCCGCGAACCGGCGTTTGGAATTATGTCCGGTCGTTGCGGGCGTTGGCGCGAATCGCCGAGCGGTTCGAACGGGGCGCCGGGCGCAAACTCGTCGCGCTTCCGGCGCACGAAGAGCCGATTTTCGACGTTCCGAACCGCGTTCGGCAGGTTCTTCGCGGAATGGAACGGCGCAACGGGCGGCTTTTCGGACTCTTGGCCGACGCGGAGGAGCCGTTGACGACGGTCGAGATCGCGCGTCGGATGTATTGGAGCGGGCGGCCTAACCGGGAATTTTTCGCGATTTCCGACGTCGCCGCGCGGCTCGAATTTTTGCAGCAACTCGGTTTGATTTCCGTCGCGAATTACGAGGAAGTTTCCGTCGCAAACCCGGCGCTGCGTTTCCAAAATTCATTTTCCGACGCAGAATCGACTAAAAATACGGTCGAGCAGGTCTTCCGTATGAACGGCGCCGACGACGAGGCCGATTCGGTCGAGCGCGACGCGGATTTCGGCCGCGACTAAAACTTCGTCGAAAAGCGCCGCGTCGAGAAATTCGAGCGCTCGACGAAGCGCGTCGTTCGCTTCGCGGAGCGATTCTTGACAACGAACGGCGGTCGACGGAACGATTTCGCCGTTTTCCATTTCGGCTCGAAGTCGGTCGGCGATCCGGCGTCCGAGCGCGTCGACTCCGAACCCGGTCGCGGCGGACGTCGCGATCGACTCCGCGTCTTCTTCGTTCTTATCTCCTTGAAACGTCGCGTTTGCGTCGTCGCGTTTGGTCGCGACGTCGAGCGTCGGAACGTCGGCGGGGATCCCGAGCGGAACGTCGTTCGACGCGGAGGCGTCGCGACAGCGCAAAATCAGCGACGCGTCGGCGAAAACCCGTTTCAAACCGAGTTGGGCGAGAGCCCGGGGCGAAAGTTCCGGCGTTTCGGCGTCGACGGCGGGCGCGTTTTCCGAAGAAAACGACGGCGTTTGATTTGTTTGAAAATCGGCGCTGTTTTCATTATTTTCAAAGCGGCATCTTTTTTCGGCGCTTTCGAGCTTTTCAACGCCGGCGGAGTCGACGAGAACGAACGAAACGCCGTCGACGTTCAGTTCCGTTTCGAGGTAATCGCGGGTTGTTCCGGCGACGTCGGAAACGAGCGCCGCGGCGTTTTCGGCCGCGTTTTCTTGAGCGCCGAACGTTTGAACGAGTCGGTTGTAAAGCGAGCTTTTACCGGCGTTTGGGAGTCCGGCGAGAACAACCCGGGGCGCCCGGTCGAGCGTTCCGCGAGCGCGGGTTCGAGCGAGCGTTTCGTCGATTTGGGAAATCGCTTTTTGCAATTGCGCCCGAATTTCGTCGGTCGAAACGAACTCGACGTCTTCCTCGACGAAATCGAAACCGGCTTCGAGGTTGCAAAGGACGTCGAAAAGCGTTTCGCGGAGCTTGCCGAAGGCGCGGGAAAGGTTGCCCGCAAGTTGTTCGAGCGCCGTTTGAAGCTCGGCGTCGGAGCGGGCGTCGATCGCGCCAAGTATCGCTTCCGCTTGGGTTAGGTCGACGCGACCGTTGAGAAAAGCGCGGAGCGCAAATTCGCCGCGACGGGCGAGACGGGCGAATCCGGTCGAGCAGATCGAACGAACGACGGCGTCGAGAACCGGCGGCGCGCCCGGGAGGTGCAGCTCGACGGCGGGTTCGCCGGTGAATCCGCGTTTCGACGGCCAATAAAAAAGGGCGCAACGGACGAGACGCGGCGGCTCGGTCGCAAGTCCCGGATTTTCAACGGGTTGCGTTTCGGATCCCCAAGGCGCGAGCCAACCGGGAACGATCGCCGGGCGCTCGACGTTCGGAACGACCGCCGACGGGGAAGCGGGAGCGAGCGGCGCGAGTTCTTCCGGCGTTTCGGGGGGGAAGTCGGCGCTCGGGCGGCGGAAAAAGAAGAAGGGCGCGACGGCGTCGAGAACCGCGTCGCCGGAGAGGCGAACGATTCCGCGGCGCGCGTTTCCTTGCGCCGACGCCTGCGCGACGATCGTTTCGTCGGCGTTCATCGAATCTTGTCGCTTTCTTGAAGCGCCGTTTTTTAAGGCGCGTTTGAAAATATTGAAAAATGCTTCTTTAATTTTAAAATCAAACGGCGGTTTGCGAACGCGGCGTTCGACACCGTCGGCTCCGTCGAATCGGACGTTTTCGCGTCGGCGCCGCGCTCGGCCGTCGAGTCGATTATATCCGATTTTCCAACGGCGACAAGTCCCCGACGGCGGTTTCGGCGGCGCGGACTGAAGAATAAAATAATCGGACGAAATTGCAAAAACGACGCGAAAACTTGCGAGACGGCGAATTTTTCTCGGCGCTTTTCGCGTTTGTCGCTTGAATCGGGGCGACTCGCGCCGAAGACGGGAAAGGCGCGTTGACGAAGCGGCGTTTCGACGTATAATAACGGCGGAGGGCGCGGCGGCGTTTCGCGGCGTCCGTCGACGGGGAGGCGAAACGAGCGGGGACGACGGCGGAACGAAAACGAATTGTCGCCGCAAGTTGCGAAATGACGGAAGTTAGCGTTCGTCGAAACGCGGGTCTCGCGCTTCGCTCGTTCGACTGATTTTGAAACAATGTCGCGCGATTGCCAAACGACGACGCGACCGCGAAGAAAAGGGCGATCTATGTACGATCCGAAATCGACGAAAGCGGAAGAATTTATCGACGACGCGGAAATTCGGGCGACGCTCGAATACGCCGCCGAACGGAAAAACGACGCGGAGCTTATCGATAAAATCCTCGATAAAGCGAGAAAACGTCAAGGTTTAACGCATCGCGAGGCGCTCGTTCTGCTCGATTGCGAGATCCCGGAAAAAAACGAGCGGATCTTCGAATTGGCGCGCGAAATCAAAGAGCGTTTTTACGGAAACCGCGTCGTTCTGTTCGCGCCGCTTTACCTCTCGAATTATTGCGTCAACGGATGCGTCTACTGTCCTTACTGCTTGAAAAATAAGACGATACGACGCAAAAAACTGACGCTTGACGAGATCCGCGCCGAAACGATCGCGCTCCAGGACATGGGGCACAAGCGGCTTGCGCTCGAAACCGGGGAACACCCGACCGAGTGCCCGATCGAGTACGTTTTGGACGCGATTCGAACGATTTACGACGTGAAGCACAAAAACGGCGCGATCCGTCGGGTCAACGTCAACGTCGCCGCGACGACGGTCGAAAATTATCGCAAGCTGAAAGAGGCGGGAATCGGAACGTATATTCTGTTCCAAGAGACTTATTGCAAAAAGACTTACGAAGCGTTGCACCCGTCCGGCCCGAAGAGCGATTACGCGTGGCACACCGAGGCGATGGATCGGGCGATGGACGGCGGAATCGACGACGTCGGTTGCGGCGCGCTTTTTGGATTGAGCCCTTATCGTTACGATTTCGTCGGTTTGCTGATGCACGCGGAGCATTTGGAGGCGGCCAAGGGCGTCGGGCCTCACACGTTCAGCGTTCCGCGGATCCGCAACGCCGATTCGATCGACGCAAACTCTTTTGTCAACGGCGTTTCGGACGACGTCTTTGAAAAAATCGTCGCGACGTTGCGGATCGCCGCGCCTTACGCCGGGATCATCGTTTCGACGCGAGAGTCGCAGGCGGCGCGCGAACGCGTTCTAAAGGTCGGCGTTTCGCAAATTAGCGGCGCTTCGCGCACCAGCGTCGGAGGGTACGCCGAAGAGGAGCGCGCCGACGAAAACTCGTCGCAGTTCGACGTAAGCGACCGCCGAACGCTCGACGAAGTCGTCGCCTGGCTTTTGGAGTTGGGGTTCGTCCCGAGTTTTTGCACCGCCTGTTATCGAGAAGGCCGCGTCGGCGACCGCTTTATGTCGCTGGTGAAATCGGGGCAAATCGCGAATTGCTGCCAACCGAACGCGCTGACGACGCTCAAAGAATACCTTGAAGATTACGCGTCGCCGCGAACGAAAGCGCTCGGCGAAAAACTGATCGCCGCCGAGTTGCAAAAGATTCCGAACGAAAAAATTCGAGCGATCGTCGCCGAACGGGCGCGCCGCGTCGAAGCGGGCGAACGCGATTTGCGGTTTTAAGTCGACGTTTGGCAACGGTTTGAGGAACGTCGGAAGTCGCGTCGCGGCGGACGAAACGGGCGGCGTTTGATTATCTGAAAATAATTTTTGAAATCAAACGCGTCGCCGCTTGTCGGGAACTCCGACGGGAAACGGAACGGGAACGCGACGTTTATTCGCCGTCGGAGTTTGGGGGCGCGAAGCCGTCGAGTTCGGCGAGAGCGTTTTCGGCTGCGCGTTGTTCGGTCGCTTTTTTGCTGGCGCCCCAAGCGGCTTGGAAGACGCGGTCGCCGATCCGCGTCGCGATCTTAAAACAGCGGCGATGCGGCGGCCCCTTTTCGTCGAGAAGAACGTAAGTCGCGACGACGCCGGGGTTTTTGCGGTGCAGTCGCGTTTGCAACCGCGCCTTAAAATTGCCGTCGAAATCGGCGAACGATTCCGTCGCGACGTCGAGCGGCTCGTTGTTTTGCGGCCGCGTTTGGAAAAAAACGCCGATCTCCCCGCGGAAATTCTCTTCGATGAAAAGCCGCGCCTCCTCGTAACCGCCGTCGAGAAAAATCGCGCCGATGGTCGCCTCCGTCGCGTTCGCAAGGATGACGTCGGTGATCGACTCGACGCCTTTGCCGACGAAAAGGAAACGCCCCAATTCGAGCCGTTTCGCGATCCGAGCGCAAGTTCTGCGGCTGACGACCGAGCCTTTGACGCTGGAAAGCTGACCCTCCGTCAATGTCGGAAACATTCGATAAAGTAAATTTGTAACGGCAAGCCCGAGCGCGGCGTCGCCGAGGAACTCGAGCCGTTCGTTCGAATCGATGTGAACGGCGGAATACGACGAGTGCGTCAGCGCTTTTTTAAGGAGCGAACGGTCGGCGAAGCGATAACGAAGGCGGCGCTCGCATTCGGCGAGATCGGGCGTAACGGCGGGACGTTTCATCGGGGGCGGTTGCGAGACGACGCGAACGCGTCGGAAAACGGGCGGCTCGACGACGCGGCGACGTCGAGCCGGGAACGGGCGGGAACCAAACGACGACGCAAGGAGCGCCGCTAAAAAAAAGCGTCGACAAGCGCCGCCGCGAGCGCGAGCGACGTTAAAACGAGGAGCGGAACGAGAACGCGCCGAATAAGGATCGCGTTCAAACGCTCCAAACGCCGGGTCTGCTCGTCGAGCGCCGTCGAATCGTCGTCGGAAATCGGCGAGCGGCTCGAAGACGGCGCGACGGGCGTCGGGGTTGAAGGCGCGGAAGGCGGCGAAACGTCGCGCGCCGATTCGAACGCCTGTTCGACGAAACCGAACGCTTCCTCGAAGTTGGCGAGCGCGGCGGACGGCGCTTCGAGCTCGGCCCGACGTTCTTCTTGACGAGCCAACGCGAACGCTTGATCGAAATTTTGCGGTTCCGACGGGGCGCGAACGCGCGTCGCGCCGGAGCTCTCGGAACGAGAGGCGCCGGAGTCCTTGGACGACCGCGAGCTTCGATCCGATCCTCCGAAGAACGTGAAACGCTTTTTGCGATCGGCGGGGCGTTTCGACGTCGCGGACGACTCTTCGTCGCCGGGAGAAGGAGGACGGGAAAACGCGATTTGCAAATTCGTTTCCGACCAAAAATCATCGTCGTCGTCGCGGCGGTAAACCGACGAAAGGAAGTCGACGCGGCGGAGCTCCGAACGCGTCGGCGCCCAACGTTTCAACGAGTCGACGACCTCATGAGCCGACGCGACGCGGCGTTCCGGATCGCGTTCCAACATGCGCATCGTCAAACGCGAAATTTCGATCGGGACGTTCGGGGCGATCGCCGACGGCTCGGGGGGCGGCGCGCTCCGCAAATGGGCGCGAAGTTTGTCGTCGGAGTCGACCGAAGGAAAGGGAACGACGCCGGTCAACATAAAATAAAGGGCGCTTCCTAGGGAATAAACGTCCCAGCGAGGCGACGGCGAGTCGGGATTCAAAATTTGATCCGGCGCCATATAATCGGGCGTTCCTTTGATTTTCGAATGATCGCGCCGCTCGTTTTCGTCGTCGCCGTCCCAGCCTTTGAGGATCGCGCCGAGCGGCGAAAGACGCGCCGTCGGGGAAAACGGCTCGATCGGCGAAATGAAACCGAAATCGCCCAGCTTGACGTCGCCCGTTTTCGTCAACAAAATATTGCCCGGTTTGACGTCGCGGTGAACGACGCCCAACTCGTGAAGGTAAGCGAGCGCCTTCGCCGTTTCCGAAGCGACGTAAGCCGCGACTCGAGCCGGAAGACGCTCGTAACGCGCAAGGAGTCGGCGGGCGTCCCCGGCGTCGGCGTACTCGTAAACGGCGTAATGAACGGCGGCGTCTTTCGACGCGCCGAGAAAACGAACGACGTTCTCGTGCTTTAAACGTTTGGCGATCTCGATTTCGCGCAAAAATTTTTGCGTCGCGTCCGGCGTCGCGGCGGCCAACGGAAGCACTTTCAACGCGACGTCGGTCGAATGTTTGCCGCCGGACGCGTCGCGGTTCGACGCGTGCGAACGGCGCCGCCCCAAAAAAACGTTCCCGTAACCGCCGCGCCCAAGAAGGTCGACGACTCGATAATCGCCGAGACAAAAACGAACGCGTCCGCGTCGGAGCTGCTCCGCCTGCCAGGCGTTGATCGCGCCTTCGCGCTCCAGTTCGGCGAGGAAAAACGTTTCGAAATCGTCGAGTTGCGGAACGGCGCCTTCGGAACCGGGTTCGCCCAAATTCAACTCAAAATCGGTCGATTCCAGCGACGAATTTTGCGGACGGGAAGGCGCGTCCGACGCGTTAGCCCGACGTTTTTGATAAAAATCGATCCGCGCTTTTTCGAAAATTCGATCCAACGCGTCGACGGGCGTCAATTCGCTTTCTTTCAAGCGGGAATACAAGGACGACGGCAACATGCGAACGACTCGAAAAACGCGACGACCGGGAGCGTTTCTCCGCGAACCGGCGTCAAACGGTTGAACGGTAAAAAACGAACGAAAATTCGCCGCCGCGCCAAACAACAAAAAGGCGGCGAAAAACGGGGTCAGCGCGCGTAACGCCCCCACCAACCCGGCGGCGGCGACTCGAAGGACAAACGTTCCCCCGTCGTCGGGTGCGTCAACTCGAAACGGGCCGCGTGAAGGCCGATCCCGCGTTCCGGGACGGGGCGGGCGCCGTATTTGCCGTCCCCGACGATCGGCGCGCCGCGTTTCGAAAGTTGCAATCGTATTTGATGTTTGCGACCGGTTTCCAGCTCGACCTCGACGAGCGTCGTCGCGGCGTAACTCTCGACGCGACGGTAAGTTAAGCGGGCTTCTTTCGCCCCAAGCCGCCGCAAATAGTCGGGGGACGCCGCCTTCGGTATCCAAAGCCTGCGGTTTTTCGGGTCTTCGCAAATGAAATCGACGCACTCCGCTTCCGGCGGTTCGAGAACGCCTTCGACGAGCGCGCGGTAAATTTTGCGAACGGTTCGCGCCTGAATCTGCTCGTTCAACCGCTTCGCCGCTTTGGAATTGCGAGCGAAAACGACGACGCCCGAAACCGGAAGGTCGAGGCGGCTGACGACGCCGAGATAAACGGCGCCCGGCTTCTCGTACTTGACCTTAATATAACGTTGCGCGAAGGTAAAAAGCGACGCTTCGCCCGCCGACGCGCCCATCGTCGCGAGTCCGGCCGGTTTGTCGACGACCAAAAGACGACCGTCTTCAAAGAGAACGCGACGTTCGAAGGCTTCGAACGACAAATCGAGCGCTTCGCGAGGCGGCAAGGCGGGACTCCCGGGAACAAACGCGTTAAAATCGTTAAAACGGTAAAAACAACAACCGACCGGCGTTCGACTCGTTAAAATAACGAATGTTTAACGAATCGAACGGGCGACCTTGCGGAAAATAACGACGCCGCGGCGAAGGACGGCGCCGAAAACGACCGCTTATTTCGCGGCTTTCTTTTGCGCTTCGAGGACGACGTCGGGGCGGTTGGTCGTGATGCTTTCGACGCCGAGGTCGACCATCCGTTGAACGTCGGCCGGGGAGTCGACCGTCCAGCACATAACGCGGATACCGGCGTCTTTCAGCGTTTTCAGAAATTCCGCGTCGACGGCGGCGTAATGGACGTCGACGACGTTCGTGTTGATCGCTTTCAGCGTTTTAATGATCCGCTCGGCGCATTGTTGGCGCGTTTCGTTTTTCTGCAGGCTGGTGAGCCAAGCGACGCAAAGTTTCGGTTCGAGTTCGCGATATTTCTTGACGCGATCGGCGCTGAAGTCGATGACGACGGCGGTTTCGATCATGTCGAAGCGGCGCAGACCCTCGACGACTTTGTCTTCAAAGCCGTTGCCTTTCACTTCGACGATCGGGCGGGTGCCGGTGAATTTGAGGACGGCGAGCGCCTCGTCGTAAGTCGCGAGCGGTTCGCCCTTGAACTGTTCGCCTTTCCAAGCGCCGAAGTCGAGTTTGCGGAGTTCGTCGAACGTCGCTTCGTGCGTTTTTTTGTCGAGGCCAGTCGTGCGTTTCAGGTCGCCGTCGTGATTAAGATAGACGACGCCGTCTTTCGACTGGTAAATGTCGAATTCGCAACCCTGGGCGCCGACTTCGACCGCGGCCATCACCGCCGAAAGGGTGTTTTCCGGCGCGGCGGCGGAGAAACCGCGGTGAGCGACCGTCGGCGTCGACGGGAAAGGCGGAAACGCGGCGTCCTGCGCGAACGAGCAAAGCGGGGAAACGACGAGCGCGGCGACGGCGGAAACTAGGAACGACTTTTTCATAACGACTCCAATCAAATAAAAACGCGACCCGACCGCCGACGCCGAAAACTTCGACGCGTCGTTATTAATTAAGCGCTATTAATTAATAAGGGCGGCTGAACGGGAAAAACGGCGCGCGGCAAAGAACGCGAAGTCCGCCGCGCTCGCTCGACCGCCATTGTAACAGATTTTTGGAGCGAGCGCAACAAAATAAGCGAATTTTTTTTCATTTTTCCCAAAAAAACTCGAATGTGAAGAAACGAAAACGAATAAAATTTGCGTTTTTCTGTTTTTGAACGTTTTGTTTCCGGCGGAGGTGCGGCAACCGGTCGAATCCGCGAAGAAATCGCAAAGTTTTTTAAAATGCCCCTAGCGGCGCCGGTAAAATCGGTTAAAATAGCGTAAAGCGCTTGTTTTTCGCAACCGGAACCATTGAATTAACCGGAACGAAACAATATTTAAAGCGAGTTTTAAAAATTCAAACAGGAACAAAAATGGGCGAAATCAAAATAGAACGAACGCGAGTTTTGGGCGTCCCGGTCGACGCGACGACGATGGATGCGGCGGTCGAACGCGCTCTCGAACTGGCGAAAGATCGGACGAAGGCGAGTTATGTCGTCGCGATCAATCCGGAAAAAGTGTTCGCGATTCGCCAAAACCCCGAGCTTGCTCAATTTGTCGAAAACGCCGATCTTGCGATTCCCGACGGCGTCGGCGTCGTCGTCGCGGCGCGACTACTGAACGGTTGTAAAATTGAGCGCGTCCCCGGCGCCGATTTGGCCGAAGCCGTTTGTCGTCGGAGCGGCGAGGCGGGGCTCGGCCTCTTTTTTTACGGCGCTAAAGAGGGGGCGAGCGTCGCCGCCGTCGCCGAATTGCGCCGTCGATATCCCGATATTCGCGTCGTTGGGCGGCGGAACGGGTATGTTAAAATGGGGGAAATGGACGCGTTGGCGCAAGAAATCGCCGACTCGAACGCCGACGTGTTGATCGTCGCTTTGGGGAGCCCGCGACAGGAGCGCTGGATTCGCGATTACGCCGCGCGGACGAAGGTCGGCCTTTGCCTTGGCGTCGGCGGAACGCTCGACACGTTCGCGGGAACCGTGAAACGCGCGCCAAAAACGTGGCAAAAAATGAACGCCGAATGGCTTTATCGATTATTGAAACAGCCTTCGCGGCTCTGGCGATGCCGACGCCTTCTTTATTTCGCCGTCGAGGTTTTGATTTGGTATATATTAAAACCGTTTGCTAAAAAGAAAACGAAAATTGATTTAAGGTGAAAAATAGTAAGGCGAAAAGACGCGAAAAGGCGCGAAGTTGTGCGAAACTGGCGAAAATATAGGGGTAAAAACGGCGAATCGGCGGAAAAAAGCCGGATCGGCCGGCGGTTTCAAGGGGCTTCGGACGCGTTGCGCCGGGTTTGGGAACGCGTCCGCCGCTCTCGACTGGCCGGCGGTTTTTTCTGGTTGACGGCGTGTTCGATCTTAGCGCGGATCGGCGCTTTGATTGCGACGATTTTAGTCGCGAGAATCTTAGGCCGCGAAGTTTACGGCGAATTTAGCTTGATTCGCTCGACGGTCAACGGTTTCGTCGTGTTGGCGAGCTTCGGGATGGGGCGCGCGTCGACGAAATACGTCGCCGAGTTAGTCGCGACAAACAAGGAGCGCGTCGGGCGAATTATCGCGCTAAATTACGTATTTTCATTTGTTGCGAGCGCCGTCGTCGCGACGCTTTTTTGCCTTGGGGCGCCGCGATTGTACGCCGACGTCGTCGACGCGCCGCGATTGATTCCGCAGGCGAGGTTGAGCGCGATTCTGCTGATTCTGAGCGCTCTCGTCAGCGCGCAAGCGGGCGTGATGTCGGGATTTCAAGCGTTTCGCGGGCTGGCGATCGCGACGGCGGCGAGCGGCTTGGGCTCGATCCCTTTTTTCGTTTTGGGCGCGCGTTTCGGCGGCCTTTCCGGCGCGATCCTGGGCTTTGCGTCGGGAGCGTTTTTGAATTATCTGATAAACGGCGCTTTTATCTATCGGCAACTAAAACGGCGCGGGATCCGCTACCGTTTCGGCGAATTTTGGCAAGAAAAGGAGATTTTGTGGAATTTTTGTCTTCCGTCGACTTTGACGGCGATAACGACGGGACTTGTCGGAACGGCCGCGACGATGATTTTGGCGAGTCAAGACGGAGGGATTGGGCAAGTCGCGGTGTTTGAGGCGGCGAGACAAATTCAAACGGCGATTCTTTATTTGCCGAATATGGCGACCCAAGTGATTTTGCCGACTTTGGCGGAGCAGAACGCGGCGCGGAATCGGCGGCTTTACGTGCAAACGTTGAAATATAACGCGTTAATAAACGTCGCGTTGGCGTCGACGGTCGCCGTGTTTGTCGGGCTTGCGGCTCCTTGGATTATGAGCGCGTTTGGCGACGGTTTCGAGGAAGGCGCGTCGACGCTGATCGCGTTGCTGATCGGCGGCGTTATCGCGAGCGTTTGCAACGTTTGCGCAAGCGCGCTGACGAGTTTGGGCGCCGTTTGGACGAGCTTCTTTTTGAACGCGATTTGGGGAAGCGTTTTTTTGATCGGCGCGTGGGGCGCCGCGTCGACGGGGCGGGGGGCGCTGGGCGTCGCGACGGCGTCGACGGTCGCTTATTTGGTTTATCTCCTTGGAAACGTTGCGGTTACGCGTCGTTTAGTTCGTTGAAACGCGGTTTCGTCGCCGCGAACGCGAGACGTTGAACGGCGGGTTTGGGTAAGTGGAACCGATTGGGTAATTAAGAGAAGACGCGTCGACGAGAGAAAACGAGGGAAGGCGACAAGTTTTAACGAAAACGCCGATTTTTTGAAAAATAGGAACTTTTTCGTTAATATCGGTGAAAATTTACCCGATATATACCGTGCGTCCAGTTTCGTCGGGGCGTTGAGCGCAACGGTTGGCGCGCGAGATTCGGTTCCGAACGGCGGCGAAAGCGAAGAAAACGTTGAAATAAAGGAAATGCGGAAAATGCGTAAGGAGAAAACGGCGAGTGAAGCGCCGCGACCGCGCGCGATTTATATTTCGCCGGGCGATCCTTGGGGGAGTCCGCGCGGCGGTCAGACCGCTTTCGCAAAGCAAGCCCTGGAAGCGTTTGGGAATCGTTTCGCGGTCGTCGCTCCGGATGAAACGGGCGAGTTTCCCGTCGGGCGCTGGGCGCTCGGCAAGTGGAAAAACGAGCCGATTTGGCGCTTTAACATCGGGTCTTACGCGCCTCGGAATAAAAGTCGGGCGCCGTTGATTCCGCGACGCGTCGTTTTCCGCGCTTTGATTAAAAAATATTTGTCGGAAATTTATAAAACCGATACGAAAAATATTTTTTGCGATTCGCCGGAGATTCTCGGCGTTCTTGCGAAATATCGTTGGGATTCCTTTTGTTATCGCTTCGCCGGTTTGAACAATCCCGTCGGCGTTTCGCGCTATCCGCGCCTGCGCTTTTTGGGCGATTGGTTTCAGCGACGTATGTTCGCGAATTTAAAGAAGTTGCGGCCCGACGTTTTGCTTGCCGCCGCCGACGGGGACACGCTTTCCGAATTTTTGCGCGAAAACGAAAATTTGACGCGCGGATTGACGATAACGTCGTTTCCGACGCGTTTTGATCCGGAGGTTTTTTATCCTGGCGACGGCGAGGCGGAACGGCGCGAGCTGGGTTGGGAGGAAAATTATCCGCGACTTCTCGTCGTCGGCCGCCTTTCCTGGCTCAAAGGTTGGGATCTGGCGCTCGAATCCGTCGTCGCTTTGAAAAAAACTTTTCCGGCGCTGAAATTAGTTTTTGCCGGGGACGGCGAAGATCGTTGCAAAATTGAAAAACGCGCGGCGGAATTGGAAATTCAAAACTATGTTCGCGTCGAAGGTTTTTTGCCGCCGGCGGAATTGCGTCGGCGTTTGGTCGCGGCCGATCTGTACTTGATTTCGTCGTTGCGCGAAGGGTGGTCGGTCGCGGCGACCGAGGCGCTGGCTTGCGGCAAAAGGATTGTCGCGACGAATGTTAGCGGCGTTTCAGAAATGGTGTTCGAGGGGAAAAACGGCGTCGTCGTGAGGTCGAGAAGCGCGGAAGAATTTGCCCGAGGCGTCGAAACCGCGTTGCGGCTGCCGTTGGAAAACAACGCGAATCCGTTTTCGCTCGAATTGTCGAAACGATTTTCGAAGGGGCGTTTGGCGCAAGATTGGAGCGCTTTGTGGGCGCCGTTGAGCGGAGAGTCGCGAAACGCTTTTTGATAAAACGCAAACCGAAACGATATTCAAACGGCGACGAGCGGCCTCGAGCGTTTCGACGACGTCGGCATAAGTTTGGACGAAGCGTGAAAAATCGGGGCGCGACGACAAATTTTGAAACTGCAACTCGTTGAAACAACGCGTTTTAACAATATGGGGAACGGAATGGACGCGAACGTTTCTAATTTTAAAAACGGCGTTTCGTTGAAGAACTTCGCCTTGTTTGTTTTGTGCTTTTACGCGGCGGTCTATCCTCTTTTCGCGTATATGTTTATGATCGAGAAAGAAGAGGGGTCGGGAACGATCGCGGTGCAACTTTTTCAAGCGACGCCGATCTTAGCGCTGGCGTATTTGTGGCGGTTTCGACGTAAAGCGCGTTCTTTAAAGGAATACGTCGACGTTTGGACGATCTCGTTCGTTTATTTTACCGCGACTTCGACGTATTTCGCGTTGTTTTACACGACCGAAAATCAGGTTTCCGAGCTCGTGTACGCCGCGCGATTTTTGTCTTGGTTCTTCTTGGCGGCGACTTTGAAGCGTCTCGATTTGGAGCCGAAATTTTGGGAGCGTTTGGCGAAATCCTTTTGGACGGGCGCCATAATTCAGTGCGGTATCGCAATTTACGGCTTTGCCGTCGGTTCGCGGGCGGGCGGAAGCTCGATCTATACGAACGTGTACGCGACGACCGGTTCGACGGACGTCTCGGGAAAGACGGTCGTCGCTTTCGTCGTTTTGGCGATCGCGCTTTCGGTTTACTGGTTTTTCGTAAGACGCGGCAGTCGCTTGATTTACGCGTCGGCCGTCGTCATGGGGCTCGCCGTCGTGCTGTGCAGTTACAACCGCGCGGCGCAGCTCGGGTTGGCGGTCGCGTACGTTTTCGCTTTTCAATGGTGCGTTCGGAAGAAGCGGTTGGGCGCGGCCGCGGCGATGCTGGTTCTCCTCGCGCTGATGGCGTCGTTTTTGTTTTCCAATTACGGGCAACAGTTTACGGCGCGTTGGGCGTTGGTGCGCGACGACCGGGGGAGCGGACGGGCCGAGATGTTGGAGATCGCGTTGCGAAGCGTCTCTTCGCCGCCGTCGACCGGCGTTTTGTGGTTTGGGCGCGGCTCCTTTCAAACTCGCGAAATGATGTACGAGGAAATCGGCAGTCATATCGGATTGCATAACGATTTATGCGACTTCGTTATCATGTACGGGCTCGTCGGAGGCGCGCTTTACCTGTGGAGCGCCTGTTCGCTTTTGAGTTTTCAAAGGCGGACGCCGCCGGCTTCGATCGAGAACTCCTTCACGCGTTCGGCGACGATTTTCGTCTTGCTAACGGGATTGGTAACCGGAATGTATCAGGCGACTTACGTCTTTTTCATGCTCGTTTCGACGCAATATTATTTTTTGTCGCAAGCGAGGGCGAAGGCGCTGGCCTGGGACGAATATTGCTTCGCGAGAGCCGTCGAGTCCGAGGAGGCGTTTTACGACGAAGAAGAGGAATACGACGAGGACGACGAATATGACGAACGCGGCGAATGTGACGATTATAACGATTATAACGACGAGATTGACGGCGGTTGCGACGACGTTCGCGCTCTCGACGTAAGCCGCGCGCGCTTTCGCGGCGCCGAAATTTGAGCGAAACGACGGCGCCGGGGGCGAACGGCGGGCGACGTTTGAAAATATTATTTAAACGCCAATATTCAAAACGCGGGCGGAGACGGATGTGAAAGTTGTTGTCGCGCATAACCATTACGGCGATAGAGCGGTCGGCGGCGAAACGACGGTTTTTGAACAGGAAACAAAGCTGTTGCGCCTTAACGGTTGCGAAACGGCGACTTACGAGCGGACGAACGCCGAGATAGCGCGCTGGTCTCCTTGGCGAAAAGCGACCGCGCCGTTTCGTTTGGGGCGGTCCGAAGAGACGCGGCGCGAGGCGACGGCGCTCTTCGAGCGTTTTCGTCCGGACGTCCTGCACGTGCATAATTATAAATTTGTGTTGACTCCGTCGATTTTTAAAGCGGCGAAAGATTTGGGGATCGCGACGGTTTTAACGCTGCATAATTACCGCTTGATTTGTCCCGGCGGGCAACTGACGCGCAACGGCGAAATTTGCGAGGAATGTTTGAAGAAAAATCCGGCGCGCGTTCTTTGGCGCCGAGGTTGCGCGTCCAAATGGTCGACCCGAGCCCTCCAAACTCTTTTGTATTTTGAAACGAAAAAAGAGGTTTTAAACAACGTAGATATTTTTGTCGCGTTGACAGGGTTTTCAAAGCGCAAGTTTGTCGAAGGCGGATTGCCTGCCTCCCGAATTTTCGTCAAACCTAATTTTATTTTTGATCCGTTTGTTGAAAATGGCGCCGAGAAACGCCGCTTTGACGACGCGGTCAAAACGAACGGCGAAGAAGATCGGCGCGGCGAACGGCGAGGCGCGCTTTTTGTCGGGCGGCTTTCGCAGGAAAAAGGGATCCGCTTTTTATTGGAGGCTTGGCGCGGGATCGATTTTCCTCTGACCGTCGTCGGCGGCGGGCCCGAGGAGGGGCGAGCGCGTCGGGACGCTCCTTCGAACGTTCGGTTTCTTGGCGAAAAACCGCGCGTCGAGGCGTTAAAGTTGATGCAAAGCGCCGAATTTCTCGTTTTTCCGTCGACTTGGCACGAAGGGTTTCCGATGACGATCGTCGAGGCGGCCGCCGCGGAAACGCCGACGATCGCGTCGAATTTGGGCGGGCGCGCCGAGGCGATCGTCGACGGCGAAACGGGCTTGCTCTTTGAATCGAAAAACGTCGCGGATTTCCAACGAGCCGTTCGCCGACTTGTCGAAGAGCCCGGGTTGGCGCGTCGGATGGGGAAGGCCGCCCGTCGACGTTACGAAAACTTATATTCGCCTGAGAAAAATTTCGAAACGCTTATGCAAATTTACCGCGCCGCGATCGAACGGCGCGACGTTTAAAGATGCGGAAATAAAATGACGTCGCTGATTTCTAATTTAAAGAAAATGTTAACGAAAACTCCGTTTTCAATCGGTTCGCTCGTCGCGAAAATACCTTATTCGATCCGTCCGGGATTTGGGAGCGATTATCGTCGAGCGAGGGCGGCAACGCGTTGGTTTGAAACGGCGAGGAGCGAAGAAAAGCGGGATTTTATCTTTCAACGGGTTCGACGCGTCGTCGAGATCGCGGCGTCCGAAATTCCGTTTTATCGAAATTTTTACGCCGAAAATGGATTTAACGTCGCGGAACTGCGTTCGTTCGACGACCTCGAGAAGATCCCGATCGTTTCGAAGGCGATTTTGCGCGAGTTCGCGCCGGAGGAGCGGTCGCGAAAAATACCCGGTCGCTCGGCGACTTTTACGGGCGGTTCGACCGGCGAGCCTTTTCTGTTTTACTCGGATAAACGCCAAATAGGGAACGAATGGGCGCATATGCACGCTATTTGGGGGACGCTCGGTTTCCGCTCTTCCGACTTAAAATTGAGCGTCGCTTTGGAGCCGGACGCGCCGCCGATCTTTTACAACGGCTTGCGGCACGAAGTAGTTTTGAATATTTATTTTTCGCGCGGTATTCTGTGCGACGCTTTTTTGAATTTGCCGAAAAGAATGCGAAAAATCAAATATTTGCGCGGATATCCAAGCGCGTTTTCCGAATTTTTATCGTTTTGCGAAACGGAAAAGCCCGTCGTTCTCGACGCGTTGCGGGAAAATTTGCGCGGAACTTTCCTTGCGTCGGAGTTTCCGAGCCCGATTTTTCGCGAAACGATCGAGCGAACGACCGGGGCGCCGACGGTTTCCTGGTACGGACACGCCGAGCGCGCTATCCTAGCGCCGGAGCGAACGCGGGCGGGACTTTACGAGCCGTTCCAGTCGTACGGATTTTGCGAGACCGTTCGCGACGCCGACGGGTTCGAGTCGCTGGTTGGGACGGCTTATTGGAATTTTGCGTCGCCGTTGATTCGTTATCGCGTCGACGACGGCGTTAGAATAATTGAAAAAAAAGACGGGATATTAAAATCGTTTGAAATTTTACAGGGGCGGATCGGCGATTATTTGGTCGACAAAAACGGCGAGCGTTTCTCGATCACGCACTTGAATTTGTCCTGTCGCCGCGAAACTTGGGCGCTCGTTCGTTGCGTTCAGGTCGAGCAGCGAGTCCCGGGCGCCGCGATTTTTTGGGTAACGCCGCGTCGCGAAACGTCGCCGGAGGAGCTTGCCCGGGTTTTCGATTTTCAAAGTTTGCCGCTCGATTGCGAATTTCGGATCGTCGAACGTCCGTTTTTAACGAAAATAGGGAAAACGCCGCTTAAAATTTCGACCGTCGACCGGGACGCGACAAACGCTAAAGATTGCGAGCGTTGAAGTTTGAATAAACTCGTCGAATTTTCTTGACGGCGAGCGTTCTTTCTGATAAAATGAGCGGAAGGCGCGTTCGACGGCGTTTGGAGGACGCGTCGGCGATAAGAAAACGTTATGCGACGTCGGGGATTTATTAGCGGAGCTTAAAGCGTTGCCGCGACGATCGGCGCGACGTCAAGGAGACGGGTGTAAAGATGGGAAAACTGTACCGATTTTGGGGAGCGCGAGTCGCTTCGGCGGCGTTGTTCGCGACGTTGGCGTCGGCGGGTCTTCGCGCGGAAACGACGATTTATCCGGCGCCGCAAGGCGAAGCTGTCGAAGGTTTTTACGAAGTGAAGGTCGACGGAAAACCGCTCGATATTTATTCGGCGCAAGATCAGGAGCCGGGAAGCGACGAATATTATTTTACGTCGTTTGATTTTGATAAAAAGGTGAAAATTGAAATTTCAGCGCCGTTTTCTCTCGCCGCCGCGACCGTCGCTCCGGAGCGTTTTGGGGTTCGCGTCGTCGAACAAAACGCGAACAAGGCGGTTCTTGAAGCGGAAAAACCGTTTCAAATTTCTTTCGAGCCGAACGGTCGCGTTAAACCGTTGCTGATTTTCGGTTGCGCTCCGGAAATCGACGCGCCAAAACCGGGGGACGAGAACGTCGTTTATTTTGGGCCCGGTGTGCATCGACCTGGAAAAGTCGAGTTGACGGACGGTCAAACGCTTTATTTGGCCGGCGGCGCGGTCGTTAAGGGCGCCGTTCTAGCGCGCGGGAAGGATATCGTCGTTCGCGGTCGAGGGGTGTTGGCCGGCGAGGAAGCGCCGCGTTTTCAGGGGCCGGGGCGTTTTATGCTGGATTGCGTCGGTTGCGAAAATCTGACGGTGCGCGACATAACCTTCCGAAATCCTTGGAGTTGGACGTTTGTGCTCAGCGGTTGCGACGGCGCGACGATCGACGGCGTGAAGATCTGCGGTTCGCGGATGATCAACGACGACGCGCTCGATTTGGTTAATTCGCGCAATATTATCGTTAAAAACTGCTTTTTCCGAACTCAGGACGATTCGATCGCGGTGAAGGGCCTGGGCGGCGCGGCGTGCGAAAAAATTTGGATTGAAGATTGCGTTTTCTGGACCGACCGCGCGAATATTTTCCGCGTTGGGTACGAGTGCCAGTGCGACGGAATGCGGGATATTTACGCAAAGAATATCGACGTTTTGTATTATAGCGTCAACTATCGCGACCCGGGCGAGTACTGGGCGCACGCGCTGATTTGGCTGCAGCCGAACCAGGAAACGACGATTGAAAACTGCTATTTTGAAAACTTTAGCGTCCGTTCGGACGGCGGCGACATGATCGCGCTGATGGCGAAGCCGATGAGTTGCAGTTACGGCGAATTTGAAAATCCGACGCCGGGGCGCCTGAAGAATTGCGGTTTGACCAATTTTAACGTTTGGGGCGAAAAGGGCGATTTTAACGGAACGATTTTCATTCAAGGCGCGTCGCCGGAAAGCTCGGTCGACGGGTTGCGGTTCGAAAAGATCGTCTATTTTGGCGAAACCGTTCGCAAGGATTCGCCCGCCGTTCAGATTGGCGATTTTGCGGAAAATATCGAATTTGCCGAGTAAATCGACGACGTTTGAAACGCGTCGCGGAAACCGCCGTTGGAAAGACGGCGGTTTTTTTGTTGAACTCAACGGCGGCGCGGCGGTTCGGCGTTATTAATAAGCGGCGCATTGGAGGATTTTGCGGATTTTATCGATTATTCGGTGGACTTGCAAGGCGCGACGGCCGATAGTTAAGACGTGCGGCGTCGTCGAACAAGGAGTTGGAGCGGCGTTGGGGAAAAATGCGGCGACTTTAACGAGGAGAAACGACGATGGATTTGCTCGCGCAAAAATTGTTCGACGGAAAAATGGCGGTCGTGGAGGTTCCGGCGCCGACGCTGAATCCCGGGACGATCCTGGTGCGCAACCATTATTCGCTGGTCAGCCCCGGCACCGAGGGGACGACCGTTAAGTCCGCTCGAAAGAACCTTTTAGCGAAGGCGAAAGAGCGTCCGAAAGAAGCGAAAGCGGTTCTCGAAATGTTCCGTCGGCAGGGCGCCGTCGCGACTTATCGCGCGGTAATGAAAAAATTGGACGCTTATTCGCCGCTCGGGTACAGTTGCGCCGGGGAGGCGATCGCGATCGGCGAGGGCGTTTCGGGGTTCGCGGTCGGCGATCTGGTCGCTTGCGCCGGGGTCGGGTACGCGAATCACGCCGAAATGGTCGCCGTTCCGGAAAATCTTTGCGTTAAGTTGCGCCCGGACGCGGATTTGCGAGCGGCCGCTTTCAACGCGTTGGGGGCGATCGCGCTTCAGGCGTTGCGTCAAGCGGATCTGCGGCTTGGGGAAACTTGCGCGATTATAGGGCTTGGGCTCCTTGGGAGATTGACGGCGGAATTAGCGAAAGCGAGCGGCGTTCGCGCGTTTGGGATCGACGTCGACGGCGGCGCGGTCGAGTCGGCGAGGGCGGCGAACGCTTGCGAGGCGGTTTGGCGGCGCGGCGACGCGGGCGTCGTCGACGAAATTTTCGGGCGAACGGACGGGCTCGGCGTCGACGCCGTTATTATTGCCGCGGGAACGACGAGTCTTGATCCGATTAATTTTGCGGGCGAGATCGCTCGGAAACGCGGTCGCGTCGTCGTGCTGGGCGCGGCGCCTGTCGGTTTTGATCGCGATCCGTTTTATTATCGCAAAGAATTGGAATTGCGTATGTCCTGTTCGTACGGGCCGGGGCGGTACGATATGGGGTACGAGGAACGCGGCGAGGCGTTTCCGGCGGCGTATGTGCGCTGGACTGAAAATCGTAATATGAAAGCGTTTCAGGAATTGCTGGCACAAAAACGAGTTGACGTAACGTCTTTGGCGACGCACGAATTTTTGTTCGACGAATCTCCGAAAGCTTACGATTTGATTTTGAAGCGCGAAGAGCCGTTTTTGGGCGTTGTTTTGAAATACGACGTTGAAAAAAATGTCGATTTTTCGCCGATTCCCGTTGCGGAAGCGGAAAATAAAGCGAAAAAACAAATCGCGCAAAATACGCAAGATTCCCAAAGCGGTCAAGACGCGCAAAATGCGCAGAGCGGCGAGTTAGGCGGAAATAAAGAAGAAAAAAAAGACGGCGAAAAGATAACGACGAACGCAAGGGGCGTCGCCGACGAGTTAGGCAAGCCTTCCGCGCGTTTTATTCGGCGAACGACGGCGAAATCGACGCTGGGGATCGCGTTTGTCGGCGCAGGAAGTTACGCTCAAGGGAATATTTTGCCTAATTTGCCGAAATTGTCTTGCGTCGACCGGGTCGCCGTAACGACGAACGGCGGCGCGACCTCGAAACGGGTCGCCGAAAAGTTCAAATTTCGGTACTGCGTTTCGAAATCGGCGGATATTTTTCAAAACGCGGACGTTGATTTGGTTTTTGTTGCGACGCGGCATGATTCGCACGCAAAATACGCCTTGGAAGCGTTAAAAAACGGAAAAAGCGTTTTTTTGGAAAAACCGCTTTGTTTGACGCTCGACGAGTTGGCGGAAATTAAGCGAACGGCGGCGGAAATCGGACTCTTTGATAAAAACGAAAATGTTGCGAATAATAGTTCGCGTTGCGAAAACGGAAAAAATCAAACGAGCTTCGATTGCGAGAAAAACGCCGCGTTTCCGACGTTGACCGTCGGTTTTAATCGCCGTTTCGCGCCGTTGGCGGTCGAATTAAAACGCCGATTGAGTTCGGGGACGCCGACTTCGGCGATCTATCGCGTCAACGCCGGAGCGATTCCGAAAGACTCGTGGATTCAAGATGTTGCGTTGGGCGGCGGGCGCGTTTTGGGCGAAGTTTGTCATTTCGTCGACTTCCTCTGTTGGCTGAATTCGTCTTTGCCTTGCGCCGTTTTTGCGACCGCGACGCCCGATCCGGATTCGCTGAACGACGTAACGTCGATTTCGCTCCGTTTCGAAAACGGCTCGATTGGAACGATCCACTATTTCGCGAACGGCGCCAAGGGGTTGCCGAAGGAGCGCGTCGAAGTTTATCAAGCGGGCGCGTCGTTTATTTTGGACGATTTTTGCCGTTTGGACGCTTATTCCGCTTCGGGAAAACGTCAAACTAGGAAAACAAGGCAAAATAAAGGACAGGCGGAGATGCTGAAATCGCTCTTCGACGCGCTCTTGAAGGGGGAGCCGGGGCCGATACCCGCTCGGGAAATTTTCCGCGAAACGTTGGCTTGTTTCGCGATTTTGGAGTCTCTGAAGAGTCGACGGGAAATCGAATTGAGCGATTTTTGATTATTTGAAAAACGGAGCGGTAAAATTGCGTCGGCGAGCGGCGTTCGTCGGCGCTTTGTCTCCGTTTCTTGAAAAAATTTTGCAAAATTTTCTGTTTTATTTCTAAAACGGTCTTCCGCTTTTTCGTATTTTCCCGTAAACTAACCGTCGCGTCGAGGGGCGAGGGAAACGGGAAACGTTTTCCGCCGATTCGATTTTCAGTTTGCCGACGTCGGAACCGCGGTTTCGGCGAAACGCAAAAACGCGACGGATTGCGGGCGTCGTTCTTCTGATGAGAACGACGTTGAAAATGGGAAAGACGAAACGGTCGCGCCGATCGACGCAAAGAAGTAAAATAGGAGGTTTGAGTGAGCAGGGAGGCTCGGCTTCTTTCGGGAAACGTCGTTAAAAAAATCGCGTCGCGACGGTTGCGCGGCTTTTTTCGATTTTATCGTTTGCGAACGACGCGAAACGTCGTCGCGTCGGCGTTTCGAGGGCGTTTGACGACGGCGATTTTTGCGACGTTTTTCGTTTTCTGCGCGACGTTCGGCGTCGAGGCGGCGACGCATCGCACGGCAAACTTTATCGTTCGCGCGGATTCCGCCGATTTTGCGCGCAAAGCGGGGGAAGCGGCGGAGCGATATCGCGAAGATTTAGCGATTTTATGGCTTGGGCAAACTTTGCCGAGATGGTCGAATCCGTGCGAAGTAACGATTAAAACGGGCCCGACGCTCGGCGCCGGCGGCGAAACGGTCTTTACTTTCTGCGACGGCGAAGTGTTCGACTGGAAAATGACGGCGCAGGGGACGGAAGAGCGCGTGCTGGATTCCGTGTTGCCGCATGAAATAACGCACACTATTCTGGCTTCGTATTTGCGGGCGCCCGCGCCGCGTTGGATCGACGAAGGGATGGCGACTTCGGTCGAGGCGAACGTCGAGCGAACGAACTATCGTCTTATGCTGGCGGACTTTCTGCATTCGCGCAAGGGGATCGCGTTCAACGACATGGTCGCGATGAAGGAGTATCCGGTCGACCTGATGCCGTTTTATTCGCAGGCGTTTTCGGTTTGCGAGTACCTGATTTTGATCGGCGGTCGGCGGCGATTGGTCGAGTTTGCGCGGGACGGCGTTCGCTCGAACGACTGGAACGCGGCTTTGCGGCGCTATTACGAAGGGCGTTCGCTCGGCGATCTGCAACTCGAATGGGTCGCTTGGGTCGGCGAATGGGACGCCGCGAATCGACCGACCCGGCTTCCCGAGACTCCGAAATTGCGCGACTTCGACGAGTGGCGCCGGGAGGAAATGTTGGCGAACTCGACTCCGAGAACCGGGCGTTTCGAAGCGACGGCGCGAGCGCAAAACGTTGCGAACGAAGAAGTTGCGTCTCCCTGGAAAAAGACGTTGGGCGCGGCGTTCGACGGCGTTCGCAGCTGGGGCGGCGGATCCGAAAAGAAGGCCGACGAAATCGAGGCGATTCGCGGGGAAAAAATTCGCGTCGAGCCGACGGCGGCGACCGCGTTCGAGGCGGAAAGTCGAGCGGAGGCCGACTTTCGAAACGCGCAAAACAGAGAAAACGAACAAGAGAAACGGTTGACGCAAAACGGTTGGAACGCGCAAAACGAGAGATTTGGACAAAATGGGCGAGGCGAAACGGCGTCGAGCGGCGCCGAACGTCGAGCGACGATTTGGATCCCGCGAACGTCGACCGGCGACGCGGCGCGTTCCTTGCCAAGCGCCGACGTTTTGTCGAACGGCGCGGGGAGCGCTTCGAGATCGCGTCGATATTAACGGTAATAATTGGGCAAAATTTCGGGACGGCGTCGGGAGCGATCCGCTTAAAACGCCTGTTTGCGGGAGTTGCGTTGAAAAACGGTCGGAGAAAGAAAACGAGACGCCCCCCCTTGACGCGGCGTTGAAACGCGCTAGAATTGAGAGCGTTGCGTCGGCGCGATTTTCGTCGTCGCCTTCGCGCCGTTTTTCGGGGGCGTAGCTCAGTCGGTTAGAGCAGGGGACTCATAATCCCTTGGTCGTGGGTTCGAGTCCTACCGCCCCTATTGTCGAAGCCTTGAACGGAGACGTTCGAGGCTTTTTTTGTCCCTGTTTTTACCGGGTTTTCCCGTGTTTTTGCGTGTTTTTGCGAGCGAAAGCGTCCGAAACGGAACCGGCGCCGCGCGTCTTTAAATAAGTCGGAAGCGGCGGTTTCCCAAGGGTTAAGTCCGACGATCGCGCCGATCGCGGTTCCGTCGATTTTTTCAAAGTCAAGGTCTGCGTCTTTTTTAACTCCTTTTATAACAATCGTTTAACCGCCGACCGCTTGCCGCCCGTCGAAGCGCCGCGAACTTGCGCGTCGGCGACGCTTTGTCAAGGGGCGAAAAGTTGTAAATTTCGACGCCCGCGCCGCCTTCCGGAATCGGTTCGCAGGCGATCGTCGTAACTTTTCGAGCGATTTTATCGTCGCCCAAAATCCGATTTTGGCAAGCGCGTCGAGCGTCGGTTTTATTCGCTTGTCGACGTCGCAACCTCTTTTAGTTGGCGGAGATAGCTTGATAACGACTTCAAGGCTTGCGTCTCCGAGAACGCGCGGCGAACCCCGGCTCCAATGCCAAATTTTCGATTCGTCGGCGAACCGCTTGCGCTTTTTCGCAAGGTATAAACCGCGCGATTCTCGAAGGTTGCGCCAAATTTTATTCGTCGCCGACGGCGGTCAAGGCGGAAATATTTTCATCCGCGTCGTCTTTTTCTTTTTCTCCGCTCTTGCTCCAAATCGTTGCGGTTGCGGAGTTTAAGCGCGTCGCCGATTGAGGGACGCTCGTTTAAAATTCGGCAAATTTCGAAGAGGAGAGCGGGCGGCAAGTCGCCGATTTTCGAGAAGGAGCGGTCGCCTTTGTTGAAGTAAAAGTCCGTCGCGTCAAGGATTGCGGCGTAAAGGTCGAGCGTCTCTTCCGGGAAGCAAGCGAGTCGCGTTTCGATGAACTCCGCGATCGAGCGCGCGTCTTCGCGCAAAATTTCCGTTCTGCCGTCGAGCGTTTTCGGTTGGCAACTCATTGTCGTTTAATCCTTTATATCGTTATGATGTTATTGGACGTCGCGTCGTCTTTTCGAGCTTTTCGACGCGTTCGTTCAACTCGAAAATCAAAGCATTGCAAGCCTTTTTCAGTTCCTGCCTTTCAAGGTTGCCTGAAAATAATATAATATTTTATGGTTTTGCTAATGCATGAAACTTCATTTTTTGAGCGTTTCTTGAAAACCCCTTCCACAAAACGACAAAGCGGGTATATTATTAGCAGGAGGAACGCGAAAATGAAAAATAGGCTTAAAACGGCGCGTCTTGCGAAAAAACTCCGGCAAAAAGACGTCGCCGAAAAACTTGGTATGAAAACCGCGTCGTATTCTAACTGGGAGTCGGGATTTGCGAACATTCCCAAAGCGAAGATTCCCCTCGTTTGTCAAATTCTCGGGATCAACGAGGATTGGCTCCGCGACGGCGAAGGCGACATGCTAAACGCGAGTCGCCAGGAGCCGCCGTCGCCCTATGAAATTGCGCGCGAACTCGGTTGCGGCGAGAGCGCCGCGCAGTTATTCGCTCGTTATTGCGAACTTCCTAAAAAACAGAAAGAAGCCTTTGAAGAGTTGGTTAACAGCCTTTTTGCCGCTAAACGGGCCGACGCGCCGCAAACAATCAAAATCAACGGCGACAATAATAACGCGGCGATAAACTGATTGCCGTCTCTTTTTGTCGTTCGCCGGAGTCGACGTTTCAACGCGTCGAAAAACAATCGGGATTGAAAATAAAATTAGAAAGGATCGCCTTTCGGGGCGGCGTTTTGCGATGAAACGACAATACGAATTTTTCGCGATTTTTACGCCCAATTCGTCCGGAGGATACGGCGTCCATTTTCCCGACTTGCCCGGGACTTTGTCGAGAGGAGACGACGACGCGGACGCGCTCGAAAGCGCTCGGGAATGTCTCGAATTGCACTTGAAAGGGCTCTTGACAGACGGCGACCCGATTCCGGCCCCGACTCCGGCGGATATGCTGGAAGACGAGTTAACGCCGGGCGCTCGCCTTGAAAAAATCGCGGTCGAAATCGAAGTCGCCGAAGTCGAGCCGCCGAAAAAACGCGGACGCGGCGGCGTTCGACCGGGCGCCGGGCGACCGAGCCGAGCGCCGCAAGGCAACGCGACGCAAAACCTCGTTATCCGCGTAACGCCGGAGGAAAACGAACGACTCGCCGAGTTGGCGCGTCGCGCCGGAACGACGAAATCGGAGTACGTCCGCGCTCTCGTCGCCGCGCAAAAGTAAGCGCCGCGTTGCCCGTTCTTGCTCGCCGCCGCGTTTCTTGATCGCTCTTAATCGAACAAAACCCGGAAAATTTTGAAGCGGGGTTGGCGTCTGACAAAAACTGGCTATGATATAAGAGTTGGCGGGGGCGCTTCCTTTAACTAAAAATTTCATTCTTTCCCCAATTTCGGAGAAACGCAATGGAAGTTAAACGCCGGTTTTTCATTACTTTACCGGACGGCAAAACCGAGCGACCGTCGACCTGGACAAGGCGCGCAAGCGTCGGGGGCGGTTTTTTCAAACGAAAGGAGGACGCCGCGGGTTTTGCGGAATTGCGAGAACGCCGCGGGAAAAACGCGTCGGGGCGAACGGGCGCCAATCGCGCGATCTGCGACGACTTGCCCGGCGGCAAACGTGTTTTC
>CAZIJJ010000009.1:0-136208 GCA_964539525.1 uncultured Planctomycetaceae bacterium | reverse complement strand
TGTACGGGATCTGCTTTTGGCGGGTTTCCCAAACCGGCTTGCAAACGGTGTATTGACGTTGGCGTTGTTCGTAAACCGGCTTGCAGACGGTGTACGGAACCTGCTTTTGGCAGTTTTGCCAAACCGTGCGGTTCACCGTGCGGGCGACCGTCTTTTGGCAGTTTTCCCAAACCGGACGGCAAACGGTGTATTGGACTTCGCGAACGCGGGTTTCCGGAACGTACTTCGTGCAGAGAACGCGGCGAGTAACCGGAACTTTTTGGAAGGACGTCCGATAGCAAACGACTTGCTCTTGCTCGTACACGACTTTGCGGCAGGTCTTCATTACCGTGCAGCTTTGCGTCGCGAACTCGCAAGCGCGCGGCCGACACCAACGATAGGACGCCGCGCCGCACCAAGCGGCTTGCGCCTGTTCAAGCGGCGTCGCCAGCAATGCCGCCGCGAACAACAGCGCCGCTCCAACAACTCTTTTCATTTTAACCTCCATCGATTTCTAACGGACGAACCGTCATCCATGCGTAATTTAAACGCGTTGTTTCAAGGTCGATCTTCGACGCCGCGCGCTTCGCCGCGACGAAACCGCGCCCGAAACTTGCCGCTTTTCGCTAATTTCCGCGATTTGTCTATTTTGCGCGCTTTGGCAATATAACCTTCGTCGTTCGTCGCGCCGCGACCGCTGATTTTTTTCATCGGCCGAAGTCGGAACAAATCGATCGCGGCGCCCGAACGCGGCTAAATTTGCCGGTTCGAGAAATTTTTCGCCGTTTTGCGTTTGAATTATGCTAAAAACGCGCATTTTTCGACGTTCGTCGCCGAATTCGAAATCCCCGGTCGAGCGTCGGACGGACGCGAAACTGGAACGTCCTTGTCGATTATTATCGGCGCCCGCGCTTGCCCAGCTTCACTCATTTTGCCGGCATATTGCGATTACGATGAAAATATCTCGACAAAAAAGGCCTTTCGCGACGCCGCGGAACCGATCGGCCGCGCGTTTATCAGCCGACATTATAACATTTTTTACGCGGATCGATACGTTGTTAAAACAGAAAAAATAGGAAATATAGAAAAAATACGAAAATTATTTGATTTAAACGGCGCGATTCCTACGACCGTTTTAATCGGAAACGGGCGGCGTGAAAAATTTTTGCGCGTTCGTCTTGCGGTTTGGCGGCGTTTCGATTATACTGACGACGTCGAGTCTTCGAAGCGCGGCGCGTTTCGGGGATCGCGTCGAGCGCTCGGCGCCCGGCGAAACGGTGTTTTAACGTCGGTGGAGCGGATCGAAAGGAGCAAAAAATGCGAACGATCGCGGTGATGAATCAAAAGGGCGGCGTCGGAAAAACGACGACGGCGGTGAACGTGAGCGCGGCGCTGGCCGCGTCCGGAGCGAGGGTCGCGCTGATCGACCTCGACCCGCAGGCGCACGCGACGCTGCACTTCGGCGTTACGTTCGAGGCCGAGTTCCCGTCCGTGTACGACGTGCTGGTCAACGACGAGCCGCTTTCCGCCGTGCGTCGACAGGTCGCGGACAACCTTTGGCTGATCCCGGCGCACCTCGATTTGGCCGCCGCCGACTTCGAACTGTCGAGCGTTTTTGGACGAGAAATGATTTTGCGCGACAAGATTGCCGCCGACGATATGGAATTCGATTACATTATCGTCGACTGCCCGCCGTCGCTGGGCGTCCTGACGCTGAACGCGCTTTCCGCCGTCGAAGAAGTCTTCATTCCGTTGCAACCGCACTTTCTCGCGCTTCACGGTTTGAGCAAACTTCTGCAAACGATCGAGCTGGTTTCGAAGCGCCTGAACTCGAAACTGCGCGTTTCCGGCGTCGTGCTGTGCATGTTCGAAGGCCGAACGTCCCTGGCTAAAGAAGTCGCCGGAGACGTGCGAGCGTTCATGACGAACGAGCGCGGCGCGGAATCCCCGTGGAGCAACGCGGTCGTTTTTGAAACGAAAATCCGACGCAACGTCCGTTTGGCCGAAGCGCCGAGTTTCGGACAGTCGATTTTCGATTACGATCCCCGTTCGAACGGCGCCGAAGACTACGGCGCGCTCGTTCGCGAAATCGTCGCGATGCGTTGAGCGCGGCGTTTCGCCCTATAGTATAATGGTAAACCGAAACGTTTTTAACGTTTAATTGAAATTTTTCGCCCCCAAGGAGCCGATAAATGTCGTTCGTGCAAACGTCGAACCCGTCCCCGGAAATGCTGGAATTTTTCGACAACCCGTACCCGAATCGCGACTATAAAATCACGCACGTCGCGCCGGAATTTACGTCGCTCTGCCCGAAAACCGGCCAGCCGGACTACGGAACGCTGACGTTCGAGATCGTCCCGGACAAAATTTGCGTCGAACTGAAAAGCTTGAAACTTTACCTGCAAGCCTTCAGACAAGAGGGAATCTTCTACGAACGCGTTACGAATCGCATTCTCGACGACTTGGTCGGGGCGATGAAACCGCGATACATGAAACTGACCGCCGAGTTCACGCCGCGCGGCGGTCTGCATTCGGTCGTCGAGGTCGAATACGTCTCCCCCGACTGGAAAAAATGAGCCTCGCCGCCTAAGTTATTAGAAAACGAGAAAAAACGATAAGCGAAACGAAAGGTTAGCCGAGGCGAACCGCGCATTCGTGAAATTTTTATCGTTTTTTGGGGGCGGCCCCGGCGGGCCTCCTTGCGATTTTTCGCGTCGCGAGTATAATGCGTAAGATTTACGCGGCGTTTCGACGCTCCATAGGGCGCCGGGAAAACGTCGACGAGGAAAAATACGTAAAAAAGGAAAGCTTGAGGAGTCGAGAATAATGGCGATCGCTCTTTCTAAAATCGTTCAAGGTATGGAACCGTCCGCGACGCTCGCGATGTCCGCGAAGGCGAAAGAGTTGAAAGCGAAGGGCGAAACGGTCGTCGATCTGAGCGTCGGCGAACCGGACTTCAACACGCCGAAACATATTTGCGACGCCGCGGTCGCCGCGATGAACGCCGGGCACACGCGCTACACGGTCGCCAGCGGGATCCCCGCTTTGAAAGAGGCGATCTGCGCCGATTACTTCGCGCGCTTCGGACTCGAATACAAACCGTCGCAGGTCGTCGTGTCGAACGGCGCGAAACATTCGCTCCACAACGCGTTTTTCTGCACGTTGAACCCGGGCGACGAGGCGATCCTGCCGGCGCCGTATTGGGTCAGCTACGCCGAATTGATCAAATTGTCCGGCGCGGTTCCGGTCGTCGTGTCGACTCGCGAAGAGGACGATTTTAAACTGACGCCCGAGGCGTTGCGCGCCGCGATCACGCCGAAAACGCGGATGTTGCTCCTCTGCAGTCCGTCGAATCCGACCGGTTCGTGCTACACCCGCGCCGAGTTGGAGGCGTTGGCCGATATCGCGATCGAGCGCGATCTTTTCGTCGTGTCGGACGAAATTTACGAGCGCCTGATCTACGACGGCGCCCCGTTCGCGAGTTTCCCGACGTTGCGCGAAGGCTTGGCCGACCGTTCGATCGTCGTCAACGGCGTCAGCAAAACTTACGCGATGACCGGATGGCGCGTCGGGTGGACGTTGGCGCCGGAAAACGTCTCGAAAAAGATGGCGAGCCTGCAAAGTCAGGAAACGTCGAACCCGTGTAGCGTCAGCCAATACGCCGCGTTGGCCGCCGTTTCCGGCGATCAGTCTTGCGTTGAAACGATGCGCGCCGAGTTCGAAAAACGCCGCGATTACGTCGCCGGGCGGATCGCCGGAATTCCCGGGATGACGTGCGGTAAAATGGGCGGCGCTTTTTACGCGTTTTTCAACGTGCAAAAGTTCCTGGGCCGCGAGTATAACGGCGTTCGAGTGGAAACGAGCCGGGACTGGTGCATGGCTCTGCTCGAACAAAAGAAAGTCGCGACGGTGATGGGAAGCGCTTTCGGCGCCGAAGGTTACGCTCGCGCTTCGTTCGCCGCGAGCATGGAAAACCTGAAAGAGGCGTTCGACCGCATCGCGGAGTTTGTTTCCTGAGACGTTTTTTGTTTCGGAGAACGGAATAACGAAAACGCTCGGCCGTTTGCGCGGTCGAGCGTTTTTTTGCGTCGCGACGGCGAAAAAATTTCTTGGATTCTCTCGTTTTTTTTCTTTTTTTTTAGCGAATTTACCCGGCGCGGTCTCGTTTCGCGTCGTCCTTTATATTAGCGGAGAGCCGCGACGCCGGCGAAACGCGGGAGACGTTGACATGGACAAACGAAATTTAAACAGTGAAACGAAAAACAGTTTTTTGCGCGACCGTTGGGAAACGATCGTTCGACGGAGCGCGTCGGCGACCGTTCGGCGCGTCGAGCGAAAGGCGGCGGTCGAACGATTTTGCGGCGTCGCGAACCGGTGCGCGTTGGCGGTCGGGCTCTTTTTAGTCGTCAAATTTCCGTTCGATTGCGCGGCTCTCGAAGCGACGGCCCGTTCGGCGTCGGCGTATTGCGAAACGTTAACGGCCGCTTCGTTCGACGCGGAAACGTTCGACGCGGCGGAGCGGTCGTTCCGACGGTCGCCGTCGACGATGGAACGGACAAATTGGAGAAGATAAGGAAACGAGGGAAAATATGTTGAAGAGTATTTTGGCGACGTTGGGAATCTTGGCCGTCGTCGGCGGGATCGCGATTTGGCAATTCGGTTTTCTGTCGGAGCAGGCGGCGAAGACGTCGAAGGCGATCGACCGGGCGACCGCGGCGGCTCGAGCGAGCAAAGCGATCTCCGAAACGAAGGCGAAGATCGCCCGAATGGACGAGCGTTCGCGGCAATATCGGGTCGACGCTCGAACGCTGGAACTCGCTTGGGAACGCGAACAGGAGTCGATCTCGAATTTGGAAGAGGCGATGAGGAAGTTGGCGGCCGCCGCGAAAGAAGCGGGGTTGCCGAGTCCGAGCGAACGCGGTTCGCTGACCGACGAGCAAAAGGCGATGTCGCTGGCGTTCGGCGGGAAGAAAGTGGCGGCCGACGAAGTTTATTCGACGCTCGACCGCTGGAACGCCGACTTGAAACAAAAACGCTCCGTCGCCGAGCAAAAGAAGGCGACGTTCGAGCGGACGCGTTCGGTCGCCGAGCAGATTTTGAAAAAACGGAGCGAAATGGAGCTGACCGTCGCGAAATTGGAAGGGCGCCTTAAGGAACTCGAAACCGCGAAGGATCTGGCGGCGGCGAACGCCGAACTCGCGTCGATGGAAGCGAACGTCGAAGGCGTCGACGTCGGCGAACTTGGCGCCGCGCTCGACGTTCTGCAAGGGGAGATCGACGAGCTGACCGCCCGATCGAACGTTTATCAAGACGAGGCGGGCGATCGGGAAACCGCGCTCCAACCGACCGACGTTCTCAAACCGGTCGCCGACGATTCCGAACTCGACGCGCTTTGGATGTGAGACGTTGAGCGCGAGGAAAGAAACGAGCGGCGCCTCGTCGCGGGGAGAAACGTCGACCTGCGACGCGTTGCGACGAGTCGTCGAGGCGAAGCGAACCGGGGACGCCGACGCGTTGAACGACGCGTTGGCCGAACTTGGTCGCGTCGCCGAAACGCTTTTCCGGGGGCGGGTCGCTCGAGCGCTCGACGAGTGGGCGGACGACGGGTTTTTGACGTTGATCGAAGACGCGTCGGACGCGTTAAGCGAACTTCTTTGGCGCGTTTATCAAAAGGCGGAGACGTTTCGCGGGACGACCGACGCTGAAGCCGAAAGCTGGCTCCGAACGATCCTCGACCGGCGGCTTCTCGACAAGCGGCGCGCGTTCGTTCGGCGTTCGGCGAAATGGCGCGCCGCGTTGAGAGCGATCCCGAAACGTCTGCGCGTTTTCCTCGAAACGGAAACGCGGGAAAACGGCGAACGACGATAAATAACGAAATAACAACGGCGAAACGACGATGAACGACGAATATGCGAACGCTCCGACGCAAGGGGCGAAGTCGACGAAACGAAGGCTCTTGGGGGGAATCGCGGGAGCGGTCGCGCTTTTGGCGATCGCGCTTGTCGTCTGCCGCTTTGTCGGCGTCGGGGGCGGAAACGGCGAAACGCCGGATCCGAACGCGACGCGGGAGCGGTTGACGGCGCTTGAGAACGCGTTGGAATCGGCGCGAGCCGAACGGGCGCGGATCGACGCGTTGGCGACGAAACGGGAAAGCGAAGCGCGGCGTTTGCGGAACGAGTTTCGGCGCGTCTTTTTTCGGTTTGACGCCGACGACCGGGCCGCGTTGATCGAGGAAATGAAGCGCGGCGAGCCGTCGGAGCGGTTCCGCGATCGGGCGGACGCGGCGAAAGCGTTCGCAACGCGGCGGGAATGGCTCGACGTCGAGAGAGAACGGGCGGCGTTGCGGCGTTTGCTCGAACGGTTCGACGGCGAGATCGCGCGGGCCGAAAGCGAGCGGGCTCGTTGGGCGCGACGTTGGGAGAGCGAGGAAACGCTCGGCGGCGCCGTCGCCGAGTTGGGCGCGGAAAACGACGAGATCGAAGCGGTCGCCGTCGTCGATCGGTTGCGAGCGTTGGCCGAGGACGCGTCGACCGACGGCGAGCGACCGCTCGAAGCGATTTCGCCGGAAGAGCTTCTTGCGTTTGAAAAGGCGGAGGAGACCGCGTTGGAAACGCTCGTCGGGCCGAACGTCGCGGGGAATGGGAGAAATAGCGAAAATAACGAAAATCGCGAAGAGAACGCGGACGCCGAAAATGAAAAGGACGGCGAAAGCGGCGAAAATAAGAAAGACGAAGAAAGTAAAAAAGACGGCGAAAATAAGACGACGCGGGAAAAGGCGGGGATTCCGGCGCTTCCGAACTTTGCGCCCGACGCGCTTCCGGAGGACGCGCCGGTTGCGAAACGGCTTTTCGAGTCGCAGGGGAAAAAAATCGTCGACGCGGCCGACCGCGACGTTCAAACGGCTCTCGACGCCGGAGCGATCGACGTCGCGTTCGCGGCGACGCTCGACGCGGCGACGGAGCTCGTCGAATTGGCCGAAACGCTCGGAAAAGATCGCGTCGACGAATTGGCGGCGTTTCGCGAAACGGCTCGGCGAGCGAGTTGGCGTCCGACGCTCGACGCGTTGCGGGCCTCGACGAACGAACTGGCCGAATCGAACGCCGGTTGGCCGGAGACGCTGGCGATTTTGGGGGAAGTCGCCGCGTTTGCCCCTCTTGCCCAAATTGCCGAAGTCGACGAGGCGTTTGCGCAAAATTTGACGGATTTGCAAGATTTGGCGCGTTATTACGAGTCGACCGACGAAAGCGCGGGGGGCGAGGTTCGGCGGCGGCTGGACGCGTTGCTCGGGAAGTCGGAGGCGGAGGCGTCGTCGACGGAAAAGACCGCGTCGGACGGCTCGTCGGGCGGTTGGACGGCGGGCGGTTGGCGCGTCGCGCCGATTATCGGCCTTTTGAGCGCGCTGGTTCTGGCGACGCCGCTCGGCGTCGGGGTCTTGCTCTTTTTCCTTGCGACGCGACGTCCGCGGCGCGACGGAAACCGTTGGGAAAACGGCGGTTGCGAACGGAGTTTCTCGGCTCCGGAGTCGCGGCCGCTTCCGAACGGCGGGTTGAGCGGGCGGCATTGGCAAATTATCGGGATCGTTTTTTTGATCGGACTGGCGACGACCGGGCCGCTGGGCGCGGCGTTCGCGGCGTTCGTCGCGGCGCTTATTTGCGCCGGACGTTTCGGAACGGCGTTGGGCGCGCTCGGGATTTTCGCGTTTTTGATTTTCGTGCTTATTTTGATCGCGTTGACGACGGTTGCGATCGTCGCTTCCGCCTTTATATTTTGACGAAAAGAACCGACGTTTGGGGAAATGGGAAAAATGCGTCGATTTGGCGGGGCGCGTCTTCGGACGTTTTTGCCGCGAGACGGCTTGCGCCCGCTTGACGTCGCCGTTTCAACCGTTACAATCGTCTGAAGCGGCGACCGGAACGCGGCGTCGGCGTCGAACGTCGAGACGCGAAACGACGGGGCGAACGCGCCGAAGTTCCGGTTCCGCCGAAAATGCGAATTTGGATAAAACGGAGAAAATAGCGATGAAAATTGGCGTTTTGTGCAGCGGCGGCGACGCGCCGGGGATGAATCCGTGTTTGCGCGCCATCGTGCGGGCCGGCGACCAGTACGGCGACAAAATCGTCGGGATTCGACGCGGGTATCAAGGGGTTTTGAACGGCGAATTTTGGGGCGGAACCGACCGCGCCGTCGACGTTCGCGAGGTTTCCGGCTGGACGAGCAAAGGGGGCGCCTGTTTCAACAGCAGCCGCTGTCCTGAAATGCGGACGGAGGAGGGGCTCCAAAAAGCGGTCGAAATGTTGCGGCGACACCGTTTCGGCGCGCTCGTCGCCATCGGCGGAAACGGAACGCTCGCCGGCGCGCTCGAAATCTCCAAGCGTTGGGAAGAGGGGCAGGTGATCGGGATTCCGGGGACGATCGACAACGATTTGCTCGGAACCGACTACACGATCGGCTTCGCGACCGCCGTTAAGACCGGGGTCGACGCGGTCGACAAACTCCGCGACACCGCCGGAAGCCACGACATGATGTTTCTCGTCGAGGTGATGGGGCGCGATTGCGGCGATTTGGCGACCGCCGTCGCCATCGCGGGCGGCTGCGAGCTTGCGACGATCCCGGAAACGCACACGTCGATCGAAACGATTGTCGAGAAGTTGCATCGTTTCAAGGCGTTGGGGAAACGCTCGACGATCATGATCGTCGCCGAGGGGGACGAGTACGGCGGCGCTTACAAGACGATGGACGCGCTGAAAAAAGCGGGGGCGCCTTACGAAATGCGGGCGGTCGTGCTCGGGCACGTCATGCGCGGCGGCTCGCCGGTTCCGTTGGATCGCATTTTGGCGACGCGGCTCGGGCGCTTCGCCGTCGACGCGTTGCACTTGGGCGAAAGCGGCAAAATGGTCGGAGAAATCGCCGGACAGTTGGCGTTGACGCCGTTCGAAGAAGCGATCGCCGCGCATAAAACGGTCGCTCCGGAGTTGATCGAACTTTTGGAACGCGTTTCCGTTTGACGGCGAAAAAAGCGGCGAAAGACGGCGCGAAACGTCGACTTCCGCCGTTGAACGATTGAAAAAAAGCCCGACGCGTCGAACGTCGGGCTTTTTTCGATTCGCGGAACCGGAATCATTCGGTTTTTTCGGCGTCCGAGTCGACGGCGAACTCGTCGTTTCGGAGCGCGGCGTCGGCGGATTCCGTTTCGGAAACGGGCCGGTCGTCGGGCGTCTCGCCGTTGACGGCGTCGAATTCGTCGAGCGAAAATTCGTCGCTCGGTTTGACTTTTTCGTCGTCGTCGCCGAACCACGAGGCCGGGTTCATTCGCGACCAAACCGACTTCTTCTTTTTCTTGGCGGCGCGTTCGGCGGCTTCGCGCGCTTCTTCGCGGCGAGCGATTTCCTCGACGTCGCGGATCCGTTTGAAACGGGTGTTTTTCGCGCCGGGGAGCGCGTCGATTCCGAAAGCGCAGGCGGTCGCGGTTCCGTCGGGCCCGATCGCCTTGAGGTGATCGCCGCTCTTCGCCTGCGTCAGGAACGACACGACGTCGGAGTAGGAGCCGCCGATTTCGACGATGGCGCGGATCGTTTCGTCGACTTTGAAACCGACGCGGCGCTGCTCGTTGATTCCGTCGGACGTTTCGTATTTCTTGACGACGATTTCGTCGCCGTCGGTTCGGATCGTGAGGCGCGGGTTCGCTTCGATGTAAATTTCGCCTTGCAGGAAAATTTGACCGGCGTTGAAAAGGACGATTTCCGGACGTTCGGTCATCGAGACGTGCGCGAACGGCGCGCCGCCGCAGTTGAGGCAGTGATAGCCGAATCGGCCGCCCAAATTTTCGCCCTGAATCATGTAGTCGGCGGGATTGCGCGTCCAAAGAGCGCGGAACGCTCCGTAGCGCGTTTCGTTTTCCGGCGCGGCGAGGAGTTTGCGCAGCTCCGCGTCGACGTCGAACGACGTTTTCATGCAGACGCCGAGCGTCGCGAGCGCGGCCGGACGGCGCTCGGGGTCGTTCGCGGCGAACTCGCCCAGGATTCGCGCCGTTTTTTGGCGGTCGGGACGCTCGTTGAAATAGGCGGACGCGATCGCCGAGTTGAAGCGAACCGCCGGGTCGGAGCTGTCCATGCCTCGACGGATCGCGTCGAGAACTTTTTCGTTGCGCGGGCCGATCGCTTCGAGCTGGATCGACGCAAATTCGGACGTTTCCGGCTCCAGCAGTTGAACGGCGAGTCGGTCGATTCGTTCGTTCAGCTCGTCGGCGGTCTCGAAGAAGGAGATCGCGCAAACGACGTTGACGTAACGAACAATATTGTCGCGGTATTCTTCCGGCACCTCCAAATTGATCCGCGTCGCGCCCGATTTCGCCTCGGCGACTTTTTTCTTCCCGGCGTAACCGCTCTTGGTGTAGCTAAATCGTTTGTTGATAACGTCTTCGACTTGCTTCGCAATGCCCGGCGAACGTTCGTTTTCTTTCAATTCAAGCCAAATGGGGCGCGACCGCGAAACGACCGCGCCGCCGACGATCTTGCCCTGTTTGTAAGCGACGGGGCTTTTGTTCGCGACCAGATCCGGGTCGAGGGTAACGTAACCGTCGACGACGCCGAGTTTATAACCGCGGCGAATGACGTCGGCCGCCATATATTGGTAAAGTTCGGCGTCGCGAACGAACCCGCCTTGGACGCTCGTCGCTTCGGAGCCCGGTTGAAGTTTGAGCGTTACGTCGAGGCGGTCGCCGACGCGCGCTCCCGGCGGAACGATCGTTTCGAGGAGAACGATCGCGGTGTCGAGCGAGGCGATTTGGCTTTTCGCGGTGCCTTTTTCGTCGACGTTTCGTTGCAAGTCCTGCAAAACAAGCTGTTGGTACGTCGACGGCGGCTCGTCGGCGCCGGTTCCGTTAAGGCCGCGAACGAGCGTCGCGCCTTCGATTTTCGCGGCGTGCAAGTTCTCGGGACGCGCCAGGTGTTGAACGAGGCGGCCGCGATTGTTCAAAACGCGCTGTTGTTCCGCTTTGAACGGATCTTCCGGAACTTTTTTCGAACAGCCGAGCGCGAAGAGCGCGGCGAGCGCGAGCGTTATCGTTAAAAAACGTTTCATTTTCGGGTTTCCAAACGGCTCGAGCGGCGGGAGCGGCGCGAGCGAAATTTCCGGCCGAAACGGCGAGCGTCGGCGCGGAAAACGAAGGCGGTTTAACGTTTCGAACGCTCGAAAAAGCGTCGAAAACAAGAAATCGCCGAACGATAACGAATTTTGGACGGCGCGTCAAGAGCGGTTGCGGCGACCGCGCGGAAATTTTTAGAAAACGCGAGCGAGCCGTTCGTCGCCGAGGAACGGACTCCGCGACTGACGGAGAGCGTTGAAAGCGTTGCGAGCAAGAAACAAAGCGACCCCGACGTCGACGACCGCGTTCGCGACGCCTGCGACGGCGAAAAACGACGTCTGAACCGAGCGCCGCCTCCTCGAATCTCGACGGAGGCGGTCAAGAACGGTCGACCGGCAAGAAAAAGCGAGTCAGCGTTCGCGGTAGATGATGCGTCCGCGATCCATGTCGTAGGGGCTGATCTCGACGGCGACGCGGTCGCCCGGGACGACGCGAATACGGAACTTGCGCATTTTTCCGGCCAAACGGCAAAGAACGTAATGCTCCATATCGTCGATTTTAACGCGGAACGCGCCGCGCACTTCTTCGGTAACGACGCCGGAGAGTTGGATCGCTTCTTCTTTAGTCTTTTGTTCTCGATTTTCGCTCATACGATTTCCTTTAACGTTGATTCTTATCGGTCGAGATCGAAACGAACGGTCGTTCGGACGCTCGACGGCGCCGCGATCGCGAGCCGCGCGTCGACGGGGAGTCGCGGAGGGGGAGAGCGCGCCCGAGACTCCGAGACGCAAACGATTGTACCTCTTTTTCCGGCGTCGACAAGGCCCCCGAACGATTTCCGCGAAATTCCGTCCGGCTTTTCTTTTGCGTCGACGCGGAAACGATGGATTACGTTGAATGGGTAAAATACGTAGAATAAAGGAAAACGGAGGAATACGCGAAAAGACCGGCGTTCGACGCGGCGCTTCGACGGCGTTCTTCTTCCGCGCCCCCTTTTGGAAACGGGGAAAACGCGTATAATGGGGGGAAAGTCGGTTTCGGTTCGAACCGCGAACGTTCGAGCCGCGAGTCGACGCAAAAGCGCGAACGCTTGGAAATAACGGCGGCAATCGTCGGGAATAAGCGGATGGGCGACGGCGCGGGCCGAACGCGGGTTTCGACTCGCCGCGTCGCGTTTTCAAGGGCCGATGGGAATGGATCGAACGCCTTACCAGGAAAATATCGTCAAGCGGTATTACGACAACAAGCCGAACATTATGCGGCAGAAATTGAGCGAGTTGACGACCGAGCTTTATTTGGCCGAGACTCCGAAAAAACGCGCGCAACTTTGGAAACGCGTCGCGCTGGCGATGAAAAATCTCGAGTTGCCGGAAGCGCAGATCGAGGCGTTGATCGCCAAGGACGATCCCGCCGCGCTCGCGCTTTTCATCGAGCGGCGGCTTGGGAAGTATTGAAGTAAAAACGACGCTTTGATTTTTAAAGCGAAAACAGCGAAGATAGCGAAAATATAGGACGGAGAAAACGCGAAATGAACGGCGGCGGAACCGACGAACGTTTTGAGATCGACAAGCCGCGCATCGAGCGGGCGGTGCGCGAAATTTTGCTGGCCATCGGCGAAGACCCGGATCGCGAGGGGTTGCTCGAGACGCCGCAACGCGTCGCGCGGATGTACGCCGAGCTTTTCCAAGGGTTGCGTCAAGACCCGTCCGCTCATCTCCAAAAATTCTTCACCGAGGAATACGATTCGATGGTGATCGTGAAGGACGTCGATTTTCATTCGATGTGCGAGCACCACCTGCTGCCGTTCGTCGGGAAGGCGCACATCGGGTACCTGCCGCAGGGGCGCGTCGTTGGGTTGAGCAAGATCGCCCGGGTCGTCGAGACGGTCGCGAAACGGCCGCAGTTGCAGGAGCGGATGACGGAGACGATCGCGAATTTGCTGATGGAAAAGCTGAACGCGCGCGGCGTCGGCGTCGTGATCGAGGCGACGCACTCGTGCATGACGCTTCGCGGCGTTAAGAAACCGGGTTCGCTTTGCGTTACGTCGGCGATGAAAGGGTCGTTCCGCGATTACGCCAAGACGCGCGCCGAGTTTTTGAAGTTGGCGTTGCGCAAAAAGTAACGGCGTTTTTCGTCGCGGAAAACGAAACGAGGAAATGGAAAGATTTGGCGGATCGCGTAAAAAACGCGGCTCGCGGGGTTTTGCGTAAAATAAACGGAAGACGGCCGTTCGGCGCCGTTGCGAAAATAAGGAACGAATTGCGATGAGCGAAACGACGCCGCGCGCGGCCGGGCTCGATTTTCTTTACCGACCGATCGCGTCCGAAATGGAGACGACGACCGCCCTTTTGAAGGAGCGTTTATTCGGGCTCGACCCGGCGTTTCACGAGTATCTCGACCATTCGTTTCGGCTTGGCGGGAAGCGGTTGCGTCCGGCGTTGACCCTGCTTTGCGGAAAGGCCGCGGGGAAGGTCGATCGGCGTTCTTGTCTTTGCGCGGCGGCGCTCGAAATGATCCACACCGGGTCGCTGGTTCACGACGACGTTTTGGACGGCGCGCGTTTCCGCCGGCGGCTTGAAACGGTGAACGCTCGTTGGGATTCGCGGCGGGCGGTGCTGATCGGCGACTTGCTGATCACCCGGGCTTTCGACCTGATTTGCGAATGCGAAGATCTGGCGCTTTTCCGCAAAACGTCGGAGTGTTGCCGGGCGACGGTCGAGGGCGAGCTGTTGCAAGTCGATTCGATCGGAAATTTCGCGCTGACGACGGCGGATTACCGCAAGATTGTCGGCGGAAAAACGGCGGCGCTTCTCGAGTGCGCGGCGCATATGGGCGCGTATTGGGGCGGGGCGCGCGGCGAGTCGTTGGCGGCGTTCGAGCGGTTCGGCGTCGCGTTGGGGATCGCGTTTCAGATCGTCGACGATATTCTCGATCTGGTCGGCGACGAGGAGAAAACCGGCAAAACGCTCGGAACGGATTTGGTCAATAAAAAGGAGACGCTCCCGCTGATTCTTTACCTTCAGAACGCGGCTCCGGCGGAACGCGAGGCGACGTTAAAGCGTTTGGAGGCGGGCGTTTCGCTCGAAGAACGTTCGGAGTTCGCGGAGTTGCTGACGAAAGCCGGCGCCGTCGACGCGGCCCGCGCCGAGGCGGACGCGCTGGTCGACGAAGCGTTGGAAATCGTCGCGAAGCTCCGCGAAAACGGCGAAGAATCGGCGCGTTCGGAAGAGGCGGCCGAAGCGTTCGACGCGTTGGAAGCGCTGGCCCGGTTCGTTGTGAAGCGCGACAAATAACGACGGCGGCGCCGACGCGAAATTTGAGCGAAACGAGCGGCGCGAAAGCGAAAAACAGGCGGTAAAAAGTTGCGAAAAAGGAGAACGCCAATGCAAAAAACGCCGGAATTTAAGACTTTACGAACGGAGATCGCCGGGGTTCCGGTCGCGCGGCTCGCTTGCGAGTTCGGCGGAACGCCCCTTTTCGTTTACGACGCGGCTTCGATTAAACGACGCGTCGCCGATTTGACGGGACTCGGCGTTTTCGACGTCGTTCGGTACGCGCAGAAAGCTTGCTCGAACATTGCGATTTTGAAGACGATCCGCGCTTGCGGAGCCGCCGTCGACGCGGTGAGCGCCGCCGAGATCAAGCGGGCGTTGACCGCCGGGTTCGAGCCGAAGGAAATCGCGTACACCGCCGACGTTTTCGACGCCGACGCGCTTGATTTGGTTGTCGGCGACGCGTTCGGGTGCGTCGTCAACTGCGGTTCGCCCGACATGATCGCGCAACTTGGCGCCGCGTTAGGCGAGCGTTCGCAAGGGTTTAAGTTGACGATCCGCGTCAATCCCGGCTTCGGACACGGTTGCAGCGCGAAGACGAACACGGGGGGCGATCTCTCGAAACACGGCGTTTGGTTCGAGCGGATCGGCGAGTGCGTCGCGACGGCGGCCCGGTTCGGCATGACGATTTCAGGCTTGCATCTGCACATCGGTTCCGGGAGCGATTTCGAACATTTGGCGCAGGTCGCGGGCGCGGCGGAGCGACTGGCGGCGGAGATCGGCCCGGGGATCGAGTCGGTCAGCTGCGGGGGCGGGCTTCCGATTCCCTACCGCGCCGGGGAAGAATACGTCGACTTGAACGAATACGCCGCGCTTTGGAAGCGGACGAAGGAAACGCTCGAAACGAATTTCGGACATAAAGTCGAGTTGGAAATCGAGCCGGGACGCTATTTGGTCGCGGAGAGCGGTTATTTGATCGCGCAAATTCGAGCGGTCAAAAAGCAGGCGGACAACGTGTTTTATCTGGTCGACGCGGGCTTTACGCACCTGGCGCGTCCGACGCTTTACGGAAGCTATCACCCGATTTCAATCGCTTTCGCCGACGAAAACGGTTCGAACGGCGCCGAGGAAGACGCGATCGTCGGCGGCCCGTTGTGCGAATCGGGCGACGTTTTCACTCAGGAAGAAGGCGGTTACGTCGTGAAGCGGCGGTTGCCCAAGGCGAGCGTCGGCGACTACTTAATTCTTGAGATCGCGGGCGCTTACGGCGCGGCGATGAGTTCGAATTACAATTCGAAGTTCCTGGCGCCGGAGGTTTTGATCGAAAACGGCGAGCCGCGTTTGATCCGTCGCAAGCAAACGTTCGAGCACATGATCGCGAACGAAATTTTCTAGTCGCGCTGAAAAAAAAAACGGCGGCGAAGGTCGTCGACTCGAAAAGCGTCGATTTCCGCGGAGATCGGCGTTTTTTTGCGTCCGCGGTTGGTAAAACGGGCAAAGTTTGCGGATTGTCGCGGCGCGGTTCGTTTTTTCTTCGCGACCTGGGACGTCCGGCGTCCCGTCTGAACGGTGCCGTCGCTTGACGCGGCGTTTTGACGCTTTATAATTGCCGACGGCGCGGAGTCTCGGGGAGCGTCCAACCCGCGAGCCCGGGGGCGCGCTTTGAAATCAGGGAGAAAAAATGGGGCGGTTATTTTATTATTTTATCGACGGCGAGCGCAAGGGCCCGGTCGACGCGGCGCAACTGAAATCGCTCGCGGCGTTGGGGATAATCACGGAAGAAACCGAAATCGAATGCGACGGGCGACGGGTTGAAGCGCGGAAGCTCCGAGGCTTGGAGTTCGGGGACAAAACGCCGGTCGATTCCGAGCGTTGCGACGACAAACCGGCCGCGCCAACCCCGCCTCCGCCGCCCGTCTACGAATCGAACGAGCCGCCCGCCGAAGCGAGTTCGAGTTCCGCGCCTTCCGACGAGGCGTCCGGCGCGTCGCAAAAGTTGCCGTCGATTCTGCTTTCCAAAATATTGAACAATGGAACATGCGACGCCGGCGCCGTTTTATTCGCGTTGAGCGCCCTCTTCGTAGCGGCCGCGTTCCTCTCGACTTGCATTGGTTTTATGCAATTGTGTAAAACGCGAGTCGCCGCGGCTCCAATCGGAAGCTTTGGTTCGTTGAAGCAGTACAAAGAAAGAATCGCGGAATTGGAGGACGAAAGAAAGGAGCGGCTCTTAAGTAGCGCCGAATATTGGATCGGCTCGAGTACGGGTACGTTAGCCTTTTCTTCGTTGTCAGATTGGCAACCAAGAATCCTCGACGACGCCAGGCGGCGTCCGGGTTCTTCGATGGAAACGTATATGGACGCGTTGGAGCGTTTGGATTTCTCGAGCCATGAGTTTGTCGGTGGCGACGCGTATAACTACGTGGTGAACGCGTCGCTATTTACCGGGTTGGGCGTCCTGGGCGTCGGCATGGACGTTCGCGACGTCGGCGAGAAAGTTCGCGCCGCGTCGGCGGGCGTCGCGGCGGCGGCGGGGTTTGCGTGCGCCGCGCTCTTTGCGTCGACGGCGGCGGTTCTCTTCGCATGCGGCGTCTTGACGCGTCGGACGTCGGCGGTTTAAGCGGGGGAAACGGGTAAATTTTTCTAAGAAAGAGCGCCGTCGCCGCCGTTAAATTCGGCGCCGCGGCGTTTTTTTACGCGGCGTTTTCTTGACTTTTGCGCCTCGACGCGGTATACTGGGCGAATCTCGACGAAACGCGTCGGCGTTGCGGCGCGATCGTTAAACGTAAATTTGCGTAAAGAAAGAGGTTTGCGGTGAGTCGGAAAAATAGAGAAAATATGTTGAAACGTTTGAGCTGGGCGCTTTTCGGCGGCGCGGCGGTAACGTTGAGCGCGCTCGGCGTCGCGACGGCGCAAGACGGGCAAGACGCGCAAAAAACGCAAGCGGCGGCGTCGGCCGAAGCGGAAAAAGACGGCGAACGTTGGAATCTCGGTTCGGCCGCGGTCGACGCGGACGTCGAAACGTTGCGTCGTTGGTTCGCGGAAGCGCCGTCGATTTTGCCGGGCGCGAAAATTCCGCTCAAAGGCCAGCCCCTTTGGCACACGAACGGCGAGCTGTCGGACGAAATCATCCGCGAAATTTTCGAAGTCGGCAAAGAAAACGGCTTCGGCGGAATCACGTTCCTGCCGGTAACGAAAACGACGCCGAAATATCTTACCGACGAATACTTTGAGCAGTTCGGAAAGTCGCTCGACAAAGCGGACGAACTCGACATGAAGATCGTCTTTTACGACGACCTCGACTACCCGAGCGGAAGCGCCGGTTGGCGATTGAAGGAAGTCTTCCCGGATTCGACGATCAAACGCCTCGACAAAGTCGAATGGAGCGTCGCGGGCCCGGCCGATTTCTCCGAAAAATCCCCGATTCCGCTCGGCGACAAGGTTCTTTTCGGAAAACCGGAAGGCGTTCTGCAAGCGGCGGTCGCGATGAACGTCGACACGTTCGAACGCGTCGATATTCGCGAGTCGGTCGCCGCCGACGGAACCGTTTCCTGGAAAGTTCCGGAAGGAAATTGGAAAATTTTCCTCTTCGTTTGCGTTTCCGACCCGCACGGGCTCGTCGACTACATGTCGCCGAAAGCGGTCGAAAATTTCTTCACGCTCACTTACGACCGTTTTTACGACAAGTTCAAGGATCGCTTCGGAAAGACGATCACGTCGATTTTCTTCGACGATATTTCCAACTCTCAAACGCTGAATTCGCGCAACTGGGCGCTTGAGTTCAACGCCAAACACCGCGAGCTTTGGGGCGTCGACGCGACGCTCGACTACCCGGCGCTCTTTTACCCGATCGGCCCCGACACGCCGTCGGCGCGCCGCCGACTTTGGACGACGCGCAACCGCCTCTTCGCCGACGGTTACCCCGGTCTCGTCAACAAATGGCGCCGCGATCGCAACCTCGACGTTATTTCCACCGGCCACCCGCAAGGCCCGTATGTTATTCAACCGATCGACATGAGCGGCGACGCGATGGCGTCGCACCGCAATTCGGACGCCGTCCTTTTCGATTCGATCCACTATTACGGACACGGGCGCGACGGCTTCAAACTCCCGACGTCGGCGGCGTTTAACTACGACTTCCCGCTTTGCTTTGTCGAAATTTACGGGAACTACCGCGACGATACGTTCGGCCCGGACACGATGTTGCGCGCGGCGATGGAAATTTACGCTCGCGGCGGAAACGTAATGTTGCCGCACGGAATCTGGACCGACCCGGCGACGATCTACATTCCGCCCGAAATTTCCTGGCGCAACCCGAAATTGGAAGGCTTTTTGCCGAAATACGGCGACTTCGTGTCGCGCAACAGCCTCCTGCTGCAAGGCGGGCGGCACGTCGCCGACTTCGGCGTCCTTTACCCGGTCGACAATTTGAAGGCGTTTTTCCATTTCCAACACCATTTTATTGAAGGCGATTACCCCTACGGAGTCCTCCTTCCGCGCGAAACGGATTATCTGGCCGTCGGTTCGGAGCTGACGTCGAAAATCTGGCGCGATTTCACGTTCCTGCATCCGCAGATCGTCGACGAGAAATGCTCGGTCGAAACGATGCCGACCGACGACGCTAAGTTTGCGCCGGGCCCCGTGTTCCGTTTGAACAACGCGACGAACCGCGAAGAGTACCGCGCGGTCGTTTTGACCGGCGCCGACGTCGTTTCCTGGGAAAATCTCCAAAAGATTCTGGCGTTTTACGAAGCGGGCGGGGCGGTTCTTGCGACGACGCGCCTTCCGTCGATCGCGGCAGAAGGACGCGAATTTGACGACGAAGTTTGCGCGGCCGTCGAGAAAATGTTCGGCGTCGACCCGCGGACGCAGGCGCCCCGCGACGCTATCTTGACCGGACAGGAAGATATTTGCCTTGCCGAGAATTTCCGCAAAGCGCGCGAGATCAACCGAGCGGGCGAGTGGGTCGCGCCGGTCGCAAACCCGGAAAAACTGGTCGTTTACGAAGAAAATATTTTCGGCGAGCGGTCGGCGTTCGTTCCGCGTCCGACGACGGCGAACCTCGAAAAAGCGGCGAATTATCTCGTTCCGGTTCCGGACGTTCGAATCGTCGCGGCGCCGGGAACGACCCTGCCGACGCTGAACGTCGTTCCGCGTTGGGATTACCCGCTCGAAGGCATGTTGCAATATTTGCACAAGGTCAAAAACGGGCTCGACGTTTATTACTTCGCCAATTCTTCGAACTCGGCGGCGTCGTTCGACGCGGCGTTGCGCGGCGAGTTTGAATCGCTCGAACGTTGGGATCCGACGACCGGCGAGACGGCGCCGCTTCCGGAATCGGCGATGAAATTCGACGCGGAGAGCGGAACGACGACCGTTCGCGTCGATTTGAAGTCGATCGAATGCGTTTTCCTCGTCGGTAAAAAACGCTAAGCGTCGTTTTTGAAACGATTTAGAAAGCGACGAGCCGAAACCCGCGCCGTCGTCGGAACCTTTAAAAGACGTTTCGACGGCGGCGTTTTTTCGTCGCGAACGTCAAAACGCGGCGTTGGGAATTGGCGTTTCGAAACGGGAAAACGTCCCGTCGGAGAACGAAGTTCGACGCGGAAACGCTCCTGATTTCGGCCGACCGTCGGGCGTTTGCGCTTGAACCGAACGGCGCGAAAAACGAAAAAAGCCGCGTCGATCGACGCGGCTCTTAGGCGGATTCGGCGGGAAACGCCGATCTTAATTAACGGCGAGCGATCACATGCCGCTCAGCGCGAAGGCGGTCGTCGCGTCGTCGCCGCGGCTCTTGCGCTCGGCGTTTTCGGCCAACGCGATTTGAGCTTGCGCGATCGTCGCCGCGAGGCGAGCGTTTTCCGCGATCGTCGTTTCGAGTTCCGCTTGGCATTCGGCGACGCGAGCGTTCGCTTCGTCGAGTTTCGATTTCGCCAGGTCGCGATAACCTTCCATCTTCGCAAGCGCCGATTCGAGCGACGCTTTTTGCTCTTCGTAAGAGGCGACCGACTTGCGAGCGACCGCCGCGTCGTATTCCTCCGCCGAATAGAGCGAGCTCATCGTTTCGTCTTCAACTTCGCGACCGATCGAAACGAGTTGGTCGACGACGACGCGCGTCAGGTCTTTCAACGTCAGCGAACGGCGCGCCTTCACGACGTTTTCCGCGTCGCGGGCCGTCCATTGACGCGTCAAACGGCCCTGGAAGTCGACGATCGAGTTCGCGTCGGCGACCGAAGCGAGCGTTTCCAGCGTTTGCGTCGACGGGTTCGCCGTTTCGAAGTAAGCGCGCGTCGTTTCGTCGAGCGAAGCGAACGTTTCCGCGTTTCCGGCGATCAGGGCCGCGACGTCGGTCGGAACGTCCATCGGGAGACGGTCGACGCAAACGATCCAGGAGCGACCGCTCGCTTGCGAATCTTCGAGTTCGCGCAGTTCCGCTTCGCTAAGGTAGCCGACCGATTCGAGCGCCGCCTGTTGGTTCGCCGCGCCGACGAATTTGAACGCGCCGAGGAAACGGGGCGCGACCGGTTCGACCGGCGTCGCGTCGGACGCTTCCGCCGCTTCGTCGACGTAAGCCAAGCCGGAGTCGAAGACGTAAGCGAGCGCGCCTTGACGGAACGCGTCGGCCGCGGTTCCGGCGTCCGAAAACGCCGTCAAGCTGTTCGCCGACGTAACCGCGAAACCGATCTTCGCTCCGAAAATCGGAGTCTGCGCGACCGGGTCGCGGTCGATTTCGACGGTCGACGCCTCGACCGGGAGGCAATTGACGAACGCGTCGCCGCGGAGCAGGCCGCGAACGAGAGCGAGTTGCGAACGCAAGCCGAGGTCGTTCCAGGTTTCCGCTTTTTTCAACGGGTCGCCGTCGATCGCGATTTTCAGCGCGGCGACTTCGTCGCGTAGCGTTTGAATCTGCGCTTCCTGCTTCGCAAGTTTCGCGTCCCAATCTTTCGACAGCTTGTATTTGTTCGCCGCGAAGACGGTGAAAACGACGCATAAAAGCGCGATTAAAACGTATAATACTTTGTTCCAAACGTTCATGACGAGCCTCTTCCGCCTAATTTGTCGAGGTTGTTCATCGGATCCGACGCGTTCCGCCGCGCGGTCGGGCGGAGGCGTCGAGGATTTTTGTTTCTTCTTAATTAATAACCGCCGTCGAGCGTCGCCGAGCGCTCCCGTTGAAAACGCGGTTGGGCGTCGGCAAAAACTACGCGGTTTGTCTATCTTATCGTCCGCGGCGGGCGATTTTTTAACTTAATTTGCCAAAACTGCGCGTTTTCTCTAAATTAACGCGTTGCGGCGCAAAAAAATCGCTCCCTAAAATTTTCTAATATTGATAGTATCGTCAAATCGCGTTTTTGTCAAGTTTTTTTTTCGTCTTATCGAGAAAAACTTTTTTCTCTCGTTTTTGCAGTTTGTTTTATCGTTAAATTACAAATAAGCGGTAAATTTTAAGCGCTTCGCGTCTCGGAGTGGGAACGGATGGGACGAACTTGCTGGAATAATTGCTGAATTGAGTAAAAAAAGAGTAAACGTTATAACCGGAAAGGTCGATACGAAAGTATACGGTGAAAAAACGCGCCGAAAGGAGTCGTCGCGTTTTCGTCCGCCGCGCGCCCCGTCGGTTTCCGCCCCTTGTCTTCGACGCTTCTATCGTTCGAAACGGCGGAAAACCCGTTCCGACGTTTTGCGCTCGACCGGACGCCGTTGGTTCGCGTCGCCGCGTCGTTCGACGTTTTTGCGAAAGGAGTCGCTTAAACGCGAAGTCGGCGCGGCGAAACGGTTGCGCGTTTTCGCAGGAGGCGGGACGCGGCCCGTTCGGGACGAGCTTCGACGCGTTGCGACGCGTCGCGTCGTTTTGCGGCGAACTTTGGCGAAACGTTTTAACGGTTTGACGGAGTTGCGTCATGATGGAATGGAAAAAGAAGAATCGACGAGGCGTCTCGTCGCGCCGCGCCGTTCGAGTCGGAGGACTCGACGCGTCGCGAGCGGCGGAAACGCTCGAGCGGAAGGACGCGCAAGAACGCGCGCTTCTTTCGCGTTCTCGGTCGAAGGGGTTGGCGCTTATTTTAACGGGTCTCGCGCTGACGACGGTCGCGGCGTCGGGGTGTTCGCGCGACAAATATCGAACGGACGCCGACAAGGAAGTTTACGGGCTCTTGAACACGGTCGGCAAGAGCGCGGACGAAAAGTATTGGGACATGAACGGGTTCACGCTCGCCGAGTCGTCGAAATCGCGGTACGCGAACCGGTATAATCCGGACGCCCAGCCGTCTCCGGTCGACGACCAAACCGCGGCGCGTCTTCTCAACGACGTCGAGGGGCGCAAAGGGCGCGAAAAGTGGAGCGCGAACGGTTTCGCGCAGTCGGTCGAAAACGAAAGTTGGCGCGACACGCTTCCGGAGCCGAACGAAGACGGCGAAATCGTCGTCGACCAGAAAGTCGCGTTCGACCTGGCGCTCCTGCACTCGCCGGATTACCGGAACGCGTTGGAAAACGTTTATTTGGCGGCGCTTAACGTTACCGCCGAGCGGTACGCGTTCGACGTGAAGTTTTACGGCGGAAGCTCGCTTTTCTATCGCAACGACGGCGGTTTTAAAGATTCGAGCGTTTCGACGCTCGAAGCGAACTCCGTCGACGCGGGCGCTCGCCGCAAGTTGGCGACCGGAGCCGACGTCGTCGTAAGTCTTGCCAACTCGATGGTTTGGGCGTTCAGCCCGGCGAACGACTCGTTCGCGCCGACGACGTCGTTGAGCTACAGTTTGACGCAACCGTTCCTTCGCGGCGCCGGACGCGCCATCGTTTTGGAAGACCTGACGCGCAGCGAGCGCCGTTTGTTGGCGAACGTTCGGCAGCTGGCCTTTTACCAACAGGGTTTTTACGTCGGCGTCCTGACCGGTTCGTCGCCGATTTCGGCTCCGTCGAGCGGAGGTTATCCGGGCAGCGGCGTCGGCGGCGCGAACGTCGGCGGATTTTACGGGCTCCTTTCGAGCCAAATTCAGATTCGCAACCAGGAGTCGAACGTTTCGTCGTCGGAAGACAACTACCAGCGTTACGAAGGTTACTACGAAACGAGCCGCGTTACGGACCGTTCCGCGGTCGACCGTATGCGCCAAAACTGGCTTTCGAGCCAGGAGCGGCTCATCGAGTTGAAGAACAACTACCGCAACTCGATCGAAACGTACCTGATCGACCTGGGGCTTCCGCCCGACGTCGAAAACGTCGTCGTGCGCGATTCGTTGACCGAACAGTTCAACCTGATGCCGGAAACGCTCGGCAATTTCCAGGCGGACGTTACCTCGCTTTTGGGTTGGCTTCGCGACAAAAACAACGAAATCGTCGTCGATTCGAACCGTTACATTAATTCCGTCGACGATCTGACCGACTCGCAATCGCCGGCGACGCGGGCGTCGCTCGCGGATCTGCGCGCGATCTTCGCCGACTTCGACGAGCAATTCGGACGCGGTTTGCGGGACACGCTGGCCGACCTGGAACGCCTGGAAAACGAAGTCGTTCCGCGGCGTTTGATCGCGTTGGACGCTTTGCGCGCTCGTTTCGAACGAGACAACCCGGATCTCGACAGCTCCTTCGCTTCCTCGCGGCTCTTCGAAGAACGCGTCGCGCAGATTCGCGAAGACCTCGAACGTCCGAACGAAGCGGTGAACGAAAGCGGCGTCGTGTTGAAATCGCGCGGCGTCCAGTACGACGTCGCGAAACTTCTCGACCTGATCGAGCAGACGATCTTGACGTATTCGCCGGACGAACTCGCCGAAATGATCGTCGAAAAGCGCGAACATCCGGAAAATTCGCCGTTCCCGTCGACCGTCGAGAGCCTCGTCGCCGACCTGCACATGACGGCGGAACTGAACGACCCGATTCAGGTCAACGTCGTCGAACTCGAACGCGAATTGGCGGCGCTCGACGCGATGGCGGCCGACGCAAACGCCGTCGACAGCGAAGAATACCGCCGTCGTCGCGCCGCGTTGGACAACTCGTTGACGGAACTGCGCTCCGGGGCGTTGACGCGCGGCGACGTGCACCGCATCTGGTTCAGCTCCTGTTTGACGAAACTTTCCGAACTCCTGTTGACCTTGCATTTGATTCAGGCGCGGGCGCGTCTTGAAGTGATCGAACTGCCGGTGGTCGACGTCCAATCGGAATACGCGTTCCAGGTCGCTCGCGAACGCCGCCTCGACTGGATGAACATGCGGTCGAATCTGGTCGACCAATGGCGCAATATCGAGATCGTCGCCGATCAACTCCGCAGCGATCTGAGCGTTTCGGTCGGCGGCTCGATCTCGAACGAAGGTTCGAACCCGGTGAATTTCAGCTCCGACAAAGCGCGGTTCACCGCCGGCGTGCAATTCGACGCCCCGCTCGACCGGTTCATGGAGCGGAACAGCTATCGGCAAGCGCTGATCGCTTACGACCAGGCGCGGCGCGGCTACTACGCTTACGTCGACGGCGTTCATCAGCAGATCCGCAGCGCGGTGCGCGCCATCGAGTTGGCGCAGGTCAGTTTCGAACTCCAACGCGACAGCGTCTTGACGTCGATCAAACGCGTTCACTACGAGCAGCTGAAACTGGCGAAACCGCCGAAGGAAGCGTCCCGTATCAACTCGATTCCCGACAACACGGAAGCGTTGGTCGACGCGTTGGAAACGTTGCTTAATTCGCAAAACCAGATCATGCAAACGTGGTTGCAATACCAGTCGCGCCGCATGAACCTGATGCTTCACCTCGGCGTCTTCCATCTCGACGAGACCGGGCGCTGGGTCGACCCGGGGAACATCGACGAAGAGCTGCTGCGGCGGATGACGTCGGACGTCGGAACGTCGCAGGACGCGCTGGCCGGTTTGGATCGGCTGCCGACGTTCGAAGAGCTGTCGGGCGGACGTTCTCCCGAAGCGGTGCGGCAAATGACCGGCGACGGAGACGGAAACGAAGTCGAAAACGCTCCCGAACCGCCGGTCGCGTCGGCGGCGAGCGGACGAGGTTATCGTTGACGTAAAATTTCGAGCGCGACGTTAACGGCGTCGCGTTGAAGAAAAAGAGCGGCGGAGCTTTCGGGTTCCGGCGCTCTTTTCGCGTTTGCGCCCGGCGTCGACGCGATTTTTCTCATTAATACTATAGGGGCGTTTTTCAGGAGCGTTTTCGACTTTTTTCCTTTTTTCGGTCTTTTTTCGACGAAACGCTTGCAATCGGCGCCGCGGTTCTTTATAATCGACGCGGAGGAAACGTCGCGACGGGCGGCGTTCGAACGGCGAGCGCGACGGCGTCGGCGAAAGCGGGCGCGAGAAAGGAGCGGCGGAATGAAGGAAAAAAATCGGAGATCGAGAAAAACAAACGAAGGAAAACGACGGTTCGCTTGGACGGCGGCGCTCGGTTTGGCGACCGCTTGCGGCGCGGCGTCGGCGTTCGCTCAGTCGGACGGCGTCCCGTGGGGCGGATACGACGCGCTGGGGCGAAATATCGTCGGGCAAAAAGCGGACGACCCCGCTCGCGTCGCGATCCGTCAAGACAAAACGATCGGAATGTTTTACTTCCTTTGGCTCGATCCGACGTCGATTATTCCGACCGATAAAAACGCGCCGGAGGGCGACCCGCGGCCTTACGACCTGACGAAAATTCTCGAGAAAGACCCGAACGCCGTTCGAGAGGAAAACGACGCCCTGCTCGGAACGAACGGGCAAATGCACTTCTGGGGCGAGCCGCTTTACGGGTATTACGATTCGCGAGACCCCTGGGTCGTCCGCCGTCATATAAATTTGCTGGCCGACGCCGGGGTCGACGTTTTGATTTTCGACACGACGAACGCCGTTACGTATCCGCACGTTTATCTTCCGCTTTGCGATCTGCTCCTTGAAATGAAAGCGGACGGCGAAACCGTTCCGCAGATCGCGTTCATGACGAACACCGAAGTCGGCCGAACGACGCAAAAGATCTGGGACGAGTGTTATTCGCAGGAAAAATACGCCCCGCTCTTCTTCCATTGGGAAGGCAAGCCGCTGATTTTGTCGAATCCGGCCGAGGTTCCGGAAGACCTGCGCGACAAATTCACCTTTCGAACGGCGTACTGGCCGACTTTCGGAATGAAAAACACTCGGGACGCCTGGCATTGGGTCGCCGCGTATCCGCAGCCGTATTCCTGGACGAAAGACGAGAACACGCCGGAGCAGGTCAACGTTTCGACGTCGCAAAATCTCGCTCGCGACGCCGCCGGACTTCCCGTTTGGATGAGTCGCGAAACGGCGCGCGGCCGCTCGTTTTACGTTCCGGAGCCGGACGCGAACGGCGTCGTGAATTACGAAGAATGGGCCGAGAATCCCGATCCCGCCGTCGGAAAAAATTTCGCTCAGCAATGGGAGCGCGCCTTCGAACTCGACCCGCCGTTCGTCTTTATCACCGGGTGGAACGAGTGGGTCGCCGGGCGCTGGAAGATCGGCGAGCGCCAATACATGTTCGTCGATCAATTCAACCAGGAGTACAGTCGCGACGTCGAGCCGACTCGCGGCATGCACTTCGACAATTATTATTGGCAAACGGTCGACGGGATCCGCAAGTACAAGGGAACGGCCGAAGCGCCCGAGCCGATTAAGAAGCCGACGACGATTTCGTTCGACGCGGACGCCGATTTCGCGCGCTGGGACGCCGTCGAACCGACGTTCCGCGATCACGTTAAGGAGACGATTCCGCGCGATTTCGTCGGCGTCGGCGGAACCTATTATCGAGACGATTCCGGGCGCAACGACATTACGTTCGCGAAGGTCGCTCGCGACGCCGAGAACGTTTATTTTTACGTCGAGACGCGGGAAGCGATCCGACCGAGCGTCCCGAACGGGCTTTGCCTGGGGCTCGACGTCGACGGCGAAAAGACCGGATGGCGCGGCGTCGACTTGCTGATCGGACGTTCGTATTCCAACGACGGAACGGCGAGCGCCGAGCGGTTCGACGCGGCGAACGCCGAGCCGGAGGGCGCTTGGAAAACGTCGGCGACCGTCGACGGCGTCCGTTGGAAGCTCGAGGGGAACAAATTGCAGATTTCCGTTCCGCGTTCGATTTTGGACGCCGATTTCGTCGCGTTTAAGTGGTTCGACAACGTCCCGTTCGAGTCGACCGAAGACCTCTATTTGAAGGGGGACGTCGCGCCGGAAAGTTCGTTCTTTTATCGCGCCGAATTTGATTTTTGAACGCGCGGCGTTTCGTCGAAGCGTTAAATCGGGGCGCGTTGCGTCCTGTTGAGAACGCGGCGTCGGGGGATTGCGACTCCCGGCGTCGCGTTTTTTATTCCCGGTTCGGCGTCGTTTTCCCGTCGATTTTTCGGAGATCGCGCCGGGCGTTCGTTGCGAAAAATCGCTCTTGCGGGGAGCGCGAGAAAACGTTAAACTGCCGCTCGGAGCCCCGGGAACGGATTCTCGACGGTTTCCGACGTCGACCGAACGGTCGGCGGAAAAACGAATAAGCGACGAAGGAACGCGAAAAATGGTGCGACGACAAACGAAACGACGAACTTGGGCCCGCGTCGGCGGCGTTCTTTTGAGCGCGGCGACGTTCGCGGGCGCCGCTGGAACGACTCCGTTTGGGGCGGAGGCGAACGAAGGAAACGCGCTCTCGACTCCGATCGCGACCGCCGACAACCCGTTTTCGGCGCGGATCGTCGTTTTGGAGTTCGCGTCGAAAACGGACGGCGACGCCGCTCGAACGAACGCGCTTCTGAACGCGATGCGGAGCAAAAATTACCCGATCCAACGCGTCGAGCGGGAAAACGGCGGCTCCGAGCTTTTCGAACGGTTCGCCGTCTCCGCGACGCCGACTTTCGTCTTGCTCGTCGACGGCAAAGAGGTCGACCGCGTCGCGACGCCCGGAACGCCGAGCGCGGCGATCTTGCGCAATCAGCTTTTGCGCCTGTTCGACCGGGGACGCGAAGAACTCGCCGCGAAAACGCCGCGAAAGGACGGGAAAACGCCCGTTCGAGTAACTCGCGGACAAGCGGACGCCGATTCGGCCGGTTTCGCCGTTTCCGGAGCGTCCGCCGCGCCTGTCGCGCCGCCGCAACCGCTCGCGCAAAGCGCCGCGAACGTTCCGACGACTTCCGGCGCTCCCGTCGCCGCGAATCCGATTTCGTCCGCGGCGGCGACCGTTCCGGCGTCCGCGCCCGCTCCGATCGCGCAGGTCGCGGCGACCGTTCCGGCGTCCGTGCCCGCTCCGGGTCAAAATCCGGGTCAAAATCCGGGCGGATCGAGCGCGGCCGAACGGGCGATCCTCGACGGCGGCGTTTGGGAGCGGCTCGACGAAGCGACCGTTCGGATCGATCTCGTCGTCGGAAACGGCGCCGACGGGCGGAGCGATTCCGCGACCGGCGTCGTCGCGCACGCCGACCCGCGACACGGCGAAGCGCTCGTCGCGACCTGCGGGCACCTTTTCCGCGACGTCGCCGATTGGAGCGCCGCGAAGATCGCCGTCGCCGTTTCCGATCCGAGATCGGGGCGCGTCGAAACGGTTCCCGGCGAATGCGTTTACGCCGACCCGGAAACCGACGTCGCATTCGTCGCTTTCCGCGCTCCCTGGACGGTGCGCCCGATCGCGTTTTTGCCCGAGACCGAAACGCTTCGCGTCGGCGAAAGCGCGCTGAGCGTCGCCCGCAACGAACGGGGCGCGGCGCCGCTCGAACACCGAATTTTGTCGCTCGACCGGCATTATTTCGAGCCGAAAGCGAACGACGCGACGCGCAAACCGTTTAATTACGTTCAGGTTTCAAACGCTCCGGAAGCGGGGCGCAGCGGCGGCGGACTTTTCGTCGAACGCGCCGGAAAGTATTATTGGGCCGGACTTTGCGTCGCCGGAGACCCGCGGGAAGGGGACGGCTTTTTCGTTCCGGCGACGATCGCGGCCTCCGCGCTCCTTTCGAACGAAAATTTGGCGGTCGCGCTCGCCGACCAACGCGCCGGAAAGTTCGAGCCGCCGACGCTCGCCGCCGGCGCCGCGTCGGTCGCGACGCCGTCCGTTCTCGCCGACTCCGTCGCCGCGCCGCTCGATTCGCTTGCCGCCGACGTCCCGTCGAAAAACGTTCGCGCCAGTCGCGCCGCCGGAAACGCTCCGCCGGTCGCTCCGATCGCTCTCGACGCGCTTCCGCCGGGTTCGAACGCGCTCGCATCCGCTCAAAAAACCGGGGACGGCGTCCGCCCGACGAGTTTTGAAACGCCGGGCGCTCCCGTCGCGATCGCGCCGAACGTCGAAAACGGCCGCGACGCGGAGCTTCTCGCCGCCGCGCTCGACGCGTTGCGACGCCGGGCGCTCGAAGGGGCCGAGATCGTTTGCATCGTCAATTGGGGCGCCGCCGACGGAACGGGTCGGGAAACGGAAGTCGTTCGTTTGCCGCGTCAAAGCGTCGCGCCGCTGGGAACGCCGAACGTCGCGACCGACCCGCTTTCGCCGCCTCCCGCGCCGTCGGACGCCGGAGTTCGCGCTTCGTCGACGTTCCCCGACGCGAGCCTTTTACGTTGAAAAAGGGAATGAAACGTCGAAAAGGTTGCGAAAATTTATAAACGACGCGAAAAGAACGCCGAAGCGTTTCGATTCGCGTCGTTTTTTTGCGTTTAGCGTTGAAATAACGGAAAAACGTTTGAATCGACGACGCGAAAATTTTGCGGGAACGGAAGCCGTCCCGAACGGTCGACGCGACGCTCGAACGCGGCGAAACGTCGATTTTACAAGGGGTTGAGCGTTTGTCGGAGCGCAAGAAACCGCCCTCTTTCCGAAATAAAAAAAATCGTTATAATGTGAACGTTGGAGTTCGGGCGCTCGCGAGCGCTCGACGGCGAACGGATTAAACGGCGAAAGACGACGGAAGAAAGGAACGGTTCCCGATGAGCGACGCGCAAGCGAACGAGGCGGAGCGGCCCGACGGCGGCCCTCGAACGAAAGACGACGAGCGCGTTTTGGTCGTTCCGACGCGACTTTTTCGAGAAGGGGGCGTTTTTCACGGGTTTTCGGCGGACGAACTTTCCCGGCGCGATTCGCTTTTTGCGGCGGAGTCGGTTCGCTTTATGCGGCGAGGCGACGCCGAGCGCGACCCGGAGTTTAAACAGCTAATCCCTTACGTCCTCTTTGTTTGCGAAGAAACGCCGGGACGGCCGGCCGTTTTCGTTTACCGGCGGGGGGACGGGCGGGGCGAAACGCGGCTCCGCTCGAAACGGAGCGTCGGCGTCGGCGGACACGTCAACGACGTCGACGCGGCGTCGGCGGCGAATTTGTCGAACGACGGTTCCGGCTCGAACGGAGCGCCCTTTGGAACCGACCTTTTTTCGGTCGGCGCGGCGCGGGAGATCGCCGAAGAAGTCGTGTTGGGCGCGCCGATTTTGCGTTTCGAACGGGTCGGGCTCGTCAACGACGACGAAACGGAGGTTGGGCGCGTTCATCTCGGCGTCGTTTGTCGAGCGACGCTAGCGGCGCCGAAATTAACGTCGAACGAGCCGGATTTAGCGGAGTCGGGGTTCCGATTCGTCGACGAATTGCTCGCCGAGATCGACGCGGAACCGGAGGCGTTCGAGACCTGGACGACGCTTGCGCTCCGCGGGTTGTACGCGGAAAAAACGGGCGGCGGCGAAAAAAAAGCGGCGTCGGAACGCTAAAAAATCGCGACGGGGTGGAATTTTGTCGGCGAACGCGGTATAATGGGTAAGACCGGTAAAATCGTTGGGCGACAAGCCCCGGCGGACGGCGCGCCGTTCGCGGCGAAATAAACGGAACGGAGAAAATCGAGGAAACCGGAAGATTAGGAAAAACGGAGGAATCGGCGAAATGAGCGGAAATAGCGAAAACAGCGAAAACAGCGAAGGGAAAACGGCGCCGCGCGTCGACCGGGCGTTCGACGAAACGCGTCCGATCAAAATTCAACGCGGATTTACCAACGCGTCGGGGAGCGTCCTTATTTCGGCGGGCGACACGGTCGTTCTTTGCGCCGCGAGCGTCGTCGAGGACACGCCGAGTTGGATGAAGCGCGAAGGGGCGACCGAACGCGGCTGGCTGACGGCGGAATATCGAATGCTTCCGAGCGCCGGGCGTCCCCGCAAACCGCGGCAGGATCGTCCGGACGGGCGCTCGACCGAAATTCAACGGTTGATCGGGCGCTCGCTCCGCGCCGTTTTCGACGCCGAAGCGCTCGGCCCGCGCACCGTTTACCTCGATTGCGACGTTTTGCAGGCCGACGGCGGAACGCGAACGCTGAGCGTTACCGGCGCTTTCGTCGCGCTGGTCGACGCGCTGAATTCGATCCGCGATCGGCTCCCGAATCCGGACGTTTACCCGTTGCGCGACTCCGTCGCCGCGGTCAGCGTCGGGATCGTCGACGGAACGCCGCTACTCGACTTGCGTTACGTCGAAGATTCGGCGGCGGAAGTCGACATGAACGTCGTCGCGACCGGGAAAGGACGCTTCGTCGAAATTCAGGGAACCGGGGAAGAAGCGACCTTCGACGACGCGCAACTCGCGGCGTTGCTTGCGCTTGCGAAAAAGGGAATCGGCTCGTTGTCCGCGCTTCAACGGGAGGCGCTCGGCGACGCCTGGCCGTTTGATAATTGAAAAAAAGTCGTTCTTGGTGTTAATGTCGACGTTTATTAATAAAGGAAACGAACGATGATTGAATTGGGCGTTAATATCGATCACATCGCGACGGTGCGTCAAGCGCGGAAAACGACGGAGCCCGACCCGGTTTGGGCGGCGGCCGCGGCGGAACTCGGCGGCGCGGACGGGATCACCGTCCATTTGCGGGAAGACCGGCGGCACATCCAGGAACGCGACGTCCGGATTCTGCGCGAAACCTGCCGCGTTAAACTCAATCTCGAAATGGCTTGCGATCCGGACGTCGCGCGGATCGCCTGCGAAATCGTCCCGGATCAAGCGACGCTCGTTCCGGAAAAACGTCAGGAGGTTACGACCGAAGGCGGTTTGGACGTTCTCGCCGACGTCGACCGCGTCCGCCGTTGCGTCGACGCGCTCCGCGAAAAGGGCGTCGTCGTCAGTTTGTTCCTCGATCCGGAAGCGCGTCAGATCGAAGCGGCGAAGGAACTCGGCGTCGAAGCGGTCGAATTGCACACCGGCGCTTATGCGAACGCGGTCGGGGACGCGGCGCGAACGGAGTTGGCGCGTTTGGTCGAAGCGGGCGCGTTGATCGACCGGCTCGGAATGCGATTGCACGCCGGGCACGGGCTGACTTACCGCAACGTTCGCCCGGTCGCCGCGATCCCGAAAATGGCCGAGATGAACATCGGGCACAGCATTATCGCCCGCGCCTTGATGGTCGGGATGCGCGACGCGGTCGCCGAAATGAAGCGGATCCTCGAGACGTTCGGAAACGTTTGAGGTCGTTCGAGGCGTTCGAACGGTCGAAAACGCGCGCCGGGCGGGCGATCCCGTCGGACGGACGAGCGAACGTTCGAACGCTAAAAGTCGATTTACGACAAGGGTTTATATGGAAGAATTATCGATCGCGATCCTGAGCGGTCGCGTTCTGCAGAACGTGTTGGGGCCGAGCGACGAACACTTGCGCAAAATTCGCAAGGAACTTGGCGTTCGCGTCGTCGTCGACGCCGAAAAAGGGAAGCTGATCGTTCGTTCGGACGATCCGGAAGCGACGAAGCGCGGAGCGTATCTTCTCGAACAGCTTCAACGTTGGAGCGATCGCGAGGGAAAACCGCTCGACTCCGACGACTTGCGCCGCGCGCTCGACGAAGTAAAACGAGGCGAAGAAGTTTCGCATACGAAGCCGTTCGAGGTGTACGGCGGGAAAACGATCCGACCGAAGACCGCCGGGCAGGCGAAGTATTGCGAAATGCTCCGCAAGCGCGAAATCTGTTTTTGCGCCGGGCCGGCCGGAACCGGGAAGACGTATCTCGCCGTCGCTCGAGCGGTCGAAGCGTTGCGACTCGGCGAAATACGCAAGATCGCGCTGGTGCGGCCGGCGGTCGAGGCGGGCGAAAACCTCGGCTTCCTTCCGGGCGATCTGTCCGAAAAGATCAACCCTTATCTGCGCCCTCTTTTCGATTCGCTCGCCGACATGACGCAAGCCGATATGTTGCGGCAGTTTATGGAAGATTCGAAAATCGAGGTGATCCCGTTGGCGTACATGCGCGGACGCACGCTCAACGACGCGCACATCATCCTCGACGAAGCGCAAAACACGAGCGTTTCGCAGATGAAAATGTTTCTGACGCGGATGGGGTGGAATTCTCGCGTCGTCGTGTGCGGCGACGCGACGCAGTCCGATTTGGGACGCCGCGTCAAAAGCGGGCTCGTCGACGCGTTCGAGCGGCTTCGCAACGTCAAGGAGATCGGTTGGCTGACGTTGGGACGCGCCGACGTCGTGCGGCACGCGCTCGTTCAAAAGATCGTCGAGGCTTACGAAGGTTCCGCCGAATCGGAAGATTATTCCGGCGTCGCGACGCGCGGTTTTTCCGTTTCGTCTCCGAACGCGGACGCGTCCCCGACCGTCTCGACGGCGATTTCCGAGATTTCGGCCCCGACGGATTTCGCGCCGACCGCCTGGAAGTCGAACGCCGACGACGGCCGACGCGACGACTTGTATTACGACGAGGACGACGAAACGTCCGAGAGAAATTGAGGTTCCTATGGCTCCGACTACCGAACGAGCGCGCACGAGAGCGCAACGCGTCGCGGCCCGCGTGCCTTACGACGGTTTTTTCGATCGGTTTCGCCGCGCGCTTTTTAGCGACAACGGGTCGATCAAATTGGCGATCGTCGCGCTGACGACGGCCCTTATTTGCGTCGTTTGTTGCGTTTGGCGCGTGCCGTTCGCTTTCCGACTTCACTCGAAACCGGAGCGCGACGTCGTTTGCTTAGCGCGTTTTTCCGTTTTCAGTCCGGACAAAACGAACGAAGCGCGACGCGTCGCGCGGCTCGAAGAACCGCACGTCTACGTTCTCGACTCTGCGAAACTCGCCGCTTATAAAACTCGACTGCGCAACGATTTGCAGATGCTGATCGCGACGTCCGATTTCGAAACGATGACGCCGGAGAACCGCGAGCGACTGCGACGTTTCCTCCCGCCGACCGCGACGGAAGAGGACGAGCGCAAAGCGTTTCTCGCGTTGCGGCGCGTGCTCGAAAAAGACATCGATTTGGCGAATTTTAGCGATTCGCTCGACCGCGCGCTGAAACCGCTCGAAAAAAACGGCGTCCTCGACAAACTTCACGGGGCGCGCGAAGGAAATCAGGAAAAGATCCGCGTTTACGACGTCGGAACGAGCCCCGAAACGGCGCGGGAAACGCCTGTTCTCGACGTGTTGCTCGGAAACGCTTATCAAATCAAGAACCTGTTGAGCCGCGAGTACACCGACGACGAGGCGCTCGAACTCCTGTTTCAGAAGATCCGCACGTCGATACCGCCGACGCTGACCCAAAACCGCGAGGAAACCTTGAAGGCGCTCAACGCCGCGGAGGCCGCTATCCCGCCGGTTTACGTCGATTACGAAGTCGGCCAAACGCTGGCGCGCTCCGACCGACCGCTTGGAAGCAACGAGATCCGCCTTTTGCGCGAGGAGCGCAAAGCGCGCATCGAGGCGCAATCGTCCGAGGAAAAAATTTGCCGAACGCTCGCCGTTTTTTCGTTGCTGGCGATGATGTTTTTCAGCGCTTACGCCTTGTTTCGCAAGCGGTTGACGTCCGCCGACGGCGAGCGCGGAACGTCGTTGGCCGCCTGTTCGATCTTTTTCGGCGCGATCCTGGCGACGGTCGCGGTCGGGCGGGCGATGCAGGTCGCTTGGGACGCTCGGGGCGCCTCGGCGGCTTTGATCCCGTTGTTGATTTTTGTGCAAACGGCGGCGCTGGCGGCCTCGTGGGGCGTCGCGTTGACGTTCGGGTCGATCGTCGCGTTCATGTTGGCGTTGTCCGGCGGCGGCGCGTTGGGGACGTTCGTCGTTTTCGTCGGAACGGCGACGATCGTCGCGCTGGCGTCGCGGGGCGTGCGGACGCGTTCGCAGTTGATCGGCGTCGCGTTCGCGGCCGGCGTCGGAGCGTTCGTTCTGTCGTGGTTGGCCGAAGCCGCCGGAACGACGAACGACCGCGCGTACATTTTGGGCGAATCCGCGTTTTGCGGGCTCGGGGGGCTGCTCGCCGGATTCCTGACGTCGGGGCTGCTTCCGATCGTCGAGCGCGTGTTCGGCGTCCTCACGCCGATGCGGCTTCTCGAGTACGGCAACCCGTCGCACCCGCTTTTGTTGGAGCTTAACAGCCGCGCTCCGGCGACTTACAATCACTCGATCCAAACGGCCGCCATCGCCGAAGCCGCCGCGGAAGCGATCGGGGCCCGGGCGTCGCTGATCCGCGTCGGCGCGTATTTTCACGACGTCGGCAAAATGCTTCAACCGGAGCGGTTTACCGAAAACCAACGCGGAGGTTACAACGTTCACGACGAGCTTGAACCGCGCATGAGCGCGCTCGTCATCGTCGCGCACGTCAAGGACGGCGTCGACCTGGCGAAGCGGTATCACCTTCCGCGGCCGATTATCGATCTGATCGAGCAGCATCACGGCGCGATGCTCGCCGGGTTTTTTTACCAAAAGGCGAACGAAGCGGCTAAAAACGAGTTGCCCGCCGGGCAATTGCTCGACGAGGCGCAGTTCCGGTATCCGGGCCCGATCCCGCAGTCGAAGGAGGCCGCGATCTTGATGCTGGCCGACGCCGCCGAAAGCGCGAGCCGCTCGTTGGGCGACGTCGCGCCGGGACGGATCGAAAACCTGGTGCGGCAGCTGGTCGACGCTCGCGTCGAGGACGGGCAACTGAACGATTCCGGGCTGACGCTCGGCGAAATTCGGCGCGTCGAAACGAGCATGGTAACGTCGATTTTGGCGAGTCGGCACAGCCGCGTCAAGTATCCGGCGAAAGCGGCGGACGAAGCGAAGGAGCCGAAAGAGGCGCCGCGCGACAATTTTCGCCCGGTTTCCTCGGCGGTCGCTCCGCTCGACGCGTACGAGTTCGTGCGGCGTCCGAACGTCGCGCCGACGTCGAAGAAGACCGAAGTCGAGAACGACGGCGAAGCGGAAACGTCGGAACGAAACGGCGCCGCTCGCGTGAAAAAAAGCGGGAAAAGCGTCGCGAAACCGGGCGGTAAAAACGCGGCTAAGCCCGGGGAAAAAACGCCGTCGGCGAAGAACGCGGCGGTCGGGCGAGCGTATCCGAAGAGCGTCCGAAAAAAGCGAAAGTAAGCGACGACGGAAAAATAATGGAGAAATTTTTTAAGGATAAAACGATGAGCGACGCGGAAAAACAAGCGGCCGAAGAATCGGAAGTCGAGGAATACGAAGAGTTTGAGGAGGAAGAAACGGCGCCCGAGTTCGACGGAGTCGCGTTCGAATTTGTCGACGAGCGCGAAACGGAGACGCCGATCGATTTCGACCGAATGGAGCGGGCGATCGCGAAAATTTTGGCCGACGCCGGCGTCGAGCGCGGACGGATGGAAGTCGTCGTTCTCGACGCCGAGCCGATGCGCGAGACGAACGTTCAATTTCTCGGACACGACTATCCGACCGACGTGCTGGCGTTCGCGCTCGAAGACGATTTGGAAAACGGGATCCTCGAAGGCAACGTCCTGATCTGCCCGGACGTCGCGGCGGAGCGAGCCCCGGAGTTCGGTTGGGACGCCGCCGAAGAGTTGCTCCTTTACGCGATTCACGGGACGCTTCACCTCGTCGGGTACGACGATCATTCGCCGGAGGACGCCCCGACGATGCGAGCGAAAGAGCGCGAATATCTGGCGTTCGTCGGCGTCGACGTTCCGGACGTCGGCGACGTTTGACGTTAAAGCGGTTCGGAGACGAAAATTTTCGTTTTTTTCGCCGTTCGCGCCGCGCGGCGATTGACTTCCCGTTCGTCGACGCGTTATAATAAGGGCGGCGGGCGGCGCGCTCGCCGTCGAAAAGTTCGAACGCAACCGAAGGAACGGCGCGGAAAAATGACGACGAATAAACGAACGAAAATGGACGAGCTCGCCGACGGGCTTACCGGGAACGTCGCGCAAGACCGGGCGTTTCTGGACGCCGAAGCGCGACGCGCCGCGGAAGACGGTTCGATCGCGACGCGTCGCGCCGTCGCGAGACTTCGTTTGGCGACGGCTCCGAAGCGGACGGCGCGGGCGTTGCGGCGAAATTTCCGCGGACTTTCCGAACGTTTCGACGCGCTTCTCGACGAGGCGCGGCAAGCGGCGGCCAAGCGGCGGTTGGACGATTCGCTCGAACTTTTGGCGGCGCTCGAAAGCCGCGTCGCCGGACTTTTCGACGAAGACGACGAAACGCGGTATTTTTACTTCGCCAACCCGTTGGAGGAGGCGATTTGCGATCGCGTTTATCCGTCCGAAAAGACGCGCCGTCGCGCTCCGATCGATTATCCGCTCCTCTATTTTACGATCGGCGCCGTTCGCTTGGAAGCGCGGCGTCCCCGCGAAGCGAAAGCGGCGTTGAACAAAGCGCTTGCGTTCAATCCGGTCGACGCGGAAACGCTCTGCAAAATCGCCGACGTCGCCCGGCGCGAACGCGATTTCGTCGGATATCTAAAGGCGACGACGCAAGCTCTTAGGTTCTCTTATCGTCGACGCGACCTGGCTCGGTGTTATCGCAATCTCGGGACTTTTTATCTCGACGTTCAGCGATACGACGTCGCGACCGCGGCGCTCTGTTTCAGCTTGACGTTCGACGAGTCGCCGGACGCTCGCCGCGAGTTGAAATTCGTTGAGGAGAAAACGCGACGGCCCGCTAAAGCGCCGCCGTTTGAGAAGTTGCGAAAAATTTTCGACGCCGAAGGGATTCCCGTCGGCCCGAGCGAAGACGCGGTCGAGGCGGCGCGCGAGCTGGCCGTTCGAGCGCGCGACGCCGGGGATTTCGCGCTTGCGCTCCGGTGTTTCGACGTCGTTTGGCGGCTCGCCCGCGACGCGGCGGCGAAGACGGAATTCGACGCGCTGAACGCTCGACTCGGCCGGTGAGCGGGCGTTTTACTTTTTCGAGCGAACGACGCGAAACCGATCGCAACGGGTCTCGCCGTTTTTTTATTTTCTTTAACGACAAGGAGTTCGAACGAATGTCGATTCGATTGGCTTCGCGATTTTGGACGCGATTTTTTGTCGGCGTCGCGGCGCTCGCGCTTTGGACGCCGGCGGACGCGTCGGCGCAACGATTGGAAAGCCGCCCGCAAACGCTTTTCGTCGAGGCGGAAAGTTTCGCCGACCGCGGCGGGTGGGCGCTCGACTCGCAGGCGATGGACGTCATGGGGTCGCCGTATTTGCTCGCGCACGGGATCGGCGTTCCGGTCGCCGACGCGAAAACGACGCTTCGTTTTCCTAAAGCCGGGGAATACAAGGTTTACGCGCGGACTCGCAACTGGGTCGCGCTTTGGCGTCCGGAGGAAGCGCCCGGGACGTTTCGAATCGCGGTCGACGGGATGAAATTGGAAACGGTTTTCGGAACGAACGGTGCGGAGTGGAGTTGGCAGGACGGCGGAACCGTTGCGATTTCAGAGGATAAGCTCGACGTCGAGATCGCGCTTTGCGACTTGACCGGGTTCGACGGTCGGGTCGACGCGTTGGTTTTCACCGCCGACGGGTTCGTTCCGCCGGAGGACGTCGACGCGCTGAAACCGTTGCGGCTCGAGGCGCGGGGATTCGACGGAGAGTATCGAAGCGTCGAAAACGGAAAGGTTTACGATTTGGTCGTCGTCGGCGGCGGGATCGCCGGAACGTGCGCGGCGATTTCGGCGGCGCGGCTCGGGCTCGCGGTCGCGTTGGTTCAAGATCGGCCGGTTCTCGGAGGGAACGGGAGCGCCGAAGTTCGCGTTCACCTCAACGGCGACATTAACCTCCCGCCGTATCCGAACTTAGGGAATTTGACGTATTTGCTCGGGCCGCACGGCGGAGGAAACGGACGAGAAGCGGAGCACTACAAAGACCGAACGCGTTTCGAGCTTGTTTCGGCGGAAAAAAATATCGACCTTTATTTGAACGTCCGCGTCAACGCCGTCGAAGCGGAGAAAAACGAATGCGGAAGTATTTGTATTAACGCGGTTTGCGGCGAAAATATCGCGACCGGGGAACGGCTCCGTTTTATCGGAAAAACGTTCGCCGACTGCACCGGAGACGCGGCGGTCGGGTTCCTGGCGGGCGCCGATTTCCGTATGGGACGCGAGGCGAAATCCGAATACGGCGAAAAAACCGCGCCGGAAAAAGCCGATTCGATGGTGATGGGTTCCTCCGTTCAGTGGAACACCGTCGAGACGGACGCCGAAACGAGCTTTCCGGAACTTCCTTGGGCGATTCGCTTTAGCGAAGAAACGATTCGTCCGGCGACGCACGGCGATTGGGATTGGGAGGCCGGAATGACGCTCGACCAGATCGCCGATATCGAGCGGATCCGCGACCTTGGGCTCCGCGCGGCGTTCGGACACTGGTCGTACATGAAGAACAAAACGACCGGCGAATGGGCCGAAAAGGTGAAAAATCGCAAGCTCGGCTGGGTCGCTTACGTTGCCGGGAAGCGGGAGTCGCGGCGGCTTTTGGGCGACGTCGTGCTGAGGGAACAGGACGTGGTGAACGCGGTTCCGTTCGAGGACGCGGCGGTTACGACGACTTGGTCGATCGACCTGCATTATCCGGAGCCGGAAAACGCTAAACACTTTCCCGGCGAGGAGTTCCGCGCTTACTGCGTCCAAACGGAGGTCAAGCCTTACGCGATCCCGTACCGTTGTTTTTATTCGCGCAACGTCGAAAATCTTTTTATGGCGGGGCGCAACATCAGCGTTACTCACGTCGCGCTTGGAACGATCCGCGTGATGCGAACCGGCGGAATGACGGGCGAAGTCGTCGGAATGGCCGCGTCTATCTGCAAGAAACACAACTGTTTGCCGCGCGACGTTTACGCTTCTCATCTCGACGAGTTGAAGGCGCTGATGACCGAAGGCGTCGCCCCGCCGACCGCGAAAGCGACGCGGTTTGCCCGACCGAAATGGCTTCCGGCCGACGCGAAAAATCTGGCGCCGTGCGCGAATGTCGCCGTTTCGAGCCTTTATCAAAAAGCGGATTATCCGGCGTCGGCGATAACCGACGGTAAAATCGACTTTTACGAAAACGCCGGACGTTGGGTCAGCGACGAGGCCGAGTCGCATTGGGTCGATTTCGAGTTTCCCGAGGAAACGACGTTGGACGCCGTCCGCGTCGCGAGCGGGCAAGCGCCGGCGAAAACGCCGCTTACCAATTTCCGCCTGCAGGTCGAAAAGGACGGCGCTTTCGTCGACGTTCCGGGAGCGGCGGTCGAAGGCAACGACGCGCCGATCGTCGGTTTGAAGTTTAAACCCGTTTCCGGAAAGAAGTTCCGTTTGCAGATCGACGAAACGCCGGGGAACTTGGCGCGCCTTTGGGAAGTCGAGCTGTACCGCGTCGGGAAATGACGAAAACGGCCGCGGCCCGATTCCGTTCGGGCGGGACGCGATTTTTCGTTCGAGCGGCGCCCGAGTCGCGACGAAAAACGCGAATCGGGACGTCGGATCGCCGAAAAAATGGCAATTTGGGAAAAATAAAGGAAATGCGAAAACAGAAGCGCTGAAGCTGGAAAATCGCTCTTGAAAAGAACCGGAAAAATCGTTATTATCGGCGCGTCGTTCGGACGGCTTGCGAAAGGCGGGCGGACGACGGCGTCGCTCGGTTTTTCCGGCTTTCCCGTTTTGCCTATTTACCCGATTTTCGTCGTTCTTTTCCTGTATGTCGGCTCTTTTGTTGGTTCCGCTCGCCGCGACTTCGGTCGGCGGCGCGATCGCGCTCGGGGCGCTTTTTCATTATTTTAACGGTTCGAACGAGGGCGCTCGTTCTTGGGCGACCGAGTCCGCGACGCTTCCGGAGTCGTCGCAAGTCGATGAAGAAACGGGGGTTAGCGCGCTGGAAACGGCCGTTCGCAAAGAGCGGGAACGTTCCGAGCGGGCCGTCGCGGAGCTGGAATCGCGCCGTCGGGAACTCGCCGATTTTTACGCTCGCGCCAACGCCGAGCTCGAGGCGCGGCGCGCGACGCTTGAAACGCTGACCGCGCAAGCGACCGAAGCGGCGACGACTTTGGGGCGCGTTTTGGATTCTTTTTCGACCGCGTTCGGCCCGGACGAGACCGCGTCTCGCCGTCGACGAAAGGAACGAACGAGAAACGTAAGTTCCGTCGACGCAAGACTTGCGCAAGACGCGTTCGAACCGCTTTTCGCTCTTGAAGACGAATTGCTGTCGGAGGTCGGCGCGGTTCCGCGAACCCGTCGACGGTGATTCGACGGCGGCGATTTTCTTCGGGAACAACGCTAAACGGAGGCGGCGCAAGGAGCGAAAACGCGCCTTCGGGAACGAAAGGGGGACGCTCCGATGTTTTCCGTTAAGCTCGACGCGTTTTGCGGGCCGCTCGATTTATTGCTGTATCTTGTGCGAAAACGCGAGTTAGATATTCTCGATATTCCGATCGCCGAAATAACGGAGCAGTTTCTTGTCGTCGTCGAGGCGCTGGAAGCGCTGGAACTCGACGAAGTCGGCGAATTTTTGTCGTTGGCGAGCTCTTTGATCGAGATCAAGTCGTTTCACGCGTTGCCGACCGAGGACGAGGAAACGGTCGAGACGATCGAAGATCCGCGTAAAAACCTGGTGGTTCAGCTGTTGGCGTATAAAAAGTTTTGCGAAAACGCCGGCGTTTTGGAGGAACGCGGGCGGCTGTGGGCGCGGCGATATCCGCGACTGGCGAACGATTTGCCGAGGATAACGCGCAATTTGGCCGAAGAGCCGATCCAGGACGTCGAACTTTGGGATCTGGTCGGCGCGTTCGGGCGGATCCTGCGCGAAAAAACGCCGGTCTTCCGACACTCGATGAAACGCGAGGACGTGCCGATAAGCGTTTGGCTGCAAAGGGTTTACAATCGGTTGAAACGCGAGCGAAGGATCCGCTTTACCGCGCTGTTCGACAAAGCCGACCGGAAATCGACGCTCGTCGGGATCTTTTTGGCGATCCTCGAACTGACGCGACGCGGGCGCGCTTTCGTCGAGCAGGAGACGGCGTTCGGCGATATCGAGATCGCTTATCGCGAGAACGCGGAGCCGTTCGATATTCTCGGCGCGGACGCAAGCGACTTCGTCGAGTCGGCGCAAGCGGGTTGAGCGCGGCGGAACCGGTTGAAACGCAAACGGTTAGAGACGGCGGGCGGCGAGAATGCGAAACGAATGTTTGTTTTGTCTAACGGATTAGCTTTGGCAAACCCTGGAAAATAAGAGACGAGAAACGAAAAAAGGCGCCGTTCGCGGAGAAAACGAACGGCGCCGCGTCGAATTGGGCGTTCCGAACGAGCCGCGTCGCGGAGAAAACGACGCGGCGTTTCGAGAAACGAACGCGCTGAGTTCCGGAGAGAACAAGAGTCGCGCGAAAGACGGAACGAACGCAAACGCTCTCGACCGCCCTTTTCGACGAAGACGAAACGACGAAAACGCTTTATGCGGCGACGGTTTCCAACGTTTTAAGTCGATAATTCGCAACGGTTTCGAAAAAGGTTTGCAGGTTCTCGCAAGCGTCCAAAACGTTCTGCGCGAAAAGTTCCGTTTGGCGATAGAGATTCGAAAGCGAAAGAGACTCGGTCGCGTCGCCGAACACCGTCCAAGGGCAACGGCAAGGCGTGCGCGGGCGGCTTTTCTCAATAAAACCGACGACGTCCTTCGCCGGGTAACCGATGAAAACGCCGACTTCGTGCGGAAATTTTTCGACAGCGAACCGCAAGTAAAGCGTTTTGAGAAGCGGTTTTAAGTCGGTCGTCGCCGGATAGCCGCAACGACTTAGCGTCGCCAAATTTTCCGGCTGCGAAACGGCGCGGCGCAACGAATCGCGGTGAAAAAACAAAACGAGCGAACTGTTTTCTTCGACGCGCAGACGGACGTAATCGAGTTTCAAAATTTTAAGAACGTCGTCGCGCGTGAAGCTAAAGGGCGAATCGGCGCGATGTTGCGACTCGTACGAATGCCGAACGCGCAGGAGCTCGCCCGGTTTGACGCCGCTTCGCACCGCGGCGGTTTTCACAAGAAGGAAACGCAAGGCTTCTTTACGGTCGGCGTCGCAAATGGGAGCGTTCATAAAATTAGCCGTGTCTAAGTGGTGAGCGAAAAAAAACGCCGTTTCGCGGAGAATAACAAAACGGCGGCGAAAACGGGAGGCGCTTTCTTATTACGCCCTTTAGTATACGCGATTTTGGCGACGGCGTCAATTAGGAAAGTCTAATTTCTTGTTTGTTTTGTTAAAATAGTTTTGTTTCTCTAATTTCTTGGCAGGTTGACGACGTTCCGTGCGGTTGATTGGTGGAAATGGAGAAAATGGGCGGGTGAAGAAGAGGCTAATACCAGCGGCTCGTTGAACGGGAATTGCGAAACGCTGGAAGCGGGAGTCGAGGTCGACGCGGAGTTGGCGGGGAAGCGGTTAGATTGGGATAATCTTGAACGGCGCGTTCGAAGCGAACCGTCCGCGACGGGGCGATCCGGGTTCGAACGCGCGTTGGAAGGAAAAACAAACCGCGGAGGGCGGCGCTCGTTGAACGTTAGTCGTTCCAGGACAACGTTTCCGGAAGTGGCGAGCCGAGGTTGACGCAACCGTCTTCCGTAACGACGACGATATCTTCGACGCGCAGGCCGCCGACGCCGGTTCCGTAAAGGCCGGGTTCGACCGAAACGACGTCGCCGACGACGAGTTTCGGCCCTTTGAAGTCGAGCAACGGCGGTTCGTGAATCGACAGCCCGAGACCGTGTCCGGTGCCGTGCGTCATGCGGATTTCGGTTTTCGCTTCCGGATCGCCCGGCGCCGCGTAACCGAAACCGTATTCTTCCAGCGCCGCGATCGCCGCGCGGTGCGCCGTTTCGCCGTCGACTCCGGCTTTGATCGTCGCCGTCGCCGCCGCTTTCGCCGCGCGCACCGCTTCGAGCATCTTCGCGTAAATGGGCTTGACCGTTCCGTTTATCACCGTGCGCGTGCAGTCGCCGTTGTAGAGCGTTTTTTTGTTCATCGGGAAAACGTCGATGATGATCGGCTCGCCGGTTCGCAACGGGCCGCTTCCGTAGTTGTGGCAATCGTCGCCGTCTTTGCGACCCGCGACGATCGACGGAACGTTCGCGTAACCGGCGTCGAGAAGCGTTCGGTCGATGAAAGCCCGCATGTTTTCGGAGGTCAGCATTTCGCCGTTCGACCAAAGAACGCCGTCGGAGTCCGGCGTCGCGTTCGCGATTCGGCGGCAAGCGGCGCGCATCGCTTCTTCGGTCGCCCGTTGCGCTTCGCGGATCGACGCGATTTCTCGAGCGTCTTTCGAACGACGCTCCAAAACGCCGCGTTCGGCGTCGCATTCGCAGGCGATCCCGGCTTTCGCCAAGGCGTCGACGTAAATCAACGGAAGGGAGCGGTCGGAAACGACGAGGTCGACGCCGTTGCGACGGAACGCTTCGGCGACGCTTTGCGCGGTCGCGATTTCCCGATCGCCGGAGAGTCCGCCCGCGGGCGCGAAATCGGCGGGGCAGGCGACGAAATCGGCCTCGGCGGCGTCGCGAGCGCGGTCGTTTTCGATATCGCGCAGGATCAGGAGGCGGGTTTTGCTCGACGGAGCGCGAGCGGCGTTCGTCGAGGGGCGGGCTTCAGGAAAGGTCGTCGGCTCGTCGAATTCGAGAACCGCGGCCGGGTCGCCGACCAAAAATCGCGTTTTCCAGTAAAGCGTCGCGCTCGTCGCCGGGACGCCCGCCGTTAAGTAAGCCTTTTTCATTGTTTGCGTTAGGTTGGTTGAGGAGGGTTAACGTTGAAATTGGGAAAAGACGCGGCGTTCCGAAACGAGCCGAAACGTCGCGCAACCGTCGTCGGCAAACGCCGCGATCGCGGGGGTTAGCGGGCGACGGCGTCCGGGTGTTCGGCGGCCAGATGTTTCAAAACGGCGCGGGCCAACGCCTGTCCGATCGGCTCGATGTTCGCCAGAATCCAGGCGGCGTCGGTTTCCTGATCGTGAAACGCGATCTCGACCAGGACGGCCGGCGCTTTCGGGTTCGCCGTTTCGTAAAGCGGTTTGCCGGGGCCGAAATGGTCGCACGATTCCTTAACGCCGCGATTCGGGCCGTCGTAAATCGTCAAAATTTCGTCGACGACGCGTCGGGCGAAACGTTCGCCTTCGCCGCCGAAACGGAAGCAAAACGCTTCGGTTCCGCGAGCGCGTTTGTTGGCGGCGTTCGAGTGAATCGCAAAATAAAGGTCGACGTCGAGTTCGTTCGCTTCGGCGACGTAATCGCGAAGGCTTTTTTGGGGGTCGTTGCGACGAACGGCGACTCCGTGCGCGCGCAAAATCGGCTCGACGACGTCGGCGACCTGGTTCATTCGCTCCATTTCGCTGCGGTAATCGCCGAAACCGATGTTGCGGATTTGGTTCGACGGGCTGAGGTAAAGCGAAACGGAGTTCGGTTTGAAGCGCGGAAGACCGGCGAGCGTCGGCGCGGCGACGGCGGACGCGGTCAAATTCGGGCGGGCCTCCGGATCGACGGTTTCCGGCGCGACCGGGTCGATCGCCTGGGCGAATGCGGGCGTCGCCGCGCAACAGAAGACGGCGACGAGGGCGAGTTTAAGTAACGACGGCATCGGTTTTTCTCCTAAAGTTAGACGGGGGAACGGCGACGAGCGAACGGGTTGCGAACGGCTCGAACCCGTCGGACGCGCAAGCGGCGGTTTCGACGGCGTTCGAAACGCGGCGCTTTCCTTATTCTAACGCCGGAAGGCGCGACTCGCAAGGTTCCGAACGAAATTTTTTCAAGAATCGACGGCGAGAAAGGACGGCGCCGACGCGGAGAAATTTTGACGAGACGAGAGCCCGGGCGCCGTCCGCTTTTCTCGAGGGGCGGGAAAAACGGACGGCGCGGGTTCCGGCGAAACGGCGAAAAAGTCGTTCGGCGACGTTTCGCGGCGTCAATACGAGAATTTCGCTTTGAACGATTGAACGCTCGGGAAGACCGGGCGTCCGCTTCCGTCGGCGAAAGCCGCGCCCGCTTTTTCGGTCGTAACACCCATGAACATCGAGCTTTCCATGCCGTCGATGGCGATCGAACCGTCGGCGCTCATCGTAACGATCGCGTGCACCGGGTCGTTGAAAATGACCGTGCGGCCCATGTTGGCGTATTTCTTCGACAGCTCTTCCGGGAAGAGATCGTGCCGAACGTTCAGCCATTCGTGCGTCGTCGAGTTGACGTCGAAGTAAACGACGCCGTTCAAGACGCGGATAAAGTCGCGGTGATGGTGCCCGTTGCAGCAGAGGCGGACGCGACCCGGGGTTTTACGGTTGACTCCGTCGATAATTTCGCGGATTTCGCGCCAGTTGGCGATCCCGCCGCGTTCGCGCTCGAAACTCTGGTGAATGAACGTCGCGCACGGAAACGGCGACGTCGAAAGCGTTTCGGCGAACCAGGCGAGCTGCTCCGGCGGGAGAATGGAAATCGCGGAACCCTTGTATTGGAAGTAGTTTCCGTTGGAGTAATGCGTAAACGTTCCGTCGTCGGCGCGGAAATAATTGCCGTCCAGAACGACGAATCGGAAGCCGTCGCGGTCGAAATAATAATAGCCTTTGTCGAGCCCGTACGCCGCCAGCGTTTCCTCGAACGAGCAGCCGTCGAAGTCGTGGTTGCCGCACGCGTGGTAGCTTGGGATCGCGAAATTCTGATAACTTTCGACAAATTCGCGTTCCTTTTTCGGGTTGTGGCAGAGGTCGCCGCAATGGATGATAAACGAGCAGTTTTCTCGGACGGCGCGTTCCTGAATCGCCTTCAAGCGGCGCGGGCCCTCCGAATAAAACGAGTCCGGGCAGTGGTGTAAGTCGGCGAAAAGACTGAATTTAACCGTCGCGTTCGACGGCGTTTCCGGAGCGGTTTCGGCTTGCGTCGTTCGGCCGAGCGTCGCGGCGAAAGCGGTTCCGGCTCCGACCGTCAAAAAACGACGGCGGTTCAAATCGCGTTGGCGTCGCATGTTGACAACGTCTCCTTTCGAGATGGCAATAAGGGCGGAAAAACGACGCGCCGCAAGGCGTTTCCCGGGACGGCGCGTCGAGCGATTTTAGCGGCGTCAGTCTTCGATAATCAAACGGATTCCGACGTTGCGCGCTTTTTGCCACGGCAGGTAGCCTTGGCGGAACGAAGAACCCGCGACTTTCGGACGGTCGGTCCAAGAGCCGCCGCGCGCCGTTTTACGGTTTGTCGCGTCGAGGTTTTCGCGTCCGTCGTCGGCGACGTAAGGATAAGCGGCGTAGTCGGATCGCGTCCATTCGGCGACGTTCCCGATCATGTCGTTCAACCCCCAGGCGTTCGGGGCGTATTGGGCGACGTAATCGACCGCAAACCATTTGTCGGCGAAACGGTCGTCGCGGAGCGGGAAGACGCTGTTTTCCGGATAATCGCGGCGCAGGTGGATCGTCGCGCCGCTTTCCCACGTCGTGTAAAGTTTGCGGCGTTCGGCTCCGGCGAGGTTCGCGAACTTCGAGAAATCGGCGTCGAACGTTCCGAAGTAGAATTTCGAAGCGCTCCCGGCGCGGGCGGCCCATTCCCACTGCGCTTCGGTCGGAAGCGCGGCTTTGACGCCTTTTTCCTCGTTCAGCCAACGGACGAATTTTTGCGCTTCGTTCCAGGAGACGCGGGAGACCGGCTGGTTCGCGTGGTTGGCGACGTAACCCGGGACGACGTGGTCTTTTCCGTGTTCTTCGACGTAACGGGAGTCGTGTTCCGGATCGTAAACGCCGTACTGCGCGTTCGTGATTTCCGTTTTGCTCATCCAGAACGGTTTCGTAATTTCGACGACGGAACGCGGGTTTTCGTCGGCGAAACCGTCGAGCGCGCCCATGACGAATTTTCCGGCCGGAACGCGGACGAATTCGATCGCGACGCCGTCGGCGAGCTCGACCGTTTTGGTCGGCGCGGCGCCGTTCAACGCGGCTTCCTGCATCGCTTTAGCGGTCGCTTCGTCGAAGGCCCAATCGTCGCCGAGGTCGTCGGTCGGCGCCTCGTATTTCGGCGGTTGGACAAATTCCGGCGCCGGTTTTTCCCGCATTTCTTTCAGCAGGCGGTCGTATTCGTTTTCGACGTCGACCGCGGCGGAATCGGCGTAAAGCGCGGAAAGTTCAAGTCGGCGTTTCGCTTCCGGCTCGTTTTCCCATTTGCCGCGCCAGGGGGCGTTGAAGTCGATCCAGTTGACGAGAAGGCGCCGCGCTTCGTCGTCGAGTTCGACGTTGTAGTGGCCCTTTTCGAGCATTTGGATCAACTCGCTGGTCGAGGCGTGATATTCGTAGGGCGGCAGAACGTCCATGTCGGTTTCCGGGCCCGGTCGGCGGACGAACGGGTGGATCGCGTCGTAAGCTTTCGCGGCGTCGGCGAAGCTCGGGCGGTCGTCTTTCGAACCGTCGTGGCAACCGACGCAGTATTTTTTAACGACGCGATGATAGAGGTCGAGCTCGAACGTCAGCGAACGGGCCGGGCCGAAATATTCCTGAATTTCGCTCGGTTCGCGGCGCGACGCTTCGGTCAAAACGGACGGGGTCGCGTCGAGCTGCGATTCGTGGCAACCGTTGCAAGCGACGTTTTCGCCCGGCATTCCGACGAACCAACTGCGGAAAAGCTGGATCGCGGCGCCGTCTTTGTCGACCGGAAGCAGCGCCAACGGGGTGTTCGCCGGAACCTTAAAGAACGCGGAGCCGTCCTTTTCGACCGGAACGTATCCGAGCAGGCGTTTGATATCCCAACTGCTTTGGATGCCGACGGACTCGTGCCCGCCGGTGCGCAGATAGGCGAAGTGGTAGGCGAAAATTTTCAGTCCGACGATTTCGCCGCGCGGAACGTCTTTCGTCCCGAGGCCGTTGTACACGTCGGTGATGAAGACGGTCGCTTCTTTTTCGCCTTCGACGACGCGGTTCGGCAACGTCGGCGGAAGCTCGCGTTCGACGAGCGGCGTCGGGAAGAAGAATCCTTCGTTTTCGACGACGGAAATCGGCGTCATGTTGTCGAAAACGTCGACGAGATAAAGGCCGTAAGTTCCGGGCGCGCCGTCGATTTCGCAGTTGACGAGAACGTAGTTTTCGCAAAGCGGATACGGGAAAACGAAGTTGTATTTCAAGCCGGTCGACTGCATGTCGAGGACGTTGCCTTCGACGTCGCGGCCGTAACCCGGGATTTCGCAAACGAACCCGGTCTTTTCGGTCGGATAGATTCGCGGATGAACGTCGAGCAGGGTGTTTTCCGGGCCCCATTCCTTCGACGGCGGGTCGAAACGGAACGGATATTTGCGGGCGATCGTCGGGTCGATGATGAGAAGCCGCCCGACGTCGCCGCGACCGTGGTGGCCGGAGCCGACGCCGACGATTTTCGACGAATCCGGAAATTCGCGAGCGTGTTTGAACGCGGTCGGGAAGAGCGAGCCGGAACCGTAAAGCTCCGCCTGATTCGTGCCGTCCGGGTTCATGTGGAACAAAATGCGGCTGTAGTAGTGCATAATGTCGCTGTATTCCCAACGCAAGTACATAACGCGCCCGTTTTTGAGCGGCGTCGGGTGCCAGTCGGAGTCTTGCTCGAACGTGAGTTGGCGCGTTTTTTTCGTTTCCGGATCGACGGAGTAGATATTCGCCATCGGGTCGGAGCCGTTGATGCACGGAAGGCCCTGCTTGCCGGCGTTCGAACAGGCGATCGTCCGTCCGTCGGGCGCGTAGCAGGAGTCGAAGAAGTCGACGTCCGGCTGGTCGGTCGGCGTGAGCGTTTTCAGGTTGTTCCCCTCGACGTCGATTTCGAAAACGGCCCAACGTTTGTTTTCGTCCGAAACGGCGGTGAACATGACGCGGTCGCCGTCCCAGTGGAGTTCCGGTTCGAGGATCGGCGAGCCGTTCGCCGGTTTGTAGATCGGCGAGAACGTCGGTTTTTCGGCGCGCAGATCGGAAAGGACGCCGAGTTCGCAGTTCCACCCGGTTTTCGGAACTTTGTCGATCGTCATAAAGTTGTCGCCGACCGCCGGGAGACGGTTCGAGCGGACGACGAGGAGTTTAAGGTCGTCGAGCGCCGGGTTTTCGAGGAGCGCTTTGCGACGGAACGCGGCGAATTTCGCTTCCCAGGCGGCGTCTTTCGGCTCCGCTTTTTCGAGTTCGTCGAGCTCCGCGAGATATTTTTCGCCGTTCGGGTAATCGTCGGCAAACTGCGCGATCATGTTGTCGAGAGCGCGGCGAACCGATTCGATCGTATTGACGGGGCGGTCGTTGTCGTTCCCCGGGAACAGTCGTTGCGCCGAGGCGGGCGCGACCGCGCCGAGAGCGAGAAGAACCGCGAGCGCAAACGCGCCGAGAGAGCGTTTCATCGGATATTGTCCTTATTAATTAATGGGGCGAAACCGTCGCCGTTTCGCGCCGACCGTAAAATAGAAAAAATGCGCGAATTGGTGAACGCGCTTGGCGTCCGACGACGAAAGCCGAACGCGGCCGTTGAGTCGAGTATACCGCAAAGCGTTCGGAAAGTAAAGAATCGTTTTCGATTCGGCGCGTTTTTTTGAGAAAACGCGTCGAAAACGCTTGCGCCCCTTGCGCGTCGCCGCCGTCGGCGTATAATATGGGAAAACTGGGCGGTTTGGCGAGTCGCCGACTTCGGAGCGTCGCGGCGAGACGGGACGTTTCGGACGATTAGGCGAAATGGCGGGGTTGTCGCGGTTGGGAGAGGCGCGCGGCGAAAAGTTGTCGGAAAACGCCAAAATTTTCAAAAAAATCCTTGTAAAAACTGCGATTTCCGTGTAATCTATTAAAATAGCCGGGAGAAGGAGCGTTCGAGCCGTTCCGTCGCGTCCCGGCGGCGAAACCCTTAACGCCGACGCGCGCTTTCGAACGCGCCGAACCTCGCCGAAACGGCGGGCTCTGTCGGCGCGACGCGATTGGAAGAACTTGACAGAGGAATAAAAATGAAAGTAAATTGCATTTCGCAACTTCGCTCGTCCGATTCGGCGCTCGCCGTCGCGCTGAAAACGCTTTTGTGCGCGCTCTTGTTTGTCGGTTTTGTCGCGACGACGACCCCGACGGCGTGGGATTCGGGTTCCTGCGCGTTCGCCGACGACGATGACGACGATAATAACAACAACGACGACGATGACGACGATGACGACAACGACGACCGCGATCAATTCCGCGAACTGCGCTGGGGGTATCGCGAAGCGGTCGGCGGTTTCATGGTCGACGCGAACCGCGTTCTCCGCGACGCGAACGTTCGCGAGCTGAGCGCGTTGAACGCCGAAGTCGCCGCGAAAATGACGGCGATCCCGGACGATCTGCAAGCCCCGGCGAAAGAGCGTAAAATTTCGCTCAAACGCCTGAACGCGTTGGTCGCCGAATGCGAAGCGAACAACGTCGAGATTCCGGAAGCGGCGCGCTGCCTCGGCGGTTTGACGGCGATCGAATACGTCGTCGCGGTTCCGGAAGAAAACGATATTTACCTCGTCGGCCCGGCCGAACCGTGGACGGTCGCCGAGCGCGGAACGCTCGTCGGCAAGAAAAGCGGCAAGCCGGTTCTCCGTCTCGAAGACCTGATGGCCGTTTCGAACGCCTGGTCGACCGGCAAAGTTTCGCCGATTTCCTGCTCGATCGACCCGACTCGCGAAGCGATCGCCCGCTTGACCGCGCTCCAACTTCCGGCTTCGGAAGACGAACTTCGCGCCGCGATGGGGCTCATGAACGTTTCGTTCCAAGGCGTCCCGAGCGACAGCCGCGTCGCGAGCGTCCTGGCCGCCGCCGACTACCGTATGAAACGCCTCAGCCTTGGTTTCGACGAAGCGGAAATCAAAAACTTCGCGAGCTATTTCTCGATGGTCAAACGCGGAAGCGCCGCTTACGGCCAACGCTTCTGGATGGAACCGAAATACGAAACGGTTTACCGCGACGCCGATTCGCTCGTTTGGAAGGTCTCCGATTCGTCGGTCGCCGTTTTGACCGAACGCGAAGCCCTCTCCGAAGACGGTTCCCGTAAAGCGACCGGCAAGACCGACGCCGCCGCGAACCGCTGGGCGAAAAATATGACCCGTCGTTACGACGAACTGGCGAAAGCCGAACCGATCTTCGCGGAAGCGAAAAACTGCATGGACGTCGCGCTCGTCGCCGCGTTGATCGTTCGCGAAAACCTTGCGAAGAAAGCCGGTTGCGAACTCGACGCTCTCTTCGGCGGCGCGGTCGCGACTCCGGTTTACGCCGTTCCGGCTTCGGTTCAAGGCGATTCGACGACGCGCGTTTCGACGAACGCCGTCGCGTCGGTTGCCGGCGGCGTTCTCGTCAACCCGTGGGCGACGCTCGAAAACAACGTCGAAGTTTCCGCCGAATTGAGCGATTACGGCGTTTCTTTCGCCGGTTCGAACTGGTACGCCGACTGAGTTTGACGTAAATAACGAACGGTTCTTCCCGTCGACCTAACGGAGAGCGATCGCGGTCGCTCTCCGTCGGCGTTTTCTTGCGAAAAGGCGTCGCCGTTGAAAAACGCTTGTTCGAAGCGGAGCGGCGGCCCTTCGACTCCCGGCGTGGCGGTTTTCGTTGCGCCGGATTATGTTTTGAATTTTGAAGCGATTTTAAAGCGGCGACGAGCCGCGTTCGGAAACGACTGTTTTAGTCGGTTTTAGACGAAAAAAAGCCGCTCCGGTTCGACGAGAAAAGCGAACCCGAGCGGCTTTCGTTTTAAGCGGACGGCGCCGAAACGCTCCCGAAAAGCGCCGCGTTTCGAGAGCGTTTTTCAACGGCCTGTTCTCAACGGTTTAACGGCGAACCGCTTCCAAACCGCTCGCGTTGTCGAACGCGACTTCGTATTCGGCGGGCGTTTCGAGCGAGTAGGCCAGCTTGCCGTCCCGTTTTTCCCAACGGAGTTTGATCAAGCCGCCCGGAACCGGTTGAACCGCGCTCGCCCAATCGAGACGATCGAGTTTCGGAAGACGGATCGCGATCTTTTTCGCGACGGCGTCGACGGCGTAGATCCCGGCGACGTCGCGGTGGAAGAGGCGAACGACGTGCGACGCGAAGCCGTGGTCGCAACTGGCGTGCGGCGCGTCGTTTTCCCAAAGGGTGCCGGTGCGCTCCGCCATGTAAAGGTTGTACGCGACCGATTCGTCGAGGAGTTGGTCGGCGCGGTTCGCCGTCGCGAGGAGTTCGAGCCGGACGACGTTGCCGACGAAGGAGTTCGCCTTGTGAACTTCCGGATAATCGCCCTTTTTGACGCGGTTCGGGCCGAATTTGTCGAGGAGCGTCGCCCAAAGTTGCGGGTGCGATTCGGGCGTCGCGGTCTTGAAGAAGAACGCGAAATATTGGCAAACTTCGGTGCGGTCGCGCAAAATTTCGAGCGTTCCGTCTTCTTTGCGGACGGCGTGGTCGACGAAAAATTCGCCGTCGAACGATTGTTCGACGATCTTAGCGCGAATCTTCGCCGCTTTCGAGCGCCAGGCGTCGACGCCGTAAACGCGTCCCGCCGCGTCGAGAGCCGCCGCGTAAAGCATGTTGCTCGGGTAGTTTACGTCTTGAACGAAATTATTCGCCGCCGACCATTCGACGAAGACCCAGCTGTCGAGTTTTTCGAGGAGCCCGTCCGAATTTTCGTACTTCTCGAAGAATTTGAAGAGTTTTTCAACGCGTCGGCGCAGGCCGTCGATCGTCGAGCGGTCGGGCGAGCGGAACGCGTATTCCTCCAACTCCGCGACGAACCAAAGCGACCAGTTCGGAATGTAAATTCCGTCGTTGTGGTCGGCCGGATAGCACATCGGGATCATCCCGTCCGGGAGGAATTTGAAGTTTTCCGGAAGTTGGTAGTTTTCGAGGAACGCCTGTTCGACGTCGGTTCGTCCGGTCAGGTCGAACGCGACGCGAGCGGTGAAAAAGCTGTCGCAAAGCCAACCGGCTCGTTCGCGGTGCGGGCAGTCCATAAAGACGTCGAGCGCGTTTTCTCGATACGTCAGGATCGCGGCGCGGTAAATTTCTTCGAGACTTTTGTTGGCGCAGGCGAACGCCGCTTCGCGCGGAACCGGGTGGGCGTACTCGCGGAGGTAGAATTTTTTCAGTTTGAACGAACCTTCGAGGCAGTGGATCTTCGCGTAACGACCGCAATGCGGCTCGAACGTTTCGAACGCCGAAACCTGGTCGCCGCCGGCGGGGATCGTCCATTGAAACGCGGAGCAGGTTCCGAGGCGGAGGAAGTTGACGTCGCCGTTTTCGGTCGCGATCTCGTCGAACGTCAGCGCGAGTTTGGCGCCTTCGGACGTTTCGATCTCGAACCCGAAGAAGCCGCAGTAGTTGGCGCCGAAGTCGACGACTTGAACGCTTCCGGCCTGGTAAACGGAATCGAGCGCGAGCGGCGCCGCCGACGCGTCGAATTTCGTTTCGAGGCGTTGAATTTCGTCCGAGAGGATGATTTCGAGCTCGTCGAGTTTGTAGCCTTTGAGCGCCGGGCCGACTCCCGTCAGCGAGCGGTCGCGCCAAGGGGCGTCCAATTTTTCGCGGCGCGTCGCTTTGCCGGTCGGGCCCCAGGTCTTCGGCTCGACGATCGCGAACTCCGGTTGCGGGACGCGGCGCGGGAGATATTTGACCGCCGGTTGCTCCGCGAGTTCGACGGGTTCGACGTTTCGGGCGAAGTCGTAAACTTCGATGAACGGGCGTTGAAAGCTGAAGCGTTGAACTTTTTGAAGACGGGAATTGTCGACGACGGCGGAAAATTTGGCCGGATCGGAATCGGAGGCGGATCGAGCGGCCGTCGCGGCGAGAACGTTCCCGGCGCCGTCGACGATCTCCGCTTGCAGGAAGGACGGCTGGTCGAGGTGGTAATAGCTGTTCGCGTTGTAACCGGCGACTTTAACGACGACGCGGTTTTTGCCCGGTTTTAAAAGGGCGCCGAGCTTCCATTCGTCGACGCGGAACCAACCGTGCGGGCCCCGAGCCGGACCGTAACCGGCGTGGCGGCCGTCGACTTGAATTTGCATGATCGTCGCGCCGGTCGAACGGAGAACGACGCTTTTCGCCGTTTCCGCGTCGGCGACGTCGAATTCGGCGCTAAAAACGAGCGTAACGTTCATCTCTTTTTCGCGTCCGGTCGCCCAAACCGGAACCGCTTTGACGAATTTCGGCGCGGCGGCGCTTTCCGTTTCCGGCGCGGCGAAGGCGGTCGACGAAAGCGTCTCGAACGGGGCGAACCCGGCGAACGCGCTCGCGCTTAAAACTGTTCCGGTTTTCAAAAAGTTGCGACGGGAAAAATCGCGGTTTTGCGCCGACATGGGGCTCTCCTTTGCGAAAATAGGAAATTGGGGCGGGATAACGAAAAAGCGTAAAACGCGGCGACGCTTCGTCGTGAAACGGCGGGCATTCGACAACGTTAAGGATACCAATTTGCGCGGCGTTTGTCAAACGTCGAAGCGAGAATTTTGCAAAATCGGCGAAAAAAGAGCGCGTCGAGGGCGATTTGGCTTCGCATCGACGTAAAAATAGAGAAAACGCGGAGTTTGGGCGGTTCCGCTAAAAAGAAACGTAAAAAAACGGCGCGAAACCGGGAGGGCTTCGCGCCGTTCAGACGTTCGAATTTTCGGCGAAGATCATTCGCTCAACACTTGTTCGGTCAAGCGTTCGATCGTATCGTCGGTTTTTTCCGGCTTGTTGTTTTCGAGGTCGGCTTGCGCTTTTTCGACTTCTTCGACGACCTTGGCGCGGTCGCTCGCTTGCGCGAGAAGTTCGGCGCCGAGTTGGAGTTCGGCCGGTTTGAAGTACGATTCGACCGGGTTGTTGCGAGCCGTTTGACGGGTTTTCGCGGCGAGTTCCTCCATCGTCAGGCCGTTTTCGGCGCTCCAAACCGCGACTTGAACCGCGTTTTGGTCGAGGTCTTTGTCGCCGAGCATTTCGCAAAGGACTTGCGTCGTTTTGTTATCGGTGTAGGAGTCGATCGGGACGATCGTGTATTTGACCGTGGAGCGCGGCTCTTTTTTGCCGTGTTCAAGGCAAACGGTGCGAACCGGTTCTTTATGCGTTTTGTTCGGCGCGATCGAGAACATGCCGCCGCCGCGACGACCGCCCATGCCGCCCATACCGCCCATGCGACCGCCGCCCATGCCGCCGCCGATCGATTGGTTGCCGCCGGAGTTCCCGCCGCCGCGACCGGAATCCATCCCGCCGCGTCCGCCGCGTCCGCCGCGACCCATGTCGTCGCCGAATCCGCCTCCGCCGGGGCCGCCAAATCCGCCTCCGCCGGGGCCGCCGAACCCGCCTCCGCCGAACCCGCCCATCGGCGGTTGCGCGAGAACCGGGACGCCCGCGAACGCCGACGGCATGTCGACGACGATCGGACGGTTCGTTTTATTCGTAACGCTAATGCTGCTTTCAAGCGAGTTTTTCGGGACCAACTTCACTTCGACGAGCCCGTCTTCCATCGCCTGGAAGAGTTCGATCGCTTGCGATTCGTCGACGGGTTCCGCCGCTTTCGCTTGAACGACGGCCAACGGAAGAACCGCCGCCAACGACAACACTAAATGGAACATTCCCAATTTCATTCGAATTCCTCCGAGACGCGTTCGTAAAGTTTCGACGATGTGTTTTCAATTCGCGTAAAGTCCGCGACGCGGCTCCCGACTGCCGAGCGCCGCGGTCGACGACGAAAGGCGCCCGTTTGAAACGTCGGCGACTCTCGACGCGCCGTTTCCGGGAAATTTTGCGGAAACGGCGGAAATTTTATGTCGTACCATTATAAATGATAATCCGGGGAGGGCGCGGCGTCGAGCGTGAAACGCCCTAAAATTGAAAATTTTTCTAAATTTTCTCAAGAAACTGCCGTTTAGGTAAATTTTGCCAATTAGCCCGGCTTGAGTCGGGACGATTTTTCGGGCGAAACGGCGGTTTCGGGACGGTTTTTCGGTCGGCGCGGCGTCGCCCTTATTAATAAGGGGCGTTTTCGCGGCGAGAAGTTCCGTCAAAGTTCCTCGTCCGACGCGGCGTTTTGGAGGAGCGCGAGGTAACTCGTCGGGATCGGTTCGGCGAGTCCCAGGCGTTCGGCCAACGCGAACGTCGTTCGGCGGGCGGTTTCGAGTTCTTCCGGCGGCGCGATCGTCTCGATTTCGGTGAAGAAGCCGAGCGGCGGAACTTCGTCCAAAACGATTTCGAACGCGCGGTTTTCGAACGAAAGCCGAGCGGTTCGGCGGCGTTTCGAGACGGTCGGCCCGGGTTCGAATCCGAGTCGTTCGAAGAAGCGGATCCAATCGCCGCGGACTTGCTCGACGGTCGCTTCGTCGGCGTCGGGGGGGAGCGCGGGGCCGAGCGGCAACTCGATTTCTTCGCGGATTTTCGCTTTCGGGTCGAGGCGCGGCCCTTTGAACGTCGCGGCCAAGCGGCGGTCTTGACGGCGGATTCGCAGGCACTTGCCTTCGGTCGGGAACCCGGCGGTTTCGTTGCGGAAAAAGAGGTCGATTTCGGAGCGCGGCGCGTCGAAGTCGAGCGAAAAATCGTTCCGAAGGCGCCGCTCGTAAGCGTCGGCGTCCGGAACGCGGAACTTCATTTCGATTTCAAGCATTTTGAACGATGAAACGGGGAAGACGGTTAAAACGGGCAAAATGGGAAACGAAAAACGACGACGGAAAACGACCCGCCGCCGTTTTCGGGAAGCGTTATTGGAGAACGTCGACGCGTCGGACTTCGCCGCCTCCGTCGCCGCCGCGCGGGGATTCCTTCGGATATTTCGGGTTGCGGCTGAGTTTGACCGCTCGAACGAGTTTTTCCGGATTCGGAACCGGCGTTCCGTCGGCGAAACGAACGTTTTTCAGTTCGATATTTTCGACGACGCAAGTCGCGTCGCTCATAAAAACGTCGATCGGGCGTCGGTCTTCGCCGGAACCGACCCAAAATTCGAGACATTCCGGGCCGACGTAAATCAAGCAGGCGTTCCCTTCCGGCTTGGCGATTGTCAGATTTTCGAACGTTAAATTGCGCGCGTTCGAAAGGATGCTGATCGGCGCGATCGGGTTGACTTTGTTCGGCGGCGCGACGCCGTAAAAGTCGTCGTCCCAACCGGCGGTCGACGGGCATTCGAGCGTTGCGCGGACGTTGTCGACGTAAATGTTTTCGAGGGTTCCGACGCGGCATTCGCTTTGTCGACCGGCGGGCGATTGCGCGTACATTTTGAAGTAATCGAAGCCTTCCAGGTCGCGCAAAACGACGTTGGAGATCGGGCAGTCGACCGTCGTTCCGTCCGGGTAGACGAGGACGCCGGGGAGAAGGCGAACGTCTTTGAGCGAGCCGGAAACCGAGCGGCAATTTTGCACCAAAACGCGGTCGACGGGGCCGAGCGCGGGCCCGCTTTGCGGCCAATCCCAAGCGTTGAGCGCGACGCAGTCGTCGCCGGTGCGAACGCAATCGAGATTTTGAATAACGGCGCGGGAAAGGGGGCCGTTGAAGTGGACGCCGTCGCAATTCGTCTCGACCGCGACGTCCGAAACGAAGACGTTGCGAGCGTTCGAAACGTGGATTGCGAACGGCGCGCCCTTTTCGATTCTGACGTTGGTGATCGAAAGATCGGCGACGTTCGAGAAGAGGAAAACGCCCGCCGAGCCGGGGATCGAAGCCCGGCGGTCGGAGGCGCCGTCTCCTTCGGCGCGATGAGATTTTTCCTGCGACCAGATCCCGCCGTCGACGACGATGCGGAAATCGCGCGTCGCGTCGTCGTCGAGGCTAACCGGGCGAACGCGGCCCGGGAGCATTCGGCGATTGCGCAACATGCAGGCGTTCAAATCCGGGACGGCGTGAATCCGCGCTTCCGGGGCGGCGGCGATCGTCGCGTCGGAATCGAGATAAATCGGGTCGTCGAGGTAATAAATTTCGTCCGATTTCGGAAGGTAAACGCCCTTTTTCTCGTCGAGCGCCGCCTGGATCGCGTCGGTCCAAACGACGCGTTGTTTGCCGTCGATTTCGACCGTTCGCGTCAGCCGCTCGTAATCGCGGACGTTCGGCAAGTCGTTAATTTCCGGATATTTGATCAGCGACGTCAGGTCGTCGACGATTTCCTCTTTCGTTAAGCGTTTTTTCGGCGTCGGTTCGTCGGCGGACGAAAACGCGTCGAATTGGAAGGCGCCGAGCGCCGCGACGAGCGCCGCCGCGACGACCCGTCGGAACGTTGAAATTTTCATCGGGGAATCTCCTTAACATCGCTGAAAAAAGCGGAAAAACGAACGGGACGCGTCGACGGCAAACGGCGGGCGTCCCGCGATCGGGGGGCGAGCGGCTTTATTTCGCCGTCGGTTCCGCCGCGACGAAACGTCGAATCGTTTTCGCCGTTCGACCGTCGGGCGTCGTCGCGACGATTTCGACCGCGCCGGTTTTTTCTTGCCAACTCGAATATTCGAACGTCCCGTCGGGGCGAACTTCGACCGATTTTCCGCCGATCGCGACGGTCGCGCCGGGTTCCGTCAAGCCGTAAAACTCGATAACGACCGGGCCCGGAACGAGCGTCGCGCCGTCGCCGGGGAACGTTTGGACGAGCAAACGCGGGCCGTTCGTCAGCGACTCGATTTCGCGAGCCAGTTCGAGGCGCGTTTCGACGAAGACGGCCGGGTCGAGCGCGACGTCGGCGGGCGATTTAACGGCGCGGCGAACGAGTTCGAGCGAGCGTCGTTTGGCGTTCAACCAACGCAAGTCGGCGCCGGAACTCTTTTTAACGTCGTTAATTAGATTTTCGAGCAAAACGAAATATTCGTAATCCTCGGCGCTTTCGCGTTCCAACTCCCAACGGATCGAGTCGAGCGGGCCGGGGTAAACGACGTGCGTGTCGCCGGGGCCGTATTTTTCGGTCGGAGCGCCGAACGGATCGTCGCCCCAGTAGTTGTAACCCCAGTGAAGATAACCGGTTAAGTTGTCCGCGTAATTCAGCCAATGAAGCGAGCGGATCCGGGAGCCGGGCAGATCCATAAAGCGGTTCGGGTAGCGTTCGCCGTAAGGATGGCAACAAATATAGTACCAAAATTCAACGTCGGACGCGGCGTCGGCGTCGGCGCGGACTTCTTCGTAAAATTCGCGCCAACGGTCGAAGTGCGAGAGTTTCGGAACCCAAATTTCGAGGTCGCCGACAAAATCGGTCGATTCGATCGCGTCGATCCGCTTCAATTTCGGGGCGATTTCGCGAATCCGTCGCGACGCGGCGCGCCAGGCGGGCAGGTCTTCGCGGAACGGCTCGTCGGCGACGTGGATCATGCAGCGGTCGATTCGGCCCGTTTCGGCGAGATACGCTTCGAGGCGGCTCAAGACCGGTTCGAGCCATTCCTCGGAGGCGAGCCAAACGTTTTTGTTTTGCGCTTCGTCGTAAACGTAGCCGCCGGCCCAGTTTATCGTGTGGTCGGCGCGGTTGATTCCGCCGGGATGAACGAGTTCGAACCGTTCGCCGACGCCGGTTTCTTCCGCGAGTTTAAGGTAGCGTTCGAGCCGGGTGAAGTCGACGTTCCAGGCGCCGTCTTTCGAGCGGGTCGCCTTCAAGAAGCCGTCGCCCGGGCGCCAGTAGACGTAAACGACGTTTTGGCGGTGTTCGGCCATATTGCGGAAATAACGTTCCAGAACCGGCCAAAATTCTTCCGACCTGAAGTCGACGCCCGCTTCCTTGGCGAAGTTGCCCGGCGAAAACCAGTTCGTCGACCATAAGTTGCGTTTTTGCGGGAGTTCGAAACGAAAAACTTCGACTTCAAGCGGAAGCTCGACCCGCGTTTCGTCGGAAGCGACGGCGATCGTTCCGGAGTAGCGACCCGGCGCCGTTTCGCGAGGAACGAAGAGCGTAACCCAAACGCCCCGAGCGGTTTGCGCTTTGACGGCGAGCGTCGTTTCTTCGCGGAGAACGTCCGGAGCGTCGAACGGGGCTTTGCGAACGGCGATCGCGTCGGCGCCCGGCGTGTTTTTGGTAACGGGAATCGTTCCGATCGGTCGCAGTCGAACGTTCGACGCGTCGATTTTCGCGCCGTCGGCGTTCGTCAGGTCGGAGACGGAGAGCGCGAGGTCGGCGACGTCGGCGTCGGCGAGGAGTCCGAATTGGCCCGATTCGTATTCGTTGCGGGCCGCTTGCAGAACGAGCGGCGCGGCGTCGGTCGGCTTGGCGTCGGCGAAGATTTTCAAATGCGGATCGACCGGCCAAATCCGAACGGACGGCGCGTCGGCGTTCGTCGTCGGCGGCGAGGCGAGAAGCGCAAACGTTGAAATTGCGGAAAATAAAGCGGTTTTAAAGGCGGTTTTCGCGGGCATCGTCGGTTCCTTGCGTTTGAGGGACGGAGAAAATGGACGAAACGGTTGCGAATCGGTTTTCGCGCCTTTATTTTACTGGAACGAACGGGCCGCGTCAACGATTTTCGCGGTTCGCGCCGTTTTTTTGTCGAAAAGATTACGGCGAGTTTAAAATGGCGAAGATAAAGAAAACGGGCGGTTTGCGAAGACGCGAAAAACGCCGCGACGGCCGCGCAAACGGCGACCGTCGCAAGGAACGGAGCGTGCGGACGTCAACGCGTCGCCGTTATTTTTTGAGGGCGTTCCAATCGGCGTGTCGGAGGGCGCCGGTTTCGTCGTCGACGCGTTTGAAACCGTGGGCGCCGAAGTAGTCGCGTTGCGCTTGAACAAGGTTCGCCGGGAGGCGTTCCGAGCGCCGCGCGTCGAAATACGTCAACGCGGTCGCGAAGCCGGGCGCCGGGATTCCGAGTTCGAACGCCGTTTTAACGACGTTGCGCCAAGCGGGTTGCGCTTTTTCGACCGCCGCTTTGAAATAGGGCGCGAGAAGCAGGTTTTCGAGATCCGGGTTTTCGTCGAACGCTTCTTTGATCCGTTCGAGGAAAGCGGCGCGAATGATGCAACCGCCGCGCCAAAGGAGCGCGATCCGACCCAGGTCGAGCGTCCAGCCGAACTCTTTGGCGGCGGCGCGAAGTTGGGCGAATCCTTGCGCGTAACTGCAAATTTTCGACGCGTAAAGCGCTTGTTTTACCTGATCGATAAACTCGTTTCGGTCGCCGGAATAACGAGCGTTCGTCGGGCCGGAAAGGACGCGGGCGGCGGCGACGCGCTCCTTTTTGAGCGACGAGATCGACCGCGCGTAAACCGCTTCGGTAACGAGCGAACTCGGGACGCCGAGGTCGAGCGCGTGTTGGCTCATCCACTTGCCGGTTCCCTTCGCTCCGGCCGCGTCGAGAATAACGTCGACGAGCCCGGCTTTGGTTTGGGGGTCGACGGCGGTGAAAATATCGCCGGTGATTTCGATCAGATAGCTGTCGAGCTCTTCGCGGTTCCAGCGTCTGAAAATTTCGGCGAGTTCTTCGTTCGTCGCTCCGACGGCGTTTTTGAGGATCCAGTAAGCGTCGCCGATGAGCTGCATGTCGCCGTATTCGACGCCGTTGTGCGTCATTTTGACGTAGTGCCCGGCGCCGCCGTTTCCGATCCAATCGCAACACGGAACGTCGTTGTTCGGGCCGACTTTCGCCGAAATCGCTTGGAGAATCGGCCGAACGAGCGGCCAAGCTTCCGGGTCGCCGCCGGGCATGAGACTCGGGCCTTTGCGGGCGCCTTCTTCTCCGCCGGAGACGCCGCTTCCGACGAAACGTATCCCGCGTTCGGCGAGGAATTTAACGCGGCGCTCGGTGTCTTTGAAGTGCGTGTTGCCGCCGTCGATCGCGACGTCGCCCGGCTCGAGACTCGGGAGGAGCGCGTCGAGAACGGCGTCGACCGGGGCGAGATCCGGATAAAGCGCGGTTTCGAGCGTCGGAATCGGGTCTTTCGCGGTAACCATCATCAGGATTTTGCGCGGTTTCGTCAGTTTCGACGCGAGCTCTTCAAGCGAGTAAGCGCCGGTCAGCGCGTCGCCTTTCGACTTCGCTTCGTCTTGGGCGAGGAATTTGTCGGTTTGCGAGGCCGCGAGGTCGTAAACGGCGACGCTGAAGCCGCGGTCGACCATGTTGAGGGCGAGATTTTGGCCCATGACCCCGGCGCCGACGAGGCCGATATCGTATTTTTTGTCGGACATTTAAGGAACTCCGCCGAAAAAACGCCGTCTCCGTCGCGAGCGAAACGACGTTTTGTCGGGAATTGGGTGAAAAAGAGCGAGAAAGGACGAACGGACGCCGACGTTTCGAGCGCCGCCGCGCTCATTATAAACGATTTTTTCCCGCGTGGGAAGTTTTTTTTCAAAAAAAGCGGAATTTCGGGGCGATTTTTTCCGTCGCGTTTCTCTTGGAGTCGGAAAACCGCGGCCGTTTGAATGAAAATGGAGCGGTTTGGACGAGCCGTCTGGAACGGTTAAGCGGATTATCGATCTTTTGACGGAAAAACGTTTGATAATCGTTTGGCGGGGGAAAACGGCGACTTCGCTTTGCAAACTGTTGCGGTAGAAGCGGATGGCGTTTGGCTTTTGATCGGCGAGAACGACGAAAACCGGAATGTTTTTGGGTAGGGATCGGCGAAAGATTTTCCGATAATCGATATTGGGTAATTGGCGCGTTAAACGGGAAACGCGCGCTTTATGAAAATTTTATCGACGATGCGGAATGTAGAAAAATGACGACGAAAATAAGATGGGAAAACGGCAAACGAAGCGGTCTTCGAACGGCGCTGACGTTGGCGGCGGCGCTGGGACTTTTGGGGGCGGCGGCGATCGGCTTCGAGCGAGGCTGCGCTCCTTGGCGCGATCGAGTCGTCGCGGTTCCGTCGACTTCCGGCGATTTGTCGGACGAACTCGTTGACAAGATTGCGGATCGCGTCGTCGAAAAGTTGCGCGAGTCGGGCGAGTTTTCGGAAGACGCGATCCGCGGCGCCGCGCAAAAGGTCGTCGCCGAAGCGACGTCGGCTTCGACGCCCGCGGCTTCCGACGGCGTTTCGTTTTCCCCGTCGGACTTTTTGCCGTCCGCGCTGCGATCTTCGGCGGAGTCGGAGCGTCTTTACCTCGAAGGTCGGGCGCTTTACTTTGGTTTGAACGGCGTTAAAGTCGATTGCAAACGCGGTTTGGAACTTCTCGAAGAAGCGATGGAACTTGGTTCGCTCAACGCTCAGGCGGAAGTCGCAAGGGCGCGTTACGAGGAACGGCAAAACTCCGGAAGCGTCTATTACGAGGATATCGTCGCGCTTGCGCAAAAACCGGCGGATCTCGGCAATCCGTTCGCTCAAGGGACGTTGGGGGATATTTACGCGTCCGACGGGCCGCTCAAGAGCGAAGCGAAGGCGGAAGATTATCGTAAGGCGGCTTTTGAGAGTATGTCGCGGCTGGCCGAAGCGGGCGATTGGCTTGCGGCGGCGTTCGTCGGCGGCATGTATATCGACGGCGAAGGCGCGGAAAAGAACGTTAAAGAAGGCGGCGCATGGCTGCGCAAATCGGCGGATTCCGGGTGCGCCTGCGCGATGAATTGGCTCGCCGTCCGTTACGCGCAGGGCGCCGGTTTTGAGCAAAGCTGGAAAAAGGCGAGCGAATGGTTCCGAAAAGCCGCCGAAGCCGGAAATATCTATGCGATGGCGAATCTCGCCTACAATTACGAGGACGGCGCCGGCGTCGAACAAAGCTGGACGAAGGCGAACGAATGGCGCCGAAAAGCCGCGGAAGCCGGAAATACCGCCGCGATGAATGATCTCGGCTACAGTTACGACAACGGCGTCGGCGTCGAACAAAGCTGGACGAAGGCGAACGAATGGTACCTCAAAGCCGCGGAGGCCGGAAATACCGCCGCGATGAATAATCTGGGCTACAAGCGCGCTAACGGCGCCGGTTTGGAGCAAGATTACGACAAGGCGAACGAATGGTACCTCAAAGCCGCCGAAGCCGGCAATACCGCCGCGATGAATAATCTCGGCGGTAGTTATAACATGGGGCGAGGTTTTAAACAAGATTACGCGAAGGCGAACGAATGGTTGCAAAAAGCCGCCGACGCCGGAAATACCGCCGCGATGCGCAACCTCGCCGATAATTACGAACGGGGGCGCGGGGTCGAGAAAAACTTGGAGAAAGCGAAGGAATGGCGACGAAAGGCCGCCGAAGCCGAAGCTCGGGAATGACTTGCGACGGCGAGCTTGGCGTCGAACCAAACGAAGCGAAGGCGCGGGAACGTTGCGAACGCGTTGAAAATTTGGCGCTTAACGAATAAGCGTTTCGGACGGCGAACGAATCGCGGCGTCGACTCGACGCGGCGGTTCGGTTCTCTCCGACGAAAAACCTGTTTTAGTGTTTGGGCCGTTTGGGAAAATAGCGATACAAATTTCAAAAAGAATACTGCGGAAACTACGTTGGCGGCGATTGGCCGCAACCTTTGCGCTCGGCGTCGCGTGTTTGGCGGCGGCGTTCGTTCGCGCCGATTATCCTCGACAGACGACCGCCGGGGCGCGGAGCATGAGCGTCGAGGGAACGACGAGTTGGGAAGAAGAAAGCGGGCTCGACGCCAAAGAAGCGATCGATAAAAGCCCGGGAAAATGTTTCGCGCTCCTGGTCGGGGTCGACGAATACGCCTGTGAAAGCGAAGACGGCAAGGGCTTGCCGCCGTTGCGTTTCGCAGCTTCCGACGCGCTCGCGTTGAAGAAAACGTTGCTTGAGATCGGATTTCCCGAGGAGGGCGTTTTTCTTTTTGTTACGAGTCGCAGACCGTCGGAACGACCGGAGAAGGCGAAAATTATGAGGGCGTTCTCTCAAATACTCGCGAGCGCCGACGAGGATTCGACGATTTTTGTTTTCTTTTCCGGGCACGGGTTTGAAACGAGCGACAAGGCGGCGTTTTGTCCGGAAGACGTGGAAGTCGATTTAAGCGTCGATCCTCCGGTCGTAACGAAGGAAACGGCGATCCTGATCGACGACATAGCGGGACGTTTGCGCGATTCCGAAGCGCGCTTTAAGATGCTTGTCGTCGACGCTTGCCGCACGTCCGCGGGAGCGAAAGATCTCGACTTCGCCAAACGGTCGTTCGCTCCGCCGAGCGTCGAAGGGCTTGCGTTTTTGCAGAGTTGCAAATCTCGGCAGGCGAGTTGGGAGTTCTCCGATTTCGAGTCGGAGGACGGGAGAAAAGGGCAGGGCGTCTTCACGCACTTTTTGATCGAAGGGCTTTCGGGGAAAAACTCGGAGCGCGCGGACGGCGGGGTGTCGTTCATGGAGATGTGCTCGTACGTAAGCCGCAAAACTAAAAACTTTGTGAAAAACGAATTGCAGCAGTTGCAGACGCCTTACGTCGAATTTCAAGGCGAAGACTTCAATATTGTCAAGCCGCGGACGAGCGCCGTCGCGTCGAATGTTCCGTCCGCGCCGCGGTCTTCCGCGACGTCGGAGCGTCTTTACCTCGAAGGTCGGGCGCTTTACTTTGGTTTGAACGGCGTTAAAGTCGATTGCAAACGCGGTTTGGAGCTTCTCGAAGAAGCGATGAACCTCGGTTCGCTCAACGCTCAGGCGGAAGTCGCGTTGGCGCGGCGTCAGGAACGGCAATATTCCGGAAGCGTCTATTACGAGGATATCGTCGCGCTTGCGCAAAAGCCGGCGAATCTCGGCAATCCGTTTGCGCAAGGGACGTTGGGAGATATTTACGCGTCCGCCGGGCCGCTCAAGAGCGAAGCGAAGGCGGAAGAGTATCGTAAGGCGGCTTTTGAAAATATGTTGCGTCTGGCCGAAGCGGGCGATTCGCTTGCGTCGGCGCGCGTCGGTTGCATGTATGTCAACGGCGAAGGCGTGGAAAAAAAAGTCGAGGAAGGCGGCGCGTGGCTACGCAAATCGGCGGATTCCGGGTGCGCCTACGCGATGAATTGGCTCGGCGTGAATTACGCGAACGGTAACGGCTTTAAGCAAAGCTGGAAAAAGGCGAACGAATGGTACCTCAAAGCCGCCGAAGCTGGAAACGCCGCCGCGATGCGGAATCTCGGCGTGAATTACGGGAACGGTAACGGCGTTGAGCAAAGCTGGAAAAAGGCGAACGAATGGTACCTCAAAGCCGCGGAAGCTGGAAATACCGGCGCGATGTTTTGTCTTGGCCGTAATTATGGGAAGGGCGCCGGCGTTGAGCAAAGCTGGGAAAAGGCGAACGAATGGTTCCGAAAAGCCGCGGAAGCTGGAAATACCGGCGCGATGTTTCATCTCGGCGCCAATTACGCGCAGGGCGTCGGTTTTAAACAAGATCACGCGAAGGCGAACGAATGGTTCCGAAAAGCCGCCGAAGCCGGAAGTCTCCGCGCGATGGCTGTCCTTGGCGCAAATTACGCGCAGGGCGCCGGCGTTGAGCAAAGCTGGGAGAAGGCGAACGAATGGTTTCAAAAAGCCGCCGAGGCCGGAGATATCGTCGCGATGAAAGCTCTCGCCGCAAATTACGCGAAGGGGGTCGGCTTTAAACAGGATAACGAAAAAGCGAACGAATGGTTGCAAAGAGCCGCCGAAGCCGGGGACGCCGCCGCGATGAAAGCTCTCGGCGTTAATTACGCGAAGGGCGCCGGTGTTAAACAAGATCACGCGAAGGCGAGCGAATGGTATCGAAAAGCCGCCGAAGCCGGAGACTCCGACGCGATGACGGCGCTTGGGTTTAATTATCAGTTGGGGCGCGGCGTCGAACAAAGCGAGGAGAAGGCGAACGAGTGGTATCAAAAGGCCGCCGAAGCCGGAAACGCCGTCGCGATGCGGACGCTCGCCAACAATTACGAGGTGGAGGACGATTACGAGAAGGCGGACGAATGGAATCTGAAAGCCGCCGACGCTGGAAACGCCGCCGCGATGCGAACGCTCGCCGCAAATTACGCGGTGAAGAACGATTGGGAAAAGGCGAACGAATGGTATCGAAAAGCCGCCGAAGCCGGAGACTCCGACGCGATGGCGGCGCTTGGGTTTAACTATCAGTTGGGGCGCGGCGTCGAACAAAGCGAGGAGAAGGCGAACGAATGGTTTCAAAAAGCCGCCGAAGCCGGGGACGCCGTCGCGATGTGCATGCTTGGCGTCCGTTGTCAAGCGGGCCTCGGATTGGAACAGGATAACGAAAAGGCGAACGAATGGTATCAAAAAGCCGCCGAGGCCGGAGATACCGTCGCGATGAAAGCTCTCGCCGCCAATTATGCGAACGGAGTCGGCTTTGAACAGGATAACGAAAAAGCGAACGAATGGTTGCAAAAAGCCGCCGAAGCCGGGGACGCCGTCGCGATGGAAGTTCTCGCCGACAATTACGCGAACGGGATCGGTTTTAAACAGGATAACGAAAAAGCGAACGAATGGCTGCAAAAAGCCGCCGACGTCGGAGACGTCGTCGCGATGGCGGCGCTTGGCTACAATTACGAGAACGGCAAAGGGGTCGAGCAAAACTGGGAGAAGGCGAACGAATGGTATCAAAAAGCCGCCGAAGCCGGAAATACCGGCGCGATGATTGGGCTCGGCTACAATTACGAGAACGGGAACGGCGTTGAACAAAGCTGGGAAAAGGCGAACGAATGGTATCAAAAAGCAGCCGACGCCGGAAACGCCGTCGCGATGTTTAATCTCGGCCTTAATTACGCGAACGGTAACGGCGTTGAACAAAGCTGGGAAAAGGCGAACGAATGGTATCAAAAAGCAGCCGACGCCGGAAACGCCGTCGCGATGTTTAATCTCGGCCTTAATTACGCGAACGGTAACGGCGTTGAACAAAGCTGGGAAAAGGCGAACGAATGGTATCAAAAAGCCGCCGAAGCCGGAAACGTCCTCGCGATGTTTAATCTCGGCCGTAATTACGCGAATGGTAACGGCGTCGACCAGAGTTGGGCGAAGGCGAACGAATGGTATCAAAAAGCCGCCGAAGCCGGGGACGCCGACGCGACGTATAATCTTGGCGTGAATTACGCGAACGGGATCGGTTGTGAAAAAGACGTCGCCAAAGCGTTGGAGCTCTGCGTTAAGGCCGCCGAGCAGGGGTGCGTCGACGCGGCGAAGTATTTGGCCGATTGGCGAGCGAACGGCTGGTTCGAAACGCCGGCGGATATGACGGAAAGCTTGAATTGGCGGCGTATTGCGGTGGAGTTGGGCGACGAGGAGTCCCTTTTCTTCCTTTACGAGCGTCGCGAACAGGGAGCCGAAGGCGGGCCGAGCGACGCCGATCTGTTGCAATTGCTCGAAAGGTTCGGCGACTCGGACAACGTCGGCGCGTTGGAGATTCTGGCGGAAGTCTACGCCGACGGCAAGCTTGGCGTCGAGGCGGACGAAGCGAAGGCGCAAGTGTATCGTGAACGCGTTGAAAAATTGGAACTTAGCGAATAAGCGTTTCGGACGGCGAACGAATCGCGGCGTCGACTCGACGCGGCGGTTCGGTTCTCTCCGACGAAAAACCTGTTTTAGTGTTTGGGCCGTTTGGGAAAATAGCGATACAAATTTCAAAAAGAATACTGCGGAAACTACGTTGGCGGCGATTGGCCGCAACCTTTGCGCTCGGCGTCGCGTGTTTGGCGGCGACGTTCGTTCGCGCCGACGACGCTCGACCGACGAACGCCGGGGCGCGGAATCTGACCGCCGAAACGCTCGATAAAAGTCCGACGAAATGTTTCGCGCTTCTGGTCGGGGTCAACCAGTATTTAAACGGTTTGACTCCGTTGAATTACGCGGCTGCCGACGCTCTCGCGTTGAAAGAAACGTTGGTGAAAATCGGGTTTCCCGAGGAGAGCGTTCAAGTTTTTTTCACGAGCGTCAACGTTAACGAATACCCGTTGAAAGAGAATATTATGAAGGCGTTCGAGGAAATCGTCGCGAAGGCCGACGAGAGTTCGGCGATTTTCGTTTCGTTTTCCGGACACGGGTTTGAGACGCGAGACGGCGTCGCGGCGTTTTGTCCGATGGACGTGAAAGTCGATTTTAGCGTGAGTCCGCCGGTAGTCGAGAAGGAAACGGCGATCGTAATTAACGACGTCGCCGAAGCTTTGCGCAATTCGAAGGCGCGATTCAAGATGCTTGTCGTCGACGCGTGTCGCGAAACGGCGAGCGCGAAAAACGTCGACGACGCGGCGAAAAAACGCGGGTTTGCTCGGGCGGACGCGTCGGGGCTTGCGTTTTTGCAAAGTTGCGACTCGGGCCAGTTGAGTTACGAGCACCCGGCGCTGGGCCGGGGCGGCGGCGTCTTCACGCATTATCTGATCGAAGGGCTCGAGGGAAAAGCCGCGACGGCCGACGGCGGCGTTTCGTTTTTGAACGCGTGTTCTTACGTGTCTAAAAAAACGCAAGCGTTTGTGAGCAAAACGTTTGGGAAAGATCAAACGCCGTTCCAGGAATTTAAGGGCGTCGACTTTTGGCTGGTCGAACCGAAGACGAGCGACGCCGAGTTCCTGTTGCGTCGGGGGCGCGAAGCGCTTTTGGGGGAAAACGGGCAAAATATCGACAGGGCGAAGGCGTTCGAGTTGTTGACGCAAGCGGACGCCGCGGGAAATATCGCCGCTCGCGCTTATCTGGGCGTAATACGAATGGAAGGCGCGCCGGGCGTGGAGGTCGACGCGGCGGAGGCGTTTCGTTTGGCGCAGGAACCGGCGCGACAAGGCGATCCGCTGGCTTACGGCGTGTTGGCGGCGTGTTACTCTCAGGGCCTGGGGGTGAAACGCGACGAAAAGAAGGGAGACGAGTACCGTCGTTTAGCGTTCGAAGGTTTTCAAAAACTGGCCGACGACGGCGACGTCGACGCGATGGACTCGTTAGGATGTTATTATTTCAACGGTTCCGGGACGGAGCGCGATAGTAAAAAAGCCGCGGAGTGGTGGGCGCGCGCCGCCGAACGCGGCCTGCCGACGGCGATGAGCAACTTGGGAATTTATTGTTACGCGTACGGCGACGGCGTCGAGCGGGACGGCGCGAAGGCGATCCAATTGTTGGAAAAAGCCTGCGCAAGAGGTTGCGCGTCGGCCGCCGCGCTCTTGGGCGCGATCTACTCGAGCGGATGGCATGACGTTCCGAACGTTGAAAAAGACGACGCGAAAGCGATCGAGTTCTTCCGCAAAGGACGCGAAGGCGCGTGTTCGGAGGCCGCGTATTACTTGGCGCGTTGTTACGAGAACGGGATCGGCGTAGAGGCGGACGAAGCGGAAGCGGCGAAACTTTACGAGGAGGCGGCGCGAGCCAACGATTCGAGCGCCGTAACGCGTATCGGCTTAGCCTATTTATACGGCGGTTTAGGATACGAGAAAGACGCGAAAAAAGCGGTCGAATATTTGAAACGCGCCGCGGATATGGACGAGGCGGACGCGCTGAGAACGTTGGCGTCCTGTTACGAAAACGGAAACGGCGTGAAAAAGAGTCGCGTGGAAGCGTCGAGACTTCGCCGCCGCGCGTCGGCGTCGACGGCGCGTTACGCCGAGTGAACGACGCGATAAAGCCTTGACGCGGCGAACGTTCGGACGAGACGTTCGCCGCGTTTTTTCGTTCTTGGCGAGCTTACTTAACGGCGGCGGCTTGCTTTAAACGGCGAACCCGCGTCGTTTCCGGCGATTCGAGACGCGGATTCGACGCGACGCCCCAGTCGCCGGACGAATCGTCGCGCTTCCCGACGTCGGCGACGAGAAGGAGCGATATTTTCTTTCCGGCGAAATCGCTTAAATCGGCTTCAAACGGCCGCCATTCGTGCGTCGCAACCGTCGATTCCGCAAGGGTTTGCTCGTTGGAAATCGAGCCGTCGTCGGCGAACGTCGCGACCGCGAGTTGGAAAAGGAGCCCGTCCCCGACGTCGCTGCCGTCTTTCTTGCCGACGTCGACGCGAAACGCCGACGGTTCGGTCGGAACTTCAAAATCGAAGCGGAGATACGTTCGCCCGGTCGCGCCGCCCATATACGGCGGATGGAGAAAATGGCCCGCGCGAACGTCCCCGCCGCAAGATTGACCCGTCTGGAACGCCGCGACCGCGCCGGAATTGGCGAACGACGCCGACGGAACTTCGCCTCGACGTTGGAGATAGGTCGAAATTTCGACGTTCGCCGACGCCTTGCCGTCCGACGCTCCAAAGTCGAGCGTTTCAAAAGGAACGAACTGCGCCGCGGTTTCAAACTCCAACGAATAAACGACTTCGATCGGATTTCCCTGCGGCGGAGTCGCGACGATCGTCGCTTTTGCCGTTTCGGTTCCGATCGCTTCCGGCGCCGCGAGCTCAAAAACGAGACGCGCCGTTTCCGAACCGTTGAAATCAAACGACTTGGAGAATTTTTGAGCGCCGAATTCGACGGAGAGCGTCCCGACGGCGCGCGGCGTCGCCGTTTTCAACGCGACGTTCAAAACGTTGTTCTTCGAGTCGAACGCAAAGTCCGCGTCTACGGCGTTTGCGACGATAAAATCGACGAAGGAACCCGCTTCCGGCTCGGCCCAGATCCGCGAGCCCGCCGCCGCGTCTTGCGGTATCGTAAATTCGGTCGTTTCGTCGTTTAGACGGCGCAAAACGACCGTTTCGCCCGGCGCGACTTGAAAGCGATCGCAACTCCAGCGTTCGCAACCGGTTGTCGTCGCGGCGTTTGCGGGCGTTTTCGTCAAGCGGTAGGAGAACGCCCCGTCGACCGGAACGACGAACGTAAATCCGCGCGAGCGGCGAACTTGCGCTTCGCCGATCTCTTCGCCTTCGTAATTGAGCGCGACCGCCGCGACGGTTTCGTCGGCGTCGGCGATCTTGAACCCGAGTTCCGCTCCGTCGTAAGGAATGATCTCAAAAGAGTTTGCGTCCAAAATTCGGCAAACGCCCGCCCCCGCCCCGCAAGCGCGTTCGCAGACGGTCCAAACGCCTCGACCGTCGAGATAAACGTACTCCGGCGACGCGCAGTAATCGAAGCGGTTTCCGGCGTCGGAAAGGCGCGACTCGACGAGAATTTCTCCGTCGGAAGTCCAAGCGACGTAACCGTTTGGAGGAAGCGAAATCTTGCGGCCGCCGCGCGTCGTTTCGAGGTTTTCTTTTTCCGAACCGTTCGCGACGACCGTCGTTCCGTCGGCGTATTCGACCGCGACTTGCGAACGTTTCACAACGTCGGCGGCAAGCGCGGCGCTTGTGTCGAGCGCGTTTCCGGCGGCGTCGAAGTAGCGGATCGTCGTCGCCGAAACCTGCGTGTATCGCGCCGCGATCTGCTGAATCATGAAGTAACTCTTTGCGGCGCCGAGACTTCCGAAGTCGAGCGCCAGGAAGCCCGGGTGTCCGAAAGCGAGCGTTCCGGCGAGGAAACGGTCGAGAAGCGCCGTTTGTTCGTCGGGCGTTTTCGGCCGATAACCGGGCGCGAACATGCCGATGTTGCCGAGCCCGAAATTGCATTCGAGGTCGTGCGTTTTCCGCAAGTCGAAATCGACGAGCCAGGGATTAACGCGCAAGTTGTAAGGCTGGTCTTGAGCGTAGTTTCCGTCGGTCAGCCCGGAGTAAAAACAGTGGTGCGGGCCCTCGGAATAGGTCGGGCCGCCCCAATTTTTCTTCTGCAGAAGGAAAATTTCGCCGTAAGGATAATAGACGCTCATGAAAGTTCCGGCGCCGGGAACGCGGGCGTCGTAATCGACGCGAGTCCAAGGCGGAACGGACGAGTGAACGTCGCAGTAAGCGCAGCTAAATTGGAACTTAGCTTCGTTAATCGGCGTCAATTTTTCGCAAAACTCGACCGCTCGAGCCGGTTTCGGCGCGTAGCATCGGGCCCAGGCGCGTTGGAGCGAGCCGTCCGGAAGTCGCGAAACCATGTCCGGCGACCAATATTCGTTGACCGGCGCGAAGTCGGTGAAATTATTGTACGGGCCGTAAACGAAGCCGAGCTCGTCCTGCATGAAGCGCGAATAATCGATCCAACCCTTGTCGCCGCCCTTTTTAGGAGCCGGTTTGGTGCGGAACGTGAAACTTTCGCCGCCGTCGCGCCAGCAGACTTCGTGGTCGGTAACAATGACGCGTCGCATTCCGCGGCGCCAAACGTCGCGCCAATATTTCTTGTCGGCGTCGCGAGTCGTCGCGCCGTGAGAACGCCAAACTCCTTTGCCGGCAACGTGTTTGTAAGGCGACGCCGGGTTTGCGATCGTCGGAAGCGTTTCCTCGAACGTCGGCGAGATCGTCAAAATGAAACGTTCGTAAACGTCGTTGCGCGTTCCGTCGGTTTTCGTTCGGTATTCGGAACCGCCGTTGACGACGCCGTAAGCGCCGCCGTCGCCGGTTTTACCAACTTCGTGCTTTCCGAACAAATACGACGCGCCGCTGCGGTACCAGTCGATATGACCGGACGCGAAAAGATTGTCGCCGTTGGAGTTGGCGGACGCGGCGGAGTTCGACGCTTTTTTCGAACGCGTCGAAGGCGAGAAGATCAACGCGCCCGGGCGTCGACCGTAATCGTATAAATAATAAGGGATAGAAAACGTTCGCGGCTTTTCGATTCCTTCGAAGCGTCCGAAATCGACCGCCGGGATCCGCCCGCCCTTCGCAACGACGTCGACGATCAACGACTTCCCGGCGAGTTGGAAACGGTACTCGACCTCCGCCGACGCCGTTTTAGACGACAGCTTCCAACGCGTTGCGACGCAAGCGTTTGCGACGTTCTTTTCGAGCAATTCCCGCTTTTCGACCGGCTCTTGCGCGCCGTCGTCGCCGATCAGATAATTGACGCCGCCTCCGACGAGCGGCTTAAACGGCGCCGCGTCGTTCCAACGCGCCGTAACGTCCGACCAATCCCCGGTTTGCGGTTTGTAATCGTAAACGAGCGTTCCGTCCGTTCCTTCGTAAACGAAGTCGTAAGCGTCGCCGTAAGTGTGGAACGCCGCTTTCTTTAGGTTCTTCGCGGAATCCGGAAGGATCGTTTCCGGACGCGTCGGGAACGGAAGTCGCCCCTCGCCGGAGTTTAGGCCGAGCGGCTGTCCGTCGAAAAGCTCGATCCCCGGCTTGGGACGCGCCGTAAATTCGAGCGGTTTCAGCTCTTCTTTAAAGGCGCAAAACGAGTCGAAATAAAGAGTTCGGTCTTCCGAGTTCGTTCCGTTTTCGATAAGAAATCCGTTGAACGACGCGCCGGAGCCCAACCGCTTGCGACTTTCGCTGGAAATCGTCTTGTAACAAAGGAACCATTCGCGCCAGTCGATCGTTTCGAGATAAAGCGGAACTTCTTGTCCGTCAACGGTTTGGAAAAGAGCGGAAACCCGAGCGCGCGGCGTCGTGGGATCGACCGTCCAAGCCCAGTTGTTGCCGACGATCCAACAGGAAAACGCGTCGAAATCGGCGGGTTCGATCGGAATCGGTTTCGGCGGACGAACGCGAACGATCGGCGTTTCGCTCGACGCGGCGTCCTTTCTGTAAGTCAGCTTGCCGACGTGCTTTCCGTACATTTGCTCTTCGCGGCTTCGCTCGAACGTCGCGACGGAGCCGACCGCTTCGACCTTCCAACCGTCGAGATTTTCGAAGTCGACGAGCGGCTTGCGAACTTCCTCCGTTCGACCGGCCCAATCCATTTCGTAAGGGCGAACGCCGATTTTTTCTTGCGTTTCCGACGTCGCGGAATCGCTTTTAACCTCCGACGCGACAACGGGTTGCGACGTCGATAAAACGGCGGCGAAATCGGTCTCGAAAAGCGTCGGCGCGGCGAGCGAACCGAGCGCCAGCGTCAAAAGCGCCGACGAACGTAGCGAGCGGCGAACGTTGGGATTCTTCATAGAACGTTCCTTAAAGCTTGTTATTAAACGTGTTGGACGGAGTTTTGTCGGATGCGTCGGGACGCGGCGCAAACGAAAACGACCGGCGACTCCGCGGCGACGTTCGGCTTGGCGTCGCGTCGCAAAAGCGGAAGAATCGTCATTAATTGTCGATATTTTTTTGCGCGCCGCAAGCGTTTTTTAGCGAAATCGTCGATTTTTCGCTTTTTTTTGCAAAATTTTGAAGCCGACGTTGGAGACGAACCCAAGGACGCGACGGTTTTTTGATTGTCGATTTAACGAACGGAAAACAAAAAGGCTTGCTCAAAAGACGGAAGAGTTCCGCTTCGACGCGGCGCCGAAAAGGCGAAACGCCGCCGCGTCCGGAAGCGTCGCGTCGCGGCGTCGGTCAAGAAAAAAAGTCGATAAAACGGTCGCTAAATTTAGAAGAGCAAACCGGTTGCGTCGGATTCGGCTTTGTCGGAAGCGTCGCCGTTCGAGGCGTCCGCTCCGGTCGCGCCGATCATCTTTTCGAACTCCTCTTCGGTCAACGTGGGAACGTCGAGTTCGGCCGCTTTGTCAATTTTCGACCGTCCCGGTTTCGCGCCGACGAGAACCCAATCCGTCTTCGACGAAACGCTCGACGCCGCTTTGCCGCCGTTCGCCTCGATCGCTTCTTTGATTTCGACGCGTCCGTAACGATTAAGCGTTCCGGTAACGCAAATGATTTTTCCGTCGAGCGGAAGCGGATTTTCAAACGCGTTTTCGCCGTCCGCCGATTTCGGAACAGCCGGAAGCGCGGTTTCGACGCCGAGTTCCTTAAGCTCCGCGACGATTCGGCGCCCCTCTTCCGAACGGAAAAATTGAAACAGGTTTCGCGCCAAGATTTCGCCGACGTTTTCCGTCGCCGTAAAGTCTTCCGGCGACTCGACTTCCATCATCGCGTCGATGGAGCGAAATTTTTTGACGAGATCCTTGGCCGTTTGCGCTCCGACGCCGGGGATCGACAGCGCCGTCAAAAGTCGGGCCGGGCCGCGCGTCTTGCTTTCTTGGATCGCTTGCGTTAAGTTGTTCGCCGACTTGGCTTCGATTCCGTCAAGACGCGTAAGTTGTTCCGGCGTCAAACGATAGAGGTCGGCAAACGAGCGAACAAGCGGCGGCTCTTCGTCGAATAAATCGACTTGAATCGGCGACGTCAGCCGTTCGACAAGCGCCGCGCCGACGCCGTCGACGTCCATCGCCCCTTTCGACGCGAAGAAGGCCAGCCGCTCGCGGAACTGCGCCGGGCATTCCGGGTTCGGACAACGAATGAACGAACCGTCGACGAACTCTCTAACCGTTTTGCCGTCGACCTTTACGAGCGCGCCGTTTTCATCCCGTTTCGCCTCTTCCCTTTGATCGCGAACGAGGAGCGCGTCGCAACTCGGACAGCGTTTCGGAAAGCTAAATCGCGGCGGTTCCGGGTTTTGCGGCCGCAAATACGATTCGACGCGAACGATTTTCGGGATGATTTTGCCCGCTTTGGCGACGATCGCCGCGTCGCCGATCCGAACGTCCGTCTCTTCGATGAACGCGGCGTTGTGCAACGTCGCCCGGGAAACGGTCGTTCCGGCGATTTCGACCGGTTCCAACTCGGCGACAGGGGTCGCGACGCCCGATTTGCCGATCTGTATAACTATATTGCGGACAACGGTTTGCGCTTCGTACTTCTCGAATTTGCAGGCGACGATCCATTTTGGGAACTTCGACGTCGACCCGATCGCTTCGCGGGCGGCGAAATCGTCGACTTTGAGAACGACGCCGTCGACTTCAAAGTCAAGCGCCGCAAGACGTTCGCGCATTTCCTGAACGTAGGCGAACGCGTCTCGAAACGTTGCGAAACGCCCGGCCAACGGCGCCGTCGGGAGGCCGAACTCGCGCAATTTTCGCATAAATTCGAAGTGCGTCGACGCGACGACGGTCGGGTTGGAACCGGTCGAGTGCGCGAAAAAACGAAGGTTGCGTTCGGCGCAAACCTTGGGGTCGAGCTGCTTTAGCGTTCCGGAGGTCAAGTTGCGCGGGTTGGCGAACGGTTTGAACTCTTTTCCGGCGGCCCGGGCGCGCTCGGCGCCTTCGCGGTTGAGCCGGTCGAGGTTCGAGTTCGTCATGTAGATTTCGCCGCGAACTTCCAGATAATCGGGGAAATCGCCGGAAAGTTTTAACGGGACGTCGCGAATGGTTCGGACGTTCGGGGTGATAATTTCGCCGAAAACGCCGTCGCCCCGGGTAAGGGCGCGGGTCAGAACGCCTTTTTCGTAAATCAGCGACGCCGCGACTCCGTCGATCTTGAGTTCGCAAACCCAAGCGAGTTCGGCGTTTACCGCTCTTTGCGCCGACTCGACGAACTCAAAAAGCTCGCCGTCGTTGTAAACGTTTTCGATCGAGAGCATCGGCGTCGCGTGGCGAACGACTTCCGCCTTTCCCTCGAGTTTGTCGCCGATTCGTTGCGTCGGGCTGTCCGGCGAAACGAGGTCGGGGAATCGTAACTCGAGCGCTTCCAATGTTTTAACGAGCGCGTCGTATTCGTGGTCGGGGCGGTCGGGCGCGTTCTCCACGAAATAGAGGCGATCGCAACGCCGAATTTCGTCGGTCAAACGTTCGATTTCTTGTCGCGCTTCGTTATGCGTCATGGCGTCGTGTAAAGGCGGCGGTTGCAAACGCTTGCGTCGCCGGAATTTAGGGGGAGTCGAAGTAAAAGCAACGGCCCGGCGCGAACGGCTCGAGGCCCGCCCGAACCCTAACAAATTAGGCCCGACGCGTCAAGGGCGATTTCGAAAATCCGCGTCGCGCGTTAAAATAAGCGCTTTAAATAAGATGCGGCGGAGAATAAGAAAATTTTTTGCGAAAACGGCGCGTTTCGTCGTTTTCGCAGCGTAAAAAGCGACTGAAGAAGCGGAAAAAAGGGCCCGTCGCGGCGTCGAATTTCAACGCGAACCGTTGCGGCCGCGATTCCGGGTTTCGAACGAATCGAAGCCGCCGATCAAACCGGAAATAACCTCGTGAGCGATCGTCAGCCCGAAAATTCCGACGACGGTCGGCAAGCTGCCGAGCGAGTTGCGCGGACGACCGGGGGGGGCCGCGGCGTTCGACGCGTCGAGCGGCGCGGCGGGCGCGACCCGTTCGAGCCCGTCGTTGCCGGCGGACGCGGCGCGCATTCGGTCGCGAATCGGTTCCGGCGAGTAAACGCATCGAACGTCGTCCGTGTTTATCCCGAGTCGTCGCAAGCGTTTGCGCACTTGAGCCGACAGCGGGCAATGCGAAACGTCGGTCAAACGGCCGACGCGAACGAGCGACGGATCGAAGCGAAGCGCGGCGCCCATGCTCGAGATCGACGGCAAACCGCGACGCGCAACCTCCGCGACGAGCGCGACTTTCGGCCCGAGCGAATCGATGGCGTCGACGACGAAATCGGGCGGCGTCGCCCAATCGTCTGCGAAAAGCGTCGGGATTGATTTGTCGTTGATAAGTATCGGCCGCGTCTCGACTTGCGCTTCCGGATTGATCGCCGCGACCCGCTCTTTCGCAACGTCGGCTTTGAGGCGACCGACTGTTTCCCAAGTCGCGAAAAGTTGGCGGTTTATGTTGCTTGGCTGAACGACGTCGAAGTCGACGAGACGGAAACGACCGACGCCCGAGCGCGCCAACGCTTCGACGACGTAACTTCCGACGGCGCCGAGGCCCGCGACCAAAACGCGCGAGCCGCGCAAGCGCTCCAACGCGTCGCGGCCGAGCATCAGTTCGGTGCGGCGGAATTGTTCGGGCGTCGGCGAAGAAACGTCGGAAATTGGCGCGGACATGGCGGTTCCTTGGGAAAATTTGAACGATTCTGCTTGCGTAAACGTTGGCGTTAAACGTTTTGAGAAGTTTGGGACGAGCGGCCGCGTTCGAACGCGCGGCGCGCCGCGTCGGCGACCCGCTTGGCGATCAGGCCGGCGACGTAGCCGCCTTTGAAGCCCGCGTCGATGTTGACGACGGTAACGTTCGACGCGCAACTATTGAGCATTCCAAGGGTTGCGGCGACTCCTCCGAACGCGGCGCCGTATCCGACGCTCGTCGGAACCGCGACGATGGGGGCCGAAACGTACCCGCCGACGACGCTGGGAAGGGCCCCCTCCATTCCGGCGCAAACGACGACGGCGTCGGCGTCGACGAACAACGGAAGTTTTGCAATTAAACGTTTTGGCCCCGCGACGCCGACGTCTTGAACGAGAACGACGTCCGCGCCCGTCCAAAGCGCCGTTTCTCGCGCTTCCTCGGCGACCGGAAGATCGCTCGTGCCGGCGGTGAGGATCGCGACTTTTCCGCGGAAGATCGGCGTCGCGTCGCGCTCGGTTTTTTCGACGTTGGCGTCGATTTGTAAGTTGTTGTCGTTGCTCGGTTTAGGAATGCGAAAAATGCGGGCCGTTTCGTTGTAATAAGCGTTCGGGCGGATCGCTTGGAACTCGGGAAGGAGCGCGGCGGCCTTTTCGGGGGAAACGCGAGTGGCGAAAACGTCGATTCCGCGTTCGAGCTGAGCAAGCGCGATCCGGCGAATCGCGTCGATCGTTTTCCCTTCTCCGTAAACGACTTCGGAAAATCCGCAGCGGCGTTCGCGATCCAAATCGACAAGCGCGTCGTCGAGGTCGACGAAATCGAAAGCGTCGGACATTTTGGGCTCCTTGAAAGTTCAACGTTTAAAAATTTAGTTGTCGACCGTCGCCGCCGCGAATCGTCGCCATTGCGAACGCTGGTCGTTGTAACGAGAAGACAAACGAAGCGTTCAAAGGAGTTAGCGAGGAACTCCAATCCGTCGGGCGAACGCGTCGGCGATTTTAACGAGCGCGAAGACCGCTTCGTCGGGCGGCGTTTCCGCGAGCGTTTCCAAGCGTCGGAACGTCGATTCAACGAGCGCGTCAAGCTTGTCGTCGGTCGACGAATTGCGCTCAACCTCTTGGAAAAGAAGAAGATCGAGCTCGGCTCTCGTTTCGATTTCGAGTCGGGCGAGCGGCGCGGAAACCGTCGCGGCAAATTCGGAAAGCGTTGTCGCGTCAAAGTTTGCGACTTGCGAGTAAAGGTCGAACGCGTCGACGAACGCGGCGTCGCGCAAATCGTCCGGTTCGACGGCGGCGAGCTCCGACGCCCAAAGACGCGCTAACTTTTGCGCCGCCTTGGGATACGACGCGTCGCGGTGCGTCGCGACGAGTCGTCGATAAAACCGCGCTCGTTCGAACGGCGAGTCGAGCCGCGGCAGGAGCGGCAAGAGGTCGCGGACGATTTCTTTGCCTTTCGTTTTGTCGCCGAATCGAAATTCAAGTTCGGCGTAAGTCGTTAAACGATCAAGTTTAACGCGGACGTCGACGGCGTTCGACGCGGCGTCGTTCGCGACGCGGCGAAGCGAGTCGAGCCAACGCTCTTTTTCTTGAGCGCAACTTTCGGACGACAAACGGTAAAACGAGCGAAGACGGGCGTTTGCGTCGTTTCGCGTCGCTTTTTCGGCTTCCGCGAGCCGTTCGAAAACAGGGAAAAACGCGTCGAGGGTTCCGGCGCGCTCGAAAAACGTTCGGAAAAATTCGCCGCGTTCCAACGCAAACGGCGACGCGACAACCGCTTCGACGACAACGGTTTGCAACTCTTCGAGAGCGGAAGCGTCCAACGGCGTTCCGTCGGCGTCGCGGCCGGAGTCGAGCGCGGTCAAAATCGCCGCAAGCCGTCGGCTGGTCTCGGCGTTAAACGCTTGTCGCAACTCGACTTCCTGTCGCGCCGCCGTCGTCGGAGCGTCGAGGTCGAGAAAATCGTTCGCGGCGCGTTCGCAAAGTTCGAGAAAACCGCCCGGCGATTCGAATTGTTCCCAAACGTCGGCGACGTCGGTTCCAAACGGCGTTAAATCAAGGGTTGCGTCGCTGGAAAAAGTCGTTTTCGGCGCGTCGTTCCGTTGGAGCGCGGCGAAAAGAACGGCGGCGACGACCGCGCCCGCGGCGCGTTCGAACGAGCGCAGATCCTCGATTTCGTCGAGCGCCGCAAAGGCTTTAGCGCGTTCGGGGCCGTCGCTTCGCTTGAAACGAAAGATCCGATTGGCGAGGCGGTTCGAATAGACGGCGAGCGCGTTTTGCCGTTCCTCGGCGTCGTCGATCTCGGCGAGAAGACCGGCCGCCGCGTTTTCGTTGAAAAACGTTGCGTCAAAAGCGTTTAGAGCGAGCGCGGCGTCGAGCGCGAGCCGCCGCAGATAGGAGCGTTCGCCGCGAGATTCGACCGTTGAAATCGCCTGACGCGCGGCGTCGAGCGTCGTTTCCGCGCGGCGTCGCCAATCGTCGAGGAACGAGGAGTCGGGCGCTTCCGTCGAGTAAACGGAACGTTCTAAACGAAGTATTTCCAATGTTTTAACGACGGCGTTGGCGCGCTCGTTCGCGTTGGGAACGTCGGCGGCGAAGGCTTGCGCTCGTTCGAAAAGGCGTTGAAAAACGCGGCGTTGGGTCGAAAGCGGGATCGAAAAACGGGAAAAATCGGCGTCGGTCATCGGAGTGCGGGAAAGCGGGGCAAACGGAAAAATAGGACGGTTAATCGTTGAAATCGCGGGGGTTAGGCGTTTTGCAACGCGTTAAAAGAAGCGTCGGCGCCGCCGCCAAAAGCGCCGCTCCGAGCGCGAAAATCAGGCGGCAGTAGTCGAGTTCGAGGTCAAGCGCGGGAATTTCCCAAACGACGTCGCGAAATCGGTCGAAAAGCCGCCCGCCGACCATCGTCGACGCGCCGAACGAAAGCGTGGTCGCGGTAAAGTAAAACGCGACGAACGCCGACCGTTCGCTTGGTTCGCAACGCTTTGTCATTTCGTTGTTTAGCGCGACGTTGACGACGACCCAAGCGATCCAGAAAAGCGCGGCGACAAAAATCGACCCCCAAGCGTCGGACGGCGTCGCGGCGTAAAGAAGGAAGCCGAGCGAAACGACTCCGAGAGCCGAAAAACAAGCGAACGGAACGCCCCGACGGGCGACGAATCGGGCCGCGCGGCTCGCCGTCGTCCATTGGCCGAAATTAACGACCGCGGTCGCCGCCAGCGACGCGAACAGCGAAAGCCGCATCGTCGTCGTTCGAAAATAATATTGCGGCGCCTGCGTCAGGCCCAGGATCGCTTGCAACGCGACTCCGAAAAGAACGAGGGACAAAAACGGTCGCGAGCGCAACGGCGCGGCGATCTGTCGTAAAGTCGCCGAAAATCCGGACTTGCGAACGTTTTCGACGCAGATTTCCGGAGCGCGGACGAGCGGGAGCGCCGACGCCGTTAAAAAGGCGACGCCGAGCAGAGGAAGCGCGACGCGCCAGGCGCTCGGGTCGATTTTTCCGAACGTAAATAGCGACGACGATTCAAGATACGCAAAGCCGCCGACGAACGCGAGCCCGACGAGTTTGCCCAAAAGCAAACGGCGTTCGCGGCGAGCGAAAAAACGGAGGCGCGAGGCCGACGAGAGCGAATCGCCCATCCAACTCCAAAGCGCCGCCGTCGCGACGTATTCGAGCAAATGGTAAAGCGCCCAAATCGCGCCGATTAGGAAAAACGCGCAATTCAGCCCGTTCGCGGTCGTCGCCGAACGCTCGAAAAGGGGAGCGCCAAGGGGCAACGCGAGCAAAACCAACGGCGCGAGCGTCGCGGCCCCGACGCAAAGCCGCTTGCGACCGCCGATAAGACCGATCGCCCAAGGCGTTAAAAGCCGCAAAGCGCCGATCAGTCGCGGCGCGGCGACCGTCCACGCGATCGCGGTTCCTAAAGTCGCGGAATCGCTTGCGTTAGGAACCAGCGCCTTTAAATAATAAATCACGAACGTCGAGTTGACGCAACCGTTGCCGACGCCCCAAAGAAACGCGTTGCGATAAAACGCTTCTCGGGCGGCGCGGCGGCGGAAGATCGGCGTCGTCGTAAACGGCGAAGTTTCAACGAGTTGCGATTGATGCGAACGGGCGGGCATAACGAAACGTCGGCGCGATGGGCAACGGTTGCGCGAAACGAACGGCGGAAAACGTTCACGGCGTCGGCGCGGACGGCGGGCCGAACGAGCGTTCGACGACGTCGGTCAACGCGCGCAGATTGGCGAAATAATCTTTTTCCAGCGGCGAATGTTCGAGCAACTCGGCGCCGATCTCGTTCGCGACGACTTGCGCCGCGGCGCGGTCGAACTCCGGTTGAACGATCGTCGCTCGGGCTCCGTCGGCTCGGGCCGTTTCGATCAGCGACGCCAATTCGCGCGGACGGGGCGCTTTGCCCTGCGACTCGATCGCTCGTTGCGATAAATGAAATTCGCGAGCGAAATACCCGTAAGCGGGATGGAAAACGATAAACGTTCGGCCTTTAAACGGCGCGAGACGAGTCGCAATTTCCGTTTGCAACGCGGCTAATTCGGCGTCGAGAGTCGCGGCGTTCGCTTGGAAAAACTCGGCGTCTTCCGGCGAGGTTTCGCACAACGCGGCGGTCGCTTTTTCGACGAGAAACCGAACGGTCGCCGGACTCGTCCAAACGTGCGGGTCGAGCTCGGAATTCGAACAGGAATGCTCGTCGTGAGAATGCTCGGCATGCGAATGCTCCCCGTGGGAATGTTCGCAAGGATTCGGGAGCAGATCGAGCCCTTCGCGGAGGTCGACGGCGCGGGAGTCGGGCGCGATCGAAGCGACGTTTTTCGCAAATCGATCTTCGACGGCGAGTCCGACGCGGAAAAAGAGGCGGGTCGAGGCGAGCGCGGCCAAATCGGCCGGGGTCGGCGAGAAAGACTCGGGGTCTTTGCCGGTCGGCGTCAACGTCGTCGCGACGACGCGGTCTCCTCCGATCCGTTCGACAAGGTAAGCCAAGGGATCGACGGCGACCAGAACGCGAATTTTCGCGCCGTCGGCGAGACGACGCTGGGCGGCGCCCCATTGGGTCATTTGAAGGAGACCTAAAACGGCGATCAGCGCGAAAACCATGCCGCCGACGCCGACGATCAGGTAAAGTGGGGAACGTCGTTCTTTCATTTTGAAACCGGGGGAGGAACGGGGGAAACGAGAATGGGAAACGCGGCCGCGTCTTCTGAAGACGAAAACGCCCGTCGGGGAAACGACGAGCGTTCTTTCGACGAATCGATCGCCGCGACGCGAAACGTTAATGCGGGCCGCCGGACGACGAACGCGGGTCGGCCGGAGCGGGCGCGGTCGGTTGGAAATCGCGACCCGCTTGGAAGAGGTCGAAATCGTTTTCCGCGTCGAGTTTGACTTTGTCGCCGAACGGAGCCGCGACGGGTTGAGCGTCGCCGGGGAAAAGTTGTTTCGTGTCGTCGGACTTGCTCGGCTCGACCGGAGCGGCGGCTTTCGGATCGCCCGTCGGATCGCCGTAAGAAGACGGGTAGCCCGACGAACCGTAAGGCGACGAACCGTAAGGCGACGCGCCGACTCCCCGCGCCGGGGCGTTCGGAGCGAACTTCGTCGAAAGCGTCGTCGCGGCGAGGCGGCAAACGGTCGACAAAGCGTTCAAAGCGTTCTTTTCGTCCGCTTCGTAAACGACGTCCGGGTCGTCGGCGCCGGCGTAGGGCGTTTTCTCGACGAAGACTTCGCTCGGGTCGTATATATTAATAAAGGGGGAACCGTCGGCGGCCGGTTTGTCCATCGGGTCTTCGTAAACTTTCCGCGACGCGAGGTCGGCGAGACGTTTTTGCTCTTTCGTCGAGAGGCTCGTTTTGCCGAGGTCTTCGCGGAAGTAGTTGAATTCGTCGGAATTCGGGTCGTAGGGATCCGGCGCCTGGTGGGCGGGAATTTCGCCGCGCGAGAACGGACGGGCGGACGGGAACGAGAGCGCGGCGGTCGCGCTTACGTTCGCCGCGCCGTCGTTTTGCGGCGCCAAAGCGAGTCGGGCGCGCTGTCGATCGAGCGATTCGCCGTAAAGAGCGCGTTGACGAGCGGCTTCTTTAGCTTTCCACTCGTCTCGAGCCTGCGTCCGGGCGGCTTCGATCGCGACGCGTTCGGCTCCCTGGATCGCGGTCAGGGCAGCGTCGACGCCCGCGACTCGGCCTTTCGGGCTTTCGAGTTCCAAACGAGCGGCGGTCGCGTAAAAGGCGGCGGCGGAAACCGGGTCGTTTTGACGGGCGGCGCAAAGACCGCGGAAATAGTAAACGCGGGGATCGTCGGTTTTCGCGGCGATCGCTTCGTCGAACGCGGCCGTCGCCTGCGCGAAATCGCCGGCGGCGAAACGGCTCGCGCCGCGAACGTAATCGGAAGCGCTCGGTTCTTGCGCGACCGTCAACGAGGCGGCGCCCAAGGCCGCGCTCAACGCCAATCCGAGCGACGCTCGGCAGAATTTTCGATGGAACATATTCCGACTCCTAAAACGCTCGGTTGCGGTCGAACGACTCCGCCGTCTTGGCGAAACGATCGGTCGACGGAGAAAATTTTTATCGTTCGCGAAAAAAATCGCCCTTACTTATGATAATCGCTTTGTCGTCGAATTTCAAGACGCGTCGCTTTTAATTTTTCGAACTTTTTCCCTCGTCGCGCCGAAATTTTTTAGTTTTTCCGAATAAAGAGATTTTTCCGACGATCGCGGCGGCGTCGGGGCGGACTCCGAAAGTTTTCCGCGCTTTCGTTCGTCGCGTTTCGACGTCGCATAATCGCTCGGACGAAAAACCGTTTCGGCGGTCGAGCGGGAAGATTTTCGTCGACGGCTAACGGTTAAGCAGCGGGGCGTGGCGGCGATGACGAAGAGAGAGCGCGTGGCGTTCGTCGGTTTTTTATTGTTGGCGTTCGGGGTCGAGCTGGTCGTCGTGCGTCAGGCGGTTTTGCGCGACGCCGTGGCGGCGGTCGTCGCGAAGCGCTGGGGGGACGACGGGGTCGTTTCGGCGTTGGCGAGCGCGACCGGGCCGCGGATCGCGCTTTCGGCGCCGAGCGCGGTCGGGCATTGCGTCGCGACGAGCGGTTTCGTGTTGATTTTGTGCTGTTATATTCTGTTGAAACCGGACGAGTGAACGGCGAACGAAACCGGATTTATCGGCGGTTTGAGCGCGTTTCTTGAGCCTTTTTCGACCCGTCGCGGCGTTTTCCGCCGATTAAAAAGGCCGTTTAAACGTCCGCGCCTGATTATTCCGCATAATTTGTAAAAAAGAAATAAAAGTCTGAAGTCGTCCGTCGCGCTCGACCGATGAACGGAATATCCGATTCGAATCGACGGGGGATCTCCGCGTCGTTGGTGTCGGCGAAAAACTTGAGTAAAACTCCGAAAAAAGCGGCGTTTGCGCGGCGCGTCGAGTATCGGCGCGGCGAAATTTCCCCGGGGACTTTTTTGAGTCGGCGGCGGGAAACGGGGCGGCGACCGCTTTCGACGGCGGACTGCGGTAGGATTGGCGGACGAGTTTCTTATGAAAAAACGACGATTTGGACTTTGGAACGGCGGGCGTCTTTGGCTGACGGCGTTGGTCTGCGCCTTAACGGCGACGGCTTGGGCCGACGACGGCGCGACGCGTTGGACGCGGACGCCGAAATCTCCTTGGGTGAAAGTCGTTCGCGAGGCGCGCGAGTCGGTCGTCAGCATTCAGGGCGAAAAACAGGGAGACGGCGGGAAGCGTTCCGGCGCTCGTTGCGAAGTCTACAACGGCATGGGCGCCGGCGTCGTCGTCGACGAACGCGGCTACATCCTGACGAATTATCACGTCGTCAAGGGCCTGCTCAAGCTGGAAGTCGTTACGGTCGGCGGCGATCGTTACCGCGACGTCGAGTTGGTGCGCAACGACGTCGCGACCGACTTGGCGATCTTGAAGATTAAGCCGAAAGCGCCGATGAAGAAGATCCGGATGGGCCGTTCCGAGCTCGTCGAGTTGGCCGAGGAAGTTTACGCGATTGGAAATCCTTTCGGATACGACGGTTCGGTTACGCGGGGCGTCGTCAGCGCGCTTGGGCGGCCGTTGGAGGTCAGCGACACGTTGGCTTACGATTCGATGATCCAAACCGACGCGCCGATCAATCCCGGCAACTCCGGGGGCCCGCTCGTCAACGTCGACGGCGAGATGATCGGGCTGAACGCCGCGGTGCGCGAAGAGGCTGAAAATATTGCGTTTGCGATTCCGATCGACGTCGTTTCCGAAGTCGCCGAGCGGATGATTCGCCAATCGGTCGCCAAAATGACGCATCACGGGCTGAAATTCCGCGTCGTCGATTCCGCGTCGCCGGAGTATCCTGCGAACGGGAACGGCGAGGACGTTTTGGTCGTCGATTCGGTCGAGGCGCGGAGTCCGGCCGCCGAAGCCGGCGTCGAGCCGGGGGACGTTTTGTTGTCGTCGAACGGTTTCGACGTGCGCTCGTCCTTGGATTTTACATGTTCGCTGATCGGCATGGGGCTGTCCGACGTCGCGGAGTTGACGTTTGAACGCGCCGGGGAAACGCGAGAAGCGACCGTGGCGTTCAGCGAGTTGGCGGTGGGGCGCGGCGAAACGATCGCCAATCGCAAACGCCGTCGTTCCGAGAGTTCGCGCCGAATCGTTTCGACCGACGCCGAGTACGTCGACGCGGCGACGGCGGGTTCGATCGCCGACGAATCGCTGGCGACCGCCGATTTTTCTTCCGACTTCGCGGAGGAGACGGCCCCGACGCCTTCGTCTTTCGAAGCGTCGAAGCGCGCCGAGCTGGTCTGGCGAATCCTGGGGGTCGAAGTCGAGGCGACGTCGGCCGCGGAGTACCGCGAACGTTATCCGAATTTGCAAGCCGTTTCTATCGGCGACTTTAATTTTGCTCCGAGCGGCGGCGTAACGGTAACTCGCGTCGCGGAGGACGGCCCGTTGACCGGCGGAGCGGCTCGCGTTCAAGCGGGCGACCTGATTTTCGGGTTCGGCGTCGGCGTCGCGAAAGAGGGGCAGTTGAGCGTCGCGTCGCTCGACAATCTGTATTACATCGCGAAGAAAAAGGCCGAGTTTGCGCGGATCGACGGCGGCAAGGCGCGCGTGTACCTGATCCGAGGCGATCGAGCGTATTTCCTCGAAGTCGATCTGAATTAGCGGGCGTTTTCTAAACTCTGAAACGACGCGGTTTGGAGCGAAACGGGAACGGAAAAAACGTCGAGTTGTCGGCGTTTGACGAAACGTCTTAACGACGCGGGCCGCGCCTTGCGAGGGTTCGCGTCTTTTTGTCGATCGGCGCCCGGCGACGCCGCGTCGAGACGGATTATCGGGCGAGTCGCCGACGCCGAAGTTTTAAGGAAAGCGTTTAACGATGGGGTTTGCGGAGTCGACGAAGATTGCGGTGAGCGACGTTCATTCGCATCTGCAGGACGGGCGTTTCGGGAACGATCCGGACGCGTTGGCGGTTTATTTCGACCGGGCCCGAGCGCGCGGCGTTTGTCGGTTCGCGTGTTGCGGAACGTCGCCGGCCGACTGGAAAAAAACGGCGGAAATTGCGAAAAAATACCCGGACGTTTTGCCGGCGTTCGGCGTTCATCCGTGGAACGTCGGGCGGATTCAGGGGGATTGGGCGACCGCGTTGAAGACGATGCTGGACGCGACGGTCGCCGCGGACGGCGTTTCAGGCGCGGCGATCGGCGAAGTCGGGCTCGATTTCGCGGTGCGGAATCTCGACGCGGCGGCGCAGGAGGCGGCGTTTCGAACGCAACTGGAAATCGCGAACGAGCGTCGGCTTCCCGTCGTCGTTCATTCGACGCGCTCCAACGACTTGACGTTAAAGATCTTGCGCGATTACCCGAACGTTCCCGTTTGGCTTTTGCATTCGTGGACGGCGACCGAGGCGGAGATCGAGCGGGCGCTGGCGTCGAACGTTTTCTTTTCGTTTTCGCCGCGTTCCGTCGCTCCGAACGCCGTCCGAGCGCGAGAAACGATCGCTAAAACGCCGCGAGACCGGATTTTATTGGAGAGCGACGCGCCGACGCCGCTTCCGCCGAACGGATACGGAAAACCGGCGAGTCCGATCGCGTCGTTCGCCGTCGAAGCGCGCGCCGAGGACGGTTCCCTGTTGAGCGCGCCCGCGGCGGTCGTCGACGTCGCGGAGGCGATCGCCGCGATTCGTAAAACGCCTGTCGACGAACTTTGTCGCCAAATCGCGTTGAACGAAAAACGTTATTTTCAGTGTTGGCCGAAACGCTGAAACGAGGAATTTTTCGACCGCCGCAGCAAAGTCGAGGGAACGATGGAAGGGTTCGTTGTCGTCGGAATTTGGATTTTTTGCGCGCTTGGCGCCGCGATAGGGTTTCCTTGCGCGTTTAAATCGTTGCGAGCGCGTCGTTTAATTGAGAATCTGCCGACGGCGAAAGCGAAGGGCGTTTTTATCGGTCTCGTCGAATTGAAAGGAACGGCGGAATGCGAAGTCGACGCGGCGATCGTCGCTCCTATCTCGCGCCGTCGTTGCGTTTACGTTGTAACGAGCGTCGAGGAAGAGCGGCTCGAAACGTATCGAACAACGCGAAACGGGCGGACGGTAACGAGAAGGCGACGCGTGTGGATAACGATCGCCCGCAAGTCCCGGCGAACGGCTTTTTATTTGCGCGACGAAACCGGAGCGGTGCGCGTCGATCCGAACGGCGCGAATATCGAAACGCAACTCATTTTCGATCAAACGCTTGGACGTTCGCAACCGGAGTTCTTCGCCTGGGCGGACGGCGTTGGCGAAGCGTCGAATTCCTGCGGGCGTCGACGTTTTCGGGAGGTCGGCGTTCCGTTGCATTCCGACGTTTACGTTTTGGGGAAAGCGCGTTTGCGTAAGGACGCCGTCGCGGCGGAGATCGCCGCCGATCCGGACGAGCCGACGTTTTTGATCGCGAGAACGGAGGAAAGCGCCCGCGACGAGCGATTTATTTGGGAAAAGTGTTCGCTTCTCTGGGCTTGGATCGGATACGTCGTCGTCGCCGCCGGTTTGTCTCGCGGTTTCGGATCGAACGGCGAACCGGACTTGGAGTGGGCGTTTTGGGTTGGAAGCGCCGTCTACGCAACGGTTTGGGGCGTTTGTTCCGTCGTCGCGCTCGCCAATTCGCTGATCGATTTGCGTCGCCGCGTCGATCAAGCCAAGGCGAACGTCGACGTGGAATTGAAGCGGCGAGCGGATCTGCTCCCGGCGCTGGCGGACGCGGCGAAATGTTTGGCTCGATACGAGCGCGAACGGCAAACGACGTTGGCGGCGCTCCGGGCGCAAGCGGCGGTCGTTCGCGTCGACGGAGCGGAGGCGTTCGGCCCGAGCGCGTTGGCGCCGCGACTGTTCGCCGTCGGCGAAAGATATCCGGAACTTGGCTCGAATCAAGCGTTTACGCGTTTGCGGAGCGAGATCGTCGACGCCGAAGATCGAATCGCGTTGGCGCGGGAGTATTATAACGACGTCGCGGAAAATTACGAGACGCGGCGCCAAACGGTTCCCTATTGTTACGTCGCGCCGCTGTTGAAGTTGCCGAAAGCGAAATTCTTCGAAGCGGAAGGTTTCGTCGCGAAAACGGTCGACGTCGATTTGGAAACGTCGACGTCCGAGACCGGCGAATCCGCTCGATAAACGGCGCGAAACAACGGGTTAGCCGTTTTCGCGGACGCCGGACAAAACGTCGCCGCGCCGCGACGTCAGGCGGACGTCGAGAACGTCGCCGAGCGAGACGCCGGCCGCGCTTTCGAGCGATTCCGAACGGGGCGTTTTTTCCGGATTCGTCGCGAGTTTCAACGCCGAACCGGCGGAAGTCGCCGCGTTGGAAACGCCGTCGTTCAACGAGTTGCGTTCGACGTTCGACGCGGCGTCGAGCGGGATTTCGACGTTGAAATAACGGTCGGTCGTTCCGGTCGCGACGAGTCGGCCGTCCGGACGCCGTTCGATTTCCTCGACGAGAACGCGAGCCGAGCGCCCGACGAAACGCTCCGCAAACCGTTCTCTCAGCTCGTTTGCGATCCGTTGCAACTTGGCGGCGCGTTCTTTTTTGATTTCCGGCGCGATTTGATCGGGAAGACCCGCCGCGATCGTTCCGGCGCGCGGACTGAAACGGAAGACGTGAACGCGGGAAAACTCGAGTTCGCGAACGACGTCGCAAGTCCTTGCGAATTGGTCGTTTGTTTCGCCCGGGAAGCCGACGATAACGTCGGTCGTCAACGCGGCGTCGGGCAGGCGTCGACAAATTTCGCGACATTTTTCGATAAACGGCGCGCTCGACCAACGCCGCCGCATCGCCGCCAAAACGGAGTCGTCGCCGCTTTGCATCGAGAGGTGGAATTGCGGGCAAAGCGCGGTCGGATTTTCCTCGAAGACGCGAAGCGCTTTGTCGCAAACTTCGACCGCTTCGAGACTTCCGAGCCGCCAACGGACGGGAAGTTTCGCGTCGACGAGCGTTCGCAGGAGCGCGCCGAGATCGGTTCGTTCTTCGACCGGAACGCGACGCCAAGGTTCGAGGTAAGTTTCAAGCGGCGCGTCGTCGGGGAAAGGCGGCGCGTCCGAACGGTAAAAGTCGACGCCGTAATGTCCGAGGTGAACGCCGGTTAGGACGATTTCGCGGTATCCGGCGTCGGCGAGCGTCCGCGCTTCGGCGAGGACTTCGTCGGGACGGCGGCTCTGCAGATACGGTCGCGTCGACGGGATCGTGCAATAAGCGCATCCGACGCGGCAACCGTCCTGAACTTTCAGGTAGGCGCGTCGCCGTTCCGCGAAGCCGTCGACTCCGGTCGGGATCGTTTCGAAACCGCGACGCCGCAGAAAATCGACGATCCGCCGCTTGTCGGGAACGACTTCCGAAACGTTCGGAAGGGCCGCCGCGCTCGTTGGATCGGACGCCGCAAAACACCCGAAAACAACGATTTCCGCGTTCGGATGAAGCTTCGCGAAACGGGAGATCGTCTTGCGGCTTTTCGCGTCGCTTTCGGCCGTTACCGAGCAGGTGTTGACGAGAACGAGATCGACGTCGGACGCCGCGTCGTCGGGCGCCGCTTCCCAACCGTTCGCGACGAACGCCGTTCGCAACAGCTGCGTTTCATACTGATTGACCTTGCACCCGAGCGTCGCCGTTTTGAATCGCATCTTTTTATTTCCGTCGTTTGTAACCGTCGCCGTCGTTTGATTTACTTAACGAACGCGTCGCCGCTTTCCGCAAGAACGGCTTCGCGTTCCAATTCGTCGAGGAATCCGAGCAGGCGACGCGAGCGGCCCGGCGTTTGGAGTTTTTTCACCGCTTTGGCTTCGATCTGCCGCACTCGTTCCCGCGTTACTTCGAAGATGCGCCCGACCTCTTCAAGCGTGTACATATATCCGTTTTCGAAACCGTAACGCAGCTTGATGATGTCGCGCTCTCGCGGCGTCAGCGTTTTGAGAAGTTTGTCCAACTCCTTGCGCAGCATTTGGTTGCCGGCGCTTTTTTCCGGGCGTTCGAAGGAGGCGTCGGCGACGAAATCTCCGAAATTCGCGTCGTCGTAATCGCCGATCGGGCGTTCGAGGCTGATCGGCGACGCGCCGGTTTGGAAGACGCGTTCGACTTCCTCCGCTCGCATTCCGGCTCGAAACGCCAATTCTTCGACGCTTAGCTCGCGTCCGGTGCGTTGAAATTCGTTCTTCTGGATCGTTCGCAACTTCGACAGCGCGTCGATCATGTGCGCCGGGATGCGGATCGTGCGGGCCTGTTCCGAGATGGCGCGCGTGATCGCCTGACGGATCCACCATGTGGCGTAAGTCGAGAATTTGTAACCTCTTCGGTATTCAAACTTGTCGACGGCGCGCATCAGGCCGGTGTTGCCTTCCTGAATGAGATCGAGGAAACTCATGCCGCGATTGCGGTATTTTTTCGCGATCGACACGACGAGGCGCAGGTTGCCGCGCGACAAAGCGCTTTTCGCTTCCTCGTATTCTCGTTGGTAACGGGCGATTTTTTCGAGACGGCGCGCCAAATTGCGGGGCGATTCCTGCGCTTTGCGGCGGAGTTCGCGCCACTCGGCTCGAACGGCGGCGCGGCGATTCGGCGACGCGACGGCGAAACGCGGCGAGTTCATGAAGGCCCGCAGTTCGTCGAAACGGGCGCTCGTCGCTTTCATCGATTTCACGATGGCGTGAGCGCGACGGGTGCGCAGGCTGAGCTCTTCGATCAAAAGAGCGCAACGGCGGCGACGCAACGTCGCGTCGCGGCGGATCTTACGTTTCTCTTCGGACGAAAGCGCCGGATCGCGAAGACGTTTGCCGTCGGCGCGGAGTTTTGCGACGGCCCGCTCGAGCGTTTCGAGATTCGTCGGCATTCGGTTTTGGATCGCCTCTTTGGAAAGGCGTTCGGAAAGCGATTTTTTGATCGTTCGGTCGAACGCGGCGCGTTCTTCGCAAACGTCGCGCAGGAGGCGGGTCGCGTCGCAAACGGCGGCGGGGGACGACAAAACGACGCGACGAAAACGGCGGCGGGTTCGCTCGATTTTTCGCGACGCGGCGATTTCCTCTTCTCGCGTAAGAAGCGGAATATCGGCGAGTTGCGCTAAATAAAGGCGGATCGGGTCGGAATTCCAGCGTTCCGGCTCGCCGAAATCGAGCGCCGAGACGACCGACTCGACGCGCTCCCGTTCCGGTTCGCGTTCGACTCGATATTCGTCGTAATCGGCGGCGCGAGTCGGCGCGTCGTCGTCGGAAACGAAGTAATCGAAACACGCGTCCTGCGAGTCGTCTTCGATAAGCTCGATTTCCTCTTCGTCGAGGCGCGCTTTCCATTCGTTAACGCGAGCCGAATCGACCGAATCGGCGGTAACGATCAACTGCGTAAACTCTTGAACGGTAACGTATCCTCGCGCCTTCCCCTGGGCCAAAAGTTCTTGAAAATCAACGACGTTCCAATTAAAACGCGACACAAAAATCTCCTTGACGACGTCTTGTCGCCTCGCAAGGGTTCGCGACGATTCGCTTCGGAAGGGCGCGCTCGCAAGGACGAGCGGAAACGCCGTTTCGTCGGTTTGTCGTCGACCGTTCGACCCGTCTTTGTCCGTAAAAACGGCTCAGTCGATTCGGTTTTCTTCTTTTTCCTGGAGCAAGCGGCGGCATTCGAGGAGCGCTTGCAATTTGTCTTCGGGGCTCAACTCGTTTTCGCGCAGGCGGCCGACTCGACGCGGCATTTCCCGTTTGAAACGTTCGCGCTCGAAACCGGCGAAGATTTCGCGCAACAACGTTTCGAGACGTTCCGGATCGGCCGTCGTTTCGAGCAAATTTTTCGCGGCGGCGCTTTCGTCGAGTTCGATCAAAAACGCTTTCATCGTTTCGTCTTCGTACCGGAGCATGACGCGGTCGAAGGTCGGCTCGTCGCCGCGCGTCCAAATATCCCGGGCCAACAGGTCGAGCTGGCGGGTTATCGGCGAACGCAACGCTTCGAACGGAACGCGCTCGGCGAGACGCGGGTAATGTTCCGGCGTCGAGAGCCAAAGCTCCAAGTATTCGCGTTCCAACGAGTTCGGTTGAAATCGGGCGTCGCTCCAAACGCTTTTTTCGAACGGAAGGAACCGCTCGCGCAACTCGGCGTCGGTTTCGTCGTCGGCGCCGGGGATCGGGTAAACCCAATCTCGACGAAAAGCCGCGACGCGCTCCGCTTCCGGGTCGACCGGCGAATCCGGGGGGGCGTCCGCCGTCGGCGTTCCCCAACGGTCGGCGATCCGTTCCCGGCGTTCTTCCCAACGTTGGTCGCGCCGTTCGTTTTTTTCGGCGTAAAGCCGTTGTTTTTGCCGTCGTTCGTTCAACTGCCGGCGAATTTCCGCTTCGCCGACGCGGAAACGAGCCGCCAACCGCTGAATCGTTTTCAGCATGCGAAGCCGAACCGGGTCGTCCGAGGCCGTCGAGCGTTCCGGGAAGAGCGCGACGATCTCGAGGAGCGAGTCGAGCGCTTTCGCCGAGCCGACGACGTCGTTTTCGAGGTCGATTCCGGCGGTCGCGGCGGCGAACGCGCAATCCATCGCGTCGACCGTTCCGTTTTCGAGGAGCTCCTCGAAGGCTTCCGCGCCGTTTGCGAGCAAAAACTCGCAGGGGTCGGCGCCGTTCGGGAGCGTCAGCACGTTCATATCGACGCCTTGCTCGACGAAAAAGCGGAGAACTTCGCGCGTTCGTTTTTGGCCCGCTTCGTCTCCGTCGAGGAGCAGGATCGTTTTGTCCGCGAACCGCTTCAACATGCGGACGTGCTCGGCCCCGAGCGCCGTTCCCAAGACGGCGACGACGTTTTCGAAACCGTATTGCGCCGCCATCGCGCAGTCGGTGTACCCCTCGACGACGAGAACTTTGCGGGTTTTGCGGATCGCGTTGCGGGCTAAATCGAGCCCGTAAACCATTTTCGATTTCGTAAAAATCGGCGTTTCCGGCGAATTGACGTACTTGGCCGGGCTCTTGAGCGTCGTGTTCGGGAGGAGCCGCCCGCCGAACGCGACGACGCGATCCTGGACGTCGCGAATCGGGAAAATAAGGCGTCCGCGAAACCGGTCGTAATAACGTCGGCGCTCGTCGGGCCCAAGTTTCGGCGTTTGGGCGAAGCGCGGACGCGGTTTCGGACGTCCCGACGCGTCGTAATCTTCGCGATAAGCGAGGACGCCCGCCGTTTCCAAAGCGCGAACGCGGTTGCGATCGCCGCCGATCCAATCGATAACCGTTCCGAAATCAAGCGGCGCGTATCCGATTTGAAACCGTTCGCTCGTCGCGTCGGAGATCCCGCGATCCCGGACGTAAGCGCGAGCCGTTTCCGCTTCCGGCGAGCGCAAAAATTCGGCGCGATACTTCCCGGCGAGCCAATCGAGCGCTCGATACAACGTCGCTTTCGGGATCTCCGCCGGGACGTAAAGCGGACGCGTTTCGGCGTTCGACGGCGGGACGAACTCGGCGTCGAGCGCGTCCTGATAAGCGGCGTCGAGGAGGGCGTTCGGGTCGTCGCTTCCGTTCGGCGCCGGGAGCGCGGGCCGCTTGCGAAACGGCGCGTCGAGGCGGGGGCGCTTCGGGCGTTTGACGAGTTCGATCCCGGCCATGTCGGCGAGGATCTGCATCGCTTCCTTAAAGTCGACGTTTTCGATCTTCATGACGAACGAAAACACGTCGCCGCCGATGTTGCACACCCAGCACTTGAACGTTTGGCGTTGCGGATTGACCTGCAAACTCGGGCGCGAATCGTCGTGCCAAGGGCAGCGACCGACGAAATTCGCCCCTTGTCGACGCAACGGGACGTACCGCTCGACCAAATCGACGACGTCGATCGCGTCGCGAATTTGCTCTCGTTGGTCGAACGACGGGGCGGACAAGCGGAACTCCTGGGGGTTAAGGGCGGATCGAACGGCGCGCCGTCGGCGACCGGCGCTAAAACCGTTGGATCTTACGTTTTGGGAACGGCGGCCGGGCGGGCGTGAAAATTTTTTAAAATCTTCGCTTGACTTTCGGTGGAAAAATCGTTAATCTTTACCCAGTTTCCGAAAGGGAGGCGAAACCGCGCTCGGCGATCGGGCGACGACGCAACGACGACAAAATCGACGATCCGCGGAACAAGCTCCGCCGAACGCGTCGCCGTCGTCAATAAGTACGTTCCATTCGCGCTGGGAACGATTATAAAATCTTTTGTTTTTTTAGTCAATATCTAAAATTTTTCCTCAAGTTCTCGGCTTAATCGGACGACGCGGCGGGTTTTCGCTATCTTTTGTTTCTTGCGCAGAATGCGCGTTTTGTCAACTTTCGCTATTTTGAAATCGGCGTCGAGGGAACGTCGCGGAACGCAACTGACGCGATTAAAGGAGTTGATTGCGTCGACGGGTTCAAAACGGGGACGTTCGCGCTTGACGGCGAGAGCGCCGAAAGTCGTTATTTTGCGTATTTTTCTAAAACTGGCCCGTCTTAAATAATCGCCTAATCTGCGGCGTTTTCCTCGTTTGGCGCCGACGTTGTTCAAAATAGGAAAGAAGGCGAAACAGGGGCGACTTTAAAAATTTTTGCAAATTTTTGGAAATTTTTTATAAACCGGATTTTATTGGCTTAAGATAGTGGAAATGCGTAAAATAGCGAAGATGAAAATCGCCGCGAAACGCCGAACAAAGAGAAACGACGTTCGCCGCAAGAGCAAAGCGAAACGTTGAAAGACGCGAATCCGGGGAGGACGGAGCGGGAGAGTCGGCGGGACGTTCGAAAAAAGGCCGACGTTCGTAAAACGTCGACCTTTTCCCAATTTCTCTATCTTAACTCGTCGACGGCGAGTCGTCAGTTTTTCGCGTCGGCGATCGACTCTTTGACGAGTTCGACGACGCGTTCCGGAACGAAACCGAAATGTTTCAGCAAAACGCCCGCCGGGGCGGAATCGCCGAAGCCGCTCATGCCGAGGAAGCGCCCGCTGTCGCCGATCAAACGCCCCCAGCCCTGCTCGACGCCGAGTTCGACGCCGACGCGCGCCTTGACCGCCTTGGGCAAAACCGATTCGCGGTATTCCTGCGGTTGGCGAGCGAACAAATCGAGGCAAGGCGCCGAAACGACGCGGACTTTAACCCCTTCCGCCGCCAACGCTTCGCGCGCTTCCAGACAAAGGGCGACTTCGCTTCCGGAAGCGATCAAAATAGCGTCCGGCGTCCCGTCGCAGTCGGCGAGAACGTAAGCGCCGCGGGCGACGCCTTCCGCCGAAGCGTATCGCGAGCGGTCGAGCGTCGGAAGATTTTGACGCGTCAGAACCAAAACGGACGGCGTCCGCGTCGAATTGATCGCGGCGCGGTACGACTCGACGACTTCGTTCGCGTCGGCCGGGCGGAAAACGTTCAGGTTCGGGATCGCTCGCAACGACGCGAGGTGCTCGATCGGTTGGTGCGTCGGGCCGTCTTCGCCGACGCAGATCGAGTCGTGCGTGAAAATGAAGAGCGTCGGAATCTCTTGGAGCGCGGCCAAGCGGATCGCCGGGCGCATGTAGTCCGAGAAAACGAAGAACGTCGCGCAGTACGAGCGGAGCCCGGAGAGCGCCAGCCCGTTGGCGATCGCGCCCATCGCGTTTTCCCGGACGCCGAAACGGAAGTTGCGCCCGACCGAGTTCGGGCCGAATTCGCCCGCGTCGTCCGCTTTCAGCCAAGTGCAGTTCGACGGCGCCAGGTCGGCCGAACCGCCGACGAGCCAGGGAACGCCCGCCGCGACTTCGTTCAAAACTTTTCCGCTCGAAGCGCGGCTCGCCATCCCTTTCGCGTCCGCCGGGAACGCTTGAAGCGCGGCGTCCCAATCGGCGGGGAGCGTTCCGGCGAAGATCGCGTCGAGTTCGGCGGCGAGCTCCGGATAGGCCTTGCGGTATTCGCCGAAAAGCGCGTCCCAAGCGGCGGATGCTTCCGGCCCGCGTTTGCCGAGGTGCGACGCGAACAACTCGTAAACGTCCGCGTCGGCGGCGAACTTGACTTCCGGATCCATTCCGTAAAATTTCTTAGCTCCCGCGATTTCGTCGTCGCCGAGCGGGGCGCCGTGCGCGGATTCTTTCCCCTCTTTAGTGGGGGCTCCGAACGCGATGCGGCTCTTGGCGACGATCAAAGTCGGGCGGTCGGCGGTCGCCTTAAACGCGTCGAACGCTCGTCGGAGCGCCGGGAGATCGTTGACGTCGTCGACTTCGACGACGTTCCAACCGTAAGCGGCGAAGCGGGCGCCGACCGATTCGGTGAACGCCAGCTCCGCGGGGCCTTCGATCGTGATGTTGTTTTGGTCGTAGATCCAGCAAAGATTGCCCAGTTTGAAGTGTCCGGCGAGGGACGCGGCTTCCGAAGCGAGCCCTTCCATCATGCAACCGTCGCCGCAAAGCGCGTAAACGTCCGACGAAAAAAGTTCGAATCCCGGTTTGTTGTAACGATTGGCGAGCCAACGGTCGGCGACGGCCATCCCGACGCTCGTCGCGACCCCGGCGCCGAGCGGGCCGGTCGTCGTTTCGACCCCGGCGACGCGGCGAAATTCCGGGTGTCCGGCGCAACGCGAGCCGAGTTGACGAAAACTTTTCAGATCGTCGAGCGAAACGGCCGGTTCGGAAGTCGGATTTCCGGCGGCGTCGAGCGCTTTTACCCCGGCGAAATGGAGCGTCGCGTAAATCAACGTCGAAGCGTGCCCGATCGAGAGAACGAAACGGTCGCGTCCCGGCCAATTCGGGCGGTTCGGGTCGAACTTCATCCGCTCGTTGTAAAGGAGGTAAGCGACCGGCGAGAGGGCCATCGGCGTTCCCGGGTGCCCGCTTTTCGCCGCTTGAACGGCGTCCGCCGCCATCGCTCGCATCGTGTCAATCGCTTTTTTTTCCGAAGGCGTCATCGAAAGCATTCGTCTGTCCTTTTTCCTTTGCGTCCGGTCGCGACCGGGGTTGAGGGTAATTCGAAGGTTCCGCGTCTTGCGTATTTTAACGTCTATTTTAACGCGTCGAGCGAATTTGTGAAGGCCCGCGTCGCGCCGTTGGGACGGTTTGTAGGAAACGGGGGAAGGTTTTGGACGGTTTGCGACGTCCGCGTAAAATAGACGGGACGCCGCGATTGGGGACGCGACGAAAAACGGGCGACTTGCGGCGTTCTGGTAAAACGGCGAATATAACGAAGTTGGGTAAAACGCTCAGGCAACGTTAGCTTTGCGGGCCGGTTAACCCGGCTCGTTCGTCGCGGATCCGGCGAATTTCGGCGACGAGTTCGGTCGCGCCCTGATCGAGGAGCGTTTGCGCCGCTTCGCGGCCGAGCCGTTCGGCGATTTCCCGCTTCTCGTCGTTGGAAAGCGCTGCGTCGAAAGTTCGCGTCGCGACCGTTTGGAACGCCGTTTGCCCGTCGAACGACAAAATTTGCGCGTCGAGTCGAAGCGTTCGGCTGTTTTTAACGTTAATTTGGGAGTTTTGGGCGCTTTGCGACGTCGCGTCGAGCGTTCCAAGCGCGCCGATCGGGACGAGACAGCCGCCTTGCAACGTCGCGAGGAGCGAACGTTCGGCCAAAACGCTCAACAAAGTCGCCTCGTCCGTCAGCGGTTCGACGCGGGCGATCGTTTCGGCGTCGTCCGAACGGGTTTCGAGACCAAGCGCGCCTTGCCCGACCGCCGGAAGGAAGTCCGGACGCTCCAAAAAACAACGGATTCGCGAGCCGAAACCGAGACGGTTCAGCCCGGCGGACGCCAAGATCATCGCGTCAAATTCGCCGGAATCGAGTTTTTGAAGGCGCGTTTCGACGTTGCCGCGCGTCGGGCGAACGTCCCAAGCGCCGTTCGATCGCCGTAAAAGTTGGCTTTGCCGCCGCATGCTGCTCGTCGCGACGACGGCGCCGGGGGGGAGTTCGTCGAGCGACGCGAAGCGATTCGAAACAAACGCGTCGCGGAAATCGGCGCGTTCCGGAACCGCCGTCAAACGAAGGCCGTCGATCCGCTCGACCGGCAGGTCTTTAAGGCTGTGTACCGCCAAATCGATTTCGCCGAGAAGGAGCGCGCGTTGGATTTCCTTCGTGAAAACGCCTTGCGCGCCGAGATTAACGATCGCCGAGCTGCGGTCGACGTCGCCTTTTGTGTGGATTTTAACGATTTCAACGGGGACTCCGTTCGCCTCTAAGGCGTCGCGGGTCCAATTCGCTTGCCAAAGCGCGAGCGCGCTCGGTCGGGTTCCCAATCGCAGCGGTTTCATAACGTTTTTTTCGACGGCGTCGACTTTGTTAAATTACTGTTGTAGCAAAAATAAAAACGCGTTGCGTTAAACGACGCGGAAAACGAACGCCGCCGCTCGTAGCGCGAATGGCGGCGTTTCAAAATGAAGAAAACAGGACGTCCGGGCAAAATGCGCGATGATTACAGCTTCTTCAGGTAAATGTTTTTGACTTCGACGCGCATCGGCGGGCCGACGTGCAGCTGCCAACCGAGAACGCCGCTCGGCCGACGGACTTCGTCGGAATCTTCGTCGACGAAAACGCTCGTAACCTTGCCGTTGATTTTGTGGATGAAAACGTATCCTTGCGCGATAATTTCGTAACTGTTCCAATCTTCGATCTTGACGTTGGCGCGGATCTCTTCCGGCGTCGCGAAACGGGCGACTTCGCGGATAGCGCCGTCTTTATCGACGCGGCTCACCGTTCCGAGATTCGCCAAAATACCGCGGAGCATTTCGCCGTACATAATTCCGGCGTATGTCGCGGCGCCGTCGAAGTCGCCCTGGTAGCCGCCCATGCGCCATTTTTCCGGGCCTTCGAGGAACCAACCGCGGTAGTAAAGCCCGGAATTGCCGCCCTTCGAGATCTTGTAATCGAATTTGATCGCGAAGTCGCCGATATTTTGGTCTTCAGTATAGTAAAGCGAGGTGTTTTGGGTAATTTTTTTCGCGTCGTCGTCCGTCGTTCCGACGATGGCGCCGTCTTCGACCGTCCAAAGACGCGGGTCGCCCGACCAACCGGTCAGGTCTTTGCCGTTGAAAATCGAGACGAAACCGTCGTCTTGGGCGAAAACGGTCGACGCCGCGACGCAAAAAACGAACGAAGCGAGAAAAATTGAAAATCGTTTCATGTATCGGCTCCTTGTGAAACGGGGAGGGCGCCGCTCGAACGCTCGGCGGCGAAAAATCGGCGTTTTCGAGGGCGAAAAGTCGCGCCGCAAAAACGCGTATTAATTAATAATGACAAAATCGCGGAAAACGAAGGCGACGGGCGGCGCAAAAAACGCGTTTTCGCCGATTCGAAAAAACGCGAAACGCCGAAAAAAAGCGGGCGAAACGGGCGACGTCGACGCTTTTTTCGACTTTTCGAACGGCGACGGGCGATCGCGCGTCAATTTTTCGGTTGCGAAACGACTTCGCAATTCGGAAGCGCGGCGCGGAGCGCGTCGGCGCCGGCTTCGGTCGCCTTCGACCGGGTAACGTGTATTTTAGCTAATTTGCCTAATTTAGCGAATTCGGCAAGGCTTGCGTCGTCGAGCGTCGAACGTCCGACGTGAAGGAAGGTAAGTTCGGTAAATTGCGCGATTTTTGTCGCCGATTTCGGGCCGATCCGCGCGTCGTCAAGGTTCAACGACGTCAAGCGATCGGTCAACGGCAAAAGCGCGTCGACCCCGGAGTCGCCGACTTGCGTTTGATAAAGGTTCAATTTCGTCAACTTCGCGAACCCGTTTTTCCAATCGACCGCCGTCAAATCGTCGGCGTTCAAGGGCGAGCCGCTGACGTCAAGATCGGCAAGTTGGGACGTTTGCGCAAGAGCGGTAAGCGCGCCGGACGGGAATCTGCCGTTTTCCGTTTGAAAACCGGTTAAACGAATTTTTTTCAATTTGGGCGACTTCGCAAATTCGGCGAAAGCGGCGTCCGCGTCCGTTTCGGCGGAAAGAACGGCGTCCGACCACAAAAATTCCGTTAAATTGGGGAGTTTGGCGAAAGCGCGCAATGTTTGGGCGGTTAAACGGCCCTTGCCGCGAACGACTTTAATCGCGTTCCAACGTTCGGCGTCGGCGTCGACGCGGAAACCGTCGAGCGTTGAAAGGCCGGTTAAGTCGAACGATTTTCCCGATTTATCGATCTTCGCGCCCAAGTCGAGAAGTTGTTCGAAGCGGGGGAGCGGCGCGGTTTCGGGCGCTTTTTCGGCGACGTAAACGAGCCGGGTTTCGACGCTCGGCGGCGGCGCGACGGGTTGCGTCGACGCGGTTTCGGGCGTTTTTTCGGCGACGTAAACGAGCGCCGCGTCGTCGAGGCGAACGAGATTCGAGCCGGAATCGCCGCAACCGAGCGGAACGAGCGTCGACGAAACAGTTAAAATAGCGAAAACGGGGGCTTTTTTCATGCGGCGCGTCTCCTTAAACTTGACGTAATCGACCTGAATTACCGGGTTTCCGCGGCGGTCGCGGCGTCTTGCGTCGTTTGGTCGCGGCGGTTGGCCTCGATCCGCGAGCGCTCCAGTTTCGCGCTGTTGATCGCCTGTTCGCGCATGAGGCAAGTCGACGGGTCGGCGGCTTCGGGAAGCGGGAAGTCGTCGGGAAGATTTTCGACGAACGGGAGCGTCGCCGTCGTTTCGCCGTATTCTTCGAAGGCGAGCTTCGGTTTTTCTTGGCATCCGAGCGCGACGGCGCCGAACAGGGCGCAGACGGCCCAACGCGATAGCGAACGTTTCATGGGGTTCGGTTCTCCAGAAAGCGACGACCGGCGAGCGCGAGGCGCGGCGACGAACCGCGGGCGCCCGCTTTCAAAATCTTCCCCTATTATATAAGGAAATTTTTTTTCGTTCAACGTCCGCGCTCGAATTTTTTCCCGATTCGCGCAATTTTTTGAGCGGAAAAGGCCCGCGCTCAAAATTTTTTGCAAAAAACGGCGATTTTTTTAGGTTTTAGCCAAAAAATCAATGACTTTTGGAGCGATTTAGCGTATAATCGGGGCAACCGCCGCCGCGCCGGGCCTCCGGGTCGATTTTTCGCGGAAAGTCGACGTCGAGCGACGCGGCGGTCGCGACGGGTCGCGTTCGGCTCGTCGAGCGATTCGCAACAACGATGGCAACGACAATTTTAGGAAGCGCGCAATGTCCGAACTCTCCGTCGACGACCTGACGCAACGACTTTTGTCCCTCGACCTTATGGATATGGGAAAGGTGCGCGACGTTGAAAATTCGTTTGGAACGCAATATTTCGATTCCGAACAGTTTTTGCAAGCGGCGCAGCGGCTCGGGTACCTGACGAAATACCAGGTCGAGCGGCTCTCAAGCGGCGAAACGACCGGCTTTTATTACGGCGACTACCGCATTCAGTACATGATCGGCTCCGGGTCGTTCGCCCGCGTCTTTCGTTGCGTTCATAAAGCGACCGGAAAAGTCGTCGCCGTGAAGGTGTTGCGGGCCCGGTTCCGCGAAGATCGGACGGCGATCGAAGAATTTACCCGCGAGGCCGAACTCGGCGTCGAGCTGCGGCACCCGAACATCGCGGCCGTTTACGAAGCGAAATCGACGAAATACGACCATTACATGGTGATGGATTTCATCGAGGGGCGAACGCTCCGCGAAGAGGTGAAGGCGCAAAAGAACGGAATCGTCGAGCCGAAACGAGCGACGCGCATCGTTACCGACGTTTGCTCGGCGCTCGATTACGCCTTCAAACGCGGATATCAGCACCGCGATATGAAGTTGTCGAACATTATGTTGTCGAGCTCCGGCAAGGCGGTGTTGCTCGACTTCGGGCTCTTGGCCGACGACAAATCCGACGCGAAAAACCAGCGGGCCATCGAGTACGCCGCGTTGGAGCGAACGACCCGCGTGCGCCGCGACGACAAGCGAAGCGACGTTTATTTCCTGGGCGCGATTTTTTACCAGTTGCTGACCGGCGTCGCTCCGCTCGGCGAGATGAAGGAGCGGGCGAAGCGGCTCGACTCGTCGCGTTTCCGAAACGTCCGACCGATCCGCGACGTCGCCCCGTCCGTTCCGCGCGTCCTGGCGTTTATCGTCGAAAAGGCGATGAAGCTCGATCCGGAAGAGCGGTATCAGTCGCCGGGCGCGATGTTGGCCGACTTGGAGATCGCCGTTAAAAAGCTGGAAAGCGGGGAAGTCGACGACGAGGTCGCCGTTCAAACGAGTCTCGCCGCCGCGGCGAAAAAAGAGCGCGTCAATTTGCCGACCGTTATGATCGTCGAGGCGAACGCCGAGCTGCAAGACACTTTCCGACAGTCGTTTAAGAAAGCCGGGTTCCGCGCGCTCGTCATCTCGAACGTCGACCGGGCGATCGAACGGCTCGACGATCCCGACAGCGGCGTCGGCGCCGTTCTGTTCAACGCGCAGACGCTTGGAAAGGCCGCCGTCGAAGGATTTAACCGCTTGCTCGACTCGCCGTCGACTCGCGATATTCCGGCCGTTCTCCTGCTTGACGAAACGCAGGTCAAATGGGCCGCGAAAGCGAAGCGGAGCAAGACGCGGCTCGCCGTCGGGATGCCGGTCGCGATGAAGCGGCTCCTCCTCGTTTTGATGAAATTGACGTCGCCGCAACTTTTCGAAGAAACGCCCGCGCCGACGCCCGACGCCGACAAGGCCGCCGTCGCGGCAAAAGAGGCGGATAAGGCAAAAGAGGTAAAAGAAACGAAGAAGGCGCCCGCGGCGAAAGAGGCGAAATCGGAAAACGCCGGAACGTCGAACGGCGACGAAAGCGATTTCCCGATCGACGAATTTGACGCCGCGCTCGACGCCGCCGTCGACGCGTTGGCGGCGGCTCCCGCCGTCGAGCCGGAAGTGTCCGACGAACCCGAGGACGATTATTACGTCGACGACGAAGATCTTGACGATTACGAAGATTACGAGAACGGCGTCGACGAGGGAAAATAGGTAAAACGGCGAAACGGCGCGAGCGGCGAAAGTGCGGACGTCGCGGCGTTTCGCAAGATTTTAACGTTTTTAAGCAATTTTACGATGTTTTTAAGAGCGACGCGCGGAGACGGCGACCGTTCGGAAGCGTTTCGAACGAAAAACGACGAAAACCGACGCGACGCGAGGAGCGAATCGATGAATCGACGACGTTTTCTTCAAGCCGGACTCGGCGCGACCGCTTGCGGCGCGTTGGGGGCGCTTTCTTCCGCGACAACTTTGACCGCTTGGGCCGCCGTCGCGCCGGCTAAAAAAGTTCCGATCGCGTTGCAAGTTTACTCGCTTCGGGAATACGCCGCGAAGGACTTGCCCGGGACGCTGAAAAAAATCGCCGAAATGGGGTACGAAGGCGTTGAATTTGCCGGATATTACGGCAAAAGCGCGAAGGAAGTTCGCAAAGCGCTCGACGACGCGGGCCTGAAGGCGGTCAGCACGCACCTCGGCGTTCCGCAGTTGCTCGACGGCGCGTTCGAACAAACGGTCGAGTTCGAAAAGACGTTGGGCAACTCGCGGTTGATCGTCGCCGGCGGGCTTTCGGAGTCGTGCAAAACGGACGCCGGGAACCAAATGACCGCTTATCTGTTCAACGAGATCGCGGCGAAAGCGGCGAAAGTCGGGATGCGGATCGGTTTTCACGCCCATTACAACGACTTCGCAAAGATCGGCGACAAAACGGCTTGGGAACTTTTCTTCAGCCGGACGCGGGAAGACGTGATCGCGCAAATGGACGTCGGGAACTGCCTTGCCGGCGGCGGCGACCCCTTCGCGGAGATCGAAAAACAGCCCGGTCGCGGCCGGCTTTTGCACGTTAAGGCGCACGGCAAACCGGGAACGAAGGGCGCCGTCGTCGCGTCGCCGGAAGACTCGGTCGATTGGGCGCGCATGTTCGAACTGTGCGAAACGAAGGCGGGCGTCGAGTGGTATATCGTCGAGCAGGAGGATTTCCGCGACGGAAGCGACGCGTTGGAAGCGTGCGCCGAATCGTTTGCGAATCTGAAGAAAATGGGCAAGGCGTAACGCTTAAGCGCTTTGCGTAAAGCGGACGACGCTCGGGTTTTGTCGGAAACGACGGAGCTCGGGCGTTTTTTTGCGCAATTTTTTCTTTCGTTTTTCAATATTTCTTGTTTTTTCTTTTCGATTTCGGGAAAAATACGGCGGTTTGACGTTTACACGCCGCCAGATAATCGTTAAAATTTGCGCGGTTGCGCCGACGTCGCGTTTTATTCGGACGCGGAAAGCGGTTTGCGGAAATTTGACGGTTTCGTCGGCGACTTAGTGCAAGGATTCGCGCGTTAAAATAGGACGGTTGAAGAAAATGAAACGATTTTTCTGGGCGGTTGGAACGACGGCGGCGATGACGGTCGCGTGTTGCGGCGGTTGCGTCGATGGAAACGGCGAAAACGGCGAAGGCCCGAAAACCGACGTCGAAGCGACGGCGCTCGACTCCGGGGCCGCCGCGTTGGACGCCGGCGAATGGACGCGCGCTTTCGACTCGTTCAGCGCCGCGATCGCCGCGGATCCGGCCGCCGTCGACGCTTATTACGGACGGGCCGCCGCGTCGCTCGCTCTCGCGCAAGATCGGTATCGTTTGGCGCAAGCCGCCGCGACGAACGGAGATCGGGAAACCGGCGTCGCCGAGGCGGCGAAAGCGGACGAACATTTTAAACAGGCGACGGACGATTGCGCCAAGACGTTGGAACTCGACCCGCGACGCGCCGACGCTTATTTTATTCGCGGCGTCGCGGCGCAGTATCAAGGCGATTGGAACGCCGGTTTGGAGGCGTTTAGCAAGTGCGTCGAGCTGGATTCGTCGAACGCGGAAGCTTATCATCGTCGCGGCGAGATTTACGATCATCTCGGCGATTACATGAACGCGTCGGTCGATCGTAAAAAGGCCGCCGAAATGGGATATCGAGACGCCGACGGCGAGAAAAACGCGTCGGAAAACGGCGCGGCGTCGCAAGATTCCGGAGAATAAAGGACGCGTCGATGGCGAAAAAGAAACGGGAGCGCGAGGAAAAAAAAGTCGCGACTTTCCTGAAAAACGATTCTAAACGACGCGCCGGCAAGCGGTTGCGAAACGTTGCGGCGACGGCGGCGATTTGCGCGACGGCGTTCGGCGCGTACTATTCGCCCGATTTTCGAACGGTTTCGAGCGGTTGGTTGAACCGTTTGCGCGACGCCGCGACGGCGAAGCGGAAAACGGACGCGGCGCCGAGCGTCGAGGGCGCGATCGCCGCGACGAAGGAACGGGATCCGTTGGAAGCGCCGAGTTTTCGGGACTTTTTGACCGCCGAATACGGCGAGGACGGCGCGAGAGAACTGCTGCGTTCGGACGACCGCGCCGCGGCGGAAGACGCGATTCCGGCGGAAGCTCCCGTCGCGTCGGAGGTTGCGCCGGACACTTCTTTCGAGGTTCCGTCGTCGGCGCCGCGTTTTGCGGATTACGTTTCGGCGGAAGACGCGATCCCGGCGGAAGCTCCCGTCGCGTCGGAGGTTGCGCCGGACGCTCCTTTCGAGGTTCCGTCGTCGGCGCCGCGTTTTGCGGATTACGTTTCGGCGGAAGACGCGATCCCGGCGGAAGCTCCCGTCGCGTCGGAGGTTGCGCCGGACGCTCCTTTCGAGGTTCCGTCGTCGGCGCCGCGTTTTGCGGATTACGTCGCGGCGGAAGACGCGGACGCTCCTTTGTCGGACGCGACGCCGGGGGGCGCCGAGCGCGTCGCCGCGAAACCGAATTGGCGTTCGATTGCGGACGTTGAGGCGCAACCTGTTGAAAAAACGAACGTTGCGTTGACGAGCGGAACCGTCGCAACGCTCGAAGACGGCGAGAGCGAAACGGCGTTGGCGGCGCTGCGAGACGAAATGGAGGCGCGCGGCGTCGACGCTCCGCGGATCGAACGTTGGGGCGGGCGTTTTTGGCGAGCTTCCGGGTACGCGGCGACGCGAGAGGGCGTCGCGGCGTATTGCGAGGCGGTCGACGTCGATCCGACGGCGGCTCAGCGGGCGGCGTTGGAGAAATTCGACGCCGCGAAACGTTAAACGACGTAATTTTTCGACGTTGTAAATGACTGAAAATCAAGACGATATGGCGCGAGTGGAAGCGGTTCTTTTTTTGGCGAAAGATCCGATTCCAAGTCGCAAGCTGGCGACGCTGGCCGGCGTCGAGGACGGCGCTCGAGCTCGGGCGCTGGTGCGGCGGCTCAACGAGCGGTATCGACGCGTCGGAAGCGCTTTTTGCGCGGTCGAGGCGGCCGGAGGATTCCAACTCCGCACCGCGCCGGAGTTTGCGCCTTGGCTGTTGCGTCTGAGCGAGGCTCCCGTCGAGACGCGGCCGACCGGGTCGGCGATGGAGACGCTCGCGATCGTCGCTTACGAACAGCCGATCCTGCGGGCGAAAATCGAGGCGATCCGCGGCGTTCACTGCGGCGACGTTTTGCGCCAACTCCTTGAACAAGACCTGATTAAGATCGTCGGACGTTCGGAGGAGTTGGGCCGCCCGTTTCTTTACGGAACGACGAAACGTTTTTTGACGACGTTCGGACTGACGCGGATCGAGGATCTGCCGCGGCGCGACAAAACCTGGACGACCGCCGCCGACGTTCGGCAAGGAGTCGCCGAAACGCTCGCCGCCGACGCGCAAAAATCGGCGGAAGGCGAGCCCGCCGCGACGTCTTGACGCTTGGCGCGGGACGCGTTATTCTTGCGAATCTTCTTCGTCGTCGAGCGCCAAAAACTCGGTCGTGCCGACGCAACCGCGCTCTAAGTACGTCGATAAAATGATTTGCGCCGCGACCATGTCGAGCCGTTCCTTGCGTTTTTTCGCGTTGAGATTCGCCGCTCGAAGATAATGCTCGGCTTCGGCGCTGGTGAAGCGCTCGTCGAGGAAATCGATCGTAAGTCCCGTCGCTTCCGCAAGTTGCGCTCCGAACGCGATCGCTTCGCGCGCTTTGTCGCTTAAATCGCCGTTGCAATGGAGCGGGAGCCCCAATACGAAGTGAACGATCCGCTCTTCTTGCGCAAACTGTTGAAAATACGCGAGATCCTTCTTTTCGTCGCGGCGGCGATAAACGGCGTAAGGCGTCGCGACGATGCGTTCCGAATCGCAAATCGCGATCCCGATGCGAACGGTTCCGAAGTCGATTCCGGCGATTTTGCCCTTTTCCGGCGGCGGGGTCGGTTTCATAACGGCGAGTCCTTGGGGGCTTAAAACGTTTGAAATTTTTTCATTGCGAACGTTGAACGGCGGCGTTAAGTTGAGGAAAAGCGGCGTTTACGCGGGCGCGGATTCGCTCTCCAAACGTCGTCGATCGCGGCTTCGACGTTGATACTCAAGGTAAATTTTCAAGTCTTTCGAGGAAAAAGCGTAGTAGCCGCCGCTTTTGTATTTTTTCAGCGAGGCGACGTAAGCGACAAAATCTTCCGTGTAAAGCAAGGCTTTCAGTTCGTCGAAGGGCGCGTCGGTCAAAATGTAAAGTCCGCTGTAAACGCCCGAACCGGGAGGGCACGGCGTTAATTTTATATCGCTAACTCCGCGTATTAAAGCGTTTATCGCGTACTTATTCTTCGCGACGTCTTTCAAACCCTGCGTTCTTCCGAAGCCGTGCCATTCGTTCGGGTTCGTTAAACTTCGATTTCGCAACAGTTCGCTATTCTTTTCGCAGTAAGACTTTATGGCGGGAACGGTCGACAATTCTTCGAAGGAAACAAGGCGGCCGTCGGCGTCGTAAGGGAAAAAGCAACGCGTCCATTTGCCGGTCGACGCTTTGACGACCGGTATGGTAAATTCTTCAAAATCAAACTTTCCGTCGCCGATGAAAAAACGGTCGGCCAACGTGGCGAATCCGTTTTTTACGGCGAAGTTATCGTCGGACGCAAACGATAATATTTCTCTAAGTTTCGATAAATTCGAGCGCGACGCAAAATAAAAATTGCCGTTGATGTAAAAATCGTCTCGCGTAAGGCGTTCCGTCAACGTCGGTTTTTGTTCCGCGTCGTATTCGTAATACTCGCACGCCGAATTTTTAGGGCCGTTGGGGCTCAGGATCGCGACGGTCGAATACGTCGTCGCTTCGAAAACCTGGTGATGTTTCAAATCGAGAAGCTTTACGAGCAGATCGTCGGCGATTATTTTTTGACGCAAACGAGCGCCGGCGACGCTGTTAAAAAAAGAACTCGGCGTAATGTAACCTAAGACGCCGTCGCGGTTTAGCATGCGCAGGCCGATCTCGTAAAAAACGATGAAAAGGTCGGTCATGCCGTCTTGCGCCAATTCGAATTTTTTTACCGCGTCGAACGAAGCGCCTAAATTATGAACGCGAACGTAGGGCGGGTTGCCGACGACGAAGTCCATTCGTTTGTCGAAGCGGTCGATCGTCAACGCGTCGGCGCAGATCACGTTCCAGTTAACTCCGCGGACGCCGCGCTTTAGCGCGACGGCGTCGAGATTGCGAACGCATTTTTCCCTTTCCGTCGGGTCGAGCTCGACGCCGTGAACGAAGGTTTCCAGTTCCGCTTTAAGTTCCGAAACTTCGCGGTTTGCGCTTTCTTCGCAATAGCGTTCGACGATCTCGCGCAAAAACGCTCCGTCGCCGCAACTGTTGTCGATAATGTGTTTGCGAAGTATTCTTGGCCCGCGGTAATCGGATAAGTCCAGTATTTGCTTGACGATATCGGCGGGCGTGTAGTATCGACCGTTGTTCTTTTTTATCCGTTTCTCTTCGCTAAGATTAAGCGCCGCGGCGGTTTGCGAACGACGCGATTTCGGACGTAAAACGGGCGCGTCGTCGACGGGCGACGGTTCCAGATAATCGAACAGCGAACGTCGTTTCATTTTAAAAAGCGAAAAAAGCGCGACGCAATCGCTTGCGCCGCGCGGGGTTAAAGGGGAAAAGAACGTCGGTTACGCGACGCCGTTTTCGTCGGGCGAATCGGTTTGGCCCGCGTCGCCCGGCGTTTCCGAAACGAGCGCGTCGCCGTCGTTAAGCGTCGAATCGGCGGTCGGTTCGACTTCTTCTTCGTCCGATTGCATGGGGCCCAGGATCGCGACGATCTGATCGTGGTCGAGTTCTTCCTCGGCGACGAGCGCTTCGGTCAACGCGTCGAAAAGTTCGCGCTTCTCGACGATCAGGTTGCGCGCGGTCTCGTCCGCTTCGCGCAGGACGCGGACGATTTCCTCGTCGACGACGCGGGCCGTTTCCTCGCTGTATTCGCGGACGTCGCTCGTCATTTCGCGGCCAAGGAACGGGTGCGTCTCCGAATTGCGGAAGGCGACGGGCCCGAGCCGTTCGCTCATTCCCCAGCGAACGATCATGTCGCGGGCAAGATCGGTCGCCCGTTTCAAATCGCTTTCGGCTCCGGCGGAAGTCTCGTCGTACGCGAGCTTTTCGGCGGCGCGACCGGCGAGCAGACCGGCCAGCGTCGCGCGAACTTCCGACTCGCTGTAATCAAGTTTGTCGTCTTCCGGAAGGAACCACGTCGCGCCGAGCGAGCGCCCGCGGGGAACGATCGTGATTTTGCGCACCGTCGAGCCGTTCGGATAAAACCAGCCGACGAGCGCGTGTCCGGCTTCGTGGCGCGCCGTCTTGCGCTTCGCTTTCGGCGAAACGAGCTCGTCGCGTTTGAGCCCCATTTGGATCTTTTCGAACGCGAAGTCGAAGTCGGCGGAGCTCACTTCGTTTTTGTTGTTGCGCGTCGCCCATAACGTCGCTTCGTTGACGAGGTTGCGAATATCGGCGCCGGTAAAACCGACCGTTGTTTTCGCCAACGCGTCGACCGAAACGTCGGAGCCGAGCGGAATTTTTTTCAGGTACGCGTTGAAAATTTCGACGCGGCCCTTCAACGACGGGCGTCCGACGACGATGTGGCGGTCGAAACGGCCCGGGCGCATCAGCGCGGGGTCGAGAACGTCCGGGCGGTTCGTCGACGCCATCACCATCACGGAGTCGTTTTGCGCGAAGCCGTCCATTTCGCTCAAAATCTGGTTCAACGTTTGCTCGCGTTCGTCCTGACCGCCGCCGACGCCCGCGCCGCGTTGGCGCCCGACCGCGTCGATTTCGTCGATGAAGAGGATCGACGGCGCGTTTTCTTTCGCCGTGGCGAAAATGTCCCGAACGCGGCTCGCGCCGACGCCGACGAACATCTGGATAAATTCCGAGCCGTTGATCGAGTAAAACGGAACGTCCGCTTCTCCGGCGACGGCGCGGGCGAGGAGCGTTTTCCCGGTGCCCGGAGGGCCGAAAAGGAGCGTCCCCTTCGGAACGCGGGCGCCCATCCGCTCGTATTTCGCCGGATTTTTCAGGTAGTCGACGATTTCGATCAACTCCGCTTTCACCGCGTCCATTCCGGCGGCGTCGGCGAAGGTAACGCGGGCCGAACGCTCCGGTTCGTAACGTTTCGCCAAACTTTTCGTAAAGGCGCCGAATCCGCCGCCTCCGCCGCCCATCATTTGCTCGTTGGCGCGGCGCATCATTCGGAAGATCAGGACGAGGAAGAGAATCGAAACGCCGATCGAAAGGAGCATCGCCAACGACGCGTCGTCCTGCGGCGTCGTCGACGTGTACGAGTCGAGTTTCGAACGGAGTCGGGCGTCGATCGTCTGATCGGCGAACGCGAACGCGGGCGCTTCGCAAACGTACTTTTTATGAAATTGGACGCCGACGCGTTTTTTCGTAACAACGTCGATCAGCTCGACGGCGGAACCTTTTTGGTCGAGCGGTTTGACCGTCCAACGGCGGGCGATTTTAAGGCCGAGCTCGTAATTTTGCGCCAGGTCTTTTTGCGCCGTTTCGATCGCTTCGGGCGCCGCGTCGTTCGGGAGCCGCCGCGTTCGGACGACGGAATCGCCGTCTTTCAGCTCGACTTCAATGGAGCCGTCCGCCGTTTTTTGGGCGGAGGCCGTCAGATTTCGCGCGCTCAACGTGTCTTGAAATACTTGCGCTTTCTCGGGATGCGCGCGGTCGAATTGAGCGACGAGACCTTCGAACGTTTTTTTGCCGTTTGGGACGAGCTCCGCCCAACGATCGAGCGCCGGAATTTCGCGGAGCTCGCCGATCAGGCGATTCCCCTTGAGATTGGCGGACTCGATCTCGTCGGCGTCGAGGGCCGCGTTGAACGCCGTCCAGGTGATTTCCGTCGTTTTCGAGAGGAAAAACGACTGGTAAACGAAATATCCGATCGAAGCGAGCGCGATCGCGAGCAAAATGTTCGGGAGCGGCGACCGACGATCCGCCGGTTGCGGCAAGGGCGGACGACGGCGCGGCGGTTCTTCGCGGCGACGTTTGGCGTCGTCGCGTTTCGACGATTCGTCCGGCGTCGGCGACTTAAATTGGTCGGGGATTCGCTCGTAAGTTTCGTCGCTGATCGGCGCGCCGTTTTTCGAGCCGTCGCGGCGCTCCGAGAAAAGAGCGACCGGGGCGAGGGCGCCGAGAAGATCGTTAAAAGGCGAACGAGGGTTCATAAACGGAGGTTTCCTTTGCGATATGGGCTGGTCGCGAACGGTCGCGCCGGTTCGCGGCGTTTTTAGCGGATCGATCTTGCCGTCGTCGACGACGCGGCTCGCGGAAGCGCGAGAAACGTCGGATCGTCCCGACCGCCCCAAAAAGCGGCTTCAAGACGACTCCGAGCGCGCGTTCGTCCGAACGGCTTGCCGTTATTATAGCGCTCCCGGCGAAAAAAACTACCCGGCGCCCGGTTTCTCCGCGGAAAAACGACGAAAACCCGGCGCTCGCGGCGTTTCCGACGACGAAAAGTTTGTCGCGTCGCGGAAATTTAATTTTAAGGCGAAAACTTCCGGACGCTCGTCAACGCTCCGCTTTCGCGTCAAAAGACGGCGGCGTCCGAGTTTTCGCTTCGAGGTTCAAATCGCGAAAAATCGAGCGTTCGGCGCAAGAAGTCGCGTTTTTTTCCCGGAGAGAGCGCGCCGGTCGCTTGCGTCGTCGCCGTCTCTGGGTATAATAAAAAAGAGCGGTCGCGTTGAGTTTTGAATAACGGCGCGCGCTGTGATTTTTGTTTGGCTTGTCGACGGCGCGTTACGACGCTTTCGAACGACGTCGCGTTCCTTGTCGCTTGCGGAACGTCGAGTCGAGGCGGCGCCGAAATTTTTGTCGAAGAGTTTGCGATGTCTTCTTTCCTTCCCGTTAAATCGAGTCCGGGGCGCATTGCGGTGCGCGGCGCGCGAGCGCATAATTTGAAGTCGATCGATTTGGATATCCCTTATTACAAATTGGTCGCTTTTTGCGGCGTCAGCGGGAGCGGCAAGAGCAGTCTCGCGCTCGACGTTCTTTACGCCGAGGGGCAGCGTCGTTACATCGAAAGTTTTTCGGCTTACGCGCGGCAGTTTTTGGAGAAGTTGGAGCGTCCGGACGTCGACCGGGTCGAGGGCGCGCCCCCGGCCGTCGCTGTAACGTCGCGGCCTCTTGGGCAAATGTCGCGTTCGACCGTCGGAACGGCGACCGAAACGAGCGATTACCTGCGGCTCCTTTTTTCGAAGATCGGGACGCCGTATTGTCAAAGTTGCGGACGCGAGGTGCGCCGCGATTCGCCGCAGAGGATCGTCGACGCGTTGAACGGACTCCCCGAGGGAACGCGGGTTCTCGTCGCTTTTTCGCCGTCGATCGAAAGTTTGCGCGCTTCCAAGCCCGACTTTGAAGCCGAGTGGAAGGAAAAAGGGTTCCGACGCGGCGTCGTGTTGGGCGAGTCGTTCGATTTGGACGCTCCGGGCGGGGCGCCGATCCAAAAATACGCCGAAGCGCGGCTCCTTTATTTGGCGGCGGCGACGCCGTCGGACGACGAGGAGTTCGCCGAATACGGCTTGCGTTCCTCGAACGAAGAATTCGATCTTTCCGCCGATAAAAGCGACGCGGACGACGACGGACGCTTGGACGAGGCCGCCGCGGCGCGCGACGTCGACGGCGAAAACGACGAGTTCGACGCGGTCTTCGACGCCGGCGTCGTCGACGATTTGGGCGAGCGCGAAGCCGCCGAAGAGGCCGGAACGGAGGAAAACGCGAAGTCGAAAGCGCGTTCCGGGCGGAAAAAAACGACTGAAGACGGAGAAGACGAAGACGGTTTCGAAAACGGCGCGGGCGACGGCGAGACGAAAACGCAGTCGCGACTTTTGACGATCGATCCGGACGGCGAAGACGGCGCGTTGCGTCATTATCTCGAACGCCGCAACGAGATCAAGAAAGCGCCGGGAGCGCCGCCGATTTACTTCGTCGTCGACCGCGCGAAGATTGGGAAAACGTCGAACGAGCGGCTTTTCGAGGCGGTCGAGACGGCTTTCGCTTACGGCGATTCGCGGTGCTGGGTCTTCGTCGAGGGCGCCGAATCGCTGAAAACTCGCGACGAAAACGACGGAACGGTCGAACGGACGCGAACCGGAACGCCCTTCGCGCTCGACGGCGAACGTTGGACGCTCGTCGGATTCAGTCGGCGGACGCGTTGCGAAGACTGCGGCGTCGAGTTCCCGTCGATCGAGCCGAAATTGTTCAGCTTCAACAGTCCGCTCGGCGCCTGCCCGTGTTGCGAAGGGTTCGGCAACCTGATGGCGCTCGATTTCGACCTGATCTTTCCGAACAAAAAACGGTCGATTCACGACGGAGCCGTCGCGCCCTGGAACGGCGCCGCGTACAGCGATAATTTGAAACGCTTTTTGGCGATCGCCGACGAACTCGGCGTCCGAACGCGCGTTCCGTTTTCGGAACTGACCCGGAAGGAGCTGAATCTCCTTTTAAACGGTTCGCGGAGACTCGGTTACGAAGGCCTCAACGGCTTCTTTATCCGACTGCAAAAGCAAAAATACAAGATGCATATCCGCGTCTTCCTGAGCCGTTGGCGATGTTATCGAACGTGTCCGATGTGCGGCGGCGCGCGCTTGCGGCAGGAGGCGCTCGCGGTAAAAATCGGCGGAAAAAATATTCACGATTTGTCGTCGGCCCCGGTTTCGCAAATTTTGAAGACGCTCGATTCGTGGGAACTTTCCCCGTGGCAGCGCAAAATCGGCAAGATCGCGCTCGACCAAACGCGGGCTCGTTTGAAGTATTTGGAGCAAGTCGGGCTCGGTTATCTGACGCTCGACCGCCCGATGAAAACGCTCAGTTCCGGCGAGCAGCGGCGCGTTAGCCTGACTTCGACGCTCGGCTCGAACCTCGTCGACATGCTGTACGTTCTCGACGAGCCGACGATCGGGCTCCACCCGCAAGACACGGAGCGGTTGCTCGAATCGATCGAGGGGCTGCGCGACCGCGGAAACACGGTCGTCGTCGTCGAACACGACGAAACGATTCTCGAAGCGGCGGATCGCGTCGTCGAGATCGGCCCCGAAGCCGGGCAAGGAGGCGGCCGCGTCGTTTTTGAAGGGACGATCGAAGAGATGAAAGCGTCGCCGGATTCGCTGACCGGGAGTTATCTTTCCGGACGGCGCGTCGGCGGCGGGATCCCGCGTCGCCGCGTGCTGGACGGCGGCTTTTTGGAGTTGGTCGGGGCGTCCGGACGCAATTTGAAAAATGTGAACGCGGTCTTTCCGCTCGGCGTTTTGTGCGTCGTCGCCGGAGTCAGCGGAGCCGGGAAAAGTTCGCTCGTGCAGGAGACGCTTTATCCCGCGTTGTGCTCGAAACTCGCGACCGATTCCGCCGCGCCGAAGGGGTTGCCGTTCAAAAAATTGCTCGGATACGACCAGCTCGACGAGGTCGCGTTGATCGATCAGTCGCCGATCGGACGCTCGCCGCGCTCGAATCCGGTAACGTATTTGAAAATATTCGACGATATTCGCTCGCTGTACGCCGAAACGCCGGACGCGAAAGCCGCCGGGTACAACGCCGGATATTTCAGCTTCAACGTCGACGGCGGACGTTGCAACGCGTGCAAAGGCGAAGGTTTTTTGGCGATCGACATGCAGTTTATGGCCGACGTGTACGTCCGTTGTCCGCAGTGCGACGGTCGCCGATACCAGCAAAACATCCTGGATATAACGTATCGCGGCCGCAACATCGCCGAAACGCTTGACATGACGGCCCGCGAAGCGTTTTCGTTCTTCCGCGGACAGCCGAAAATTCAGCAAAAACTGAAACGGCTGTGCGACGTCGGGCTCGACTATTTGCGGCTCGGGCAACCGGCGAACACACTTTCCGGCGGCGAGTCGCAGCGTTTGAAATTGGCCGCGCGGCTTTCGGACGCCCGCAAGGGCCCGTGTTTGTTCATTCTCGACGAGCCGACGACCGGGTTGCATTTCGCGGACGTCGTGCAGTTGCTCGACGGTTTCAACGCGCTTCTCGAAACGGGAAATTCGCTGATCGTCGTCGAACACAACCTCCAAACGATGCGCGCGGCCGACTATATTATCGAGTTGGGCCCGGGCGCCGCGGACGAGGGCGGAACGATTATCGCCGAGGGAACGCCGGAGCAGATCGCGCAGGATCCGAACTCGAAAACCGGACGTTTCCTCGCCAAGGCCCTGGCGCAACGTTGAGCGCGTCGCGAACGGAAGTCGGCGGACGAGCGGCGTCGGCTTCCGTTAAATTTTGCGCGCCTTGCCCGACTTCCTAAATAGACGTCGCTTGCTTATTTTGCGTAGTTTGCCCGGCTTGCCGCGTTGAAGGGGGAAAGTTAGAAATAGTAAACTTTTAGCGAAAATTTCTTGAAGAAAAATCGGTTTCGGTTCTTTTTTGCGCCCTGTTTGCCGGTTTCGCGACTTGTCAATATTTTTCGCGGGGGTATAATGGAGAAATCTATCGAGACGGGAGCGCCCGCCGCGCTCGCGTGCCGACGGGGAACGTTCGACGTTTCGAGCGCCGTTCGGCTTTGAAAAAAGAATCGGAAAGCGCCGCCCAAACGACGCGCGGCGAACGACGGGGAAAAAATGAGAAACGTGATTTCGATCTTGGTGCAGAACGCGTCCGGCGTCCTTTCGCACGTCGCCGGGTTGCTGGCGTCGCGGGGGTACAACGTCGACAGTTTGACGGTCGGCGCGACGGAAGACCCGCGTTTTTCTCGGATGACGATCGTGCTGAACGTCGACAAAGACCTGATCCGGCAGATCGAAAGTCAGCTCCAAAAGCTCGTTACCGTCGTCGAAACGGTCAATCTTTCTCGCGCCGAACACGTCGAGCGCGATTTGGCGTTGATCCGCGTCGAGACGGAGCGGGGCGAACGCGGCGAGATTCTCGAACTGGTCGAAATTTTCCGCGCTCAGGTTGTCGACGTCGCGCCGCGATCGTTCCTGATCGAGATCGTCGGCGACGGGGCGAAGATCGACGCGTTTATCGCGGCGTTGGCGCCGTTTAAGATCGTCGGCTTGACGCGTTCCGGTTGCATCGCCGCGCCGCGAGGCGACGTGAAAAACGTTTTGCCGAACGACTGACGCGTGAAAAACGAACAAGGAAACGGCCGCGCCCGAACGCCGCGTCGCGTTGATCAACGCGAAAATTCGACCTCGGTCGCGCAAAAAATAACACTTTAACTTTGAGGAGTTAGCCCAATGGCTGCGACAGTTTATTATGAAAACGACGCCGATCTTTCCGTCTTGAAGGACAAAACGATCGCGATTATCGGGTACGGTTCGCAAGGGCACGCGCACGCGCAAAACCTCCGCGACAGCGGTTGCAACGTTATCGTTTGCCAACGCGAAGGTTCCGACAACTATCGCCTCGCGAAAGAAGCCGGCTTCGAACCGATTCCGTGCGTCGCCGACGCCGTCAAACAAGCCGACATTATCGTTATCACCCTCCCGGACGAAGTCCAAGGGAAGATCTTCCGCGAAAGCATCCGCGACAACCTCAAGGAAGGCGCGATCATCCTGACGACGCACGGCTTCAACGTCCATTACGGCCAATTCGATCTTCCGAAATCGAACCGCGCCATCATGATCGCGCCGAAAGGCCCGGGCCACCTGGTTCGTTCCGAATACGTCAAAGGCGGCGGCGTTCCGTGCTTGATCGCGCTCGACGATCAATGCGGCGAACGTGAAAAAGCGATCGGGCTCGCCTACGCCAAGGGGATCGGCGGCACCCGGGGCGGCGTCATCCAAACGACGTTCAAAGAAGAAACCGAAACCGACCTCTTCGGCGAACAAGCCGTTCTTTGCGGCGGCGTCAGCGCCTTGATCAAGGCCGGGTTCGAAACCCTCGTCGAAGCCGGTTACCAACCGGAAATGGCGTACTTCGAATGCATGCACGAAATGAAGCTCATCGTCGACTTGTTCTACCAAGGCGGCCTGAACTACATGCGTTACAGCGTTTCGAACACCGCCGAATACGGCGACTACACCCGCGGCCCGCGCGTCGTCGGCCCGGAATCGAAAAAGGAAATGAAGAAAATTTTGGAAGAAATCCAAAACGGAACCTTCGCTCGCGAATTCCTTCTCGAAAACCAGGTCAACGCGCCGTTCCTCAAACGCGCTCGCGCTTCGGAACACGATCATCAACTTGAACAAGTCGGCAAACGGCTCCGCAAGATGATGACTTGGGTCAACGCGAAAGAGTTCTAATTTCCGCGGAAATTTAGAATCCTGTTGCGAAAAGGACGTTTGTTCCGGCGCGGAGCGTCGGGCCGTTGGCCCGCGTTTTGCGTCGGCGCGTCCGGGGAGCGTCGCTCTCGCGCTTCTTGTTTTCCTCGCTTTGCTCGTTTGCCTGATTTAACAAAGCGAAACGTCGCGCCTCGGCGTCGGCGTTGGGAAACGGGAGGTCGGGGGCGACGCTTTCTTGTTTTGCGTCGTCGTTTCTTTGCTTGCCGTCGACCGGAGCGTTTGAATTGGGGCCGCGACGAGGCGGTTCCGTCGGCGGGTTTTCGAGTTTGCGTCGAGTTTCGAGAAAAAAAGCGCGGTTTGGTTTTAGGGATTGAATTTTAACGCGGAAAATGTCAGTTTAGACGTTTTGCGTAATTTGGCGGACTGCGTTGACTGCTTGACTCCGGCGCGTTAATTTAGGCGGTTGGCGGCGATTAGGGCGTTTCGTCGACCGCCGGACGTCGGTTGAACGTTAAAACGGATGATTTGCGTCGAATTGAGAATTTTATCGACGTCGAAAAAGTTAAAATAGGCGGTTGGGGCGGTTCGCGGCGTTTCGTCGATCGAACCGCAAAAAGAAAAAGTGAGCGAGGAACGACGTTGGAATTAACGCAGTTTCATCCGAGTTATTTTCAGAATTTCCGGTACGTTTATCCGGTGGTGAGCCGCCGCGCGAACGGCGTTTCGATCGGCGTCAATTTGAGTCCGTCGAAACGTTGTAATTTCCGTTGCGTTTATTGTCAGGTCGACCGTTCGACGCGTTGCGCCGACTCCGCGATCGACGTCGACGTCGTTCGGCGCGAGCTGGCGGCGGTCGCCGAAGCGACCGTTACGGGCGAGCTTTTTCGAACCGAGCGTTTTGCGCAAACCCCTGAAAATAAACGCGTTTTGCGGGATTTTGCGTTTAGCGGCGACGGCGAGCCGACGTTGGCGCCGGAGTTCGGAGCGGCGGTCGACGCGGCGATCGACGTCCGAAAGTCGCTTGCGCTCGACGACGTTAAGTCGACGCTCATCACCAACGCGACGACGCTTGCCGAACCGCGCGTCGTCGAAGCGCTCGACCGTTTGACGGCGAACAACGGCGAAATTTGGGCGAAGCTCGACGGCGGCGACGCGGAGCGGGTGAAGACGATCGATCGAACCGCCGTTCCGTTCGAGCGGATCCTGCAAAACGTCGCGTTCGCGGCGAAGCGTTGGGGCGTCAAAATTCAAACGGCCGCGCTGGCTTGGGACGGGGTAGCGCCGACCGACGCTGAGATCGAGCGGTATTGCGATCGGATCAAAGAGATCGTCGACGGCGGCGGAAACGTCCGCGGCGTCCAGCTTTACACCGTCGCTCGCGTTCCGTCCGAACCGCGGGCGGTCGCGCTCGCCGACGAGAAAATGGACGCGTTGGCGGCGACGATTTGTGAAAAAACGGGCGTTCCCGTCGACGTTTTTTACTCTAAATAACGCGTTTTGTCTAAATTAACGCCACGGACGATTCTCGACGTTTCGTCGGACGACGGTTTCAGCGTCGTTTGACGAAGCGTGGAGCGGCGAAGTGCGAAAATGGGGAAACTGGGGAAATTTGAACGAGCGCTTTTCGGCTTTTTTTCTCTTTTTTTTCTAAAAACGGCAAAATTTTGCTTGCAATCCGGCCTGCGCTCGAATATGATTCTTTTGTCGGAGCGAGAGAGTTGGTCAAACGCTCGTTTCGAAACTTGTCCTCAGGCGAAGCGCCGACGCGCGTCGACCGCTTCCGGACGATTCCGTTTTCGTCAAAACGACGTTTCGCTCGTCGCGCCCGCAAGCCGACGAGCGGCGGTTCGGCCCTCGATTTTCCGTTTGCCGTATATTTTTCGGCGCTAAAGGTCGATTTTCAGCGAAAACGACCGTTTAACGTCGCGGAGAAAAACGAGCGCTAGAATAAACGAGAACGGAGCGACGTCGGTAGGCGCGGCGTTTCGAAAATCTTGATTCCGGTTCCCCTCCGTTAGAGGGGTGTTAAGGAGACGAACGATGCAAATTCAAGTGCAAGCGCGACACGGTTCCTTGGCGGACGCCACTCGCCAAAAGATTGCCGATAAAGTGGAAAAACTGGGTCGTTTTATCGAGCGCGTTTCGAGCGTCGACGTGATGGTCGACCTTGAAAAAGCCGATCAGCCCGTCGTTGAAGTCGTCGTCGCGACGGAATTGAAGAAGGATTTTCGCGCCGACTACTCTTCCGGCGATCTCTGGGGGTGCCTCGACCAAACGATCGACAAGATCGAGCAGCAAATGCGCAAGTTTAAGGAAAAAATGACGGATCACCGTTGACGATTTTGCTCGTCGCGCGGCGGGCGTCGAACGCGACGCCGACGTCGGGTCTGCTTTTCGCAAGACTTTGCGTCGGCGGCGCGTCCCGTTTGAAGCGCGTTCGAGCTGAAAACGGCGATTTTGACGCGCCTTCTTCATTTTTCTTGGTCTTTCTTTGCGACGAAACCGTTTGAAGCGCTATACAAAGTTGGAATTTCCGTTAAAATAAACGGTGGCGCCAAGATTTTCGGCGGACGATTTTTCGCGACTCGAACGTTTCGTCGATTGGAAAGCGCGACGGAATCATACGGACGGCGCCGCGAAGAACCTATTGACCCGAACCGCGTTGCTTCCCCTTGCTGACTTAGGAGTATTTTGAATGAAATTTTCCGATTTTATTCTCGTCGATTCGATTATTACCGACCTCAAAGCGACGACGAAGGAAGGCGTCGTCCGCGAGATGGTGCAATCCTTGCAAGAGGCCGGCGGGATCCCCGAGGCGGAATATGAAGGAATCGTCAACGCGATCATGCGTCGCGAAGAGCTCGGTTCGACCGGCATCGGGCGCGGCATCGCCGTTCCTCACACCAAGCACATTAGCGTCGACCGTCTCGTCGGCACCGTCGCCATTAGCTCCGAAGGCGTCGATTTCGAATCTCTCGACTGCGAAAAAGTGAATCTCTTCTTCCTTCTCGTTTCTCCGCCCGACCGTCCCGGCGAACATCTCCGCGCGCTCGAACACATCACGCGCCAGCTCAAAGACGACGGTTTCTGCCGTTTCCTCCAACAATCGCGCAATCGCGACGATATTTTGAATCTGTTGGAAGAAGCGGACGCCAACGTGTTCGGAAAATAGGTTCCGCGTCGTTTTTTGCGGGATTTCGCTCTCCGCGTTCCGGCGAACGCGCCGCGGCGAATCCCGGGAACGTTTTCGACGTTGTTTTTTCGCCCTTTCGGCGCGTCGTTTTCCGGAAAAACGCGCGGTCGAGGCGAGCGAGCGTCGGCGCGTTTCGGCGTTTGCGAACGCGACGAGGAATGACGATGAAATTATAGGAGAGAGCGCGAACGAATGATCCTTTCGAAGGAATTAACGGTTGAAAACAAAGCGGGTTTTCATGTGCGCGTCGCTTCGATGATTTGCAAAACGGCGATGAAATTCGAGGCGAAAATTTCGCTGGCCAAAGGCGCGTACTCCGCCGACTGCAAAAGCTGTCTCGATCTGTTGACGTTGATGGCGCCTTGCGGCGAACGGTTGACGTTGACCGTCGACGGCGCCGACGCCGAGGACGCTCTCGGCGCGATCGAACTCCTTTTCGCGCGTAAGTTTTACGAAGACGAATTCGCCGACGCGGAAAAGAGCGAATAGCGATCGGCCGCGGGAAAGCGCGCCGAAGTTCGCGAGCGGCGTTCCCGCGGCGTTTGGTTTTGAACGCTGAAAAACGTCGACTTGACGAGAACGATTCGCGTTTTTCAGCGGTTGCGCGCTTAACAAGAAGCGCGTCGCCGACGACGGTCGGGACGCGTTTCGGTTTGTTTTGACTCTTTTCGAGCCCCGCCATGAAAATTTTCCAAGGCATTCCCGTGTCGCCCGGCGTCGCGATCGGGCCGACGGCCGTCGTCGATTCCGAGGTGCGCGTTCGTCGTCGCAAGATCGAACCGGCGCAAGTCGAGAAAGAACTCGAGCGCGTGGCGGCGGCGATTCCCGTCGCGCAAGAAAAGTTGAGAGCGAATCGCGACGCCGTCGAGCGCCAGCTTGGGAAAGAGTACGCCCAAATTTTCGAAGCGTATCTCCTGATTCTGAGCGATTCGAAGTTGCGCGGCGAGATCGAGGCGAGCGTTCGCGGCGAGTTAAATTCGGCCGAGCGAGCGGTCGAAAAGACGTTCGATCGATACGCCGAGCTTTTGCGCGGGCTTCAAGACGCGAATTACGCCGAGCGAGCGAACGACATCGTCGACGTGAAAACGCGATTGTTGGGCGAGTTGCTCGAGGCGCGGGAAGATTCCGGCGCGTCGAACGAGCGTCCGACGATCTTGGCGGCGTCGAATTTAACGCCGAGCGCGGCGTCGAATCTCGATCCGACGAAAACGCTTGGGATCGTCGCCGAAACGGGCGGGCTTGGGAGCCACACGGCCATCGTCGCGTCGGCGTTGCAGATTCCCACCGTGTTGGGCGTCGGAGCGTTTCTGGCGAACGCGGTCGACGGCACGACGGCGATCGTCGACGGGGACGCCGGACGGTTGATCCTTGAACCGTCCGAGGAAATGCTCCGGAAATACGTCGCGAAACGGGACGCTTTGCGGCGCGAAAAGGAGCTTTTAGCGACGAATTACGCGTCGGCGCCGGCGAAGACGAAAGACGGCGTCGACGTTAAGATCAGCGGCAATATCGAATTTCCGTACGAAGCCGAGGAGTGCCGGAAAAACGGCGCGTACGGCGTCGGACTTTATCGTACGGAATTTCTGTATCTGTCGCGACCCGCCGGTTCGCTTCCGGACGAAGAGACGCATTTTCAGGCGTACAAGGCGGTCGCCGAGAAAATGGAGGGGCGGCCCGTCGTGGTGCGAACGTTCGATCTGGGCGCCGACAAGTTGCCCGAGGGGTTGACTTTCGCGTCGTCGAAAGAGCCGAATCCGTTCATGGGGTTGCGAAGCATTCGCCTGTCGTTGCGGAACACCGACATGTTTCGGGTTCAGTTGCGAGCGATTTTGCGAGCCAGCGTGTTCGGAAAGTTTCGCGTGATGTTTCCGTTGGTCTCGACGATCACGGAATTTCGGCAGGCGAAAATGATTTTCCGCGACGTTTGCGAGGAGTTGGCGGAGGAGAATATACCGTTTGATCCGGATATTCCGCTTGGAATTATGGTCGAGACGCCGGCGACCGCGTTGATGCTCGAACTTTTTGTGCACGAAGTCGATTTTTTCAGCGTCGGCACGAACGATTTGTTGCAGTACACGATGGCGGTCGATCGGAGCAATAAGGACGTCGGTTTTTTGTACGAACAGGAATCGCCGGCGTTGATCCGCTTCGTCAAGCACGTCGTCGACGTCGCGAAAATGTACGGAAAACCGGTTTCGTTGTGCGGCCAAATGGGAAGCTCGCCCGCGAACGCGCTCCTGTTGTTGGGGCTCGGTTTGCGAAGTTTGAGCGTCGCGCCGGGGATGATCTTGCAGATTAAGAAGGTTTGCGGGAACGTAACGATCAAAGAGTGCGAGGAAATTGCGCAAAACGCGCTCTTTAAGGAAACGTCGACGTCGATGCGAGTTTACCTGCGGAGCGAGTTTCGGCGGCGTTTCCCGGAGATCGGGGCGAGCGACTCCTGACTTCGACGGGGAAATGGAGAAAATAGAGAGAATACGCCGAGTCGGCAAAGCGGTTTGGCGTTCGCTTTGAAATAAGACGCGCGGCGCTCGAGACGTCGGTTGCGTTTTGATAAAATAGAGAAGATGCGTTTTGTTTTTTGCGTCGCATCAACCTTGCCCAAGAGCGGCGGTTTGTTGGGGAAACTCGAAACGGACGCGCTTTTGGAAAACAGACGGCGGGCGCTTTTCGGAGCGACGGCGTTGAAACGAGGAGCGTTCGGCGCGAAAACTAAGATCAATGAAAGGCGTTTCGACAAAAGACGAGTCGAAACGATCGAACTTTATGGTTCGTCGACGATACCGACTTCGATTCCGTAAGAAGGGGAACCTTTGCTTCATCGGGCATCGCGACCTGTTGCGAGCGATGGAGCGGCTTTTGCGTCGCGCCGAGTTGCCGGTCGCGAAGTCGCAGGGGTTCCACCCAAAGCCGAAAGTTAGTTACATTTCGGCGCTTCCGCTTGGTTTTGCGAGCGACGACGAAGCGATGGAGCTTGTTCTCGACGAGGATTGGGCGCCGGAAACGCTCCTTGAGCGAATGAACGCCGCGAGCGTTCCCGGGTTGGAATTTTGGGAAGCGACGCCCCTTGACGACAAGGCTCCGAAGGCGCAAGCGACCGCGTTTTGTTACGAAATGGCGGTTCCGGAGTCGAAACGGGAGGCGACGCGGACTAAAATCGCCGAATTTTTGGCCGCGACGAGCGTTGAAGTCGTCAAATCGAACGGTAAAACGGTCGACGCGCGACCGGCGGTTCTCGAAGCGAGCCTCGACGAAGGGACGTTGCGGATGAAATTCGCCGCTCAATCGGGCCCGGAAGCCGGCGTCCGCGAGCTTTTAAGCGTTTTCGAACTTGACGGCGAACTTTTTCGATCGATCTTTCCGAACCGAACCGCGACGTTGGTCGAGTAACGCCGTTCGACGGGCGCGTCGTTTTGCGAAACGGCGTCGCGTCGGGCGCTTTGGACGGAAGCGTTTTCAGGAGGCGAGCGAGCCGATTTTGAGCGTTTCAACGGAGCGCGGCGTTAGATCGAACGTCGACGAAGGGGCGGACGTCGCCTTGTCGTCTTAAGAAAGTTGAATGTTTTATGTCTCAAAAAATGCTGGTGAACGCGCGGCAACCGGAAGAATGCCGCATCGCGGTCGTCGAAGACGGCGTCCTTGAGGAGTTGTACGTCGAGCGAACGACGAACGACAATTACGTCGGGAATATTTATAAGGGCGTGATCGTCAACATCGAGCAGAGCATCCAGGCGGCGTTCGTCGATTTCGGCGTCGGACGCAACGGTTTTCTGCACATTAGCGACGTCGAGCCGCATTATTTCAAACAAGCGCCGAATTTCGTTCCGAAAGAGAACGACGACCGGCGGCGTTTCGGCGGCAAACGGCGCGGCGATCGCCATTTCGACGACGATTTTTGCGATTACGGCCGCCCGAAAGTGAAACCGCCGATTCAGGACGTTTTCCAAAAGGGAGACGAGGTCGTCGTCCAGGTCATTAAAGAGGGGATCGGCACCAAGGGCCCGACCCTTTCGACGTACATTAGCATCCCGGGGCGTTACCTCGTCCTGATGCCGGCGCTTGGGCGCGTCGGCGTTTCGCGCAAGATCGAGGACGAGTCGACTCGCCGCAAGCTTCGCGCTTTGATGGACGAGCTGAACCCGCCGAAGGGGCTCGGTTTCATCGTTCGCACCGCCGGCGCCGACCGCACTCGGAAGGAATTGGCGCTCGACCTGGCTTACCTGATGCGCCTTTGGAAGTCGATCGTTCGTCGCATCAAAAATTTGCCGGGCCCGGTCGGAATTTACGAAGAAAGCGACATGATCATTCGCACGATCCGCGACGTCTTTACCGCCGACGTCGAGTCGATCGTCGTCGACGAAGAGTCGGCTTACGAACGCGCGAAGGAATTTTTGCAGGTGATAATGCCGCGTTACGCCGATCGCATCAGTTATTACGACGGACGCGAACCCCTTTTTGTTAAGAGCAAGGTCGACCGCGAGATTGCGAAGATCCACAGCCGCAAGGTCGCGCTGAAAGACGGCGGCTCGATCGTTATCGACCAAACGGAAGCGCTCGTCGCGATCGACGTCAACAGCGGCAATTTCCGCACGAACGATTCGCCGGAAGAAACCGCGTTCCAGATGAACTTGCGCGCCGCGAAGGAGATCGCTCGCCAAATTCGGCTCCGCGACCTCGGCGGCGTCATCGTCAACGACTTCATCGACATGACGAACGAGTCGTATCGCCGCGCCGTCGAGCGAACGTTGCGCGACGCCGTCAAGCGAGACCGTTCGAAAACGAAAATTTTGCGCACCAGCCCGTTCGGATTGATCGAAATGACGCGGCAGCGCGTTCGTCCGGGACTCAAGCGGAGCATTTACCGCGAGTGTCCGTGCTGTCGCGGCGGCGGCGCGATCAAGTCGGTCGAAAGCATGGCGCTCGAAATTATTCGTATTCTGACGCTGGCCGGCCAAGAGCCGAAAGCGGCGCAGATCGTCGTTCGCGTCGCGGACGAGGTCGCCGAATATTTGAACAATAAAAAGCGGCTTCAGTTGGCGCAAATCGAAACCGAGTCGAACGCGTCGGTCGTGTTGCGCAGCGTCTCCGACGTATGGCCGGAACACCTCGAAATTGAAATTTTCGACGAATCCGGGAAAAAAGTCCCCTTTACCCGCGAGGGGGCCCTTGGCGTCAATTTGGATTGACGTATAATAAAGACGTTTATTTTGTTCGTTCCCTTAATCCTCTCCGCGCCGAGACCGGTTCGAGCCGATCGTTTGGCGGGGGACGGAGCCGGGGTTCCCAAGATTGCGCGAAACGGACGAAGTCGCGGCGCTTGTCGCGTTCGTTCGTTTCAAACGTTGAAAGTCGACGAGCGGCGGTTCGGCGAGGCGGTTTGACGTGGTTTTCCGCGACGCCGCCCGAGCGAGCGACGTTCTTTGAATCCGATTTTCGCCGCCGACGCGACCGCTTCGTCGTCGGCGCGAAAGGCGGAATATAGCGAGCGCCCGAAAACTGGGAAAGAAAACGATATTCGGCGCAAAAACGTGCCCGTTTCGCAGCAAAACGCGCAAACGGCGAAAAGTTTAACGAACAGTTTTAAGGGAAAAAGGATTTAACCATGTACGCTATTTTCAAAGACGGCGGCCACCAATACAAAGCCGAAGTCGGCAAAAAAATGTATCTCGAACTTCGCGACGTCGAACCGGGAACCCCGATCGAATTGACCGAAGTCCTCGCGATCAGCAAAGATGGCGACGTCAAAGTCGGCCAACCGACGATCCCGGGCGCGAAGATCGTCGCCGAAGCGATGACGAAAGAAAAGGGCCCGAAACTCGTTATTCGTTGGTTCCGTCGCCGTAAGAACAGCCGCAAAAAGAACGGCCACCGTCAAACGTACATCAAGGTCGAGATCAAGGAAATCGTCGAAGGCTGAATTTGAATTTGGCTTTTGCGTTTGATATTCGAGCGAAAACAAAAGACGGGGAAGCGAGCGTTTGTCTTGCTTCTCCGTCTTTTTTTCGAGCGGCGGACGCGACTTAAACGGAATCTTGGGGGCGGAACGTTTAACGTCGAGTCGGTCGGTCGCGCGACGCCGTCCGCTTGCAACTGTTTCGGACAAAGCGAGATCCCGCGACGGAAAACCGACGGCGAAATTGCCAAAACCGCCCCGTCTTCTTATTTTAACGTCTTATGCGACGACGCCCCGCGTTCGAACGAACTGCGAACGGAAACGCGTTTTTTCTCGGATCGTCGTCGCGACGGCCGGCCGGCGAGAACCGCCGCGATTCGAAACGTCAGACGAGCGTCGTAAATTGTTCGTTGACGCGGAGATCGCCGCAGTTAAGATAGCGAATGTCCTTGATCCCGAACTTCATCATCGCCAAACGGGTGAGCCCGACGCCGAACGCGAAGCCGCTGTATTCCTTCGGATCGATTCCGCCGTGGCGCAGAACTTCCGGGTGGATCAGGCCGCAGGGGATGAGCTCGATCCAACCGTCGCCGCAAGTCGGGCAACCCTTCCCGCCGCAGAGGAGGCAATTCAGGTCGAGCTCGAAACCCGGCTCAACGAACGGGAAGTAACCCGGGCGAAGACGGACTTTAACGTCGCGTTTGAAAACCTGGCTCAAAATCGTTTTCATCGTCGCGATCAGGTTGGCGACCGAAATATTTTTATCGACGACGAGCCCTTCGCATTGGTAGAACGTGTTTTCGTGGCTCGGGTCGACCGCTTCGTAACGGAAGCAACGTCCCGGGAAGATCGCGCGGATCGGGGCGCCGAAACGTTGCAAAGTGCGAACTTGGTTCGCGGACGTGTGCGTTCGCAAAATCAGCTGATTCTTGAGCCAAAAAGTGTCCTGCATGTCGCGCGCCGGGTGGTCGCTCGGAATGTTCAGCGCTTCGAAACAAAAGTATTCCGACTCGACTTCCGGGCCGTAAAGGACGGAAAAACCCATCCCCTGGAAGACGTCTTCCAGCTCCATTTGCGTCAGCGTGATCGGGTGAAGCGCGCCGAGTCGTCGGCCTTTGCCGGGAGCGGTCAGGTCGAGGTCGTTCGTTTTGCGGCGGATCGCGGACGCTTTGAACGCTTCGACGGCGGCGGAGATTTCGGCGGTCGCGAAATTTTTCAATTCGTTAAGACGTTGGCCGAAGCTCTTCTTTTCTTCGACCGACATTTTGCTAAAATCGGCGCTCTTGGCGAGCGTTGTGATCGAGCCCTTGCGCCCGAGGTAGTCGACGCGAATTTGCTCGACTTGCTCCGCCGTCGTCGCCGACTTCAAATCTTGAACGAGCCGTTCCTTAATGTCTTGCACGGAAATCTCTCCCAATCGATACAAACGGAATCGCGACCGAACCGCCGTCGCCGTCGAGGCGGTTTGCGTCGGGCGCGGTCGGAAATTTTGCCAAAAATCGTCAAATAGGCTGAAAAAGCGTCGTCGAGAGCGCGGCGAAACGACGCGCCGACGAAACGTCCCCTTATATTATAACGTCGCGTTCGATTTGCGTTAGGAGCGCCGGGGCGATTTTTGCGACTTTTCGTCGAGAAAAATGTCGTCGCGGTTTGATTTTCCCGGCGAACGGCGGCCGACGACGGGACGCTGCGTTAAAATGGGGAAAATAGACGACGCTGTGAAAATTGCCGGGCGAGGCGGCGGGTCGTCGAGAGCGCAAAACCGGTCGGCGGGCGTCGCGTCGCGGGCGCTTGCCAATGCGGGCGGGAACGGCGGGAACTGTCATTTTGACCCGGCGTTTGAGGAAAATCGGCCGATTTTGGCGGCGACTTTCGAACGAACGGCGGAGCGGCGCAAACGAACGCAACGTCGGCAAGCGCGGTTTGACGGAGGAAAACGAAAATTTTTCGGCAAAAAAGGGAAAAAAACGCTTTTTTAAAAATATTTTTGAGCGAAACGACTGTTTTGGCGCCGCGTTTGCATTTTAGAAAATCGAGTCGAAGGGACGACTAAAGAGGAACGAGAATTATTAAGGAGGACGAAAATGAATTTTTCTTTTGATAAATTGACGACCAAATCGCAAGAGGCGATCGCCGGCGCGCAACGGCTAGCGACGACGAAAGGGAATCCGGAGATCGGCGGACTTCACCTTCTCGCCGCTGCGCTGGAAGAACGGGACGGCGCGGTCGCTCCGATTTTCGCCGCGATCGGCGTCGACGTCGCGCGGTTAAAAAAGGCGGTCGATTCGGAGATCGCCCGGCTTCCGCGCGTCGAAGGAACGACGCCGTCGCCGAGCGCCGAGATCCAAAAGATTTTCGTCAAAGCGGCCGAAGAGGCGACGACGCTTACCGACGAGTTCGTTTCGACCGAACACTTCCTTCTTGCGCTGACCGTCGTCGACGGGAAGGCGAAAAATTTGCTCGACCTGTTCGGCGTCGACCGAACGAAGATTCTCGAAGGCGCGAGCCGGGTGCGCGGCAACAACCGCGTCGTCGATCAGGAACCGGAAGGCAAACTGCAAGCGCTTGCGAAATATGGAATTAACCTTGTCGACCGGGCGCGGCGCGGGAAACTCGATCCGGTGATCGGGCGCGACGCCGAGATCCGCCGCGTCGTTCAGGTGCTGTCGCGGCGAACGAAAAACAACCCGGCGCTCGTCGGCGAGCCGGGCGTCGGCAAGACGGCGATCGCCGAGGGGCTCGCGTTGCGCATCGTCGAGGGAGACGTTCCGGAAAGCCTTAAAGATAAAGAGGTTATCGCGCTCGATATGGGGGCGTTGATCGCCGGAGCGAAGTTCCGCGGCGAGTTCGAAGAGCGTTTGAAGGCGGTGTTGAAGGAAGTCGAGGCGTCGAACGGGCGGATCATCCTTTTCATCGACGAGTTGCACGCCGTCGTCGGGGCCGGCAACGCGCAGGGGAGCGCCGACGCCGCAAACCTTTTGAAACCGGCGCTTGCGCGCGGCGAAGTGAAGTGCGTCGGCGCGACGACGTTCGACGAGTACCGCAAATATATTGAAAAAGATCCGGCGCTTGAGCGGCGATTTCAGCCGATTACGGTCGCCGAGCCGAGCGTCGAGGACGCGTTGGCGATTCTTCGCGGGCTGAAAAATCGGTACGAGTCGCACCATAAAGGCGTAAAAATCAAGGATTCGGCGCTCGTCGCGGCGGTCGAACTTTCGAAACGCTACCTGCCGGAGCGGTTCCTGCCGGACAAGGCGATCGACCTGATGGACGAGGCGATGAGCCGATTGGCGATGGAGTTGCAAAGCGTTCCGACGGAGATCGACGACGCGCGGCGCCGTTTGACGCAATTGAAGATCGCCGAGCGGCAACTCGTCGACGAAACGGAGCCGAGCGCCGTCGCCCGACTCGCGGAGATTCGCAAGGAAATCGCCGAGAAAACGGAAACCTTGGCGGAACTCAACTTACGTTGGGAAAAAGAGAAAAGCGGCGTCGGCGACGCGCGGCGTTTGCGCGAAAAAATCGACGATAAACAGCTCGAATACAAGAACTTGGACGCGAGCATCAAATCGGCGTACGCGCGGGGGCAAGCGGTCGATAACGCGGAATTTCAGCGCTTGGCCGAGCTGTATTCGGAGGTGCAGAATTTGCAAAAGCAGCTCGATTCCGTCGAGGAGGAAGAGGAGCGAGCCGCCGAGGCGCGCGCCGCGGCGACCGGGAACGCGTCGACTTCCGGAATCTCTAAAGCGCCGCCGAAAAAGCTGTTGCGTCAAGTCGTCGGGCCGGAGGAGATCGCGGAGATCGTCGCGCTTTGGACCGGCGTTCCGGTCGGGCGAATGTTGGAAACGGAGCGCGCGAAGCTGCTCGTTTTGGAAGATCGCTTGCGAACGAGAGTCGTCGGGCAGGACGCGGCGCTCGACGCCGTTGCGAACGCGGTGCGTCGGAGCCGAAGCGGACTTCAGGAGGCGGGGCGGCCGATCGGTTCGTTCCTCTTCCTGGGCCCGACCGGCGTCGGGAAAACGGAGCTTTGCAAAGCGTTGGCGGAAGCGCTTTTCGACGACGAAAACGCGATCGTAAGAATCGATATGAGCGAGTTTATGGAGAAACACTCGGTCGCGCGGCTGATCGGGGCGCCTCCCGGATACGTCGGGTACGAGGAAGGGGGCGTTTTGACCGAAGCGGTTCGCCGCCGGCCGTACTGCGTCCTTTTGTTCGACGAAGTCGAGAAAGCGCACCGCGACGTGTTCAACGTGTTTTTGCAACTCCTTGACGACGGACGACTTACCGATAATCAAGGGCGAACGGTCGACTTTTCGAACGCTTTGATCGTGATGACGTCGAATTTGGGAAGCCGCGCGATTCAGGAGATCGCGTCGCAAGGCGGTACGACGGAAGAACTTAACGAAGCGACGACGATGATTTTGCGCGAGCGGTTTTTGCCGGAATTTCTCAACCGGATCGACGAGACGATCGTTTTCCATCCCCTTGCGAAATCGGAGATTAGGAAGATCGTCGAGATCCAGACGCGCAAGTTGAAGGCGCTCCTTGCGAAGCAAAACGTCGATTTGACGTTGACCGACGCGGCGCTCGATGGGATCGCGGAGCTGGGATACGATCCGGCGTTCGGCGCGCGTCCGCTCAAACGCGTTATTCAACAACGGTTGCAAAATCCGTTGGCGTTGGAGTTGTTGAAGCGCCCGGCGACGTTCGGCGGGGAAAACGCGCCGCGTCGCGAAATCGTCGTCGACTTCGACGGCGGCGAGTTCAGTTTTAACGGCGTCGGCGATAAACGTTGACGTTTAACGCTTTAGCTTGTTGAATGTTTTGACGGCGAACCGCGTTTTCTCTTGCGTTGAACGAGGGAAAACGCGGTTTCGTTTCTTGCAACCGACGTTCGCCAAACGGTTTAACGTTGACCGGCGCGGCGAAAATATTCTTAACCGATTGAAATTTCGACGCTTGCTTGCGAACGTCAAGCCGTTGTCGAGCCGCGGCGTTCGGTTCGGCGTTTTGTCGAGAAATTTCGGAAATTTCGTTTTGATTCGCGGTCGGGACGGTTTTTGGCGACGTTCGTCTTGACTTGTCGCCGCGTTTTTTTTACAATGCGGCGCCGACTTCCGTCCGGGCCCGCCGATTCGGCGCGTTTTTAACGTTTGTTTGCGGGCTAAACGCTTGAAACGGCAGGATTTAGCGGTTGGTAGGTTTGGGAAGCGGTCGAGCGCGGAGCGGAGCGCCGACGTTTAGGCGGAAAGTTCGTTGGAACGCCGCGCAAAGACGGAAACTTCCTTTTGAAAGGCTTTAGATGTTTGCTCGACGGCGTCGATCGGCGGGCGAACGTCGAAAACGAGCGAGTCCGCTTGCGGCGTTGACAACGAAACTTGCGGTAAATTATTGAAAACGTTGGGGTTGCGATGAAAGTAACGGTGGTCGGCGCCGGAAATTCCGGTTGCGCGCACGCGGCGATTTTGGCGAAACAAGGCGCCGACGTAACGCTCTTTAAAACGACGAACGGCAAGACTTTGAACGCGTCGAACGACGAAAATTTCAATCGGATCGCGGCAAGCGGGGGCGTCGTGTTGAACGCGCTCGACGGCTCGTCCGAGTTCGTCCCGTTGGCTTGCGTTACTCGAGAGGCGAAACGGGCGTTCGCGGAGCCGTCCGACGTTGTTTTGGTGTTGACGCAAACCCTTTATCATCAACGGGTTGCGGACGTTCTGACGGGGAGTTTGAAACGCGCCAAACTGCTCCTTGTCGCGCCGGGATATATGGGGAGCTTCTATTTTTGGCGCGCTCTTCGGGATCGCGTCGAGATTTTCGCCGAGGGCGAGTCGACGCCTTACGACGCTCGTTCGGAACGCGGCGAGGCGAATATTTGTTTCAAAAATGTGCGCAACGCGTTGAGTTTCGTGAATCCGGAGCGTCGCGAGGAAGGACTTGAAATCGCCGCAAGTCTTGTCGAGACATATCGTTATTATCGGCGCAACGTCGCGGAGTCGGCGCTTCATAACCCGAATTTGATCGTTCACACGGTCGGCGCGATCACGTCGGCGGCGCGCATCGAGTACGCCAAGGGCGAGTTTTGGATGTACCGCGAGGCGTTTACTCCTTCAATTTGGCGACTTGCGGAGCGACTCGACGACGAGAAAAAGGCGATTTTGACGGCGTTGGATTGCGAGCCGTCGCCGTATCTTGAAGAATGTAAGTTTCGCAACGAAGCGGATTTAAGCGTCGACGCGTTGGAAACGTTCCGACGGTACGGGCGCGAAGGCGGGCCGAAGGGGCCGACGTCGGTGAACACGCGTTATCTTTACGAGGACGTGCCGAACGGATTGGGGTTGCTAAGTTCTTTGGGCGCGGCGCTTGGAATCGCGACGCCGATTGCGGACGCGTTGATTTCGATCGGCGGCGCCTTGTTGGGGCGCGATTTTCGGGCCGAATCGCGAACGCTTGAAAAACTGGGCGTCGATTTGGCCGCCGTTCGAGCGACGCATCGACGTTAAATTTCGACGCGACAACGATTTAGCGCGTCGCGACCGCTTGGTTCTTCCATTTTTCGAGCGCCGCCGTCC
>CAZIJJ010000008.1:166609-170588 GCA_964539525.1 uncultured Planctomycetaceae bacterium | reverse complement strand
CAAAAAGCAAAAAGCAAAAAGCAAAAAGCAAAAAGCAAAAAGCAAAAAGCAAAAAGCAAAAAGCAAAAAGCAAAAAGCAAAAAGCAAAAAGCAAAAAGCAAAAAGCAAAAAGCAAAAAGCAAAAAGCAAAAAGCAAAAAGCAAAAAGCAAAAAGCAAAAAGCAAAAAGCAAAAAGCAAAAAGCAAAAAGCAAAAAGCAAAAAGCAAAAAGCAAAAAGCAAAAAGCAAAAAGCAAAAAGCAAAAAAACGAAGTTTAGGGACGCAAGAAATAAAAAAACGCCGCTCGTTTTTCAACGGTCGACGTTTTCACGCGATTTCAGACGGCGACGCGATCTCGCCGCGTCGTTTTTCGCTCGAACGAATATTTTCGCAACGTTATTTTTCGGCGTTCTCCGCTTCGACGGCCAACCGCTCGCCTCGACGGCCGGCGCGGGCGTTCTCGAAACGAGCCAACGCGAAAAGCAAATCGCCGACGCGATTCAACCAGGCGACGACTCGCGGCGAAAACGTTTCGTCAAAACGCAACAACGCGACCGCGCGGCGCTCGGCTCGACGGCAAACCGTCCGCGCGACGTGCAACGCCGCCGCCGATTTCGCGCCGCCGGGAGCGACGAACCCGCGCCGCGGCTCGACGCGAGCGTCCCAGTCGTCGATCGCCCGCTCCAACGCCTTGACGTCCGCGTCGCCGACGGTTTTCACCTCGAATTTTACCGGCGTCAACGTCGCCGTCTCGGCGCCGACGTCGAAAATCGCCCGTTGCAAATCGGCCAAAACCGCGTCGACCCGCGGATCGAGCCCCTCGGCGCGCGCCCAGCCGAGCCAGGAATTCAGCTCGTCGAGTTCGCCCGTCAATTCGATCCGCCGATGATCTTTCCCGACCCGCGGCCCAAAAAGCAACCCCGTTTCGCCCAAATCGCCGCGCCGACTGTACAGCCGCGTCCTTTTTTGCGCCGTCATTTCGTTCGCCCGTCTTCCCAGTTTCGCTAAATTTCCTCAACTCGCCGTTTTAACGCGCCCGGCGAAAAACGCCGCTCCCGACGCAAGTTCCGCTCAACGGCAGTGAAAGCTGACGCCGGTTCCGTTTTCGCGCGGCAAAATGATCCGCCCGCGGTCAAGCTGGACGCCGGAGCCGATCTTTTTGTCGATGAGCAGCGGGCCGTCGAGGTACACGTAATCGAGTTGCGGCGCGAACTGCGACGTCGCGCTGGCGGCGATCGACGATTCGATCGTGTTCCCGATCATCGTCTTAAAACCAAGCGCTTTCGCCTTTTCGAGAGCGCGACGCGTCGGATTCAGCCCGCCGAACTTCACCGGCTTCAGGTTGACCCCGTCGAAGAAACCGACGCATTTTTCCAGGTCTTCCTCGCAACGGCAACTTTCGTCGGCGATCACAGGAAACGGGCACTTTTCCTTAAACGCGCGCATTCCGTCCCAGTCGTCCGGGTGAAGCGGCTGCTCGATCAGCTCGATATTCAACGTTTTCAACTCGTCCAAATATTCGAGCGCCTGCTGCGACGTCCAGCATCCGTTGACGTCGATCCGGAACGGCGCGTTCGTCCGCTTGCGCAACTCGCGCAAGATCGTCATATCCTCGTGCGAGCCGAGTTTGACGCGGTAAAGCGGCCAGTCGGGCTGTTCGTTGAATTTTTCCAAGATGCGGTAAAGCGAATCGAGCCCGAGCGTGTAACTCGAAATCGGCAGGCGGCGCGGATCGGTTTTCCAGACGCGCCACAGGGGCTGATTGCGCAACTTGCCCCAAAGGTCGCAAGCGGCCATTTCCAGCGCCGACGCGGCGGCGGGATTGTCGCGCATGATCGGAGCGACGAACCGCCCGAAAGCGTAAGGGTCGGCCAAAGCGTACCGCCCCATTTTTTCGCGACACATTTCAAGCGAACGAACCATGCTCTCGATCGCGATTCCCCAATGCTGGTCTTCGTAGGCTTCGCCGTATCCCCTCAAACCGTCCTGTTCCAGTTCGACGACGACCGTTCGAATCACGCTGATCGTTCCCCGAAAAACGGTCATCACATGCTTGAGCGGGAGATCCATTCGGATGATTTTTAATCTCATTGGTCTTTTTAATTTCCAATCGTTACGATCGTTTTGCACTCGACGTTGAAAAAATCGTTCCTTCGGCGCGGCGTTTTTCTCCCGTCTCGGGCTTTTTCCCGCGAACGCGAACGTTCGAAACGGGAAAAAACCGAGCGCGGATCGCGGTCCTTCGCGACGGAGCCCGTTCGTTTTCGCTTGCCGACGAGCCGTCGAGAAAAATTTCCCGCGCCGATTCTATTCATTGTCCATTTTTTTTCGTTCTTCGCAAGCTAGGGGAGCGCGCAAACCGGGCGCTTTTTCGCTTGAAAGCGAAATTTTTCGAAAAAACTTTTTTTCACCCCTTTAAAATGGAGAAGATTCAAAAAATACGTCGACGTCGAGCGCGTTTTTCCGTCGGCGACGCCGGGGCCGAACGACGATTTTCGTCGACCGTCGGCGCCGTCGTCCGCGCTTTCGCCCTTTTTTCGCCGTCGGCGCGCTCGTTTCGTCGACAAAAAACGCCGCGTCCCGACGAGCGAAACGCGGCGTCGCGTTCAACGGCGACTTCGTCGTCAATCGTCGAGCGGCAATTTGATCGTCGTTCCGACCTCGAAGTAGACGGCCCCGGAGCGGAAATTATTCAGCCGCTTGATCTCGCCCCAACGCGAGCTGGAACCGAGCTCGTTTTCGGCGATCGTCAAGAGGTTGTCCCCCTCCTTGGTAACGTATTCGCGGTACCCGACCGAACTCGCGGCGACCGGAGCCGACGTCCCGACCGAACTCGCGGCGACTGGAACCGACGTCCCGACCGGACTCGCGGCGACCGGAACCGACGTCGTCGCGGACGTTTTCGTCGCGAACGCCGCGGCGTTCAATCGACGCGAACCGCCGTAACGCCCGACCGGCGTCGTTACGTAAGACGTTTGCGGCGTCGGGAACGCCAAATCGGGCGTCGGCGAGGTCGCGGCGGTCGAACTCGACGCGACCGGAGCGGGCGAACTCGGCGAACTCGACGGAGTCGTCAAACTCGACGCGACCGGAGCGGGCGAACTCGGCGAACTCGACGGAGTCGGCAAACTCGACGCGACCGGAGCGGGCGAACTCGGCGAACTCGGCGAACTCGACGGAGTCGACAAACTCGACGTTTCCGACAAACTCGACGCGACCGGAGCGGGCGAACTCGGCGAAGTCGACGGAGCGGTCAAACTCGGCGTTTCCGACAAACTCAACGCGGCCGGAGCGTTCGAAGTCGACGCGGTCGGAGCCGCCGGAGTCGGCAAACTCGACGTTTCCGGCAAACTCGACGCAAGCGCCGACGACGCGTCGTCCAGCGCCAAGTCGAGCGGGCTCGAATCGGCCGCCGGGTTCGCCGCGACGCTCGCCGCGTTGTTCCCGCCGCCAAGCGACAAAGCGCTCGTCGCCGCGTTTTGCACGTCGTTCCAACCTTGCCGCGCCGTTTCTCCGACGTTGCGCAACGCGTCCGTCGTCTCTCGATAAGCGTTCGTCGCCGTCGTCGACAGATTATCGTAACTGGAACGCAATCCCGTCGCCGTTTCGTCGAGCGAATTTGTCAAACCGCCGACCGCGCTTTCGATTCCCTGACTCGCCTGGTTCGCCCAACCTTGAATTTGAGCGGCCCCTTCGGCGACGCGGGAATTTATTCCGTCGACGACGTTTTGCGCGCCCGTTTGCAGTTCGAGCGCCCCTTGTTCGACGCGGGCGTTGAACGCCGCCAAATCGTTCGCAAGTCCGCCGAGCCCCCCGGAAGCCGCCGACGCATCCGTCCCCAGCGACTGCGACGCCGTCGTCAAATCCGTTCCCAGCGATTGCGACGCCGTCGTCAAATCCGAACCCAGCGACTGCGACGCCGTCGACAAATCCGCTCCCAGCGACTGCGACGCCGTCGACAAATCCGCTCCCAGCGACTGCGACGCCGTCGTCAAATCCGT
>CAZIJJ010000008.1:143119-166509 GCA_964539525.1 uncultured Planctomycetaceae bacterium | reverse complement strand
CAAATCCGAACCCAGCGACTGCGACGCCGTCGACAAATCCGCTCCCAGCGACTGCGACGCCGTCGTCAAATCCGTCCCCAGCGACTGCGACGCCGTCGTCAAATCCGAACCCAGCGACTGCGACGCCGACGACAAATCCGAACCCAGCGCGGGCGCCGCTTGAACGTTCGCGGCCGCTCCGCTTTCCCAATCGGCAAGCGTTTCCGCCGCCGGGTCGTTCGCGACGCTCCCCAATTCAACGGCGGATTCGGAGTCGTCCCAATTCGCTCCGGCGAGCGCCGAATCGAGCGCGTATTCGTCTTCGGCCCCCAACGTCGCCCCCAACGCCGGAGCGTTCGTCTCGGCGTTTTCCGACGTCAAATCGAGAGCCGCCGCCGAAGTCGCGCCGTCGAGCGGCTCCTCGTCGGCGAACGCCGCGCCGGGCGCTGAAGCCGCGTTTTGAGCCGTCGTCGTCCCCGACGTCGCCGGAACGCTCGCCCCGGCGCCCGCGTCGTCGAGCAAACTCGTCGGCGCCGCGCTCGGAACCGTCCCCGCGACGGAACCGGAACCCGCCGCGCTCGACCAATTCTCGTCGTCGAGCGGAGCGGTCGAAATATCGTCGTCCGGAAACGACGCGGCCGAAGCGTCCGCCGCTCCCGTTCCCGTCGCGCTCGGAACCGTCCCCGCGACGAAACCGGAACCCGCCGCGCTCGACTGATTTTCGTCGTCGAGCGGAGCGGTCGAAACGTCGTCGTCCGGCAGCGACGCGACGGAAGCGTCCGCCGCCCCCGTTCCCGTCGCGCTCGGAACCGTCCCCGCGCTTTCGGCCGTCGGCTTCAACGCGGCCGTCGTCTCGTCGTTTTCCGTTCCCGCGACCGTTCCGGCGCTCGCCCAATCGGACGTTTCGTCCGCCGGAAGATCCGTCGGCGCCGCCAAAAGATCTCCGTCCAAATCGTCCGACGGCGACGCCAAAAGATCCCCGTCCAAATCGTCCGACGCCGGAACGTCCGTCGACGCCGCCAAATCGGACGTTTCGTCCTCCGGAAGATCCGTCGGCGCCGCCAAAAGATCCCCGTCCAGGTCGTCCGCCGGAACGTCCGCCGGAGCCGCCAAAAGCTCCCCGTCCAAATCGTCCGTCGGAGCGCTCGTCGGCGACGCCAAAAGATTCTCTTCCAAGTCGTCCGACGCCGGGAGCGCGGCGGCGCCCTTCTCGTCGGCGACCGCCAACGCCGAACGCGTCGCGCTTTTCGCGGAGCCGAACGCCGACGCCGTCGCTTCCTTCGCCGCCGTTTTCGCGTCTTTTTCGCCCGCCGTTTTCGCGACCGTTTTTCCGTCGCCGTCCGTCGCCGCGACGCCGTCTTCGGGCCGCGCGGCCGACGCCGAAGCGCCGGGCTCCTTCGCGACGTGCTTGCCGGTGAAGAAAAGGACGCCGACGTAACCGACCGTCAACGCCAACGTCGCGACCGTCGCGACGCCGATCGTTTTCGTCGTTACGCGCATCCAATTGCGCCCGGCGAACTCGCCGTCTTCGTCGAACTCGTCGACGTCGTCGGAGTCTTTTTCCTTCGCCTTCTTTTCGCTTTTTTCCGACTCCGCGCCGTCTTCCTCGCTTTCCCAATCTTCCTCGTCGTCGTTTTTCTTCCGTTTTAACCAACGCAACGGCGCCAAGGCAAGCGAACACGTCTTCTTCGCGGCGCTCCAAATCAAACCGAAATACAGCGCCGGAGACAAAAATCGAAAAATCGACTTCTTGTCCGCCGCGACAAACTCTTCGTAACCGCTAAAATCGACCTCTTCGCCGGTTTCCGCCGCCAGCCGTTTCAATTCGGCGTACTCGGCGGCCCTCTCGGCGCGTTCGGCGGCCTGTTTTTCGGCTTCTTCGCGGGCCAACTCTTCTTCGAAAAGCTCTTCCTCCGTCTTTTGCCGCTTTTTGAAGAAAGCGAGCGGCGCCGCCATTATCGCGAACGCCGACTTCAACCGCTCCGCCAAGGACGGCCCGGCGTCCCAATCTTCGTCGTCGTCAAATTCGGAATCCGCGTCGGATTCGACGCTCTTCGTCGGCGCTTTTTCGTCGATTCCGGACGCGACGGGGCCCGTTTTTTCCTTGTCTTTCTCGTTTTTCCCGCCGTCGTCGACGCTCTCCGTTTTCGCCGACGCGTCGACGCCCGGCGTTTTCTTCGCGTCCCGGGTCGTCGAGCCCGGCGCCGGAGTCGAAGTCGAAGCGGTCGGAGTCGCGACGGCGGGTCGCAAGCCCGAAACCGGCGCCGAAGTCGCGCTCGATTTCGTCGGCGTCGGCGTCGCGGCGGTCGGAGTCGCGACGACCGGTTTGCCGAACGAAGCGTTTCCCGCCCCGCTCGCCCCGTTGGTCGTCGGAGTCGTCGGAGCGGGCGCGGCCGTTTTCGGTTTCAACCCCCAACCCGGCGTCGACGGCGCGGTCGGAGCCGCCGGAGTCGCGCTCGCTTCGCGAAAAACGTTCGAATCGACCAAACCGCCCCCGGAACTCGACGCGGAACCGCTCGCAGCCGCGCCGGAACTCGCCGTCGAGGCGGCGACGCTCGGCGTTCGTTCGGAATCGGGTTTTCCCCAATCCTTGTACGGATCGGCGTCGGGATCGTACTTTTCCCCTTCCTCGCTTTCTCCGTCTTCCCCGTCTTCCTCGTCGAACTCGTCTTCGCGATCGGCGTCGTCTTCCTCGTCTTGCCAATCTTCGTCGTCTTCGTCGTATTCCGAAGCGTCGTAATCTTCGTAATCGTCGCCGCCGTATCCTCCGTAATCGTCGTCGGATCCGTAAATATCGTCGTAACGGGACGATCCGCCGCGTTTATTCTTCTTTTTCGAATTGCCGCCGCCGTAATCGGCGTAATCGTCGTCGCCGCCGTAGGTCATAGGCTCGTCGAAACCGCTCTCGTCGAGATACGACGGCTTATTCTTCTTTTTATTTTTCTTACCCATAATAGCGCCAACTCCGGTCGAAAATCGATCTTTGGTTCGTAAGATTTAACTTTTCCGAAATTTTTTCCGTTTCGCAATTCGCGTTCGTTCGCGAGTTCGCCCGTTCCTCGCCGCTTGCGCGGGCTTTTCAGCGACTTTTTCTCGTTTTCAGGGCTTGAAATTTCTCAAATATCGCCGCGTCGCCCGCCGTCGTCGTCCGTCGTTTGTTTTTTTTCGGCGACGCGGAGCTTCGCGCTGCGGGAACGCGGGTTCCGCTCGACTTCCTCGTCGGTCGCGACGATCGGTTTTTTCGTTAAAACCGTCGCGTCTTGCCAATCGCGGAAAGCGTTTTTGACGACGCGGTCTTCCAGCGAGTGAAAGCTGATAATCGCGACGCGGCCGCCGGGATTTAGATAATCGCTACATTTTTTCAAAAAGCGTTCGAGCGCGCCAAGTTCGTCGTTGACGGCGATTCGCAGCGCCTGAAACGTCCGCGTCGCGGGATCGATCGTTTTTTTCTTGCTCCAAGGCGGAGGCGTCGGGACGCAACGCCGACAAATTTCGGCCAAATCGCGAGCGCTCCGCACCGGATTCGTCCGCCGCCGCTCGAAAACGGCCCGCGCGATCCTCCGACTTTGCCGTTCTTCCCCATATTGAAAAATAACGTCCGCGATCCTCTCCGCCGACCAACGATTCAACAGCTCGAACGCCGGAACGCCTTCGGTCGGGTCGAAACGCAAATCAAGATCGCCGTCCGAATCGAAACTGAATCCGCGCGAACGGTCGGCGAGCTGATCGCTCGAAAGCCCCAAGTCGAGCAGAAAACCGTCGACGCGTTCGACGCCCGCCCGTTCGAGCGCGGCGTCAAAATCGCAATAATTTGCAAAATACGTCTTCAACGGCAGCGTCGCGCCGTCTTCCAACGCCGCGACCCGCCGATCGACGCGGTCGAGCGCCGCCGGATCGCGGTCGGTCGAAATCGTCAACCCGTTCGGAGCGACCCGACGAGCGATCGCAATCGAGTGTCCGCCGCCGCCGAGCGTTCCGTCGACGATAATTTTCCCCGGCGCCAAATTCAGCGCGTCGAGACATTCGTCGAAAAGCACCGGAATATGAACGGTCGTCTCCGCCTCGTTCTCCATCGTTCGCTCCCAATACGTTTTTTTCGCGACGTTTTCCGACGCCGTCGCGCCGAAACGTCGATTTTCCCCATTAATATTAATACGTCTTCGCGCGGCCCGACGCCGACGTCGAAAACGCCCGCCCATTAATTATACCGCGCCGCCGAACCCCGGCGACGGAACGCGCCGTCGTCATTATAATCGACGTTTCGCCGACGCCCCTTGCAAAAAGCCGCCGTCGACGCGAATAACGCGATTTTTTCGTTTTTATTATTCGCCCGACCGTCCTATTTTTCCCATCTTGACGGAAAAAAGAGCAAAAAACGCCGACGCGCCGCGACGTTTCCCCCCGATCCGCGATCGCGAAAAAAAATTTTTCCCAAAATTCCGCTAAAAATAACGTTAGAAATCCGAAAATCGGCCCCCTAAATCGGCTCGACGCGAAAAAACGTCGTCAACGCGGAGACGATCTCCGTTTGAAAAACTGAACAAAACGCGCCGACCGAAAGGGAAAGAACCGCCAACGTCGCGAACGCCGCGACGTTAAAACCGACCGCCGTCAAATTCAACTGCGGAAGAAGGCGCCCCAAAACCCCGGTCGCCAAATAGGTCGCCGCCGTCGCCGCCAAAACCGGCGCGGCCAGTTTAATCGCCAAACTGAAAGCGACCGTCAAAATTCCCGCAAACCCTTCGATCAAGCCCGCCGCCGACGCCGCGGCGCCCGGTTCGACGCGCGAAAAACCGTCCAAAACCCCCTCGAAGAAGAGCTCGAAACCGCCGGCGGTCGCGAAAACGACGAGCGCCAGCCAAAAAAGAAATCGCGAAATCGGCGAAATCTCCTCGCCGAGCGTCGGATCGAACGTCCCGGCGACGGAGATCCCGCCGACGCGGGCGATCGTCTCCCCGGCGAGATAAACGCCTTCGAAAATCAAACGAAGCGCCAAGCCGAGCGCGACGCCCAGAAGCGCCTCGACGCCAAGCGCGACGCCGAATCGCAAAACGCCGCCGTTCGCCCAACCGCTCGACGCGGAAACCGCCGACGCGAACGCCGAATCGACGACAATCGGAAAAACGAGCGCGGTCGTCGTCAGCGCGACCGTCGCTCGTATCGAACGCGAAACTTCGACGCCGCCGATCGCCGGAGCGAACAGCGTCGCTCCGAAACAGCGCGCGAAAATCAGCGCGAAAATCCCCGCCAACGTCGACACGTCGCCGCCTTTCGCTATCGAACGACGGAACGCTCAAGTCGCGCCGTCGTTTGACGCGTTTGGTCGTCGCGTCGGAACTTGACGACCGGCGTCTCCGAAACGTCGGTCAACGCGATCAGACGAGCCAAATGCAAGTCGTCCTCGACCGTTTCGCCGTCGTACTCGACGACGACGTCGCCGTCGCGCAACCCGGCCTTTTCGGCGGGCGAGTTCGCGTCCACCCTCATAATTTTCGACCCGCGGCCGGTCGTTCGCTCGGTTCCGTCGGCGACCGGTTCCAAAACGACGCCCATGCGCGAGCGATTCCAACCGCCCGCGTCGATCGTCATTTTCAACGCCCGAAGCGCGACGTTGATCGGAATCGCGAACGCGACGCCTTCGTTTTTCCCGGTCGTCGTCGCGATCGCCGCGACGACGCCGACGACTTCGCCGCGAGCGTTGTACAACGGGCCGCCGCTGTTGCCGGGATTAATCGCCGCGTCGATCTGCACGAACTCCTGCAACGATTTTTTGTCCGACTTGTCGAATTCGATCCGACGACGGCGAATCGAGCTGACGTGCCCGTAAGTAACGGTTTGGTCGAGCCCGAACGGGTTGCCGACCGTTCCGACAAAGTTCGAAACGCGCAACTCGTCGCTGTCGCCGAAATGACACAGCGTCGCGGTGCCGTCTTGCGGCAGGCGCGCGGCGTCGATTTCCAGCGCCGCCAAATCAAAATCGTCGCAAGTTAAAATTCGCGTCGGATTTATCGTCGAGCCGTTCGGCAAAAAGATTTTTACGCTTTTATTCGAAACGGCGTCGGCGACGACGTGCATATTCGTCGCGAGATAAACCTTCCCCTTATATTGGAACAAAAACCCGCAACCGGTTTCAACATTGCTTTTTTGCGTCGTTTTTTTCGATCGCTTTTGCGTTTCGATCGCCAAAACGGACGTTTTGACGCGGGCGCCGATGCGATGGAACTCGTCGTCGATCCGTTCGAGAAGCGAAAGCGCGGCGCGCGCCTCGTAACCGGCGAGCGCGACTTCGCCGGACGCGTCGCTCGGGAACGGAATCAACGGAGCGGTCGGAACGAACGCCGCGGCGACGTCGTTTCCGTTTTCGTTCGCGACGGGCGCTCGTTTTTCAGTCGCGCTCGCCGCGTTCGGGATCTCTTGCAAAGCGCCGCGTTCGGCGTTCGGCGTTCCCGCGGCAAGATCCGCGACGCTCGGGCCTTGCGTCGGAAGGACGGTCGCGGCGTTCCAATCGGTCGAATAAGCCGACCCGGACGGCAACGCCTCCGGCGCCGGAACCGAAAGGTTCGACTCGGCGCGAATCTGTTCGACCTTGAACGTCTCGCCGGAAGGGCCCGCCGTTTCGACGAGGCGCGTCGCGGCGCGATTTTCGACGCGATCGACGGAACCGTTCGCCGCGTTTTGTCCGCCGCGTCGCCCGTTTTCGCGATTTTCGCCATTCCAACCGTTTCCGTTATTTTCGCTATTTCGCCCAGTCGGCGCGTTTTCTCGTCGAACCGCGTTTCCGACGGTCTCTTCGACGCGGCGCAGGCCGGTTTCCCCGCCGACGGTCGCGTCGACCCAACGCGTTCCCTCGGAGTCCGCGACGTTGCGAAACGCGGCGCCGGTCGCCCCGAAACGGGCGTTCTCGTCGTTTTCCGCAAGGCGCGACGCGTCGTTAGTCCGCTTAACGTCCGGAGTTTCGATCGCCGGGCCGCGGAGGAGCGTCAAGATCCCCGCGGCGACCAGCGCCCCGAACGCTCCGCTCGTCAGCGCGATTCTCCGCCGTTCGCCCCGCGATTCGCCGGTTCGCCGGCTCGACGCTCGGCGTCGGGGACGTTCGTCGCGATAATAAAACTCGTCGTCGAACGCCGGACGCCGCGAACCGGCGTGTCGAGAGCGGAAAACGGCTCGCTCGACGCGACGCGCTCGCCGTTCCAAGGCGAGTCGCTTTCTAACTCGGCGTTCCGCGCGGCGAACCAAAACTCGCGCCGCGACGCAAACCGCCGCCAACGCCGTCAGGGCGACGCAAAGCGCGAACGCGCCTCCGCCCGCCGGGTCGCTCGACGCGAACGGCGCGGCTCCCAAGAGCTCGGCCGGCGTTTTCCACAACGTCGTCAACGTCAAATAAGCGTTCATATTTCCACTCCATTTCATCCTTGAAGTACCGTTTTCGACGCGTTGTTCGATCTTCTTGATCCTTCGCGTCGCCGCGTCGCCGCTCGAGACGTTTCGCTCGAAGCGTTCGCCGCGTTCCTCATTACAACAAAAAACAGCGTTTGCGTCAAGTCGTTTTAAACGACAAAATTTTCGTATCGGTTTCAGTCGCTCCCTTCGTTTTTTCCTTGTCAAGTGAAATATACCTTACGATCCTTACCGCCTTACCAGCAGTTTGGAAAAATTCTCATTTTTGTAAGAATTTCCTCCTATATTTAAGAGAAAAAAAATTCTTCTCTTTAGCAAAAAATTTCCTTATTTTTTGGAAGGAATTTGCCGATAATAGGACGAACCCTTCAGAATACGCGCCCAACAAGAAAAACGACGCGAAAAAAACGCTTCGTTCGCGAAAATATAAAGAAAAAGGGAGGACGCGCCGCCCTCCGCAATCGTTGACCGCGATTTTTCCGAAAGAAAATCGCGCCGCCGGTAAAATTTCGTCGCGGTTGACGCCCAAAAGTCAAAACAAGAATACCGCGACGCCGACCGTTTCCCGTCCCGTTATTCGACGTTTTCTCGACCGCTCGCCTTTCGCCGCGCCGCGACGGAATCGGGCGTCGGATTCGCTCGCGCCCAGCAAACGAACCCGACGAGAAACGCCGTCAAGCCGAACGCGCAAACGGCGGTCGCGATTTGGCTCGCAAGCGTCAGCCCGGCGAGTTTCAGCGACACGTTCGTCAAAACGATCCCGCAAATAATCGCGAAACTCCGCCGCGCCAGGTTCGAGCGTCCGGCCTCCAAAACGACCCGATGGAACCGCGCCCCCAACGGAAAGCCGAGCGCGCCGCCGACCGCGATCAGCGCCGCCAGAACGAAAACGGTCTCGTTGAATCCGTCGCCGGAAAAAAGGTACGTCGCGCCGCCGGTCAACGTCGTCGTCAAGAGCAAAAAGCGAACGCTTCGCGCCGTCTCCTCTTCGGTCGCCTTGAACCCGTTGGCCAACGCCGGACGGAAAACCATCGCGCCGCCGACGCCAAGAACCGAGCTAAAAACGCCCGCGCCGAGTCCGCACACAAACGCCCAAAAACGCGTCGCGGCGTTGAAAACGATCGGCGACGCGTCCTCCGAAGAACGCGCCGCGCCGAAAAGCGTTTTCCAACCGACAAAAAGCATAAAACCGGCAAACCCGACCGAAATTGCCGTCGACCCGCAATATCGATGAAAAAACTCGTTGATCGGCAGCCCGCAAAAAGACGTCGCGAGCGCGCCCAACGCCATCGGCGCCGTCAAATTTCGCCCAAACGACCCGGAACCCCACCCGATCCGCGGCGCGTCTTTGCAAACCGTCCCAAAAATCGACGCCGCCGTCTGCAACAAACCGACGCCCGCCGCTTCCATCGGAGTAAACCCGAAAATCAACATCGTCGGCACGATCAGCCAACCGCAACCGACGCCCCAAAAACCGCCGGACAGCATCCCGACAAACCCGACGAGCGGAGCGATCGCGGCCAACGCCGCCCAATACGTCCAATCCATTTCCCGCCTTTCGCCTATTTTAACGTTCAATTCAACGCGCAATCTCCCCTATTATACCCCTCTTTTCCCCAACGCCAACGGCGCGCCCCCAAAATCTTGGAGACGCGCCGTTCGCCGTTTCACATTTCACGTTTTACGCTTCGCGTTTCAGCAACGCGACAAAAATCAAGTTTTATCCGTCGCCCCGCCTTCAACTCGCGGCGTTTTCCCGCTCGTCGTCGAGTCGGATCAACGCCTCTTTAAGCTGGCCGTACTGCACGTTGTGCGCGTCGACCCGCAAGTCGCCGAGCGGAACGCTCGACCATTTTTGCACTTTATTCTGCCACGACGGAAGTTTCGAACGGAACCAGGCGTTCAAGCGCGGTCGGATCGCCTCGCCGTCTTTTTCGACTTGCGCCGGCGTTTCCGCGTCGAATTTTTTCAGCTCTTCGACCGCTTTCGCGCAATGATTCGGGAAGCGTTTTTCGATTTCCTCGACGATTTCGGCAATTTCGCACCCGCCGCCGCAGATCAGGCCGTCCGCGACGTCGTCGACGCGGTTATGACAGTCGAATTCGTCCTTAATTTCGCCGACCAACTCTTCGATCAGGTCTTCGAGCGTCAAAATCCCGACGTTGGCGCCGGTTTTTTCGTCGCGCACCACGGCGATGTGTTGGCTCTCGTCGACAAAAAACGTCAACATTTCCGACGCGACGGCGTCCGGCGACACTACGAGAAGCTCGCGGGCGATCGCGTCGACCTCGACGTCCTTCCCTTCGTCGGCCTCTCGCCCCGCCGCGACGCGTCGTCGTTTTTCTTCGAGAACGCGAACGATCTCCTTAAAATTAACGTATTTTTCGACGACGCCGTCGGACGTTTTGATCGGAAAGCGCGTGTGTCCGTCTTCGATCGCCTTTTTGAGCGCGTCTTCAAGCGACGCGTCGGCGGGAATCGACTTCGCTTCGTCGATCGGCGTCATGATTTCGCGCACGGCCGTTTTGTTCAGATCGAGCGCTTCGAGGATCACGTCGGCCTGTTCCCCGTCGATCTGCTTCGAATTTTCGGCGACGGTCGTCAGGACGCGCAGTTCCTGGATCGAGCTGAGCGCGTCGCAGGAGGAGCCGCGCGGTTCGAACGGTTTGTTGCACAGGCGAATGAAGCGGATGATCGGCGCCCCGAATTTCGTCGCGAACCACAGCGGTCGAGCGACCCAAAACGCAAAGCGCTTGTTGTACCGCACGCCGAGCGTTTTCGGCAGGATCTCGGTGTATTGCAGCATCAAAAACGTGAAGACCACCGAAAAGATCCAAAGATTCGAATCGCCCCAACGTTTCGCGAACGCGGCCCCGGCGACCGACGCCCCGATCGTATGCGCGGCGGTGTTGAGCGCCAGGATCGACGTGATCGGCGCGTCGACGTTCTTCTTAAACGTCTCCCAAACCTCGCCGACGCGACGATTTTTTTCCTTAATTTCAGCGATTTGAGCCGTCGAAAGACTCAACAAAACAGACTCGGCCAACGAACAAAGCGCGGACACGCACAACGCGGTGAAAAAACTGGCTAGAAAAACGCCCATGTCGAACGAAAAAAACGCTCCTTTTTAGCGACTTGCGAAACGCGCCCTCACTCGAGGCGAGCGCCGAACGAACGCCGTTCGCGTTTCGCTCCCCTCCGAGCGCGTCGAAACGAAAGCGACCGGCGATTCTCGACGCGCCGAGTCGACTTTCTTAAACTCTCTATTAATAAATATAGACGAAAGACGCGCCGACGTCCAGCGGACAAGGAACATTTCTTGACATTTCTTGACTTTTCTTGAAAATTTCCCCAAAATTGTCCAAAAGCGCCAAAATTAGCCGCGCCTTCCTTCGGCGAGTTTCGCTCGAAAAAACGCCGCGCCGCCCTTGTCGAGACGCGAAAGCGCGTTAAACTATAGGAATCGGTCGGTTCGCGGCGGTCGACGCCAACGCTCGACGCCCCCGCGCCGTCGCCGTTTTTTTTCCGTCGGAGACCGTTTCGTTGACAAAATCCAAAGAAGAAAGCGCGGCCCTTGCGCCGCGCGAAGAGCCGTTGCAAGTTTTAGTCGTCGACGACGAGCCGGCGCACGCGGAGGTCGTCGCGTCGGCGCTCGAAAAGATCAACGCCGAACCCGCCGTCGTTCACTCGCGTCAGGAGGCGCTCGCGGCGCTCGAAAACCGTTTTTTCGACGTCGTCGTTACGGATCTGATGCTCGAAACCGACGAAGCCGGGCTCGAAATTCTGCGCGAGGCGAAGCGCAAGTCGCCGGAGACGGAAGTCGTTTTGATGACGGCGTTTAACGGCGTCGAAACGGCGGTCGAGGCGATGCTCGAAGGCGCGTTCAACTACCTGCAAAAACCGCTCGACCTGAAACGGCTTCGCTCGATCGTTCAAAAAGCCGGCGAAACGACGCGTCTGCGCCGCGTCAACCGCAATTTGAACGAACGGCTCGACGAAAAATTCGGCTTCGACGGCGTCGTCGGTTCCAGCCCGGCGATGCTCAAAACGATCGAACGCCTCAAACGGATCGCGCCGACCGACGCGACGGTTCTCATCCTCGGCGAAACCGGAACCGGCAAGGAACTCTTCGCGCAGGCGCTCCACCAAAACAGCCCGCGCAAAAACAAGCCCTTCGTCGCGCTCAACTGCGCCGCGCTGAGCGAACACCTGCTCGAAAGCGAACTCTTCGGACACGTTAAAGGCGCCTTCACCGACGCGACGAGCGACCGCGTCGGCAAATTCGAATACGCCAACGGCGGCACGATCTTTCTCGACGAAGTCGGCGACATGCCGCCGTCGACGCAAGTGAAGTTGCTGCGCGTTTTAGAAAACCGCGAGATTACGCCGGTCGGTTCGAATAAAACGATCAAAGCGAACGTGCGGCTTGTGTCGGCGACGAACCGCAAACTCGAAGAAGCGGTCGAACGCGGCCAGTTTCGCGCCGATTTGTATCACCGTTTGAAAGTTGTAACGTTAAAACTCCCAAGTTTGAGAGAGCGCGCGGGCGACGTTCCGATGCTACTCGATCACTTTATGAAGATCTTCGCGAAAAAATACGGAAAAACGATCCGCGGAGTAACGCAGGCCGCGCGGCGCAAGTTGTTTCTGTACGATTGGCCAGGAAACGTGCGAGAATTACGCAACGTCGCGGAAAGCGTCGTCGTCGTTGATTTCGACGGCGTCGTCGACGTCGACGATTTGCCGGACGAAATTCTGGACGCGGCGCCGAGCGCGAACGCGCCTCTCGTTCCTCTCGCGCTTACGACGTCGGAGCGAACGCTCGAACCGCCGACGCTGGACGTCGCGTTCGCGGACGCTCGCGGGTCGAACGCTCTTCCCCCTTCGGGCGGCGCGGCGTCGTTCGTCCCGGGCCTTCCAAGTCCCGACGCCGGGGAGGTTTCGGACGCTTCCGCGGCAAATTCGCCGTCGGCTCCGCTCGACGCGTCGCGTTCGCTGAAATCGCTGGTCGGCTCGTCGCTGGACGAGCTGGAACGCGTTTTCATCTTGGAAACGCTCCGTTCGACCGGCGGCAACCGCGAAGAAACGGCGAAGATCCTCGGACTCGGCGAGCGCACGCTCTACCGCCGCCTCAAGGAATTTGCGCAAACCGACGCCGCGAAGTAGCCGTCGACGCTATCCGGCGCGTTTTTCCGACGCCAAGCGCTAAATAGCGGCTTCCCGTTTCAACCGCGTCGGCTCGACGGCGCTTGGTCGCGTCGTCATTTTTTCGGCGTCGTAACGCGATCGACGAGGTAGACTATCGACGAATACGGGACGCCGCCGTTCGTCGTCAAGCCGATCTCGCAGGTGCGGCTCGTCGAATAACCGGCGACGACGGCGCGGCGTTTCAACTGCGGCTCCAATTTTCGCAACGCGAACGCGTTCACCTCCGGCATAACGAACCCCTTGTCGCCCGCGAACCCGCAACAGCCGATCTCCTCCGGAAGCAAAACGTCGGTCGAACAGCGCCCGGCCAGCTTCGTCAAAAGCGGCAAAAGCCCCATTTTCCGCGTCGAACAGGTCGCGTGAATCGCAATCGGCTCGTCGATCGGCGTAAAATCGAGGCGGTCGACGAGGAACGTTTCGATCAGCTCGATCGGTTCGAAAAGGCGCAACCGCGTCATTTTTTCCTTCATCCGGAGCAAACAGGGCGACTGATCGCAAAGGATCGGGTATTCGCCGCCGTTCGACGCGACGAAAAGCGCCTCTTCCAGCTCCGCCGTCTTGCGATCGGCGACGTCCGGCATTCCTTTGCTTTCCCAAATCGTTCCGCAACAAAGATTTTCGTACCCCGGAGGAAAAACGACCGTAAAACCGGCCTTTTCGAGCAGACCGACCGTCGCCTCGACGAGCGGACGTTCGTTTCCGGACGCGCCCATCGTTTGGTTGATGCAACTCGGGAAATAAACGATTTTATTCGCCGTCGACGACGGTTCGCGCCGCTCGTCCGCCGTCTTTTTCCCGACGTCGCCCGCTTCGCCGATTTTACCGACTTCGCCGTTTTTCCCTATTTTACCGCCGCCGACCGGTTCGACAAACTCGACGTTCGGCAAGCGCCGCCGTTTGATCTTGAACGGTTTCGGGAGCGCCGGCGTCCAAAGCGGAAAACCGACGCGATGCAACGCTCGCCCGACCGTCGTCGTCCCGCGCTCGCCGAGAACCGCCCGACCGACCCGCGCCAACCGCAAAACCGGTCTCAATCCCGACTTCACCTCGGCGAGACGCCGCGCCGCCAGGTCGCCGAGTTTCCAATGCAACCCGCCCGGAGGCGCGTTTTCGGCCCGCAACTCCCGCGTCAGTTCGCCGACGTTGATCTTCATCGGACAGGACGTCGAGCAAAGTCCGTCCCCGGCGCAAGTCGCGATCCCCGGGATCTCGTATTCCCGCTTCAATTCCGCCAACCGCGCCGGATCGGAACCGTCCCGTTCGAGCCGCGAAATCTCCCGACGAACGACGACGCGCTGTCGCGACGACAACGTCAAGCCGCAAGTAAGGCAGTTCGGTTCGCAAAAGCCGCACTCGATGCATTTGTCGACCGTCGGACTCGTCGTCGGAAGCGGTTTGAAATCGCCGACGAAACAATTCGGGTCGTCGTTGAAAATAACGCCGGGATTCAAAATATTTTTCGGGTCGAACAGCTCTTTGACCGCTCGCATCGCCGCGAACGCCTTGGCGCCCCACTCGCGTTCGACGAACGGGGCCATATTTCGCCCGGTTCCGTGTTCCGCTTTGAGCGAACCGTCGAAACGCTCGACGACAAGCTCGACGACTTCGAGCATTAACCCCTTGTACCGCGCGACTTCGGCGTCGGAGTCGAACCGCTGATTCAGGACGAAGTGAAAATTCCCTTCGAGCGCGTGTCCGTAAATGACGCCGTCGCGGTACCCGTATTTGTCGATGAGTCGTTGCAACTCGACGGTCGCCTCGGGCAGAACGTCGAGCGGAAACGCGACGTCTTCGATAAGCGCGGTCGTTCCGGGCTCGCGCATTCCGCCGACCGACGGGAAAATCCCGGAACGCATCGCCCACCAGGGCCCGAAGACCGCCGGATCGTCGGTAAACTCGATCGGCAAAAGGAGCGGAAATCCGTCGAGCGCGCCCTTGATCTCGGCGATCCGCGCCGCCAACGCTTCGGGCGTTTCGGCGTTCGTTTCGAGCAAAACGGCGGTCGCGTCCGCGCCGAGCGACGGAACGAAATCCGGGACGCTGTCCGCCCCCTCGACCGCCCGCAACGCCTTGCGGTCGAAGAGTTCCGCGCTGACGACCGGCTTTTTTTTCAAAATTTGCACCGCCCGGCACGCGTCGCCGAGCGTTTCGGTAAAGACCATCGCGTCGGCCCGACAAGCCGGGATCTTTTCGGTCGTGAACGTCGCTTCGGTCAAGAGCGCGAGCGTCCCTTCGGAACCGACGAGCAAGTGCGCGATCGTCTCGAACGGGTCGTCGAAAGCGATTAACGGCCGCAAATTCAAACCGGTAACGTTTTTGATTCGATATTTTCGCTCGATCCGCGCCGTCAACTCGGCGTCGGCGCGAACTTCCGCTTGAATTTCCGCCAACCGGCGCAAAAATTCCGGTTTTTTTCGAGCGAACTCGGAGCGGCTCGCCTCGTCCCCGACGTCGAGCAAGGTTCCGTCGGCGAAAATTAATCGAGCGCTTTTCAAAACTTTATCGCTGTTCGCGTGCGTCCCGCAATTCATCCCGGACGCGTTGTTCCCGACGATCCCGCCGATCCGCGCGGCGTTGATCGACGCCGGGTCGGGAGAAAATTTTCGGCCGTATTTCGCCAAAATCTGGTTGAGGCGTCCGCCGAGAAGCCCCGGTTGAACCGCGATTTCGGCGCCTTCGGAACGGATCTTGCACCCCTCCCAAAATTGACCCAGCGCCATCAAAACGGAACGCGTCGACGCTTGCCCGGAAAGGCTCGTTCCGGACGCTCTAAAAGTAACGGCGACGTCGGCGCGGTCGGCTTCGCGCAAGATTCGGGCCGCTTCCTCTTCATTCTTGGGGAAAACGACAATTTGGGGGATTTGGCGATAAAATCCGGCGTCGGTTCCCCAAGCGAGCGTCCGAAGCGCGTCGGTAAAGAGGCGCTCCGGCGGCAAAAATTCGGCGACCGCTCGATAAAACGCCGCCGTCTTTTCGTCTTGAAACTTCGCCGTTCGCCCATTCGTCCCAAGCTTTCCCATTTTCGCGCCCTTCCCGCTTTCCCTATTTTCGCCAAATCTCCCAAATTTGCCGCCAACGCGCCCGCCTTCGCCGCGCTCTCCGCTTTTCTCGCCGCTTCTTTATCGCTTTATTAATTAATAACGGCAAGACGCCGACGTCGACGCGCCCCGACGGAACGCGGAACGCGGCTTTCTTTCGTCAAAAACGGGGGCAAAACGCCGCGCTATTTTACGCAACCCGCCCAAACTAACGGTCGCAAGGCGTTCCGCGCGTCATTTCGTCGGTCTGCAGGCGACGATCCCCTCGATTTCGACGAGCAGGTCGTCGCGGCAAACGTCGGCGAAGGTGTAAATCGTCGGAACCGACGCGAGCCGCTTTTCGCAAACGGAACGAATCGCGTCGAAGTATTCCGGTCGCTTGACGTAAACCCGGGCGACGGCCAAGTCGCTCAAACCGGCGTCGAAACCGGCGATCCCGTGTTTTTCGAGGTTTTCCCCAGCGATCAGCGCGGCGATATTGTCGAGCGTTTGCTCCGCCTGCGCGGCCGGGTCGCCGATATGAACGGTGCGTTGATCGACGATGCTCGCCGTTCCGGAGACGTAAACGGCGCAACGCCCGTTAAAAGAAACGGCGACGGCGCGCGAAAATTTCGGACTTTTCGGGCTGTAAAATTCGGCGTAATCGAAAGCCGGCGTTTGATTCGGATTCTCCAACGGCGAAACAAGCGCGTCCAGTCGCTCCGTTTTGATCGTTTGGCAACTGATCGCAACGTCGACGTCGTCGCCGCCGATCCCGGTGCTGGCCGGGTAGATCGCGCCGAGCGGAACGTCCTTCGGTAAATAACGCTCCAAAAATCGAATCCCGTAAAAGAAATCGGAACGAGCGCGGTTCAACTCCTTGTATCGCTGCGTTTCGCCCTCTTCGAGAACGATATTGCCCTGATAGATCCAAGTGCGGAAAATTTGCGGCGTCAGAAATCCGTTCGTCTCGACGGCGCCGCGCATCCGACAAAACGCGTCGAACGAACGCTCGTAAGCGCCGACCGGCTCGTCGCCCGGGCCGAACCCGCCGAAAAAGCCGAGCTCGACGTCGGCAAATTCAACGAGCGTCGCATGTTCGCCGCGCCGCGTCGTTTTAACGGCGGCGTACGAACCGCTCGAACGGATCGCGGTCGCTTCCAGGATCAACGCGAGCCGACCGTCGCAAGCCTTTTGCGGGATAAAAGTCGTCGCCGGGACGTTTTCCGGGCCCCAAATCTTTCGCAGGACGGCGCGAACCAGCTCTTTGTCGCCGATCTCGCGCAAAAAGACGTTCAACTTGACGACGCGCCCGGCGAAATCCGCTTGGGCCAACGCCGCGTCGAGCCGCCGAAACGCGTCGAACGTTTGCTCGCGAGCGTTCCCGACGCCGTTCGAGGTCGCGACGCCGTAAAAAAACTCGACGCCGTTCTTGTCGACCGTCGAATAAGCGCACCCGTCGACGGCGCCGCGTCGAAGCGTTTCGTTTTCTTTTTGTTCTTGAAACATCGAAAAACTCCCGTCGCGGCGCAACGTCCCCGCCGCTCGAAAAATCGGTGAATCGGCCCGTCCGGCGAAAACGCCGTCGCTCGAACGCGTCGCGCCGCCAAACAACTCGCTTCGGTTCTCCGCCGTTCGAACGTCGCGGGCGGCGGCTTCTCCCTGCGAAACGCCGCTCAAGATTCCCCGACCGTCCGAAAAACGCGTCCCCGGCGGGACGACGAAACCACAATTACCATTGTAACGCGAATTTCGTTAAATTTCAAACCCTAAAACCCGTTCGAGTCGAAAATTTGCGAGAAATTTTCCTAAAAATTCGACGTCGTCGTTATTTTGCGCTCAAAACCGCGCCGTCGTTCCGATTTTACGTCGAACGAGCGAAACTTTTTTCGCCGAAACCGTCTTCGACGCCGACCGCCCACAAAAAAAGCCCCCGCGATCGCAACGAATCGAAGAGGCTTTCAAGGCGTTGAAACGCCGCCAAATCCAAACCGCGCCCGTCGACGCTCAATCTTTCGTTCAAACGCCGTCGAAAAACGCGAACCGCCGAACGCGCCGCCGTCGGAAGCGCGCCGTTCGAGCGCCGACGCCAAACGCCGAACGCTCGAAACAATCGGCCGATCGAAACGCGATTAACGTTTCGAGAATTGCGTGCCGCGACGAGCTTTGCGGAGACCGTACTTTTTGCGTTCGACTTCGCGAGCGTCGCGAGTGAGCAGGCTCTTTTCGCGGAGAACGGCTTCGCATTCCGGATCGAACTCTTTCAAAGCGCGAGCGATGCCGAGCTTGCAGGCGTCCGCTTGTCCGGTAACGCCGCCGCCGCAAACGGTGATAACGACGTCGACCGTTTCTTTTTTCTCGGTCGCGAGGAGCGGCACGAGGACGGCGTTGCGGAGTTGTTGCGTGCGGAAGAATTCTTCAAATTCGCGATTGTTGACGCTGATGCGACCTTGGCCCGGGCGAACGCGGACGCGAGCGATCGCCGTCTTGCGGCGGCCGGTGCCGAGTTTGTCGTTTTTGCCGTTGCCTTCAATAACGTAGTTGCCGCGTTTGATCATTTTATTTGTTTCCTTTATCGACGGATAAGGCTTTTATTCGCTTTTGCACGTTAATTTCGCCGCTCAATCACTTCTTGACGGCCAACTCGATCGCTTCCGGTTTTTGCGCTTGGTGCGGATGCGCGTCGGAGGCGTAGAGCTTCAGTTTGGACAGCATTTGGACGGCGAGTTTGTTTTTCGGAAGCATGCGGCGAACGGCTTCGCGAAGAATCGCTTCCGGTTTTCTCTCGAAACGCTCGGCGGCGGACTCGCTGCGAAGACGCGGATAACCGGTGTTCCAGGTGTAGCGTTTATTTTGCCATTTGCGACCGGTGAAAACGACTTTGTCGACGTTGGTAACGATGACGAAATCGCCGCAGTCGCAGTGCGGGGTGTACGTCGGGCGATGTTTGCCCATCAGGATCATCGCGATATCGCTCGCAAGACGACCGACGACCTTATCCGTCGCGTCGACGACGAACCATTTTTTCTCGATTTGACCGGGTTTCGCCATGAACGTCTTGTGCTTCATGGATTTGCCCGCATTGTCCGTTTTCGTTTGTTCCAAAGTTACCATCGCGACAACCTTCAGTTACAAAAAGGATTCTTATCTTCTTCTCGTCCAAAACGACGAAATTTTGCGCTTGCAAACCGAAAACGACGAAACTCGAGACGACGCTTTAAACGCCCCGGAAAACGCGGCGTTCGTATTCGATTGAAGCGGACGCCGATCGAAACGCGGACGCAAAATCCGCTCGGGCCGCTGCATTAGAAACGCCCGCTTAGGACGTCTCGGCGAACTGTCGTCTTGACCAACCGTCTTTTCGGACGATCGCGCCCCTCGACGGGGTCGCGCCGGAAAGGAAAACGGCGCTGAGAAAAGCGCGTTCCTTTCGGTTCAAGGTTTGGAACTATTTTACAACGACGTCGAAAACGCGCAAGGGGCGGAATCGCATTTTTCGCAAAAAAAATTTTTTTCGCCGAAAACATTTTCGAGCCGCTCGAACCGCCGCCCGTTTTTCCCGACGACTTTACGCGCTTTTTTCCTCAAAACAACGTCGTTTTCGTCGATTTTGCCATTAATACTATAGAGGGCGTTTAAAAAACGCCGTTCGCCGCGAAAAATTTCTCGACGCGACGCGTTTTCCCGGCGTTTCGTTCCGCTCACTCGCCCGCGCCGCCGTTAGAATCGACGTATTCCGTCGAACCGACGTAATAGTTCAAACTTGAATTATTATGCGCCTCGTCGCGAAGTTTCGTCGCCGCCTCGAAAAGTTCGTTCTCCGGCACCTCGCGTTTCAACGTCAAATCGACGCGGCACGTATGCTCGTCTCGGATCTCGCCCGGAACGAAATTTTCGGAAAAAAAGTCAAAACCGGGCCAAAGATACCACGGCGTTCCCGTTCTGTACGTCGTCTCCGCGGTTTCGTACCCCTCTTTATAGCATCGAATATTGTACGTTCCGGAATAAACGAAATTTTTAGAAATCGGCGTCTTGCCGATCTCCTGATTGTTGAGGTAAACGACCGCGCCGGGCGGTTCGGACGTAACGGTCAGCCGCCGCCGCACGCCGTTGCACCCGCACAGAAGCGCGATCGTCGTCGTTAAAACCGTCGCGATCGCCGTCGCTTTCTTTGCCGTCGCGATCCGCATCGCCGCCGCGCTCCTTTCGTTCGCTTTAATCGTTTTCGTCGTTTCGATCGTTCGCTTCTCGCCGACAACGTTCCGCCGGAGCGTTCGCGCCGACGTTCGGGTCGCCGCCGGGAGAAGCAAGCGCCGGATTCTAACAAAATTTTCGCCGCCGCGCCAGACGAAAAACGAGAAAAAACCCGTTTTTGGAACGAGCGTTTTCGCATTTCCGCCGCCGTCGCCCCGTCGTTTCTTACTTATTCGCTTTAAACCTCCTATTTCGCCCTAATCTTGCGTTTTCCGCAACTTTTGCAAAGCCCGTGTTTTAGCGAAAACAACGGCAAAAATTTCTTCGCATTTTACCGAGTTTAACACTTTAAAAAGTTAATCGACTCGAAGCCCAAAACTTTAGCGAAAAATGGCCAAAAAAAGAAAAAAAACGTAGTCGGAAGAAAGTTTGCCGCGTACAATAGAACGTCGGCGGCGAGCAACGGCTCGATTCGCCGGCGCCCCCTCCCCCTTTTGGACGACGGCGGCGCGTCGCTCGACGCTTCCCCCCCCCCGACCGCTCGTTCATTCCCCTGCGGAACGCGCCTCGTCGGCGGCTTCGTCGCTTTTCCGCGACTGAGTTCGCCGCGATAAAGTTTCGTCGACCTCGACGTTTTGAACGAAAACAGGTTTATTTTTCGCACGATCAAGTTACAAAAACTTAAATTCGCCGCGACTGCAAGAAATTCGTTCAATTTCGTTAAGTTTCGACGGCGACTCTCCCCCTTTTTTAAGGCAGGGATCAGGAAAAAGTTCGTTAAAATCGTTAAATTTTGGCAAATTGCTCTTTTTCCGCGAGTCGTTTCCAGTGTATACTCCCTTGGCGCGATTTGTTCGGCGCCGCTCGATTCGAGCGGGTCGTTTCTCGCGCCGCAGCCCAGCGCAGGTTACCATGAACGCCGTCCTCGCCGCCGCTCCGAGCGCCAACGAATTTGCCGATTTTACCGACGAAGAACTTTTGATCGAATATCGCGTTTTCGCCAATCGCCGCTGTTTCGACGAACTTTATCGCCGCCATCAAGCGGATCTGACGCGCTACCTTTTCCGCCGCGTCGGAAACCGCGAAGTCGCCGAAGACGCCGTTCAAGCGACCTTTATGCGCGTTTTGCAGAAGCACGGCCAATTCGACGCGGAGAAGAAATTCCGTCCTTGGCTTTACCGCATCGCGCATAATCAGGCGATCGATTTGAAGCGCCGCTCGAAACGGCACGACGAAGCGGCGAGTCTCGACGCGTCGTCGGTCGAAGGCGACTCCTCGTCGTCCTGGTCGGAAACGCTTCCGAGCCGCGAACCGGATCCGTCTTCGACGACCGAGAACGCGGAGACGGCGCAAAACGTGCGCAACGCGATCGCGCAACTGCCGGAAGGGCTTCGCCAAATTTTGGATCTTATCTATTTTCAAGGGATGAGATATTACGAAGCGGCCGAAAATCTGCAACTTCCGACGGCGACGTTGAAAAGTCGGCTCAACAGCGCGTTGCGCCAGCTGAACTCGTTTTTCGCTCGCCAACGGACGGACTTCGCGTTCGCTCGCCTGAACCTCGAACTGGAAAATTGCCCGCAAGCTTAGCGTCGACGCGCCGCGACGCTCAACCGGGGCCCGTTAAAAGAGCGCGTTTAGAGAAGTTAAGTGGATTCCGTCGATCGGGCGACATTGATCGATTTTGCGTTGGGACGTTTGAAGGCCGCCGACGCCGCCGAGCTCGAACGTCGAGCGGAGGGCGACGCGGAGTTGGCTCGAACGCTCGACGCGTTGCGCCGCGAAATTTCGACGCTCGATCTTGTTCGTCCGAACGCGCTCGACGCTCTCTCCCGTCGCGCCCCGCTCTTTGCCTCCCGCCTTCTTGCCGAGTCGCCGGAAAAAGACGGAGAAAATAGGCGACTTGGCGAAGAATCTTCGGTTAACGTCGACGAATCGAACGCCGACGACGCGCAAAATTTTCTCGACGCGCCGCGTCCCAACGCCGTCAAAGTCCGCCGAGTCGGCCCCGCTTACCCGTTTTACGAAGACGAAGACGCGACCTCGCTTTCCGCGACCGGCGACGCTTTTGCGGATAACGGCGAAACGGACGACTTCAACAAACACGAAGATTGCGTCGAAACCGAAAACTGCGACAATTGCGAAAATTACGCCGAAATCAAAGGCGGCGCCAATCGCAAAGATTACAACGAAAACACAAGCGGCGACGACTGCGAAAATCACGTCGAAACTGAAAGCGGCGTTGAATGCGAAGATTGCGCCGAAACCGAAAACTGCGATGTTTGCGAGAACTGCGACGAAACCGAAAACTGCGATAATTGCGAAGACTACGCCGAAAACACAAGCTACGACAATTGCAAAGATTGCGACAAAACCCCAAACAGCGACGTCTGCGAAAATTGCGATAAAACCGTAAGCGGCGATAATTGCGAAAACTACGTCGAAAACACAAGCGGCGATGGTTGCGAAAATTACGCCGAAAACACAAACCGCGATAATCGCGAAGATTGCGTTGAAACCGAAAATAGCGACGATTACGAAAATTACGCCGAAATAGAAAGCGACGATAATTGCAAAGATTGCGCCAAAGCAGAAAGCGGCGACATTTGCGAAAATTGCGGCGAAAACACAAACTGCGACAATCGCGAAGATTGCGTTGAAACCGAAAACAGCAACGTTTGCGAAAGTTGCGCCGAAACCGCAAACAGGGAAAATCGCGTTGAAACAGGCGACGGCGACAATTGCGAAAATCACGTCGAAACCGAAAACAGCGACGATTGCAAAGATTGCAACGAAATTCCAAACGGGGACAATTGCGAAAGTTGCGCCGAAACCGCAAACAGGGAAAATCGCGTTGAAACGGGCGACGGCGACGATTGCGAAAATTCAGGAGATTACGAAGACTCGCCGGTTCAGCGCTCGCGCCGATTCGCTTTTATTCCCAAATTCGTCGTCGGGCCCAATTCGCGCCAACGCTCGTCTCTCGTCGCCAAACGAGCGCGCCTTCTCGACGTCGACGCCCTCGACGGGCCGGCGGCGGTCGCGCCGTCGCCAAGGTTCGCCGCCGACGGACTCGCGCCCGTTTCGGAAAAAATAAACGACGCAACCGCGTCTTCCACGCTTGAACGCAACGCGGAACCCGCTTTAAATACGACATTTACCGACGAACTCAACGCGGAACTTGCGGCGAACGCGGAGTTTGGCGCCAACCTCAACTCGAAAAACGCGCCGAATACGGAAGTTGGCGTTGAGAGCGATACGGAAATCGCGGAAAACACTGAAGTTGACGTTGAGATCAATACAGAACTTGCGGCGAACGCGGAAGTTGACGTTGAGCGCAACGCGGAAAGCGCGTTAAATACGGAAGTTGACGTTGAGCGCAATACGGAAAGCGCTGAAAACGCGGAAGTTGACGTTGAGCGCGACGCGGAAAGCGCGTTAAATACGGAAGTTGACGTTGAGCGCAATACGGAAAGCGCTGAAAACGCGGAAGTTGACGTTGAGCGCGACGCGGAAAGCGCGTTAAATACGGAAGTTGACGTTGAGCGCAACTCGGAATGCGCTGAAAACACGGAAGTTGACGTTGAGCGCAAC
>CAZIJJ010000008.1:123207-143019 GCA_964539525.1 uncultured Planctomycetaceae bacterium | reverse complement strand
CGTTGAGCGCAACTCGGAATGCGCTGAAAACACGGAAGTTGACGTTGAGCGCAACGCGGAAAGCGCGTTAAATACGGAAGTTGACGTTGAGCGCAACTCGGAATGCGCTGAAAACACGGAAGTTGACGTTGAGCGCAACTCGAAACACTCGACAAATACGGCGTTTGGCGTTGAGATCAACTCGGAAAGCGCGTTAAACGAGGAAGTTAACGTTGAGCGCAATATGGAACTTGCGGCGAACACGGAAGTTGACGTTGAGCGCGACGCGGAAAGCGCCGGAGAATACGGAACGACGGCGACGCTCGACGCGCGTCCCGTCCCCGAAATTTCGCCGAACGCGACGCCGGCCGCCAAGATCGCCGACCGCGAACCGACGACGAACGAAGATCGCCGACTCGTCGAACTCCTCGGCCGCGAACCGACCCCGCTCGAACGCGAAGAATATTATTGGGAAACGATCGACGACGAATCGGACGACGACCGCCGCTCGACGCGACGAACGCCCGTCCTTTTGACGGCGGTTCGCGTCGCGTCGGAACCGGCGGTCGCGGTCGGACGGGCGACGCTCGCGATTTGCCGCGCCGGACGGCGACGCGTTCTTCGAAGCGTCGACGCGATCGAAACGACCGCGACGCGACGCCGGCAACCGGGTCGGGTTTCCGACATGATGCTTTCGGTCGTCTCCGGCGTTTTGATCGCGGTTTTCGTCGTCTTTCCGCTCATCAAAGCGTCCGTTCGCGATTTGGTCGGCACGATCGCCGGCAGCGCGGTTCGCAAACTCGGCGGCAACGTTACGGTGTCGGAAAACGCGCCGGAAACCGACGGACTGCTCTTTTTGACGGAACCGATGACGCGCCCGAATTACGAATCGTCGTTCGAACTGACGGCGGTCGGCGACGGAACGAGTCGCCCGTCTCGCGATCCGAACCCGCTTCCCAACGGCAAACCCGCCGACGACGAACCGCTCGACCCGGCCGCGACGCAACCGACGCTCGCGCCCGTTCCCGCCGACTCGAACGCCCTTTACGAGGCGCCGTTCCAAGAAACGTCGACGGCGCCCGGGGTTCAAGCGCCGTTTTAAACGTTTTTGTTAAAAGACTTAACACCTCCGGATCGATTGCTTTACTCCGGCGATTCCTCGGGTTCCAACGGGCGAACGGTCGCGCCGTAACGTCGAGCCGCTTTCTCCAACTCGGCCAAAACGGCGGCTCGCGCCTCCGGGGGCTCGACGGCCTCCGCTCCGGCGCCGTTCCAAGAAACGTCGACGGCGCCCGGAATTCGAGCGCCGTTTTAAACGTTTTCGTTAAAAGACTTAACGCCGTCGAATCGTTTGTCTTAATCCGGCGATTCCTCGGGTTCCAGCGGGCGAACGGTCGCGCCGTAACGTCGAGCCACTTTCTCCAACTCGGCCAAAACAGCGGCCCGCGCCTCCGGGGGCTCGACGGCCTCCGCCCCGGCGCCGTATCCGAGCGCCCAGCGAGCGAACGCCGTTCCGTATTCCGCCTCCAACTCGACGAGCGTCGTTTCGTCGTCTTCCTGAATCGTCGAAACCCAACCGTTAAGCCGCTCTTCGCGAACGATGCGAGCCGACGAGCCGAAAAACCGCATCTTCACCCGCGTCGTGTCCGTCTCTCCGACAAAAAGCGCGAACGCCTTCGACAAAAACTCTTCCGCGTTGAAATCGTCGGGTCGTTCGAATTTTTCCCGCAACGCTTCGGCGTCGCGCATGCGGCTCATTTTCCAACAGCGGAGCGCCTCGTCTTTGCACGAATGGCCGAGCAGGTAAATCGCGCCGCGGTAACACACGAAGGCGTAAGGACAAATCGAGTACGTTTTTATCGCGCTCGACTTCAGCGAACGGTACCAAACGCGCAGTTTTCTCGACTCTTCCAACGCCGTCAGCGCGGCGTCGACGACGGTTCTGGCGACGCGGTCGTAAATCGGACGCGCTCCTTCGAAACGGACGAAAAGAGGCGCGACCCGTTCGACGTACTTGCCCCGATCCTTCGGAAGCGCCGACTTGATTTTCAGCATCGCCGACGCCAGATCGTCCGCGAAAACCGTCCCCTGAAGCGGCGACGTCAAATTTTGTCCGACGCAAAGCGCGAGTAGTTCGTCGCTATTCAACCCGAGCAGAAACGACAACTGGCCCGGCTTGCAATAATAACGCTTGCGCCCGCGGTCTTCGGCGCGCGTCTCGATCCCGTCAAAGACGTCGGCGAGCGTCTCCAAATCGCGCCGCACCGTCTTTTCGCTCGCTCCGAAACGCTCGCTCAACTCTTTGAGCGTCAAGCCTTTTTTTTCCGTCGCAAGAGCGCGAAGCGTTCTCCACTGACGCTTAAACGCCGAAGTCGAATCGTCTTTCGCTTGCGACGCGCCGTTTTTATCGAACGATCGCGTCGCGCCCTTTGTTTTGGATCTCGTCTTTTCTCGCATCGTTTCGATCGCCGCCGCTTCTCCCCTTCGTCGTTCCCCGATCAACGCGTTTTTTTTCAAAGCGTCGACAAAAAACCGCGTTTTCCCAACGTTTTTTCGCCGACGCGCAACCGACGTTTAAATTATAAAGCGCGCGATTTCGGCGTCAAGAAAAGCCGGGACGCCATTTGTCCAACCTGAAAAAGTTTTTGCGATTTTTTTCCTTTCGCTCTTTAACGGCGCCGTCAAACAAGCCGCGTTCGCGACGCGTTTTTTGCTCGAAAATCAAGTTTTTCAAAGCGGTTTTTCCGCGTCTTTCCGGTCCGTCGGAAATTTTCGTTTTTTGTTCAAAAATATTCGTTTTCAAAAACGCCTCGGACGTTCCTTCGAGCCGCCCCCCTTGGCGCCGCGCGACTCGTCGGGTAGAATGGGAGCGCGAGGCGTTTCGTTCGGTTGCGCGCCTTCGCCGATTTTTTCGCCCGTTTCCCGACGCGCCGTCGGATCAAGGAGTTTCCAACGTTCGCAACGCTCGCCGCCGTCGTCTTTCGGATCGTTTCAAACTCGCTCGGCTCCGTCTTTCAAAAGCGGTTGGCGGCGCGGGGACGGCGGCCGTTTTTCGTCAACGCGACGACTTTTTTTCTCTTGACGCTCGCTTGCGTCGGGCCGGCGCTTTCGTTCGATCCGACGGGATTCGGGCCGATTTTTTGGCGCGACGTCGTCGTTTCGGGCGTCCTTTGCGCGGTCGGGAACGCCTGTTTAGTCGCGGCGCTCGGTCGAGGCGAACTCTCGATCCTGGGCCCGATCAACGCTTGGAAGGCGGTCGTCGGCTTGATTTTCGCTTTTTTCCTTTTGGGCGAAGCGCCGACGTTTCCCGCGCTTTTCGGCGTTTTTTTGATCGGCGTCGGAAGCTATTTCGTTCTCGACGCAAGCCCGGAGAGATTTTCGTTTCGATTATTATTTCAAAATTCGGCGATTCGATTGCGCGTCGCGGCGCTGATTTTAACGGCGTTGGAGGCGATCTTCATCAAAAAAATCGTTTTGGCGGCGGGCCCGACGACGGCGTTTTTCCTTTGGTCGGCGACCGGCGCCGTTTTTTCGACGCTTTCCCTCGGCGTCGCGGCGTTCCTTTCGGCAATCTCGCCGCGTTTCGTCTCGTCGACGCAGTCCGTTCAAGCCTCGCAAATTTCGCAACCTCCGCAAGTCTCCCGTTTTTCCCTCCGCGACGCGCTCGAACTCGTCGCGACGGCGCTTTGCGTCGGCGGAATGCAACTTTCGACGAATTTCGTCTTCGAACGGCTCGACGTCGGGCTCGCGTTGGCGCTTTTTCAACTCTCGGCGCTTCTGAACGTCCTTCTCGGTTGGCGGCTTTTTCGCGAACGCGGCATCGTCAAAAAACTTTTCGGCGCGACGATAATCGTCCTCGGCGCAAGTTGCGTCGTTCTTTTCGGTTAAAACGCCGCCCGTTCGCCGAAAAAAAAGCGGCCGCCGCCCGAACGTTCGAGCGGCGGCCGCGCCTTGTCAAACCGTCGACAAAAAATCCGTCTCCCGTCGGCGGTTTTCCCCTTTTTCCCTTTTTCCCCTTTTATATTAATAAGCGACAAAAACGTCGAGCGCCGGGACGCTCAATCGAGCGCCAACCCGATCTCGGCGCCGGGAACGGTCGAGAAAAGCGGTTCCGCGTCGCGAGAATTTAAGCGGACGATCAAATCCGGAACGGCGCGCAAACGTTCGAGCGCCGGTTTCGGAAGGCGGCAGCGCACCGTCGTTCGCCCCCGCTCGCCGTCGTATTCTCGCGACAAAACCTCGCCGTCGCGCGCCAACGCCGCCGGCGTTTTCCCGTCGGCGATCGACGTTTCAACGTAAACGTCCAAAAACTCGCGGCTTAACGCTTCGCTGACCGCCGCCGTCAAACGGTCGAGCCCGATTCCCTCCTTAACGCTGATCGGAATCGCCGTCGGGTAACGGTCGATCAGCGCGGAAAGCGTCGACTCCGATTCGAGCGCGTCGACTTTATTCAACGCCAAAATCGCGTCTTTTTCGTCGATCCCGAGCCGCTTCAAAACGTCGTTCGCCGCCGCGATCTGCTCGACGACGTCCGGCGCGCTCGCGTCGGCGACGTGAATCAGCAAGTCGGCCGTCGTCGCCTCTTCGAGCGTCGCCCGGAAACTCGCGACCAGGTGGTGCGGCAAGTCGCGAATGAAACCGACGGTGTCGCTCAGCAAAATCGGGCCCCAACCGGGAAGCGACCAGCGGCGCGTCCGGGCGTCGAGCGTCGCGAACAGCATATTTTGCGCAAATTCCGCCGAATCGGTCGCCGCGTTCAGAAGCGAGCTTTTCCCGGCGTTCGTATACCCGACCAGGCAGACCCGGCGGCTTTCGCTCCGCGCTTCGACTTCCCGTTGTTTCCGACGATGAATTTCGTCCAATTCGCGTTTTAATTCAACGATTTTCTTTTGCGCGATCCGTTTGTCGACTTCGAGCTGTTTTTCGCCCGGGCCGCGGAGTCCGACGCCGCCTCCGGCTTGCCGCTCGAGGTGCGTCCACATCCGCTTGAGTCGCGGGAGCGAATATTCGAGTTGCGCCAATTCGACCGCCAACCGGGCTTCGCGGGTCTTCGCTCGACTCGCGAAAATGTCGAGAATCAGCTCGGTGCGGTCGATCGTTTTGATTTTCAACCGCTTTTCCAAGTTGCGCGTTTGCCCCGGGGCCAAGTCGAGGTCGAAAACGACGACCTCCGCGTCGGTCGCTTGCGCGAGCGCTTCGAGTTCGTCGAGTTTTCCGCGCCCCAGGCAGTACGCGACGTCCGGCGTCGTTCGACGTTGGATCAGCGTCCCGACCGGATCGACGTTCGCGGCTTCCGCCAACCCGGCCAACTCGGCGAGCGGATTTTCCCCTTCCCCTTGACCGGGCAGATAAACGCCGACCAGGATCGCCCGCTCGTTCGCAACGCTCGTCGTCCGCGTCGTTTGATCGCCTTGCGTCGACGCGTCGAAGCGCTCGGTCGTAAAAACGCTTCCTTTATAAAAATCGTCAAATTCAGCCGAATCTTCCCAATCGCCGCCGTCGACGCCGACCTCCGCGCCGCCGACTTCGTTCGCGTCGAGTTCGGCGCCGTCGAACGGCTCCTCGATGCCGCGCCCGGTCTCGTTTCCGCTCGACGGTTCGCCGCCTTCGCCGAACCGTCGAGCGCGGCTTTTCTTTTCGTCGGCGTCTTTATCGCGGTCGCGATTTCCGGGATTTTTCGGGCCTTTTCTTGCTTGCATCGTCGATTTATCGTTTTCAAACAATTTTCAAAAAATTCAAACGGTCGATTCAAGTCGCGCCGACAAAGGTTCGACCGGCGACGAGCCGCGCCGCCGCCCCGTCATTATCGTCGAAAACGCGCCGTTTGTCAAGCCGTCGCGCCGCCGTCCCGCGCGTTTTCGCCGCGGAGAGCCGTTTTCCCCGCTTGCCGAAAGCGCCCCGTTTCGCCAATTCGCCCAATCCACTCAACATCGCCGCCCGCCGCGAAACGCTCTTTTTTGCCAAATCCCCTTATTTGTCCCGATCGTCGTCGAGCGCTCGCCGATAGAGCGCCCGAAGGAAAACGTCGGGCTCGATCCGCCGCGAAAGCCCGGTCTTTCGCGCCAACGCCGCCGCCAACGGAGCGGCCAACGCGGCGCGACGGCCCGGCGAAATCTCCGTCCGCCGCTCGACGTAAAGCGCGAGCGCCTTGCGGAGCGAATCGGAAATCTCGAAATCGCCCGGAATTTCAGCGGCGATCCGCGCGATCGTCGCCCGATCCCCGTCGTCGAGCGCGACTCTCTTTTTCGACGGTCGCCGCTCCGAAACGACGACCGTCCCGGCGGCCAAATCGCCGAACCGCGCCATCCGATCGTTCGCGCAAAGAACGATCGCCAAAAACGGCCCGAGCGCCAAGTCGGCGGCGCGCAACACGTTTCGCAACAAGGCTTGCCCGCGTCCGATCGGGCGGCCCTCGGTCGTCAAAACCCGCAGTCCGAACGCCGCCTTCCCGAGCGTTCGACCGCGCCAAAACGCCTCGAACGCCGCGTTCCAAAACCAGAAAACCGCTCCAAAATTCAACAAAAACGCCGCCGTCGCGAACTCCCGCGCCATTTTGACGTCGCGTCCCCCAAAAATCTGAACGGCGCCCGTCGTCGCGAACAAGACCGCTCCAATCTCGACGCCGATAACCGCCGCGTCGACCGCGAACGCCGACGCCCGAACGAACGGCCCGGCTGGTCGCCGCTCGAACGCGACGTTCTCCGGCGCGACAATCTCGATCGTCGCGTCGAGCTTTTTTTTCTTCGAATCGCTCGTCATCCCCGCCTCGTTTCCGTTCCGACCGGTCGCTCCTTCGTTCCCAACCGCCGCTCGTTTCGCCCCGTCGACGCTCTCCGTTAATTCCCCATTAATATTAATGACAAATTTTTCGTCGACTCGCCGCCGACTCAACGCCGACTCGGCGGAACCCCCGGGTCGAACGCGCCGTTTTTTCCCTTTTATTATAACGTCGGGGCGCGAAAGGTCGGCGTCGGAACGCGAAAAAAAGAAAAAATTTTCAAAAAATTCCGTCAAAAGCGCAAATCGCTCTTTCCCTCGTTCGCGCCGTCGCGTACAATACCGGGAAAGCGCCGCGTTCCGGTCGAGATTCGCTCGCGCTTGACGCCGCGACGTCGGATCGCGCGCCCCTTTTTCACCCCTCGCCCGGGTTCGTTTCGCCGCTCCGCTCGCGCCGCGTTCGGCCGTCGACTCGAAACCGTTTTGGAGAAACGCTTTATGCAACGCTTAATGCAACGCCTCGCTTCCCTCGCGCCGGCCTTTTTGACGACGTTCGTTTTCGCCGTCGCCGCCAACGCGCAAACGCCGGTCGCCCCGCTCGTTTCGAAAGACGCGACGACGATCGTCCGCGTCGATTTAACGCGCCTCGACGGGCCCGCGCTTTCGCAAACGACGCAAAAACTCGCCGTCGCCGCGATCGACTATTTCGTCGCCGACGCCGAAAAGTCGAAAGAGATGAAAAACGTCGCGCCACTCGCCGGCATGTTCGCCGCGCAATACGCCGAGCTTTACGTCGCGCCGCTGAAAAAAGCGGGCGTCCTCGAATTTTACGTTATCGTCGACAAAGCTCAAGACGCGGAAAACCCGGCTTATCCTTACGTCGCGATCCCGACCGACGGCCTTGCGAAAGGAGAAATCGACAAGATCCGCGACGCGTTGAAAACGTTGAACGGCCAACTCGGCGGCGCGCTGAAATACCGCTTCGCCCGCTTCGGCTTTATGATCGTTCCGATCATCCCGGACACGGTCGACGCCGACGCCGCGAAAGCTTACGTCAAACAGCGCTTCTCGAAGATCGATCGCGCGGACGACTCCGTTTTCGCCGAAGGTTTCAAACGTCTCGGAACCGCGACCGTCGCGGTTGTCGGAATCGCGACCGACGCCGACCCGGCCGCGCAAGCGAAGATCGACGAAGCGCTCGACCAACTCGGGCCCGACGCTCCGGAGAGAATCGCCGATTTCGCCCAAAAAGCGTTGGCTTTCAACGCCGATCTCGTTAAATTGGCGCGTTACGGCGCTTGGAAACTCGACCTGAACGCGCTCGAACTCGTCGGGATCATCGAAACGAAGTCGCCCGAAGCCGCGCAAGACTACTTCAAGCTCGTCGAAAAAGCGAAAAAAGAAGCGACCGCGTTCGCCGAACAAACGATCGCCGAGCAACTCGCGACGCTCGACGACGAAGAGAAACCGACGCAAGAAGACGTCGATCTTCTCAAAGGCGACGTTCTCGCGGTCGTCGACGCGTTCGCCGGCGCGTTGCAGGCGGACGGCGCGACGATCAGCTGGAAGCTCGACAAACAATTCTTCGCCGACGCGCGGCCGACTTTCCGGAAACTCGTCGACGACGGCCTCGCGCTCCAAAAGAAACTGGCGCCGACCGAAGAAGCCGAAACGGACGACGCGCCGGTCGAAGACGAATTCGACCTCGAAACCCTTTGATCGCCCGTCGTTTCGCTCGCCGTTGTCGAACCGCCCGTTTCGCTTTATCGCTAAACCCGGCAAACTCGACGCGGTTTAACGCCAAAACGTTCCGCAAGGACGCGCCGACTTTTCCGTCGACGCGTCCTTCGCCGTTTCTCGACGACTTCTCCGCTTTCCCCAATTCCCCAATTTCTCCAAAACCGCGATCTTAACTTCGCTCAAACCGCCGCCGCGCCGCCTCGCTCGATCGAATCGGCGGGCCCGACCGCGATCGAAAACGGATTGTCGAACGGATATTTCTCCATCGTCGCGGCGATTTCGTCGAGCGTCGTTTCCTGAACGATTTTCAAGTCGTCCGCGACGGAACGGCGCCGCCGGGTCGTCAACCATTCGCACCCAATCGAGAAAAGCCGCGACTGCGGACGCTCGGCGCTCAACGCAATGCGAGTTCGCAACTTGTTTTTCGCCCGCTCCAACTCGTCTTCGCGAATCCCTTCGGCCCGCGCCCCGGTCAAAATTTCGCGCATCGTCTCGACGTTCTCGACGACGTCCTCCGGACGGCAGCAAAGGGACGAGCAAAAGAAACCGGCGTCGGAAAAATCGACGAACGACGTCGTCGCCGAGTCGGCGCGCCCGGAATCGACGAGTTCCCAAAAAAGTCGGCTCCCGACGTCGTCGCCGAGCACGACCGCCAGGATCGCCGCCGCAAACCGGTCGTCGTCCCCCGCCGCCGGAGCGTCGACGAGTTGCAACGCGTATTCCTGCGTCGCCGACTCCCGCTTGACGACGCGAGTCTCGCGCTTCCCGATCGCTCGCCAACTTTCTCGCGACGTTTCGAACGGTTTCCAAGCGCCGCAAGCCTCGTCGACACGCCGAACAAGCCGGTCGAAATCGATTTGCCCGGTCGCCGCGAAAACGACGTTCGTCGGACTGTACCGCCGCTCAAAATACTCGCGCATCTGGTCGACCGTCAACGCCGAAACGGACTCCCGCGTCCCGAGAACGCTTCGCGCCAGCGGATGCCCGGCGAAAAAGAACTCGCGGCATTTCTCGTCGATCCCGAACGGCGGCTGATCCTCGTACATCTTAATTTCTTCGAGGATAACGTTTTTCTCCATTTCAAAATCGGCGGTTCGGAGCGCCGGACGCAACATGTCGCCGAAAAGCTCGATCGCGCGGTCGGTCAACTCCGGCAACGTCTTCGCGTAAAAAGCCGTCGTTTCCTCCGCCGTAAAAGCGTTCGAGACGCCGCCGAGTTCGTCGAGCTCGCGGTTGACCGTCTCCGCGTCGCGCCGCTCGGAACCCTTGAAGACCATATGTTCGAGGAAATGGCTGACGCCGGCGATCTCGTCCGTTTCGTCCCGCGAACCGGTTCGAACGAAAAAACCGAGCGCCGTCGAGCGGGCCGCGTCGTTGATTTCCGCGATAATTTCGAGCCCGTTGTCGAGCGTCGTCGTTTGAAATTCCATATTTTCGTTTCCGTTGTCGATTTTTGCTGCGCGTCGCTTTCTTCGCGTCGTTTTTCAACGCGGCGACAAGTCGAGCGGGAAGCGCGATCTCGCCCGCTTTCGCTATTTTCCCTATTTTCACCAAACAGTCTAACCCAACGTCCGTCGACCGCTTAAGTCGAGAACGCGCCGCCGGTTGGGAGTCAGGGAACGCTCCTATTCTACCCCCAATATCGTCCAACCGGAGAAAAAAAACGACGACGACGAAAAAAAAAGAGGAAAATCGACGAATTTTGGAAAAAAACGGCGGGGGCTCTTGAAATTTCGACGGCTTTCGACTATTATTAAACATTGACGCTCGACGTCGATTTGAGCGCGCCCCAATTTTTCGCTTCGACGGTCCAAACGAAACGAACGCGGCGCTCCCCTCGAACCGACCTCGAAGCGACCGAAAACATTGATTCCGCGTCGCCCCGTTCAAGGTCCAAGGAACGACGGCCTCGCGACGTCGGCGATTTATTCGTCGACGCCTAACGTTAATCGCAAACTTTAACCGAAGCGCCGTCGTTATATTCGGCGCGGTCGGCGTATTTTCGAATCGAGGTAACAGTCCATGTCGAAGTTCAATCCTGCTAATATTCGCAACATTGTCTTGTGCGGTCACGGCGGTTCCGGCAAAACCACGATGACCGACTCCTTCCTGAACGTTTCCGGCAAAGTGAAACAACCGACGGCCAGCGTCGACGCCGGCACGAGCATTTGCGACTTCGACGACGAGGAAAAAGCGCACAAGTACACGATCGAAACGTCCTGCGTCAACTTCGATTACGCCGGAAAACGCTTCCACGTTTTCGACACCCCCGGATACCCGGACTTCATCGGCGGCGCGATCGGCGCCATGGGAGCCGCCGACACGGCCGCGATCGTCGTCAACGCCCAGGCGGGCCTCGAAGTCAACACCCGCCGCGTCTTTAAAGAAGCGAAAGCCGCCGGTTTGGGACGCGTCGTGATCATTTCGAAGATGGACGCCGACAACATCAAGTTCGAAGAGCTGATCGACAATATTCGCGACGTCTTCGGCCCGGAAGCCGTCCTCTTCAACGTCCCGGTCGGTTGCGGCGCGAACTTCAGCGGCGTCGTCAGCGCCCTGACGCCGACGGACGTCGAAGGCGCCCTGATCGACCCGAACGAACTGCGCGAATCGCTCGTCGAAACGATCGTTTCGGTCGACGACGCCGCGATGGAACGCTACTTCGAAGGCGAACTCCCGAGCGACGAAGAACTGGCGCGCCTGATCGCCAAAGGCATCAAAGAAGAAACGCTGATCCCGATCTTCTGCGTCTCGGCGAAAACCGGCGTCGGAACGACCGAACTCCTCGACGCGCTCGCCGCTTACGCGCTCCCGGCCGACGCGATCGTTCGCACGGCGAAAAACGCCGACGGCGAAGACGTCGAAATCGCCGCCGATCCGGAAGGCTCCGTCGTCGCTCAGGTTTTCAAGACCCGCGTCGACCCCTTCGTCCAAAAGATCAACTATATCCGCGTTCACCGCGGCGTTTTGAAGACCGGCGCGAACGTTCCGCTCGTCGGTTCCCGCAAAGGCTTCAAAGTCGCGCAACTCTTCGAAGTCCTCGCGAACGAACTGCAACCGATCGACGAAGCGGGCCCGGGCGCGATCGTCGCCGTTACGAAAACCGACGACCTCCGCACCGGCGCGACCCTCGGCGACGTTGAAATGCCGTCGTTCGGTTTCCCGACCCCGATGGTCGGTTTGGCCGCTTTCCCGAAGAGCCGCGGCGACGAAGCGAAGGTCTCCGGCGCGCTCGGCAAACTCGCCGAAGAAGATTCGACGTTCCGCGTCGAACGCAACGAGCAGACGAAACAACTCGTCATCACCGGGATGAGCGAGCTTCACCTGCAAATTTTGCAGGAACGCCTGAAGCGCCGCGACAAGGTCGAGCTCGACACGAAAGAACCGAAGATCCCGTATCGCGAAACGATCCAGCAAAAAGCGGAAGGCATGTACCGCCACAAGAAACAATCGGGCGGCGCGGGCCAATTCGGCGAAGTTCACATTCGCATGTACCCGTTCCCGGGCGGAACCGATCCGGAAGAATTCGCGACGAACAAAGACCGCTTCCCGTCGATGAAAGAATGGAAGTACTTCCCGGAAAACAACTTCCTTTGGATCGACTCCGTCGTCGGCGGCACGATCCCGGCGAACTTCATGCCGGCGATCGACAAGGGCTTTAAGGAACGTATGGAACGCGGCGTTATCGCCGGTTTCCACGTCCAGGATCTTTGCGTCGAAGTTCACTTCGGGAAGCACCACCCGGTCGACAGTAACGAACAGGCGTTCAAAACGGCCGCTTCGAACGCGTTCAAAGTTACCTTCCTGGACGCTCGCCCGGCGCTCCTTGAACCGATCGTCAACCTCGACGTTACCGTCCCGGTCGACAAAGTCGGCGACGTGAACTCCGACGTCGTCGCGGCCCGTCGCGGTCGACCGCTGGGCGTCGAAGACGCGGGCGGCGGGTTCCAAACGGTCAAAGCCGAAGTTCCGCTCGCCGAGGTTACGACCTACAACCGCGCGCTGGCCAGCATGACCGGCGGTCAGGGCAGTTACACGATCGAATTCAACCGTTACGACGTCGTCCCGGGCAACATCCAACAGGAAATCATCGCGAAAGCGGAACTCAAGGAAGACGAAGAGTAATTTTCGATTCCGGATCGCCGTTTGAGGTCGGGAACGGAGCGTTTTGACGTTCGCCCCGCTCCCGACGAACGCGCGAAAACCGAAAACGCCGCCGGGACGCCGCGTCTCGACGGCGTTTTGGGTAAAATAGGCAATTTTATTCGGCGTTTCCATTTTGGCGTCGCCGAGCGTTTATCCCGAAGGAGGATTTAATGAGCGAAGTTCTCGAACTGCAAGAAGCGGATTTCGAAACGAAAGCGCTGCGAGAAACGCGCCCGGTTTTGATCGATTTTTGGTCGCCGACGTGCGGGCCGTGCCGCGCGCTTGCGCCGGTCGTCGCCGCGTTGGCCGCCGCGAACGGCGATTCGGCGGTGATTGCGAAAGCGAACGCGCTCGAAACCCCGAACGTCGCCGCGAAACTCGGGGTCGCCTCGCTCCCGACGATTATCGTCTTGAAAAACGGCGAAGTCGTCGGTCGTTTAACCGGCGTTCAAAAAGAGGCGACGCTCCAACGACTTCTCGACGAAAACAAATAACGCCGCCGCGTTTCCGAGAAAAAATCGCGACAAAAAAAGCGCGTCGTCTCGCCGACGGCGCGCTTTTCGTCGATCGTTCGTCAAACGACGGCGACTTTAACGGTTAAACCGGTTTCGCGTCATTTTTCAACGACTTCGTCGGCGATTTTTTCGAGCGTCGCGGCGTTTTCGGCGGCGACGTCTTTCGGCGCTTTCCCCGCTTCGGCCAATTTCGCGAAGAGTCCGACCGGCGATTTCCCGGCGATCGTCTTGAAGAAGACGCAACCGGCCAAATACGTTCCGGTCGCGTTCGGGTGGAACGGTTTTTGCCCCGGTTCGTCGCAGTAAAGATCGATTTTCGTTTCATTTTTAACGCGTTCGAACGCCTCGCCGACCGGAACGACCGTCGCGCCGGTCTTCTCCGCCAACGCGGCGACGCCGCCCCGGATTCCGTCTTTCAACGCCGCGGCGACCGTTTCGTCCGCTTTCTTATCGTAACGTTTTTCCCAAGCGGCGAGCGTTTCCGCTTTTTTCGCGTCGTCGTCGCCGTATCCGGCGAACATGCCGTCGCAACGCCCCCAGGTTTGGTAAAGAAGAACGGTCGTATCGGCGCGATTTTCACGGGCCAAGTCGACCATTTTCGCGCCAAATTCAAGATATTCCCCGCGTTCGGCGACCGTTCCGGCGCTTTGCTCCTGCAAAACGACGTAATCCCAAGGCGCGGCCTTCAACGCTTCCGGCGTCGGCTTAAATCCCCCGTTTTTCGGAACTTCGCCGTTGAAATGTTGCCGCAAACGCCAACCGCCGGGCGCGTTGCGAACCGCTTTCGTCGGAACGCCGGAAACGTTCAGCATGTTCTCGACGACGTCGTTCAGCGAGTTAAAAAAGGTAAAACTGTTGCCAACGAACAAAATTTGCGTCGTTTTCCCATTTTCGCTCGTTTGAGCCGCCGCGTCGTCCGCGTTCGCCGTCTCGACCGTCGCCGCGCCGAGCAAAAAAGCGCCGAAAATTGCAAACCATTTTTTCATTTTCGTTCTCCTTTTGAAAAACGTTAAAAACAATACGATAAAAGCCGTCGAAACCGCGACGCGATCCAACCGAACGCCGCCGATTTCGACAAAAAAAAACGACGAACGCGCCTCCGCTGTTCGCCGACTCATCGTTTTCGCCGACTCGACGACGCAAACCGGGCGCGCAACGTCGAAAAGCAAGCCGGAAAACGCCGCGCCGGAGTCGAACGCCGACGCGGCGCGTTTCCCATTTTGCGCAAACCGCCTATTTTTCAAGAATCGAACGCGCCGCGTCCTGGAGCGTTTCGCTGAACGTCGGATGCGGATGAATCGTCGCGACAAAATCGGCGGCGGTCATTCCGCAACGGAGCGCGACGGCGATCTCCGCGATCATGTCGGTCGCTCGCGGCGCCAACATTTGCGCGCCCAAAAGCTTCCCGGTCGCCGCGTCGACGACGACTTTGACGAGTCCGGAATCGACGCCCGCCGACTGCGCCCGCCCGTTCGCCGGAACGCGGAACGTTCCCACTTCGACCGCGAACCCCGCCTCGGTCGCGGCGCGTTCCGAAAGGCCGACCGAAGCGATTTCCGGCGTCGAGTAAACGCAACTCGGGACGACGTCGTAATTCATTGCGGCGTCGAAGTTTCCGGCGCAAGCGCGGGCGGCGACTCGAGCTTGTTCCGACGCGACGTGCGCCAGCTGGATCTTCCCGGTCGCGTCGCCGATCGCAAAAATGTTCGGAACGTTCGTTCGCAAAAATTCGTCGACTTCGACGAAACCGCGAGCCGTCGTCGCGACGCCCGCCGCTTCGAGCCCCAGTCCGCGCGTCGCCGGCGATCGCCCGACGCAAACGACGCAACGCTCCGCCGCAACCGTTTTAATTTCGCCGTTTTCTTCAAACGAAACGATCGTCGCAACCGACGCCGCTTTATTATTTCGCGCCGTTTCACCGCTTTGCGTCGTCTTCCCGTTTTGCGTCGTTTCGCTATTTTGCGTCGTTTCGCCGCCAACCGCGTCGATTTTCGTTACCTTAACGCCGGTTTTGACGTCGATCTTCCATTTTTTGAAGCGACGCGCGAGAAGTTTCGTCAACTCGGGATCGACGCCGGGCAAAATTTCCGGAAGAGCCTCCAAAATCGTTACTTTTTTCCCAAGCGCCGCCAACAAAGTCGCAAATTCGACGCCGATCACCCCGCCGCCGACGACGACTGCGCTTTCAGGCAAATCGGACGCCGCTAAAAGTTCGTCGCTCGTCCAAACTTCCGGCGAATCGATCCCCGGAATCGGCGGGCGCGACGGGTTCGCCCCGGTCGCGACGACAATTTTTCCCGCTTCGATCTCGAACGGCTCGACGTCGGCGGGACTCGCGGCCGTCGGCTCGACGCGGATCGTCGACGCGCTCGTCAAAACGCCGCGTCCGAAAAGGACGTCGACGCCCGCCGCCTTTTCGAGATTCTTGATCCCAAGTCGCAATTGAGCGACGACTTTCTCGCGTCGAGCGTTCGCAACCGAATAATCGAACGCGACGTCGCTCGCCGAAACGCCGAACTTCGCCGCTTCAAGCGTTTCGCTGTAAACCTCGGCGCTGTGCAGGAGCGTTTTCGTCGGGACGCACCCGCGATTCAGACAGGTTCCGCCAAGTTCCCGCGCCTCGATCAACGCCGTTTTCAATCCCAACCGCGCGCAGTCGAGCGCGCAAACGTATCCGCCGGGCCCGGCGCCCAAAATCGCGACGTCGTATCGCTTCGTTTCAGCCGTCATTTCGCGACCTTCCTTTCGTCAACCGACCGTTCCAAGCTCGCCAGTTTTACCAAGTTCTCCAATTTACCAAGAAAAACGAAGCCGCAGCCTTTCGCCGCGTCCGCTTTCCGCCGTCGCTTTCCTGTTTCGGCGTTAAAACGCAACGTTTTTCATCATTTTCAAACGCTCGTCAAAAACCGGCGTTCGGCGAGCGTTTGAAAACGTCGTTTATCGCTCCAAAATCAATATTTCGGGCAAAGGTGAACCGCGAAACCGCCGATCTCTTCGGTCAAATAAGCGGCGATAAGCGTTCCGTCCGGGGAGCGTTTGAAAGCGCGGAACTCAACGCCGCGCAATTGCAGGTGATAAGCGGCCCGGTCGGCGGAGTTGGCGGCGATCCCGATATGCCCTTTAGCCCCGAAACTCGGCGCTTTCATCGTTTCGACCGCGGCGCCGGCGAAGAAGGAGATCGCCGTTTCGCGAGTCGCAAGCCCGAACGTTTTGAAGAACCAATCGGCGGTCGCGCCCGCTTCGTCGGACGTTTCGCAGTTGATCCCGACGTGTCCCATTTCGAGCCCGAGCAGCAGATCGACGGCGCGCTTGGCGTTCGCCGCGATCCCGGCCCAGTCGCCGCAAGCGATCGCCGAACAGGGCGCGATAAAGCGTCCGCCGATCGCCGAAACCGCGCCGCAACGGGAGTAAGCGTCGACGTCGGCCCAATCGACCGCGCCGGTCGGGACGAAACGAACGGTCGGGAACGCTTCGGCCAACGCTTTGATCGCCGCCAAACCGCCCGCGACCGGCGCCGGGAAGAAGTTGAAAACGGTCAAGCCGAGCGCGACGCCGACTTCGATTTCGCTCGCCGTCGTCGCGCCGGGAACGATCGCGACGTTTTTGCCGACGCAGTATTCGACGAGAGCCGGATTCAAGCCCGCGGAAACGACAAAATCGGCGCCCGCGGAAATCGCGGCGTCGACGTTTTCCGCCGTCGCGACGCAAGCGCCGAGAACGAGTTCCGGAAGCGCCGCCCGGATCGCCGCCAACGCGCCGACGCTCTCCGCGTCGCGCGCCGACGCCAACGACGCGCCGATCCCGCCTTCGTTCAACGCTTTAGCCGTTTCAACCGCCTTCGCCGCGTCCGCGACGTCAACCGTCGGCAGAAACCCGATTTGCTCCAATTTTTTCAACGCGTCCGCGTTCATCTCGCTCACTCTCCGTTAAAAAGCGTTAAAATTTTCTCGTTTTATCGATTTTGCGCTCGTCGCGGGTTTTCGAACGCCGAACGACGCGCTTTCTTTCCCCTTATTATAAAGATTTGCGCGGCGGCGTCAATCGGAAGAGCGTTCGACCGTTTTTTCTCGTCGACGCGTCGCGGAAAAGAAGCGTTTTTGATTTTTTCGTTTTCGATTCCTTTTTCTTTGTTTAAAGCAAATTTCAATTTAAGCGGTCTTTCGACGTCCCCGACGCGACGGCGGCTCGAATCGACGAAAACGCGCTTTTGATTTTCTAAATTTTCGCTCAAATTTCAACAATCCGACGCCTTCGGCTCTCGTTCCGTCTTTTCGCGCCGCGACGCTCGGCGGGGCTGGACAAGATCGCGTCGACAACGTATACTAAAGGGGAGAAATCGTCGCGTCGGCCTTTTTTTCGGCGCGGCGGCGTTCGGCGACCTCGTTTCGTCGCCGCGCTCTTTCGCTATTTTCGCCATTTTTCCGACATTACCGTTTTCCCCGTTCGAGGTTCCATCCGATGCGTTATTTCGGTTCCCATCTTTTCCCGACGTTTCGTTCGCGTCTCGCCGCCGGAGCGCCGACGACCGTCTTATCGGCGTTGACCGCGTCGACCCTTCTTTGTTGCGCGACGGCGGCGAACGTCGGTTGCGTCGAGCGGACGCCCGACGACGCGACGCAACGCGCCGCAAGTCAACGAGCGACCCAGCAAGAACGCGAAAAACAGAATCGCAACCTGATCGATCAAGTCGTTCGAGCGACCGAAGAACAGGAAAATTATCCCGACCCGACCTACCTGCGCGGGGCGTTGAGCCGCCTCAACGGTTGGCTCGCGAATCTCCCGGCGTTCGCCGACTTCGAACCGGACGCGGAGTTCGCCCGACTCGCCGACGAAACGGCCGCGCTCGCCGAGACCGCCCGCCAAGGCGCGAAACTCGTCGCGCTCTTCGCCGACGAAAAAGGAACGCCGACCGAAAAAGACGCGAACGAATTGCAAGCGGTCGTCGAAAAAGCGGCGACCGAAACGGCCGCGCTCGCCGAATCGCTCGATTCCGACGCGTTGCGCCGCTTCGCCGCGTTCGCCGTCGAGTTGCGGGGAAAACTCGCGTCGGCTAAAGAATTTCAATTCGCCGACGCGACGGAAACGTTCCAAACGCAAATTCGCCAGTTCCCCCATTCGCCGTTTTACAACTTTGAAACGCTCGCCGCCGGTCTCGACGAGTTCTCGCGATTGCTGCGTCTCGACGCTCGTTCGTTCGCGCCGCAAGACGCCGATTTCTTGAAGGAAACCGTTTGGCTCCGCGACGTTTACGGTTGGGCGAAAGGAAAAGATCAAAACGATCTCGCCGTCGTTCGCAGTCTCTTCGACTGGACGGTCGCCAACGTCGTTTTAACGCCGCCGCTCGAGACGCCCGCGGGCCCGATCGCCCAGCTCCCTTGGCAAACGCTCCTCGTCGGTCAGGGAACGCCGCTCGACCGGGCGCTCGTTTTCATCGAATTGCTCCGTCAACACCGGCTCGACGCGTTCGTCGTTCGTCCGGACGACGCGAACGGCGCCGTTCCGCCCGACTTCCCGCTCGTCGTCGGCGCGCGTCTCGACGGCGAAGTTTACCTTTTCCTTCCGGAATACGGCCTTCCGATCCCGGCGGCGGGCGCCGACGCGCTCGTTCTCGACGGCGGGCTTCGTTTCGACCGAATCGCGACCCTTTCGCAAGTCGCGGCGGACGATTCGATCCTCCGACGGCTCGACTTGCCGGAGCGGCCTTTCCCGGCGACGGCGGCCCAATTCGCTCGAACGGTCGCGCTCGTTCCGTCGACGCCGTTCTTGACGGCCGAGCGTTCGCTCGCAATGGAACGCGAATTCGGCGGGACGGTCTCGACGGTTCTCGCGACGCCGTTCGAGTCGCAAAAAGCGCGCCTCGCGGAGCTCGCCGGAGTCGTTCGGGTCGAGCGTCTGCAACGGGCGAACGCGGCGATTTTGGAGCAGATTTTCTTCCCATTCGAGTCGGAAACGCTGACCCGCCCCTACGCTTACGCGCTGGCGGCGATCGGAAACCTTGAAGTTTCGGACGGCAAAAGCGACCGCGCCGACGCCTTGATCGCCGACGATCAAAAGCTCGACGCTTCGACGCTCGCCGACGCGGGAACCGACTCGTCGGCCGACGGCGCGAAAAAGGCGACGATCGCCGCGCCCCTTTGGAAGGGCAAAATCCTTTACTTTAAAGGACGTTTCGTCGACGAAGCGGGCGCCGCGCACTGGTTCCAGCAGGGCCGCGTTTCGGATCGCGCCCTTCGTCAGGAAGATCGGCGGATTCAGGAAAAAACGGAAGCCGCCGTCGCCGAATACGTCGAATGGGCGCGGGCGCAAGGCGTCGAGCCGTCGCAGGAAGAGTTGCAGGCGTTCGCGTTGCAAACGGCGACCGCGTTCCAAACGGAACTCGGAATGAAACATTATATTAAAGCCGCGTCGAAATTCTATCTCGCGCTCCTTTCGGACGCGGCCGGCCATACGGACGCGGCGCTTTCGCACCTCCGCGACGCGGCGCTGGGTCGCGAAGACGGCGTTTGGCGGAGCGGCTCGCTCTACCTTCTCGCTCGAATTTTGGAGCGACGCGGCGAAACGGCGAGCGCGGTCAACCTGCTTCGTTCGACGCCGACCGACGCCGGCCGCCTCCTGCGCGCCCGTTGGCTCGCCGACCTCGCCGGTCTCGCCTCTCCGACGGAAAACGCTCCGAACGAAAACGCTCCGAACGAAAACGCTCCGAACGAAAACGCTC
>CAZIJJ010000008.1:58397-123107 GCA_964539525.1 uncultured Planctomycetaceae bacterium | reverse complement strand
CGAAAACGCTCCGAACGAAAACGCTCCGAACGAAAACGCTCCGAACGAAAACGCTCCGAACGAAAACGCTTCGAACGAAAACGCTTCGAACGAAAACGCTTCGAACGAAAACGCGTCGAACGAAAACGCTTCGAACGAAAACGCTTCGAACGAAAACGCTTCGAACGAAAACGCGTCGAACGAAAACGGCCCGGCGGAATCGCGTTAGCGTTACGATTAGTTTCGCTTATGTTTTGAGCCGTCTTTCTTATCAAGGCGGCTTTTTTCTTAAAAAAAGAGCGTAAATCGCCTTAAAATCGCCGTTCCCCTTTGACGTCCGCGAAAAATTTGGCAAAATATTACAGACGCGCGCTCTCGGGCCCCGCCGTCTTCCGTCGTCGACGCTCGCCGCCGACGCGGAACGTTCGCCGCCGTCCCGAAAACGCGTCCGTTGTCGCCGTATCGATCACCGCTCGCCGCGCCGACGAACGCGCTCCGTTCGATCTTCGGATCGGATCGCCGCCCGTTCGCCGTTCGCCCGGTTCGACTCGCCGCCGTTTCGTTCGTCTCGATTCGGCCCCGGATCGCCGCCGTTTTGCCGGCGCGGAGCCTTCGCCATTAAAGAAACGTCGAACATGCTTTACACAAAAGAAAACTGGGGGCCGGTTCCGTCCGGCTGGACGCGTCCGCATCTCCTCGGCCTCGAAGACCTCAGCGTCGAAGAATTGACGATTTTGCTCGATTTGGCCGACCGTTTCCGCAAGGACGTTCTCGAAAACCCGGAAAACCGTCGCAAAATTTCGCTTTTGGACGGAAAAGCGATCGTCAACCTCTTCTTCGAAAACTCGACGCGCACCCGCACCAGCTTCGGGCTCGCCGGTCGGCGTCTCGGGGCCGACGTCGTCGAGTTTTCCGCCGCGACGAGCAGCGTCTCGAAGGGCGAAACGCTCGTCGACACCGCCAAAAACATCCAGGCGATGGGCGTCGACGCGGTCGTCGTTCGGCACGTTTGCCCCGGCGCGCCTCGACTTTTGGCGCAAAATCTCAAAAACTGCGCGGTCGTCAACGCCGGCGACGGAGCGCACGAACACCCGACGCAAGGGCTTCTCGACATTTTGACGATGCGCCAACGTCTCGGCTCGCTCGAAGGAAAAACGGTCGCGCTCGTCGGCGACATCGCGCACAGCCGCACCGCCCGTTCGAACGTTTTCGCGCTCAAAAAACTCGGAGCCAAGCCGATCGTTTGCGGCCCGTCGACCCTCGTTTCGCCGCGTTGGGCCGATCTCGGCGTCGAATACTCGTATTCGCTCGACGAAATTTTGCCGCGCGTCGACGTTTTCAACCTGCTGCGCGTTCAATTTGAACGGCTGGTCGTCCGCCCGTTCCCGTCGATCCCCGAATACGCCCATCTTTACGCGATGAACGCCGAACGGCTCGCCCGTTGCAAAAAGGACGTCCTCGTTCTCGCGCCGGGCCCGATCAATCGCGGCGTCGAGATCACCCCCGACGTCGCCGACGGCCCGCATTCCGTGATCCTCGACCAGGTTACGAACGGCGTCGCGACGCGCATGGCCGCGCTTTGGGCGACGTTGACCGCCGCCGCGGAACGCCGCTCCTGACGGTTTTCCCCTTTTCCCGTTCGCAACGCCGCCGAATTAACGCGCTTTTAAATTAGAAATCGAGACAATAATGAGCAACGCCCTTTGGATTCAAAACGGACGCGTCGTCGACCCGGCGCAAAACCTCGACCAAATCGCCGACGTTCTGATCGTCGACGGAAAGATCGCCGCGCTCGGCGCCGACGCCGCTTCGCAAGCGCCGCAAAACGCCGAAAAAATCGACGCGACTGGAAAAATCGTCGCCCCCGGTTTGATCGACATGCACGTTCACCTCCGCGAGCCGGGCGGCGAAGACGCGGAAACGGTCGCGACCGGCGCGCTCGCCGCGCTGTCGGGCGGCTTCACGTCGATCGCCTGTCCGCCGAACACGAATCCGCCGATCGACTCGCCGTCGACGGTCGCGCTCATTCGCGAATTGGCCGAACGCGCCCGTCTCTGCAACGTGTTCCCGATGTGTTGCATCAGCAAAGGACGCAAGGGCGAAGAACTCGCGGAACTCGGGCTTCTCTTCGAAAGCGGCGCGGTCGCCTGCAGCGACGACGGCTCGTCGATCGAAGATTCGGAGCTGATGCGCCGCGCGTTGGAATATTGCCTTATGTTCGACAAGCCGATCCTTTGCCACGAAGAGTCGGCGCCGTTGGCCAAAGGCGGCGTTATGCACGAAGGGCTCGTTTCGACCGTTCTCGGTTTGCGCGGGATCCCGGCCGAAGCGGAGGACGTGATGGTTACTCGCGACCTGGCGTTGGCCGAAAGCGTCGGCGCTCGCCTGCACGTCATGCACGTTTCGTCGAAGGGCGCGATCGCGGCGATCCGTCGAGCCAAAGCGCGCGGCGTCCGCGTTACCGCCGAAGTCGCCCCGCACCACTTGACGTTGACCGACGAGTCGCTCCGTTCGTTCGAGTCGAATTTCAAGATGAACCCGCCGTTGCGCGACCGCGAACACGTCGACGCCTGTATCGCCGGGCTCGTCGACGGGACGATCGACGCGATCGCGACCGACCACGCGCCGCACGCGCCGGAGAAGAAAAATCGCGAAATCGACGTCGCGCCGTTCGGGATCGTCGGGCTCGAATCGGCGTTGCCGTTGGCCGTCGAAACGCTCGTCGACTCCGGTTTGCTGACCTGGTCGCAACTGATCGAAAAGATGGCGCTGAATCCGGCGCGGATCCTCGGGATCCCGAAGGGAACGCTCGAAATCGGCGCCGACGCGGACGTCGTCGTAATCGACCCGGCGCTCGAATGGGACTTCGTTGAATCGGAGATGCGTTCGAAGAGCAAAAACTCGCCGTACCTGGGCCGCCGCATGAAGGGTCGCGCCGTCGTTGCGATCGTCGCCGGCGAAATTCGTTTCGACCGCCGTTGACCGCCGCGCCGTTTCGCTCGGCGTCAGGAGCGTCGCGAACGTTTTAACGCCGTCGATTAACGCCGTCGAAAAAACCGAACGCGTTCGACTTTTCCGTCGAGCGCGTTTTTTTTGCGTCGGAATTTTCCGGCGTCCGACTTCGCCTCTCGCCGCCGTCGTCAAGAAACGCCGAAACGCCCGTTGCGAACAACGGACGTTTCGGAAAAGCCGACCGCGCGTTCGACTTGCGGCGAACGAACGCGTCGGCCCGACGAACCGCTCGCCGCGGTTCCCGGCGATTCGCTATCAGGTAATCCCGCCGTGCGTGCGGTAGGGCGTCATGTGGCTCGGTTGATCCATCATCCAAACGCGTTCCCAGGTGTCTTCGGCTTGACGGAGGTCTTCCGAAGTGTTGTAAAGTTGTTGAGTGCGTTTGGCCGGGTCGCCGGAATAACCGGGCAACACGCAACCGACGGAGCTAATCAACATCGCTCCGCAGACCAGCGTCAGTAACATTTTACGCATCGCGCGTCTCCTCCTTGATATGAAACTTTACCGCTCGTCGCCGCCGAAGCCGCCGCGCGCCTCCGTTGGGCTCGTCGTCGGGAACGTCCGCTCCCCGTCTCGATCGAGACGCGCTCGCGGCCGCTCTAAGCGTTGCCGTTTCGTCGATAAATGAAATCGATATTAACCGTTTTAACGACGCGAACCGCTCCTCGACGCCCGCGTCTCCGGGAATATCTTCCGGAAGGTTTATCGGCGTTTCTCCGTTCTCTTCTGCAACGATTTTGACGTTTTTAAAGAAAAACGTCGTTTTTTCTCCGCCGCTCGACGGAACGTCGCGACCGCCGACGCTCTCCAAACCTTTTCTATATTTCGGGCGCCGCGCTCCGTTTTATTGGCAAAAATTTCCAAAAATTCCGATTTTCCGTTCCTTTTTCGCTTTTTCGACGCGTTTCCGCCCGCTCGCGGAAGCGGTCGAGTCAAGAAAGCGAAACGGCGCCGCCCGTTCGTCGAGCCGCGCCGTTTTCGTTCGCCGTTATTTTCGTCGCATTCGTTCCGACGCCGTCTCACGCCTCGGCGCGGATCGCGTCTTCCACGATCTTCAGGTCGTCGAGCGTGTTGACGCCCAGGCGCTCGACGTCTTTCAAGATCGGCAGCGCCAAAACGCGCTTCCCTTTTTCGATCAGAACGCGCGGAACGTCGGTGATGTAATACTCCTTCTGCGCGTTGTCGGCGCGAAGTTCGCCAAGCGACGCCAGGAGATCCGGCGCGTTGAAAATATAGTAGCTCATGTTGATTTCGGTAATTTTGCGCTGCTCGTCGGTCGCGTCCTTTTCTTCGACAATACCGACAAACTCGCCCTTTTCGTCGCGCAAAACGCGGCCCATTCCGAACGGATTTTCCTTGATCACCGTTCCCATGACGCACGCCGCGCCGCCGCTCTTCTCGTATTCGTCGAAAAGACGCGCGACCGTTTCGCCCTGCAACATCGGACTGTCGCCGGCGATCACGAAAACCGGGCCGTCGTAACCTTCGAGTTCGGCGCGACACGACATGACCGCGTGCCCGGTGCCGAGGAGCTCTTTTTGCTCGGCGAAACGAAGTCCCGGACGCGGTTTGATCGTCTCGCGCACCAGGTCGCCGCGATACCCGACGACGACGACAAACTCTTCGACGCCCGCCGATTCCAACGCTTCCAGCACGCGCTCGACGATCGGCTTGCCGCAAACCGGAAACAAAACTTTCGGCAAGTCGGACTTCATCCGCGTCCCCTTGCCCGCCGCCAAAATCACCGCTTTTTTCATCGTTTTTTCCACCGGTAAAATCTCCGTTTTCTCTCGAGCCGCTCGGCGCGACGCTGAAAAATCGCGCCGACGTTCGCTCGCGCCTCAAAATCGTCTTAAATATAAACGGACGCCGCCCGCGCCCCGGAAAGACGCGGCGACGTTTCCAAATTTAACGTTCAGGCCGGCGTTCCGTCCGTTCGCCGAGCCGCGACGACGCGCGAATCCGCTCGCCGCAGTTTTCGCAACAAAAACACTGTAATCAACGAGGCGATCCGATGCCCCATTTTTACGATCCCCGTCGGCGCGAAACCGTTTCGCAAACGCTGGAAATCGCGCCGTCTCGCGTCGCCGTCTGCGAATATTCGGCGACGCAAGCCGTTTTTTTCCGCGAACTTAACGGTCGCCGCGAATTTCCGCTGACGGTCGGGCTCTTCGAAGCGACGACGATCGACCGCGCCTGCCGCCGCGTTCCAAGCGCGCGGCCGCTGACGCACGAACTCGTCGCCCAAGCGGTCGAAGCGCTCGGCGGCTCCTTCGTCGACGTCGTAATCGATCGCCTCGAAGGTCGCGTTTTTTACGCCAAAATCCGCGTCAACCAAAACGGCAAGATCGTTTTGCTCGACGCCCGCCCGTCCGACGCGGTTGCGATCGCGCTGACGCGAAAACCGCCGCTGAAGATCCTGATTTATCGTTCAGTTTTCGAACAAGCGGTCGAATTTCCGCCGCCGAATCTCTCGCGATTCCGTTAATCGCCGCGCGTTTGATTTCGCACAATTTCGCGCATTATTCTATTAAAACCGACGCTTCGCCGGTCGCGAAAACCGGCAAGAAGCGGCGCGAACCGTTCCGACGCTCGGTCGAAACGGTTCGCTCTCGTTTAATTCCTCAAAAACTTCATAAAGAATTCGGCGTTCGAATCGCAACGCGCCAAATTTGACGACAACTGCTCCATCGCTTCGATCGGATTCATCGGCGTCAGCGCCCGACGCAACATGTTCGACGCCCGCAACACATCCGGCGGAAGAAGCTTTTCCTCGCGTCGCGTTCCCGACTGAGTAATGTCGATCGCCGGCCAAATGCGCCGGTCGGCCAAGCGTCGGTCGAGCACGAGCTCCATGTTCCCGGTGCCCTTAAACTCTTGGAAAATAAGCTCGTCCATGCGGCTCCCGGTATCGACGAGCGCGGTTCCGACGATCGTCAGCGAGCCGCCTTCTTCGTTCAAACGGGCCGACGAAAAGATCTTCTTCGGAATGTCCATCGCCTTGATGTCGACGCCGCCGCTCATCGTGCGCCCGGTGTTCCCGACCCATTTGTTGAACGCGCGGGCCAACCGCGTGATCGAGTCGAGAAGGAGGAAAACGTCTTTTCCCATCTCCGCCAGGCGTTTGCAACGTTGAATAACGAATTGCGCCAAACGGACGTGGCTCTCGATCTCGCAGTCGAGACTGCTCGAAATAACTTCGGCGTCGACGGCGCGTTTGAAATCCGTTACTTCTTCCGGACGCTCGTCGATCAGAAGAACGACGACGTGAACGTCCGGGTAATTCGTAACGACCGCCTGGCTAATCTGTTGCAACAGCATCGTTTTTCCGGAACGCGGCGGCGCGACGATCAACGCCCGCTGCCCCTTTCCGAGCGGCGTCAAAATGTCCATCACCCGCGTCGAAAGCGGTTCCGGGCCGGTTTCGAGACGCAACCAATGCTCCGGATTGATCGGCGTCAGCTCGTCGAACGGGCGCACGTTGATATAATCGTCCGGATTCATTCCGTCGACGTCGTAAATTTCGCGAACGCGCGGGCCTTGATTTCCGCGAGCCGGCTGCACTAAGCCGTTAATCCGCACGCCTTCGCGCAAACCGAGTTTTTCGATGACGCTCCCCGGGACGAACGGGTCGCAAAGTTGGCGAACGTAGCTTTCCTTCGGGTCGCGCAGGAAACCGTACCCGTTCGGGTGCAGTTCGAGGACGCCGGCCAACGGGTAAAACGATTCCGGATCCATCGGGTCGACGCCCTCCGGCGCCGAGTTGGTCGACTTCGGTTTTTTCGGCGCCAACGGGCTGTTTTTCGGGTTGCGTCGATTAACGTAACGTCCGTTGTTATTGTAACCGTTGTTGTAGCCGCCTTGATTTCCGTAGCCGCCCTGCCCGTAGTTGTTGTTCCCGTAACCGCCGTAATTACGGCCGTAGTTGTTGTTCCCGTAATTATTGTGCCTGTAACCGCGATCTCCGTTTTGGTTGCCGTAATTATTTCGCGGACGCGAATTCGAATTCGTTTCGTAATCTCTATTATCCATTTCGCTCAACAGACCGTTCGGCGTTCCTTAAAATTAGCGTCGGCGCGAAAAACGACCGAACCGCAAGGGCGCGATCCTTTCCTCGCCGTTAACCTTTCCGCGCGTTTCCGTTGCTTTCAACGTCAATTCGCCGACCTTCGACGGCCGACGGCGCGACCAATAAATTTCGTTGTTCTTTTTTCAAATCTTATCGATTTGCGTTCGCAAGTTGAAAAAACAATCGCTTAATCGGGACTCAACGCAAATTCCTGGTGGAAGAACGACGCGTTTTCATAGATGAAAAAAAGAACGTCGCTCTTACGATGAAAAAGAACGGTTTCGCGAGATTCGAGACCGTCTCTATAAAGAAACGAGTCGACGGGTCGTCAAACCCTCTCGACAAGAACATAATAGCGCTTTTTTAATTCGCGTCAAGCGCGATTAAAGCGATTTTTTGCGAAATACGCCGCTTCTCGCCTTTTTTTTCTTTTTTTCCCCTTAATTTTCGCGGATTTTGCTAAAAAACGGCGAAAAATTTTTTGCGGCTCGCTCGATTCGTTCGTCTCGTTCTCCGATTCTCGCCGCGCCTCGCCTTGCGAAACGCCCCCGCATATTATTAACATTAATATTAATGAAAGGCGCGACGGTGCGAACGGCGTCGACGCTTTATCTTACCCCGTCGTCCCCGACGCGCCGCCGTCGAGAAAATTTTTCGAACCCCGACGCCGCCGCCCGCCTCCGTTACCCGACGTCGCCCAAATCGAGAACGCGTCCGTATTTCGCCAACACCTGCTTCCGCAACGCCGCGTGTTTCGGGTCGGCCAACCCCGGGTCGAGCCGCGTCAACTCCCGAGCATCGGCGCAAGCCTCTTCCAAAATTTCCCGATCGCGATTCAAGTCGGCGACGCGAAACGCCGCCGCGCCGTGTTGCCGCGCCCCGAAAAGTTCGCCCGGCCCCCGCAGTTTGAAATCTTTTTCGGCCAACTCGAACCCGTCGAGCGTTTGCGCGAAAAATTCGAGCCGCTCGCGCGCCTCCGCCCGCCGTCGAATCTCCGTTTTCGACGCTTTTTTCGACTCCTCGTCTTTGTCCGCTTTGCCCGACTTACTCGACTTGCCCGTCTTCTCTTCTTTCTCCTTTTTCCCTTTTTTGGCGTTTTTTCCCTTTTTCTTTTCGTCCTCGCCGCCGTCGACGTCGCCGTCGTTATCGTCAAGATCGGAACCGAACGTCGGCGCGACCGCGCAAAAACCGGGATATTTTCCGCGTCCGATCCGCCCTCGCAACTGGTGCAACTGCGCCAACCCGAACCGCTCGGCGTTCTCGATCGTCATCAGCGTCGCGTTCGGAACGTCGATCCCAACCTCGACGACCGACGTCGCGATCAAAACCTGAATATTTCCGCAACGAAAATCGAGCATTATCGCTTCTTTTTCCGCCGTCGAAAGTCGACCGTGAACGACGCCGAGTCGATATCCGCGCAACTCGCCTTCCGACAACTCTTTATAAACCGACCAAACGTTCTTCAACCGCTCCGCGCGTCCGCCGTCGTCCCCCGGATCGTCCCGACCGTCGGCGCCGACGTCTTCGCCGTTTTGCGCGTCCTTTCCAACTTCCCCGCTTTTTCCCGTCGCCCCGTCTTCCCCCGTCGTTTCTCTTTTGCCCAACTTCTCCGCCGATCGGGCGAACGCGCGCTCTTTCTCCGGGCCTTCCCAACTGTTCCAAAAATCGAAATCGCTCGAAAAAGTCCCGTCGTTTTCGATTTTCTGTTTTTCGTACCCGTCAAGCGCCGCGAACTCGTCGCCTTCGCCGTCGTCGACGCGCGGAACGACGACGTAAGCTTGCCGTCCTTCGTCCAATTTTTCGCGAACGAAAGACCACCAACTCGCTCGATTTTTCTCGTCGAGGATCGCGGTCGTCGTTTTGCGCCGTCCCGGGGGCGTCCCGCGCATCGCCGAGACGTCCAAATCGCCGAAAAGCGTCATCGTTAAACTTCGCGGAATCGGCGTCGCCGTCATAACCAGATAATGCGGTTCCGCCGTTAGCGACGACTTTAACGACGCCCGTTGCTTGACGCCGAACTTATGCTGCTCGTCGACGACGACCAACCCGAGCCGCGCGAACTCGATTTCGTTGCAAACGAGCGCCTGCGTCCCGACGACGATTTGCGCTTCGCCGCTCCGAATCTGCGCGAGAATCGCCGCCCGCTCCGCCGGTTTTTGGCCGCCAAAAAGCGGAACGACCTTCGTCGCCGCGTTGCGCAAGTAATGTTCGAGCGTTCGCAAGTGTTGTCGCGCAAGCGTTTCCGTCGGAGCCATCAAGACGGCTTGAGCGCCGTTGGCGACCGCCTGCAGCATCGCGTAAATTGCGACGACCGTCTTTCCGGAACCGACGTCCCCCTGCAGAAGCCGATTCGTCGGAACCGGGCGCCCCATGTCGGCGGAAATTTCGGCGATCGCGGCGTTTTGCGCTTCGGTCAACTCGAACGGAAAGAGCGAGCGGATCCGGGCGTCGATTTTTCCGTTGCGCGGCAGCGGCGGCGCCTTCATGTTGATCCGCCGCCGAGCGCGACAGATCGCCAACGCTAACTGCAATATTAGCAACTCTTGATAAACGAAACGCCGCCGCGCGAACAGCATTTCTTCCGTCGTCGCCGGAAAGTGAATCTTGCGGATCGCGTCGGCGATCGGCGCCAACCGACGCGGCGCCAAATACTCCGTCGGGAACGCCTCCGGCAACAGATCGGGAAGCGTTTCCAGCGCGTTTTTGATTATCGTTTGAATCTGGTACTGCGTTATTCCTTCGGTCAACGGATAAATCGGCAAAATTCGCTCGTCGGAGCCTTCGCCATTCCCCCCAATCGACGCGTTTTGCGCTGTTTTTTCCGTTTCCCCTATTTCACCCGTCTCGCCGACCGCTAAATTTTCGCCGTTTTCGCTCGCCGCGCCGTTCGAAACGTCGAAGTCGTCGCTTAGATAAGTTAATTTCGGATGCGAAAATTGCCAAAACGTTCCGGATTTCCGTTTCGGTTTCCCGGTCAACATGACGCGGCGCCCGAACCTAAACGTTTTTGCGATAAAGGCTTGATTGAACCAAACGCCCTGCAGAAGATCGTCGCCGACCGCGACGTCGAGCGTAACGATCGGGCCGCGACGCGAAAATCTCGTTCGATAATTCTCGATCGTTCCGCAAATCGATTGAATTTCGTCTTCAACGAGATCGTCGACGCTTCGTTTGAGCGAAATTTCAAGATAATCGCGGGGAAAAAAGAAGAGCAGATCGAACGCTCGAAAGACGCCGAGACGGCGCAAAATTTCGGCGCGCCGCGTTCCGACGCCCTTCGAAAACGCGACCGGCGCCCGCAACGGATCGCCGTCGAACGACGCGGCGTCGTTTCCGCCGCCGTTAAATTCGTTAAACTCGCTCATTTTCTCGCCCTAACGGCGTTTTTGATTTTTTGAAAAACGACGCCGCTTCAAATTATCGGCGTCGTTTTCTTCATTTTCAAAGGGGCCCGACGTCAACGAACGCCGGCGTCGATATCCGGATCGAGTTGGCGCGCCTTGTTCAGGTCGGCGTTGTAATACCCTTCGTTTCCAAGTTGGCGATAAACGCCGGCGCGTTCGAAGTAAACCTCCGGATCGTTCGGGTTAATCTCGATCGCTCGGGTCAAATCTTTCAGCGCGGCCTCCCAATCGGCGACGTTTTTAAAGTAAAGTCCGCGGCATTTGTACGCCGGAAAACAGGCGACGTCCTTGTCGATCGCGGCGTTGTAATCGACGAGCGCTTCCTCCCAACGTCCGGCGTCGGCGCAAATTTTTCCCCGAATCGCGCTGGCGATCGGGTTCGCGGGCTCGAGTTCGATCGCTTTCGTCAAATCGGCGAACGCCGCGTCGTACTCGCCGCGCTTTTGATAAAGGACGCCGCGATTGATGTAAAAATTCGGCGACGTCGGCTCTTCCTCGACGCAAACGTTCAAATCGTCGAGCGCTTTGTCGAGTTCGCCGAGCCCGACGTAAGCGAAACCGCGGTTCCCGCGAACGGTCGTTTTCGTCGGGTCGATCGCCAACGCCGCGTCGAAATCGGCGACGGCTTTATCGTACATTTTTTGTCCCAGGAACGACTCGCCCCGGCCCTTCAACGCGTCGAGCGAACGAGCGTCGACGGCTAAAGCCTTTGAAAACTTAACTTCCGCTTCGGCGTATTTTTGCGAACGCAAATTCGTTTCGCCAAGCCCGACGAGCGCCGGAACGAAATTCGGGTCGAGTTCGAGCGATTTTTCAAAACACTCGGTCGCCGACGCCAAATCGTTTTCGGCGAGCCCCTCCATCCCGACGCGGCAAAACTCGGCGGCCTCCCGCGTTTTGTTCGAACACCCGACGACGCCGAGCGCGGCGACGCCAAGCAAAAGAATCGCGATTCGCTTCCAACTCCCAGACGACAAACGCATCGTTCTCCTCCTTATCGTTGCAAGACCGACGATTTTCATCCTGAAAACCGCTTTTCCGGTCTAATATTCAAATTTTCAAACGCGTCGTTAAAACGCGTCGTCAAGTTTTTCCGCGACGACGAAACGCCGCGCCGCGGAAAGTCGAGCGAAATTCAAAGTTTTCAAACGCTTCTGAAATCGCCGTCTTTTGCGATTCCGGAGCGCGGCGGCGCTCAAAAAGCGAACAAACTTCAACGTTTTCAAACGCCGACGTCGGCCGACTCGCGGTTCGCCGTCAACGCCGTTCAAAAATCGGGACAAATTTCGGAACGTTCCGGGCGTCGCACAAGGCGAGAACGGAATCTTCCGCTCGAAATTCGAACGTCGCGTTCGGGATCAAGACCGCGTTTTCTCGAATCACCGCCGCGATCAGCGACGGTTTCGGAAGTCCTAAATCCTTTAACGGCAAGCGCGTCGCAAGCGAATCCCGTTCGACTTCCAATTCGAGGACGTCGACCGAGCCGCCGAGCAGGCGCGAATTGTGAAAAACGAGCGCGCCCGTGTGCATCAGGCCCTCGACCTGGCGCCCGATCACTTCGTAAGGGCTGACGACTTCGTCGATTCCAAGTTTGCCGACGACGCTCGCGTAATCGGGCTGGTCGACGACGGCGGCCAAAAACTTCGCGCCGAGTTCCCTCGCCTCGACGCAAGCCATGATGTTGTCTTCGTCGTCGCCGGCGCAAGCGATGAAAACGTCGGCGTTTCCGACGCGCTGTTCGTCCAACACGCTCCGACGGCGGGCGTCGCCGAAAACGACGGTCGTCTTTTTAAGGGTTTGCGCCAAAAACTCGCACCGTTCGCGTCGCGAATCGAGAATTTTAACGTTGTAATTCCTTTTTTCAAGCGCCGCCGCGACGCGCAGCCCGGTTTCGCCGCCGCCCGCGACGACGACGTTTCGTCTGACGACCGACTGCGTTTGGAAAAGTTTTTTCACCTCCTCGACGCGCGTTCTCTCGCCGAGCAGCGTTACGCGGTCGCCGACTTCGATTCGGTCGTCGGCCGCGGCGATCGAAACGGCGCCGTCGCGGTTGATCGCGCCGACGCGGACGTCGGAAGGCAAGCGCAACTCGGCGAGCGGGCGGTCGGTCGCCGCCGACGTTCTCGCGATCAGCACGTCCTGCATCTCGAGTTCGCCGCCGATGAAATGCTCGATCAGCATCGCGCCGGGCTCGCGGATCCGCCGCGCCAACTCCATCGCCGTCAAATATTCGAGACTCAAAAGCCGATCCAACCCGAAGTGCCGACGATAGTCGAACGCCGTTAAGTCCCGAAAAAACGGCGAATAAACGCGCGCCGTCGAGCGCCGGGCGCCCATCGCTTTCGCGACGCTTCCGGCCAAAAGGTTCGTTTCCTCCTCGCCGGTCAGCGCGAAACAAACGTCGACCGACGACGCGCCCGCTTGAAAGAGAACGCTCGCCTGCGACGCTTCGCCGCAAAGGACGCGGGCGTCGAGCTCGCCGTCGAGCCAAACGGCGCGCTCGGCGTCCCGTTCGACGATCGTTACTTCGCAACGTCGATCGCCGAGCCGTTTCGCGACGGAGCCGCCGACGGTTCCGCCTCCTAAAATCAAAACTCGCATCGCTTTCGTCCCGCGCGGCGCCGCTCGACGCGCTCGTCGACGGCGCCCGTTTCGCCTCGCGATTGCCGACGAACGCTCCGTTTCGTTTCCGGTCGATTATCGTTCAAAATTCTCTCCGAGCGCCGACTTTTCGCGACGCGACTTCGGCTCGCTTTCTCCGTTTGCGGCGGCGGTTTTCGCCCGTTTCGCCGACGCGTCCGCCCGTTCCGCAAAAATTCGCGTTAGTATAACGATTTTTTGTCGCCGAGTCAAGACGCGAGCCGACGCAAAACGCCGCCCCATTTTCTCCATTTTACCCAAAACGCCGTTTCTTACGTCCGATCGCGTAAAAAACGCCGACCGTTCGTCCCGACGTTCGCTCGTCAGGGACGCAACAACGCGAAAATTTCCGGCGCGTCCAGCCGCTCGACGACGCGAACGGCGCCGGAAAAATCGGCGTTTCGGTTGTGTTCGGCGCGCAACATGCAGCAAACGAGCCCCGCCGCGTTCGCCGATCCGCAACCGGCCGGGCTGTCCTCCAGCGCCAGCGTTCTGCGCGGTTCGACGCCGAGTCGCGCCGCCGCCTTCGCGTAAATTTCCGGATGCGGCTTCCCGTTCGTTACGTCCGCGCTCGTCAACACGAACTCGAACCGTTCGCCGATCCCGTCTTTTTTCAAGACTTCGCCGGCAAGTCGCGGCGAGCTGCTGGTGCAAACGCATTTCGGGATCGCCCGCCGTTCCAACTCGTCGAGCAAACGTTCCAAGCCGGGCGTCGTCGAGTATCCGTCGTTCAAAAGTTCGATAAAAAGCTCCTCCGACTCGCGCTGCAGGGCCCGCCAATCTTCCGGCAAATCGAAACGTTCGACGAAGAGGCGAAAGCAGTGTTCCGGCGGGCGCCCGATCACTTGCGCGCAAAGTTCGGCGGTATACTCGCGACCGCGGCGCTTGAGCAACGCGTCGGCCGCCTTCCAGTAAACCGCCTCGGTGTCGAACATTAAGCCGTCCATATCGAACGCGACCGCCTCCGCAAACGCGGCGTCGTTCGTCGTTTTTCGTTCCATCGAGCGTTCCTTTCTTCGTCGGCGCTCGAAAATCGTCGTTTCCGTTTCCGACGCGCCGTTTTTCTTTTAAGGGTAACCGAAAACCGTTAAAAAACAAGCGACTTTCGCCGAAAAAGCCGGAAAAACGTCGGAAGTTTCGCGCCGTTTTTTTCGCCGTCCGCTCGTTCTCGCGGCGTCGGCGTCGGGTTCAAGGGACAAAAAAAGAACGCCGACGCGCCGCCGACGTTCTTTTCAACGGTTAACCCGTTTCCGTTCAACCGGTTACGAAAGCGGTTCCTCGCACTTCAAAATCGGATTGCGGGCCGCTCGCGTTTCGTCGAGCCGCTTCACGACCGAGCCGTGCGGCGCGGACTTCACCACATCCGGCGTTTCGCGGCGCTCTTTCGCGATCCGCTTCATCGCGGCGATGAAATCGTCGAGCCGTTCCTTCGTTTCCGTTTCGGTCGGCTCGATCATGATCGCTTCGTCGACGATCAACGGGAAATAAATGGTCGGCGGATGGTAACCGAAGTCGATCAAACGTTTCGCGACGTCGAGCGTATGCACGTCCGAGCCGCCTTCGAGTTTCTTCGGCGCGCAGACGAACTCGTGTTTGCAAAGCTCGTCGAACGGGAAATCGTAATCGTCGGCCAACTGCTTGCGGACGTAATTCGCGTTCAAAACGGCGTGCTGGCAAGCGCGTTTGATTCCTTCGCAACCGAGCGACAAAATGTAAGCGTAAGCGCGGACGCAAACGCCGAAGTTCCCGTAAAACGTCTTCACTTTGCCGATCGAAAGCGGCCGATCGTCGTCCAGCTCGTAACCGCCGCAATCGTTTTTGATCACGACCGGCGACGGAAGGAACGGCTCGAGGAATTTCTTCACGCCGACCGGGCCGGCGCCCGGGCCTCCGCCGCCGTGCGGGGTCGCGAACGTCTTGTGCAGGTTGTAGTGAACGACGTCGAACCCCATGTCGCCGGGACGCGCGACGCCCATGATCGCGTTCAGGTTCGCGCCGTCGTAATACAGGAGCCCGCCCGCTTCGTGCGTAAGTCGAGCGATTTCAAGGATATCCGTTTCAAACAAGCCGAGCGTGTTCGGGTTCGTCAGCATCAATCCGGCGACGTCCGGGCCGAGCTTCGCTTTCAAGTCGTCGATATCGACGCGTCCCCGTTCGTTCGATTTGACGATGCGAATTTCGTAACCGACGTTCGCCGCGCTGGCGGGATTCGTGCCGTGGGCCGAGTCCGGCGCCAAAATGACGCGTCGCGTTTTGTCTTCGCCGCGATGTTTGTGGTAAGCGCGGATAATCATGATCCCGGTCGCCTCGCCCTGCGCTCCCGCCGCCGGTTGGAGCGTAAACGCGTCCATGCCGCCGATCTGCGCCAACATGAGCGAAAGCTCGTACATCAATTCAAGCGCGCCCTGCGCCGTTTCGACCGGTTGCAACGGGTGAACGTTCGCGAACCCGGGAAGCCGCGCCGCGTACTCGCCGAGCTTCGGATTGTATTTCATCGTGCAGGAACCGAGCGGATACATGCCGTCGTCGACGCCGAACGCCCGTTTCGAAAGCGCGGTAAAGTGCCGCGTCGCCTCGACTTCGCTAAGTTCCGGGATCCCGAGCGGCGTTTCGCGCCAGTGTTCCTCCGGGAGCGTTTCCTGGAGGTCGATTTCCGGCAGGTCTTGAAGCGGAAAACGGAAGTAATTGCTCCCTTTAACGTGTTTTTCGTAAAGAAGTTTCATTCTTTCGCGCTCCTTTCTACACGGCTTCCGACGCGTTCGCGCCGTCGTTCTCGTCGATCGTCAGGCGTTCCCCGGCGCCGCCGAATTGGAAATCCTTCATGAAGTAAACCAATTCGTCGACCTCTTCGCGCGTTCGCTTTTCGGTGAAGGCGAGAAGGAGCCCGTCTTTCAATTCGAAACCGCCGATAATGCCCCATTCGAGAAGATAACGGTTCATCTCGCGCGGCTTGTCGACTTTAACGGCGAACTCGCGCAGGAACGGCGCGTCGTGCTGGAACTCGAACCCGGCCTTCTTCAACTCCGAACGAGCGTAGCAGGCGATCCGGTGCGACGCGTTCGCCGCCTGTTTGAGCCCGAGCGGCCCGACGAACGCCAGATAAACCAGCGCCGTCAACGCGTTCAACGCCTGATTCGAGCAAATATTCGAACTCGCTTTTTCGCGGCGGATGTGCTGTTCGCGCGCCTGCAACGTCAAGACGTAAGCGCGTTTTCCCTCCGAATCGACCGTTTCGCCGACCAGCCGGCCCGGGATTTTGCGGAGCAGCTTCTTCGAAACCGCCATAAAACCGAGGTGCGGGCCGCCGAAACTCATCGCGTTGCCGAGCGGTTGCCCGTCCCCGACCGCGACGTCGGCGCCCCATTCGCCCGGCGATTTGAGCATCGCCAACGCGATCGGATCGACCGACATGATCGCGAGCGCTCCGACGCCTTTGGTCGCGGCGATCGTTTGGCCGACGCGCTCCAAGTTCCCGTAAAAGTTCGGGTACTGAATCACGACGCCGGCGACGTTCTTCGCGTCGGCGGCCAACGCGGCGTTCAACGCGTCCAGGTCGACGAGCCCGTTTTTCTCCGGAACGACCCGCGCTTCGAAGATCCCGGACGCGGAGTAAGTCTCGACGATGCGCGCGTAATCGGGATTCAACGTCGCCGGAATCAGCACGATCTTGCGCTTCGTCGTCTCGGCGGCCATCACGCAGGCCTGCGCGAGCGCGCTCCCGCCGCAGTACATCGACGCGTTCGCGACGTCCATCCCGGTAAGACGGCAGATCGCCGTCTGGTACTCGAAGATCGCCTGCAGAAGCCCCTGGCTGATCTCCGGCTGATACGGCGTGTACGCGGTAACGAACTCCGAGCGCCCGACGATCGCGTCGACGGCGGTCGGAACGTAGTGGTCGTAACACCCGGCGCCGAGGAAGATCGGCGAGTCGTCCGCCGTGTAGTTCGCCAACGCCAGTTCTTCCAACTGCCGCCGCGCCGACATTTCCGTCATTCCGCGGCTCTCCGGCAACAGACATTGTAAACGAATTTCCTCCGGAACGTCGACGAATAAATCGTCCAACGAGGAGAGGCCCGTCGCGCGCAGCATTTCCTGAACGACGGGGTCGGGATTGGGAGCGTATCGCATCGTTAGCGCAACCTGTCTTGGGTTAAGGGTGAAAAAGCGAATCGGCCGACACCGACGTCGGCGAAGCGCGCCGTCCGCCGACGAACGCGGCGAACGACGGGCGCCGTTCCAACAAAAAACAAAAAAAGCGACGGAAACCAAAGCGCGTTTTCGCTCGCCCCCGTCGCTTCTCCACCGTTTAGTATACCGCGTTTGAACGGCGCGTCAAGAAGCCCCGCGCCGCTCAAACGCCGCCGCGACCGGCGCCGCGGCGAACGGCGTTAAAGTTCCGGATTGCGATCGAGCTTAAAGTCGACCGTTTTCGTCGATTTATCGACTTCTTGCGTCAATCCGGAAGTTTCCGCCGACATATATTTCCGGTCGATCGCAGGCGCCGTAATCGCGTCGCGCACGGAGCCGTCCGGCAGTTCCTCGCTCTCTCGAACGACCGCGTCGACGCCGACGAAGTAAACTTGATAGTCGCCCGGCGGCAGGCCCGCGCCGTCGCCGAAACTCGTTTCAAACTTGCCGTCGACGATCGTTCCCTTGGCCATCGAATCGCCGGAAACGAAGCAGATCGTCCCGCTTTCGACCGGCGCGCCGTCGTCCGAATAGGAAACCGTCCCGGTCAACTTCACGTTCGAGGAGCACCCAACGCAAAGCGTCGCCGCCAGAACCGCCGCGAAAAAACCGCATTTTTTCATCGTTCGCGTCTCCTTTCCGTCATAACGATTCCGTTCCGCCGTCGCTGACGTGCGCGAACTTGCCGAGCGTTTTCGGCGCGGCGGTCGTCGAAATCGACCGAACGGAACCGTCGCCCATCACGAAGTTTACGACACCCGCGTGCCACGATCCGAAAAAGCGTTGAGCGTTCGCGTAGTCGCGCGGCGAAGCGAGCGGGCACGATTCCGAAACGGCCCGTCCGAGCGCCCAGTCGCGTCCGTTCGAGTCCGTCGTGGCGAGGTAATTCTGGTCGTGCCGCCAAGCGACCGAGTCGTTGCCGAGCATGCCGATCGGGATGTGTTTTTCGCCGAACATAAATTGATTGCTCGTTCCGTCGATCCAACGGGAAATCGCGTCGCGCGGTTGCCAGGTTCGCTCGTCTCCGGCGATCGAAACGACGGCGCGGCGGAACGGCGAGTAGTTTTGCGCGTGAAGGGCGTAATTATCCCCGGCGCCGACCCATTGGAAATTGTTGCAGGCGGGCGCTTCGTATTCGGTGTAAATAACCGGCGCGTAGTCGGCGAGCGGGCCGTACGACGCGCACGACTGCAACCCGTTTTGCGTAACGCCGTTATGCGTCAAATCCCTATCGGTCAACGGAGCTCCGGCGACGCCCGCGCGGCGGCTCGGGCACTTCACGAACGGAACCGAGCTGAAATTCCTGCGCAGTTCGTCCGTCATATACTCCGTGTTGCGCCAAAACGTGTCGCCGGCGCCGCTTCCGGAACGGCAAAGGTCTTGGCCGAAACCGGACGAAGCGTCTTCCGCGCCGCGCCAGTTTTTCAGGACGTCGTAAATCGCCTGCTGTTCCATGTACGGCCAAAGAAGCGGAAGGATCGACGCGTGCCCCATATTAATGTCGAGCGGCGGGAGCATGCCGGTCGACGACTCGAAATTGTGCACCGCCAAGCCGAGTTGCTTCATGTGGTTGACGCACTGCATCCGCCGCGCCGCTTCGCGAGCCGCCTGCACCGCCGGAAGCAAAAGCCCGATCAAAATACCGATGATAGCGATGACGACCAACAGCTCGACCAGCGTAAATCCGCGGCGGGAGATTTTACCCCCCCCCCCCTAAATTAACACGACTTTCCAACATAACTCAACCATTTCTCCTCGCGTTTGCAACGCGAAAAATAAAAAACGCGAAATAAAAAGAGATAAACAGAAATAAGATTTCCGCGTTTGCGATCGATCTCGCAACGCAGGAAACCGCGCGACGGCGCGACGCGGTCGGTTAAGCGCCGCGTCGTATCGCGAAACGCCGACGTCGCGCCGTCGATATAAAGCCTTGAAAAAGAAGCGGATACGCTCGCCGCATTCGCAACGGGCGCCGCCCCTTCTCGAGGCCCGCGGTAGATTCTATAAGAAGCGAAAACGCATGTCAAGAAAAAATTACGTTCGAGCGAAAAAAAAACGCGTTTTTTCCGAAAACCGTCCGTCGCCGCGTCGATTCGCAACGATTTCAACGGTTTTAACGCTCGACGCGTCGCCCGCAACGCGGAACGGAACGGCGCGTCGACGTCGTTTCGTTTTTCAAATAATCAAAAGCCGCCGTTTTTCGCCTTCAACGCCGCCTCCAAACGCCGCCCAATCTCCTGCGCCGTCCAATGCCGCGCTTCGCTTCTCAAGCGGATCTTCTCCGATTTTTTCACGTTCGCGCCCCAGTATTGACCGCGTTTAAGGTTGTAAAAATCGGCGATCGTTCCCAACTTCAGCCAATTCGCGCCCTCCGGTCGCCCGGCGCAAAGCGTCGTTTTATCGCAACCGGGCGTCGTCCAAACTTCGAGTTTCCTCATTTCCCGCGTCGGCGTTCCGACGACGCCGACGTAAACGGTTTTCGCCGCGTCGAATAAAACGCGATAATAGTCGTAACGGAAATCGAGCAACGACGGCAGCCGCTCCCGCCAATCGTCGGAAAAAACGTCCGCTCGCTCCGCTCCGCAATCCGCGACGATCTCGCCGTCCTCGGTTTCGACGTACTTCGGCGGCTCCGTTCGCCCCGACGTTCCGGCTTGCGCGACGGCGATCAGGCAATTCAAACTCCCGAGAAAAACCGGTTCCCGCGTCTCGGCCCACCAATTGCCGCCAAACTCGAACCCCCGTTTCAACGAGCGGAGCCGCGCCTCGCTTTTCGACGCGAACGCGACCGTTCTCGCCTCTTCGCTCAGCTCGTCCCGCTTCGCTTCCGCGTCTTTTCCCAGTTCCAACGGCGAACAATCGAAGTAAATTCTCAACGGCTCTTCGCCGACGATCTTCCCGCCGCGATAAAATTTTCGCCGTTTCTCCGTTTTCGCGGCGTTCCAATAAATCGGAATATACGTCTCGCCGCGCGGATTTTTGTTCGCCGACGGCGTCGCGTATTCCCCCTCTTCCACCGACGCGAACTCGTCGTTGTCCCAGTATTCAAAACCTTTTTTTTCGTCTATTTCTTCGTTCGATTTTTCTTCCCTGCGCCAATCCTCGAACGCCGTTTCGCTCTCCCAATACGGGAACTCGCTTTCGTCCTCGTCGCCTTCGTCTTCGTCGTATTCCGCGTTTTTGCGCCGGAGCGCCTCGTAAAAACGGACGATTTCGTTCGCGCTCTCCAAAAACGGGTGCTCTTCCTCCGGCCCGGTGAAATCGAGCCCGAAATTAAACTCCGCGGCCTCCGCCAACCTCGCCGCCAAACGCGGTTCGATCTCGGAGTCGGCGCCGCGCCACTCGCTCAAAACGCCCAACGGCCACGCGTAAACCTGAGAATCCCAACGTTTACGCGCTCCCCAATAAGAGCGCGGCTCGCCGGGAGCCTCGTCTTCCCAAGCTTCCAGCGCAAAATCTTTGTCGAACGGACAATACGCGATCGGCTTGCGCCAGGCGGCGCCGTTCCGCTTCTTTCCGCGCTCGATCGCCTCGTCGTAAACGTCGCTCCAACCTTCTCTTACGCAGCGCTCGCCGAATCGGACGTCGCCGGTCGCGCAGTCGAGCCAAACTTCGTCGTTCCAGCATCCCACGCCGTTTTCCGCGGTCGCTCTCATTCGCCAATAAATCTTGCCCGCGCCTCGCTTTACGACGCTTCGCGAAAGGTTCCGAAAAACGGGAATCAACTCGTCGCGCCCGGAAATTTGCAGGTATTTCACACCGCTCGCCATTCAATTACGCTCCGTTATTCAAAAATCCAAACGACCGACGCGGCGTTTGTTTTGCTTAACCGCAACCTTTTATTTTTCAACGCTTATCGTCTTCGCGTTTTCACGGCGACCGTTCGGCGAAACTTCCGCGAACCGCCGATCGCGCTTCCCCGACGCCGCCGTTTTAAAGCGCCGACTTTCGCCCGTTTCGCTTTCCGTTTTACAGGCCGCGCTCTTAGTTTGCTATTATTCCCCGTTTTTTTCCGACGTCAACTTCAGCCGGGACGCCAACCGTCCGACCTGAGCGATTTTTCTCAAAAACGCCGCCGCCCGTTCGAACCGCCGACAAAAAAAGCGCTCCGAGACGAACGCCTCGAAACGCTTTTTACGCTAAACCGATTTTAATCAAGACGTTGCGAACGCCGCGTCCGACAAGCGTTGAAAGACGGCGTCGCAATCTGTTTCCAGCCCAAATTTCAAACAATTCAAACGCTCCGCAAAACGCGGGCTTTCGCGCCTTTCGTTACTCGGCGCGGGGAATGAAGCCGCCGGCCATCGCCCAGGCGATCTTGATCGCGTCGGCGCCGGTCGGTTTCAGCGTTCCGTCTTCCTGATCGATCGCGAAAACGAACGACGTTCCGGTTTTCTTGTTGCAAACGATCAGATACCGCCCGGTCGGATCGATCATAAAGTACCGCGGGAACTTGCCTTGCGACGAGATCCGTTGCGCGAGCGGGAACGCCGCTTTCCCCGCTTTTCCGGCGAGCGTTTCGGTCGCGTCGAAAGCGACGAGCGTGTTTTGCCCGCGATTCGAACCGTAAACGATCGTCTTCCCGTTCGGAAGCGCGACTTTGAAAATCTCCGCCGTCTTATTTCCGTACGTATATTCTTTACCGTCGACCAGCGTCTCTTCGTCGGTCAATTTTTCGCGATATTTCTCCTCGATCGTCGACCAAACGCCCAAGACGCCCGGGTCGCCCGTTTCGAAATCCGGACGGAAAACGGAAAGCGTCGAGTCGAGTTCGTTAATGACGTAAACGACCAAATCGCCGTTTTTATCGATCGCGAAATCGAGGTGGCGCGGGCCGGCGCCCGGCGGCGTCGGAAGGAACGGAACCTTCGGATCGGTTTCGAGCGCGCCGGTCTCTTCGTTCAGTCGAGCGACGTAAACTTTGTCGGTTCCAAGGTCGCACATGAGAACGCGCCAAACGCCGTTCGACTCGACGAAAAACGCCGAATGCCCGTAAGGCTGAGCTTGGCGGCACTTGTTCGGGCCGGAGCCTTCGCCCTTATATTTCGCGGTTTGCTCGGCCAGCGAACCGTCGGCGTTCGTTTTGTAAACGACGAAGTCGCCGCTGACGTAATTCGCGACGACGACGAACTTTCCGTCCGGGCGCGCCGCGACGTGACAGGCCGCGACGCCGTCGTTCGACATATAATTCAAAACGTCGATCGCGCCGGTCTTCGGGTCGACTTTGCAAGCGTAAACGTTTTCGCCGCCGTCGTTTCGGTCGCGCGAACTGACGAAGTAAAGCAAATTCCGCTCCGGAACGGTCGCGATGAAGCCGGAGTTGTTCGCCTTCAACGCGAGCCGCAGATCGGCGACGGCCCCGGTCGACGCGTCGAACTTCCCGACGTAAATCCCTTCGGAGCGCTTCACCCCGATCTCGTCCATATCCGGCGTCGTTCCGTCCGTCGACGTTCCGAAGTAAACCCAGTAATCGTCGCCTTTAGCTTTCGTCGAGTCGTCGCCGTTCGCCGGAGCGCCGACGCAACAAAACGCCGCCGCCAACGCGCAAAAGAGCCCGACGCCGGTTTTCCGTCCGAATAAACGCTTCATTTTACCGTCCTTTCGTTAAATTTCGCGACCGATGACGTCGCGGAGGAAAGAATCGGCGCTCGCTCGCCGTCGCAAGTCGAAACGCCGCGTCAATACCAAGAATATACCGGGACGCGCCGCCGATTGCAAGAGCCGCGCCGCCGTTTTTCGAAAATTCCGCCGCTCGCCGCGTCGCCACGGGAGCGGAAAAACAACGACGCCGACGAAACCGGTTCGCTTCGCCGACGCCAAAATCAAACGTTTTTCAACCTTTTCAAACGCGTTTTCCTCGTTTCCGAAGTCGCGCCGTTGCGACGGTTACAACACGAACTTGCTCAAATCTTCGTCCTTCGCGACGCGGTCGATCTTCTCGCGAACGTACGCCGCGTTGACGACGACCCGGCCGAGCCCCATTTCCGGCGCTTCGAAACTCAAATCTTCGAGCAGCAGCTCCATCATCGCGTAAAGTCTTCTCGCGCCGATGTTTTGCGCCGTCGCGTTCGTCGACGCGGCGTATTCGGCGAGCGCTTCGATCGCGTCCGACTCGAAAACCAGATCGACGTTTTCCGTCTTCAACAGCGCGGCGTACTGCTTCGTCAACGCGCTCTTCGGCTCCGTCAAAATGCGAACGAAGTCCTCTTTTTTCAACTCCGAAAGCTCGACGCGAATCGGGAAGCGGCCCTGCAGTTCCGGCGTTAAGTCGCTCGGTTTCACGCGATGAAAGGCGCCCGCCGCGATGAAAAGGACGTGTTCGGTCGAAAACATCCCGCGCTTCGTTTGCACCGTCGTTCCTTCGACGATCGGCAACAGGTCGCGCTGAACGCCCAGGCGCGACACGTCGGGGCCGCGTCCGCCGTCGCTTCCGACGATTTTGTCGATCTCGTCGATGAAAATGATCCCGAGATTCTCCGCCAACTCGATCGCCCGGGCGTCGATCTTCTCCTTGTCGAGAGCGCGTTCCGCCTCCTGCTCGACGAACGTCGCCCGCGCTTCCGAAACCGGAATTTCCCGGCGCGACCGGCGTCGCGGCGAAAGGCTTTCGAGCATGCTTTGAATTTCGTCCTGCACGTTTTCGAGCCCGACGCCCCCCATCACGACCGGGGACGCGCGCCGTTCCTCGACGACCGGGATCGTCTCGTTTTCGTATTCGCCAAGCGCGAGCCGCCGCTCGATCTCGGCGCGATCGACGACCCGTTTCGGCGCGACGGCGAGATTTTTTTCGCTCTTTTGCGGGGCGTTTTGGGCGGCGCCTTGCAAACCGACGGCCTCGTCGATCGCTTTCGCCATTTCTTCGAAACTCGCGGTCGGATTCGTCGGATCGAACTTCAAGTCGCGAACGGCTTCCATCGCGGCGCGCACTTTCGGATCGCGAGCCGCCGCTTCCACCGCCGCCGCAAAAGAGTCGACGGGCGCCGCGGTTTCGCCGGAAGTCGTTTTATCGTCGGCTTTAGCGCTTTCGGAAGTCGGCGCGAACGCCGCGTTTTCGCGGTTTTCCCGTTCGAACTTTTCGACCAGCGCGTCGACGATCCGCTTTTCGGCGGCCTCTTTCGCTTTGTCGGCGACGAGCGCGCGTTCTTCGGCTCGAACGATCCCGACGGCGTTTTCGACGAGTTCCTTCGCCATGCTCTCGACGTCGCGCCCGTAATACCCGACCTCGGAGTACTTCGTCGCGTCGACTTTCACGAACGGGGCCCCGGTCATCGTCGCCAAACGCCGCGCGATTTCCGTCTTGCCGACGCCGGTCGGGCCGATCATCATGATATTTTTCGGGCCGATCTCGGCGCGCATTTCCTTCGCGACGCGCTGACGCCGCCAACGGTTGCGGATCGCGACGGCGACGGCCCGCTTCGCTTCGCGCTGTCCGACGATGTGTTTGTCGAGTTCTTCGACGATTTGACGCGGCGTCAATTCCAACATGATCACAACTCCTCCGCGACGACGTTGTCGTTCGTGTAAATATCGATTTGCGCCGCGATCTTCATCGCTTCGACGACGATTTCCTTCGCCGACAAATTCGAATGGGCCGCCAACGCTTTCGCCGCCGCAAGCGCGTAATTTCCGCCGGAACCGATCGCGGCGATACCGTCGGTCGGCTGCACGACGTCGCCGTTGCCGGTAACGAGCAGGGTCTCCTCGGCCGAAACGACGATCGCCATCGCTTCGAGCTTGCGCAAAGCGCGGTCGGTGCGCCATTCTTTCGCCAACTCGACGGCGGCGCGCGTTACGTTTTGCGGATAATCCCGGAGCCGCGCCTCGAGCCGCTCCATCAACGCGAACGCGTCGGCGGTCGAACCGGCGAAACCGACCAGGACGCGCCCGTCCAGGAGCCGCCGAATTTTGCGCGCGTCCGCCTTGACGATCGACGAGCCGAGCGTTACCTGGCCGTCGCCGCCGATCGCGACCGCGCCGTCTTTGCGAACCGTTAAAATCGTCGTGCTGCGCGATTTCATCCGTCGTCTTCCTTTTTTAAAGCAAGCGTTAACTCGTTAAAGCGCCGAAAGTTAAGCCGCGACCGTTTCCGATCGCGGCCGTTCGCGCTCCCGCCGGGCGTCTCGACCGTCAAAACTTCATCAGTTTGCGGTCGAGGCTCGGGATATAATTCGTCCACCCGCCGCCGACGTTCGGATCCTCCGCGATGTGCTTTTGGAACTCCGCCAATTTCGCGTCGAGCGAGTCGATATAATGGAGCGCCAACGCTTCCAGGGAAGCCGGAACCTTCGCGGCGCCGTTTTCGGGCGTTCCGTGATGCGACAAGATCATATGTTTCAACACGATCGCGAGGCGTTCGTCGAACGGTTCGCCGGTCAACTTTTCCGTCTCCGCGATTTTTTTCGTCAAAATCTCGACGCCGAGGCAGGGATGCCCGAGCGCCTGCCCGGCGTCGGTGTACGTCGGCGCGGTCGGGTCGTCCGAAAGCTCGATCGTTTTCCCGACGTCGTGCAGGAACGCGCCGATCAAAAGCAGGTCGGCGTCGAGCGCGGCGCCGTAATGGGACGCGACTCGAACGGCCAACTCCATCGTCGACGCGGCGTGTTCGAGGAGCCCGCCCGGATGCGCGTGATGCAAACGGACGCCGGCGTAAGCGCGAGAAAACCGCTCGACGAACGCGTCGTCGGTCAAAAAGCAATCGGCCAAGTCCCGCAATTTCGGGTTTTTCATTCCGCCGAGCAACTCGCGAACCCGCTTCCAAAGCGCGACGACGTCGACGGCGGCGCGCGTAAAATCTTCGAGCGCGACGTCTTTCGGATCGACTTTCGTCAGTTTTCTCGCGATCACCTGGATGTTGCCCTGGAACCGCTGCGCCGTTCCTTCGCAACGAACGAAGTCGCCGTCGGCGAACTGCCGAAACAGCTCTTCGGTCGCGTTCCAAAGGCGCCCGGCGACGCTTCCGGTGCGGTCGGTCAAGAGAAACTGCAGGTAAAGAACGCCGTTTTTATTCGGCCGCAACGCCTTCTCGGCGACGCGGTACGTTTCGGAAACGACGTCGTTTTCTTTGATTTTGTTAACAAAAAGACGGCTCATAATTCCCCGCTTTGTTTTCGCGACAACATTTCAACGCGTTCGCCGTCGAGCGCGTCGTTCGAACGCCTCCGTTCGATCCTTTCGGCGCGGCGGCCGAGTCGCTTCATTATACCGCAAATTTCCAAAAAAGAAACGGGGCGACCGCGCTTCGTCCGCCGCCTTTCCCTTTTTTTCCGTCTTTTCGTCGGATCGAAACCCGACGCGGAGCCGAAAACCGCCGACGTTTCGTCAGTCGTCGAACGTTTTGACGAGCGGCGTCGAGCGGCGGCCGACCGCGAACCCCTGCGCGTCCCAAAAACGTCGGGCGTCTTCGTCGGCGGCCGGAACGACGGCGCAAATTTCGAGGCTTCGCCCGCCCGTCGTCCGTCGGATCGACTCCGCGTCTTCGACGATCGCGGCGACCAGCGCCGAAGCGAGCCGCCGTCTTCGAAAAGCGTCGCGAGTTTTCAATCGCGAAACAACCCGTTGAACGCAAAGTTCGCCGGTCGTCGGGCAGGTTCGAAAAAGGTCGTAAGTCCAAGCGACCGCCAACAACTGCGGCGCTTCGCGTCTGATCCAAGCGTACTGTCGAGCGTTGGTAAAATTGCGCCCGATCGCCGCCGCCCGCCAGTTCGCCGGTCGCCGCGAATCCCGCGTCAAACGCCAATCGGCCGGAAAATCCGCGTCGCTCGGGAAAAACGAGTCCGCGTCGATCCGCCGTTCGACGAAAGCGCGCTCGACGCCCCGCTCGTCCAAATCCGCTTCGTAACCCGTTTCTTTAAAGAAGTTGCGCGTCGGGTCGGCGTCAAAAAAACCGACCGGCGATCCGAACCCGTAAATCCCGTTCAAAAGGGGGGCCCCCGTCGGAGCGCGCCCGGATTCCGAAACGCGAGGCGGCGCGCCTCCGGCGAAAACGCGACGAACGCCCTTGTCGCGAAGCGCGTTTTCCGCCGCTTCGATCAGCGTTCGAGCGACGCTCGGCTTCGTTTCGTCGTCGACTCCGGACGCGAAAAACGGCCCGTAAATCGCGGCGTCGGCTCCGTCGAGTTCGTCGACGTTCGGCGCCGACGCGGAAACGACGCAACCGAGCGGACGCGGGACGTCGTCGACGGCCCAAAAGGACGCGCTCGGCTCGACAAAATAACTGTTCAGCGTCTCCGTATTGAAAAGCCTCCAATGCGTAAACGCTTCTTTTACAACGCGTTGAGAATCGTTCAACGTTTCAAAACGACCGTTCGAGCGGCGCGACGCGTCGACGTTCAAAGCCGCGTAGAAGGCCGGATCGAGCGCCTGTCCCCAAAAATCGAGGTATTTTTCTCGAAGGGCGGTGTTCGTGTTGTTGAAACGTCGAATGTCCATCGGTTGCCTCTTCTTTCCTTCAGCGCGTTCGTCCGACGTTCGCGGAGCCCGTTCGGCGCGGCTTTTCCCGACGAAACAACGTCGACGGGGAATCGAACGATTTTTGCGTAGACCTAAGAATCGGCGAAAACGAGCCGGTCGTCCGCGCCGCCCTCGACGTCCATTATAATATGAGGGTGGAAAAAATCAAGCAGAATCGTTTAAATCGGCGTATTTTATCGCAATGTCGCGTCCAAAACGGGACTTAAAACGCGGCGCGGCGAAAAAACGTCGAGGCCAAACGGCGACGCTTTCCGTCGTCGGCCGGGAAACCAAAACGCGCCAAGAAATGAAAAAACGAACGGCAAAAAACCGTTCGTTTTCGAAGTGGGCAGGGGCGGGGTCGAACCGCCGACACCAGGATTTTCAGTCCTGTGCTCTACCAACTGAGCTACCTGCCCGAAACCGGGCTTACCCTTTGCGCCGCGCCCCGAAAGAACCGCCGAAACGGCTTTCAGGAACGGAGTGGGCAGGGGCGGGGTCGAACCGCCGACACCAGGATTTTCAGTCCTGTGCTCTACCAACTGAGCTACCTGCCCGGCTTAACGAGTTATCGTCGTCAAGACAAAAGCAATTATAGCGCGAACCCGCGCTTCGTCAAGGGGCGTTTTCCTAAAAAATATTATTTTCTCAAAAAAGTTCGGGCCCGACCGACGGCGACGAATCGAAAACCGGTCGCCGAACGCGCGTTTTCCGCTTTTTTCCGCGAGATCGCCCGCCCGGCCCCTTTTTTTCGCCGTTTCGCCGTTTCGCTTCAAACCCGGTCTCGAACTCGGCGTTCGGCGGCGTTTCCGCTCAACCGATTTTCGGGAAACGACGGCGAACGATCTCGCCGACTTCCGCCAACCACTCGGCGCGCTGCGCTTCGTCGCTCAAAATAATCTGTTCGAAGTTGCGGCGTTCAAACGACTTAGCGCCGGTCAGTCCGAACACGACCGTCTTCCAAAAGTTCTCCAACGGGTCGCCGTAAACGTTCAACTCGACGTCGCGCGGGGTGTTCGACGTGGTGAAAACCTGCACCGTTTTGTCGGCCAACCCCTGCCAAGGGCCGTCCGCCGTGAAGCCGTAAGCGAAGCCGTTGCGCAAAACGCGGTCGATCCAACCCTTCAAAATCGCGGGGGGGCCGCCCCACCAGTTCGGGTGCGCGAAGATCAGTCCGACCGACTCCTTGACCGTTTGGATTCGCGCTTGAATATCGGCGGGCGCCTTTTCGACCGGCTCGTTCACCTCGGCGAGCGTCGTCGTCGGATCGAAATTTTCAGCGTAAAGGTCGCTGACGACCGGCGCGTACCCCTGGGCGACAAGCGCGTCGGCGGCGGCTTGAACGATCGCGCCGTTAAAACTTTTCTCGGCTTCCGGGCGCGCGACGACGATAAGAACTTGATTCGACGGCATTCTTCCCTCTTTTTCGTTTCTATTTTCAAGACGCTCGACGCGTCCAAACGTTCGATCTTCCGCGACGCGGCGGGCGACTTTCGCCGTTCGTCGGTCGCCCCTCCATTATAAACGATTCCGCCGCGCCGCCAAGGGGCTCGGTAAAAAGACGCGGTCGAACCGCCCGCCGACAAAAAAAGCGGAGAGTCGCCTCCCCGCCTTTTCAAACGTTATTCAACGTTTCTTCTCGTTTTCAACGTCGAATCGTCGGACGCCGCCGCGCTCGCGACGCCGCCCGGGCTCTCGATCCGACTTCAAACGCTAATCCAAAACGCGTTGCAACAGAACCGCGTCTTTGTAGTTCGCCGACTGCCCGCGTCGGAAGTCGACCGGGATCGTCCGGTCGATGATCGCGAACCCGCGACGGCGCTTCGTTTCGCCGAATTCGGATCCGAGCTCCTTCCCGTAGGTATAGCCGTCCGGGTAGATCGCCTGGTAATAATGGTACCATTTGTAATTCGAATCGCACAGGTTCGCAAGCGTGATCGCGTTCCCGTCCGGGTCGACGCTCGGCATGTTGACGCCGGGATTGCACCGTTCGACTTCGAAGTAACCGACGGCCGTCCAAATCGCGAAGACGTTCGAGCGGTTCGTCGTCGTTCCGCTCAACCGCTGCATTTCGGCGGTCGCTTCAAAAAGGTTGCCGCGCTTGTCGAGCGAAACCTCTTTGTAGTTTTCAACATTCGCTTCAAGCCAAGCGAGGTCGGTCGTCCTTCGCTCATTTCCGGCTTCGTCCCGATAAACGTAAATCGTCTTTCCGTCGGAGTCCGACGCGAAACGCTCGCGCAGGTTGTCGAACAGCGGTTCCGCGTTCGTTCCGCGCTCGGCGCTCAAATCGATTTCCAACTGCGCCGCCAACGTCGCCGCGATCGGATTCGGCGCCGGCGATTGGTCGAGCCGTCCCCAAAGCGGGGTCGCGTGCGCCGGTTGGAACGGGACGCGCTCGCTGGAGAAGATCGTATCCGGCTCGCCGTCTTCGTTCGCGTCGTAATCCCCCGTCCAGAACGAAAAGCGGGAATCGATAAATTCGTCCCACTCCGTTCCCGGAAGTTGCGCGTCTTCGGAAACGCGGTCGGAACGCGGCGACAACGCCCTCAAAACCGGCTCGGTCGCCGTGTTCAGGTTGACTTTCCCCGGCTCGCGACGCGTCGAGTAGAAGAGCGGATTTCCGTCTCCGGCGCCGATCAGGTTCCCGTTTTCAGTTTTCCCGGCAAGCTTTTGCGTTCCGAGGTAAAGCGACGGCGCGTAAACAAATTCCAGCGCGCGGCAAAGGTTCAGCGACTCGCCCGGGCGCTTCGAACTCGCAAAGAAGTTCAAATACGGCCCGATATTCCCGCCGCGATCTTTCAACCCGCGCAAACCTTCGTCCGCGTGTTCGTACCATTTTTTGAACCCGTAAATCCCTTCGCTTCCGAGCGAAACGCCGCGTTCGGGCTCGCCCTTGACCTCGTACAACTTCGACAGGTCGAATTGCTCCGAGTCGCGAATAAACTCGAGCCCGAAGCGCCCCGGCGCGGACGCCGGAACGAGCGCCAATTCGAACGGGTTGCTATACGGCGCGTCGTTCCAAACGAGGTGTTCGAACGGCGTCCGCGGAGCCGCGCGGTACGGCAAATTATTCGTCCCGACCGCGCCGCCCTTGGGATAAGAGTACGTCGAGTTCAGCCCCCGGTAATAATCGGACGCCGTATTTTCCGTAAACGTCGGTTTTCCGTTGGCGTCGACTCCCCAAGTCCCGAGCGGGCCGCGGTCGTTGTAAAACCCGAGCGTGTGGCGCGGAACGTACTTCAACGCCGGAACGCGGTCTCTGTCGCCGTCGCCCTTCAAAATCTCCCTCATGTCGTTCGGCGCTTCGAGCCCGGCGACGTCGCCGTCGCCGAGCAGGACGCCGCGCGCCCAAACGTTCGGTCGGATCTTGCCGTCCTGATCCAAGTTGCCGGCAAACATCTTTTGATCGGAGTTCCCCCATTGACGGGACGAGAACGCCTTGTCGTAAGGGAACGTTCCTTTGGCCTGAATGTTCAGCGCCTTGTTTGCCGCCAACTCAATGCGGTTGTCGTCGTTGCCGAAATAATCCGCGTCGTCGCCGATATCGTTACGGTCGACGAACGGTCGGGAGCTTTCGCCTTCGAGAGCGTCGATCTCGACGCACTCGCCGGTGAAGACCGTCAAGTCCATCGCGTTCCAGTCGACGGTAATATACGGGTTCATCAACGGGTGATACGGGCGGTTCGGGTCGGCGACGCGTTGCACGAACGCCGATTTGTACGCCGGAACGGTTCCGACGCCGAAAAGTTTATCCTGAACGATCGGATAATTCGCGACTTTATTATTGTAAAACGTCTCGTCTTCGTCTCCGCGGTCGCACCACGACTTCGGCGCCTCGAACGGGACGTCGCGCACGTCGATCTTGCCGTCTTTCAAAACGGCCGGATAGAGTTTGTCCGCTTGATCCTTGTAATACGGGTCGACGCCGCTCGCCGTCCAAAGCGGTTCCGAAATATTCAGACCGCGCCCGCCGATGTTGGCGACGGCGACCATATACTTGTAATTCGGCGCCGGTTTTCCCGCTTGCGAAAGGTTTTCCGTCCCCGCGTTCGTTACCGAATCGGTTCCGCGTCGTCCGTTGTCGATGTTGATCCAGCTCCCAGAGTCGGAATCGAGCGGCTTGACGCCGAAACGGCGGTCGTCCGCCTCGCCCGCCGACGAGTTGAAAGCGACGGAACCGAGCGAACGTTTCGCGGCCGGGCCGACGACCAAATACTCGTTCGGCGCAAGGTAAACGGTCTCTTCGTTCGCGTTGCAGAAAGTGCGCAACGCGTCCGGATACTTCCCGGCCTTCCCGAGATACTTCGACGGGTCGCCGTTCTGGTCGTACGTCGCGTCCCCTTCCGCTTTGTTGAACCAAAGGATTCGGTCGAGTTCGACTTCGCGGAGGCTCCAAGCGTCGGGGCGCTTGCCCCCGACGGATTCGACGCGGGAATCCTGCGCCGCCGCAAACGCCGGGCCGAGAACGTTCGAACTTCGCAGGTTGAACGCCTTCCAGTCGGCGAGGATCGCGGCGTCGGCCGGCTCCTTCGGCTTGTTGTTCGTCTCGTCCCAACCCTGGAACAGGTCGAGATCGGCGATCGACGCGACTTCCAGGTCGCGCTCCGGCGTCGGCAGGTTGCGGAACTGGCGCGTCTGCATCGAGAAGAAGCTGAAGTCGTTGTCCGGGAACCGGTTCCCTTCCTTCTTGCCGGACGCCAGCCAATCGAGGACGCCGTTGCGACCCTTGCGGTAAACGGCGGCTTTCGACCGCGCGTTCTCCTTGCGATCGTCTTCGTCGGCGCCCTTCGCGACGTTCAATCCGCGCGGGTCGCGGCTGTCGGAGATCGCGACGCGCCAAATCGGCGACTCGAGTTCCCGTCCGAGCGAGTCCGTGTAAACCGGCGTTTTCTTCGTCAAACGAAGCCGCCACATTTTCGTCGTTTCGTCGTAGTCGTACAACTCCGGCGACTGCGGAACGTTCGGGTTCGCGGCGCAGTAAAGCTCGAGATACGTCGAGCCTTCCGGACGCTTAACCTGGTCGAAGTGCTTGTCGCCGCCGCTCCGTTCGTGATCGTCGCCGCCGCCCTTGACGTCCGCAGCTTTGTCCGTGTCGGCGATCCCCAAGTCGTGGAAGCTGAGCGTTTCCGTCAAAACGAGGTCGGGGCGTTCCATCCCCCAAACGAGCCGGAAGCCAAGGTCGCTCGACTGATCTTTGACCGACTTGATCTCGCGGCTCATCCACTCGGCGATCAATTCGTTCGCCAAGCGGTCTTCGCGCGGAGCGCCCGCTTCGGCGCCGGGCTTCTCCGGGAAATTCCCGTCGGCGTCGCGGTACCCGCTCTTCTCGGCGGTTTTCGCGTTGTAACTGTTGTTCAACGCGTTGCGGAAGAAAGTCGCCATCTGCTTCGTCGGGACGCCGTTGACCGGCGCGAAGAGGAAACGGATCTCCGGCGAACCGCTTTCCCAACCGGGGTTGGTCGACGTCTGGCCGTTGCCGCTCGCGAAAGTCGAGCCGATCTCCCAACGGTTGTACGCGGGATGCCCCGAATCTTCGATCCAGTCGTTGCTTTCGACCCACCAACCGTCGAACGGCGTCGGGTCGAAGAAGAACGGCGTCATCGTCGCGTCCGGGTCGGCGAAATCGACGGCGTTGACGCACCACTGCGCGACGCGCGTCGCGATCATTTCCCGACCAACCACGCCCTTTTCGTCGACGTCGTCGAACTTCAGGAGGTCGAACGAACCTTCGACGTAATCGCGCAGTTTGGCGACCGCGTTCGGATCGATTTCGCCCCCGCCTCCGGCTCCGCCGCCGTCTTCGGTTCCGTCGCCGTACAGCGTTCCGGCGTTCATGTCTTCGTAAAGGAGCGTCATGACGACGAGGTAAAGCCCGCGCGCCATTTCCATTCGCTTGACGAGCCCGAGATTGTGCCGGTCGCCGCCGTTATTCCTCCTGCGGTAATGGTTGCCGGCGCTCGTCTCGTACTCCGCGTCGAAGTTCGAAACCAGCCGGTCGCCGTCGTACTCGACGCCGCTCCAGTAATCTTTACGGACGAGCGCGTTCAGGTCGATTTTCTTCCCGGCGGCGATCTCCGGCGGAAGCATCGCGACCAGATACGACGTAATTTCGTCGACTTTATCGTCGAAAACTTCCGCGTTCTCGCCGGTGTAAAGGTATTTGTTGTAACCGTAGCCGTCGTCCTCGTAAATTCCTTTCGTCTTGAAAACGCGTTCCAACTCGGCGCGGACGTTGCGGCGGATCAGGTCTTCGAACCCGAACGAACCGCCGGGACGAACGCCCTCTTCGAGCGGTCGGTTTTCCGGGAAAACGAGGCTCGGCGACGGCGCGTCGGAGCTGAGCGTCGTCAGCGCGACGCGGGCGTCGGCCCGTTGCGCTTCGGCGATCAGTCGCCGCGTTCGCCCGTCGTCGGTATCGTCGCCGTCGTAGAGATCGGAGTTCAACCCCAAATCGTCGACGAGTTGCGACGGCAGGCCCGACGCGTCGGAGTCGAACGGCCGAAGCAGACGCTCCAACATCGGCAGCGAATACGGCGAGTCGACCCAACCGCTCCCGTTTTGGCGCGCCAAATACGGGTTGCGCGAGTACTGCGGCGCGTAGGTGTAAATTTGCGCGCCGAGCGGGTCGTAAGAACGGAAGGCCGCGTCCGCGAAATCAAAGCCCGGGACGACGTTCGCGTTCAGCGAGTAGGCGCCCGCGTCGAGCGTCGTCTTGCCGCGCCAGGGGAAGACCGTTTTCGATTCGGCGAGCTTCGCGTCGTTTTCGTTCGCGTCGGCGTTGTTCGGGTCGTAAAGTCGGATCGGATCGAAGAAGCGGAAGAACTCGGCGCGGGTTCCGATCGCGTCGTCCGTTTCGTTTCCGTCGAACCGCATGCCCGGTTGCGAGTCGTGTTTCTTCGTAAGGTTCCAAGTCAACCCCGATTGGTCGACTTTGCCGGTCGGGTTTTCGAGTTGCGACAAATTGCGGCGCCAAAGGAGATTCGCCGCGAGCGTTTCGACGGCGTCGTCCGATTTGTCCAGGAAAATATGCGCCAACGCCTCGTAAAGGAGGACGCCCGACGTTCCGCGCCCTTCGCCGCGAACCGCGATGTCGGTCGGAACGTCGACGTCGTCGCGCCAACCGAAACGACCTGCGCGTTCGGCTAAACTTTCGACGTTAAAGAACGGCGAATCGGAGGAAAGCGAACCGTTCAACTCGTCGACCAACCTGGCCAACTCGTCGACGTAATCGTAAGGATTGAAAACCAGGAGCTCCGAATCTTTCTTGCGGCGGTTCGGGAGCTGATCCCAGTTTCCGGCCGTGTTGACGTTGACGCGCCCGTCGAGGTCGAGGATCGTGTACGCGAACATCGTGGCGTACGGCGTCCCGTTTTCGTCGACGCGAATCGGAAGCCCGGACGGGATCCAGATCGCCTCGCGCACGCCGTCGCCGTCGGCGTCGACGTCGTAAGGATTCGCCGCCGGATCGTTCGTCGCCAACTCGCCCGCCAACCATTTGACATTGTCGGCGTTCGGATTCCCGGTTCCGTAATGCAAACGCTCGTTTCCGCCGTCGAAATTCCAGTGGTCGAGCGGGAGCGGACGCGGCGTCAGTTTGCGCGCGAGCGCCGTCAACAGGGCTCCGCGCGTCTCGGCGTTATACCCCGCTTTGGAGTAGGCCTGGTCGTAGATCGACAGATAACCGCCGTTCGTCAACTCGTTGAAAAGCCCCGGACGGTGGAACGACGGCGTCGCGGTCTGGTCGCGCTCGTCCAACTGCGAATCGCTTACGGCGCCGGAGTGAACGAACGGAGCCCGGGCGTAGTTCGCCAGGAAGAGCGTGAAACGGTCGACGGCGTTGTACGGGGCGGCCAAACGCGGCGGCTCGGGGTAATCGCCGTCCCACCGACCGAAAGCGACCGGCTGGTTATCACTCCAGTTCGCGTCGTTGAAATAACGCAAATTGCCGTTGTTATCAAGCCCCGCGGCGTCGTAATTCGCGTCGGTCAGGTGCGCCCACATCGAGCGGAAACTAAGCGTCGCGCCCAGCATGCGCCGATACGGAACCAAGTCCGGCGCCGCGGCGTTCGTCCAAAACGCGAACGGGATCCGCAACGCGTCGGCGCCGTCCATTCCGTAAGACCGCGCGAACTCTTCGATATCGCCGTCGCTAAGCATTTTCGGCGTGATCTGCGCGTCCTTCGCCTCCATCGGGGTAAAACCGCCGACGCCGGTTCCGGAATACGCCGGGCTGTTCAGACGCACCGTAACGAGAGGCGCCGACTCGTTGAACCCGTCGACGTCGCCGAGCCCGTCGACGAAACGCTTCATATCGTCGTTCATCTCGACGCGGAAGTGCCAGGCGTCCCAGTATTTATATTTGTTTTTCTCGCCGTCCCGCTCGTCGTTCCAGCAATAGTTGTCGAGCCAATACTGCCCGGTTCCGTCGTCTTGCGCGACGATTCCCTTATTCTTGTAAAGCGGCGCGGTCGGGTTCGTGATCACCTTTTCGAGCACGAACGTCGAGGAACCGGAGACGTCGTCGTTCCACGCCGACTCCGCGTCGTCGTTATTGCCGTTAAAACCGCCGTCGTAGTTGCTGAAGGTAGACGCGTCGTAGAACGTCATCACGCCGCCGGAGCGTTTGAAATAATTCTTAACGTCGCCCCACGTGTAATCTTGCGTGTTCGGCGTCAGCGTCGCGAACCCGCGATTCGGGAAAAAAGCGATATGCGCCTCGAACTGAACCGACGAATCTTCGCTCGCGCCGCTCGGCTTTTTGTCGCTGTAGGTAAGGTCGTACTCTTTCCAGTCGCCGTACATATTCTCGAGGACGCCGAACGGGCCGATCGGGTTGCGTTCGTTGTTCGAGCCGATCAGGACGTTCCGCAACGCGGCGTTCACGTCTTCCTGGGCGGTCGGCGGGACGTAACGGTCGAGCTTCGCCGCGTTTTGCGCCGTGTCGGCCAGGTTCGACGTAATCGTCATAAACGCCAGGATGGAAACGGCGAACATCGCCAGAAGAGTCAAAATTAACAGCAACGCGACGCCGCGCCGTTCGGTGTGGTTTCGACGTTTCATAGTTAAGGTTCCTCGTAACGCTGCGGTCGACTTCGCTCGAAAAGCGCAAGCCGCCTTTTATGTTTCGCGCTTCGCTTGCCCGGTTCCGCGCGATTTTCTTCGTTAGGTTCGACGGAGACGACGCCCCGTCGGTTTCAGGAAAATTCCCGAAAAATCAAAACGCGCCGACGCCGAAAAATTCGACGCGTCGGCGCTGAAAAACGCGTCGCGTTCGTTAAACTCGACGCGTTCGCTAAAAGGTAACCGACCCGGAATAAACGCCGATCGCGCCGGGGAATATCGTCGCGGTAACCGTTTGAGACGCCCAGCGCGTCGGCGCGTTCGGCCCGACGAGCGTCAGGCGCAACGTCGCCGGAGAGCCGTCCGCGTCCGTTCCGGTAACGCCGTAATTCGCGATCCGGTACCAGCGTGCGAACGCGCGGTAATCGCCGTTCGTCGGCATATCTTCGTTCCCGGTCAGCAAAACGTAGCGCGTCGTTTCGAGTTGTTCGACCACCCGGCGACGGTCGAGCGGGCCGAGCCCCCCGTTGCTGACGTCCCGTCCGCCAAGCAGGTCGAGCGTAAAGGTTCCCCCTTGATAGCCGGAGCCTTCGAGACGCGCGGCGAACGCTTTTTCGTCGCCGGGAACGCGGTTCTCAAAAACGACGACGTCGTAATCGGCCGCGACGACGTCGCCTTTCGAGCAGTCGAAAATATTGCCGGACGAAATCTTCGGCGCGACGGTCGCGAGCCAGGTGTAACGTCCGCTGAAAGGGGCCGTTCCCGAGTCGTCGCCGACGAGCGCGCCGGTCGTTTCGACGCGCGGACGGTAATACGTTTCGTCCTCGTTGTTCGAATAACCGTACGCCAAATCGTCTTGGAGGTAAAACGCGCTCTCGATTTGTTGCGCGCCGATCGGCGTCATTTGATTGAGCGTCGAATGCGGGGCGGTCGGCGCGACGCGGGTGAAAAAGGACGCGAAACCGCCGGTCGGCTCCATCGGAAAAAATTCCGGCGCTTCGCGATCCTTCGAAATCGGGTCGACGAAGAACGGGTACTTCAAATTAAGGTTGCCGTTCGCTCTCGCCGAATATTCGTTCACGAAACTTGCGTCGTACCACCAATTATTGGGATTCGCCCAGTCGTTCGCCTTCATCATGCGGACGGCGTTGCGACCGAGCGCGGAGGAATTGTCCGCCTCTCGCATTTGCGACAGCCGCAGACCGCCGAACGGGATCGCCGACAAAACGCCGACCAAACCGATCGACAGCACCAAAATCGCCGTCATGATCTCGACGAGCGTCATGCCGCGACGCGTCGAACGCCCGAAAACCGGCGCCGTTTCCAAATTTCGCGTCGTTTTCATCCTTAACGTCCTCCAATATTGCGCTTCGACGCGCGAGCGAACTCGCGGGACTCGTAAACCAAATCGCGACCGTTGTTTTCGTCGCCGACGAGATAATCGAACGGCGGGTTCACTTCGGCGGTCGTAACGAGCCCGGACGTCGGATCGATCGCGACCCACGCGTTCATCGGGTCTTCGCTGTTCCAAAGTCCGTCTTCCGCCCCGCCGAGCGCCGCGATGCGTTCCCAACGCCCGATCAGGAAATAAATCGTCTCCGTCGGAATGAAAGCGCCGCCGGAATACTCGACGCTGTCGACCGAACCGTCCGGCGCGAACACGATCGTTACGTCCGACTCGCCGCCGAACCAATGCGCGCCGTCGTCGGTTCCTGAGTGTTCCATATCGACGACCGCGCCTTGCGGCAACCCGATCGGCGCCGTCATCGTCGAGCGCGGAAGCCGCGTCGCTTTAAACGTCGCGCCGTTCAAAACCGGCAGATCGATCCCCAGGAGCTTTTCAACGCCGTAATACGCGCCCCCGGCGTCGACGTAATGAACGAGCGTGTAAAACGGCCCGACGCCGTTAAACTGGATTTTCGCGCCGACGTCGATCGCGCGGCCCAAATCGGCGCTCGCGTCTCGCGACGGCGGCGGGATCATCCCGGCAAAATAATCGTCGTGGTTAATATGCAACAGCCGCAAGCGGCGTCCGTCGACGTCGACGCGATCGTCTTCGGCGTAAAGGTCGACGCTCGCGTCCTGTTCGAGCCCGCTGTAATGCGGCGGCGCCGCGACTTGACGCAACACGAGCGAAGCGCTCGCGGGCGGGAGGTCGGCGCTCGCGTCGCCGGGAACAAACGAACCGGGAAAATATTCGAACGAAACGCCGCACGGGCGCCCGGTCGCCATCGCTCTCGCTCGGGCGCGGTTCAGGTACGTCGAAACGGTCGAGCCGGCCTGTTTCGTCAATTGCGACTCCATCATCGGCTTGATCGTCGGAACGCTCGCGGCGGCGACGATCAAAATAATGGTCGCGACGACGAGAAGCTCCATCAGCGTAACGCCGCGTCGTTGTTCGCGCAATCTTTTCATCTCGTTCGCTTTCTTTGGGACGCGCCGCATTCCGTTTCGTTGGAAAACGTCGAGCGGCGGCAAGTTCGCGTTGTTCGATATTTGCGGTTCGTTCGGAACGTCCGAACGCGATTCATTCTTCGCACTCGCTGATCAGCGTTCCGGACGCGGCGAAGTTGACGATGTTGTCTTCGTCCTCTTTCCAAACGCAAAACTTCGGCGCCGTCGTCGGGACGTCGTTCGTTCGAACGCCGCCGCCCGCGTCGTCCGGCAACGTCGCGTCCGGGCCGAAGAGACCGTCGAAACCGGGGTGGATCAGTTGGAAACGATTTTCTTCGTGCCAGGCGTGCCGCAACGCTCTTCCGACCTGTTCGGAATATCGAGCGTAAGCGACCGCTTCCGAAACGGCCGCGCCGCTTCCCGGCGCCGCGTCGGCGAACCAGAACGACTTCGCTTCGTAAGGCGAAGCGACCGACGGACGGAAGTAAACGATCGGCAGGTCGCCCTGTTGGAACGCCGGGGCGTAAACGAACGCGCCGACGCTCGCGTCCTCAAGTTCGGACGCTTCCGCCGCGTAATAAACCGGGCCCGACGCGTCGGCGTGCGTTCCGGCGTTGAACGCGGCGACGTTTTTCAACTCGAAATCAAAAAACGGCGTTTCGCGACGCGCTTTGAGCGGATTGGCCAACGGCGCGATATTGCCGGCGCTGTTGAAGCCGACGCCGAGCGGCGCTTTCGGGTTCGCGTAAAACCCGCTCGGTTTGCCGTCGACGTCCGGAAGTCCGCCGAGCCAAAAGACGAGCGCCGACGCGGGGTTTTCGATTTCCCAAACGTGCTCGCCGTCCAAGTTGTTGAGCAAATTCTGCGCGTTGCTCAGCGAAGCCGCGTTCGGAACGTAGCCGCTACCCGACGAAAGCCGGCATCCGCAACGCACGTGCTCGAGAAATTCGGCGTAAGTCTGGACGTCGTAGCGCGGCCAACGTTTTTTGACGTGGCGCATCACCGCGTCCGGATCGGTAAAGTCGGGCGGATACTCGCCGAATTGATTTTTGTACTCGTCGAGCGCCATCGAAAGTTGCGACATTTGCGTCGCGACGACCGAGCTCCGCGCCGCGTTGCGCGCGCTGATCAAAACGGTCGACGAGATCCCCGCAAGAAGCCCGATGATGACAATCACCACCAAAATTTCCACCAAGGTAAAACCGGCGCCTCGGTTCGCGCGTTTTCGATTCGTAGTCATTGCAGCGTTACCTCGCGAGCGTATGATTGTCGATGTTGTCTTTGTGCGTTTTCGAACCGTCCGGCGCTCCGTCCGCGATCGCAGGATTGCCGAACGCGGGCGTGTACGGATCGTTTGAGTAGTCGTGCGGAGCGATCAAACCGTACCAGACGTCGTCCGTATTTTCGTCGGAATCCACGTCCGAACCGCCCGAAAAAACGTAGGGCGCAAGGAACCACCCTTTGTCCGGGTAGTTGACCGTCGAGGGAGAGCCCTCGGATATCGCGTTCCCCGAAACGCCCAGCGGATTGAACGGATCGGCGTCCCTGAGCTCGTCGTCGTAAACGAAGCGACCGTTTCTTTCGCCGTCGTCGGCCGGGATCGGCGGCTGTCGATCGCTCGATTCGATCCCCGGAGCCCAGCGCATCCAGCAGATCGGGCGTCCCCAGCCGTCGACGAATTCGAGGAGCCCGTTGCCGTCCGTGTCGGCGACCTCGCGATCGGAAAAACTCGAACGCGATTCCGGGTCGCCGTTCGTAGCGACGAGATAAAGGAGTTCCGCGTTGCGGATTCGCAGGTCTCCGCCTCCCGACCACGCGTCGAAAGGATTCGCGGCGTCGCGGTACGCGCCGTTGATCGCCGCCCTATACGACTCCTGCAACGGCGTGAACGCGTAGCCGGCGCCCGCCCAACCGTACGTAAGTTCGGCCGGAACGCAAGGCATGTCGCAACGCAGGAGGTCGCGGATTCTCGCGACGCGAGACCAGGCGCGCAACGCCGGGGACGCGTTCGCGTTCTCCGGTTCGACGCGCAAATACTGATAACGTTCGTAGATCGCCGTGATAACGGAATCGATCTTCGCGATCGTCGTTTCCGTTTGCGAACGGCGAGCGGTCTCGATCGCGGAACGGGCCGTCGTAATCGAGATCGCGCCAAGCGTCGCGATGATCGAAATCGTTACCAGCAATTCGATTAACGTAAACGCCGAACGGTCGCCGCTCGGCGCGCGGCGCCTCGGTCGTCGTTTTAACTGTTCCCAACGTTTCACGCGGATACCCTTGCGTCCTTAACTATTGCGGTTATTCGTTTTAGCGGCCAAGCGACCGCGCGTTTTCCGCCGATTTTGTCGTTGTTATTAATGCGGGCGAAAAACTTCCGCCGCGCCGCTTTCCGCCGTTCGTCCCCAAGCGCGAGCGGCGAAAAACGATTTTTCGAACTCACTCGATTTCGCTTTCGAGCGTTCCGCCCTGGGCGAAGTTCGTTACGTTGTCGCGATCGGCGGCGCTCAACGACGCCGGGACGGCCAGATCGCGAGCGACGTAATCGGCGCAAGCTTCGTCGTGAGCGTGCGGGTGGTCGTGCGAACTCCCGTGGATGTGCGCGCCGTGTTCTTCGTCGGCGAACGGGTCGGAGCCGTAAAGCCCGTCTTCGCCGGGAAGGATCAGCTGGAACGATTTGTCGTTGAGCCAACGGCCGTTTTTCATGTACGGCGCGGCGACGTCGCCCGGGCCGACGTGGAAGTCCTTGCCGTGATAACAACCGTCGCCGCCGGCGCGGAAGTAAACGATCGGGTTCCCCTGGAACATCAGGCCCCGTTCGTTGTAGTTTCCGCCGTTCGTTCCGGCGGAATCGTAGGCGAGTTCCAAGGCCGGGGTTTCGCGGGCGTCGGCGGCGTCGGAGCCGGGGCCGAACGGGTTGACGTCGTCGGCGCTGAAACCGTCCTGATCGGGCCCGGCCAACCAGAAGAGGAGCGCGGCGCCGGGGTTTTGCGCGACGCCGCCCGCGTCGAAACCGTAAACGTCGTTGCAGACGTAATCGACCATCGCGTCGACGTTTCCGCTTTTAAGCGCGTTCTTCCAACGCTTCAAAATATGGCGTCGAATTTCGGCGGGCGTCGCGCAGGCGTCGGGCGGATATTCGCCGTGTTCGAGTTTGTACGCTTCCAAAACCTGCGCCAGATCGTCGAGCCGCGCCTTCGCGGTCGCGCCGCCGAAAAAGGAGCGGGCGCCGCCGAACGCGACGAACGCGATCGAGGCCAGGAGCCCGACGATAACGATCACGACCAAAATTTCGATCAACGTAAACCCTTGCCGAGCGCGCCGTCGGGGCGCTCGTTTCGCAACGCGCGTCATTTTTCGTTCCGTTCTATTTCGCTAAGCGCTTCCGAAAAAGCGCGTCGTTTTTATGTCGAGCGTTTTCGCCGCCTCCGTTATATTGGTGGGGCGACGCCGCCGAAAGTTCCTTTTTTTCGCGATTTTCGCTAAAAGTTTCACCCGTCTAACCGCGTTCAAACCGGGGGTCGTCTCGACGCCGGGCGCGACGTTTTCCCGTCCGGCGTCGAGACGTTCCGCCGCCGTTATTTCGACAGCGATTCGATCAGTTTAATCATCGGGAGGAAGAGCGCGACGACGATCGTCCCGACGATGCACCCGAGGAACATGACCAACAGCGGCTCGAGCATGCTCAAGAGCGCTTCGGTGTAGGTTTGAACTTCGTCGTCGAAAACGTCCGCGACTTTGTAAAGCATCGTGTCGAGCTCGCCCGTTTCTTCGCCGACGTCGACCATATTGACGACGATGTCGCCCAACACTTTCGCCTGCAACTTCGTCATGTAAATCAGGCAGCCGATCGGGCCGCCCAGGAAACAGAAGAAGTAAAACAGGCACGCGGGGTGGAAGCCCGGTCGCGAATGGTTTCGCATCGGGTTCGCGATGGTGTCGCCGTCGCGAATCGCTTCCAAAATCTTCTGGTACATTTTTTCGAAAACGCCGTTGTTCGCCGTTTCGCGGGTGATGTGCAGCGCTTCCAAAATCGGGACGCCGGATTGAACGAGCGTTCCGAGGGTTCGCGTCGTGCGGGCGACGACCGTTTTTTCGAGCAACGGGCCGAAAATCGGAATGCGCAGCATGAACAAGTGCCAACCGAAGCGCATGTACGCGAAACTCGTCGTTACTTTAATGAACAGCCAGATCCCCAACGGAATACCGGGGCCGAGGTACCAGTATTCCATGCACGCGTGCGACGCTTTGATGAGGAACTGCGTCAGGCCCGGCAACTCGACGTCGAAGTCGGCGAAGATTTCTTCGAACTTCGGAACGATCGCCATCATGATGAAGATCAAGATGCCGATCGCGAAGAACAAAACGGCGACAGGGTACGTCAACGCGGACTTAATCTTCGCTTTCAATTGTTCGGAACGTTCGAGGAACTCCGCCAAACGTTGGAGGATGACTTCCAAGGCGCCGCCCGCCTCGCCGGCCTTAATCATGTTGACGTACAGGCGGTTGAAGGCTTTCGGCGACTTCGCCATCGCTTCCGACAAGCTCGACCCGCTTTCGATTTCGTTGCAAACGTCGAGCAGGCAGTTGCGGAGCGGGCCCGGTTTCGATTGTTGTTGCAAAATATTCAAACTGCGCAAAATCGGCAAGCCCGCGTCTTGCAAAATCGACAGGTTTCGAGTGAAGTCGCGTAGGATCTTCGGCTTAACGCGGCCGAACGTGAACGTTTTACCGTTCGCGGCCTTCTTTTTCTTGGCGGCTTTGCGGTCTTTGTGAACGACGATCTTCGTAACGTGATAACCGCTCTCCCGTAGCGTTGCGGTAACTTCCTCTTCGGTACTCGCCTCGACGACGTCGGTCAGGGCCTTGCCGACGGAATCGAGGTATTCTACTTTAAACTTCATACGGCACCTTTTGACTTGGGGATGCAAACGGCGAAAAGATAACGCGAAAGTCTATTTTAACGAAAAGTTCGCGATTTATCAACGCCGCCGAGCGCTTTTCTTTCAATTTTGGCGCATTTTCTTCTTACGATTCGGCAAATTATAACGGCGCGGCGCTCCGTTCGGAACGATAACAAGGAGCGCGCCGATTTTACCGGTCGCGCCGACGCGTCGTCGACGCGGCTCGCATTTCGCCTATTTTCCCCCAACGTTCGCGTTGAAACCTCGACGCGTCGCCGTCGCCGGACGCCGCGTCGAACGCCGGACGCTGGGAGTCGAGCCGACCCGCGGATCCGCGGGCGACCGTCTCAGGCGTCCAAAACGGTTTCGCGAACGACTTCTTCGACCGTCGTCGTTCCTTCGAAAACTTTGACGAGCCCGGCGTCGCGCAGGGTGTGCATACCGTTGCGCTGGGCGGATTCGCGCATCTCGGCGACGGAACCGTTTCGCAAAATAATGTTCCGCATTTCCTCGTTGACCGTAAGGAACTCGTGGATCGCGGTTCGGCCTTTGTATCCGGTGTTGTTGCACACGGCGCATCCGGCGCCGCGATAAAAGTGTTTCCCGACGACGTCGGCGGGCGAAAGCCCGAGTTCGGCGAGCTGCTCCTCGGACGGCTTGATCTCCTCGCGGCAATCTTTGCAGATTCGCCGCACGAGCCGCTGAGCCAGGATCGCGCGCAGCGTGGCGGTGATAAGGAATTCCGGGATCCCCATGTCCTTCAAACGCGTGATCGTGCTCGGCGCGTCGTTCGTGTGGAGCGTGCTGAAGACCAAGTGGCCGGTCAGCGACGCCTGAACCGCGATCTGCGCCGTTTCGCGGTCGCGGATCTCTCCGACGAGGATCTTGTCCGGGTCTTGCCGCAAAATGGAGCGCAAACACTGCGCGAACGTGTTGCCGATTTCCGCGTCGATCGGCATTTGAACGATGCCGTCGATGTCGTATTCGACCGGGTCTTCGGTCGTCATCAATTTTTCGGTGATAACGTTCAGCTCCGAAAGCGCGGCGTACAGGGTCGTGGTTTTCCCGGAACCGGTCGGGCCGGTAACGAGGATGATGCCGTTCGGCGACTCGATGACGCTCCGGAATTGCGTCATCAGCTCCTGCGACATTCCGACGTTGTTCAAATCGAGCGAAATGACCGACTTATCCAAAATTCGGCAAACGACGCTTTCGCCGAACATCGTCGGCAGAACGCTGACGCGGAAGTCGATCGGCGTTCCGGCGACCATCAGGCGGATGCGTCCGTCCTGCGGCAACCGCTTTTCGGCGATGTCGAGGTTCGCCAAAACCTTGATGCGCGTCGTGATCGCGCCGGCCAAGTGGCGCGGCGGCGGCACCATTTCGTAAAGCGTTCCGTCCGCTTTGATGCGGATCTTGAACTCGTCTTCGAACGGCTCGAAGTGGATGTCGCTGGCGTGGTCCTTAATTCCGAGGAGGAACACCATGTTCAGGAGCTTGCGCACCGGCGCGCTTTCCGAAAGGGCTTCGGCGCTGGCCAGGTCGATTTCGCCGTTTTCGTCGAGCGCGTCCTGGTATTCCTTGTCGTCTTTAAGGGACTCGAGGATCGCCTCGACGCTGTCGCCGTCGGCGGCGGCGTAGTAGCGTTCAAGGGCCGCGTCGATTTCCTTCGGAGTCGACACGACGACGCGGATCTGGTATCCGAGGAAGTTGCGCAGCTCGTCCATCACGGAGAGGTTCTGCGGCTCGCACGTGGCGATCGTCAACGCGTCGTCGCGGAACGCGACCGGGATCGAACGGTACATGTGCGCCATCGCTTCGGTGAAGTGTCCGAGCACCTCCGGCGGAACGGTCAAGTCGGAAATCGCGACGACCTGCAACCCGAGCTGTTCGCCGAGCGCCTGCGCGAGCTGATCTTCGGTCAGCATGTTCATACCGATCGCGATCTGCCCGAGCAACTCGCCGGGACGTTGGCCCTGCTCTTCGCGCAAGAGATCCAACTGTTCTTCGTCGATATACCCGAGGTCGATGAGCACCTGCCCAAAACTGCGCGCCATTTGTTTCTTCTCCCGTGGTCGATTTTCGTTTCCGGACGCGTCCCCAAGTCTTGCCGAACGCGGCGAAGCGTTGCGGCGAAACGCGTCGTTTGTATCGTTTTGAAACAGTCCGGCGTCGTTTTGCGCTAGTTATCCGCTCGTTTCGCGGAACCGTTTCTTCATTAAGCAATTTCGGCGCCAAAAGTCGCCGTTTTCAAATTTTCGTCGAAAAATTTTCAAAAAAAGCGTTGCGCCAAGCGCGCCGCGAAACCGAACGCGGATCTCGACGGCGCGTTTTTATCGGCGTTTTTCGGGAAGGATCAGTCTTCTTCCTCGTCGTCGTCCTGCGTTCCGAGGCCGGCTTCCCAACGTCGCATCCGTTCTTCGAGCTGTTCCGGCCCGTTCGACTTGATGAGCGCGTCCTCTTTCGTAACGATCTGATCTTTCCAAAGTCGGAAGATGTGGTCGTCGAGGAGCTGCATGCCGAGCTTGTGTCCGGTCTGGATCGACGAGTTGATGCGGAACGTTTTGTTTTCGCGGATAAGGTTCGCAATCGCGGAGGTAACGACGAGCATTTCGTAAGCGGCGACGCGTCCCCCCTGGATGCGCGGGAGCAGTTGCTGCGACAAAATGCCGATAATCGACGTCGACAACTGCGTGCGGATCTGCTCCTGCTGGTTCGTCGGGAAGACGTCGATAATACGGTTGACCGTGCCCTGCGCGCCGGTGGTGTGCAGGGTGCCGAAGACGACGTGCCCCGTTTCGGCGGCGGTGATCGCGGCTTCGATCGTTTCGAGGTCGCGCATTTCCCCGACGAGGATGACGTCCGGGTCTTGACGCAAGGCGCCGCGGATCGCGTCGGCGAAGGACATGACGTCGACGCCGACTTCGCGCTGGTTGACGGTCGATTTTTTATGATGGTGATAAAATTCGATCGGGTCTTCGATCGTGATGATGTGGTGGTCGACGTTCGTGTTCAGCCAGTCGATGCAGGCCGCGAGCGTCGTCGACTTCCCGGAACCGGTCGGGCCGGTAACCAGGATCATGCCGCGCGGACGTTGGATCAGATCTTTCATGACGGCCGGCGTCCCGAGCTGCTCCATCGAGAGCATGTCGTTCGGAATTTGACGCAGAACCATCCCGGTGTTTCCCTTCTGTTTGAAGACGGAAACGCGGAAACGCGCTTTGTCGCCGAACGCGAAGCCGAAGTCGGTGCCGCCGCGTTCCTGCAACTCTTGCTGGCAGCGTCCCGGCGTGATGCTCTTCATCAAGGAGACGGTGTCCGCCGGTTCGAGCGTTTTCGTTTCCAAACGCACCATGCGCCCGTGCAAACGAAGCACCGGCGGCTGCCCGACGGCGATGTGCAGGTCGGACGCGCCGCGAACGACGACGGTTTCGAGGAGTTTGTCGATTAAAATCGTGCCCATTCGGTTTCTCTAAACCTTCAATCTCTTAAAAACGTTGGAATCGTTTCGATTCGTTTTACCAAGTATCCGACGCGCTCCGTTTTATCAAGCGACGCCAAGCCAAACGACGGAGAAAGCGCGTCGGCGCGAATACGTCGGCGATTGGACGCGGCGCGACGGCGAAACGTTCGACGAAACGCGCCCGATTTCGCCGTTTTTCGTCAAAAAGCGACCAATCCGGTTGATTTTAACGTTCGTTCTTTCGCCGCCGTTTTCCCGCCTCCGCGCTCCGCTCGCTCATTCCTCTTCGAGTCGGGCGACGCGCATAACCTCTTCGATGGTGGTGATCCCCTGCATCGCTTTGCGGATCCCGTCTTCGAAGAGCACCTTCATGCCTTCGCTGCGCGCGACGCGGCGGATCACGGAAGTCGACTCGCCCTTAAACGTCAGCTCGCGCACTTTCGGCGACATGTACATGAGTTCGAAAATAGCGCGGCGTCCGCGGTAGCCGGTCTTGTTGCAGTTGACGCAGCCTTTGCCCTTCATCCAGGTCGCTTTCGCGGCTTCTTCCGGGGTAACGTGCGCTTCGCGAAGCTCGGCGTCGGTCGGCGTGTACGGACGCCGGCACTTCGGACACACGACGCGGACGAGCCGCTGCGCCATGATCCCGATGACGGAGCTCGCGACCATGTAGCCCGGAACGCCCATGTCGACCAACCGGGTGATCGCCGACGGCGCGTCGTTCGTGTGGAGCGTGCTGAAGACCAAGTGGCCGGTGAGCGACGCCTGGATCCCCATCGACGCGGTTTCCAAGTCGCGCATTTCGCCGACGAGAATAACGTTCGGCGCCTGACGCAACATCGAGCGGATGACCGCCGCGAAGTCGAGGCCGATCTGGTGCTTAATTTCGACCTGGTTGATCCCCGGGAGGTAATACTCGACCGGGTCTTCGGCGGTGATGATCTTGCGCGTCGGCGTGTTGAGTTCGTTGAGCGCGGCGTAAAGCGACGTCGTTTTCCCCGACCCGGTCGGCCCGGTAACGAGAATAATGCCGTTCGGACGGACGATCAACTGTTGGAAACGCTTGTAGTCGCGTTCGCTGAACCCGAGTTGAACGAGGCTGATGCGGATGTTGTCCTTGTCCAAAATACGCATGACGATCGACTGGCCGTGGTTCGTCGGAATGACCGAAACGCGCAAGTCGAGCTCTTTTTCGCCGAGCGTCAGCTTAATACGGCCGTCCTGCGTTCGGCGGCGCTCCGCGATGTCGAGACGCGAAAGAATCTTAAAGCGCGACATCAGGGCCCCCTGGAAACGTTTCGGCACCGAATCGCGTTCGACGAGTTTGCCGTCGATGCGGTAGCGGATGCGGACGCGGTCTTCGAACGGCTCGATGTGAATGTCGGAGGCGCGCAGGTGAACGGCGTCGGCGATAATCTGGTCGCAAAGCCGAACGATCGGCGCGTCGGATTCGGAGCTTCCGCCCGCGACGTTGTTGAGCGCGTCGCCGTCGCTTTCGACGACGGTGAAGTTGATCGCCGTGTCGGTCATGTCCTGGATCATCGAGTCCGCCGACTCGCCGACGTTCTGCCCGTAATGGCGGTTGACCGCCTCCAAGATCGCCTCCCGGGTCGAGATCAACGGCTCGATCGGGCGCTGCAGAATAAAGCGCAACTTTTCAAAGACTTCGACGTCGTCCGGGTCGCTGACGACGACTTCCAGCGCGTCGCCGTCTTCTTCGAACGGAAGGACGCAGTTTTCGCGAGCGATCGACTCGGAAATCAACTCGACGACCGCCGGGCGAATCGCGACGTCCCTCAAATCGACGTAACGCCGCCCGTGTTCCGTCGCGATGGCTTGCGCGATCTGTTCCGCCGTCGCGTACCCGAGTTGTTTGAGCGCTTCCGGCAACTTGATCCCGGTTTTTTTCGAGAGTTCCTGCGCCTCCAGAACCTGATTTTTGCTCAAAAGTCCCTGTTTGTTCAGAATTCCAAGATAATTCAGTCTCGCCATGAAAATTCCTTAACGACGTTTCTAACTTTTAAACGCGACGCTTTCGCCGCCGTCGCCCTTCGCCCGGGCTCGCCGTCGAGCGACAAGGGGCGAAACCCGCGCGACGTCGGCGCGGAGCTTTCGAACAAATCGCGGCGCGTCGACGCGACGCGCCGTTATCTTTTTTCGGTTCTCTCGCTCTCGAAGAGCGCTTTTTTTCACGCAAAGAGCAAGCCTTTTTATAAGTTTACCCGCATTATCGTTAAAAATCAAGTCTTTTTTGCACTTTACCCATCTTTTTGGCCGTCTTTTCGCTCCGCCGACGCCGCGCAACCCGCACGACCGAAAGAATCCGGTTTTTCGAAGCGACCGTTTCGCCCGATTTTTACCGAAAAAACGCGAAGTCGCCCCCTTCAAACAAGCGGTTTTGACGGTATAATTACCAGACGGTTTTCGCGTCGGAGCGCAGCTCGTGGTCGCCGTTCCCCGGCGCGTCGCTCCGACGTCGTTTTTCACAACGAGCTCGTCCGTCTCTGTAAAAGTCTACAAAGGAGAAACGCCCATGACTTCCGCTCGCCGTTCCGGCTTCACGCTCGTCGAGCTGTTGGTCGTCATCGCGATCATCGGCATTTTGATCGGGTTGCTGTTGCCCGCCGTTCAAGCCGCTCGCGAAGCCGCCCGCCGCATGCAATGCACGAATAACCTGAAACAACTCGGCTTGTCCGCGCAAAACTTCCACGACGTTCGCAATTACCTCCCGCCGATCGCGCAAAACAACTCGACTATGTCGCGGGTCAGCTGGCTCGTGCTGATCTTGCCTTACGTCGAACAAACCGCCGCCTGGAACGAATTTGCCAACGGCGGCAACCTCGTCCTCAGCGAGCCGGGCAACCCGCGCAGTTCCCGCACCGACGCGAAAATCGACGGCTACAAAGCGAACCCCTGGGAATGGAACATCGCCTGCTGGTACGTCGACATGCCCGGCAAAATCTGCCCGAGCGACCCGTCCGGTTCCGACTCCCCCGCGCAATGGTTCCCCGGTCGGACGAACTACCGCGCCGGCCTCGGCGACGCGACGATCGCTTCGCGCTACTTCGGCCCGGACGGTTCGAAATCCCGCGGCCCGTTCTGCGTCGACAACGGAAACACGACCCGCAGCTTCGCCTACATTTCCGACGGCACAAGCAACACGCTGATGTTCGCCGAAGTCCCGACGCACGCGACGACCGGCGGCTCCGACGAGCAGACGCGCAACATCAAAACCGGTATTTTGACCGGTAAAAACCCGCAATGGGCCTCGACTTGCGTCGGTTACCAAGATCCGGACGACGTCAACTCGTTCGTCTCTTCCGCCGTTACGCGCCCCTGGCTCGGCCGCCGTTGGTGCGACGGTCAATACATTTACTCGGCGTTCAACACGGCGCTTCCGCCGAACTCCGTCCACTGCATTTACTCGACGTCGGACGCGGAACGCTCGATCATTTCCGCCGGTTCGTACCACTCCGGCGGCGTCAACGTCTGCATGTGCGACGGTTCCGTCCGTTTCGTTAGCGAAACGATCGACTGCGGCGACGCGTCGGCCAACAACGACGATTACCGCGGCAAAGGCGGCAAGAGCCCGTACGGCGTTTGGGGCGCGCTCGGAACCGCCGCGGGCGGCGAAACCGACGTCTCGCTCTGATCGCCGTTTGACGCTCGAACGATCGAACGGCGCGGTTCGACGCGGTTTCGCCGCGCCGTTCCGCTTTCCTTACCGACAATATTGACAAAATCGACGAAATTTCGTCGAAAATAAAATACGGAAAGAAAAACCCATGAATAAAGCGCTTTTCACCCTTGTCGCTCTTTGCGCTTTGGCGTCGGCGGCGATCGGTTGCGGCCCGCGCAACACGTTCGGCGTCGTCGACGTTACCGGCAAGATCACCGTCGACGGCGCCCCGGTCGAGGGAATCGTCGTTACGATGTCTCCGGTCGATCCGCTTCAAGCGGACGGAACGTCGCGCCGCCCCGCGTCCGGGCTGACCCAAGCGGACGGAACGTTCCGCGTCGTTACTCCCGGCGCCAAAATGGCGGGCGTCATGCCGGGCGAATACGTCCTGACCCTTTCGAAGGAAATTTGGGTCGACGCCGCCGGAAACGAAGTCGACCCGAACGCCGAATACGACCCGTCGCAACCGACGCCGGAAATGTTCCCGAAAGACCTCCTTCCGGCGGAATACAAAGACGCGTCGAAATCGGAATGGAAGGTGAACGTCGTCGACGCCAAAACGCCGATCGAATTCGACGTTCCGAGCGTTCTCTGATCGCCGCCGACGTTCCGCTTCGACGCGCTCCGTCGAAACGCGAAAACGCCGAACCGCTCCCAACGAGCCGTTCGGCGTTTTGCTATTTAGCGCGATTTCTTTTCTTTCCCGTTTATTTAGCGTCGCCGATCGTTTTTTTCGGCGTCGCGACGAGGCGCGGCCCCTTGATCTCCAACGCGGCGCGGTACGTCCCGGGCGTTTCCCAACCGAAGTTAAAATGCGCCAACTTCATCTGCTCGACGCGGGTTTCCGTCAAAAAATTCCGTTCTTTCGCCGCTTGAAGCGCGTCGCCGAGGTAACGCGCCAAGTCGATCTCGATTCGAACCGGCTTCATCGAAAACGGGTTGACGCCCCCTAAAATATCGTCGATCGTTTTTTGTTCGCCGAGCCGATAGATCAACTTTCCGGTTCCGATCGTCCGCGGGTCGCCGTCGACCGCGACGTAACGGCTTTGAATTTCCCAACGACTGTCGAAAAACGAAACGCCGAACCAGATATAGTCGCGGTAATCGGGAGAATCCGGGTCGTCGTTTGAAATCGCGAAGTAAACGGACGCCTGCGTCGCGTGCAGATTCGGGTCGAATTCGCCGTCGCTCGCCGACCATTCGGAACGCAAAACTTGCGCGTCGCAGGTAAAAACCAACGACTCGACGTCGGCGAACGCGACGCGCTCCGACGGCGCGAAGTCCCGTTGCAACAAGAGATGCAGCCAATTTTGACCGGCGCGGCGCGGGGCGTCGTACTCGGCTTCGGCCGCGACTTCCAACCGCAGCGCGACCGTTCCGTCCGCCGTTTTCGTTCGAGCGACGGCGAGCCCCGGCGTCGCGGCGCGGGCCTCGTTTTCGGTCGTCGTCCGCGTTTCCGGTCGCGACAAGTCGAATTTCGACCAATGTTGCGCAAGTTTCCAAGTCGGCGCGCCGACGCTCTCCGCCTTTTCGCCCGTCAACGGCAAACGCAAAACGCCGAGCGTTTCCGAACCGTCGACGATTTGAAAACCGTGTTCAAAATTCAAGTCGCCGAAAAGCTCGACCGCCGCCGCGCTCCGTTTCGTTTCGGTCGATTCCTCCGCGATCGCCGCCGCGCCCGCTCCGTCGTTCGCCTCCGCCGCCCGTCCCGTCGAAACGCCGAACGCCGCGGCGACCAACGCCGCCGACGAAGCCGCCGCCAACGAAACGCGACCGACCGCGACGCGTCGTTTTTCCGTCGTCCAATTCGCCATATTAATATCGCCTCCGCAAGAACCGTTGGAACCTAAAAACCCGCCGCTATCGCCGCTCGTAAGTCGCCCGATAATTCCTCGCGATCTCCTCGTAAACCTCGCGCACTCGGGCGCTTGGAAGCGCGAAGCCGATCCCCTGATACCGGTCGCCGTAAATCGCCGTGTTGATCCCGACCAGCTCGCCGCTTTCGTCGACGAGCGCGCCGCCGCTGTTGCCGGGATTAATCGCCGCGTCCGTTTGGAGAAACTCCTGCGACGCGACGCCGTTTTCGTTCACGACGAACCGTTCTTTCGCGCTAACGATCCCCTGCGTAACGGTTTGCGCCAAGCCGTAAGGGTTGCCGAGCGCGATCACGGCGGCGCCGACTTCCAGCGCGTCGCTGTCGCCCCAGGCGATCGGCGTCAAATTCGGCTCCTCGATTTTCAAGACCGCGACGTCGAGCGTTTCGTCGAACCCGATCAGCGTAATGCCGGTCGAAACGGTTCGCCCGTCGCTCAACACGAGCTCGACGCCGTCGACGAGCCGCCCGTTTTCGCAAATGACGTGAAAGTTCGTTACGACGAACCCGTCCGCGTCGACGATCACGCCGGAGCCCTGCCCTTCGGCGTATTGGACGCCGCCGAAAAACGTTCGCTCGACGCGGTTCGTTTTGACGCCGACGACGCTCGGCGCCGCCAATTTCGCGACGTAAGGGATCCGCGCCCGCTCGGCGGCGGCGGGATTCTCCGCCAAAAACTCGCGCGCCGCTTCGAGTTTCGCCCGCTCGGCGCCCCGGTTGATCGACAACGCGATCCGCTCGGCCAACGACGGCGCGATCGCCAAAGCGGCCAGAATAAGGAACACAAAAATCAAAAGCGTCGACCGGTAAGTCGCCGCCGTTCGAACGAGCGCGGCCCGATCCTCCGCCGTCAACCGATTCGCCCCGACGGCGCCGAAACCGCCCGGATTCCCCGAACCGCCGACACTGCCGTAACCGTTCGGATTTCCCGAACCGCCGACATTGCCGTAACCGCCGACACTGCCGCAACCGCCCGGATTCTCCGAACCGCCGACGTTTCCGAAACCGTTCCAACTTCTCGAACCGCCGTCTTTTTCCCAATCGTTAAATTCGCCGTTCATCGTTTGCGCTCCGCGCCGTTTTTCGACTTATTTTTGCGCGTTAAAATCAACGCGACCTGAGTTCCGGTCGGCGGGATCTTCTCCGCGTTCGCCTCGAACGTCAAAAGCGAATTGTCGCTCGAACTCTCGAACGGCAGGTCGAGGACGGAACCCGGAAAGTTCGAAACGCCGATAATTTCTCCGGTTACGTTCGCCAAATAATATTTTTTTCCCTCCGCGTCGACGCCGAAAAGCCCGCCGGTAAAGACCCAGGTCGACGCAAGCTCGCGCCCGGTCTCCGCTTCGCGCACCGTTTCCTCCGCGCGGATCTTGCGAACTTCGCCGGTCTCCGCGTCGCGCCAACGCAACTCGATCGCGATCTCCTCGCCGCTCGGCGGAACGAACTCCGGATCGAATTTCGCCGGTTTTCCCTGTTTCGCGCCGACGGCCAAAAGCGCCGCGTGTATCAAGTGCGGCGGCGCGTCGATCGAAACGATCGATTCGTGTTCCTTGCTCCCCCGACGGCAGGCGAAAAATTCGAGCGGGCCCTCGCGGAGACAAACGACGCCGCCGACAACGACGCGCTCGCGGTCGGCCGAGACCCAAAGAGGCGCCGTTCTGTCGAGACGCCGCAATTTCTCCGGCTCGTCGACCGTCGCCGCGACGGTTTCCGCGACCGCTCGTCGGAGCCGCGCCGCGTCGTTTTCCGGCGGGGCCGCCGCATCGGACTTTTCGGCGTTTTCGGTCTTTTTCGACTTTTCGGAAACCGCCGTTTTTCCCGCTCGCGCCGACGTTTCCGCGCTCGCCGTTTTCGCCGTTTTTTCCGACTTCAACGCCGCCGCGCCGTCCGTTCGCGGCTCGTCCGCCGCGACGACGCATCCGACGCCGAGCGCCGCCGCGACGAGTCCGTCCGCTAAAATCCGCTTCATTTTTCAACCCTCGTTTTTTTATCCGTTATCGCTCCATAAAAAGCGCTCCGTACACGGCCAACGCCGCCAAAAGTCGGTCGGTTCGGTCGATCGCGCCCCCGCCGCCGGCCTCCCAACGGCCTCGCAAACGCGTTTCGTAAGCGCCGCGGATTCGGGCGATCGTCTCGCCGTCGAGCTCCCGGCGCCAACGCCGCCAAAAATCGCTCAACGCGGCGACCTCTTCGTCGCCGCCGAGAAGCGCGTCGTCGACGAGCGCGTCGAAACGCCGCAATTCCTTGTCCCACCTTGGAAACTCCGCCGACAGAGCCGCGAACGGCGCCAACCGCAATCGGAGAACGTCCCGTTCCGACGGCTCGACGTCCGCGTCGCGCCCGACGCGCTCCGCGATCGCCCTTTTCAGCCGTTCGAGCGCGTCGGCGCCGGGCTCGCCCAAAAAAGCGTTCAACTCGGCCAACGCGTCCAACCCGAGCGTCTCGTCGTTCGCCCGCCCCCGTTTCAACCATTTGAGGAAATCGTCGAAATTGCCGACGACCGCCGTTCTCCGCGCCCCGTTCGAAGCGGCGAACCCGTCTTTTTCGGCGAACGCGCGGCGCAAAGCGTCGAGCGTTTTGTCAAATTCGTCGATCTCGCCGTCGTTTTCGTCGATTTCTCCGTTTCCGCCGTTTTTCTCGCTCCGCAACCGCGACGCCCATTCTTCCTCAAACGATTCGCCCGCGAAAACGTCGACGCCGTCCGAACCGACGTTCGGCGTCGCGCCGCCGTTTTCGCCGACTTTATCGTTTTCGCCGTTTTTTCCTTTTTTACCGTTTTTATCTTGCGCCGCGTTTTCTTCCCGATCTTTTTCCCGGTCGCGCGGATCCGCCCCGTCGTCCGGCTCGCTCGAATCGACGACTTTCAAGACGAATTCCGGGCCGCTCCGCTCGCTCTCCCGGCGCTCCGCCCGCTCGAACGTCTCGGCTTCGAACGCGTCCGACTCGTCGATCCGCCAACGCTCGTCGCCGTCGGAATCCTTCCACCCGCCTTGAAATTCGCCGCCGAAAAACGACTCCGTTTCGTCGTCCCGCTCGTCTTCCCAAGACGGCGCGTCGTCGAAAGCCGCGTCGTCCCGCTCGCCGGTCTCGCCGTCGTTCGCCTCTCCGCGCAGAAGATTTTCCAGCCCCAAACGCCAACGCAACCCCAACTCGGCGATTTCGTCGGTCGAAAGGCCGCGCTCGACGTCGTCGGCGTCGCGGTCGTTTCTCCGGAGAAAAAAATCCTCCGCGATCCGCTCGTACAGGTAATCGACGCGATCCGTTTTCAACGCCAATTCGACCAGCGCGGCCCAGGCGTTTTCGATCGGGTACGCGTCGTCGTTTTCGACGACGTCCCGCAAATCGACGCAGGGCGTTCCCTCCTCGACGCAAGGCGGCTCGACTCCGCGCTTCGCCGTCGCGCCGACGAGACGGAGCGAAAACTCGTCGCGGAACCGCGCTCCAACCGCGAACGTCAACTCCGGGCGCCAGTCGATCGGCGTCAGCTCGAAAAGCGCCGCGACGACGAGAAACGCGTTGTAATCGGAAACAAAGGTCGAGCGGCTCGAATCGAGCGCCGTTTGGATCAGCGTCGTCAACGCCCGGACGCCGATCTTCTCCGTCGTTCGCCGCAATTCGGGCCAATCGATCCAGGACGCCCGCGTCTCCAAGCGGAACGGCTCGAGCGCGGCGCCGGGTCGATAAAGGGAAAACCGCGTCGTGTTCAGCGCCAAATGCAGCAGCGCGACCGGATTCGCCCCGCATTGGAAGAACGCGTCCTCCTCGACGAAAAACGTTTGAAAATAGAACGAGCCTTCCCCCGCTTCCGGCGGCGCCGGGGTCAGCCGCCCGACGGCGAACGACCCGCTCGTCGTCGGAAAGAAAAAGAGATTGCGCGGATCGTACCCGCCGTCGAACGGCTCGACTCGCGACGCCCAATCGCGCGCCCCGTCCAAATCGGCCTGCGACGCGCCGTCGGTCGCCTTCAAAAGAGCCGTTTCGTTCCGCCCGCTCGCCGCTCGCCGCGCCCAATTCACCGAGAAAACCGCGTGTTCGACAAGAAAATAAGACTCGTTCACCGTTTGCCGCCTCGTTTCGCTCCGTTGATCCGTTCGCTCGACCGCCCGCGCTCCGTCGCGCTCGTCGCATTTTTTCGGCGCCCCTCGAACGAGCGTCGGAACCGGTTTCCGCCGCCCTCGCTACAGAGTACGCCGCCGCGACGCTCGTCGAGCTTCGCTCCCCACCATTTTAACGAAATTTCCTCAAACTTCCACAAATCGCGCCGTTTTATTCGATTTTATTTTTTAAAACGATTCGCCGCCCTCGTTATTTTCGCTACGATCGGCGCTTTGCCGACAATCGTCGCAACCCCGCCTCAACCGCGCCCGTTTTATTTTACGCATTTTACTCGACTCGCCTATTTTATCGTTTACCCGGTTCGCGTTTTCCGGCGTTTTCCCTCCTTTTCCCCCATTTTAACGCGAACGGCGCCGCCGTCGAAAGCGCGACGACCGTCTCGACCCGCTTAATTTGAACGAAAACTAAAACTCCTTAAAGTCGGTCGACCCTTAACGCCGATGAGAACCCTACGACGCGATTAAAAAGTTTTTTCCGAGCAAGGCCGACAAAGGACGCGTTCCTTAAAAAGCCGACGACCGGAAACGCTTTTTAACGCGTTTTTGCGACGCGACGCCGCGTTTCGTCGCAAAAATAAAACGACGGTCGAATTTCGGCGCATTCGTTGAAATCAAATTTGCCGGGAAAAAATAATTTTGCGATTATTCCGGTTTTTACTGATGAACGCGAAAGAAAAACGCCGAAAACGTTACCAGTCAAACGGAGTCGAGCGTTTTTCGCTTGCGAAGCGCGCCCGTCCGCTATTTTTCGTTAAATCCCGACCGCGCGTCGGCGCCGCGAACGACGAAGGATCGCGTTCGCAACGCGAGCGCTCGGGACGGCAAATTTCAAATTGAAACGGATTTTGGTTTGAAATTTCGTCGGACGCCTACCGCAAATACAATTTTCATCGGAGAGTCTGCAATGAAGGTTTTTACCACCGGTCAGGTCGCCAAGATCTGCAAGGTCGCCCCTCGCACCGTTAGCAAATGGTTCGACTCCGGTCGCCTCAAGGGTTATCGCATCCCGGGTTCGCAAGACCGCCGCATCCCGCGCGAATGCCTGATCAAATTCCTCAAAGAACACGGAATGCCGCTCGGCGATTTGGAAGACGAAACCTTGGCCAAGGTTTTGATCGTCGCGCAAGACCAGGTTCTTATCGAAAACGTTAAACGCGAATTGCCGACCGAAAAAGCGTTCAAAGTCGCGGTCGCCGCCAGCGGGTTCGACGCCGGCATCCAAGCCGAAAGCTTCCACCCGGACTGCATCATCGTCGACTTCTCGATCGGTCGCGCGGAAGCGTTGCAAATTTGTCAAAACCTCCGTCGCAACCCGGAATTCGGCGAAATTATCCTCATCGCCCTCCTGCCCGACGACGGCGGCAGCACGAGCTTCGACCGCTCCAGCATCAACGAGACGTTCCGCAAACCGTTCGACTCGGCTCTTCTCGCCGAACGTTTGCGCTCGTTGGTCGGTTCCAAGAAAGAACTCGTTTGATCGTCTTTCGTCCGCGACGGAACTAAAAAGGATTGCGTTCCGGCGGTTTCCTCCGAGAAGCCGCGCAGTTTCCGACGAAAAGACGAAAAATAACCGAGAAGTCGACCGCGCGCCCCTTCGCTTCGCGTCGTCCGCCGTTTTATTCGATTTTTTCTAAAAAAACGAACGACTCGGCGCCGGTCGACTCTTTCTTCCCCGTTTCCGCGCGACGCCGCGTTGAAAGACGCGTCGACGACGAACGGTCGAACCGCTTATTTCGCCCGATCAAACGCGAACCGACCGACGAAACGCGCAAGCGTCGACTCGGTCTTTTGGTCGTTCTTGACGGTCGAACTCGACGGGCCCCTCTCGCGCCGCGCCGCTTCCCCCCACCCCCTCGTTTTCCGCTTATTATGAGAGCTTGCGTTCAACGCGTCGCTTCCGCGAGCGTCGCGATCAAAACCGAAGGCGGTCGCGTTTCCGGAAAGATCGACCGCGGTCTCCTCGTCCTGCTCGGCGTCGGCGTCGGCGACGACGAAGACGACGTCCGCTATTTGGCGAAAAAAATCGTCGCGCTCCGCGTCTTCGACGACGCCGAAGGCCGTATGAACCTCAACCTGGCGCAAGTCGGCGGCTCCGCGCTCGTCGTCAGCCAATTCACCCTCTTCGGCGATTGCGTTAAAGGCAACCGGCCCGGATTCGTCGACGCGGCCCCTCCGGAAACGGCGAAACGCCTTTACGAACTCTTCGTCGCCGAACTCCGCTCGCTCGGCGCGCCGACCGAAACCGGCGTTTTTCGCGCCGACATGGCCGTTTCGCTCGTCAACGACGGCCCGGTAACCCTTTGGATCGACGCCGACGAACGCCCGGCCAAAAAAGCGAAACGAACGAAAGATTTTCACAACGCCTCCAAATAACGCCGACGCAAACCGTTTTCCCCGCAAAAAACGCAAAATCGAAACGAACGTCCGTTAAAATCGGGGAAAATCGCCGACGACGCGCAACTTTTGGCGGCCGGAAACGTCAAAACAAAGGGGAGTCGCAAAAACCGTTTGCGCCGTTCGCGTTTTTTCGTTATAATGGAAAGCGCGCTCGACGCCGCGTCGACCGCCGTCGCGCTTTTCCCCCTGAAACCGCCGACTAATCGTCGGAAAATCGTCCGATCGTCGCAAGAGCTCGCTTTAGGAGACCCTTTCAGATGAAACATTCGCGTTCCCGTTTCTCTTCGCAACCGTCGCCGTCCGCGCGCCGTCCCGCGTTGCGCTCGGCGCGCCTCGAACGTTTGGAAAACCGCGAGCTCCTCGCGTTGACGGCCGGTTCCGCCGACTTTAAAGCGTTGGCCGACTCCTTCGTCGCCGACGAAACCGACGACGCCGCGATTTGGGTGACGACGCTCGCCGACGTCGCGTCGGAATCGGACGGCAAAATCTCCCTGCGCGAAGCGCTCGATTACGCCGGGCGCCAAATCAACGGCAAAACGGTCTCGTCGACGATCCGTTTTTCGCTCGGCGGAACGATCGAACTCTCGAAAGCGCTGTCCATTAATAAAGACGTAACCGTCGACGCGTCGGACGTCGGCGGCGTCGTCGTCGACCGCGGCGGCAAAAGCCAGGTTCTCCTTTTATACGGCGGAAGCGCGAGCGACGAACGCTCCGTTTCGCTGATCGGCTTGACGTTGACCGGCGGCGCCGCGAACCCGTCGTCGGAAAACGGAACGCGCAAAGGCGTCGGCGTTCAAGTCGGCGCGTTCTGCAACCTGACGGCGACGAACTGCGCGATCGTCGGAAACGTCTCGAGCGACGCGCTCGGCGTCGGAATTTACGTCGACGGCGGACGCCTGACCCTGATCGACTCGGTCGTCTCCGACAACGTCGCGACCGGCGCGGCGAGCCTCGGCGGCGGGATTTACGTCGACGGCGGCGACCTGACGCTGACCCGAACGACCGTCGCGAACAACTCGGCGGCGACCGGCGGCGGCGTCTACTTAAAAGGCGGCTCGGCCGTCCTCGACGGCGCGCTCCTGACCGATAACGCCGCGACGTCCGGCGCCGGCGGCGGCCTTTACAACTTCGCCGGTTATCTCGATCTCGACTCCGCGTCGTTCCTGGGCAACGTCGCGGCGAACGCCGGCGGCGGCCTTTACAACGTCGGACTCGAAGACCGCGAAACGCTCGTCGTCGACGCGACTTTCGCCGACAACTCCGCGCAAAACGGCGCCGCGATCTTCAATTACGGCGGCGCGATCGCGCTGACCGACGCCCGATTCGAACGGAACGAAGCGACGGGCTCCGGCGGCGCGATCTACGTCGATTCGAACGCCGAACTCAAACTCGTCGACGCGACGTTTGCGACGAACCGCGCTTCAGAAGACGGCGGATCCGTCTTCAACGGCGGCGTCCTGGCCGTCGACGGAGCCCGATTCGACGCCGACTCGGCCGACGGCGACGGCGGCTCGATCTTCTCGACCGGCTATTTTGAAATCCGAAACGCCGCCTTCGCGAACGGCGACGCGACGAACGGCGGCGCCGTCGCCGTCGAAAGCGGTTCGAACGGCGCGAACTCCTGGATTCTGGCGTCGTCGTTTGAAAACTGTTCCGCAAAAGTCGGCGGCGCGCTCTCGATCGACGGGGCCCTTTCCGGCGCGGAACTCCGTTTCGCCGACAACTCCGCGACGACGGGCGGCGGCGCCGTTTCGAACGCCGGAACGCTCGTCCTTTCCGGCGCGAACTTCGACGGTTGCGTCGCGGCGTCCGACGGCGGCGCGCTGTTGAATTGGGCCGGCGCGTCGTTGACGCTCGCCGACGCCGTCGTTTCGACGTCCGTTTCGACCGGCGATTCGGGAGGCGGTCTCGCCAATTACGGCGCGGCGACTCTTTCCGGCGTTTCGTTCGTCCGTTGCGAAGCGGCCGCGTTCGGCGGGGCGATCGTCGACGGCGGAACGCTCGCCGTTCGCGATTCGCTCTTCCTCGAAAACTCGGCGAAAAACGGCGGGGCGATCTCGAACGCGAGCTCCGGCGTCGCGTCCTTCGCCAACTCGACCTTTTGGGCGAACCGCGCGACGCAAAACGGCGGCGCCGCGCACTGCGTCGGCAAAACGGCGTTCGAAAACGTTTACGTCGCTCGAAACGTCGCGTCGACCGCCGCGAGCGCCGCGACTTATCGCAACCCGGCGTCCGAATACGAACCGACGTTCGATTCAAAATCGACGGTCGTCGACAACGTCGCCGCGGCGAGCGTCGCGACCCCGACCTTCGCCGACTCGATCCGCTTTTTCGACGCGGAAACGAACGAAACGCTCGACGGCGCGCCCCTCGATTTCGGAGCCGTCGCCGTCGGCGACGCCCAATCGACGCGAACCGTCGCGATCTTGAACGCCGGAACGAAAACGGTCGCCTTCTCGAAACTCCAAATTTCCGGCGTCGACGCCGCGTCGCTCCTTTACGAATTTCGACGCGCCGACGGTTCGACGCTCGACCCGACCGCGTTCGAACTCGCGCCCGGCGAAACCGTTTTCGCGACGCTGACGGTCGCTCCGGAAAAGATCGGCGCGAAATATTTCGCGTTCGACTGGACGGCGCGAACGATCGCCAACGGTTCCGGCGCGCTCGGCCCGATCGAAACGGCCCGTTTGACGGCGAGCGTTCAGGTCGAAAAATGGGCCGCGACGACCGTTTCCGGCGTTTCGTCGATCGCGCTGAACGTCTCGGGCGAAGAGACGTTTAACTTCGCTCTCAAAACGAAGCCGACGTCGAACGTCGTCGTTTACCTGGCCGCGCCCGACGGCGTCGCGCTTTCGACCGACGTTCTCGTCTTCACTCCGGCGAATTACAACGTCGCGCAATCGGTCGGCGTTTCGCTCGACGCGGACTTTCTCGCCGCCGGCGGCTCGTTCGGCGACGCGGTCGTCGTCGAGCCGAAGATTCTGTCGTCCGAAACGGCGTTCGTCGGCTCGGCGGTCGCGAACGTTTCGCTCGCAGTCGGCGCCCGGCTGACGTTCGTCGGCGATTCGCGCGTCGACCTGAGCGCCGTCGCGCCGGCGGAGGGAACGACCGTTTGGGATCTGAACGGCGACGGCATTTACGAAACGAAAACGCAAAAAGGAACGTCGATTTGGATTTCGTCGTCCGACGTGAAAACGAGTTCGAATTTCGTCGCTTATCAAACGATCGACGCCGACGGCAAGAGGAAAACCGGACGCGCCGAAGTTGCGCGCGTCGACGCGGCGCCGGTCGTCTCGGCGCAAACGACCGTTTTTTCGGCGCTTCCGGGCGTCGTTCGCCTCTCGCTGACGAGTCCCGACGCCGCGATCGTTCGTTGGCGGATCGATTGGGGGGACGGAAGCCCGTTCGACGTTTTGAACGAAACGGCGACCGCCGCGGATTTTGGACGCGTTTACGCCGCCGACGGCGAATATGAAATCCGCGTCGAACTCGTCGACGCGAACGGCGTCGGAACCGGCGTTTGGACGCGCGTCGGAACGGTCGTCGTCACCGGGCTCAAAACGTCGTCCGCCGTCTTCGCGGAGCCGAACGCGCTCGCCGAAACGCTTGAAACGTTCGAGACGTTTGAAACCGTCGATCTCGCCGACCCGCTCGCGGAAACCGTCGCGCTTTCGTCCGCTCTTCTCGACGCGGAAGCGGAGCGCCGTCGGAGCGTTTTCGCCGAATTTGACGATTCGTTCGACCGCTGACCGCCCGGTCGCCGCCAAAACAACGCGCGGCGAAACGTCCCGTTTTGAGAGCGTTTCGCCGCGCCGTTCGATTTTGCCGATTTCGCCGGTTTTGTCAACTTTCCGGCCCGTTTTTTTCGGAAAACGAGCCGCGCCGCCGTCAGTTTTTCTTTTGCGAACGAATCTTCAACTCGCTCGTTTGCACGTCGTAAAAGTAGACGTCGCCTTCCGGCAATTCCGGCAGAACGATTTGGTTCGCCTTGATAATTTTTGTCATAAACTCTTCCTCTGAGTTCGGATAACGTCCTTCGCTCGCTTGGAAGAGGTTCATCGCCGACGGGATCTGCATTCGGAAAACCGCCGCTTCCTGCGCTTTAAAATACGTCGAAACCGGGACGGTAACGATCGACATGGGCTGTTCGGACGAAACGCCGTACTCGCCCTTGCCGGTCGCGCCGACGTCGGCTTTCTTCTCGACGAACTCCGGTTCGGCGGGCTCGGCGCTCTTCGTTTCGCCGACTTTCGCTTCGCCGGACGCTCCGCCGTCGGTCGTCGTCGAGGAAGCGGTCTCCGTTTCGCCCGGAATCGGCGCCTGTTCGGCGACGCAACCGCAGAACGCTCCGAGCGCCAAGACGGCGGCGCCCAAATTCCACCCGTTCAAAACTCGCGTTTTCTCCATTTTAACGTCTCCTTAAAAATTGCGATAAAAGTTTCGTTGCAATAAAAGCGCAAAAATACGTTTTTGACAAGATTTTCATTTTTTCGCGCCGCGACCCGTCCGCCGCCCTCGCGAACGGTTAAATTCGTACAGAAAAACGCCGACCGAAACGCCGAGATTCAGCGAGTCGACGTCGGAACGCATCGGGATCGTTACGACGCCGTCGCACGCGTCGATAAATTCCCGCAACAAACCGGAGTATTCGTTCCCAAAAACGAACGCGGTTCGTTCCGGCCAATCGGCGATCTCCGGCAGCGACGCGGCGTCGTCGCTCAGCGCGGTCGCGAAAAAGCGGACGTCTCGACGGCGCCGCGCCTCGGCGATCTCGTCGAGCAGATTTTCGGCGCGGAAGATCGGGGTTTGCAGGACGCCGCCCATCGAAACGCGGAGCGCTCGGCGAGAAAACGGGTCGCAGCACCGCTCGCCCAAAACGACCGCTTCGGCCCCGAGCGCCGCCGCGCATCGGAACGTCAAGCCCAAATTATCGGGCTTCGTCGCGTCCGGCAGGACGACGAACGCGCCGCCGCGCCGCGACAAAAACCGGGTTCCGCTCGCGCCGGAGTCTTCGCCGCCCCGCCCGTTTTCTCCGTTTTCTCCGTTTTCTCCGTTTTCTCCGTTTTCTCCGTTTTCTCCGTTTTCTC
>CAZIJJ010000008.1:38689-58297 GCA_964539525.1 uncultured Planctomycetaceae bacterium | reverse complement strand
CGAAGATCGCGTCGAGCCCTTCGAGAAACGTCGGCGTCGGCGCGCGTTTTCCGACGGCGAGAATCCCTTGATGAAACTCGAAACCGACGAGTTCGTTCGCGGCGGCCCGCTCGTCGACGCGGTAAATCGGAACGTCCGGCGGAACGAGCGACAAGCAGTCGCCGAACCCGGTCTCTTTCCGCGTCGTCAAAATCGACTCGACGCCGAACCGCGACCGCAAAAGCCGCTCGACGACGAGCGCGCCTTCGGCGACAAAGATCGATTCGCCGCGCAACGTTCGTTCGCGCAAGTTCCGATAAGGTCGCAATCTCGGATCGTCGAGATCCTCGACGAAAATTTCCCGCGTCGCCGCGTCGTTCATTTCGTTTTGTCTCCGTTCGTCGTTCGTCGTCGGACGTCCGCAACGAGCGCGTTCCCGTTCCGGCGTTTCCGTTCGCTTCTATTAAACCGCCGTCGTCGCTTCGGTCAAGCGCCCCGTTCCTCGGCGAGCCGCAAATCGATCGTCGCGCCCTCCGCGTCGCCGAGCGCCCGCTTCGCCAGGCCGCGATACCGCCAAGCGACGCCGCACTCCGGCTCGACGTTCAAAATCGCGTCGCAAAGTTGGAGCGTCTTCTCCGGCGCGCCGCGTCGCAACCAAGTTCCGGCGCAATGCGCCCGGGCGATCGCGAAACGCGGGTCGATCAAATACGCCGTTTCGAAATCGACCGCCGCCTCCTCGTACCGGCCGAGCGCCGACTTCGCGACGCCGCGATTGTTGAACGCTCCGGCGCAGGCGGCTTCGTCGCCGTTCGCGATCAGCCAGTCGCAATCCTCGATCGCTTCGGCGAAACGTTTGAGCTCGATCAGCGCCGAACTCCGCGTCAGCCGCGCGTCGTACGGCGCCGGTCGCGTCTCGACGAGCCAATTCAATTCGCGCAACGCTTCGTCGAGTTCGCCGCGCGAACGGAAAATATCGGCCCGTTCGGCGAAAACCTCTTCGGCGTCCGGATCGAGTTCGCCGGCTCGACGCAACGATTCCAACGCGTCGTCGAGCCGCCCGAGCCGACGCTCCGTCAGCCCCCGCCAAAACCAAAGGCGAGCGTCCCGCGGCGCGATCGCCGACGCCCGACGGTACGCCCGTTCGGCGTCCTCGAACCGCCCCTCTTTCGTCGCGACGGCCGCCAACCGCCGCCAAAAAAACGTCGCCCCGTAAAAATATCCGAACGCCGCGAACGCTAAAACGATCGCCGACGCCAAGACCCAATTTTCCGTCGTCATAACTCGTCCTCAAAAGTAAAAAAGCTAAAACCAAAAAAGCGCGCAAATTCAACAAAATCCGCTTTTTCGCCGCGACGTCGGAAAAACGTTCCGTCCCGTCTCGACGCTCCATTTTAACGAATCGAAACCGGAAATTAAAGCCGTATCAAGACGTTTCGTTAAAAAAATTCAAGAAAAGAAACGCGAAACGCCGATACAATCGACGCGACGCGTCTCGTTCGAACGCCGAACGGGCCGCCGCTCTTCCCCGGCAAGAAAACAAGTAAAACGAAAAGACGAAACGATGCAAGACCCGCGCGACGCCGAAATCGCCGAACTTAAAGAACGGATTCGCCTCCTCGAAAAAACGTTGACCGAAGCGCAGCCGCTGATCGCGGTCGGCGAACTCGCCGGAACGACGACGCACGAGTTCAACAACATTTTGACGCTGACGATCAATTACGCGCAAATGGGGCTCCGCCGTCAGGACGACGAGACGCGGGAAAAAGCGTTCTCCAAAATTTTGGACGCGTCGCAACGGGCGGCGAAGATCGTCGGCGTCGTCCTCGGCTTGGCGCGCAATCGGAAACCGGGTCGCGAACCGACCGATCTGCAAGCGCTCGTCGAAGACGCGCTGCTTCTTCTCGAACGCGAAGCGCGTAAGTATCGCGTCTCGATCGAAACGCGTTTCGAACCGGTTCCGCCCGTCCTGGCCAACGGCAACCAAATTCAGCAGGTTCTCGTCAATCTTCTGGTCAACGCGCGCCAGGCGTCGGCGAGCGGAGGCCGAATCCTCGTCAAGATCCGTCGCGCCGACGACCCGGGCTTCGTCGAATTGACCGTCCGCGATTTCGGCTCCGGGATCGCGCCGGAACGACTGCCGAAAATTTTCGACGCGTTTTACTCGACGAAAACCGGCCCGGACGAAACCGGCAAAGGCGGCGCCGGGCTCGGGCTCGCGCTCTGCAAGCGAATCGTCGAGGAACACGCCGGGAAAATCCGCGTCGAAAGCGCGCTCGGCAAGGGCTCGGCCTTCGTCGTTCGACTGCCGATCGCCGAATAACGTCGCGAAAGCCGCTCGAATTTCGAAAAAACGAAAATTTCTCGAAAAGTTTTATTGGAAATTCAACGCGAATAGATTATACTAGAAGAAAGACGCGTCTCGGGTTCGAGGCGCGCCGGATCGGGGGGCGTCGTTCGCGGCTCGATCCGGCGAAATTTCGTCGGCGCGAGGGCGAGCGTCGCGTCGGCGTCCTTGGAATCCAACGCTCGACGCCAATCCCTTGGGAACCGCATCATGTCCAAATTCCTTTGCATCGCTTCGACGTCGCTTTCGGCGATCGTGTTTCTCGTCTTCCTTCTCGATCTTGTCGCCGGAGTTCCGTTCGGCAAAGCGAACGCGACGATGGACGTTATCTTCGTCCTCTGCTCGGCGGGCGTCGCCGCGTTGAGCGTTCTCTCGTTGCGCCAACTCAAATAAGAAGCCGCCGTCCCCGATTTTCGCGGCGCGAACGGTCGTCGCAAACCCGGCGACCGGCGAGATCCGGACGGAAAACGGCGGACGTCGTTCGCTCGGCGGCGGTCGACTTCGTTTTCCGTCGGCGCCGCGTCGTCTCAAGCGGCAAGAAAAGAAAAAAGAGTTTCTCCCGACCATTATTCGCGACCCAGGATATTGTCGCTGCGAGACAGGCGAAGACCTGGCGTGCACCTGCACTAGCCGCGAACGGTCTCGGCCTACGCTAATGGTTGACCACCTGGGGCAAATATTTAGGGAGAAACTCAGTACCCGTATTATAGCTCGCGGTTTCCCGTTTTGCAAGAGCGCGGCGCCGTTTTTTTCGTTTTTTTTCCAAAAAATTGCGACCGCTCGCCGCTCGACCCGCGTTTCAACTTTTCTAAATCGCCCGTCTTCTCTATTTCGTCCGTTTTAACTAAAGCGCCGAGACCCGTCGTTTTTCACGAACGCTCTATTTTAACGTTCAAAACGAGCGCCGGGGATCGCCGCGAAAACCGCCGTCGTTCGGCGGCGACGGATCCGCGAGCCGTTCCAGGACGCGCCGGGCGTGTTCGGCGACCATCTCGCGCAACTCCGGCGGCTCGACGACTTCCGCTTCGGCGCCGTATCCGAGAACCCACCAAACGATCTCGGTCAGCCCGGCGACGCGAAATTCAAGTTCCGCGCTTCCGTCCGGAAAAACTTGCGTCCGTTGCGTTTTATGCCAACGCACCTCCGCGACGTTCAGCCCGACTTTCGCCGAAAATCGAACGACGACGCGATAAGTTTTCGGGCCGCGCACAAAGCGCCAAGCGTCGCCGAAATACGATTCGAGCGAAAAATTCAGATTCTCGACAAACTTCGCGTCCGACGGCGCGACGCTCGTAAAGCGCGAAATTTTGAACGTTCGCGTTTCCCGATGGAGCGCGGAATAACCGACGACGTACCAGGCTCGCGAATAAAACACCGAATACGCGCACAGCGTCGAAGTCAACGTCGGAACGCCGGGCCCTTTGTACCGAACGGCCAACGACTTGCGGGAGACGCTCGCTTCCAGAATCGCGTCGAAAAAGACGTCGCGCTTTTTTTCGTCGTCCGGGCGAACCGTTCGTTCGTCGTCGTCCGTTTCGTCGTTCGCGGTCGGGGAAAACGGGCGCCGCTTGTCGACCGCGCCCCTCTTCGTCGCAAGACGCGGACGAGTCGCCGCGACGAAATCGAGCAACGCCGGAGAAAGCGTCGACGCCAACTTCGCCGCCGCGCCGCGCAACGACGCCAACAGGTTCCCGTCGAATTTGTCCCCCGTTTCGTGAAAAAGAACGAGCATCGCCAACGCTTCGCGCTCGGTAAACTCGATCGGAGGAACGCCGTAATCGCTTGCGAGTTCGAGATTTCCAGTCGTTTTGTCGACGATGATCGGAAAACCCGCGTCGCGCAGAGCCTGGACGCGTCGCCGAATCGTTCGCTCGTCGACGCCCAAAGCGTCGGCGAAGTAAGCGGGCGCGCCGGGCGTTTGAGTCAGCATTTTTAACAAGGCAATCAACCGTATTGTTTCAGAAGCGTTAGCGCTCAAAAGGGCGCCTCCCCCAATATTGTACCCCCGCGACGCGATTTGTCCAGCGCCGCGAGGCGCCGTCGCTCGCCAACGACGCGCAAACCTCGTTCTTCCTTTTGTTTTTTCTTCGCCGCGGACGCCGTTTTCGCGCAATACCGCTTCAAAAAAAAAAAACGTTCCGAAAATATTGCTAAAAAATTGCGCCGCTCGCCGGGAGCGACGCGCGTCTTCGCCGGTTGAAATCGGAAATGGCGCTCGACCGACCGCGCCTTTCGACGTCGGAAACGTCGGGCCGAAAATTCCGGTCGGGCCGAAACGTCAGTCGCGGCGGCGCGGCGGCGTCCGCTTCGTTTCGTTCGGTCGGCGCCCCTCTTTCGCGGCGCGATAACGCGGATTGTCCGACTGCCCCGTCAATTCGTACAGAAATCTACTTGGGATCGTCGGCCGAGCCTTTCCCCACTTCGTTCGCGCCAGCGCCATCGTCAGCGTCAACCGGCGTTGCGCTCGGGTAACGCCGACGTAACAGAGCCGCCGCTCCTCTTCGATCGCGGCTTCGGTCAGTGTCTCGATCGAACGTTGGTGCGGAAGGATCCCCTCCTCCATGCCGACCATGTACACCTCTTTAAACTCCAGCCCCTTCGCCGCGTGATACGTCGACAAAAGCACCGCGTCGCTTTGCGATTTTTTGTCCTGCTGCGAACTGAATTCGGGCCCGCCGAGCGCGGCGTCGTCGAGAAACGCCGCGAGCGAACCGCCCGGATTCTCCTTCAAAAACGCCGCCGCCGCGTCGACGACTTCGCCGACCGAATCGGTTCGCGCCTTCCGTTCCTGTTCGTCCGGATAAAGACGGTCGATCTCCTCCTGATACTTGACCGCTTCGAGAAACTGCGCGAGCGTTTCCGGTCGAAAGTCGCGCTTGAGTTTGCGCCCTTCGACGACGATCAGCTCGCAATAACGCCGCGTCGCTTCCCTTGCCCGCGAATCGAGCGTCTCCATAAAAGCGTCGTCTTGCGTCGCGATCTCCCAGATCGGTTTCCCTTCGGCGACGGCCCGTTCCCGCATCTTTCCGATCGTCGTCGAGCCGATCCCGCGCGGCGGAGCGTCGATCGTTCGGAGGAGCGCGACGTCGTCCTGCGGACGCAAAATCGTCTTCAAATACGCCGCGACGTCCTTCACTTCCTTGCGGTCGAAAAACGACTGCCCGCCGACGACGACGTAAGGAATCTTCGCCGACCGAAGCTCCGTTTCGACGGCGCGCGTCTGCTCGTTCGTTCGGAAAAGGATCGCGAAATCCCGGGGCCGCAACCGCGCTTCCTCCATCCGCGCTCGAATCGAAATCGCGACGCGTTTCGCCTCTTCTTCGGCGTCTTTGCACTGCAGGATTCGCGGTCTTTCGCCCTGCGCGGTCGAGCGGAGCCGCTTTTCGTGCCGCGTCGAATTGAACGCGACGAGCGTGTTCGCCCAATCCAAAATTTGCGCTGTCGAACGGTAATTTTCCTCGAGCCGCACGATTTTCGCGTCCGGCCAATCGCGTTTAAAGTTAAGAATATGTTTGACTTCCGCGCCGCGCCAACCGTAAATCGCCTGATCGTCGTCGCCGACGACGCACAGGTTGCGATGCGGAAGCGCGAGCCCTTTCACGACGCGGTATTGACACATGTTCGTGTCCTGATACTCGTCGACGAGAAGATGATCGAAGCGTTGCGCCTCCTCGGCCAACGCGTCGGGATAAAGGCGAAAAAGGTCTTCCGTCAGAAGCAAAATGTCGTCGAAATCGACCGCGCCCAGATTTTTGAGTCGCGCCTGATACTTCGAATACGAGACGGCGCAAAGATACTCTTTCGAATCGGTCGCGATTTCAAGCGCCCGCTCGGGTCGAACGCCGGCGGTCTTCCAATCGCCGATCGCCTTCAAGAAATCGCCCGGCCGGAGCGCCGCGGACGTTATCTTCACGTCGCGGAGGATCTGACGCGCCAACGCCTCCTGGTCGCCGCGGTCGTAAATCGAAAACTGTTTCGGAAATCCAAGTCGATGGATCTGCCGCCGCAAAATCCGCACGCAAAGCGAGTGAAACGTCGAAATTTCCGGTTTTTTCTTATCGACGCGCTTCGGAAGAAGACTCGAAATCCGCTCCTGCATCTCTCGAGCCGCTTTGTTCGTAAACGTAACGGCGAGAATGCGATCCGGCGCGACGCCGCTTTTGATCAGCCGCGCGATCCGGTACGTAACGACGCGAGTTTTGCCGGTTCCGGCGCCCGCGAGAACGAGAAGCGGGCCGGAAAGCGTTTCGACGGCGGCCGTCTGCGCGGCGTTGAGCGACATGTTTCGCCTTTCTTCAAAAAATAATTCGATATCATTAAATAAAAAAAGACGCGGCGAGCCCGAACGCCCGCCGACGACGCGTCGAACGCCGAGAGTTCGCGTCAGCCGCGCTCGTATTCGTCGCGAGCTTCGCGCAAAATTTTCCGGACGAGAAGATCGACGTCGACGCCGTCCGCCTGCGCCAAATAGTTAAGCGCGACCCGTTCCCGAAGCGCCGGCAACGCGGCCCGCTCGACGTCCTCCGGCGCGACCGCCGTCCGACCGGCGAACGCAGCGAACGCTTTCGCGCCCAAAATCAGCGCCTGACTCGCGCGGGGGCCCGCTCCCCGTTCGACGTACTGCTGCGTCGTTTCGATCGACGTTTTCGTTTGCGGCCGGGTCTTTCGAACGATATCCACCGCGTATTCGACGACGCGGCGCGGCGCCGGGATCCGCCGGATCAGCCCTTGAAATTCGAGCAATTCTTCGCGGGAGATCGTCGGCGGCGCCGGTTTCGCCTCTTCGCCGGTCGTTCGCAAAACCGTTTCGATCTCGTCGGCGGCCTTCGGATAATCGATCTTAACGCTAAAAAGGAAGCGGTCGAGCTGCGCGTCCGGGAGGGGGTACGTTCCTTCGCTTTCAAACGGGTTTTGCGTCGCGACGACGAAAAACGGCGCTTCGAGCGGATAACGCCGTCCGGCGACCGTTACCTGGCGCTCTTGCGTCGCTTCGAGAAGCGCGGCTTGCGTTTTCGGCGGCGTCCGGTTGATCTCGTCGGCGAGAACGACGTTCGCAAAGATCGGGCCCGGCGCGAACGCGAAGGAGCGCGTCCCGGTCGCCGGGTCTTCCTGCAGGACGTCGAACCCCAAAATATCGGCGGGCGTCAAATCCGGCGTGAACTGGATCCGCCGAAATTTCAAGTCGAGCGCCGTCGCGATCGCCCGCGCAATCTTCGTCTTGCCGAGCCCCGGAACGCCGACGAGAAGGACGTGCCCGCCGGCGAAAATTCCCGCGAGCGTCTCCTCCAAAACGGCGCGCCGTCCGACGATCTCCGTTTCGAGTCGCGCCAAAAAACGCTCTTTAAACTCGCCGAACCGCGCCGCCAACGCGACGTCGTCCGCCGCCAACGCGCCGTCGTTTCCGTTGATTTTCGTCGTTTCGTCGAATCGTTCGCCCATCGCGCCCTCGTCTTTTCGCTAAAACCTGCAAAATTTACCGTTTTCCCCATATCGCCGACCGCGTCGCGGCCCGCTAGTAGTCGTTATCGACCGAAAAAGGCGCGAACGTCGACGGCGGCGGCGATTTTTCCCGCGTCTTGCGCTTTTCGCGACGCGCGTTTCCGCAAAAAGCCGCAAAAGCGCCCGACTTCGCCCATTTTATCCGTCGCGTTCGCTCAAACGCAAAAAACCGAACGAACTCGACTTGCGTCAAACTCGTTCGGTTTTCAAAGGTCGGCGGCGGGAACGCCGGATCGTCGCGACCCGGCGCCTTCGGTTTTCGAGCGGCCGCCCGAACCGACTACTTTCTGCCGCCTTGCGTCGGTTTCGGATTGCGTTCGCGAACGATTTCCTCTTGCACGTTCGCCGGAACGCGTTTGTACTTGAGGAATTCCATCGAGAAGACGCCTTGGCCCTGCGTCATGCCGCGGAGCGTCGAGGAGTATCCGAACGTTTCGGCCAACGGGACTTCGCCGACGATGCGGCAGTTCGCGCCGGTCGTTTCGGTCGCCGAGACGACGCCGCGACGGCTCGAAAGGTCGCCGACGACGCTCCCCTGGAAGTTTTCGGGGCATTCGATGTCGATCTTCATGATCGGCTCGAGGATCGCCGGTTTCGTTTTCGGGAAGTTTTCGCGCAACGCCGTTTGGGCGCAGATGCGGAACGCCAGGTCGCTCGAGTCGACGGCGTGGAACGAACCGTCGTTGACGACGACCTTCAAGTCGACGACCGGGTAGCCGGCGATCGGGCCTTTTTCCAGCGAACCTTCAAACCCTTTCTTAATCGCGGGAATGTAGTTCGACGGAATGACGCCGCCGGTGATCTGATCTTCGAAGATAAACGTTTCGTCGGTCGTCGCTTCTTCTTCCGGAATCGGCGACATAATACCGCAGATGTGCGCGTATTGACCGGAACCGCCGGATTGTTTCTTGTGCTTCGTATCGAACTCGATCGCTTGCGTCGGCGCTTCGCGGTAGTTGACTTTCGGCGCGGACGTTTCGACTTCGACCTTGTATTCGCGACGGATGCGTTCGATGTAAACGTCGAGGTGGAGCTCGCCCATCCCGGCGATGAGGGTTTCGCCGCTTTCCGGGTCGGTCTTGACCGTCAACGTCGGGTCTTCCTTGCGGAAGCGGTAAAGCGCTTTGCCGAGTTTGTCCGTGTCGCGGGTCTCGCAGGCTTTGATCGCGACCTGAATGACCGGCTCCGGAATGAAGATCGATTCGAGCGCGCAGTAATTCGCCGTTTCGCAGTACGTTTCGCCGGACGCGCCTTCAATGCCGATGACCGCGACGATGTCGCCCGCGCCGGCGGATTCGAGCTCGACCCGTTGTTCGGCGTGCATGCGGAAAATGCGGCTGACGCGTTCTTTATGGCCGGTGCGTTGGTTGACGTAAGTTTCGCCTTTTTTGAGCGTTCCTTCGTAAATCCGCATGAACGTGAGGGTTCCGTACGGGTCTTCGACCGTTTTGAACGCCATCGCGATGAGCGGGCGGTCGTTCGACGGTTGGAGAACGAACTTTTCTTCCTCGCCGGTCTCTTTGTTGACGCGGAACGCGGAGCCTTCGCGGTCGAGCGGCGACGGGAGATAGCGGGAGATCGCGTCCAACAGGAGCTGAACGCCCTTGTTGCGGTACGCGGTGCCCATGAAGACAGGCGTGAGTTGGCGCGCCTGCGTGGCGTTTTTGACGACTTCGTGGATCAACTCGTTCGAAACTTCGCGTTCTTCGAGGAGCGTTTCCATCATTTCGTCGCTGTACATCGAAAGCGTTTCGAGCATTTCCTGACGCGCTTCCTTGTACTCGTCGACGAGTTCGGCCGGAACGTCTTCTTCGCGCACTTTCTCGCCCTGCGGGCCGTCGAAATAGTAAGCGCGGCCGTTGATAAGGTCGACGACGCCTTCGAAGTTTTGCTCGGCGCCGATCGGAATCTGCATCATGACCGCTTCGCAGTCGAGTTTTTCGCGCAGTTGTTTGACGACGCGACGCGGATTCGCCCCGACGCGGTCCATTTTATTAATGAACGCCAGGCGCGGAACGCCGTAACGCTTCATTTGGCGGTCGATGGTGAGCGATTGCGCTTGAACGCCGCCGACCGAGCAGAGAACCAACACGGCGCCGTCCAGGACGCGAAGGCAACGTTCGACTTCGACCGTGAAGTCGACGTGTCCGGGCGTGTCGATCAGGTTGATCGTCGTGTCGCCCCATTCGACGCGGGTCGCGGCGCTGGCGATCGTAATGCCGCGCTCCTGTTCGAGATCCATGCTGTCCATCGTCGCGCCGCCGTCGTGAACTTCGCCGATTTTGTGCGTGCGACCGGTGTAAAAGAGAATGCGCTCGCTGAGGGTCGTCTTTCCGGAGTCGATGTGGGCGGAAATCCCAATGTTGCGCCAATTTTTCAATTCAGAGTTTTGAGACATTTCTTATCAGCGTCCTGTCGCGTCGACGAAAATGCTTGAAAGCGGATTCGAAAATCGGTCGTCAAGGACCGAAACAACCGTGGAAAACGCGGCGTTCTCGCCGCGGGGGAGCGTCGCAAGTCGCGTCGACAATATTTCGCGATATCGACGACTTGCCGCTAAGGAACTGAAGCCGCCTTTCGACGGCGTTCGTTCAAAACATTGATTCCGCAACGTTAATCGATTTCGAACAAGGCGCGGACGTCCGATCCGCGTCGAGCGCTCGCCGGGGGTCCAATCCCGAAGAACGCGAACCGCTTTTCGCCGAACGTCCGCGAGAGCGGGGGGCGGGGGGAAAAACGATTCAAATCGACCGCATTGGAGCCGTCATTATACCCGAACTTTCCGACTCGGCAAGGGCGCGCTTCCCTTTTTTCGCCTAAAAAGAGCGCATTTCTCAAAAATTTGTCGGAAATTATCGGAAAAATCGCGATTTGCCGCCCATTCTCCACGCACAATTCCGTCGTTTTTACCGCGTCTGTGCGCCGCCTTTTTCCCGTCGATCGCAACGTTTCCGACGCTTCGCCGCGACGCGTCCCAACGGCGAGCGAAACGCCCCCGCGAAAAATCGCTCTGGACGCCGCCCGCTAAAATCGCTAGAATCGCCGCAACCGAAACCGCCGACGTCCGTCGACGGACGCATCCCCGTTGTCCTCAACCCCGCGAACAAGCGAAAACGAATTATGAGTTGGTTAAAATCCCTCGTCGCGTCGGCTCAACCCCGCGAAGAAGCGAAAACGAACGTGAAAACCGCGCAAAAACGCCTCCTTTGGCTCGGACACAACGCGTTCCTTTTTCAGTACGACGAAACCCTTTTCCTCGTCGACCCGTTTTTGCCGTCCAATCTTTCGCCGGAAGACGTCGCCGCCAACTTCGTTCTCGTTTCGCACGGACACGCCGACCACAACGCCCACGCCGCGGAGATCGCCCGGAAAAACGACGCGCCGATCGTCGCCGGAGTCGAAGTCGCCGACGGTTTCGCCGCTCAAAATCTCCGCGTCGAACGGATGAACGTCGGCGGCGCGATCTACGTCCCGGTCTCGGCCGACCCCGACGTTCCCAAAGCGCAAATTTTGGCCGTCGCCGCGCCGCACTCGAGCGGAACCCCCGGCGGAACGCCGCTCGGCTTCGTCCTTTCCTTCTCGCAAAACGGCCGCCCGCTCGACCCGAACGCCGTCGAAACGCTGAAACCGCTCGGCGAAACGCTCGCCGACGCCGACGCGTTCTCGATCTACTTCGCCTGCGACTGCGGCTTTTTCGGCGACATGGCCTGGATCGGCTCGCTCGGAATCGACGTCGCGGTTCTCCCGATCGGCGACCGCTACGCGATGGGGCCCGGCGCGTCGCTCGACGCCGTTCGCGCTTTGCAACCGAAATTCGTCGTTCCGTCGCACTACGACACCTGGCCGGAAATCGAGCAAAACGTCGAGCGTTGGAGCGACGCCGTCTTCGCTTACGCCGCCCCCTCGCAACCGCTCGTCGCGCGGATCGGCGTTCCGCTCGAACCGGACGAAAACGGCTATTGGCGTTAAGAGCGGCCGACCGCTCCCCGTTCGCGCCGCGTTTGAAAAGAAACAAAATCGACGCGAATTTCAGAAAAATCAAACGTCGATTATCGTCGCATTTACAAAGAAATCAAAACCCGCTCCCGAAGGAGCCGACCCGCGAACCGCGCCGCTCGAAACGGCGACAACGAAAGATGATACGCGCTCAGAACTTAACGAAAATTTACGGACGCTTCGTCGCGACCGAAAACGTCTCGTTTCAAATCGCGAAAGGCGAAATCGCCTGCTTTCTCGGCCCGAACGGCGCCGGCAAAAGCACGACGATGAAAATGCTGACCGGTTTCCTCGCGCCGACGTCGGGCGTCGCGACGATCGCCGGGTTCGACATGGCGACCGACCGCGTCGAAGGAGCGCGACGACTCGGATATCTCCCGGAAAACGGCCCCCTTTACCCGGACATGACGCCGGAATCGCTCCTGCGTTTCTTCGCCGAAGCGCGGGGCGTTCCGAAAAACGAACGAAAAGATCGCGTCGATAAAGTCGTCGAACTCTGCAATTTAAGCTCCGTCTTCCGGCGTCCCGTCGGGCGACTTTCGCGCGGTTACCGCCAACGGGTCGGGATGGCGCAGGCGCTGTTGCACGAACCGGACGCCCTTATCCTCGACGAGCCGACCGCCGGGCTCGACCCGAACCAGATCCAGGCGGTGCGCGACGCGATCAAAAAAATCGGCGCGACGAAAACGATCCTCCTCTCGACGCACATCCTGCAGGAAGTCCGCGCCGTCGCTTCCCGCGTCGTTTTCGTCTCCGACGGCCGCGTCGTTTTCGACGGCCCGACCGCCGAATTCGGGTCGACCGTCGACGATTTCGACCGCCGCTTCCGCGAGTTGACCGCCGTTTCGCAAAAACGCTATCTCGATTAACGAAAGCGTTTAGCGTCGCCGCCGTTTCCGTTTTTTCCTCCCCTTCGCCCCCAAGCCGTTCCCAGTCGACCGATGTTCGCCGTATTCAAACGCAACTTTTTCGCCTACTTCCTCAACCCGACCGGATACGTTTTCATCTGCGTTTTCGTCCTGCTGAGTTCGATCGCCGCGTTCCTCCCGGACGAGTTCGTCAACTCGAACCTTGCGAATCTCGCGCAGTTGAACCTTTGGTTTCCGCTGATCGCGCTCGTCTTCGTTCCGGCGATCGCGATGAGCGTTTGGGCCGACGAACGCCGCTTCGGAACGGACGAACTCCTGACGACGCTGCCGCTGACGCCGCGCCAAATCGTTGTCGGCAAATACCTTGCGGCGGGAGCCGTTTACACCGTTTCGCTCCTTTTTTCGCTCGTTTCGAATTACTGCATCCTCGAATTTTTGGGCGAGCCGGATCGCGGGCTCTTCCTTTCGACCTATTTCGGCTATTGGCTCGTCGGGCTCGGCATGACGGCGATCGCGACGGTCGTTTCCTACTTAACTCCGCAACTGACGGTCGCTTACATTCTCGGCGCGCTGTTCAACATCCCGCTTCTCGCGCTCCAATGGGCGGACGCGCTCCCGTTCTCGAACGCGACCGCGGCGGCGCTCCGCTCGTTTGGAATCGCGGCGTTTTTCGAGCCGTTCGGACGCGGCGTCGCGACGCTTTCGGGCGTCCTTTACTTCCTCGCGATCCCGACGCTCGCCGTTTACGTTTGCGTTATCCTCTTAAAACGCCGGACTTGGCCCGCCGCGAACGAGCGCCGCCTCGCGCTCCGCGCCGTTTGGCGACTCGCCGCCGGAACGGTTCTCGCCGTTTCGCTCGTCGGGATCGTCCGCGACCGCGACGTCCGGATCGACTGCACCGAAGAGCGGCTCGGCTCCCTTTCTCCGGAAACGCTCGCGTTGCTCGACCGCGACTTCGCGCCTTATCCGATCGTCGTCGAAGCGCGGTTGAGCCCGCAGGTTCCGCAAGAATACGTCCAAACGAAGTTGAACGTCGTCAACGTGTTAAACGAGCTGAAAAACCGCTCGAAATCGCCGATCTTCCTCGATATTCAGGAAACGCTCCCGAACTCCGAAGAAGCGCGCCGTCTCGAACGACAATACGATATTCGTCCGAAAAAAGTCGTTTTCAATTCGCGCGGCCAATTCCGGGAAGACTCGATTTTTATGTCGCTCGTCTTTCGTTGCGGCCCGAAAACGCTCGCGATCCCGTTCCTCAACCGCGGGCTTTCGGTCGAATACGAACTCGTTTCCGCGCTCGTCAACGTCTCGGAACCGCCGAAAAAACGGATCGGTATCGTCGCGACCGACGCCGGAGTTCTCGGACGTTACGACGATTTTGGCCGCGAAATTCAAAAACCTTGGCCGCTCGTCGACGAACTGAGCAAGCGATATTACGTCGAATCGGTCGACCTCGGCGCCCCGATCGAAGCGGGTCGATACGACGCGCTCCTCGCCGTCCAACCGTCCTCGCTTTCGCCGCCGGAAGCGGTCAACTTCATCAACGCCGTCCGAACCGGCCAGCCGACCGCGATTTTCGAAGACCCGCGCCCCGTCTTCCTTTCGTTTTTACCCGGAACGACGGAACGTCGCCAACCGACGCCGACCAATCCGATCCCGCCGCAAAAAGCGGAGTTGGGCCTCCTTTGGACCGCGCTCGGCGTCCGTTTCGAAGGAGGGCGCGTCCTTTGGAAAAATTACAACCCTTACCCGAAACTCGCCGGACTCTCGGAAGAATACCTCTTCGTCGACGCGCGCCCAATCCGTCTCGGCGACGCCGACGAAACCGCCTCCGACGACGAAAACGGCTTCGCGCCGTTCAATCCGGACGAACCGACCGCTTCGGCGCTCGAACGCGTCCTTTTCCCCTTCGCCGGATCGCTCGCGCCGATCGAAACCGCCGAAACGACTTTCGTTCCGCTCGTCCAAACCGAAGCGGGCGGCTCGTCGTCCGTCGCCGACGTCGTCCCGATGGGCATTCGAACGCAAAGCCGCAAACGTCAAGAAGACAAAGGCGTTTACGTCCTCGCCGCGTTCGTCTCCGGGCCGGTTCCGGAAGCGTTTCGCCTGCCGGATTCCAAGATCGCCGACCCGAAATTCAACGTCGCGCTTGTCGCCGACGTCGACATGGCGACGCCCGGCTTCTTCGCGCTCCGCGAAATGGGCTCCGACGCCCGCGGCGGGCTCTCGCTCGACTTCGACAACATCACCTTTGTTTTGAACGTCGTCGACCGCCTCGCCGGAGACGACGCGCTCGTCGCGATCCGCAATCGCCGCCCGAAACACCGAACGCTGACCGCGATCGAAGAAACGACGCGCCGTCTCCGCGACGAGGCGACGATCGCGCAAATCGCTTATATGAAAGAGTTTGAAGAAGAACGCCGTCGCGAGGAAGCGAAACTCCAGCAAATGGTTCAAGAGCTGTCGAGCCGCGACGACGGGCCGAAAGAACTCGGGCGCGAAGAATCAGCGGAACTCCAATCGGCCGTCGTCGCGACGCAGCAGCGGCTGACGAAAGTTCTCGACGAAAAACAGCGTCTTTTCGACCGCAAAGTCGAGGAATCGCGACGCGAAGTCGACGAATACGTTCGCCAAACGCAGGGCCGTTACAAAGCGTTCGCCGCGATCCTGCCCCCGCTCGCCCCGTTGGCGATCGGCGTCGCCGTCTTCCTGTATCGCCGCCGCCAACTCGGCCGCCGATACGGCGTTTGATTTCAACCGTTTTTGTTTCAACAACAAAATAATCAAAGAATCGCGTCGCGGTCGGGTTTCGCTCCGTTCGACGCGTTCGCCCGCTCTTCTCGGCGTCCGGAACCGCTTTTTCCTTTCGGCGGTTTCCGGACGCTTCGTTTTTTCCGGCGTTTCCCGCCGACTTGTTTTGCAAAACGTTTTTCAAGTTTTTCAAACGTCGCAGCGCCGTCCCGACGAAACGCGCTTCGCCGCCGGACCCGAACGCAAAATCCACAAAATCGTTTTATTCCGCAAAACCGCATTCGTCCTTCACTTTTTACCGTTCGTTCGCCGATGAAGGGCCCGGAGCCGCGTCGAACCGGGCGCGTTTTCCCGTCGCGTTCGATTCGGCACCGACGGTTTCGCATCAATAAGTCATCAACTTTTGCAGGAAAGGTTACGCGGATGCCGACAACCGAAACCACCGTTCAATCCTGGGGCTCGCGCCTCGGTTCGTCGACGAGAGGCGTTCTCGTCGGTTTTCTCCTTGTTCTCGCTTCGGTCGCGCTTCTTTTTTGGAACGAAGGCCGAACGGTGAATCGCGCTAAAGCGTTAAGCGAAGGCGCTTCCGCCGTTATTTCCGTCGACGCGGCGAAAGTCGACCCGCAAAACGACGGCAAACTCGTTCACGTTTCCGGCGAAGTCGCGACCGCCGACGTTCTCGAAGACCTCAAATTCGGCGTCTCGGTCAACGCGATCAAATTGTTGCGCAAAGTCGAGTCGTACCAATGGCGCGAAATCGAAGAATCGACGACGGAACGCGGCTCGGGCGGCTCGCAAAAAACGACGACGACCTACAGTTACGAAAAAGTTTGGGCCGCCGAACTTATCGATTCGACCGGTTTCAAAGAAGCCGGACGCGACAACCCGTCGACGCGCCCGGTCGAAGGCGCCGAATTTGTCGCGTCGAACGTTTCGCTCGGCGCGTTCCGCCTTTCCGCCGACTTGATCTCGCGTCTCGGCCCGTCGAAACCGTTCGTCCCGCCGGTTGCGGCCGACGGTCTTCTTCCGATCGAAACAATCGTCGAGATCCCGCAAACGGTCGCGCAGGAAACGATTTCGATCGCCGCTCCCGCTTCCGCTCCGAACGACGCGACGACGATTTCGACCGCCGCCCCCGCTTCCGCTCCGAACGACGCGACGGAATTTAGACGAACGGAAACCGGCTTCTATCTCGGCGCCGACCCGAACGCGCCGGCGATCGGCGACGTCCGCGTCTCCTTCGAGATCGTCGAGGCGCCGCGCCCGGCGAGCGTCGTTTCGCAACAAAACGGCGACGGCTTCGTTCCTTATCAAGCGAAAACCGGCTCCGTCGAGCTGTTGTCGAACAAGATCGACTCCGCCGAAGCGATGTTCGCGCAAGCGCAACGCGACTCCGCGACGTTGGGCTGGATTTTGCGCGTTTTCGGCTTCGCGCTGATGTTCTTCGGTTTCAGCGCGATTTTCAAACCGCTCGAAGTTCTCGCCGATATCGTTCCGTTCCTCGGTTCGCTCGTCGGGCTCGGAACGGGTCTCGTTTCGTTCGCGCTTTCCCTTTTCGGTTCGCTGACGACGATCGCGGTCGCTTGGCTTTGGTTCCGCCCGTTGATCGCGATTCCGCTCCTGATCGTCGCCGTCGGGTCGCTCGTTTGGCTCTTCGGCAAAGCGAAGAAAGCGAAAGTCGCCGAAGCGAAATGATCCGTTTTTGCGCGTCGCGTCGAGTTTTCCGAAGCTCGACGCGCCCTTCAAGCCGCCAAGTCGCCGCCCGTTTTAACGTCGCCGCCGGTCGAGTCGCCGATTTTGACGTTAACATCGGCGGCGATTTTGTCGTTATTTTGCCGTTATTAATTAATATAAGGAAATAACGACGCGTCGACGTCGCCGACATTGATATAATGTCAAGGACGGGCCGAGCAAAGGCGGGCGGTTTCGCCGTTCGTCCGTCCGACCGATCGTTTGAGAGCGCGACGCGTTCGCCTTCCGACGTTCGCCCCGCCGCTTTGTTTTCCGCTCGTTTTCGCTTTTTCGTTTCATTTTGGAGATTCCGAATGACCGCGCCCGCTCCTCGAACGCCCGATTTTAACGACGCCGACGCCCGCCGCGCCGAAAAAGCGCTCCTCGCCCGCGTCGCCAAAACCCGCGCCGACGTTCGCCGCGTCGATCTGACGACGGCGCTTTGCGCGTTCGCAACCCTTGCGCTCGGCGTTCTTTTCGTCGGCGTTTTGCTCGATCATTGGATCCTTCCGGCCGGGCTGTCGCCGCGCGGACGCCTCCTTTTCGCCGTTTGCTGGATCGCGTCGACGACGTTTTATTTCGTCGTTCGGCTCGTTCCGATCTTGCGCCGCCAAATCGCGCCCCTTTACGCCGCCAAGATCCTCGAAGAAAGTTGGAACGACCGACACAATTCGGCGATCAGTTGGCTTCAACTCCGCCGCGAAGCCGCCGAAGCGCGAAAACGCTCGCAAAAAACGCAAAACGGCGAAAAAGGGCAAATCGGACAAAACGGAGAACCCTTGCAAAACAACGAAGACAGCGAAGACGTCGCCGACTTTAACGTCGTCGATCCGTCGATCTTGCGCGGCGTCGCCCTTCAAGCGGCGAGTCGAGCCGCGTCGGCGCCGACCGAAACGCTCGTCGACTGCGCCGAGCTGATCCGTTGGGGGATCGCGTTCGCGGTCGTCGTCGCCGTTTGCGCCGGTTATTCCGTTTTTTCCCCGAAAAGCCCGTTCGCGTCGGTCGGACGCATCGTCGCGCCGACGGCGAAGATCGAACGTCCGCAAGCGATTTCGCTCGAAGAGGTTTCCCCCGGCGACGCGACCGTTTACCAAGGCGATTTTCTCGATATAACCGCTAAAATCGACGGCGCCGGGACGCTTCCGGTCGAGATTTTTTATTCGACGGAAGACGGTCGTCTCGTCGATTTGCGCGTTCCGCTGAAATCGGTCGGCGCGTCGCGTTTCGAAGCCCGCTTTCCGGACGGCGACGACGGTTTTTCGGAGAACCTGACGTATCGCGTCGTCGTCGGCGCCGGCGGTCGTTTCGAAAGCGTTTCGCCGACTTACCGCGTCGAGGTTCGCCCGCGTCCGACGTTTCAAGTCGAAAAAACGACGTTAAAATTTCCCGATTACGCCGGTTTAACGCCGCAAACGTTCGCGAATCAAGGGGACGTCCGCGCCGTCGAAGGAACGACGGTCGAGCTCGTCGCCCGGTCGAATTCGCCGCTCGAAAGCGCGCTTTTCCTCCCGAACGGCGACGAGTCGAAGGGCGCGAAAATGAAGATTTCGCCCGAAAATCCCCGTCTTGCGACGTTCGAGTTCCGGCTCGATTGGAAGCGGACGTCGGCCGTTTTGCGCGACGTCGACGACGAAAAGGTTCCGGCGCTCGTCTCGTACCGCCTCCTTTCGATCGACGTCGACGGCCAACGCAACCGCGACGCTCGCGATTATTCGGTCGAAACGCTTGTCGACGTTCCGCCGACGGTTCGTTGGGAGTCGGCGCCGGAAAGCGGTTCGACGGCGGCGCTTAACGACGCGCTCCGCTTCCGCGTTCGAGCGGAAGACCCCGATTTCAGTCTCCGGGCCGTTCGAGTTCGGGCGGCGTTGCGCGACCTGAACGAAGGCGCGTCGGCGGGCCGCGTCGCCCCGGCGCCGATCGATTTGCCCCTCCGCTCCCCTTCCGCGAAGCCGAACGCCGATTATTCGACCGGCCCGACGCCGTTCGTCGGCCCGACCGTTCTTTCCGGCGCGTTCGTTCCGCAAGATCTCGGCTTTCAAGTCGGGGACGAAATCGAATATTGGGTCGAAGCGGTCGACTCGAAGGAACCGGCGCCGAACGTCGCGGCGACGGACAAGCTTCTTGTCGTCGTCGGCGAACCGATCGCGAACCCGTCGTCGCCGGACGAAGAGCCGGAAGTCGGCGAAAACGAAGAAGAAAATGCCGAAAACGGCGAAGAATCCGGAGAAAATAGCGAATCTGGGAATTCCGGCGAAGAAAGCGGAGAAGAAAACGGAGAAACCGGGCAAGATTCGCAAGACCAACAAGACGGTGAAAGCGACGAAACCGGGCAAAACGGACAAAGTCAACAAGGCGGAGAAAGCGACGAAACCGGGCAAAACGGGCAAAGTCAACAAGGCGGAGAAAGCGACGAAACCGGGCAAAACGGGCAAAGTCAAC
>CAZIJJ010000008.1:0-38589 GCA_964539525.1 uncultured Planctomycetaceae bacterium | reverse complement strand
AAGGCGGAGAAAGCGACGAAACCGGGCAAAACGGACAAAGTCAACAAGGCGGAGAAAACGACGAAACCGGGCAAAACGGGCAAGGCGGAACCTCCGACGCGACGGACGACGCCTCCGCTTCCGAATCAAACGGGCAAAACGGGCAAGATCCGCAAGGAAGTCAAAACGAGCAAAACGGCGAAGCCGGGCAAAGCGAAGAAAACGGACAAAGCGGCGAAGCCAACTCGCCCGCTCCCGGCTCGCCCGACGCGATCGATCCGACGGCGAATCCGGGCGACGCGTTCGAAAAAGCGCTCGATTTTATCCGTTCCGAACGAGAAAACGGCGCGAACGGAACCGCGTCGAACGCCGAATCGCCGGAAAACGGGAACTCCGGGGGGGACGCTCCGAACGGAGAAAACGGCGAAAATACGCAAAACGCTTCGTTGGCGCAAAACGGAGAAAACAAAGAAGACGGGGAAGACAGGCAAGATCCGCAAAACGGCGAATTAGAAACCGACGGCGAAAATCGAGAAAACGGCGAAGCGGCGAAAGATCGGCGTTCACTTCCGAATCAAACGAGCGCCGAGCGTCCGAGCGACGACGCGGAGCGGTTCAACGCGGAAAATCCCGAAAAAATCGACCCGAATTCCCGTCGCGAACGGGGCGAAGTCGACCCGAATTCGAACGACTTTTTGGCGCAAAACGCGCCCGCCGACGCGCCGGAAAATCCGAATGGAGCGCCGGAAAACGCGAACGTTCTTGCCGATCCGCTTTCCCAATTTACCGGAACCGGCGCCGACGCCGACCCGAACGCGCAAGAGTTAAAGGGGGCGAACTCCGCAACCGACGGCTCGAACGGCGCGTCCGAACCGGATCGCGATCCGCCGACAAACGAAAACGGAGAAAATAAAGAAGCCGGGCAAAACAGCGAAACGGCGAATCCCGACGCCCTCCCGACCGACGCGCTCGGCGGAGGCGGGGCCGGGGGCGACTCGGCGTCCGACGCAACCGGTTCAAACGAAAATAACAAAAATAACGGTCAAAACGGCGACGGATCCGCCGACAATCGCCCGTCGACCGGGCCGCAAGCGAACGAAAAAGAAGGAACGGTCGGCGCCGGCGGAAACTCGCAATCGGGAAAACGCGGCGGAGGCGGCGGCTCGGGGCTCGGCGAACTCGGCCCGGACGACGGAGCGCTCGCCGGAGCGGACGCGCCGCGCCTTCAATACGCCGAAGCGGCGACGAATCTCGTTCTCGATTATCTCGACGACGTCCTTAAGGACAAGGTCGACCGGCGGATCCTCGACGAGCTCGGTTGGACGGAGGAGCAACTCCGCGCTTTTCTCGAACGCTGGAAGGCGATGAAGGCCGCCGCCGAATCGGGGGACGACGCCGCGAAAACGGAGTATTTGCGAGCGCTCGACGCCCTCGGACTCGACGCGCCGGACGGCTCGGGGCCGGTCGACGCGACGTTCGGTCGCTCGCCCGACGACCGGCGCCGCCGTCGAGACGACGCCGTCCGCGAAGATCGGCGAACGAAAACGCCGAACGCTCTCGACGAACGCGTTCGCGCCTTCAATCGCGGCGTTTCGGCCGCCGGCGGTCGTTCCCGATGAAGCGGAAAAGCTCGACGCGCCGCTCGGTCGCCCCGTTTTCACCAACCGTCCCCGACGTCCCGTTTTTCCCCGACGTCCCAATTTAAACGGCGGAGCTTCGGCAAGGTCGACGTCGAAGGAAAACGAGCGCGATTTCAACGATTTTAACGGCGCCGCGCCCGGAAATTTTCGAAAATCGAAAAAATTCGGGCCCGGCTTTTGTCGACGCGCGTTTCGTATATAATAGAATAGAAGTTTTATTTCAGGCGAAAATCTTCCGGCGTCCTCGCTTTTTTGTGTTTCGCGTTCGGACGGGGATTTTCGCCCGCCTTATCGTTCGCCGTCGCGGCGACAATCAAACAATAACGGCAATCGTTCATCGATTATAGAAAAAGAAGAACAGGAATCAACGCATGGGAGCGTTTGGCGAATGGATTAGCGGGAAAGTTTTTACCGCCGTTCACGGGAACAATCTCGTTTACAACACCTGCTGGGAAGACCCGCGCCTCGACAAAGTCGCGCTCGAATTGACGCCGGAAGACAATCTGCTCGTCATCACGTCGGCCGGTTGCAACGCGCTTTCGTATGCGATCGAGGGGATCAATCGCGTTTACGCCGTCGACATGAACTATCGGCAAAACGCGGTTTTGGAGCTGAAAATCGCCGGGATTAAAGAGCTTGATTACGAAACGTTTTTCCAACTTTTCGGCGAAGGCCGCCTTCCGGGCGTTCAAAACGTTTACCGCGACAAGCTTCGCAAGCACATGTCGGAATCGTCGCAAAAATATTGGGACGAAAATATCAAGAAATTCTTCGACGGCAAGGCGAAGTCGTTCTATTTCTGCGGCACGTCCGGTTATTTCGCGAAGTGGATCAATCGTTTCGTGAATTTGCGCGGAATGCGTCCGAAAGTCGACGCGCTCTTCAACGCCGCGACGCAGGAAGAGCAGAAGGAAATCTGGAACGGCGTCCGCGACAAATTCTGGTCGCCGCTGATGCGTTTCGTCGTCAACCGCGACTCGTCGATGTCGATGCTCGGCGTCCCGAAGGATCAACGCAAGCAGATCGAGCAGACCTACGGCCAACTCGTCCCGTTCGTTCAAGAGTGTCTCGACGCTATATTTAGAGATCTCCCGATCCAAGACAACTATTTCTGGCGTTTGTACGCGACCGGACGCTACACGAAGACCTGCTGTCCGGAATACCTCGAAAAGAGCGGTTTTGAAACGCTGAAAGCGGGCGCGGTCGACAGCGTCGTCGTGCGCACGAACACGGTGGAAGGTTTCCTGCGCGAAAATCCGGACGTGAAAATCAGCCGCTTCGTCCTTCTCGACCACATGGACTGGCTCTCGGACAAGCTGTACGACGCGCTGATCGCCGAATGGGCCGCGATTTTGAAGTCGGCGACGCCGGGCGCCCGCGTTCTTTGGCGCAGCGGCGGGCTCGACACGTCGCACTATTTGAATCGCGTTCCGGTCGAAATCGGCGGCGAAAAGAAACAGCTCGGCGATATTTTGAAGTATAACAAGGAGTTGGCCGCCGAGTTGCACCCGAAATGCCGCGTGCACACTTACGGCAGCTTCTACATCGCCGACTTGTTGAACGGTTGAGCGCCGTTGAACGTTCGTTTGCCGCGACGGCTTCCCGGTCGTCGCGGCGGACGTCGTCGAAAATCGCCGCTCGTTCGAGCGTTTCCTCTCGACGCGACGGGCGGCGAACGGGGAGCGTCGTCGACAATTTCGAGAAAAACGGCGTTCGTTTTCTCTTTTGCGTCGCAAATTTCTTCATTTGCGACGTCGCGCGCTTTCCTCGTTTTCCCGTCTTCCCTATTTTCCCGTTTTAGGTCGCCTTATGTTTTCGCTCCTTCCCAGTTACAGTTTTGAGGATTTTTCGCTTTATCGCAAATCTTCGGAAGTCGACGCGATATTTTCCGCCTGGTCGGCGCTCTACCATCCGGCGCTGGTTGCTCATTTCGGCGCCGCGCCGCGCTGGGAACCGGCCGGAAGCCCGACGTCCGGCTTGCCGCGTCGTCTCGTCGTCGTCCCCCCTTGCGCCGAGAGTATTCTTTCGAAAAGCTGGGTAAAATCGGCGGAAGAGGAAGGCGCCGTTTTCATCCGCGACGTCGAGGATCGCGACGAAATTCTGCGCGTCGCTTTTGAGAAGTTTGGGATCGACGCGTCGATCGGGGACGAGGCGTCGGAGACGTTCCTTTCGCTCGGCCTTTGCTGTTTTCTCGAAGAGTTGCTAACTCGTAAATTACGTTATATGAGCAACTTAGACGCGCAAAGTTTCGATTCGAGGATCGTCGACGCCGCCCGAGCGCACGTCGCCGGAAACGTCGAGGAGCGCGAAACGAACCTGCAGAAAGCGTTCGATCTGTTGACGCAGGCGAAGGAATATTTTTTCCCGACCGCGACGAAATTTCTCGAGTTAACTTGGGTCGAAGAGGAAGATTTTGCCGCCGATCTTCCCGCCGCGCTCCGGCGTCAACGGAGCCGCGATGAAAAATCTAACGTCGTTTTGCCCGTTCCGCTCCTGAAAATTTGCCGCGACCGTTACCCCGAAACGTTCGCGCTGTTAAAAGAGGAAGTCGAGGCAAAACGGACGGTTTTGATCGGCGGCGACGAATGGGAAGGCCCGCTTTACCTCGAATCGCCGTTGGAGATCGTTCGAACCCTCCTGGCCGGACGCGCCGCTTATCTCGACGCGTTCGGAACGGCGCCGAAAGTTTTCGCCCGACGCGAAGCCGGGTACGCTCAAATTTTACCCCAACTTCTCAAATTAACAGGTTACGAGGCCGCGTTCGCCCGGACGCGAGACGGTTGGACGCTCCTCGAAAAGCCGACCGACCGCTCCCGTTTTCTTTGGCAAGGCCGGGACGGTTCGACGGTCGCCGCTTTCTGCAAAAAACCGCTCGACGCGGCCGAAAGCGAAGAGATCCTGCAACTTCCCGAGCGGATCGGCAACTCGTATTACTCCGACGACGCGACTTCGGTCGTCTTCGAACGGCGCCCGAACAAGGGCTCGCGTTGGTTGAGCGACTTTTTCCGAATGGATCGTTACTCGCCGGTTTTGGGTAAATTTTACGATTTTAACGAATATTTCGAAGCGACGCGCGGCGCCGGAACCAAGGAAAAATTCGTCAAAGACCAATTTAAGACGAACTTTTTGACCCGTTCGGCGCGCCGCGAACGTTCCGATCTCGTTTCGAACTGGCCGCGCCGTCGTCGGTTGGGCGCGATTCTTTCGGCGCTCGACGGTCTCGAAGCGACCGTTCGCGAGGCGACGCTCAAAGCGAAACGGGACGACGCGGCGTTAAAATCGCTTTTTTCCGCCTATCTTGACGCGTCGAAGCGACTTTCGGCCCGCGTTGCGTCGACGCTCGACAAACTCGACGCCCGTTTTCTTGTTCCGGACGACGCTCCGAAAGCCGCCGAAATCTCCGAGCCGACGCAAAGCGCCGAACCTGCGCAAAGCGCCGAACCTGCGCAAAGCGCCGAAACCGCGCAAAACGCCGAGCCGTTCGATCTCGACGCGGCGTTCGTCGAGTTGGAAGCGGAAAAAAACGCGACGCTCGAAGCGGCGGCCCGGTTCCTCGCGGCGGCGACAAAATCGGCGAAACCGGAAAACTCGAACGGCTTTCTCTTCGTCAATCCGGCGGCGACCGAACAGGAAGTCGTTTGGGAAACGCGTCGCGGGCCCGATTTCCCGGCGTCCGAAACCGCCCAATCGCCTCAAACTCCCCAAACCTCCGACGTCTCGGCGGAAAATTCGGCCGACGACGCGGCGCGACGAGCCGAAGCGGCGGAACTCGGCTTCAAACTTCGAACGTTCAACGGCGCCGACGGGCTCCGCCAACACGTCGCGACCTTGCCGCCGACCGGCGCGTACTGGATCCCGAAAACGCCCGGCGTCGAATATCGTTTCCTTAATCGACCGACGTTCGAAATCGGCGCGCTCGACCCGGCGGACTTTCCGGCGCCCAAAAGCGACGCGACCGACGAAATGGCGGTAAAATCGGCGTCGTCCGCAAAACCGGCCTCCAACGACGCGACGCCGAAACGCAAAAATTCGATCTTCCGCCAATTCGCCGCCAAACTCCGCGGCGGAGCGCCCGGCTCCGCGTCCGGCGACGCGACGAACGCCGTCGAAAAAGACGCGCCCGACGAAACGGCGGCTCGTTCCGCGCTTGTCGAATACGTCGAAAAGCGTTACTCTGCAAAGGAAACGGAACAATATTACGCTTTACGCAACGAATATTTTGAGATAAAAGTCGATCCGACGACTGGTTCCGTTCGGCGATTGACGACGTTCAACGTCGACGCGCCGGTCGTTTCGAACGGACTTCTCCGTCATCCGAGCCGCGGCAACCGCTTCGCTTGGGATCTCGCGCTGAAACTTCCGGAAGCGTCGCGACGCGACGACTGCCGTTCGCAGGAAGATTCCTGTTACGGTTACACGGTTTCCGCCGCCGATAAGATTTCCGTTCTCGCGTCGGGCCCGGCGCTTGGGCGGTTGCGGATCGACGGGCGGCTCGTCGCGCCCAACGGCGACAAAGCCGCGACCTTCACGCAAATTTTAACGATTCGCCGCGAAAGTCGGATCGTCGAGGTCGACGCGGAGATCAAGCCGTTAATTTCGGTCGACTCGGCGCCTTGGGCAAGTTATTACGGCGTTCGTTTCGCTTGGAAGGACGGGTTCGCCGATCTTTACGGCGGCGTCGGCGCGACGCTGATTTGGACGGGTCGCGACTATTTGCAGGCGCCCGAATGCGTCGACGTTCGGAGCGAAGAAAATATCGGCGTTACGATATTGTCCGCCGGGCTTCCCTATTTTAAACGCGCCGGGGACACGCGGCTCGACGCCGTTCTCATTCCGACCGGCGAAACGCGCCGTCGTTTCCGCTTCGGCGTCGGCGTCGATCTCGAACGTCCGCACCGCGCCGCGCTCGCATTCGCCGACGTTCCGCCGTTCGCGCTCGCCGACGTTCCCCGCCCGAAACGGCTCGCGTCGACGCCCTTTGTTTCGAGCGAAGCCTCCGTCCAGATTTTGGAACGGCGTTCGATTTTGGACGCGACCGGCGATTTTATCGGGACGCGATTGACGGCGCTCGAGACGATCGGCGCGAAAACGACGACGACGTTCAAAGCGTCGCTCCCGATCGAACGCGTCGAGTTTGTCGATTTTACCGGCGCCGAAACGGACAAAACCCTCGAATCGCCGACCGGCGGCGCGTTCGACGTCGAATTTCGCCCCCGTCAACTCCGCGTTTTGAACGTTTATTATCGCCGCGGCTCGCTTCGTTAGTCGACGCTAACTCGCCGACGCGCCCGCAAAAAACGCTCCGTTTTACCGGAGCGTTTTCTTTTCGCCGTTTTGCGCGATCCGCCTTGTCTCCGCAAATTTCGTATTTTACGTCGTTCGCGTCAACGCAACGGACGCAGTTTCGCCTTTTCCGGCGCCGAATTTTTCGCGACGCCGACGAGTTCCCGTTCCGATAATTTCACCGGTTCGACCGTCAATTCCGGAACGTTGAACGATCTTGTCGAATTTAACGTCGACGTCGGGTCGCGTTGCGGCAACATAAACGGCTTCGAAACTTCCCCATTTTCGCCAACATGCGCAAAGTAAAGGCGCGTGTACGAACCGTCGTCGCGGCGCGAGCTGAAAACGAACCACCGCCCGTTCGAGCTCCACGAGTGATACGAATCCGGCTCGGTCGGCGAGTTGACCTCGTCGAGCGGCCGCGCTTTCCCGGTCGTCAAGTCGAGCGTCCAAAGATCGGCGTCGCGGAACCAAATTGGAAAACAGCCGCGTTTCGCCAACGTAAACATCAGCGTCTTCCCGTCCGGCGAAACTCGGGGAAACGCGGCGCTTTTGTCGAGGGCGACGGCGTCGAAGATCCGCTCCGGCGCGCCGAATTTTCCCGTTTTTTCGTCGAAATCCAGCTTCATAATATCGTACCGAAAATCGTCTTGCAGCGCCGCCGCCTCTTCTTTCCGCGCGTCAATCGGTTGACGCGGCGTTTTGAAATCGGGCGCCTTCGCGCAACAATAATAAAGCGTTTTTCCGTCCGGCGACCAGGTCGGATACGTCGGTAAAAAGTCGTCGTCGCTCGGCAAAATCGGCGTCAACTCGTTTTTCTCGACGTCGTAAAGGAGCAGATCGGAAAACGAATCGACGACGTTAATTCGATTAGCGTCGCGAGTATGAAAAATCTGCGACGTTTGATTTGACGAAAACGCAATATGCGGCGAATTTGGACGCCAAGCCGCGTAAGCGCACCCGGCGTCGAGGCCCTCCGCGTTCAAATCGACCTTTTTAACGTTTCCGCGGTCGACGACGAGCGTTCCCGGATTTTCGTAGCGCAAATGAAAGAAAAGCGAGTCGGTTCGCCCGGCCTGAAACGTGTGACAGTTGACGCAAGTCCGCTCGGAAACGAGCCGCGCCCGGACGATCGGCCGCGTTTCGAACGTTTCGAGCGACCGACTCCAAAGCGAAAGATCGGAATAATACTCGTAACCGGGAACCACCAGGCGGTACGAAACCCAAGGATCGATCGGTTCGGACGCGACGCGCATTTCCCAATCGGCGTATTTTACCCAGCCGCCGTCGCTTGTTTTTTCTTCGTCTTTCGCCGCGACGCCGTCGTTTTCCCCGTCCGCAAGATCGAACGCGAACGTCTCCACGCGCAACGACTTGCCGACGTTGCGTTCCAAAAGACGGCGCCATTTCCGTTCCGGGAACCGAATTTTGTTCCCTGAAAAAACCGCCGCCGGCCGGTCGTTCCCCTCCTCGAAGACGCGAGTCAAGACCCGCGCGGCGCTCTCTTGAACGTCGAAATTTGTCGGCGCGAGGTTCGGCGGGATCGTTGCGTCGCGATAATCCGGATAAATCGTCGGCGCCCGGTCGAGCGTCGCGAACTCGGTCGGCGGCTCCGGCGTTCCGTTCCCCCAAACGAAGGCTCCGACGACAAACGCCCCGACGAGCAAAACGCCGAGCGTTCCGAAACGCCGACGGTTCGACCGCTTTTCGCCGTTTCCGCTTTTTTCGCCAACTTCGCCAACTTCGCCAACTTCGCCAACTTCGCCAACTTCGTCGTTTTGAAGTTTCGCGTTCTTCGTTTCGTCCGATTTATTCGCGCTCATTTCTTTTCCATTCTTTTCAAACCGCCCGTTTTCTCCCGCTTCTTCATTTTCTTCAAACGTCGCCGATCGCCGTTCGGTTCCGACGTTCGCTCGCTTTTATTATAACGTCGCGCCCTCGTTTCGTCAAAGAGGGCCGCGCGATCGCTTTAATCGCTACGATCGTTCGCAACGTCGACAAAAAAACGCCGAACCGCAAAGTTCGACGTTTCTCGACGCGTCAAAACAGGCCGTTTGCGCAAAACGGCTAAAATTTAACGGCCGCCTGCAAGATCAACGAGTCGACCGTCGAATCGACGAGCTCGCCTCCCCGTTGCGCGTCGACGAAAGCGCGTTCCCAGTTCAACGTCCACATCGTCTTTTCGTTCCAATACCAGTTGACGCCGGTCGTTACGCGGTTGACCGTTCCGAACGTCGCGCCGGCGGATTCGCGCAGATCGTTCGCTTCAGTCCACCCCCATTTTCCCAGTATTTCCCAAGCGCCCCAATTTCCGGCGACGACGCGGTCTTTCGCGTTGACAAATCGGGCGTCTTCGGCAATTTTCGGACTCGAAAAGCGGCCCATGTCCTTCGAATACCCCCAAGCGCAATCCGGCGTCAGGAGCCAACGCGCCCCGACGGTCGTTCCGAACGCGTTCCCGCCGTCCTCGACCGACTTAATAAACCCGTCGGCCGTCGTCGCGAACCCCTTGCGCTGCCAAGCGGCTTCGATTTCCGAAACGGAATACGAGCGGTCGGCGAGCGAAATCGTCCCGTCGAGGAAATACGGCGCCGAAGAGCTCCAAGCGAGCCCGCGAGTTCGGAACCGTTGCGTCGCGTCGTCGGAACCGGGCGCGACCCAATAAAAACTTCCGCCGAGGTGCAACAACTCGTCGATCAGGCCGTTTTCCCCCTCTTCGTAAATCGGAAGCCCCGACAGCCGCGCGTTCAACACGAGCCCCGGATTGTCGTCCATCGTCCCGTAAGGCTCGGCGTTAAACGACTTCGGAATAAAGGCGCCGGTGAAAAGCCGAAACCGCTCGTCGCGACTATGCCGCGTCGAGCCGATCCCAAGACGGCGGCTCAAACGGAAAATCGAGGCGTTTTCGTCGACGTTCGCGTAAGACGTGTCGTAAAGGATCGTCATCGATTCGATCCCGGACTCGACGTGAAACTGCCCGATCCGCACGTCGCCGAAGTAGCGCGTGTCGTTGCAACGCAGGTAGAAATCGTAAATCTTCACCGTGTCGGCGACGGCAAGGCAAAACGCGTACTCGAGATTTCCGTACCCGGAACCGCGCAACGTCAAAGCGACGTCGCGCAGTTTCCACATATTCGACGTTTCGCCGTAAAAATCGTTAAAATCATCGTCGGCGGAAACAAGCGTCGCGTCGGCGACCGCCCGCCCGCCCAATTTCAAGTTAAACGGGCCGTTCGGGTCGTCTTTTTTCGCCGCGTCGGCCGCCTGTTTCTCTTTCGCCGCCTCAAAATCGACTTTCAGCGCCGCCGTTTCCTCGCGCAACGCCGCCAACTCGGCCCGAAGCGCCGCCGTTTCGTCCGTCAACGCCGCAAAATCGGCGTCGCTTATCCCGCCGGCAAAACCCGTTTTTTTCTCCGACGTTTCCGTCGTCGCGCCGTCGCTTGCCGTCCCGGCGACCGTCGTTTCGTCGAACGCGTTCCAACCGCCAAAACCGTCGGCGCCGCAAGCGACGTTCGCCGCGCTCCAACCGAGCGAGCAAAAAAGAGCGCCCGCCGCGGCCTTTTTCCATCCTTGGAATCTCATCCGCATTTCCTCGCGTTAAAAATTTCGAGCCCGTCTCTCGAACCCTAACGTTAATCATCGAGAAAATAATGCGGAAAGATAAACTTTTTGCCGGAAAATTACGACTTAATGAAAAGAAATCGCAATTCTCATTTTCGCCCGCTATTCAATTTCAACGGAGCGCGGCCTACATTCTGAAGCTAAAACCGTTTTTTATCCCGGATTTCTCTTCCAACCGTCGTTCGTCGCGTTCGCCGCCGTTACTCCGTCTCGCGAGTCAGCGAATAGGCGGCGATCTTGCGGTCGAGCGTCGTCCGTTCGACGCCGAGCGACTTCGCGGCGCGGCTTTTATTCCACGAAAAATATTTTAGTGTTTCCAAAACCAATTTTCGCTCCATTTCTTTCAGCGAAACGGGCTCGAAAGGCGCCTTCTCCGCCGCGACGCCCCGCTCCTGACAAGCGCAAACGACCGGCGACGCGGCGACGCCGAGCGCGGACGTCAGCAAGTCGGACTTCTCGACCGTCGGCGGATTCCCCATCAAAACGGCGCGCTCGACGATATTCTTCAACTCCCGAACGTTCCCCGGCCAAGCGTAAGCGTTCAACGCCGCCCGAGCTTCCGGCGAAAAATCAAGATAACGGCGCCCCGTTTCCCGCGAAAATTTGTCGAGAAAATAATCGGCCAACGCGTCGACGTCGCCGACCCGCTCGCGCAACGGCGGCACGACGATCTCCAAAACTCGCAACCGAAAATATAAATCGCGACGAAAACGTCCGGCGGCGACCTCCTCCTCCAAATTGCGATTCGTCGCGGCGACGACGCGCACGTCGACCGAGATCGGCTTGTTGCCGCCGACCCGCTCGAACGTCGCGCCCTCCAAAACGCGCAAAAAAGCGGCTTGCAACGCCGGATTCATCTCCGCGATCTCGTCGAGAAAAATCGTTCCGCCGTCGGCCGCCTCGAACTTGCCGATCTTCGTTTCGCTCGCGCCGGTAAAAGCGCCCTTCTCGTGTCCGAACAGCTCGCTCGTCAAAAGACTTTCCGAAAACGCCGCGCAATTCAAACAGATCAACGGGCCGAAACGCCGCGAACTCTTCTCGTGCGCCGCCCGAGCGACCAGCTCCTTCCCGACGCCGCTTTCGCCGCGAATCAAGACGGTCGCCTTCGACCGGGCCGCCCGCTCGACCGCCGACTCGACCGCGCGGATCGCGCTCGAAACGCCGATCATCTCGATATTTTGCCCCAGCAAACTCCGCAAACGCCGATTTTCCGTTCGCTCGCGGTCGAGATACGCGGTCAGCTCGTTTTGCCGGTCGAAGAAATTTTGCGTCGCCAACCTCTCCGACGGCGCGTCGCGGCGCTCGCCGAACGCCTCGAACGTTCGCGCCGCTTCGACGAGGAGGGTTTCGCGCCCGATTTGAATTTTGGAACCGATTAAGATTTCCGCTTCGTCGTCGACGGGTCGTCCGTCGAGCGTCGTTCCGTTGCGGCTTTTTAAATCGCGCAAAATCCAGCGTTCGTTACGAAATTCGATCGTCGCGTGAAAACGACTGCACCGATCGTCGTTCAACACGACGGCGTTTTCAAAAGCGCGCCCGATCGTCGTCGGTCGATTTTCGCGCAAAAAAAAGGCGACCGCCGGCGCTCCGTTTCTAAAACAAATCAGCTCGAGACGTTGAGTCGAATATTCCAACGCGCCGCCCGCTCCCGTCAAAACGCGCGGCGCCTGCTCCGCGCTCGTTCCTAAAATCGCTTCAAACCGCAAACTCGACGACGTTTACCGCCGTTCCGTTTTCATTCGCCGCCGCTCGTCGCGCTCGCGGTCGAGTTCCAACCGCCTCGCGACGTTCCAAAGTTGAAAATTGCCCGAACAGGAAAGCGGCGCGCAAAGGCGCGGCTCCCGCAACACCCAGCAGAGCGGCCCGACGGCGAACCCGCGATCGAACCGATCGTCCCCGAAACGCCGCAAAAACTCGTCGAGCGGCAAAACGTCGACGAGCTCGACCGTTCCGACGATCGCCCCGCGAAGAAACTCCGCCGGCGGCTCGATCCCCAACGCGGCGAACGTCGCCCCCGCGTCGGCGTCCGACTCCTTCGAAACGGCGGCGTGTATCGCGAACCGCCCGCGAAACCGCGTCGACCAGGATCGGTTTTCGACCCGCTTCCAACCTTGCGCGATCGCCCAAGCCCAAGGCGCCCGAATCGTCAGCGCCTTCAAGGTCGGCGACGTTTCGAGCGGCGGCGCGTCGACGGCGGCTTCCCAACGTTCATTCCTCATTTGCTTCCTCGTCGTTCGTCGAAAAACGCGTTTGAATCGCCCTTTACAAAGACGCGTCGCTCCGCCGGTCGCCGCTCTCCGCTTTGAAAAGGCGGGCGCGCGTCTCCTCGACGAGCGTTCGAGTCGCCGCGTCGAGCGCCGACGACGTTTGCGCGGGCTCCAAAATCCAACGTCCGAAATCGCCGGACTCGAACCGATGCGGCGGCGTTTCGGCCAACCTTGCGACCGCGTTCGGATTCAAATCGCCCAATTTCGCCGACGCGTTCGGCGGCTCGTCGAACGCCAGCGGGCCGCTCCGAACCGCCGCCGTTTGCCGCGATTTCGTCCGCAAACTCGGTTCCGCGTCGAGCAAAAGCGACCCGTCGAGATCCCAGGTTCCCGACGGCGGCGACGTTTCGCCGGTTCGCGACGACTGAACGAGCGCAAGCGGCTCGCCGTCAAGCCAAACGACCGAATTCGTCAACGAAACGGCGAGAGGCGGAAGCGCCCCGGAAGCGTCGTCGCGTTCGCTCCGAACGACGAGCGACGAGCGCCCGGCGACGACGACGCGGTCGAACGTCAGCGTCGCGCCCGTCCCCGTCCGTTCTTCTTCGCTCCCCCAAAAGATCGCGCCGGAAACGTTGAACCCGGAACGCCGCGCTTCGAAAACGCCGCCGACGCCGTTCGTCGCGAAAAGCGCCGCTTCGCCGCGCGCAAAAACGCCGTCGAGCCGAACGCTCGGAACCGCGCGGCCGCCGTCGGAACCCGTCGAAACGTCCAAACCGTCGAGCGCCGCCGCGTCGAACGTCGACCGAAAGATCGCGACGTTCGAGTGAAGCGGCGCGGAAAACGCTTCGCCCGTCGCGTTGCAAACGGTCGCCGACGAATCAATCAACGTCAAAACGGTCGCGCCGATCGACTCGAAAACCGACCACTTCGAAGCGACGACGTCTTGCGCCGGGACGGTAAAGTCGATCGCGACGCCGCGCAACGTCAATTCGCTCGAATTGAGCAAAAACATCCGCTCGCTCCATCCGCCGTCGGCGCCGCCGCGCGGGTCGAACGCAAGCGTCGGGCGGAAACCTTCGGCCGCGACGATCTCCACTTTGCGCCCGACGAGCGATATCGGCGGCGTCGCCAACGCGCCGTCAAACTTCAACGCGACGCGAATCGGCGCGCCGTCGGTCGAACCCGCGCCGACCGCCAACGCCGCCTGCAACGTCGCGAACGTTTGCTCGCCGCCGCCGACGCGGTCGACCGTTCGAACCAAACTCGCCGACGCCGACGCCGCGCCGGTTCCGGAACCGCGCGCCGCCGTCGAAGTCGTTCCCAAAAACGAGTACGCGATCGCGCGGAAACTCGCGTTTTCGAGCTCGTCGACCGACCCGAGCGCCGCCGCGACCCGCCGTCGCGCTCGCCAACCCCAAGCGACGCGCGTCGACTCGCCGCTCGTCGCCGAGCCGCTCAAAAACGTCCGCCGCCATTCGGCGCCGTCGTCGACGACAAGGGGCGGAACCGCGTCGCTCGCGGCGAACCCCTCGACTCGCGCCGCGTCGATCTCGGCCGCTCCAAACGTTTCGCCCGCCGTTTCGACGCGAACGCTCGACGCGCTCGTTTCGCTTTCGACGGCGAACGCTCCCCCGGCCGCGTCGGTCGTCGAAGGACTCGCGCCGCCGCTTTCGGTCGAATTCGTTTCGCTCGGAACGCTCGAAGCCGCGACCGGCGCCGTCGGCGTTTCGACGACCGGCAACGGAATCGTCGAGCCGCCGGACGTCCAACGCAAAGCGACGACGAAGAGCGCCAGCAAAACGCAGGCGATCGCCGCGGGCGTTCTCGCCGGGACGGCCGACGCGCTCCGCTCGACGACCGCGGCGTCCGGAACGCCGCGATCCGCGACGCGCAACCCGATCATTTCGGCGATCTCGTAAAGATCCAAAATCAGCGCGCGGGGCGTTTGGTACCGATCCTCCGGCGCCTTGCGCATCATTTTTTTAACGACCGCGGCGACTTCGACCGGAATCTCCGGATTCGCTTCGCGCACGTCCGGCGGCTCGTCCCCCTGATGCTGCAAAAGTTTCTGCAACATCGTTCCCTCCGGAAAGGGAGGCGTCCCGACGAGCATATAATAAAAGGTGCAGCCGAGCGAATAAACGTCGCTACGGACGTCGGCGGCCCGCGGGTCGCGCGCCTGTTCCGGCGAAATATAGTCGAACGTGCCGAGCGTAACGCCGCTTTCGGTCAAGTCGTCGGTCAAGTCGCTCTTCAAGAGCCGGGCGAGCCCCATGTCGATGAGCTTCACGCTCTTTTCGGGAGACACGATGATGTTCGACGGCTTGACGTCGCGGTGCGTAACGCCGTGTTCCGCCGCGTGCGCCAACGCGTCGGCCGCCTGCAGAACGTAGTCGATCGCCTCGCCGAGCTCGAGGACGCCGCGTTCGCGAACGTAATCGCGGAGATTGACGCCGCGCACATACTCGAACGCGATGAACGGAACGCCGTTTTCTTCGCCGCAAAAATAAACCTGAGCGATGTGCTCGTGATTCAATCGCGCCGCCGACTTCGCTTCGTTCAAGAACCGCGCGACGGCGCCGACGTCCCGCGCCCGTTGCCGCGGCAACACTTTGATGGCGACTTTGCGGTCGAGCGCCGTGTCGCGCCCTTCGTAAACGCGCCCCATTCCGCCGCCGCCGATGTACTTCGTAACGACGAAATGCCCGAATTTCGCGCCCGGCGGGAGCGCGCCGCCGTCGCCGGTCTCGGCCGGTTCGCCGGCGGGAGGCTCGGATTCGCCCGGCGTCGCCGACACGACCGTTCGCTCGTTCGCAAGCCGCTCGATCTCCTCGTCCCGCTCGAGCGGAAGGGGCGGCGAACTCGTTTTCGTCGACGCGTCGTCGAAGAACGCCGACGCGTTTTCGGAAGCGGTCGTCGGGCCGACGTTCGAAGGCTCGGCGCTGGAAATAACGGTCGCGTCGGAATCGGAGAACGTCGAATCGGAACCGCCGCTCGCCGCTTGGAACTTGGAGGAATCGGACGTCATTTTAACGGGTCGCGCGCCACTGCTGTCGTTGACAATATATTAATATAACGAGAAAAAACGGATTTCGTCGAACGCCGCCTCGCTTTCGCCTTCGCTCCGTTTCGACAAGACAAAACGCGACCGGGCGGCGACGTTCGAGCGAACGCCGTCGTTTTCCCAACTCGATCTTCGGCGCCGAAACGCGCTCGCCGTCGAAGATCGAAAATCGCTAAACGAAACCGTCTCGCCGCCTCAGAAGATGAAACGGTTCGCGACGTTTTCAAAAAGTTCCTGTCGACCGCTGATATTCGGTTCAATTTCCCCTTTTTCGAGCATATATTTTTCGAGCGATTTGAAGTCGTGTTTGCCCGCTTCGATCTCGGCGCCGACGCCGCGATCCCACGAAGCGTAACGCGCCTTCACCATTTCCTGCAAATCGCCGGAAGCGCGCATCGCCGCCGCGACTTTAAGCCCCTTGGCGAAGGCGTCCATCCCGCCGATATGCGCGTAAAAGAGGTCGATCGGCTCGAAACTTTCGCGACGAACCTTCGCGTCGAAGTTGAGTCCGCCGGTCGTGAAACCGCCGTATTTCATAAGGACGTAAGCCATTTTCGTCGTCAGGTAGAGATCGGTCGGGAACTGGTCGGTGTCCCAGCCGAGAAGCGCGTCGCCGGTGTTCGCGTCGACGGATCCGAGGAACCCCTGGCTCGCGGCGTACTCCATTTCGTGCTCGACCGCGTGCCCGGCCAGCGTCGCGTGGTTCGTCTCGATGTTCATCTTGACGTCGTTTTCGAGGCCGTAAGCGCGCAGGAAGTTGATGCAAGCGGCGCAGTCGTAGTCGTATTGGTGCTTCGTCGGTTCCTTCGGCTTCGGTTCGAAGTAGAACTGGCCTTTGAAGCCGATTTCCTTCGCGTAATCGACCGCCATGCGCATAAACGCGCCCAAGTGGTCGAGCTCGCGCTTCATATCGGTGTTCCAAACGCACTGATAACCTTCGCGCCCGCCCCAAAAGGTGTAGCCCCGCGCGTCGAGTTCGAGGGAAACTTCGAGCGCTTTCTTGACCTGCGCGGCGGCGTAAGCGAACGCGTCGGCGTTCGAACTCGTGGCGGCGCCGTGCATGTAACGCGGATTGCCGAAGAGGTTCGCGGTGCCCCAAAGCATCGAAATACCGGCGCGCTCCGACTCTTCCTTGAAAACTTTGACGACTTCGTCGAGATTTTTGTTCGACTCGGCGAGCGTTTTTCCCTCCGGCGCGACGTCGCGGTCGTGGAAAGCGTAGTACTCGAAACCGCACTTTTCAAGGAATTCGAAGAAGACGCGGACTCGTTTTTGAGCGTTCGCGATCGAATCGGAACCGTCGTCCCAAGGCCGCGACGCCGTGGGCGCGCCGAACGGATCGGAGCCGTTCGCCCGCATCGTGTGCCAAAACGCGCAGGAGAAACGGAGCCATTCCTTCATCGGCTTCCCTTCGACAAGCTCGTCGGCGTCGTAATAACGGAACGCGAGCGGATTGGTCGAATCGGGCCCTTCGTACTTAATTTTACCAACTTCCGGGAAAGCGGCCATGTTCGTTCTCCTAAAATAATCGTTTCAGTCGACTTTTCGAGCGTTTACCCGCCGCGCGCCAAACGTCGACGCGCCGCGATTTTTCCATTTTACTCGAATCCGCGCTCGATTGAAAGGAGAACTTTGGAAAAATTTCCGTTTTTCCCAAAAAACTTCGCCGCTTCGCCCCCAACGGACGCGCAGACTCCCGGCGGCGTTCCGGGAGCGATTCCGGAACGTCGTTTCAACGCGAAACGTCCGTTGAAATTCCGCCCGACGCGCTTGCGTCGAAACGGAATTTCGCGCTTAACGTCAGCCGATGACGCCCTTCGTTTTCAGGAAGAAGATCACTTCGTCGGCAAGCTCGTCGGCGGCGCGTTCGGAAGCGTCGAGTTCGAGGTCGGGATTAAGCGGCGCTTCGTAGGGGTCGTCGACGCCGGTGAAGCCCTTCAACTCGCCGGCGCGGGCTTTTTGGTAAAGGCCCTTCGGGTCGCGTTGTTCGCAAACTTCGATCGGCGTGTTGACGTAAATTTCGTAGAAATCGGTCGACGCCATCGTTTCGCGAACGCGGTCGCGGTCGACGCGGTACGGGCTGATGAACGCCGTCAACGCGATCATCCCCGCTTCGACGAAAAGTTTCGAGACGGCGCCGATGCGGCGAATATTCTCTTCGCGGTCTTGCGCCGAGAACCCGAGTCCAAAACGTTCGGCAAATTCGTCCGAGTGCTGTTTTTTCAAAATCGCGGGCGATGCGTTCAAGGCGTGGCGGACGTTGTCGCCGTCGAGAACGAAACTGCGCTTGCCCAACTCGTGCAGTTTATGGTCGACCAAGTTGGCGATCGTGCTTTTGCCGCTGGCGCTCAAGCCGGTGAACCACAAAACGCACCCGCGATTTCCGTTCAGCTTTTCTTTTTCCGCGCGCGAAACCGCTTGTTTGTGCCAATAAACTTCCACTTGTTGAGGCGAACTCATTTCTGTCTCCATAATCTTGTTGGTTAAGGGCGACGCTTTTCGCGTCGGGTTCGCGTCGAAAACCGACGCCGTCGTTTCGAGTCGGCGCCGACGCGCGCCGCGACAGTTCCCTATCCATTTTAATCGCGGACGTAATTTTTTCAATACGCCGACCGCGTCGCCGCGACATTTTTATTCAAACAAATTTCATACAGCAAATAAAAAAACACGTTTCGCGTTTTTTTCCGACGCAGGAAGCGAAAACGTTCGTTATTTTTCGCGCTCGGCCGCTTTTTCCCGCGCTTTTTCCTCGGCGGCGGCAAGTCGGGAATAAATCGGGGCGACGCTCCAAACGTCGTCGAAATCCTCCGCTTCGACCCGACTCCAAGCGACGCGAGCGACGCCGACCGCCGTCGGAGCCCAAAACGCTTCGTCGACGAATTGCGTTTCAATATTCTCTCCGCCCTTATTTCGCCAACGATTTAACGACGGCCCGCAAAAATAAACGCCCGCCGCGCCGGACGATCCCGCCTTATCCAAAAATAGGTCGGAATCCCAAAATCGCGCGAAATCGGCGCTCTTTACGGAATCCAAACAGTCTTCGTATTCGCGACGATTTTCCTCCTCGAACCATTTTTTCACAGAAAAGACGCGAAACCGCCCGTCGAGCGGAACCGGACGCCCCTTTCGAACGACGTCGACGCCGAACCGTCGAGCCGCGACGTCGCCGCGTTGCGCGTCGATCCCAACCGAAACGACGGCCGCCTCCGCTCCGTTCGGCAACCGCTCGATCTCCGAAGCGATCGCCTCCAACGCGTCGACGCCGACGATTTTCGCGCCGACGGCCCAAGCGAACATTTTCGCCGTCGCGACGCCGACTCGCAACCCGGTGAACGACCCCGGCCCGACCGCGACCGCGACCGCGTCGACGTCGCCCGGCGCCCAGCCGAATTCCGCCAACGTTTCGCGAATCGTCGGAGCCAACGTTTGCGCGCTCCGTCGATCGGCGTCCAAACGCCGCGACGCTAAAATTTCGCCCCCGTCGCACAACGCGACGCTCCCTTGCGCGTCCGTCGTTTCCAACGCTAAAATCTTCGTCGCTTTTTTCATCGTCAAACCTCCCGTTCCGCTCGCTCCGCCCGTCGCAAGCCGCTCGACAGCGACTTCGCCGACTCAAACCGGCTTCCCATTTTCTCCAAACCGCCCGTTTTAACGTTTTATCCGCTGTCCGCCGTCGGGAAGACCGCGCGAACCGACAACGCTCCCTCTCATATTATATTCGGACGTTTCGCAACCAACAGGGGGGCCCGCGACGCGATTTCGCCGCTTATTCGCATTGCAAGGGCCGAAATTCTCCGCGTTATCGACAAAACCGTTAAAAATGGTCTTGCGCCGCGACGGCGAGAAGATTATACTCGCAACCTGAAGGCGGATCCGGCGGTCGGTTCCGCGCGGCAAACGCCCGAAAATCGTTTTATTTTGCGCGTTTTACCTAAAACAACTCGTCCCTTTTCGCGACGACTTCGGAACCTCGAATCATGTCGAAACGTCAACAACACAACCGTCAACGCGTTTTTTCGTCCGCCGCGCGGCCCCGACGTCTCGTTTCGACGCTCCTTCCCGTTTTAACCGGTTTATCCGGACTTTGCTCGCCGCTTATTCCGCCTGCTTCGCCCATTTTAACCGACGTTCCGCAACTTTTCGCGCAAACGCCGTCGCAAAACGGACAAAATACGCAAAATAAGCAAGATCAGGTCGTCTTTTTCTCGATTCCGATCGCCGTCGACGCCGCCGTCGTTCGCTCCGCGCCGAGCGATTCCGCTTATTCGACCGGCTCCGTCGTTCGCGATCGGTACGTCGAGGCGTATTTTCGCGACGCGAACGGCTGGTGCGCGATCCGCCCGCCGCAAGGCAGTTTTTCCTGGATCAACGCGAAATTTGTTCGTCGGGAAAGCGATTCGGTCGGTCGGATCGTCGCGGCGAGCGGCAAGGCGGTTCCCGCGCGAGTCGGCGGCGCGACGGTCGAAGAGAGCGCGATCGTTCAAGTCGGTTTGAAAAACGGTCGCTCGGTCAAAATTTTGGGCGAAACCCGTTTGTCCGACGGTTCGACCTGGCTGAAAATCGCGCCGCCGGCGGGCGAGTTCCGTTGGCTGCGTTCGAGCGATCTTCTCGCCGACCCCGCCCTCGCGAAGTTGCCGTCAAAATTGACGTTCCAACGCGAATTTCTCGAAGAGCTCGCCCGTTCGAACGACGAAGCGCCCGCCGTTTCGCCAACGTTGGAGAACGCCGCGCGTTCGGAGCGGCTTGCGCAAAACGCGCAAAACGGTCGTTCCGCGCGAACGCCCCAGCCCGCCCAGCCTCCGCAAGTCGCGTCTTTTCCGCAAAATTCGCCGTCGTCGAACTCCGTTCCGGAAACGCTTCCGGCGTCCGTCGTCGCGGCGGCGTCCAACGGAGCGTCGCAACGCCCCGATCCTTCGCAAACCGCCCAAACGCCGCAAAACGCCGATTTCGCGCCGACCGTCCTTTCCGAGGAACTTGCGACGCAGTTCAAGATGGAGATCGCCCGACTAAACGCGGACGTTTTTCAAATGTTGCGACAAGATTCCCCGTCCGACGCCGAGCTCGCCCTTCTCGCGTCGCGCGCCGAAACCCTTTTCGACGCGGCGCCGACCGATGGCGAACGCTTCGTCGTTCAATCGATTTACGACGCGATCAAACGAGCCGAACGCCGCGACCGCGCGACGCCCGTTTCTCCCCGTCTTCCCCAATCCCCCAATTCAGCTAACCCAACCAACTCGCCCAACCGTCCCGTTCAGCCCAGTTTTTCCGGCGCCGACGAAACGTTCCCGCTCCTTCTCCCCGAAGAGTCGACGTTCGGCGCTTCGAACGGCGCCCAATTTAACGCCGATCCCTCCGGCGCGACTTTCGCCGAAACGTTCAACGGCGTCAACAACCCCAACGACTTCAATAATTTTAGCGGTTTTAACGGCTTCAACGCCAATTCCGGCGTTTACGTCCCGCCCGGTTTCGCGCCTTCGGCCGGCGCCGGCCGAACCTTCCCGACGCCGTCCGCAACCGACCGCGCGGCGGCAAAGCCCCCCCGGCTCGCCTTCGCGTTTTCAAGCGCCAATAATCCGTTCCGTTCGAAAAACAAAGAGGTTCGAGTCGCGCCGCTCGTTCCGCAGACCGGGACGCGCTCGTCCGGCGTTTCGAAATTGCCCCCGCTTTTGCCGTCGCAAAAACAACTAATCGTCCCGCCGCCAAATTATCGTTCGAATCGTTTCGGGGAAGCGACGCGTCAAAACGCCAAGCTCGTCGCCGCCAAGGAACGCTCGACGACGGAAAAAGAAGCGGTTAAAGCGATTGAGCAAAACCAAGAATCCAGGCAAATTGCGCAAGTCGAGCGCTCTACGCAAGAAACAACGACCGGCGGAGTCCGTTGGCGCGCCGTTTCAACCGACGCCGCCGCGAAAACCGTCTCGTCGTCCCGCTCCGACGTCGCGAAAGCGGCGCCCATTGGAACGAGCGCGTCCTCGAAAGCCCCGACGCCGACCGGAGCGCTTGTTTCGCCAAAAGAAAAACGCGACGTTATTCGTTCGTCGAACGCGTTCGAACCGATTTCTTCCCGTTCGAGCGATTCGTTCGACGCTTACGGCGTCCTCGCTAAATTACCCAAAGCGCCGGACGGAACGCCCCGTTACGCGCTGACGCGTCCGGTCGGCGACCGTTTCGAAATCGTTTCTTATCTCGAAGCGGAAAACGGCGTCGCGCTCGAACCTTACGTCGGCCGCAAAATCGGCGTTACCGGAACGCCCGGCTCGTTACAAATTGGGCAAAACACGCAAAAGCTAACAATCGTTCGGACAATTTTTGAAGAAAAATAAGGAACGGCGCGGTTTCTCAACGGGAATAACGCCGAAATTTGCCGGTCGTTTCGGTTATTCCGATTATTCCAACATTTCCCGCGTCGTCGGCGCGACGCGATTTAACGTTTCACAAAATCGCGACGCAGAACCGCCGCCAATTTACCAAACAATTATCGTTTTAAAAGCCAAGATTTTTAATTCAAAGCGGAATAAGGACGCTCCAACGCAAACCGGTTTCAAACGACTCCGCGTTTTCGCAACACAAATCGATTTCCAACGCGTTTGCGAATCGTCTCGCCTTCGCCAATCCGACGCCGAGCCCGCGCCCCGCTTGCCGACTCGAAAAATAGGGAGCGAAAAGGAGTTCGCGCGTCCGCTCGGTCATCCCGGGCCCGTCGTCCTCGACGCCGATTTCCCAAAATCGCGTCGATTTTTCTCGCTTTTCCGCCCCCTTTTTTCTCTCCGCCTCCAAAATCTCATCACAAAATTCAATCCATTCGCCGTTAACAGCGTTTTCGCAACGCCATTCTTCTTCGGAGTCGACCTCCGTCGCCTCGGCGAACAATCGAATCGCGCCGCCGCGTCCGGTCGCTTCGACGGCGTTCTTCGTCAACTCGTTCAAAATCGCCGCCAACATCGCCTCGTCGATCGTTAAACTCGACGCAAATTCGTCAATTTCAAACGCCGTTTCGAGTCGGACGTCGTTTTTTTCGCACCGTTCCGCTTCCCGCTCCGCCCAATTTGCGCAAAATACCGCGACGTTCACCTCCGTTCGCTCCGGTTGGGGCGGTCGAGCGACGGTTCGCAGATCGACGATCATCTCGTACGCGCGGCGCGTTTGCTCCAAAATCGCGACCAAACGGCGACGTTTTTCCTCCGACGTCTCGTTTTTCAAAAGTCGTTCCGCTTGCCCGGCGACGATCGCCAACGGATTGTTCAGCTCGTGCCCGATTCCGGCGGCCGTTTCGGCGCACGCGTCAAAAAAAATCGGCTCCAAACCGACGTCGAGAAGAGGCCGCGGGCGTTTCGTCTTTTTCCTCATCGTTCGAGTCTTTCCGTTTTATCCATTTTATCCGTCTTTTTCATCTTGCCCATTTTACGAAAACACGTCCGACACATTTTGTCTAAACTTCCTATTTTAACGTCAGAGACGCAAAAAAAGGTTGGAGCGCGCTCCCCCAACCTCGTTTTGCGTCGTCGCTCGACGCAACGCCGCCGTCGTTTCCCGACGAAAACGACCGCCCCGCCGAACCTTCGTTTTTCACAACAAGAATCTATTTAACGTTCGATCACGCGAACGTTTCAATTTCGAGAAGTTCGCAAACGCGCTCGATAAGTCGTTCCGTTTCAAACGGTTTCGCGAGAAAATCGTTGGCTCCGGCGCGACGCAGCTCTTCGATCTTGTCCTCTTCGACCATCCCGGAAACGCAGATAATTTTCACCGCTTCCAGCGATTTGTCGTTGCGAACGCGAACGCAGACGTCTTTGCCGTTGATATCGGGAAGCATCACGTCGAGAACGATAAGGTCGGGGCGATATTCCTTCACCATCATGCCGGCTTCGAAACCGTTGTTGACGGCGCGCGTTTCGAAACGACCGTCGCGTTCGAGAACGTCGACGAGTAATTCGACGAGATCGCGGTCGTCGTCGACGACGAGCACCTTCCGTTTGCCGCTCTCAAGCGCGTCGGTCGGAATGTTGTTTTCCTTCATGAAGGCGTACAAATGTTCGCGCGGAATGCGACGAAAACGACTTCCCGGAACGCGAAACCCTTTCAGCCCGCCGGAATCAAAACAACGAATGATCGTTTGTTGGCTCACTTTGCAGATTTTCGCGGCTTCGCCGGTCGTAAAAACAGTTTTAATGCCCATTTCAGGTCAATCCCTTTTCTAAGTGTCCTCGTCCGTAAACCGGAAAAAGTCCGAGCCGTCGCCGAACGCTTCGCGGCGTTCTCGCGCCGTCCCGCTCAAACGTTCAAACCAACCCCGACGCTTGATTCGCTCGCGTCCCGGTCGTTTGCAGAACGCCGTCGCGCGGATCTCTCGACCGCGACTTGTCAAAATTTAACGTTTTTAACGTCGCGACGTTCGCAAAGTTTCCGGCATTTGCCTTGAAAACGCCGAATCGCGCAAAACGAGTTTTCACGATCCGACCTATTTTTCACAAAACAATCGTTTTGCCGAACTTTCGAATTTCGCTAATTATACCCATTTTAACGGCGACGTCAAGAGCCGTCGCCGAAACGGCGCCGCGGGCAGAACGGATCGCCCTTTTTTCGCGACAAAAGTTAAAAATCGGGACGCGACGGGCGTTCCGCAACTTTTGCAATCGTTCGCTTTTCTCAAAAACCTTTTTTCCGTTTTTTCGACGCGAACTTCCTTACGATTCTATTTTAAACAATCGTCGGCTTCTTGCCAACCTCTATTGTTGACGAAAAGCTCCTTTTTTTCTTTTTTTTCTTATTTTTTTACTTTTTCGCGTTCTAAAAATTTTACATATTTTTCCTATTTTGCCGAAACCGGTCTAATTTAAACCAGCGTCTCCGTTTTACGCGAGGCGAGCGGCGACGGCTTCGTCGCGTTTTCAGCTAATAAGAAAGGAAAATCGATGAACAAAACAGAAATCAAAGAACACGATCGTTGCTGTTACCGTCGTTGGGGGGCGACCGCGCTCGTCCTCGCGCTGGCGGTCGGCGCTCTTTTTTGGGCGACGTCGCAACGCCGCAAAAACGTCATGAAAACGGCGGCCTCCTTTCCGGAATGCTCGACGTTCGTCGAACTGGTCGACAAAGCCGGAATGACGACCGTTTTGGCGGAGGACGGCCCCTTCACCGTTTTCATTCCAACAAACGAAGCGTTCGCCAAAATTCCTCGGGAGCGCTTGACGAAAATCGCGAACGACCGCTCGGCGCTCTCCGCGGTTCTTCTTTATCACATGTCGCCCGAAACCCTTTCGTCGAAGGAGTTGGCGCGCGCCGGAGAACATAAAACGTGCGTCGTTCCGGCGACTTCGATCGCGGCGTCGTCCGAAAAATACGGCGACGCGTCCTACGTTCGCAAAAACGTTCCCTGCGTCAACGGCGTCGTTTACGTCGTCGACGCGGTGCAGATTCCGCCGTTTATGACGCAAAACGGCCTCGTCGCTCCGCCGCAACCGGCTCCGGGAGAAATTTCGATCGTCGCGTCCGAAAACATCGTCGCCGGCGCCGCGCCGTTGGCCGATCCGCGCCGCGAAGCGAAAGTCGACGCCGCGCTGGAAAGCGCCGCTCAAGCGGTCAAAACGCAAACGGTCGACGCGGTTCAAGCGGGCGCCGACGCGGTCGCCGGAACTGCGAACGCCGTTAAAGGCGGCGCCGCTCGCGTCGTCGAAAAGGGCGCGCAAGGGCTCTCCAACGTCGCCGACGCGGTTCAAACGGGAGCCGAAAACGTCGCCGACGCCGCCGCTCAAAAATCCGCCGAAAAAGCGGAGGAAAACGCTCAAAAAGCGGTCGAAAAGGCCGAAGCGAAGGTTGAAGAAGCGAAAGAAACCGCTCGCGAAACCGCCGAAAAAGCGGAAGAATCCAAAGAAGCGGAACCGACTTCGGACGAAACGCCGAACGCTCCGGAATCGGAATCGGAACCCGAAACGACCGCCGACGCCCGTTGAGCGACGCCGGGCAAGCTCGCGTCCCGCCGCCGCGTCGCGAGAACGACGCGCGGCGGCGCGGTTCCGCCAAGTCGCCCAAACCCGCCGTTTCCCCCAGTTTATCGCGACGACCGTTCCGGCGCCCGCGACCGTTCGGCCGTTTCCCGTTGGGCGCTCCGCGTCGTCGAACGCGACGCCGCGCCTTCCCCCTCAAAAAAAAGCGGAGACAATCCCATCATGACTAAAGATATATTGACGACGGCTCGAGAACGCGAATTCGGCGCGTTCCTTGTCGCGCTCGAATCGGCCGGACTTCGCGCCGAACTCGAATCGAAAGGCCCCTTCACCGTTTTCATCCCGATCGACGCCGCTTACGAGCGCTTCACGACGAACGAGCTCGACGAACTCGACGGCGACCCCGACGCGCTCCGTCGGCTGATGCGGTACTCGATCGTTCGCGGAGCGCTCACCCGCGACGCGCTTTCCCGCCTCGATTCCGTCGAAACGCTCGGCGGCGAAGCGCTCGAAATCACCTCGTCGGACGGGCTCGAAGTCGACGGAATCGCGATTTTGGAAGCGGACGTCGAATGTTCGAACGGCGTCGCGCACATCCTCGCCGCCGCGCCGATCCCGCCGAGTCTTCGCGGAATCGTCGGCGACGAGATGTTGGAGCCGCCGAAAAAGTCGACCGAAACCGCCGAAACTTCCGAAAACGTCCCAAGCGCCGAAACCGCCTCGACCGCCGTTTCCGCGCAGACCGCCGAATCGATCGAAAACGACGTTCTCAATTACGAAACGACCGCCGAAACCGCCCGGCCTCGCGACCCGGATCGGCCTTCCCGAATATTCGCCGAAGATATTGAAAAAACCGAAAAAGACGCCGAAACGCTCGCCGCCGACCTCCGCGCCGTCGAAGAAGCCGCCGAACGCGAAGCGACGCAAGCCGAAACGCTCGCTCGCGACCTCGAAGCGTTCGAACGCAAACTCGACGAGCGCGACGCCCCTTGCGAACGCGCCGAAACGTCCGAAAAAACGAATCGCAACGATTTTTACAGCGAACTCGATTCGCAACTCGCCGAAAACGCCGAAACTTGCGCTCGCGACGCCGAACGCGAAAAAGACGCGGCGAGCGTTTGACGTTTTCGCGTTTCGCCATTAATATTGTCATTAATATTAATGACGGCGTTTTGATCGAAAGTCCGGAAGCGTCGACGCGGCGTTTCCGGCGCTCTCGCGTCGCACCGTCGCCGGTTCGAAACGAAAATCGCTGAAAAAAATTTCCGAAAAAAGGGCCGCGCCGTTAAAAATTCGTTGATTTTCGCCGCTCGAAGCGCTATACTGGCGAAAAGCAGGCGAGCCCGCGACGCGCGTCCGCGTCTTCGTCTTGCCCGTTCTTCCTTTCTTTCCCAATTCTCCTAAACTTACATTCAAGGACAACGAATGGCTCGACGTAAAAACCTCGTCGTCGCTCAAAGCGGCGGCCCGACCTGCGTCATTAACTCCAGTCTGCGCGGCGTCGTCGAAGCGGCGCGCGATTTCGACGCCGTCGGAACCGTTTACGGCGCCCTGCACGGCGTCGAAGGGCTCCTCAAAGAAGAATTTCTCAATCTCTCCGCGCAACCCGAGGAAGAGATCGCGCTTCTGCGCTACACGCCGGTCGCCGGCGCGATCGGCTCCTGCCGTTATAAGTTGCGATCCTGGCAAACGGAGGATTTCGAACGCGTCGTCGAAGTTTTCAAAGCGCTCGACGTCGGCTACTTCCTCTACAACGGCGGGAACGACTCGATGGACACCGCCGATAAGATCGCGAAACTCGCCCGCCAACGCGGTCTCGAGTTGCAGGCGGTCGGCGTTCCGAAAACGATCGACAACGATATCGGCGACGCGGAGTTCAAGCTGATCGACCACACGCCCGGCTACGCGTCGACGGCGAAATACTGGTCGCACGCGGTTCAGTACGCCGAAGAGGAAAACCGCGGCTCGTCCCCGGCCGACCCGGTTCTCGTTTTGCAGGCGATGGGACGCAAAATCGGCTTCATCCCCGCCGCCGCTCGCTTCGCCGACCCGAAACGCGAAACGCCGCTCCTTATCTATCTTGCCGAGTCCCCCCGAACGCTCGCCGAAATGGCCGACCAGGTGAACGACAAGCTCCGCGAGGCGGGCCGTTGCGTCGTCGTTGTGAGCGAAGGCTTCGACGTCGGCGACGTCGGCGCGGTCAAAGATTCGTTCGGACACACGAACTTCGGCGCCAGCCAGGTTACCGTCGCGCAAACGGTCGTCAACTACTTAAACTCGGTCGGCTTGGCGGCCAAGGGTTCCGCCCGTTGCAACGTTCCCGGCACCGACCAGCGCGGCTCGATCGGGTACGCGTCGACGGTCGATCTCGACGAAGCTTATCGTCTTGGTCAGAAGGCGGTCGAGCTGGCCGCGACGGGTCAAGGCGGCTATATGTCGACGATTTTGCGCGACCCGGGCGTCGTATATAGCGTTCGCTACGACAAAGCGCCGCTATCGGAAGTCGCCAACAGCGAACGCGTCTTCCCGTCGGAGTGGATCGCGCCGAACGGGGCCGACGTTACGGACGCTTTCCTAAAATATCTAAAACCCCTAATCGGCGAAGACATGCCGTCGTTGCCAATGGAAAACGGACGCCAACGATTGACGCGGTTTTCGCCGATCTTCGCGCCGCAATCGCTCCCGGCTTACGTTCCGCAGGCCGACCGCCAGGCGCCGCCGTCGAAATAACGTTTCGCCGATTTTCGCGCCGCGACATTTTTTTCGCGGCGAAATCACGTTGTCAAAACAAAATTCGAAAAAAACGCGGCGAACGACGTTTCGTCGCGTCGTTTTTCCGCGTTTTTTCATTTCCCATTCTTTCCGTTTTCGCTATTTTATCGTCCGATTTCCTCGGCGGTCAGCGTTCGCCACGTCGTTTCGATCGACGTTACTGGTTTTCCGGTTTCCAGCGCTTCCGCCAGGCGGTTGAGCGCGTCCGTTTCGATCTGCCGAACCCGTTCGCGCGTCAGACCGAGCGTTTCGCCGATTTCCTTAAGCGTTTGCGGCGCGTAATCGCCGACGCCGAACCGCATCCGCAAAACGGCGGCTTCGCGCGGCTCCATCGATTCGAGCTCCCGCATCACGAACTTCAAATTGTCGTTTTCGAGCGTCAAATCTTCCGGACTGCGCCCGCGGTCGTCCATAATCATTTCGCCGAGCGTCCATCCCGCTTCGGTTTGGTCGGTTTGCGGCGTCAAATTGTGAATGAGAATCGCTTTTTTAACGATTGGGAGCTTTTTGCGGGGAAGCCCGAGCGCTCTCGCGACCTCGTCCGGAGTCGGCGCGCGCCCGAGTTCGTCCGTCAAGCGCGAACTCGCCCGCCGCCACTTCGACAAAAGCTCGACCATGTACGCCGGAATCCGGATCGTTTTCGACGAATTGATCAGCGCCCGTTTGATCGACTGCTTGATCCAATAGCTCGCGTACGTCGAAAAACGCGTCCCGACGTCGGGATCGAACCCCTCGACGGCGCGCAAAAGCCCGAGATTCCCCTCTTCGATCAAGTCCGGAAGGCTCAACCCCTTTCCGGCGTACCCGCGAGCGATGTTGACGACGAGCCGCAAATTCGCGCGCACCATCAAATCTCGGGCCCAGGGATCCCCCGCGCCGACCGCTCGAGCGAGTTCCAGCTCCTCGGTCGGGGACAACAGGGGCGTCGCGTTGATGTCTCGGAGATACGTTTCCAACGGCGACGACGCGGCGGAGGATTCGAAATAAAGCTCCGCCGTCGCGCTCGACGCGTTTTGTTCGTCTTTCATAAGCGTTTCACGTTTCCTTTTTCGTTGCGCTGGGAAAGAAAAAGCCCGATTTTCGACGTCGGCGGCGGCTCTTTCCGCGCTTTTCGCTCGAAAACCCACCTTAACGTATCGGACAAAACGCGCCGCGGCTTCAAAATAGATAAAATAAACGCAAGTTTTTACATTAGTAAAAATAAGCGGTAAAAACAAACGGTAAAAGACGCGCAAAACAGGTAAAATTTTCTCGCAAACGCGGTTCCCCGGTTTCGGTCGAGCGGAACGCGGATCGAAAGCGGAACATATTGTTTCATTTTTCTAACTTTCAAAAAATTTCCCCGTTCGCGACGTTTTCGCGAAAAAAGAGAAAATTCGACTTGCCGCAAGCGCTTTTTTTCGGTATTCTTCCCCCGCGTCGACTCCTTTCGCAAGGAACGCGAAAGCTCGACGACCGCCCGCCCGTTCCCGAAAAGACGGCGACGGACGCTATTTTTTGCCCGAAACGCTTTGCTAAGGTTCGAAACGAATGCGGTTCAACGACCATCCGACCTCCGATTTTTACGCGATCGACGACGCGCGGTTTTCGTTCGTCGATCGCCGCGAACGCTCGTTTTTTCCGTCGGCTCGCAAGTCGAGCGCGACGGCGGTCGCTTCGTTCCTCGCGTTTTGTCTTCTCGCTTCGAGCGAAACCGCGTTCGCTCGGACGCAGGCGCCGTTGTCTCCGGAAGAAGTTTCCGGGGCGGCGATCCGCAATTTCGACGCGCTTCGAACGCTCGACGACGATTATTTGCGCAACCCGGACGGCGGCGTCGTTCCGGTCGACAAAGACGACGAATGGTTCCCGGAAATGTCGTTGGCAAGCGGCGCGCAAAAACCGAAAACCAACGGCGGCGTCCGCGTTATCTCGTTCGACGACGGCAAAGTAACGACGGAAACTCGCGGCGCCCAAACCGCTCTTAAACCGCAAAACGCCCCGACTCCGCAAGCCGGGCAAAACGCGCAAAACGTTCGGAACGCGCAAGCGACGCGCCCCGATTCGGCGGCGTCCGGCGTCGCGTCCGCTCGTTACGAAGCGCGTCCCGACGCCGCGAACCGCGTCGTTCCGACGTCCGCCGGTTTCGCCGACTATCGCCCTTCGACGATCCAAACCGCCCCGACTCCGCAAACCGCCCCGGCTCCGCAAACCGTCCCGGCTCCGCAAACCGCCCCGGCTCCGCAAACCGCCCCGGCAATCGGCGGATTCGAAGGTTTTTCGGCGCCGCAAACCGCCCCGACTCGCGTCGAAACGGTCGCCTCCGTCCCGAACGTCGCGCCGCGCCTCGATCTTCCGACCGCTCCGGCGAACGTTTCGGTCGATTTCGCCGCGCCGCCGACCGCCGCCGCGACCGGTTTTTCCGGGCCGGAAGTCGTTTTGCCGTCGCTCGATTCGCCGATCAACTCGCCGAACGCCTCGGAGGAAGTTCGCCGCCATTTCGAAGAATTCGTCGATCCGGCCGACGCTCCCCGTTCGACGATCTCGCTCGAAACCGGAAAACCGATCGATCCGCCCGCGACGCCGGAAAGCGCCGCCCCGGTCGCGCAAACCCTTGAAGAAGCGCGTCTTTCGGAAGAGGACGAGCAAAAGTTGATCGTCGAGGACGTCCGCGTCTCCGGGCTCGAAATGACGACGCAACAGTTCAACCAGATCATCAAAACGCGGATCGGCGCCCGCTTCAACCGTCAGCGGCTCGAAGAGGACAAGCGCGCGCTCCTGCAGACGAAACAGTTCGTCGACGTCGCGATCTCCACCTCTTGGCGTCCCGACGCGCCGGACAAAGTCGTCGTCAACTTCGACCTGACGCCGCGCCGCATGATGCGTTACGTCCTGGTCGTCGGCAACCGCAAAATCGCTAAACTCGACATTCTCGACGAACTCGGGATCAAGCCGGGCGAAACGCGAATGGATCCTTACGAAGTCGAAAACGGTCGGCTCCGCATCGTCGAACTTTACAAAAGCAAGGATTATCCGGCCCCGCACGTCGAAATTTTGCGCGGCGACCGCCCGGAAGACGTCGGCGTTATTTATCTCGTCGACGAAGGCCGCAAGCAGAAAGTCGTCGAAACGAAGTTCGTCGGCAATACGATCGCCAGCTCGGCGCGCCTCCGCAGCCTCATCGCCGTCAAACCCGGTTTCCTTTATTTTATCGGCGGAGCGTTTTCTCGAGAACGCCTGGACGCGGACGTCGCCAAGTTGACCGAATATTACCGCGCGCTCGGCTTTTTCGACGCCCGAATCGACGCGACCTACGAAGAAGGCGAAGGTTTCGCCGGGCTCGGCAAGGAAAACGCCTGGGTTTCCGTTCGTTTTATCATCGACGAAGGGCCGCGTTACAAAATTCGCAATTTCATTTTCGAAGGAAATAAAGTCGTCTCGACCGCGGAGCTCGAAAAGCTCCTGAAGGTGAAACGCGGCGCCCGCTACAATCAAACGGAAATCGAACTCGACCGGATCGCGCTCCGTTACAAATATCAGGATTTGGGCTACGTTCGCGCCGACGTCGTTCCGACGCAGCTTTTCACGGACGAACCCGGCGTCGTCGATATTCGTTACACAATTACCGAAGACCACCGCTACCGCGTTCGCGACGTGATCGTCGACTACGTCGGCACGGAGTCGCGCACGATGACCTCGGTCGTCCTGAACATGCTCGACGTCGCGCCGGGCGAGCTCCTCAACGGCAAAAAAATCCGGATGAGCGAGAACACGCTCAAACAGTCCGGTTACTTCAACGACAAGCCGAACGAAGGCCAGCTCCCGGAAATCGCGGTCGTTCCGGACGAAAGCCGCTCCTTCCGCGTTCGTTCGGAAAACGAGCGCCCGAACGTCAGCGTCGTTAAAGAGGCGCGGCGCTTCGACGAAGCCGGAAACGAAATCGACCCGGAAAACGCCGCGCAAAACGACGGCGACGGTAAAAACGACGCCGAAAATAGCGGAAAAACCTATTTTAACGGCCGACTCCGCGAAACGAACGGCTCCCGAACGACGCGCGGACAGGATGCGAAAACGCGACGAGCCGCCTCGCGCCCGGTCGCCTACGCGGCGCCGACCGCCGCGCCGGTCGCCGACGACGCGAACGGTTTTTCCTCCGCGTCTTACGCCGCCGCCCCGGCTTACCGCGCTTACGTCCCGTCGTCGCGAACGGCTTCGCAACCGACGCCGTCCGACGCCGCGACGCTCGTTCGAGCGCAAACGCGTCAAATTCCGACCGGTTTTTCGAACGTTACGACGCAAAATTCCGGAACCGACGGCGCGTCCGCTTCCGGTTACGTCGGTTATCGCGCTTACGACGACGGTTCCGGCTCCGACGCCCCGTCGCAGTACGCCGATTCGTCGAACTACGCGAACTACGAATCCGCGGTCGCCACGAACGACGAAAGCTCGGCGCCCGGCTTCTCGGACGGCGTTTACGGTTCGATCGGCCGGGAAGTTCTCGACCCGATCGAGCCGCCGGACGACGAAATTTACGACGGCGACGTCCTGGTGAAGGTTCAGGAAGGCCGCACCGGGATGTTTCAGGCGTCGATCGGCGTCAACTCCGACTACGGGCTCGTCGGCAACGTCAGTTTCACCGAACGCAACTTCAACCTCTTCCGTTGGCCGACGAGTTTTTGGCGCGCCGACGGTTGGAAGGACGCGTTCCGCGGCGGCGGGCAAATTTTTAGCGCGCAGGCCAGCCCCGGCGACGAAGTGCAACGCTACTCCGTATCCTGGGACGTTCCTTACGTTTTCAACACGAAATACACGTTCGGCGTCACCGGGCTTTACGGCGACCACTCCTACGACGATTGGTTCGAATCCCGGTACGGCGGCGAATTGCGCCTCGGACGCCAATGGACGCCGCGCTTTTCGACGACCGCGAACTTCGGCCTGTACAACGTCAATATTAAAGACCCGTCCGTCGCCTACGTTCCGGACTTGAACGACGCCCTCGGTCGGCACGACCTTTACACGCTCGGCCTCACCTCGACCTACGACGTCCGCAACCACCCGTTCACGCCGTCGGCCGGCTACCTCGTCAAAGGAACGATCGAACAAGTCCTCGGCGACTACCAGTTCCCGCGAGCGAGCCTCGACGCCCGTTATTACAAGACGCTCCGCAAACGTTTCGACGGTTCCGGTCGCTGGGTGCTCGGGCTCATGTCCCGCGTCGGTTGGACGGGCGACGACACGCCGATTTTCGAACGTTATTACGGCGGCGGTTCGCAAAATCTCCGCGGGTTCGAATATCGAGAAGTTACGCCGCGTTACGCCAACACGCACTTCGGGATCGGCGGTCGCTTCGAATTTTACAACACCGCCGAGCTCCTGATCCCGGTCTCCGGCGGCGACGAATTCCAGCTCGCGCTCTTCGTCGACGCGGGAACGGTTGCGAAAAACATCGACGATTGGGGCACGTTCCGCGTCGCGCCCGGGTTCGGTTTCCGTTTCGCGATCCCGATGCTCGGCCCGGCTCCGCTTGCGCTCGACTTCACGTTCCCGGTCGTCAAAGACGATTCGGACGTTACGCGCGTCTTCAGCTTCAGCGTCAGCGGCGCCCGCTGATCGCGACGTCGACTTCGGCGCTCGTTTCCCCGCGAAGCGAGCGCCGATCGCGTTTCTTGCCGACGCGGTTTCCGCCGTTCGCCGCCGTTATTTTTCGCTATTTCCGCTATTTTCGCTTTCTTGCCCGATCGTCGCGAACCGAACGGCGCGGACTCGTCCGCGCGGAACGGCGAATTCGACGTCGAACGCTCGGATCCAAACGCGGCGCCGGTCGACCTTAACGAGTTCGCCGTCGAATTCGTCGCCGTTGCGGAGCCAAAAACGATCGCGATTTCGAGCGCCGGGCGCCTTGCGGATCGCCTCGCAAAACGCCGTCGCCGCGCTCGGGTCGACCGGCGGCAAAAAAAGAACCGCGTCGCCGGGCCGTCTCGGCGTTCGTTCGCGCCGGTCGAGCCGCCGATTCTCCGTTTCAATTTCGGTCGAATCGATCGCGACGATTTTTCCGACCGTCCAAACGCGTTCCAACGGCGAAACGTCGTTGTCCGCGCCGATTTCCTCCGTCGCCGCCCGCAAAATCCAATCGTCCCCAGGATTCGGCAAAGTCGCCGCGTTTTCCGCGGATCCGCTCGCCGCCGTCGTTTTTTCCGTTTCCGCGCTGAAACCGACGAACGCCGACGCGACGACGAACGCCGACGCGACGACGAACGCCGTCGACGATTTCTTTTCCATTTCGTCCCCTTTTAACCATTTCCCCCATTTTAACGTTTTTTTCGCTTCGCGCAACGTCTCGCCGCCCGCTTTTCGCCAAACTGCGCAAATTAGGCAAGATCTTACCGTTCCATAAAATTTACCGTTTTTCACGTTTATTCTAGATTTATTAAATTTGCCGCCCATTCGCGTCGATAAAACGATTAGCAAAGTTAAACGCTCCCGCTTTTCGACGACGGAAGGCGCGAGCCCTTGTCTCACCCGTCTTGTCCGCGAGGAAACAATGAAAAAATATTGGCAATGCCTTTTGACCGTCGGGTCGATCGCGACGCTCGGCGTGTCGACGGCGTTCGGTCAAATCGGTTACAACGGTTATAACGGCGCCTGCGCGCCCAACTGCGAACTTCCGCCGGTTTGCGAACCGGTCGCCCCGGCTTGCGAACCGGTTTGCGAACTCCCGCCGGCGGCTTGCGAACCGACTTGCGACGTTCCGCCGACTTGCGGCCCCGCGATCGGTTGCGAACCTTACTGCGGCCCTTGCTACGGTTACGGCGGTTTTTGCGCTCCTTGCTGCGACCTCGCCGCGATCGTCGGCGGCGCGCTCGACGTCGCGACCGCTCCGTTCCATTGGGCCGCCGCGATGCTGACCGAAGGAATCTACCCGAACTGCGGTTGCGCGCCGCGTCCGCCGAAGACGAACTGCGATCCTTGCGACGTTTGCGGCAATTTCGTCGGCGGTTGCGGCGAAGAATGCGACGCGCCCCCCTGCGCCGGCGGTTACGGCGGAACCTACAACGGTTACGGCAATTACAACGCTTACAACGGTTACAACAACGCGAATTCCTATCCGGTCGGCGCCTACGACGCGGAAGCTTACGATTCGTCGCCGACGCGTCAAAAATCGGCGCCCGGCCTCGCTTCGCCGACGAACGCTTCGCCGGAAACGCTTCCTCAAGAAGCGGTTCGCCGCGGAAGCCTTTCGTTCGCCCCGCGTCCGCAAGCTCCGCGGCAGGCTCGCCCGTCCTTCGCGTTCGGCGGTTTCGACGTTCAAACGCTCGTCGGAAACCGACGTCCGGCGACGAATTACGCGACGGCGACGCCCCTTCCCGCGCGGCGTCCGGTTCCTTACGAAGAGGAATACGTCGTTCAAACGGTCGCGCCCGACGCTTCGAACGCTTCGCAAATTCGCCAGGTTTCCGGTTTGACGCAAACGTCGCAAACGACGCGCGGCTCGCAAATTCGCCAAACCGCCGCCGTTTCGCAATCGGCGCCGATCCGCCAAAGCGCTCGTTATCCGCAATCGGCGCCGGTCTCCGTTCCGAACGTCCGCTCGACGCAACCGAAACCGATCGTCGGCGCGACGCCGCTCGTCGAAGAACGCGCCGCCGGTCGTCCCCGAACGTTCGGCCAGGTTCGCCCGAATCCGTCGACGAACGCCCGGTAAAGTCGTCCTATTTCGCCTCGTTTCGTCGTTTTAACGCGAACGAAGTTCTCCCACGCCCAGCAGGCGCGCCGACGCCGCTCGCCGCGCCTTCCCATCAAAAAAATTCGCGACGTCGACCGCTCGCCCGCGGTCGCGTCTGCGCTCGACACAAGGAGATTAAGTCAATGCGACTCGCTCAACGTCCTTTCGAACGTCTGTCGCGCGGCGCCGGTCTCGCGGTCGCGCTCGGCCTTCTCGTCGTTTCGTCGACGGCGTTCGGCCAACAGTACACCCCGGAATTTATTTTGAAACAACGTCCGACGCAAGCCGACGTCGAAATCGACGAACCGACCGCCGCGGAAACGCCGAACTGCCAGGTCAAAGCGTTTAAAGAAGGCGGTTATCGCGGCGTTTGCCTTTACGCGCCGGACGGAACGACGCCGTTGCGCGTCTTCTGCGCCCCGCCCCCGAAAGAAGGCGAAAAAGCCAACGTCGAGCAGATCCGCTATTTCCGCGACGGGCTCGAAGTTTATCGCGACGTTCTCGGCAAGGAAGCGCGTTGGCTCAACGCCGGCGGCAGTCGTCGCGGCGCCGTCGACAAAACGAAAAAACTCGTCGCTTGGATCTCGATTTCGCCGGAAGAAGCGACCGCGGAAATCGTCGCCGCGCTCGCGTCGAAAGATTTCGCCCGCTTCCAACGCGTCGCGCTGACCGCGGCCGACGTCAAAGCGCTCGGACTCGGCGGCTCGCTCGCGCAGGAACTCGAACGCCAAATCGCCTCCGCCGACGCCGCCGGATTCGCGAAACTCGCCGACGCGTTGAAACTTCCCGCCGACGCTCGCTGGGGCGCTTTCAACGGCAACCGTCCGGCGACGATCCCCGCCGGGCGCGACGGGCTCGCGAAAGACTTGACCGTCTACTACAACGCCAACGTCGTCGTCGTTAAAGGAAGCGACGCGACGCAAAGCCAGCAACTTTACGTCGGCGACCTCGTTAAAGTCGGCGACGTTTGGAAAATCGTCGGCCTCCCGACCGGCGAAGCGTTCGGCGAAGCGACCGGCGAAGTTTCGGCCTCCTCCGTCTTCTTCCCGGCCGAAGGCGCCGCCGTCGCCGGAACGGACGCGAGCGGAAACGCCGAAATCGGAGCCGAGTTGACCGCCGCCTATCAGGCGCTCGAAAGCGCGTCGCCGGCCGAATATCCGGCGCTTTGCGAAAAAACGTTCAACCTTCTCCTGACCGTCGCGGCGCAAAACCCGAGCGAAGAAACGAGCCTCGTTTCGCAAGCCGCCGACCTGGCGTTCAGCGGCGTCCAAGCGGGACTTTACCCGGCGGGCGCGGAAAAACTCGCCGCGTTGGTCGACGTCTACAAAGATTCGTCGAACGCCGAATTGAAAGCGCACGTCCGTTATCGCCAAATCACCGCCGATTATTACGCGGTCGCGCAGGCGACGCCGCAACCGAAACCGACCGACTTGACCAAAGCGCAGGAAAAATACGCCGAAGACCTCGCCGCGTTCGTCGAAGAACACGCGACGACGACCGCCGGCGCCGAAGCGACGCTCGGTCTCGCGATGAACAACGAATACATGGTCGAAAACGACGCCGCCGCGAGCTATTACTCGCAAGTCGCGCAAAATTTCCCGGAATCGCAACTCGGTAAAAAAGCGGCCGGCGCGCTCGCCCGACTCCAAGCGGAGGGCGGCGAACTGAAACTCCCGCCGCTTCGGTACTTCGGCGGAGGCGTTTGCGACCTCGCCGCGACGAAGGGTAAACCGACGGTCGTCTTCTGCTGGGCCAGTTGGGAACCGACCAGCGTCGCCGCGATGAAACGTCTCGCGGCGGGCGGAGCCTTCAACGTCGTCGGCGTCAACCTCGACGCCGCGCCGAATCCGGACGCGACCGCCGAAGAGCAAAACGCCTTCTACAAGGAAATCGTCGCCGGGCTTCCCTGGAAAAACGTTTGCGACCCGGCCGGGCTCGACGGCGCGGCGGCGACCGCCCTCGGGATCCAAAACGCGCCTTGGATCATTTTGATCGACAAAACCGGCAAAGTCGTTCGTTCGAACGTTACGAGCGTCGAGGAACTCGAAAGTTTCCTCGCCGAAATGAAGTAAACCGCGCAAATTGGGCAAAATAACCCGCTCGCGCAAGCGCCCGCCGTCGACGTTAAGTCGGCGACGGGTTTATTCGTTATCACCCGCTTCTTCGCGTTTTCTCTCGTTTGCCGATTTTTCCCCGTTTTTCCAAACCGTTCGACCGTCAAAAATCGGAGCGACCGCGTTCGCCGCCGTTTCCTTCCATTCGTCCGCCTTCGCCGCCGCGACTTCCCCCCATTCCGACGCCCGCGTCGCCGCCGTTTCCTTCCACTCGTCCGCCTTCGCCGCCGCGACTTCCCCCCATTCCGACGCCCGCGTCGCCGCCG
>CAZIJJ010000007.1:122346-176903 GCA_964539525.1 uncultured Planctomycetaceae bacterium | reverse complement strand
CCGGCGAACTCGACGAAGTGAAGCGGTACGCCGCCGACGCTCCGCTCGGCGAAACAATCCGCCGCCTGACGCTGGACGCGATTCGCGCCGAAACGAAATAAGCGCGGCAAGCCGAATTTGAAGATTGACGACGACCCCCGAGCGTTTGACGACGTTCGGGGGTTTTGTCGTTCGTGTTGGGCGCGGCGTTGTTTGGGCGGGCGGTTTTTAACAAATTTTAACAAAATATTTTTGTTAAATAAATAAAATAAAAGAATATAAGAGAAAATAAAATACTAAAGGGCGGCGCCCTTTGTTGCGTTCGTTCTCGTCGAAAAACGCCGGTCGGCGCGGGGCGGCTCGACGGCGAAATCGAACGTTGGAGCGGAAGTTTCGAGCTCGACCGGCGAATCGGCGACGCGTTCCGACGCGCCGAAGTCCGCCGAAGCCGCTTCCGGAACCTCGACCGGCGCCGCGTCCGTCGAGGTCGCGCCCGAAACCGGAACCCGGCCCGCGTTGGCTCGACGCGTTGAACGAACTCTTTCGTTGACAAAGGATAAACGATAAACTTTTCCGCCGGACGCAAATTGCGACGACAAATAGCGCTCGGCGACGCGCCGAACGGTTGCGTCGGGTTGAAAATCCGACGTATTGGTTCGATTCCAAGAACGGCGCCTGCGGACGTCGCGGCGTTAAAAAATAAAACGAGCGCGATTAAATCAAATAGAAACAAACGATTAAGCGAACGGTATGATCGACGAATATTTGCGGGCGCGGCGACTTTGGAAGTTGGTCGGCAACTGTTACGCCGGAGCGGAAGCGATCAAAAACGGCGGCGACGCGAAGCTCTATTTGCCGCCGCGACCGTTCGAAAGCGAAGTGTTGGCCAAGGCGGCATCGACCGCGAAGAGGAACGCCGCCGATGAAAAAGAAAACAAGCTCTAAGACGAACGACGGCAAGACGTTCGAAGATATTCTTCTGGATTTTCAAACGCGGCTTCAAGGCGTCGGCGAACGGGTTGGCGGCGAAACTCGGCGAACTGATCGCGTCGACCGACGCGGAAGTTTTGCGAACGTTTGTGAAGGAACTGCCGAAACGGGAAAAGTCGATTCGCGCGGAAACTCGTCGGATTGAACGACTTATCGCGAAAATTGAGAAGACGACGCGGCCCGCGACTTGACGTTTGAAACCGCGCTCGAAGTCGGCGACGCGGCGCGACGACCGCCGATTCATATTTCTTGCCGACGTTGCGTCGCGCGCCGCCGCGAACGCCGATTTCAACAAGCTCGCCGAAGAGTCGTACAATAAAACGGCGCGGGAGAAGGGGGTAAAGCGTCGTTGGGACGACTTGGCGCCGTCGACGCGCAAGAAGCGCTGCTACCAGGCGCAACGCGATTGGGAAAAGGCGAACGGCGGGCGAAACGCCAATCGACAAGTCCACGCGTCGACGACGTTTAAGGAGTTTTTCGAGTCGCAACCGGAGGCGTTCCAACGTTCGTGGCTCGCTCAAAAACGGTTCGAGCTTTGGGTGTCGGGGCGCTTGAAGTTCGAAGACCTCGGGAAGCCCGCGTCGTCGTACCGCGCGAAGTTGGAAGAGTTGAACCCGGCGGAAACGGTCGTTCCGTTTAAACCGAAATTTTCGCCGCGCGTCGCGGAGTTCGTTGAGTCGGTAAAAAACTCCGGCGAATTTTGGCCCGACGACGAAAAGCCGTCGAACGGTTCGCGTTTAAAGAAAAGTCTTGAAAAAGCGTTAAGACAAAAGGGCGCGCGCTTATTCCCCCTTGGAAAGCGCGACATACATATTAAAATAACGGATATGGGGCAAGGTTTGCCCGCAACCGCGCGAGATTTGCCGAACGGGGGGAATATCGTTGCGCCTTGTTCGGTCGACTTGTACGGCAAAGACGGACAATGGAAGCAACGCCGTTGGTACGACGCGCAAGGCGTCGTCGAACAAGATTACGACGAAACGCATCGCCCGGGAATAACTCGCGATTTTCCACATTTACACGTTTGGCTTAAAGACGACAAGCCAAAAGACGACCAAAAGGAAACGCCGCCGCGTAAACGTTGCGAGGGGGCTTTTGCGCCTTCCGGAAGGATTATAAAAAATGACGACTTGGAAAGACGATAACGTTTCCGACGAAGAACTCGTCGTTTTGGGGAAACGCTTTAAGTATCCCTTGACTGGACTAAAGAAATCAAAAATGTGCGCGACGTTCAAATTTTACTTTCCTACGGTTATGAATTTGAGGCGGATTTTGAAGACTTCCAGGGATTTATCTCCCCCGACGGCGGGTACGCTATCGATGCGAAAAACGTCGAGACCGGCGAAACTTACGAATACGTCGCCGACGATTTGGACGAATTTGGCCGCGACGCGAAATTTGGCCCGCACCCGTTGGCCGACGTGATCGGCAAGTGGAAAATCGGGTGGCGCGCGTAACGCAAAAGCTCGACAACCCGCGCGACAAAGCGCGGTTCCCCGATTTGCAGGCGTGGCGAAAAGCGGTCGAAGACGCCGGGTATTTTATCGGGCCCAACCGTCCCGGCAACAAACAGACCGACAACATCAACGCGGCGTATAATTGGGCGACGGGGGCCGCCGACCCGAAGGAGTTCCAGACCGCCCTGCGCGGCGAACGGAAATACGCCGCCGCCGTGCAGTTGGCGTTGGAAAACGCCGATTTCATCGGGAACGACCGCGCGTCGAAAACGGCGATCCTCTGCCGAACGGAGAGCTTTGACACAGTCGTCGACCGCTCGCTGAAACGCGGCGACGTCTCCAATCATAAACGGGGCGTCAACGAGTCGCACAGCCATTGGCGAGCGGTTACTGTGTTTGGGAGCGCCGCGACGATGATCCGCGTCCCTTATCCGCGCGTAAGCGGGCTTTATTTCGCAGAACGGCGCGTCGGAGATCCCGATCAAGGACAATTTGCGGGCGATGAAGAGAACGAGATAACCGCCGACACGCACGGTTTGACGGCTATTTATATGGGCGATACGTCTAGGCCGTTTAACACGCGCCTTGAAACGCATCACGACGATTTCAAAAAGTTTGAACAGCAAGCCAAAGGAGGCAAGCCTTGAAGTTTGAGTTTAGGACAGAGGGTGGAGAACCGCGCGCCGTTTGTCGCGACGTTGGGAAAATCTCCAGATATGTGGCGAACGTCGATCCCGGCGGTTGGAATATTGACTTTTGGGTCGACGGTAAACGGTACGAGGCGCACATGAAACCGACCGCCGCTCGTTATTTGGGATGGGTTACTTTTGGGTGTATGGAGGTCGGCGGAAAGTTCGCGTTGTCCGAACCGCCGGAAAGCGGCGTGTTGGACGACTGGCGAACGCCAATCGACGCCGCATGCGCCGACCCGCGCGTCGTTCGCGCGTTCATTTTGTCCGTGGCGTTGGATTTCAGGAGAGGCCAAAGTACGCCTATCGAAAAGGCTCTCAGGGAAATCAACGCGATCCTTTCCGACATTCCGACGCGGGTCGAGGCGTTAGAGTGGTTGAAGGCGAACCGTTTTCCGACGGAACCGCTTGACTTCGGCGAAGCTAAGGCCCGTATTCGAGCGGCGGAGGACGCGGAAGATTTTAGCGATTACATTTTCGCGCCTTTCCGTCTTCTCACGGACGACTTCCGGCCGTCGAAGGCGCCGCGCTAGCGCCAAGCCGCGAAAACGTCGCGCGCCGACCCGCCGGGGTCGGCGCTTTTTTATTTCTTGGCAAAATTTGGGAAATCTTCGTTTTGAAGACGTCCGCCCGGCGAAAGTCGTTTGAATTGCGGCGCTGTTTTCACGACTCGAACGGTCGTTTCGTTTTCGAACGACGGCGCGAACTTTCAACGCTTTTCGAGACGCGGCGCGGTCAGGAAACGACGTCGGCGCGACGGGCGAGCTCCTCGGCGATCTTTTCGACGGCGCGTTCGATCGGAGAGTCGACGAAATCGGTCGCTCGGCGGAGCGTTTCGAGCTCGGCGATCCGGCGGTTGCGCGACGCGGCGTCGAGAAACCAGTCGATCAGAATCGCGGCGGCTTCGTCGCTGCGGTCGTTCGGCGAAATAAATTCCGGGAAGAGCATCAGGGCCCGTTCGCGAGCGGTGTGTTCCGTTTGTTTCGCAAACTTGCCTTTCGGATAGAACGGCGTTTCGCCCGGGACGCGGGAGATCGCCAACAGGTTCGTCAGCGTGATATATTTGACGCGTTTCAAAAATCGAAGCGCGAAATGTTGCAGGCGGCCGACGCGGTAAAGAACGACCGTCGGCTTGCAAAGGGACGTCAATTCGATCGAAACGGAGCCCGAAACCGCCAGGCAACACGTCGCCGCGCGCATTAATTCCGGCGTTTTGCCGACGTAAACCGGATAATCGAGCCCGCGACGCCGCAACTCGGCGCGAACGATCTCCGCGTGTTCCGGACGAAACGCGGCGACGACCGGACGAACGTCGGGCGCCGCCGCGCAAACTTTTTCGGCGGTCGTCAGCAAATCGGCGACGTTGCCGCTCACTTCCTGGTTGCGCGAACCCGGTAAAATCGTTAAATACCGCGTTCCTTGACTTGCGGCGTCGCTAGAATCGTTATTTTCGTTATTTTCGTTCGGCGTCGGCGCGGTCGAACGTCCGTTTTCGGCGCTTGCAAGGCGGGCGAGGAAAGACGCGTCGAGTTGCGGAGAACGCGTCGACTCAAAAAACGGGTGCCCGATCAGCGTCGAGCGGACGCCGTTTTCGCGAAACCAGGCGTCTTCGAAAGCGAAACAGGAAAGGACGAGGTCGGTAAGACGCCGCATTTTCTTGACGCGCCATTGGCCCCAACCCCAAATTTGCGGCGGCATAAAGTAAACGACCGGGACGCCCGACGCTTTCGCTTTTTTCGCTATTTTCCAGTTAAAACCGGGAAAATCGACAAGAATCGCCGCGTCGGGACGCTCGGAACGAAAAATATTGTTGGCGTTTTTCAAAATGCGAACAAAATTCGGCAGGTTCGCGAGCGCTCGCCCGATCCACATGACGGCGAATCGCGTCAAATCGACCCGAACGTCGCAGGAAGTCGCCGCCGTTTTCGGGCCCGCGTATCCGATGAAACGAGCGTTCGGGAAACGGCGTTCGAGCGCTTCGACGAGCCGCGCCGCGTGCGCGTCGCCGCTGGGGTCGCCCGCGGAGATGAAGAAAAGGGGACGGCGAACGGCGGAAACGTCGGAGGAAGGGGCGGTCATCGGCGGGCCAAAAATTTCGAAAAACGGGGGGAACGTTCAAATCGGCGGCGAAGTCGAAACGACGACGCGGCGGACTTAAAGCGCGATAAAAGGACTCGACGGCGCAAATCGGGTAAGGTTTGACGATTGCGAAAAGGCGCTAAATGGCGAAATTGGACTGGGGCGCGGGCCGGGCGTCGGCGATTAAATCGGAAAACATAATTTCGTTCAAAAATTCTTGCCGTTTCGCTTCCGCGTCGCGCCAAATCCGGTCGAAAAGGAGGCGGATCGCTTGCGCGGCGTCGTTTTCGAACGCGTCGGGCGGCGCGACTTTGCGGCGTTTGTCGACGACGGCGCTTTTGCCGAACGTTTTTGGCGTCGACTCGCCGTCGGAATCGTCGGCAACGCGCGGAGCGTCGGGAAGAGGCGGCGAAAAAGTCGACGAGCCGGACGAACCGCCGGGCGAAAAAGGGGTTTCCGCCGCCGCGAAAACGAAGCCGAGGGGAAGTTCGGCGGGATCGATCGACAAACGGAAACCGCCGAAAGCTCCGCGCTCCGTCTCGACGATCCCGTAACGCCGAAGCCGCTGCAAAATCTGCGTTAAAAAACGCTCCGAAAGCCCGTATTTTTCGGCGATTTGACGCGCCGACGTCGGACGCCCGGTCGGCCGTTCGAGCGCCAACTCGAAAACGGCCAACGCCGCGCCTTCGATTCGCGCCGACGGTCGAACCGCGTCGACCGGCCAATTCGGAAATATCGCTTTCGGTTCCATTGGCGTTAAAATCGTTAAAATCGCTAAATTGGGACGTCGCGGCGCCTCCGAAAACGAAACGTCGACGCGCCGACGTCGGGAAACGTTCGCGGCGCTCGTTAATTGACGACGTTGATCGGGGTTCCGGCGGCGAACGCCCGCAAATTTTCGGCGACGACGGCGAGAAGCCGCGCCCGCGCTTCGCGAGTCGCCCAAGCGTTGTGCGGCGAAACGAAACAATTCGGCGCCCCGAGGAGCGGATTCGACGGGCTCGGCGGTTCGGTCGAAAGAACGTCGACGCCGACGCCGCCGAGTTGCCCCGAGGCGAGCGCCGCCGCGACGGCCGCTTCGTCGAGGAGCGGGCCGCGCCCGGTGTTGATCAACCAGGCGCCCGGTTTGACGCGGGTCAGGCGTTGCGCGTCGACCAAATTTTTCGTCGTCGGCGTCAGCGGGCAGTGCAACGAGATCGCGTCGCTCGTCGCAAAAAGTTCGTCGAGTTCGACGGCGCGAACGCCCGGGGCGGGTTCCGAACCGACCGTCAAACGGGGGCCGAACGCGACGACTTCCATTCCGAACGCTCGTGCGACTTCGGCGACTCGCCGTCCGATCGTTCCGAAACCGACGATCCCGAGCCGCTTTCCGAAAAGCTCCGTCAACGGCCCGCGGGAAAAGGAGAAGTCGGGCGCCGTCGACCAGGCGCCGTCGCGAACCGCCGCCGCGTTGACGGCGAGGCTCGACGCAAGGTTCAACAAGTGCGCGAACGTCGCCTGAACGACCGATTCGGAGCTGTAATTTGGAGCGTTTGTAACGACGATTCCGCGTTCCTTCGCTTTAAGAGCGTCGACGACGTTGAATCCCGTCGCTAAAACCCCGATATACCGCAAATTCGGAAGCGCGTCGAGCGTCGCCGCGTCGAAAACGACCTTGTTCGTTAGCGCGGCGTCGGCGTCGAACGTTCGGGCGACCGTTTCGGAAGCGGGCGTGCGGTCGTAAACGGTCAACTCGCCGAGCGCGCGGAAAGCGTCCCAACTCAAGTCGCCGGGATTGGCGGTAAAACCGTCCAAAACGACAATTTTCATTTTATCGCCTTATTTTGTCGTCAATATTGGCCTGTTTTGGCTGGAAATGGAGGAACTGGTGAAAATGGATAAGACGGTCGGCCGTCGGGGAACGCGAACGAGCGGTTCCGCGCGACGGGATCGAAACGGGCGGGAGCGGTTTCAGGCCAACATCGCGTCCATTTGTTGTTGCATTTGCGCTTCGATCATTCCTTTAACCATCATCGCGACGAAGGGCAGGTTGAGGTTGACGACGACTTCCGCGTCGTCGATCAGCAACGTTCCGTCGACGCGATGATTGAAAATCGTCATCGAAAAATCGAGATTGTACGGGTCGTTCCACACCTCTTTCGAGACGGAGGCGACGTTCGCCTTGTTGATTTTTTCGGCGGCGATCCGTTCTTTGAGGCGCCGCGCGGCCTCTTCTTTACCGAGCGAATGCCGATAAGTTTTCGTCAAATTGGGCATCGATGTTTCGTCCTTGAAGTCGTTCTTAAAGTCGTTAAAACCAATAAAGTGGAAAAGGAAGGGAGGCGTTGACGCGACGAGGCCAAACGCGACCCCGTCCGCTTAAAAAGGAAGGATCGTCGACGCGACACGTTCCTTTTTAAGCGGAATTTGGGAAAGGTAAAATCGTTTTTCAACGTTCGCCGCGTCGTCGCTCGTCGCGGCGGCGTCGCGAGGGACTAAAGCGTCGCTTTGATCGCGTTGATAACGTCGATCGCCTGGCCGATTTCGGCCTTTTGGCGTTCCGGTTCTTCCGGAATTTCGCGTTCGATCGTCAGCGGCCCTTCGTACCCGACTTCGGCGAGCGTTTGAATGAAAAGCTTCGCGTCGACGTCGCCTTGTCCGAACGGCACTTCGCAACCCCAATCGACGCCGGGGACGCCGGTCGTTTTTTTCGCGTCCTTGCAGTGGCAGGAGCGGATATATTTCGCGACTTTTTTCAACGACGCGATCGGATCGCCCATTCCGTACAGAATCAGGTTCGCCGGGTCGAAGTTGATGAAAATGTTGTCGCGGTCGACGTCGCCGAGGAACGCGAGGAGGTTTTCGGCGGTTTCCTGGCCGGTTTCGAGGTGGAGGCGCTGACCGTTCGCCTTCAGGTAATCGCAAAATTCCTGAATCGCGGCGACCATGCCTTTGTAGAGGCTGGAATCGCGGTCGTGCGGGACGAAACCGATGTGCGAACCGATCGCTTCGACGCCGAGGAGTTTGGCGAAGTCGGCGATTTCGCGGGCTTCGGCGAGACGAGCGGCGCGGGTTTCTTCCGGAACGAAACCGACCGTTTTCGCGGTAATTTCGATCGTTTCGTAACTTTCGCCTTCGAAACCGAGGAAGACGACCGTCGTCGTGATCCCGTATTCGGCGAGTTTGGCGAGGAACGCCTTAGCGTTTTCCGGAGTGCGGGACGCTTTCGCCGGGGTATGGAGTTGGATCGTTTTGACGCCGAGGTCGCGAACAACTTCCAATTTGACGCCGAGACCCGCGTCGATGCTGGCGAAAACGCCGATCGGCATTTTTTCCATGTTAAAATTCCTTTCTTGCGCGCTAAAGCGATTTTCGTTGATAAACGGCGCCGCGACGTCGCAGGAAGTCGCGTTCGCATCGATTTTGCGAGTTTTGACGTTTGTAGCAATTATAAAGCGCGAACGTCGTTCGCCGTCGTCGACTCGACTTTTCTTCAGTATAACGCGGGGCGCCGTCTTTTTCAAACGCAAAACGCGGTTTTCTCAGAAATTTTTTCATTTTTTCAGCTTTTTTAGCGCGGCGAGGCGCGGGCGGTTCGACGGCGGGGCGAATTTGGAGAAAATGGGGCGAATAATCGAAAAAAGTCGGCGGAGACTTGTTTTTGTCGGCGCGATTTGATAAAATGGGCGGCGAAGGCGTCGCGCGGCGTTTGCGTCGGCAATAACGGCGAACGTCGCGGCGGCGAGGCAAACGAGGTGAAACGCGTTGGCGACAGGAAGTTTAACGATGAAGAAAAATAGGCGGTTTGGACGAGCGGGGGGAGAAAAGCGGCGTGTCGGCGGCGGAGCGACGGGGCGGAAAACGGTTTTTTCGTCGGCGTTTTGGGCGAGCGGCGCGTTGGCGGTCGGCGTCGCGGTCGGGGGGGCCGATCTTAACGGTTGGAACGGTTTTGAAGGGAACGCGAGCGGGGCGGAGAGCGTCGCAGAAAGCGTTGTGAAAAACGACGGACAAGACAAAAATGAAAAAACGGCGCGAGATTTTCTCCTTTCGCCGATTTTTTACGACGAGTTTTTCGCGACCGATCGGACGGAATTGATCGATTTTAACGAAAAAACGCTTGATTTGGCGTTCGCGTCGGAGCGGGAAGCGGAGCGGTTTTCGCTCGATCTGCCGTTTGACCGCGATTGTTCGGCGTTCGACCGGTTCGCGCTTTCGGTTGCGATCGAGAATCCGGCGGGGATCGGTTCGGCGACGCTTTATTTCAAAAGCGGGGCGGGCTGGTATTCCATGACCGGCGAAACGCGGCGCGGCGAAGACGGGTCGACGACGTATCTCTTTGAAAAACGAGGACATATACCGGAAGGAAAACCGGCGGGCTGGGATAAGATCGACGCGATCCGGATCTCGTTTTGGCGCGGCGGAGCGACCGACGGGCGGGCCGTTTTTCATTCGTTGGCGGCGTCGCGGTTCGCTTTTCCGATCCTTGAAGTCGACGACGACGGCGGCGAAAACGGCCCGATCGTCGACGAGTTCGCGCGGACGCTGACGCGAGCCGGGTTCTCGGTCGGGCGAGTCGACGCGGGCTCCGTTTCGGCGGAATCGTTGCGCGGGCGGGCTTGCGTTTTTCTTCCGATCGCCGGAAAAATTCGGCCCGAGACGGTCGACGCGCTTTGCGAGTACGTCGACGACGGCGGGTTCGTCTTCGCTTTTTATAACGCGCCTGAAAAATTGTTGCGAAAACTTGGTTTCGAGACGGGAAATTACGTCCGTTGCTCCGACGCCGGGTTCGACGTCGCCGAGATGCGTTTCGACGAGAACGTTTTGCAAACGGCGAAGGCGCGCGAATTTAAGTTGCCGGAGAAAATCGAGCAAAATTCCTGGGCGTTGAAGCCCGCGACGCCGATCGCCGGTTGGGAAGCGGAGCGAACTTTGCCGATTTTCGGGGATAAAAGGGCGCGAACGCTCGCCGTTTGGTTCGATTCGAAGGGAATTTCGGTCGAGCGGCCCGCGATTTTGGCGAGTCCGAACGGCTTTTTCTGTTCGCATATCTTTCTTAACGAGGGCGCGGCGTCGCAGGCGGTTCTTTTGGAGGCGTTCGTTTCGGCGTTCGACCTGAATCTTGAACGCCGTCGCGCTTGGCGAACCTGGCGTTCGATTTTCGAAATCGGGCTCGAGTCGGGGAGCGACGTTTGGGCGAAGCGCCGCGAAACGCTCGACGCGCTCGAAAAGGCGTTGGCGGAACGGGGGCGAACGCTCTCCGACGTCGCGCGGTTGATCGGCGGCGCCGAATTTGCCGATTTTAAGGGTGAAAATAGGGAGAATGGGACGCTTGCGGCGACGGCGGCGAATCGAGCGGAATTAGCGGATTTGCGGGCGACGATCGACGAGATCCGAGCCGAACGGGCCGACGCGTATTGCCGAAGTTTGCCGTCGCGAGCCGGAGAAGGGCGCTTTTGGTGGGAGCATTCCGGATTTGGAATTTACCGCGGCGATTGGGATCGGACGGCGCAAGAGCTTGCGGACGCGGGATTTAACGGCGTCGCGCCGAACATGCTTTGGGGCGGCGTCGCTTATTATCGTAGCGAAATTCTGCCGGTCGCGCCGTCGGTCGAGGAGTTCGGCGATCAGATCGCGGCGGCCGTCGCGGCCTGCAAAAAACGGGGGATCGAAACGCACGTTTGGAAGGTTTGCTTCAACGCGACGAACGCTCCGGAAGAATTTTTAGCGGAAATGCGGGCGCAAGGGCGGCTTCAAGTTTCGTTCGACGGCAAGGAGTCGCCTTGGCTTTGCCCGTCGCACCCGGCGAACCGCGAACTCGAACGGGCGGCGCTCGAAGAGGTCGCGACAAAATACGACGTCGACGGGATCCACCTCGATTACATCCGCTATCCGGACGACGAGCATTGCTTCTGCGACGGCTGTCGGGAGCGGTTTTCGGCGGAATACGAGCGGAAAACCGGGAAAAAAATCGAAAATTTCCCGAATTGCGTCCGCGAAAATAAGGAGATCCGCGCCGCGTTCGAGGAATGGCGCCGCTCGCACATTACGTCGCTCGTTCGCGCCGTTCGGAAGACGCTCGACGAAAAGCGTCCGAACGTCGCGCTTTCGGCGGCGGTTTTCTCGGGGATCGACTTGGCGAAACGGTCGGTCGCGCAAGATTGGGGCGCCTGGTGCGACGAAGGGCTTCTCGATTTTGTTTGCCCGATGAATTACACGCCGGACGCGAGCGGATTCGCGGCGACGGTGCGCGGGCAACTCGACGCGATCGGCGGACGAACGCCGGTTTATCCGGGGATCGGGATGACCGCGACCGGGATCTCGATGACGGCGGAAGAGGTCGCGCTGCAAGTCGCCGAGGCGAGAAAAGCGGGCGCCGACGGCTTTACGATCTTCAACCTGAGCTCGCAAACGGCGAAGATCGCGTTGCCGGCGCTCCGAAAAGGCGCGACGTCGGAACCGACCGAACGTCGAAAAGAAGGGTTGGGCGAATCGGGTAAAATCGAGGAAAAATAACGCTCGACGAAAACGCGCCGTTTCGGTAAGACGCGGCGCTTGGGTAAACGGCGCCGTTTCGGTAAACGACGGCGTCGACGCAAAATAACGCCGCTTCGGCAAACGCGGCGCTTAAGCGAGATTAGGCGAAATTAAGCGAAACGCTCCGGTTTCTCGTCGGGCGGACGTTGAAACCGGAGCGATCGCGCTTCTTCGGTCGACGGAACGGGAAGAACCGTCGGGCGTTAAAATCGGTTCGATCAGAAAGAAACGCCGATTTGGTAAACGAGCGTCGTCAAGACCCAGGCGATCGCGGTTAAGCCGAACCACTGCGCGAACGCCCATTTCCACGACCCGGACTCCTTCGCCATCACCGCGAAGGTCGCCATGCACGGCGTCGCGATCAGGCAGAAGAGCATAATGCAGAACCCGACGAGCGGCGAATAATTCGCCCGGAGCGTCTCGGCCAGCGGTTCCGACGTTTCGTCCGCCTCGCCGATCGAACACACGACGCCCATTTGCGCGACGAAAACCTCTTTCGCGGCGACGGCGCCGATCAACGCCGTTCCGATCTTCCAGTCGAAACCCATCGGACGCAAAAGCGGTTCGAGCGCGCGGCCGACCCGACCGGCGAAACTGCGTTCGAGCGCCGCTTGACTTTCGGCGGCGTCGACGGCGGCCAACGCGTCGGCGACGGGATCGGCTTCTTCCGCTTCCGTTTGGGCGGTTTCGGTCGACTCGGCCGGTTCTTCCGCTTGGGCGGTTTCGGCAAGTCGAGCGGCTTCGGCGCGAATTTGGTCGGCGTTTTCTTCGATTTGAGCGCGTTCGGCGTCGAATTTCGCAACCGTTTCCGCGTCGAGACGCGGGAAAGTCGTCAGCGCCCAAAGGAGAACCGAGATCGCGAAGATGATCGTTCCCGCTTTTTTGACGTATTGCCAACCGCGCTCCGCGGTGCGGACGCCGGCGACGCCCAACGTCGGGAAGTGATACGGCGGCAACTCGATGACGAACGGCGCCGGCTCGTCGTTTTTAACGACCGCGTCCATAATTTTTGCGACGACGATCGCGAGCAAAATGCCGATCAGGTAGATCCCGAAAAGAACGAGTCCCCGCCATTCGATCGGGAAAAACGCCGGGATCAGAAGCGCGTAAATCGGGAAACGGGCGCCGCAGCTGAAAAGCGGCAAAACGAACATCGTCGTCAGCCGTTCTTTGCGGTCGCCGAGCATTTTCGCCGCCATAATTCCCGGAACGGTGCAGCCGAACCCGACGAGCGCCGGAACGACGCTCTTTCCGTGCAGCCCGACGCGGCGCGTCCAGCGGTCGCAAAGGAGCGCGACGCGGGCCATGTACCCGGAGTCTTCGAGCGCCGAAATCGCCAGGAAAAGAATAAGGATGTTCGGAAGGAAAACCAGAACGCCGCCGACGCCGCCGATAATTCCGTCGACGATCAACGACTTCGCGACGCCGTCGCTCATCGCGCCGTCGACCAGATCGGCCAGCGCGCCGAACCCGGCGTCGATCCAGTCCATCGGGTAAGCGCCGATCGTAAAGGTAAGCTGGAAAACGAGATACATCGCCGCCAAAAAGATCGGAATCCCGAAAAAGCGGTGCGTCAGGATCGCGTCGAGCTTATCGGAGCCGCTCGCCGGAGCGTCGGCGTCGGTCGTAACGCAACGAGCGCAGATCCGGCCGATTTCCTTGTACCGCGCGACGTCGGCCGCCGTTTGCGCCAGTTCGCATTCGCCGCCGCAACGTTCGCAACCTTTCGACGCGTCGGACGGACAGACGGGAGCGGGCGCCGTCGGTTCGGCGCTCGACGGCGAATCGGCGACGCGAACGACTTCCGCCAAAATTTCCTGAACGCCGACCCCGCGATTTCCGACCGTTTGCAGAACCGGGACGCCGAGCTCCCTGCTCAGCGCTTCCGCGTCGACGTCCATTCCGCGCCGTCGAGCGACGTCGATCATATTCAACACGACGACGAGCGGGCGATTTTGCTCCTTCAAAACGAGCGTCAAGTAAAGGTTGCGCTCCAAATTCGACGCGTCGACGACGTCGACGACGACGTCCGGCGCTTCGTTTTTCAAAAATTCCGCGGCGACCCGCTCTTCGTCCGAATACGACGCGAGACTGTAAACGCCGGGGAGGTCGACGACCGAAATTTTGCGTCCTTCGAACTGCGCGCGTCCTTCGTACCGCTCGACCGTAACGCCGGGAAAGTTGCCGACCGTCTGTTTCGCGCCGGTCAGCTTGTTGAAAATCGTCGATTTGCCGCTGTTCGGGTTGCCGGCGAGCGCGATCTTAATTCCGTTTTTCATTGTTGTTAGCCGCGTTTATTGGGGGGGGGGACGGATCGAAACGAACGTTTTCCGCGACCGTTCGTCGCCGGGGCTCGTCGACCGTCGAGATTGATTGTTAGGTTGAGGTTAACTTGTAAAACGCTTCAAACTTTAGGCGAACGCGGAGCGGCGGTTGCCGTCGAAGGCGGGACGCCCGCGTCGACGACGCTTAAATTTCGCAAAGGAGGCGAACGAAGGAAGCCGTTAAAATCGTTAAAAACGCTTCATTTGACGACGATGGAACGGGCCAGCCCGCGACCGAGCGCGAGTCGGGAACCGCGGCATTCGACGATTGAAGCGTCTTTGAGCGAATTGTCGACGACGCGAATCCGAACGCCCGGCGTCAACCCGAGCGCGGTGAGGCGATTGACGCCCAATTCGGTCAAATCAATCGATACGATCGTTACTTTTTGCCCTTTGAGCGCGTCGGCGAGAGTCATTTGAGCGTTCCCATTCGAAATCAGGAGGCGTTAAGTCGACGGCGCGAGTAAGGAGGCGTCGTCGTAAAAGTTAGTTTAGACTAAATTATAACCGCGTCGCGGCGTTCGTAAAGGGGGGGCGGGCCGATTTTGACATTTTTCTTTCGAGCGTTTTAGCGCGACGGCGTTTTCGGGATCGCTTGACTTTCGCTCGACGGCGCGTTATTATAGGGGAACGCGTCGAACCGACGCTTGCGAGCGGGCGGAATTGGCGTTGAGTAGATCGAGTTTAACGGTTTTAACGGCGCCGTCGCGCGCTTTTTCCCGTTGTTAGAAAAGAGGAACGATAATGATGTTTCAACGAATGAAATCCGCTTTATTTTTCGGAGCGGTCGGACTTTTCGCGGTCGGCGCCGCTTGCGTTAGCGGAGCGTCGGCGGTTCGCGCGGCGGACGGCGACCTGCTCGACGTTCGCGATTCCGTCGACGCGCCGGTGAAAATGATTTTTGACACCGATATCGGCGGCGATATCGACGACGCGTTTGCGCTCGCGTTGATCCACCGGCTTGCGGATCGGGGTTCGGTCGAGCTTCTCGGCGTTACGTTGACGAATCCGAACGAAGTCGCGGCTCGTTTTGTCGCGGCGGTCAACGCTAAATACGGGCGTCCGGACGTTCCGGTCGGCGTCCCTGCGAACTCGCGGAAGGACGACGACCAATATTCGGCCAAAACGTTGGCGCAAAAAACGGCGGACGGCGCCGTCGAGCACCCGGTTCCGGACGGTTTCGAGCCGGTCGAAGCGATCGCGCTCCTTCGCCGCCTTTTGGCCGACGCGGAGGACGGTTCGGTCGTGATCGTTCAAGTCGGGTACGCGACAAATCTCGCGGCGCTTCTCGAAACGCCGGGCGACTCGATTTCGCCGCTGACCGGACGCGAACTCGCCGCGAAAAAAGTTCGGCTCCTTTCGCTGATGGGCGGCGCCTTTACGTTCGACGAATCGACGGCGGCGTACCGCGATCACAAGGAATGGAACGTGATCTGCGACGTTCCGGCGATGCGAAAAGTCGCGCGGGATTGGCCGTCGACCGCCGTTTTTAGCGGGTACGAAACGGGCGATCTCGTCCGCATGTCGCCGGTCAATCTGAAGAACGACTACCGCCGTTCGCCGACGGCGAAAATTCTTTACGACGCGTTCGGGCATTGGACGACGCGCAACACGAACGAAGGATACGATCACCGCCGCCCGACCTGGGACTTGACCGCCGTTCTTTTCGTCGCCCGTCCGGAAGCGGGTCGCGGCTACTTCGCGCTTTCGGAAGCCGGGGAAGTCGACGTTCGCGACGACGGTTTGACGACGTTCAGGCCCGACCCGAACGGTCGCCGTCGCGTCTATATTCTCGACGCCGCGGCCCGAATCCGCGTCGAAGAGGCGTTCGTCAACCTCTGCTCGGAACCGTGATCGCAAAAAAAAACGAATCTTGACGCTAAAACCTGTTTCCGTTTGATTTTTGAACGAAGGCGCGGCTTTCCGGAACGTTTTCGGGGAGCCGCGACTCTTCGCCGACGCCGAATTCGACGCCGCGTCAGGCGATTTCGACGAGACGGTATTTGCGCGAGCCGACGCCGAGTTCTTCGGCGGCTTCCAAAAGACGGGCGGAACTGCGCGACTCCATGCGTTCGATCAGTCCGGCTTTGCCCGGTTCGTCCGACGCGTAAATCAAATCGACGCACGCCTGGTCGAGCGCGACCGGATCGAGCGACGCCAAAACGCCGATATCGGACATTTCCGGCGCTTTCGGATGGGCGTTGCAGTCGCAATCGACCGACAGATCTTTCATCGCGCTGACGAACGCGATTTTATTCTTGAAAAAGTTGACGATCGTCAGCGCCGCGTCCGCCATCGACTCCTGGAAGAGCGGCGACGGGCACGTCCACATCTTCGACGCGTCGCCGGCGCCGTGAACGACCGCTTTGCCGTTGGCCGACGCGATCCCGATCGAGATATTTTTGAGCGCGCCGCCGAACCCGCCCATCATGTGCCCTTTGAAGTGGGAAAGAACGAGCGCGGAGTCGTATTTTTTCAGGTTCGCGCCAACGTAGTTGACGGTCAGGCGCTTGCCGTTCGGAACCGGGAGTTCGAGCTCGCCGTCTTCGTCCAAAACGTCGCAGGGCGCGAGCTTCGTAAAGCCGTGTTGCTCGAGCGCTTTCCAGTGGTCTTCGGAACGGTGGCGCCGACCCTGATACGCCGTGTTGCATTCGACGAGAACGCCTTCGACCTCGTCGACGAGCGGCTTGATAAATTCCGGCTTCAAGAAATGGTTGCCGCCCGGTTCGCCGGAGTGGATCTTCACCGCGGTCTTGCCGGGGAGTTCGATTTCGAGCTTCTTGAAAAGTTCGAGCGCTTTCTCGGGGGCGATCGTTTTCGTAAAGTAAACGACCGAAACGTCTTGCGCGTCGTCGGCGAGGACGGGCCCGACGAAAGCCGAAGCGGCGGTCGCGGCGGTCGTTTTGAGGAAATCGCGTCGTTGCATGGCATAGCCTTTCCAAATAATATCGAACGTTAAATTGAATTTGCGACGGTAAAGCGCGTCGAGGTTAACGAGCGGCGGCGGGCGCGGCGGGGCGCCCGTCGAGGCGGCGCAAAATTTCGGCGATTTTCGCGTCGATTTCGGCGTCGGGCGCGCTTGGAACGGCGTTGAAACCGAAGCCGTCGTCGACGAGAAACGCCGGTTTGCGTCGGGGATCGGCGAGGATTTGCTCGGCGAAATCGCGCCGATATCGAACGCCGTCGGAGTTTTCGGCCGTCCAAAACGAGACGACCGTTTTGCCGCTGAAGTCGGTTTCGCGCAGGTAGCGAACGAGCGGGGCGGAAACGACGCCGTTCCAAGTCGGGCCGCCGACGAAGATTCGATCGTAATCGCGCGGATCGGGGCGGTCGCCGGCGATTTGCGGAAGTCGGTCGAGTCGGCGTTCTTCCTTGGCGCGCTCGGACGTCGCTTTCGGTTCGCTCGGGTATTTTTCGAGCGTTTCGACGGCGTAAAGGTCGGCGCCCAACGTTTTTGCGAGGCGTTTCGCGACTCTTTCCGTTTGGCGGGAATAGGAGTAATAAACGACAAGATCGCGGGATCCCGTCGATTTTAACGGCTCTTGGGCGCGCGCTCTCGACGCCGCGACGCCGCAGATCGACGACGCGAGAAGGAAACGAAGGACGGCGCGACGGGAACGGAGGAAACGATTCATTGCGATAAAACGGCGAAAGTCGGCGGAAAGGGAAGTTTAGGAGGTTTGAGGAAAAGCGGGTTGACCGCGTCGATAAAAGGCGCCGACCTAGCGACGCCGAGAAACCGAACCGATCTCTAAACGCCGCACGCGGCGCGAGGTTCCGCCGAATTCGGGCGTTTTTTGAAAATTTTCAACGGCGCGCGAAGAAAACGCCGACGTTTTTAGACAAAACGCTCCTGGAGCCGCGACCGTCGCGGAAACGGAACGGTCGCGGTCTTGGAAAAACGTCGGCTCTCTAAGACGTTGCGCCGTCGTCGGATAGACGACGCGTCGAGCGAACGGAACGCGAATCACGCCTTCGCGGCTTGCTCCGCTTCCATCGCTTTGAGCGTCGTCGAAACGTGCCCGACGAATTCGTCGATCTCGCTCTTGTCGGTGAAACCGACGATCATGACGTCGACGCCGGAGAGCCGGGTAACCGCGTCGACCGAGCGGCGGCGGTCGTCGATATTCTTTATCGTTCCTTCGCCGATGATCTTCATGCAGATGATCCCGATATTCTTCGCGGCGGCGGCTTCGACGAGCGCGGCGTTTTCTTCGAACGAGCCTTCCATCCGGGCGCCGCTCGTGTTCATGCGAACGTGGATCGCGTCGGTCCAATCGAGTTCGATCGCTTTTTTCGTCGCGGCGTTCGAGTGGCTGGAGATCCCGTGAGCGCGGATAAGTCCTTCTTTTTTCAGCGCTTCGAGGTCTTCCATGTACTGCGCGTACCGTTCGTTCCAATCGGGCGACATCATGCAGTGGAGCTGCACGAGGTCGAGGTAATCCGACTTCGTTTCTTGGAGGAAACGCTTGACGACGACGTCGGCGCGCGGGCGTTCTTTTTCGGGGATTCCGCCGTCGTGCGCCCAAATTTTCGTTCCGATTTGGAACGAATCGCGGGAAATTCCGGCGTCGGCGAGCGTGTCGACGATCAGCTGGTGCGTTCCGTAAAGGTCGGCGCAGTCGAAGAAACGGATTCCGCGTTCGTAACCGTAAAGGATGAGTTCGGTCGCCTTTTTGCGATCCATGCGGGTCAGCGCGCTCGAACGGCTGTGCCCGGTCATGCCGGTGCCGAAGCCGATCCGCGACGTTTTTACCTGCGGCGTCAGTTGGACGGTCGCGAACGGGTCGGTCGAAAAGGGATTTTTCGGCGCTTTGGTTTCGTCGGCGCGAACGTTCGGGAGAGGGGCGCCCGCGACCGCCGCGCTTCCGAGCCCGGCGAGCGACGTTCGGAGGAATTGGCGTCGTTTCATATTCATGATGCGATTCCTTTTTTGAGTGTTTTGCGGGTTTTTGTCTTGGAATTGAAAACTTGTCAGATTTGCGATTTCGGCGACGGTTTCAGGAAAATGTTGCGGATGCGGGTCGCGGTGCGCGCAAATTCCGCTTCGCCGCTCATTTCCTTCCATTCGGCGCTCTTGACGAATTTATCCCAACCTTCGCGACGCGCTTTGTCGTTCGGGAAACTGAGCATGTACGAAATATTCGGCGCCATCGAGCCGAAGAGCGTCCGCCCGAAGAAGACCGGCGCCATTCCGCAACGCCGGAAGAGGTCGAGCTCGCCGCGAACGTCGAACATTTTTTCTTTCGCGAAGTTGCGTTCGAAGTTCGGGCTGTTGTAAACGCGGAGTTGGAGGACGCGTTCTTCGTTGTTAAACGGAACGGTAATCTGCGGCTGCGTCGGGAAAGCGAGGAGCGCGGAGATTTCCTGATCGACGAAATCGAGATCGTCGGTCGCGTTGAAAGCGTTCGAGCCTTCGGCGACGGAGCGGTCTTGGAGCGTCGTCAGCGCGTCGAGCGTCGCGGCTTCGGAGACGACGAAAACGGCGTTCGCGAACGGTTCGAGTCCGCGTTCGCCTTTGTTGAGGTCGGCGTTCGGCGTGAAAACGCCGACTTTGTCGAACCCGAGTTTATTCCGTTCGGGAATCAGAATCGCGTCGAATTTAGCGACGAGAGCGTCCCGTTTTTCGGCGCTTTGGGTGAAATACGTTTCCAAAAGGATATAACGTCGCGCGGAAGCGGCGTCGTCGGCCTTGGCGGTCGGGAGAACGGAGGCGGGCGCGACGGCGGCGAATCCGGCGGCGGTCGCGGCGGTTAAAAAGTCTCTGCGTTGCATAAAGGGGTTCCTAGCGGCGATAAGATATCGCGAAAAAAACGGTTGAAGCGAATAAACGCCCGGAAAGCGAAGCCGCCGCCGGAAAAAAAACGGGCGAAGACGGCTCCGTCGGTCAAAATAAAACGATAATGCGGAATAAACGCGCGACGGCGCTCGCAAACGCGGCGTCGTCGACGCGTCGGGGCGGGGAGCGAGCGGCGGAATTTAGCGCCGATTTTCTCGCGCTTCCCCTTATATTAATATATTATACTCGAAAGCGCCGCGCGGCGCAAGCGCCCGACGCAACTTCGAGCGTTTTTCGGGCGTTCAGCGCAACACGTCGAGCGACGCCTCGATCCGGCCGAGCGGCGCGCTGACTTGAACGCCCTGAACGGCCGAGCGGATCGTCGCGAGGGATTCACGAGCGATTTCGATCCCGGTCGCGAGCTGGTCTTCTTTCGAGCGGGTCGCGGCGGCTTCCATTCGGGACATGATCGCGTCCGGAACGACGACGCCGGGGACTTCCTTGCGCATAAAAAGCGCGTTGCGGTAACTGACGAACGGCCAAACGCCGGCGATCGTCGGGATCGACAGCGCGTCGCCGCATTCGTCGAGGAACGAAAGGAGGACGTTCGGGTCGAAAACCGGCTGGGTGATAGCGAAAAGGGCTCCGGCGTCGATTTTGCGTTTGAGCCGGTCGATTTCGCGTTGGCGGTCGAGCGCGGACGGGTCGAATCCGACGCCGAAAAAGGCGTTCGTCGCCGGAAGCAGGGCCAAACCGCCGAGGTCGACGCCGCGATTGAGTCGCCGCTGCAAGGCGCAAAGGCCGATCGAGTCGCAGTCGAAAACGCCGGTCGCCGCCGCGTAATTCCCGAGTTTCGGCGGGTCGCCGGTGATGAAAAGGACGTTGCGGATCCCGAGCGCGGCGCATCCGACCAGATCGGCCTGAATCCCGATGAGGTTTTTGTCGCGGCAACACATGTGCAACACCGGTTCGATTCCGGCTTCGTCGAGCATTTTCGCCGCCGCGACGATCGAGGAAATGCGGGCGGAGGCGCGCGGCCCGTCCGGGAGATTGACCGCGTCGACGCCCGCTTCTTTCAATCGGCGGCCTTTGTCGATAAAATCGGCGAGGTCGTATCCGCGCGGCGGGATCGTTTCGACCGTCGAGACCCATTCGCCCCGAGCGAGTTTGGCGGCCAACCGACTGCGCGACTCGACCGGCGATTCCGGGAGTTCGACGACGTCCGGCGCCGCGTCGACGAGTTTGATCTCGACGCGCCGTCCTCTCGACGTCGGCTTGACCGCTTTGACGACTTCGGCCAAATCTTCCGGCGTCGTTCCGCAACACCCGCCGACCGCCGCCGCGCCGAGATCGGCGTATCGACGCGCGTAAGCGGCGAGATATTCCGGCGAATTATAATAAAGTTGGCGGCCTTCGAACGTTTCCGGCGTTCCGGCGTTCGGCTGAACGACGAGCGGGCGGTCGAGCGTTTTGACGATTTCGAGCGTCGCGTTCAACATTTCGGCGGGCCCGAAACCGCAGTTGAGCCCCCAGGCGATCGGTTGCGGACGCGGCGCGGCTCCGGTTGGATCGGTTTCGTCGCTTTTATCGTTTTTGCCGATTTTATCGGACGGAGCGAAGGGGGCGAAAAGCGCGGCGAAATGTTTCGCCCGGGTTTCGAGGTCGTTCGGAGCGCGGAAAAGGGCCGGGGAAAGCGCGTAAGAAACGACGAACGGGAAGTCGGGCGCCGCGGCGTTCATCGCGTCGACGGCGATTTCGGCGGTTTCGCGGGACGGTTGCGTCTCGAAAATAACGACGTCGACTCCGGCGGCGACGAGCGCGTCGACCTGCGCCGCGAACGCGTCGACGATTTCCGAACGCGACCGCTTGGCGAGCGTTTCGGCGGAGGGGAACCCGACCGAGCCCGCGACGAAGATCGGGCGTTCCTCCGTCGACGTTTCGGAGGCGACTCGGCGCGCCAACGCGACGCCCGCCGCGTTGATCGCCGCGACTTGCGCTTCGAGCCCGTATTTTTCGAGCGCGAACCGGTTCGCGCCGTAGGTGTTCGTCGTCAAAACGTCGACTCCGGCGTCGCGGTAAGCGGCGGCGATCTCCTCGATCATGCGCGGGTTGCGGAGGTTCAGTTCGTCGAAACATTGGTTGGTGAAGACGCGGCGGCGGTAGATTTCGGTGCCGGTCGCGCCGTCGAAAACGAGAGTCGAGGAAACGAGAGCTTCTTGAAAGGCGAGGGACATTTTCGTAACTTTCGCGCCCCGAGGCGTCGGCGGCGCTTGACATTTTGGTAATTTTTGGAAAACTAATAAGGACGGAGCGACGCGTCGACCGCTCGTTCCGCGGGATCGGCGAGGCGGGGCCCCGTCGGCCGACGCCGATTTTGCCGGTTGCAACGTCTGCAACGCTTGGCGGGGCGGCGTCGAGAAGCGATTTAACGAAAGGAGGCGGCGATGTTGACCGTTTGTTACCCGCATTACTTGATCGAAAGCGTCGTCGAGCTTTCCCCGGAGCGTTTGCGGGCGCTCGGCGTCGAAAATCTACTTCTCGACGTCGATTGTACCCTAAAACGGTATGGAATGCAAGAACTCGAGCCGGAAATAACGGCCTGGTTGGAAAAAATTAGGGGCGAAGGGTTCCGAATTTGCCTTTTGTCCAACGGAATGGCGCCGCGAATCGGCCGTTTTGCGGAGAAAGTCGGCTTTCCGTTCGTCGCCGAAGCGTGGAAACCGCTCCCGAAGGGGTGCTTCCGCGCGATGAAAGAAATGGGATTTGAGCGCGAAAAGACGGCGATTGTCGGCGACCAGATCTTCGCGGACGTGATGGCCGGGCGCTTTGCGGGGATTAGGACGTTTTTAACGACGTCGATTCACCCGGAAGAGGAGCCGTGGTACACGCGGATGAAACGGCCGTTCGAGAAATTGGTGATGCGGTCGTATCGCCGTAAATTTCCGGAAGGCGTTTGGATCGACCCGAAATTGAGTAAAAAACGTTAAGATCGGCGCCAAATGCGCGAGCGGTTTAGTCGTTAAAATCGACGCGATTTGCCCAATTTGCGCGGTTGAACGTCGAAAACGGGAAACAAAAAATTTTTTGGGAATTTTTTGAAATTTTTTTGAAAACGAGGCGGTAAAAATGGCGCCGACGGCAAAATTGGTAAAAACATTCGACGCGACGACGACGACGCTCAACTTGACGGCGCTCGATTTCGACGGCAATTTCAACGCGATCGCGGCGGTTTTGGAGCGGCTCGACGCGGAGGCGGCGGAGCGCGGCCCGGTCGACCGGCGGGTCGTCGTCTTTCCGGAACTTTGCTCGACGGGGCCCGGCGCCGAGGACGCGCTGTTGCGACCGGCCGTTTTGAAGCGGGCGTTGGCGACGACTCTGGCGGCGGCGGAGCTGGTCGGGCCGAACGTCGTCGCGGCGCTCGGCTTGCCGTTGGCGTTCGAGGGCGCCGTTTACAAGGCGACGGCGATCGCGTCCGGCGGGGCGGTTCGCGGGTTCGTTTGCGCTTCGACCCTTGCGAGACCGAACGAGGCGCGCCGGTTCGCCGCTTGGCCGACCGGCAAAGTTGCGACGCTAAATATAAACGGCGAAAGCGTTTCTGTCGGTGATTTAGCGTTTGTCGAGGACGGGCTCGCGTTCGCCGTTCGAACGCTCGACGAATTGGCCGCCGACGCCGGGGAGCGGCTCGACCCGTTCGACGCGCCGGAGACGCTCGACGAAAAAACGCTGTACGCGGCGTTTGCGAAACGAGCCGACGAAGACGAGATTGGGGAAATTGGGGAAAACGGGAGGGTTTTGACGGCTTGCGAAAACGCGTCGGGGACAACGGTTGGCAAGATTAGCGAAGTTGGCAAAGTTGGCGAGAACGGCGGAACTCGGGGGACGGCGCGGCTTGTCGTCGACGGCGTTTTGACCGACGGGACGCTCGACGCTCGGCGCGTCGACTGCGTTCTTTGTCCGAACGCGACGCCGTTTGCGATCGGTCGTCGGGAGCGGATCGAGCGGATTTTGGCGAAAATTTCCCGGCGCGATCGAAATTTGATCGTTTATTCGACGCCGTCGGGGGTTGAATCCGGCGCGGCGATTTTCGACGGCGGCTCGGCGCTCGCGCTTGACGGCGACGTTCGAACGGCGGTTCGTTTTCCGTTCGTCGCGGCGACCTTTGCGACGAATCGCGTCGAGTTGTCAAAAACGTTTGAATTTGCCGAACCGCTCGACTCGCCGCAATGTTCCTGCGTCGCTCAAAGCGCCCAAGATACCCAAACTGACCAAAACGCTCAAAATGTTCAAGGCGCCGCAAACGCTCAGGATTCCCAAAACGCCGTTTCCGCGCGGGAATGCGAACGGATCGACGGCGAAACGGCGGCGAGAACGAACGCGGAGATTTCCCAGTTTGCGCAATCCGCCCTAATTGACGTTGAAACGGCGACGGCGGCGGGCGGCTGCGATCGGTCGACGTTAAAATCGGAGGTTCGCGTCGCTTGGGGGGACGAGGAAAAGTGCGAACTTGAGGAAGGTTTGGAAGGTTGGGAGGTCGGCCCCGACGCCCCGTTCGAGGAATTTGCGCGGGCGACGGCGCTCGGGCTCTTCGATTACATGCGCAAAAGTCGGTCGCGCGGTTTCGCCCTTTCGTTAAGCGGGGGCGCAGATTCGGCGACGATCGCGGCGCTGATCCGGCTCGGCGTCAAGTGGGGGCGGCGAAGTCTTGGAACCCGACTTTTCCTGCGTTGGCTGGCGCGTCCGTTTTCGTCGAACGGTTCGCTCGACGCGTTCCCGGCGCTCGCCGCGCTCGACGCCGAGCTTGGAGAAGCCGCCGACGCGTTCGAAAACGGCGACGTCGAGCCGCTCGCCGCGCTGTTAAAGCCGTTAAACTCGCCGCAAATTGCCGCAAAGGCCGGAAACGCCCAAAACGCCGAAACGACCGAAGGCGCCGATAGCGCCCAAAACGCCGTTGAGTCGGGGGATCGCGTCGACTTTAACGCCGACGATTTGGAGGACGCGCTTGAACGGCGGATCGTCGCGCCCCTTTTGACGACCGTTTACCAAGCGACGCGCAACAGCGGGGAGATTACCCGAGTCGCCGCTCGCGAAGTCGCCGATTTTTGCGGAGCGACTCACTTTGTGTTCAACGTCGACGGGATCGTCGAGGCGTATAAGGAGCTTGTCGCCGACGCGACCGGGGCGCCGTTCGATTGGACGACCGACGATTTGGCGTTGCAAAATATTCAGGCGCGGAGCCGGGGCCCGAGCGTTTGGCTTCTTGCGAACCGTTCCGGACGCCTCCTTTTGTCGACCGGGAATCGCTCCGAAGTCGCCTGCGGGTACGCGACGATGGACGGCGACACCTGCGGCGGGTTGTCCCCGATCGCCGGGATCGACAAGGCGTTTGTGAGAAAATGGCTGGTTTGGGCGGAAAAAACGGGCGTTTTGCTCGATTTTGACGACCAGGGGAACGAGATTCGCTTCAAAGCGCCCGCGTTGCGTTTTATCAACGAACAACAGCCGACCGCCGAGTTGCGGCCCGTCGCGGCGAAGCAAACCGACGAGGCCGACTTGATGCCGTACGCGATTTTGAACCTTTTCGAGCGGGCTTTGATTCGCGACCGGCTCGAACTCGACGCGGCGATTTCTCGCGTTCGAACGGAAGCGGTCGAGGCGGGGATCGTCGTCGACGACGAAACGCTCGCCGGTTGGGGCGTCCGTTTTTGCCGGCTTTGGGCCCGAACGCAATGGAAGCGGCAACGGTACGCGCCGGGGTTTCCGCTCGACGATTACGACCTTTCGCCGAATTCTTGGACGCGTTTTCCGATCCTTTCCGAAGGTTTCGAGCGCGAAATCGCCGACTTTCTTGGCCGTTAAAACCGCTGAAAAGGCCGCGTTTTGCCTAAATTGACGGAAATTGGGGCGAACGCGGCGCTTGCGACGTTGATAATAAAGAAAATTGCCGCAATTTTGTTTGCTCGACGTTAAAATCTGGCGTCGTCGCCGAAAGTCGATTTTCGTCGCAACATGTGGTGGTAATGTTGCGCGAACCGGTGCGACTCGTCGCGAACCGACTGCAACAAACGCAACGCGAACGAGCGGCGGCTCAACTTGAGCGGTTCGTCCCGGTCGGGAACGTAAATTTCCTCGTCGCGTTTGGCCAACGAAATAACGAGACCCGGGCGGCAAGCGGCGCGTTCCAAAGCGGCGAGCGCGGCGTGAAGTTGGCCTTTGCCGCCGTCGATCAGAAGAACGTCGGGGGGCGGGCTATTCGGGTCGACGACGGCGAACCGGCGCGAAACCGCTTCCGCAATGGAGGCGAAGTCGTCGATTCCGTCGACCGTTCGAATTTTGTAACGCCGATAACCGTTTTTGAACGGGCGACCGTCGACGAAATGAACGAGCGACGCGACCGTGTCCCGGCCGCCGAGGTGCGCGATATCGACGCCTTCGATCACTCTGGGCGGTTTGGGAAGTTTAAAGACTTTTTGCAAGCCCAAAACGCCGCGCCGCGGATCGATTTGGAAGACTTCCGGCTGAACGTTTTCGTCGATGGAGCCGCGTTCTTTGAGCGATTCGAGCGCCCGCAACTGATCGCGCCGTTCCGCCGCCAGCTCGTACCGCCGCTCTTTCGCCGCGTCGAGCATGTCGTTTTTAATATCTTGAAGCAACTTTTGCCGGTCTCCGCCGAGAAACTCCTGCAAACGACGAATATTGCGACGGTAATCTTCTTTTGAAACGCGGTCGCCGCACGGGGCGGAGCATTGCCCGATCGACGCGAGAACGCAAGGGCGCGTCCAACGCCGTTCGCGGTCTTCCGAGTCGATCGCAAGCGAGCAAGTTCGGAATTTGAAGATTTTTTGCAAAACGACGATCGCCGAACGAAGGTGCGCCGAACTCAAAAACGGCCCGTAAAGCCGAACGTTCGAGCTTTTCGGCGTTCGCGTCGCCTCGACGCGGGGAAAATCGTCGCGGACTGTGATTTGCAGATACGGAAACGATTTGTCGTCTTTTAAACAGCGGTTGTATTTCGGCTGAACGTCCTTGATGAGCCGCGCTTCGGTCAGGAGCGCGTCGATCTCGCTGTCGCAAACGAGAAAATCGATATCGCGAATTTCCCGAACGAGCGGGCCGACGCGGCGGTCGTCGATCGCGTCGCGGCGGAAATAACTGGCGACTCGATTGCGGAGCCGTTTCGCTTTGCCGATGTAAATCACGCGGTCGCAAGCGTCTTTCATCATGTAGACGCCCGGTTCCGTCGGAAATTCGCGCGCTTTTTCGGCGGCTTTGCGGTACCCGTCGATAATTGTTTTATAATCGTCTTCCGAAAGCGGTTCAAGATTGGACGGCGTTTTTTCTGTTTTTGAAACGTCGACAAGATTTTCGTCGTCGAAAATGGAGGCGGTGAAGTCGCGATCGGCGTCGGCGTCGAGCGGAAAATCGACGTCGAACGGTTGGGAACGGTAAAAAACGCGCTCGCCGTCCGGACGTTCGTAATAAAGGGGGCGCGGGAACGACGGCGCCGGAGCGGTTTCAGCGTCGGACGATTGCGATTCGACGTTAAATTGGGGAGTTGAAGACGAGTTTGACGGCGTTTCGGCGCTTTTTCCCAACGCGTCGCGAACGAAACGATCGGGAACTTGCGAAAAATCGAAAGGAGAGGCGGCGGCTTCGCTTGGCGCGGGCGCCGGTTTTAACGATTTTTCCGATTTTGAACGTTTGGAACGAGCGAGTTCCGGCCGCGCGTCGAGGAGTTCGGGCGCTTTCGGGAGCTTTTCGAAAACCGATTCGTCGAACGCGGAAGGAGAGGACGCGGAAACGTCGGCCGCGGCGTTCGAACGAGGGTCGGGAGAGAAGGAAGAAACGGGGAAATCGGGCATTTGCGGCGTCTCCGGAAGGCGAAAAGGGGGCGAAATCAGCGCGACCCTTTTATTTTACCGCGTTTTCCCAAAACAGCCAACGCTTGACGCCGTTTTTTTCGTTAAATTTTCTCAATTTTTAACGCGAAGGGCGGCGTCCCGACGTTCGGCGTCGCGTTTTGAGCGCAAACCGCGTCGAAATTTCCGCGCCGACCGGGCGTAAAAGCGTCGGCTCGACAAACGAACCGACGTTTTTGCGCTAAACTTTAACGATAACGGCGACTTTTACTCGCAAATCATCGTTTCGACCGAGCCGCCCGGCGGGATCATCGGCAAGACGTGCTCGCAGTACGGAACGCGCAGGTCGAGAAGGAACGGGCCTTCGCTTTCGAGCATTCGACGCAACGCTTCGGGATAATCGGCGCGTTTTTCAACCGAAACGGCCTCCCAACCGTATCCGCGAGCGATCGCCGGGAAATCCGGATAGCGGTTCGCAAGGTGGTAACCGTCGCCGTCGCCGAAGTTTTCCGGGTCGGAGATCCGTCCGAGATAAGTGTTCGCGCGGTTCTTTTTGAAGAAACGGTCTTCCCATTGCATCACCATCCCGAGGTGCTGGTTGTTGATCAACATCACCTTGACCGGAATGTTTTCCGCGACGCAGGTCGCCATTTCCTGAATGTTCATCTGGAGACTGCCGTCGCCCTCGATTGCGACGACGAGCGCTTCCGGCCGCGCGACTTTCGCCCCGATCGCCGCCGGGAGGCCGAAACCCATCGTTCCGAGCCCGCAACTGGAGAGCCAAGTTCGCGGTTTATTGAAACGATAAAACAACGTCGTCCACATTTGGTGTTGACCGACGCCGGTCGTAACGATCGTATCAAGATTTTGCGTCGCTTTCGAGAACTCGGAGATCGCGTATTGCGGCGTCAGGAGGTCTTCAGCTTTCTCGACTTCGTCGAACGAATACGAAATCGGCTTCGACGCGCGCCAAGCGGCGATCTGCCCGCGCCACTCCGCCAAGTCGCCGCCCTTGCGCGAACGCGCCAGCTCGGAATCCAGCGCCGCCAGGGAGTCTCGCAAGTGTCCGTGAACGGCGAGCTTCACCTTTTTCACCTTGTTAAATTCGGACGGGTCGACGTCAAAATGGACAATATGGGCGCGCGGGGCAAATTGGGAACGGGCGCCGACGACGCGGTCGCTGAACCGAACGCCGAGCGCAAGGAGCAGGTCGCATTCGCGAACCGCCATGTTCGTCGCGTAAGTTCCGTGCATGCCGACCATGCCGACGGCCCGTTCGTCGTCGCGGGGGAAGGCGGACAGCCCGGTCATCGTCGTCGCGACCGGGATCCCGGTTTTTCCAACGACGGCGCGGAGCAGGTCGCAAGCGTCGGCCGAAACGACGCCGCCGCCGGCCAAAATCAGCGGCCGCTTCGCCGCGTTGATCCGTTCGACGACTTCGCGAATCGTTTCGGCGTCGATTTCGGGGTTTTTCCTCGGATAACCGGGCAAATTGCGCGGTTCGGAGAAATTGGGGTAACATTGCTCGACTTGCAGGTTTTTCGGAACGTCGATCAACACCGGCCCGGGACGCCCCGATTTCGCGACGAAAATCGCCTCGTCGACGACGCGCGCCAGGTCTTCGACCCGTTGCACAAGGTAGTGGTGTTTCGTGATGCAACGACAGACTTCGGTCGTCGGCGTTTCCTGGAACGAGTCGGCGCCGACGTCGGTCAAATTGACCTGACCGGCGATAATCACCATCGGGACGCTGTCGAGTTTCGCGTCGGCGACGCTCGTGATGACGTTGGTAAGCCCCGGGCCGCTCGTCGTCATGCAGACGCCGACTTCGCCGGTCGCTCGGGCGTAACCTTGCGCCGCGAACCCGCCCCCTTGCTCGTGTCGCGGGAGGACGACGCGGATCTTGTCGCGGCGACGGGCGAACGCTTGATGGAGCGGCATGCTGAAGCCGCCGGGATAGGCGAAGACCGTTTTAACGCCGCAATTAATAAGGGCTTGAACGACGATGTTCGCGCCGTTTGTCATCGCTTGAACGCCGTTAATCGTCGATTCGGTCGCGGGTTTTTCGTTGGAGTCCACGTTGCGATCCTTTCAATCCTTTTAATCGTTTTAACTGTTGCGAACCGCCGGCTCGACGGTTCGGGCGTCGTCGTGAAGCGCGGGCGACGCCGGTTTCGCCGTAATATCTTTAGGATACTCGATTTTTCCGTTTTCGCAAGGGGCGGCGCCGACGTCGACGCGATTTTGTCCTATTATTCCGCGTCGAAGGGGCAAAATTTCGAAAAAACGGCGCGAATTGTGAAAAAAGGCTTGGCGGGGCGGCGAAAGCTCGGTATAATAAGGGGAGCGGGCCCGCGTCGAGAAAAACGGCGGAGCGGGGGCCGACGAAGTTAAATCGGGCAAGGTTTTCTGAATTTGAGAGGTTTGTCGATGTTCGGGACGTTGGAACCCTTAAAAGGCGGCGACGAGATTCCGCTGTTGAAAGAAGAGTTGGTCGTCGGGCGGAGCGAAAGTTGCGACATTGTGTTGCGTTTTTCAAACGTTTCGTCGAAGCATTGTCGGCTGGTTTTGGCGCGCGGCTACTGGTACGCGGTTGATTTGGGAAGTTCGAACGGCACGGCGGTCGACGGCGTTCGCGTGAAAGACCGCCGCGTCGATCCCGGCGCGAGAATTTCGTTCGCAAAACACGATTACGCGCTGGAATACGATCCGATCGCCAACGGCGCCGATCCCGCCGAATCGCCGTCCGATTACCTGGAGGCGAACGTGCTTGGGTCGTCGTTGCTCGAACGGGCCGGGATCGCGAAGGGGCCGTCTCGTTCGGCGCCGAAAAAAACGGAGGCTCGACGGGCGACGCTCGAAGATCTCGAGTTGGGGCGCTCCGCGGTCGATTATTCGAAATTGACGCTCGACGACATCGAGTTTGATTGATTTTTGAACGAGAACAAGGCGGCGGAAGCGGCGAAACCGGCGTTTTCCGTCGTCTTTTCGCTCGACTTTTTCAAGGCGGCGCGGCCTTCCGTTTTCGCTCCGTCGTCGCGTTCGTTAAAATCGAACCGTTTTAACGCGTTTCGTCCGAGTCGGCGCTCGAGCGTTGGCGGCGTTCGTAGATTTTTTGCCGCGTCGCTTGCTCGTCGAGGTCTTTTTGGGCGCGCTTTCGCTCTTCTTCGAGGAGGCGTTCCTCCGTTTTTTCTTTTAATTTTTGCAGGATCTTCGTTTCTTTGATCGCTTCGTTGAGCTCTTGACGTTTGATTTCCGTCGCTTCGGTAAGAATATCGTAAATTTTTCGCGCTTCGTCTCGACGTTCGAGAAGGCGGCGGCGACCGTCCTGGCGAGCGCGAAGGGAAGTCGGGTCGAGCGCGGCGCCGGTTCGAAAAGTTCGCGCTTCGTCGCGTTCGGTTTCGAGCGTTCGTTCGAGCGCTTCGAGCGTTTCGAGCGCCTCCTGCGAACGGCGTTCCGCCGCGAGAAACGCCTCTTTTTTGACGTTTTGCTCGTTTTCTCGAATTTTCAGGAGCGCGTCGAAACGAAATTTGGGCGGCATTGGCGTTGGACTGGGAGAAATAGATAAAATGGGCGGCGTCGCGGCCGTCGAAACGCCGTCGGGAAGGCGACGTAAAATTCCGCAAAAAATCGGCGGCGGCGCGTAAAACTTTAACGTTCGAGCCGTTTTTGCCGATAAAACCGATAGGAACGGTAAATTTGGCCGAATTCGGGGCGTTTCGGTCGACCTGTTTTCCTTATTTTCCCCGCTTTATCGCGTCGCAAGTTCGTTTCGACGGCGGCGCGCCCGACAAAAGGAGCCGAGCGCTTGTCGACGCATCGTTTTTTTTCCGCGAAAAATCGTTTTTCGTCCTTTTTCCTGCGCGCGGCGTTCGCGGCGTTCGTCGCGTCGCCCCTTTTCGCCGCCGAGGAAATTTCGAGCGTTTCCGTCGAGCCGTCGATCGAGTCCGCGCCGATTTACGCCGTCGACGATCCAACCGAGCGCTCGTTCGACTCCGGACTCGCCGCCGACGCGACGCCGCAACCCGGTTTCGCCGCCAATATTTCGTCGGCGACGGCGAATCTTGGACGCATGTATCGCGGCGCCAACGTTGATTTCGACCTCGTCGCAAGCGATTTCGGCTTCGTCGGGCTCGGCGCGAACGCGACGTTCGGCTTCCCGTCGCCGAAAGCCGGGCATTTCATTTTGGCGACCCCGAGCGTTCGTTGGCGGCAATACGACGTTCCCAGCTGGGCGATCGGCGACGATTCGCTTGGAATTATCTCGACGGGATCAATTTTTCATTACGTTATTCCGAAATCGGAACGTTGGACGTTCGACGTCGCGCTGGGGCTTACCTGGAACGGCGACGGCAAATCGACCAACTCGAAAGGCTTGAACGTCTTCGGTTCCGGCGTCGCTCTTTGGACGCGTTCGGAGCGGCTGAAATGGGCGTTCGGCCTGGCGTACACGGATTCCGGTGATTACGACGTCGTCCCGATTGTCGGCGCGACCTGGAAGCCGAACGAACTTTGGGTCGTCGACCTGATGTTTCCGGCGCCGAAAATTTCGCGCAAGATCGAGGATTGGAGTCGACCCGGGGCGACGTACTGGGGGTACCTCGGGTTTGCGTTCGACGCGAACGACGCCGTTTTCGAAACCGATTGGGGAACCGACGCTCGACTCGAACGGAGCGACGTCCGCTTGGCGCTCGGGATCGAGAAAAAGGCGGAGACCGGGCTTCGTTGGGCGGCGGAACTCGGGACGACGTTTTCGCGAGATTTCGACGTCGAAAGCCTCGAAGGGCCGTATTGGCGCGCCGATTACGAGCCGGATCCCGCGCTTTTCTTCAAAACGAAGTTCTCGTTTTGACGTCGAATCGCCGTCGCCGTTTGCGTAAACTCGCTACTTTAACGCGCCGTTCCAACGCCGCCCGAAGCCGACGCGCAAGAAACCCGGCGTCCCGCGGCGGCGTTCTCGACGCAAATTGCCCCGGTTGCCCCGCTTGCCGACGCCGCGTTTCCGGCCCCGCCGTTAAAATCAATATTTTTGGAGGAGTTTCACCGTTCCGCGGTCGAGTTTGAGTCCGCGCCAATCCTCGTAAGCGACGTCGGCCCGCTCGCTGTCGGCGATTCCGAACGCGCCGCGGAAGTTCCAAAGCGCCCAGCCCCAACCGGCTTCGCGCCAGTTGATCAACATGTCTTCCATCCAGCGGCGCGCGACGTCGATCGGCGTTTTGTTATACGCGCCAAACTCGCCGACCATCACGCCGATTCCGTGTTTTTCCGCCTCTTGCCAAGGTTCGACGCACGTTTTTTTCAGCCAAGCGCGATCCTTCACGACGCCGCCGGTCAGCGACGGAACCCCGTTTTCGATCGAATATTGAAACGCCGTCGGTTTTTTGGCGTTCCAATCGGGCCCGCCTTCGGAACAAACTTCGGCGACGCCGGGCGCGGAGATCGCCAACTCGACGACGGTCGCCCAATCGCCGTCGGCGTTCGCGATCGTCAGCCGTTTCGCGCCGTTTGGAATTTTGACCGTAAAGTCGAGTTGGTACACGTTTTGATAAATGTTATACGCTTGAACGAAAACGGCTTCTTTCCACTCGCCTTCGCCGCCTTTGGGGACGAACCTTCGCCGGAAAATCTCGCGTTCGTCCGCCGAAACGACGATCTCCGCCGCGCCGGAAACGGTTCCGACCCGCAAACGAAGCGCGGCGTCGTTCGGGAAAGGGCCGTCGAGCGTCCAGGGTTTGCGAACGGCTTCCGGAAGTTCGGTCTTGCTCGGGTGCGGAAGGAGCGCGTTGTGCGAAACGCCGGGCCAGCGCGGGGACGGCAAGTCCTTATATCTTACCCAATGCGCCCCGCTGTGCGAAACTTCCATCGGCGCGTACCCCCGAGTCGCCTGCGCGACGCGGAGCTTCGCCAAAGGCAAATAAGGACGCGTCCCGTACCCGAGCCCGTCGCAGGAGATCAGCCGATCGGCGTCTTCGGAGCGGATCGCGTCGACGACCGTCGAAACGACCTTCATAAATTCATCGTCGGAACAGCCGTCCGGCTCGTTGAAAAGATTGAAGCTGACGAGCTCGTTCGGGATCCCGGCGTACCGCTTGGCGAAGACGCGCCAATGTTCGGCGCAGACGGCGAGCGTTTCGTCGTCCTTCCAAACGGACGGCGATTCCGGCGGGGAAGCGACGGTGTAACCGGGAGCGCGGTGAAAATTCAGGCAGACGTGAACGCCGTATTTTTCGCCGTATCCGATCGCCTGGTCGATCTCGACGAGCGTCTTTTCGTCGAAGCGGCTCCGGTCGCCGTCGACGATCCAGCAACGGTAGTCCATCGGGAGGCGGACGAAGTTGAAACCGAGGTCGGCGATATTGCGGAAGTCGTCCTCTCGAAACGGTTTATTGTCGTAAACCATAAACTTTTCGACGAGGTTGAAACCGCGCCAACGGGGCAACTTGTCGTAGCGCGGCGTCGGAAGCGCCGGACGTTTCGGCGTCGCGGCGAAGACGTTCGAGAAAAAGCCGGGGACGTCGAGCGTCGAAACGGCGGCCAGCGCGGCGCCCGATTTCAAAACGTCGCGGCGAGTCGGCGAACGGTCGGCGGAAACGGAACTTGTCGGGGAAATACGGTCGGCGGACACGGCGGCTCCTTGGACGCGTCGAAACGCAAAAACGGCGTCGGACGACGTCGCCATTAACATAGTAGGGGGAAAATCGACGAAGGCGAACGCTTGGCGCGTAAAAACGACGAAATCGCGCGAAAAGGGCGCTTCCGCCGCCGCGTCGCCTTCCATTATACAGCGCGGGAAGCGCCGCGTCAAGCGTTGGACGGCGTTTCGAGATTTTTTTTGAGTCTTGGCGACGATTGCGCGGATTTTAAGGATTGTAACGGCGAAAATCCGGCGAAAGGCGTCGCGATCGGAGGCGGCGAGGGCGGTTTTCGACGAAATTGGCGACTTTTTCGAAAAAAATGGGAAATTTTAGACGATTTTCCTTGCAATTTGCGCGTCGAGCCTGTACAATAGGGAGCGTTCCATCATTATGTCGACGGTTTCCGCGATTTTCCCATTTTTGTGAAGCGGTCGGCTTTCGGTTTTTTATTTTTCGCGTCGCGGCGACCGTCGGCGACGTTCGAGGAGCGTTTTTATGAGTACTTTTTCGCGTCGTTCTTTCCTGAAAACGTCCGGTTTGGCGACCGTCGCCGCGACGATTCCCGCCGTTTCCGCTTCGCGCGTTCGCGCCGACGAAGATAATGCGAATCCCGCCGAAGCGACTCCGCGCGTTCACGCCGGCGAAGACAACACGATCCGCATCGCCTGGATCGGTTGCGGCGGGCGCGGCAACGGCGCCGTTCGCCAGGCGTTGAACGCCGACCCGAACACGAAGCTTTGGGCCGTCGCCGACGCGTTTAAAGACCGCGCTTTCAACGCCGTTAAGAGCGTCGTCGAAACGCACGGCGAAGACCGCGTCGACGTTCCGGCCGAACGCACGTTCTTCGATCTCGACGGTTACAAAGCCGCGATCGACACGTTGCGCGACGGCGACGTCGTTCTTTTGACGACGCCGCAAGGTTTCCGCCCGATCACGTTCGAATACGCCGTTAACAAGAAGGAAATGATCAACGTCTTCGCCGAAAAACCGCTCGGCGTCGATATCCCGGGGCTCAAACGCATCCTCGCCGCGAACGAAGTCGCGAAACAAAAGGGAATCCAGGTCGGCGTCGGGCTGAACAACCGCCACTACGACCGCACCCGCGAAACGGTCGAAGCGATCCATGAAGGCAAACTCGGCGACGTCCTGAACACTTGGGTTTATCGTCTCCAAGGCCCGCACAACCTGAACTGGCAAGACTCGCGCACTCCGCTCCAAAACGAGATCGCGAACATTTTCTGCTTTGATTGGACGAGCGGCGGCTTTATCGTCGACGCGTTGATTCACAACATCGACATCTGCTGCTGGTGCATGCAGGATTACCCGATCGCCGCGAACGGCTCCGGCGGTCGTCTCGTCGACCCGCACGACAAGGGCCTTCGCCGCTCGAAAGATCAGCTTATCGACTGCGCCGCGGTGGAATACGTCTTCAAAGACGGGCGGAAGATGATGCTCCAAACCCGCACCGTTCCGAACTGCTGGAACTTCTTCCAGGCGAACGTTCAAGGGACGAAGGGTTGTAGCCAACTCGGCGAAGGCGTCGGCGACCCGGCGATCTACTCCGGAACCGAAATGCTGAATCCGGAGACCCGCAACGCGATCTGGAAGCCGGAATCGGCTCCGAACGATTCGTACCAAGACGAACACATCCGCCTTTTCGACGCGATCCGCAACAATAAACCGTGGAACGAAGTTCAATACGCCGTCGACGCGACCGCCACGGCGATCCTCGGCCGCACCGCCGTCGAAACCGGCCAACGCGTTTCGATGGACGAAATTTGGAATTCGACTCGCGAACTCGTTCCGAATATCGACGCGCTTCGCATCGACGGCGATTCCCCGGCCGAACGCGACGCCGACGGCAATTATTGGATCGGCACGCCGGGCGTTACGAAGGTTTCCTGAAACGCGGCGAATGAAAGACGCGACGAACGAACCGCGCTTGGTAAAGCGTTGGTTTGAAAGACGTCGCGTCGGTTGAAACGTCGACGTCGAGCGGCGGCGCTTTTGAAAGAGCGTCGCCGTTCGCGCGGCGGTTCGTTTGTTTTCTTGGGCGCGGCGTTTCGGAACGCGGCCGGTCGAGCTTGGCGGCGACGCGGGCTCTCTTTAAAATTTTTTCAAGCGTCGCGGCGTTTCGTCGGCGGATCGCGCCGGACGCAAAACGAGCGCTTTGGGACGCGGCGCGTCGTCGGTCTTTTCGTCGGCGAACTCCGCGAAGATCGGCTCGCCGGGGCAAAACGCGACGCAACGTCCGCATCCGACGCACTTTTGAACGTCGACGACCGGCAAACTCGCGTATTCTTCTTCGTTCCAAACGAGATCGATCGCTTCGAACGGGCATTCGCGGCGGCAGATCGCGCATTCTTGCTGATAATAAATCAAACAACGTTCGATTTTAAACTCGACGGTCGCAATTTTGCAACGTTTTTTCGCGTCGAGCGTCAGCGGCGATATCGCGCCGGTCGGACAAGCGGCTCCGCAAGCGACGCAATCTTTTTCGCAAAACGCGCCGTCGTCGAAAACGAGTTCGGGCGCCGGGCGGTAAAGCGGCGACGTTTTAACGGTCGCGGCGGTTTTGGCGGGCGGTTCGCCGGAAACGGTCGCGCTGTTTTTGCCGACATTATCTGTTTTATCCGTTGAGGGGAGCGCGTCGAAACGCAAAAGTCGCGACGGGCAGGCGGCGACGCAACGACCGCAACGGGTGCATCGGGATAAAAACGCGTTTTCCGGAAGCGCGCCCGGCGGACGAAACGGCGTCGCGGCGAAAACGCGGGCGCTCCAACGGCGAACGGCGCCCAACGTCGCGGCGGCGAGTCCGACGGCGGCGAGCGTCCGCAAAAAACGGCGTCGCGGCGGTTCGGTTGGGGAAACCGCGTCGACTTTGCGGAAGGAAGCGGGTTGCAAACGGCGAAAAACGGCTCGCGTTCCGAAAAAACAAACGTCCTGCAACGCGCCGCAGGGGCAAATGTGAAACCGCCAAAAAAGGGGCGCCGCGACGAACGCCGTTAAAAAAACGCCGCCGAGAACGCCGAACGCGGGAAAATCGAGCGTCCAACGGGAAAGAAGCGCCGTCGGGTCGAGTTCGAGCGCGGTTCCGACGCCGAACGAAACGCCGAAAAGGAGCGAAAGCGCGAGCGAACCGAGCGTCAACGACCCGAAAAAGAGGGCGAAACGGGGCGCCCGAACGACGAAACCGTTCCGAAGAAAGCGGAAACGTCGCGGAAAAAGACGCCGACGGACGACCGCCGCCGCGTCGACCGCCGTTCCCAACGGACAAATAAAACGACAGTAAAAGCGTCTCGTTAAAAGACTTGCGAATAAAACGCCCGACGAAAAGATCGACGCGCCGACGAGCGAAACGCCGACGAAACCGCGCGTCGACCCGTTTGTCGACGGCAAAGAACCGTCGAGCGCCGCGACGAGGAAGACGAGCGGGCTCGTTTGCGCCGCCGCTTTTGCGATTTCGCCCGAACCGACCGCGAACGCGCCGAGCGTCGCCGTCAACGCCGCGAACCGAAACGTCCGAACGCCGAGTCGGCGGAACGAAACGCGGGGCTTCGGCGGAGGCGACGAAAGCGGCGGAACGGACGATTTTTTCGGCGAGTTTGCCGGTTCTAACGGTCGCAATGGCGCCGCGTCGACGGTTTGCGCCGATTTTAACGGTTTTGCGGGGCGTTTCATTCGCCGAGATAAGCCTTTTGCTCTTTCAGGAGGGCGCGAACTTTCGGGATCGAAACGGCGCGAGCGAGCGTCCCGTCTTTAACGGCGACCGCGGCGGCGGCCCCGGCGGCGTGTCCGCTGACCCAGCAGGTCGGGATGACGCGGGCGACGTCCGACATCGCCGGTTCGCCGGAGATCGAACGTCCCGCCGTCAAAATATTTTCGACGTTTTTCGGAACGAGCGCGCCGAACGGAATTTGCCAACCGATATGATCGCCGTTCCAAGCGCCGCCGACGCCGACGCAATCGTCGAATTTTTTACCGGCGCGGGCCTCGTCGAGTTTAAGCGTCGCGACGCCTTCGACGACCCGAGTAACGCGGACGCCGATTTGCGGGGCGGTTTCCATCAGGTAAACGTCCTCGTAACCCGGTTGCGATCGCGTCTCCTGAATTTGCTTCCAGATTTGCTTGCGATGTTTTAACTCCAATTCAGACAAGACTTTAACGTCGACGCCGTCGAGCGACGGGCCGGTCATATTGACCCAACGGACGCCGGGGACGGGGGTAACGTCGCCCAAAAAGCGAGGGCGTTTCGCGCCTTTTTCCGGTTTCGCGCGGTCGACGTTCCCGATGCGGTAAGGCAAGCCGATGTTGTACATGCGTTGCGTGTGCGCCGCTCCGGCCGGGACGAAAACGTCGCCGTCGCCGGTCGCGTCGACGATTTGTTTCGCCAAAATCGCTTTCGGGCCCATTTTCGTTTGAACGACGACGCCGCGAACGATCGGGGCGCCGGTTTCCGGGGACGGCGCGTCGTCGACGATCGCGTCGATCGCCCAGGAGTGCAGGAAAACTTCGATATTCGCTTCGGTAATCATTTCGACGAGAAGATATTTGTACGCTTCCGCGTCGAGCGTCGGGTTGCGGCCAAATTCGCGATTAACGATCCCTTGCGGAAGGCCTTCGAGGCGTTTCATCATTTCCTCGCCGATCCCTTGGGTCGTTTGGATCTTTTTATCGCCTTCTTGCGTCCAATGTCCGAGAATGTGAACGACGAGCCCGCCGGTCGCGAGCCCTCCGAAGTGGCCGTATCGCTCGACTAACGTCGTTTTCACTCCGGCGCGGGCGGCGGAGATCGCGGCGACGCAACCGGCCGGGCCGCCTCCGACGACGAGAACGTCCGTTTCGGAGAGCGTCGGAACGACGGCGGACGGACGAACGACGCCGGAGGCTCCGAGTTTGCAGGGGGCGGCTTGCGATCCGTCGCGGAGAACGCCGGTCGTTTTGTCTTTTTGAGTAACGAAATCGGCGGCGGCGTCGCGGGGAGCGAGGCCGACGGAACCAAGCGCGGCGGCGCCCGCGCCAAGACCGAGCGATTTCAACCAATCGCGGCGATTAAGTTCGCTTAAAAACATCGTCGGGCTCCTTTATCGATAAAAGCGGGAATAATAAAGCTTGCAATAAAACGGGTTGCGTTGGAACGGGCGGCGGCGAAACCGGCGGCGCGTCGGACGAATTTTTCGAAGAACGCCCGATCGATTTCGCGGAGTTTCAACCGGGGGCGCGGCGGGATCTTTTTGAGTTTATTCGCGGGGCGATTGCAAAGAGCGTCGAGCGAACCCTTGACGCCGGCGTCCTCCGCCTGTTCTCTAAACGCCGTCGATAAAACGGTTAGCGTCGTTGGCCGCCGCCGTCCGTCGACGATCTCCGCCGTCGGCGACCCGGCGGAAAGCGGGGAATAGCCGCGGACAAAACGCCGGGCAAAACGGGTCGGTCAAGTCGCGGCGAAATCAGGCGGCGACGCCGAAAGCGAACGTCGCCGCGTTTTAAGCGTCGGTCAAGCGGCGCTTAGTGCATTTCCGCTTCCACTTTCTTGATCGCCGGGCGATAGTAGTGGAAATGGACGTTCGGGTGATCGCCGAGAAGCGACATCGGAACGGCCGCGTCGCAAATTTTGTTCGCGATCATGAACGCGGTGAGACGCATGCCGAACGGGTTGTCGTGCGCGCCGGCTTGCCAAATGCTGACTTTGTCCGACTTCCAGGTCTCGACCGGGCCGACCGTGCAGGCTTGCGTCGGAACGTTCGCGACGTAGCCGCCGCCGCTCGTTCGGGCGTTTTGCAGGATCGTGATCGGGTGCAGATCGACGACGCGGGTCGCCAAACGACGGTATTCTTCCGGACTCGGCGGCGCGTCTTTGTAAGCGCCTTCGCGACGAAGCGGGTCGTTGAACGCCCAGTGCTTGGCGTCGCCTTGGCCGCCTTGCATGACGGCGCAACGGATCGAATCGTAAGTCGCGGAATACGCCGCCAGATCGCCGGACGGGAAGTGGATGTTTTCAAGCGGCATCCGGAGTTTCGGGTCGATGCGGTCGAAGCAGAGCGCGAAGTCGGCTTTGGCGAACGAAAGCGGGTGATCCGTCCCGACCGGAACGCCGTTTTCGACCCATTCGTCCATTCCCCAAAAGTGCGCGTGTTTCAGGTTCAGTTCCAACGCGTTGACGACCCGAGCGACGAGCGGGAGTTGTTCCGTCGGCCCGATCGGCCCGCAGATCCCGACCGGATTGTCCGCCGTCGCCTCCTTCCAGGACTCGACGTATTCGAGCGCTTCCGCGAGATAAAATTCTTCGAGCGTTTCGTAATAGTGGATCGTAAAACCGGGACGCGACAGTTTGAAGAGCGTTTCTTCGGTCAGTTTCGCGGCGTCGGCCAAAATTTCCGGGTCAAGGGTCGTGTAGTCCCACCAATCGGGCGCGATTTTGCTTAGCGGTCTCGCCATTTGCGCTTTCTTCTCCTCCGACGCGAGTTAAATTTAACGATCAAAAACGGTTTTAGTGAAAACGAAGGGCGAAACGGAGCCGCTCGCGTCGTCGCGACCCGATCCGCCCTCTTTAGTATAACCGTTTTACCGTCGAAAAACAACGAGCGGCCGCCAATTTTGCGGAGAAAAAACGAAAAAAGACGGCCGAAACGAACCGCCGCGCCGTTAAAAACGGGGAACGGGGCGAAAAACGCCGATCGCGTCGATTTTAACGATCGGCTTTTCGGTTAATTCGAACGTTCCGGCTTTTCCGTTTGCCAATGCGCCGCGGAATACGGTTCGAGCGCCGACGAGGCCGGAGAACCCGGGGCGAGACTGTTCGCGGTGAAGAAAATTTGGCCGTCGACGCGATCTTTCGACGCCATGTAGTCGAGCTGGCGGACTAATTCTTCCGGGTCGCGCCAGGCGGGCGTCTTCGAGTTCGGGTCGACGCGGTACGCCGCCGTCCCGATGTAAAGCGCGACGTCGGTTCCCTCGGCGACGTCCGCCCACCAGTCGACGAGCGTCTTAAATTCGGCGATCTCGAACCCGATGTGCCAATAAATTTGCGGCGTTACGTAGTCGATCCACTCGCTTTTCACCCAATGCCGAACGTCGGCGTAAAGGTTGAAATAACACTGGTTGCCGCGCGTGTCGCTCCCGAGCGGATGGCTCGATTTGTTCGCCCAGATACCGGCCGGGCTGACGCCCCAAACGACGTTCGGACGCGCTTTGTGGATCGCTTGCCCGGCGTCGCGGATCAAAACGTCGACGTTGTCGCGGCGCCAATCCTCGACGTCGTGGAAGTCGCGGGGGAACCGGCGGAACGTTTCGAGGTCTTCCGTCATGTTGCGCGCCGGGTAAAAATAGTCGTCGATGTGGATCCCGTCGACGGCGTAATTTTCGACGATTTCGACCATGCCGTCGATCACGAAGCGGCGAACTTCGGCGATTCCGGGGTTTAGGTAAACTTTTCCGCCGCGTTCGAACGTCCATTCGGGGTGAAGAACGGCGGGATTGGTCGGGGCAAGGTCGGTTTTCCGAACGGTGCCGGTCGTAACGCGGTACGGGTTGACCCAAGCGTGCAGCTGCAGGCCGCGTCGGTGGGCGCCGTCGACCCAATAGGCGAGCGGGTCGAAATCGCCGTCCGGCGCGACGCCCTGTTTTCCGGAAACGAAGCTCGACGCCGGGTAAATTTTCGAGCGGTAAAGCGCGTCACCCATCGGCCGAACTTGAAGAACGACGGCGGTTAAGCGCAGTTGAACGGCGCGGTCGAGGAGGACGTCGGCTTCGCGGCGGAGTTCGTCGGCGCTCAATCCGGGACGCGACGGATAGTCGATGTTTCCGACGGTCGAGACCCAAACGCCGCGGAACGGGCGTTTTGCGGCGGCTTTGTCAGTTGAAGCGGTTTTGCCGGTTTTAGCGGCTGAATCGGTCGCGGCGTCCTGCGCGGCGGCGAACGTTGGGAAAAGTAGCGAAGCGGCGACGAGCGCGGCGACGAAACGGGGGGAACGGGCGGCGAACATAACGGCCTTCTGTGGAAATAGGGGGAACGGGGAAAACAGGAAATTTTGACGCGTCGGCGAAACGTCGAGTCCGGGCGTCAACGCGTCGAAATTTGAATAACGAACGGTTTTCCGGGCGTCGTTTTTTCCGTTTGCGGAACGAGGATAAAGTTGTCGACGACGATCGGGTTAAATTCCGCGCCGGCAACGATTTGCGGGTCGAAAACGCGGACGGGGAAAAATTGGAAAAACGGGCGGGCGCCGCGTTCCGAACCGTTCGAGTCGACGAGTTCGAACGACTTGGCGCCGCGTTTCGGCTCGACGGTCAGCGTCCAAAGCGAGCGGCCGTCTTCCGTTTTTTCCGATTTTAACGTTTGCGTCCAACCGGATTCCCGTTCGGCCAACGCGTTGCGCCAAGCCGGATCGCCGTAAAGCACGACGACGTCGCGGTCGTATTCGAGCCCCTGAACGTAACGCGCCGAAAGTTTCGCGCCTTGGGGCAACTTCGACGGCGTCGCCGCGTCGCCCGCCTTCGCCTCTTCGAGGAGCGAAAGGAGCGCCTGATTGTTCGCGAAAAACGCTTCGGCAAGGGTGAAACGGCCCGGTTGTTCGATGAAATAGTCCTGAACCCCCCAACCCATATAACCGAACCAGGTCGGAACGACGTAGCCGATCATTTGGTCGACGTTGACCGAGCGGATCAACGCGAGCGCCATCGCGTCTTTGCCGTCGATATCGCCGATAAGGCAGTTGCCGCTCGCAAGGTAGATTTTGGAACCGGACGCGGTAATTTCGAACGGTTTTTCGCCGTTCGACGGCCGACCGATCAGTTTGCCGTTATCGCTAACGAAAAAGCCGTTTTTGTACGCGAAACCGAGCGACCAATCGCGCTGCGTGGCGTGTCCGGAGGCGACGAAAAGCTGAACGCCGTCGAGCGCTTCGGCGAGCGCGCGGGTTGTGTCGTCCGGGGCGTCCGTCGTTATTTCCGGTTCGGCGCCCGGTTTTTTGACGCGTTTGAGGTTCTTTTTCAGCTCGTCGTAAGCGACTCCGACGTCGAAATAGCGGAGCGCGACCGAGGTTCCGGCGGCGACTTTCGTCGTCGGAGCGTCCTGGGTTCGCGTCAAACGAAGGGCGTCGGCGGCGTCGAAACCGGTGATTATTCCCCAAACGACGTCGCCGTAAGGGTCGTCGTCGAGGCGGCGGGTCTCGCGCCAAATCGTCGCAAGGTTCGCTTTCGTCGCCTCTTCCGGTTTGACGACGAAACAGGCGTATCGCGGAAAGAAGTCGCGGAGTTCGGCGAAGGCGGCGGCGTCGGTTTCGCGGCGGACGATCCGGACGTCAAATTCTTCCGAACGTTTCGATTTTAACGATTCGACGACGGCGGCCCAATCGGCGTCGTCGAGAACCTGGGGCGAGGCGACGATCGCGTAACCCGGCTTCTCGACGGTTTGGGAGGTTTGCGTCGAGTTTTCGGCGGCGAAGACGGGCGTATCGGCGTTAAAACGGTTAAGATCGGCAAGCGAAACGGCGGCGCCGAACGCAAGCGTCGACGCGAGCGCGGCGAAACGGCGGCGTTGGGAGGTAAAATGGGGTAAATGCATAAAATTTTCCGGGAAAAGCGCGGGCGGCGAACGCGACGGTCGGCCGCCCTTATTAATAATAGGGGGAAAAACGTCGTTAATATGGGGAAACGTCGGTCAATCGACGACGATAATTTCGTGCAGTGGAACGCGCGGAACGGTAAATTTCGCGACGCCGTCGGCCCAATCGAACGCAAGATCGACGCCGGAGGGTTCAAGGCGGAGGCTCGCCGGGCGTTCGGGCAAGCGGAGCGTCGTTTCGACGTCGACGACCGGATCGATTTTGTCGATAATACCGGCTTGTTCGTGCGGGCCCGAAACGTTGACGAGGTGAACGGTAAGGCGACCGTCCGGAGCGCGGGCGACCGTCGCGTCGAGCGGTTGCGGCGTCGCGAATTGAACGAGCGGTTCCGGGAAGAGGCGGCGAACGGCGATTTGCAGGAGTTCGTTGAACGTCGGGCCGTTTCCGGCGGCGAATTCGGCGGGCGAACCGACCGGCGTCGGGAAAAGGACGAACCGTCCGGCGCCAAGTTTGCGTTCGCGGAGGAACCAAACGTCGTCGCGATTTTCAAAATCGACCGTTTCGCCGTCCGCGAACAAACCCGTCGCCGCGTCGATCGACTCGTTCCCGATCAGGAGAACCGAGCCGCCGCCGCGAACGTATTCGCCGACTTTCGCCGTCAATTCCGCCGACCAGTCGCCGCCGCGATAGAAAACGACGAGCGGATAATCGGCAATCTTTGCGCAAAGCGCCGCGTCGGCGAAAATTTCGACCGAATAATTCGCTTCCAGGAGGCGTTGCAAGATCGGGCGTTGCCAAACGATCATCGGGAAAAGAGCCGCTCCGTTCGCGTCGACTTGGCGATAATGCGTCGCCGTCGGGCAGAAGAGGGCGATTTGCGGGATCGGCGTCGAGCGGTGCGACAGCGCTTGGCGGGCCCAGCAGAACTTCGCCGTTTCCGCCATCGGCGCTATCTTCTCCAAATTAACGCCGCCGTCGCGGTTTTGGGTAATGTAAGCCTGGAACCCGCCGCCCATCGCAAGGACGCAAGCGGCTTCGCGGCAAAGTTGCGGGCCCGGTTTCTGTTGCGTTCCGTTCGGGCCTTCGGCGAAACTCCAAGCCATCAAGTCCCAGGGAATCCCCTGCGCCGCCATAAAGCGGGCCGAATAGCGCGCCGAGTTGACCGAATCGTTGCGGGAGTAGTCGCCCGAAACGAACTCGACCGGCGCCGAAACCGGTTCCGGCATATGATCGGTAAACGCCCAGTTGCTCGCGATTTGGAACGTCGGCGCCTTGGCGCGCGTTTCGTTCAAATAAGCGCGCAGATAACGCCGAAACGCTTCGCGATGGAAATTTTTCCAATCGGCCCAACCGTCCTGATCCGGCCCGGTCGGGACGGTTTCGCGCCCGGTTTCTTCGAGGAAACGCTTTTTCGCCGCGTCGCCGTAATCGACCTGCGTCGCCCAACATTCGCCGTCGACCCAAGCGCCGTCGACGCCGTAAACGTTCGCCAATTCGAGGAGTTGCGGAACGAGAAGGCCCTCGCGGTACCCGCCGAAAACGGAGGTGATTTCGCCGGAGCGGCTTCCGTCCGAATGAACGACCGCCCAATCGGGACGCTTTTCGAGCGCGGCTTTGTCCCAAACGCCGGAGTAGTGCATGTAAAGCGCGACGCCGTTTTTCGCGGTCGTCGAGCGCCAGACTTTCAGCGCGTCGGCGACGATTCCGGGCGCCGGGGAGCCGACTTTCGTCGGATAACTGCAGAGTCCGCGGTGTCCTTTGCAGTCGGTTTGAATATAGTCCGGCTTGATTTCGTCGATTATTGTTTGAATCATGTCCGGCGTCGTGTTGGCGCCGATATTTTGGTCGTTTTCGTTGGCGTGAAAGTCGAAATGGACGCCGAGGAACGACTCGGAGCGGCGCAACCGCTTCGGCGCGTCGGCTAAAGAAGCGGCGAAATCGTCCGACGCGGGCGCTTCCGGGGAATCGTCGGCGACGGCGAGAAGTTCGGGAACCGAAGCGGCGCAAAGGGCGAGCGACGAAGCGTCGGCGAGAAAACGTCGGCGCGAAATCGAGGAAAGACGCATAAAAACCTCCGGTTGAAACGATTGCAACGAATATAACGGCGAGCGAAACGGAACGCTCGAAAAAAGCGCGAGTCGAACGGCGAAAACGCTTGTTAAAACAAAAGGCGAAACGGCCGATTCGACGTCGTTAAGTGTAAACGAAATCGTCGCGAAAAGCAACGGTTTTCCGCCGTTTTCCGCTTTTTTCTTCCTATTTTGCAAAAAACAAGGGGAGAATTTGAGGGCGCGAGCTAAAATAGGGAAAACGCGTCGAATTTGACGGGCGGGAAATCGGGCGGAAACTTTTTTGCACATTTTACAAAAATTTGGACGATCGCCGCTCAAACGCTCTTGCGCCGACCGGTAATTTTGGTTATTCTCCGTCGACGCGTCGCGCAAGGAGGCGCGACTTTCGCCGCCGCGGAAGAAAACGACGATTTTGCCGATCGTTTCGGTTACGTCGAGGAGGGAAGACCGTTGCGGGTTGATTTTTGTATAAAAACAACGCTTAACGGTTTTGTTTTTCAAAGCGGCGACGATTTTTGAAAAAAGAAAGCGGTATTGAAATGACGAACGTTGCGACGGGACGGCGAGGCGAGGAGGAGACGGCGACGAAACGGGCGGAAAAGACCGTTTTGATCGTCGACGCGTCCGAGGAGACGCGGGACGTGTTGACGACGGCGCTCGAGCGGCGCGGCGTTCGGGCTTTGGCGTTTCCGACGTCGCGACGGGCGGCGGCGACGGCGCGGACGGATCGACCCGACTTGGTGATTTTCGACGTCGAAACGGAGACCGTTCCGCCTCGTCAAGCGCTCGACGCGTTCGCTCGAGACGCCGAGCTTGACGAAACGCCGATCGTCGCGATTGGAACGGCGCGATTCGAAGCTCCGCTCGGCGAACGCGGGTTCGTTTCGAAGCCGTATCACTTCGCGCCGCTTTTGGAGAAGATCGAAGCGTTGTTGCGCGACGCCGAAACGCGAAACGATTGAGTAAAACGCGTGAAATGGAGAAAATTTAACGCGGCGTTCGGACGGAAATCGGTTCGGACGCCGCGTTTTTTGGCGAAAGGGGTGCCCGGCGAACCGCGTTTTGGCCGCTCGTTCGCTAAAATCGTTAAAGTCGCCGAATTTGTGAGAATCGCTAAAAATGCTAAAATCGCTTGGATCGACGAAAGAACGGCGTTAAAATCGTCAAAGCCGTTCAAGTTGGCGCGGATTCGCTCGTCGCGTCGCGGGAACGGCTACTTTTTTCGGCGCCGTCGCGACTTCGGCGGTTGCAACAGCCAAAAGAAAAAGAGCGCCGGGCCGACGAACAGGATCAACTGCGGACGCCAAGCGCAAAGGACGACCAGGATCGGAATCGCGAAAAAAATCCAGCGCGGAAGGCGTTCGAGCTCCGGCCAGGCGAGCCAAAGGAGGAACATCATCACGCACATGCGGTTCAGTTCGAGAAGACTCGCGTCGCCAGTTCGGCGGTATTGAACGAGCCCGTAAACGACGAGAACCGCCATAGCGACCGCGATCCAGCCGACTTTCTTGCGCAGCGGCGGACGATCTTTCGGATTTTGCGAATTTTGCGGTTTCTGCGACACGGGACGGCGCCTTTCGACGGAAACGATTCAAACGGACGACTGTTTCGACGCGCCGCGACGAACGGAAGCGCGAGCCGTCGAATCGTTAAAATCGACGCGACCGGCGCTTCCGTTCGCAACGAAACGGATTTCAGGAAAGACGATTCTTGAAATCTTTATAATCGAAACGGCGATGGACGCGGAAAGCGCCGCCGTCGACGTCGGAGTCGCACGAAACGATCGACGGAAGCTGGATCCCGTTGAACGTCGTGTTTTTGCACGTCGTGTATTGCGACATGTCTTCGAGCGTCAGGCGGTCGCCGACTTTGATCGGGCGCGAGAACGTGTATTCGCCGATCACGTCGCCGGAAAGGCAGGTTTTGCAACCGACGATGTATTTGAACAGGCCTTCGTCGAGCGGGGCGTCGCAGTCGTCGACGGCGCGACGGGCGCCGAGAATCTCCGGCGTGTACGGCATTTCCAAAATGTCGGGCATGTGCGCCGCGGCGGACGCGTCCAAAATGAGAACGTCGACGCCGTTCGGGTTTTCGATGACGTCGAGCACCGTGCCGACGACGAAACCGGTGTGGATGACGTGCGTTTCGCCCGGCTCCATGATCACTTCCAAACCGTATTTCGCGCGGAAATCTTTGATAATGCGGATTAACCGTTGAATATCGTAACCCATGCGCGTGATGTGGTGGCCGCCGCCGAAGTTGATCCACTTCACCTTTTCAAAGTACGGTTCGAACCGTTCGCAAACGACTTGAAGCGTTCGTTGCAACACGTCGGAGCCCTGCTGGCACATCGTGTGGAAGTGGAGCCCGTCGACTCCGTCGAGCGCGTCCGGCCCGGCGTCGAGAAGATTTTCCAGGCGAACGCCGAAACGGGAACGCGTCGTGCAGGGGTTGTAAATTTCGTGCGAAACCTCGGAATATTCCGGGTTGATGCGCAAACCGACCCGAATGTCGCGGCCGCAATTTTCGACGACGCCGCGCAACATTTTCCACTGCTGCAACGAGTTGAACACGATGTGGTTCGCGTACTTGCAGAGTTCGCGCATCTCGTCGAGCGAGTACGCCGGCGAGTAAACGTGAATGTCTTTTTCCTTGCTGAAATGCTCGTAACCGAGCCGCGCTTCGTTGAGACTGCTCGCCGCGACGCCCGCCAAATACGGCGACATTTCGTCGAAAACGCCCCAAGTCGAGAACGCTTTCAGCGCGAGAAGGATGCGGCAGCCCGCCTGCTTTTGAACGTCCGCCAGGACGCGCATGTTGCGGCGGATCAGGGCGCGGTCGATAATGTAATAGGGCGTCGGCGTGTCGAGCGACGCGTAGTCGAACGGAGGGTAAGGAAAAATCGGATTCATTGCGCTCGCTAGGTGAATTGGTCGGTCATAAAAAATCGCTTGCGGCGGAGGGGGAGACGACGAACGGCGTTAAAAGTTTCGCGATCGGCAAAATCGGAACGGCGAACGTCGCGCTTTACGGGCGGAGCGTTCGGCGTCGTCGTCGGAACAAAACAAACCGCTCGATCCGGGCGCGAAAACGTCGGGAAGGATCGGACGGAACGCAACGGCGCCGGTCGTTCGCTCGAAGCGACGCGGCTTTTCCGGCGAAAAACGACGTCGAACGGGCGAACGGCGGGGGCGAAACGCGACGGTCGGCGCGTTTGAGTTGCGAAAACGCTAAAAAAGAGCGACGACGACGGAAGACGGACGTAAAACCGAAAAAACCGGCGAATTTTATCGCGGCGTTCGGCGACCGTCTTCGCGTCGAATCGTTGGGACGGCGTTCATTCGAAACGCGCCGTCGGGTAGGTTTCCTTCCACGGAAGGCCCCAGGAACCGATCTCGGCCATGAACGGATCCGGATCGAATTCTTCGACGTTGAAAACGCCCGCGCCGGCCCATTGACCGGTCAGGAACATCTTCGCGCCGAGGGCGGCCGGGACGCCGGTCGTGTAGCTGACCGCCTGCGCGCCGACTTCCTTGTACGCTTCCTGGTGATCGCAAGCGTTGTAAAGATAATACGTTTGCGGTTTGCCGTCCTTTTCGCCGACGACCCAAACGCCGATGCACGTCTTGCCGACGGTGCGCGGGCCGAGCGAGGCCGGGTCGGGCAGGAGCTTCTTCAAGAATTGAAGCGGGACGATCTTGCGGCCTTCGTAATCGATCGGTTCGACGCCGGTCATTCCGACGTTTTCCAGAACCTTCAAGTGCGTCAGGTACGATTGGCCGAACGTCATCCAGAAGCGCATCCGCTTGACTTCCGGGTAGTTCTTCGTCAGCGACTCCATCTCCTCGTGATAAAGGAGATACATGTCTTTCGGGCCGATCCCTTCCGGGAAGTCGAAGACGCGCTTATGCTCCATCGGCTTCGTTTCGATCCAGCGGCCGTCTTCGAAGTAGCGGCCGTTGGCGGAGACTTCGCGGATATTGATTTCCGGGTTGAAATTCGTCGCGAACGGGTAGCCGTGGTCGCCGGCGTTGCAGTCGATAATATCGACCGTATCCATGCGATCGAAACGGTGTTTGCGGGCGTGGGCGACGTAAATGTTCGTCATGCCGGGGTCGAAACCGCAACCGAGGATCGCGCACAGGCCGGCTTTTTCGAAGCGTTCGCGGAGTTCCCATTGCGGAGCGTAGCAGAACTTCGGCACGTCCGGATGCTCGTAATTCGCGGTGTCGAGGTAGTTGACGCCCGTTTTGAGGCACGCTTCCATGATCGTCAAGTCTTGATACGGCAACGCGACGTTGACGACCAGATTCGGCCGATATTTCTCAAAAAGGCGGGCGAGCGCGTCGACGTCGTCCGCGTCCACCGCCTCGGTGGGAATCGGTTTCGGAAACGTTTTCACATCGGCGACGATCGCGTCGCACTTCGAAACGGTGCGGCTGGCGAAGACGATTTCGTCGAAAACTTCCGGATGTTGCGCGCATTTGTGCAGAACGACGCGCCCGACGCCGCCGGCGCCGATGATCAAAACGCGGTTCATTTTTTACCTCTTGCCCAAAAAAACGACCCCAAAAAAACGGTCTCGTCGACGTTTGGAAACGCTCGAAACGGAGCGAAAAACGCGCGGCGAGAATTTTCCCATAAGATTTACTAATGCATTCTAGCCGATTTTTCGTCGAAAAGAAGGGCCGTCGCCCGAATTTTTTCCATTTTTTACCCCGAATCGACCGGTTTTAACGGTCACAACGGTTTTAACGGTCGGTTCGACGTTCGGCGGCGTCGCGGTTTCGAGTCGTTCGACGGGGCGGGAGCGGTTCGGTTGGAGGACGCGACGGCGAGGAGCGGGGGCGAATTTTGCCCTTATTAATTAATAGGGCGGAAAAGCGGCGAAAAAAAGGGGTGAAAAACGGGAGGGGAAAGGGGCGAAAAAACGGGCGGCGACGTCTTGCGCGGCGAAAATTTCGACGTTTTTTCGTTTTTTGCGGGCGAAACGAATTGCAAAAAACGGGCGCGTCGCGTATAATTCAGGCGACCGCTCGACTTGGCCCTTACGGAGAAAATCGCCTTGACCGAAAAGAACGCCGCAACGAAAAAAGCTCGCTTTCGACGAACGAAGCCGTTTCCGTTCGCCGTCGCGCTCGGGGGGGCCGCGCTTCTCGGGGGGGCCTTGGGGACGTCGTTCGGGACGCCGGGCCTTTTTGCGCGGGAGGCGAGCGACGAAACGCCGACGAGCTCCGCCGCTTGGAAGAACGCCGAAGACGGGCCGAACGTCGAGAACGCTGAAAACGCCGGAAAACTCGCGGACGAGGGGACGGGAGCGAGCGCCGCCGATTCGACGGCTTCCGGCGCCGCGTTTGAGAGCGCCGCGAACGCCGCCGGTTCGTTCGTCGGCCCGAAGACGACGAGTTACGCGCTCGATTTCGAGTTGCCGAAGAGCGACGGGCAGTTTTGGGTCGCTTACGATCTCGCCGGGTATTCGGAGCGGTTCCCTAATTTGCCTAATCCGCAAAACGCGCTCGTCGATTGGATTATGTTCGACGCCGGGGACGATTTTTGGCGGCGCGAGCCGTTTTCGGCGTTTTCCGCTTCCCGCGACCGTTTGTACGTTTATCATAACGAGGCGGTGCAGCGTTACGTCGCGAACGTCGTCGATCGGTTTCTTGATCCGACGCGGCGCAACGTCTCTTTTTCGATCCGCGTCGTCGCCGTAAAGTCGCCCGACTGGCGCGTTCGGGTTTCCCGATATTTGACGCCGCTGCGTCCGACGGTCGTCGGCAACGGGGCCGACCCGCAAGGCTGGCTCGTCGAAAAATCCGATTTGGCGAAGGTTTACGCGGAGGTTAAAAAGCGTTCCGATTTCGTTTTGCTAAATTCCGGGCGCGACGTCGTGCCGAACGCGGAGATTTTCGGCTGGGCGTCGGTCGCGCCGAAACGGGAGCTGGTTCGCGACGTTCGGCTTGATTCTTCGGCTCCGGCCGGGTACGTTTCCGACGTCGCGGCGGTCGACGAGGGGTTCCGGATCGAGGCGACGCCGTTGCTTTCGGCGAACGGCGAGACGCTCGAAACGCTCGTTCGGTTCCGGGCGACGGTCGTCGAGAAGACGACGACGTTCGGGTTGCGCGTTCCGACGGAAACGGCGCCGCGGCAGCGGTTGGACGTCGAGCGCCCGTCGATCGTTTCCTGCGACGTTCGCGCCAAGTTGGCGTTTCCGCGAGCGAAAGGGGCGATTCTCGATCTCGGCGCGGCGCCGCTGATTTTGCCGAAAGCGTCGGAGTCGGGGGGCGTCGTCGGGAGCGTTTCCCGTTTCGTCGCGCCGCCGTCGATTTTTTACAACGTCGTCGTCTTTATCGAAGAGTCGGGGGATTGACGTTGGCGAGCTCGTTTGCGCCGTTGGGACGCGAGCTCGTTTTTTCTTTTTTGAGGCGATCTTCTCGTTCGCTCCGCTCCCGACGATGAAAAACGAAGGCGAGCGGAGAAATTTTCTGAAAAAATCAAATTTCGAGCGCAATTTTTCTTCAAGATTCGCTCTTAGCGTCGAAAAGCGAAAGCCGCGAGAGCGAGCGAAGAAAATTCCGAAAAAAATCAATTTTCGAGCGCAATTTTTCTTCAAGATCCGCTCTTAGCGACGAAAAGCGAAAAACAAATTTTGAAATAAAAAGAGGTTTTTCGTTGGAGTTTTCGCAAATTTGGTTATAATTTGAAAATAAGAGTAGGATTAAATTCGCGTTGAAATATAGCGTCTATATTTTGCGCGGCGGTTGCTTAAGGAGCGATAAAATGAAACAAGCGGTTATTGGTTTGGTTTTGGCCGGCGTTGCGTGCGTCGTTTGCGTTGGTTATTATTTTGTGGGAGCGGGCGGATATCCGACCGATCCGCGCGCCTGGACGCGAGAAATGCGGGAGGCGCGGCCGGCGTTGTTCGCCAAGTTGGCTGAAAAAGCGATTCGCGCCGACCTCGAAACGATCGACGGACGGCTTCGTTCGATGCGTTACGCCGCCGGGAAGATTTCCGAGCGTTACCGCGACAGCTCGAAGAAATACGAGTTCGGCAAAAAGATGGCGGCTCAGTTGATCGACGCGAAGCGCGCCGGGGAGTATCCGGTCGAAATTTTGGGCGTCGAGTACGAAGAGTTCCAACTTCAAAGCCAAATGAAGCTTGTTTGCGGCGAATTGAAGTTGCACGCGAAGATGCTGGACGCCGTTAAGAAAGCGTCCGAGCTGTTGGAGAAAGAGAAGCTCAACCTGTTGCTTTATCGAACGAACTGCAAAGGCCAGCTCGACATTCTCCAAGCGCACGTTGAAATTTTTGAAGCGCGCCGGATCGCTCTCGACGGCTTGGCGATTTTGGACGAGTGCGCCGACGTTTTGCTCGACGCCGGGAACTACCTGTCGAAATTGGATCCGGTCGCGGATATCGAAACGTTGATGAAGCGCGCCGAAAGCGAAGCCGCCGAAGAGGATTCGGAACACGATCTCGAAGCTTTCATGAGCGAACTCGACGCCGAAGAAGAGGCGGACGTCGCCGCGGCGGTCGCGAAGGCCGAAGATTTTAGCGGGCTCGAAGCGTTCGTCGACATTGAAACGACGGTCGACGTGAAGGTTCAGGAAAAGGGGAAGGGAAAGGGCAAACTCCCGACGGCGATTGAAGGCGACGACGTCCCGCCCGAACCGGCTCTTTGATTTTAAATGAATTTGAAACGGTAAACGGTAAACGTTGAAAACGCGCCGCGTCTCGAAAACGCGGCGCGTTTTTTTTGCGTCGACGGCGGATCCGGTCGAAAGGACGGGACGTCGCGGTCGGAAGGGGGAAGGAAGGGAATCGGTCTTGAAAAACGGATTGTCGCGGTTGGGACGGTTGGGCGCGGCGGCGAAGCGAGGTTCGCCGCTTTTTCCGGAAATTTTTTATGCGGATTCTATTGCTTGATTGCCGAAACGGTTTACAATCGAAGGAGCGTTTTTCAGGCGGGGCGCGGTTTTCAATTTTAACCGATTAAGTTGTAAATTGAAACGGACGACGTTTGCGAACGTTTCGCGGCGCTTGAAACGCCTGTCGGGACGAAAAAAACGGAAAAAAAGTTTTTTCGAAAATTTTTACGTTTTTTACCGCAAAAAATCGGCGAGACGCGCTCTTAGCGGCGAGAAGAGAAAAGGAGTCCGGCGCGGCTCGTAATTTTTCGACGCGATTTTTCGAGTTTTTTGAAAATTTTCAAAAAAATTGATTTTTCCGTCCAAAAAACGTCGGCGTTCCGCTCTTATGAACGAAAACGCTCAACGCGAGCGTTCGTTTTGAAAACGTTCTACCTAAGGAGTGTGAAAAAATGAAAAAAACGTCTTTGCTTATCGTCGCCTGCGCCCTCGCCGCCGCTTGGAATTGCGATTCCGGTTTCGCGCCGCGTCAAGCCGTCGCGCAAGTTTCCGCCGCCGCTTTCGACGAAGACGCCGTTTTGAACGCCTTGTTCGCGCTGGAATCGAAAGGCCAAGCGCAAAAGCAGGATCAACGCCAAGGTCAACGCCAAGCGCAAAAGCAGGATCAACGTCAAGGTCAACGCCAAACGCAAAAGCAGGATCAACGTCAGACGCAAAAGCAGGATCAACGTCAAGGTCAACGCCAAACGCAAAAG
>CAZIJJ010000007.1:102551-122246 GCA_964539525.1 uncultured Planctomycetaceae bacterium | reverse complement strand
AGCAGGATCAACGTCAAGGTCAACGCCAAACGCAAAAGCAGGATCAACGTCAAGGCCAACGCCAAGCGCAAAAGCAGGATCAAGGCCAAAGCTTGAAGGCGCTTGTGTTTTAATTTGAACGCGTAGTTCTCGGATGCGTCGACGCGGCCCGAATCGGCGGCGTCGGCGCGGGAAAAAGGGAGGGGATCTTGGTTTTTCGAGCCCAAAACGTCGGTTTCGCGCTCTTGCCGCCGAAAGGTCGAGAGCTCCGACGGTCAGCAACAATAAAAAAGGAGCGACGATGAAAAAAATCATAACGACGGCGACTTTGCTCGCGGCGCTGGCGGCGCCTTGCGCGGCTTACGTCCTCGGCGCGGGCGACGGGGAAAAGGGCGCGTCGCAAACGCAATCGCAAGCGCAACGGCCGCAAAAGCAAGTTCAGAAAGATCAGACGCAATCGCAAACGCAAAAAACGCAGGCGCAAGCTCGGAAAGCTCAGACGCAATCGCAAGCGCAAAAGACGCAGGCGCAAATTCAAAAGGATCAGGCGCAAACGCAAAAGACGCAGGCGCAAGCTCAGAAAGCTCAAACGCAGGCGCAAGTTCAAAAGGATCAGGCGCAAACGCAAAAGACGCAAGCGCAAGCTCAAAAGGATCAGGCGCAAACGCAAAAGACGCAAGCGCAAGCTCAAAAGGATCAGGCGCAAAAAACGCAAGCGCAGGATCAGGCGCAAACGCCGGTTCAAAAACCGCGTAAAAACTGCAAATACGGCCCGGATTGGCAAATCGGCGACTACTGGATCGTCGAAGCGACGAATCGGCAAACGCAAGGGGGCGCCCAACGTCAGGCGAAGCCGGTTCGCTGGCGCTTCGAAGTCGTCGGCATGGCGCGAATCCAGGGCCGCGACTGCTATCAGGCGAAGGCGGAGATCGTCGACGCGGGCCCCGGGAACCCGATCGTTCATATTTGGGTCGACGCCAAAACCGGCGCGCTCGTTCGCGTCGCGAACCGAACGTTCGCTCACGGCGAATGGGTCGAACGCAATCAAACGTTCCAGGGCGAGAACGGGAAGACGACCGGCGTTTTCGGAACGATCCCGGCGCTCCCGATCGACATGCCGCTCTTTACCGAAGACGGTTCGAAAGCGCTCGGCGGCGACGAGGAAGTTTACACGACGGTCGACGAAGAAGACGGAAGCAAAGCGCTCGGCGAGTCCGCGCCGCGCTTCACGTATCGGGTGAAAACGTCGGCGCAACCGCTCGACGTCGACGGCGCCAAGGGGCTTCTCGACGGCGCCAAAGGGCTCGACGACGCGGTCGAGATTACGATGGACGGCGGCGTTCGCAAAGTTCGTCAAATTTGGACGCCGAAATCGCCGTGGCCGGTTTACTCCGACAACGGAACGTGCGAAGCGCGTCTCGTCGAAACGAACGTCGGCGAATGATCGAAGCGAACAACGAAGAATAGAAGGATTGCAGCGACGATGAAAAAATATTGGAGCGTTCTTTGCGCGCTCGCTTTGGCGTTGGGACTCGGCGGCGAAAACGTTCGAGCGCAAACGATTAAAGAGGAAGGGCGCGTCGCGAAAACCGTGTGGTCGGGGTACTGGTGGCCGACCGCGAGACAGGAAATTTTGCAACCGCTTGCGAAGTACGATCGTTTGACCGGCGCTCGTTCGGTCGAGTGGGAAAAGACGAACAATCCGCCGAACGTGCCCGGTTGGGTCGGGCTCTGCCACGGCTGGTCGGCCGCGGCGGTTATGGAAGACGAGCCGACTCGGGCTCTTCGCGTCGGCGGAATAAACGTCGGCGTCGGCGATCAGAAGGCCTGGCTTTCGCTCGCGCACGGGGACGACGTCGCGAACTTTTACGGGCTCCGTTACGACGGGCCGGGCGACGATCCGAACGACATGGCGCCGGAACTGCTGTGGGAAGCGTTGCGAACGTCGATCGGCGAGCAGAAAACGGCGATCGTTCTCGACCTGGAACCGGGCGCCGAAGTTTGGAACTATCCGGTTTACGCCTACCGCGTCGAAGCGTCGAAAGTTCGACGCAACCTTTATCGCGGTAAGATTTACGTGTGGCTCGCCGACGACCACGTCCCGGCGGACTTCGTCGGCGTGAAGCGTTTGGTTCAAGCGTATCCGTTCGAAATCCAGGCCGCCTCGGACGGAACGCCGATTCACGGCACCGGACGCTGGATCGGCGCCGCGAGAAAATCGCACCCGGACTTCGCCTGGGTTCCGTACGTCGTCCGCTCCGGCAACGACGAGCTTTCTTACGAAAAAGTTTGCGAGTTGCTCGGCCGAACCCCGCGCGGCGGCGAAGCTCCGACGAACGGAAACGACGGCGGGTCGAACGACGATCCGAATGAAAATCCGAACGACGATCCGAACGAAAACGACGGGTCGAACGCCGATCCGGATGAAAATTCGAACGACGAAACGAACGTTGATTCGGATGAAAATTCGGACGAAAACGGCGAAACGGACGAAAATTCGAACGGCGAAGCGAACGCCGGAACCGTCGCGTATTCCGAATTGGACGCGCTGATGCGGTTCGTGAAAGAACGCGGTTCCGACTTCGACTTCGATATCCGCGCCGAAGGCCTGCGTCGGGAATACGCCGTCGGGGACGAGCTCGTTCTGACCGGAATTTCGGCGATCGACGGCTACCTGCGCGTCGTCGCGGTCGACCCGAACGGCGACTTAATCCCGTTGTACCCGCAACCGGGCGACGACGGACGCGTCGAAGCGGGCAAAGAGTTCAGAGCGCCCGGCGAGAACGCGAATTACCTCCTGCGTTGCGCGCCGCCGATCGGCGACCACACGATCCGCGCGTTCGTCAGCGAACGGCCGGTCGACATTTTCGCCGACACGGTCGCGGCTTCCGGCAAAGACGGCTCGAAGCAAATCGTCGATTTCAGCGCGCTGGCCGTTCGCCGAACTCCGACGGAAAAGGGCGCTCCGATTCCGGAAAAAGCCGACTTCGACGCGTTCAACCTCGGGCGCAGCGCTTACGACGAAGTCGTCGTTTACATCGGCGAAGAAACGCCGGAAAAAATCGAGAAATCGGACGAAAACGAAACGCCGGAAAAAAGCGGAAATCAATTCAACTTGCGGGACGCCGCGCTCGGGGCCGGGTTGTAAGCGCGTCGCGTTGAGAATAGGAAAACAAGCGTTTATTATATAGGAAATTACGGAAAGGAAAATCAGCGATGAAAAAGTTTTTATTCGGCGCGCTGACTTTGGCGCTGTTGTGCGCCGCAAACGTTGCGAGCGCTCAAAAAACGCAAACGTTTAAGGCGTCGGCGCGCAGCATGACCGCCCAGGGAAAACCGACCGCCGATTCGTCCGTCGCCGGCGTTTCGTCGTACGGCATGGAAGCGCAAAACGCGTCGCCGGACAAGATCCGAAGCGACTCGTCGACCGGGGTCGTCGAAGTCGCGCTCGATCGCGCCGACCTGACTTACACCGAAGGCGACCTTGCGGAGATCGTCGTGCGCTCCTCCGTCGGCGGTTATCTTTACCTGATCAGTTTCGACTGCCAAGGCGAACCGACGTTGCTCTTCCCGAACGAATGGAACCAGGACAACCGTATTAAGGCGGGCGAAAGCATTACGTATCCGGCCGAAGATCAGGATTTTGTCCTCCGCATCGTCGGGCCGCGATTCGGCGAAGAAAAGATCCGCGCTTACGTTACCCTCGAAGAGATCGAAGAGCTCAAAGGGATCAAGTACGGTAAAAACGCCACCGACATCAGCGGCGTGATGGGCAAACTCGAAAAAGCGTTGCAAACCCGCGCCGACAAGGACTATCGCAACTCGAAGTCGATCCAGCCCGAAGCGCGTCCCGCCGCCGACGAATACGAACTGACCGTCGGGCAATGCGTTTACTGGACGCAATCGAGTTCCGGCTCCGCGACGCAACGTAGCGTCAATAAAACGGGTCGTCGCGTTTTCGTCGGATTCGGCGTCGACAAATATCAAGACAAGCGCATCCGCAACCTGCGTTGCTGCGCCAGAGACGCGCAGGCGATGGGACAAATCGCCGTCGAGCGTTTGGGCGTCTCGGAAGACTGCTGCGTCGTTCTGACCAACGAAGAGGTTACTTTGGCGAAGACGAGCCATATTTTCAACGAAGTTCTGCCCGACTTCACGCGTCCCGGCGACACGATCTTCATTTATTGGAGCGGACACGGCGATAAATCCGCGTCCGGAACCACGCGAGAAAACGACTGCTTCCTCGTTCCGAGCGACGCCGACGTGAACGACCCCCGCACGATGTTGAACGAACACGCGTTCGGCAACTGGCTGAAGGACAACCTGACGGGCCGCGACATTATCCTCTTCCTCGACGCGTGCCACTCCGGCGGCATGCTCCTCGGCAACGGCAACTTGCGCGCCGATTCGAAAGGCCTGGAAGACGAATCGTCCGACGCGAAAAAGGGAACGAGCCTGATCGAGCTGGTCAACGGCGAATCGTCCGACGCGAAAAACCTTGGCGAGCTGGTTCGAGGCGATTCGAAGGCCGCGAGCGAAGACTTCGTGTTCGACTTCGGTTGCGATTCGACCGCCGCTCTTTCGAAGTCGCTGGGGCACGTCGGCATGTTCGCGATGGCTTCGTCGTCCATGGAGCAACTTTCGTGGGAAGGCTCCGGTTCCATCAAGCTGAGCGTCGCGACGCACTACCTGATCGAAACGCTCAAAACGGCCGATTCGTCGCTGACGCATAAAGATCTGGTTCCCAAAATCAGGCCGAAAGTTTCGAGCTACGTTCGCAAGAATCGTCCGAATTCGGATCAAACGGTCGTCGCGAACGACCAACTCAATCCGGCGGTGCGGCTGATCGCCAAGTAAGCGCGGTCGAACCGACGAGTCGGAAATGAAAGCGCGCGGGGTTAAACGTCCTCGCGCGGTTTTTGAGCGCCCGACGTTTCCGGGAGAACGCGGCGCCGGTAAAAATTTCAACGGTATTGTTTCAGCGGAGCGTCGCGCCGTTTATTGGCTCTTTGTCAGCGCGACGTTAATCGAAGTTTGCGACGAAAACGTCGTAAAAGGAGTGAAATGAAAATGAGCGTTAAGAATTGGTTGACGAGATTATCGGCGGCGACGCTGGCTCTCGTTTTGGGCGCGGGCGCGGTCGTTGCGGACGACGGCTTGAGCGGACTTGTGAATCGCTTGGACGCCGCCGCTAGCGGTTCTTCGCGACCCGCGGCTTCTCCGTCGAGGCGACCCGCCGCTTCCGCGCCGAGACGGCCCGCGGCTTCTCCGTCGACGCTGAGCGGAAACGTCGAGGCGAGGCGGTCGCCGAGCAACGCGCAAGAGGTTTTCCGCTTGTTCAACGGCGAGAGACAAAGCAGTTTTACGCCCGCGACGGAGTCGGCGGCCAAGCGCCGTTATCTCGTTTGTTTCCTGCAGACGCAAAGCTTCGCTTATTTCGACGTTTACCGCGACCCGGAGAATGAAGAAGGTTTGATCGCGAGAGCGGGCGAGATTTACGACGAGCCTCTTCGACCGTATATCGAGTCGAGTTACTGCCTGGCGGGGATCATGTTGCGCTCGCTCGGCAATTTCGACGACATGGTTACGATCGCCGGGCCGCATTTCAATAAAGCGCAGGTCGAAGCGACGTTCGACGCGTTGGCCGCGAAAACGAACCCGGGCGACGAGATCGTCCTGTATTGGAACGGGCACGGCATGAAGCTTTTGACCGACGACGACGGCGACGAACGCGATATTTCCGACTCGGAAGGCCAAAGCGCCGACGTCGACGAAGCGCTCGTCCTTTTCGAATCGTGTCTGATGACGACGAGCGAGCCCAACGTTTTGCGCGACCAGCCGGTGCGCGACACGTCGGTCGTCGACGACGATCTCAGCAGGTATTTTGAGAAGTTGAAGGGGCGTTCCGTCGTCGCGTTCTTCGAGGTCTGCCACGCCGGCGGGCTCGCCGTTCGCTCCGAGATTACGACCGGGGCCGGTTCGCGAGCGTTGAATTCTTTCGGCTTGCCGAAACCGAAGCTTCCGCCGGTCGTCAACACGTGGGACGGCTTGAAAACGAAGGTCGACTCGACCGGCGAGTTGCTTAAAGTCGCGGGCGCCAAATTCGCGCTTAATTTGAAGGCGGTTACCCTGAGCATGGGGCGCGTTTTGACAGAGCGCAACTCCGGCGCCCCTTCCTTGGACGATTTGATTCGCCGGGGAGCGGCGAGAAACGCCGCTTCCGGAACGAACGCGAACGCAAACGCGCGTCGCGGTTCCGGAACGAACGCGAACGCGCGTCGCGCCGGTTCGCGCAACGAGACGCTTAAAACCTTGATCGAGGCCGGCGATTCGAAAGGCCTGCTCGACGTCGGGTCGAATTGGCTCGAAGGCGCGTCGAAAGACTTGACGCGTCAAACGTTGGAGAAAATAGCCGTCGCGATGACCAGTCTTACCGACGAATGTTCGTATTGCAATCTGTGGTTTTACGACGAAGACGACGGAACGTATTATTGCGCTCCGGCGAATCCCTGCGCCGCGACGATCTATTTTGGGATGCAGGAAGCGTTGAGTTCCCAAAGATGTTTAACGTTCGGCGATTTCAAAGGCTGGTTGGACGCTATCGTTACGATGTGCCACGAAGCTAGGCGCGGGGCTGCGCGCACGGCGGGTATTGAAGTCGGGAACCAGACGCCGTGTTACGTTTCGAACTGGGACGACGCGGTGTTGTACGATCCGAGCTGGGGAGTTTATTGGGATCAGCAATGGGAGCAAGGCGGAGAAAAATGGGAGAACGCGCAATGAAAACGAGTTTGACGAAAACGTTTGCCGCGCTTGCGTTGGGCGTTTGCGGCGTCGGTTTTGCGCAAGACGCTCCGGCTCCGACCGCGGAAAGCGGAAATATTGCGGCGACGAAATTGGGAGAATTGACGTCGGAAGCGACCGCGCTGTTGAAAAAAAGCGACGCCGCGCCGGCGGTCGGCTTGACTTTCGCCCTTTTCGTCGGACGCGAAGTCAACGAAAATTCGCCGGTGAGAATGCCGACCTTTTCGAAACGCGACGTCGCGAGCGTCGAAGCGCTTTTGGAGAAGAAAAACGGGCTCGTCGAGCGCAACGCCGCGACGATGACTTCGAAAGAAAAGGCGTTTTATCTCAAACCGAAGCGGGAAAACGTCCTTGCGATGTTGCGTCGAGTCGCCGACGAGGCGCGGGAAACGGATTCGATTTGGGTCGTTTTTAGCGGCGACGGCGTCTCTTACGAGGGCGACGCGGCGTTCCTGCCGCAGGGCGCGTCGCTCGACGATCCGGCGACTTGGATCTTCGAATCGGAGGTTCGCGAAATTTTGGCGGCGAGCCCCGCGAAAAACGTCGTCGCCGTTTGGCTGACGCACCGTCGAACTTACAAAGTCGAGAATCCGACGCCCCGAGAGCGCCGGGCGATCGAACCGAAGGAGGGCGCCGAGCGCGTCGCGATCTTCGCCTGTTCGAGCGGCGAGTCGGCTTGGGAATCGCAGGATCGCGAACTCGACCTCTTTTGGAGCGAGTTCCTGAGCGCCGCGGAGGCGACCGACGAGCCGTTGCGCGGCGAGACGTTGCGTCGAGTTTTCGACGCGGCCGCCGCGAAGACGTCCGAAGCGACTCAAAATAATAAAATCGGAGCGCAAACTCCGGAATGGCAAAACTTCTGATTTTGACGGAAAGTATTGACGGCGCCCGCCGACGTTTTCGCAAGGAAGCGTCGGCGAGCGTCGTTTTGTAAGTTTCTTGACGTTCCCGTCCAAAACGGCGCGGACGTTCTGCGGATAGGGGAGATTATGAGCGAAGCGAAAAAAAGACGGCGGTTTGCGGCGCTCTGCTTCGGCGCGTTGGCGGCGTCGGCGTTTTTCTGCGCGACGGCGTTCGCGGTCGACGGCGGGCGCGCTTTGCTGATCGGCGTCAACCGGTACGAGCAAGCGTCGGGGCTGACGAATTTGCGGTATTGCGTCGCCGACGCGGAGGCGTTGCGAGCGCGGCTTTTGAAAAACGGGTTTGAGAAAGAAAACGTCGTTTGTCTCAGCGACGCCGCGGGCGACGAGCGCAATTTGCCGACGTTGAACGCCGCGAGGCGAGAATTGGACGCGTTGCGGCGGTCGAGCGGAACGGTCGCGATCGTTTATCTGGGCGGACACGGAGCGAGTTTCAACGGCGAGTCGCGGTTTGCGCTTCGCGACGCGAGAAGGGGCGATCTTATCGGAACGACGCTGGCGGTCGACGAAGTCGTCGAAGCGTTGGCGGAGGCCGAGTTCGAACGTAAGTTTATTTTTATCGACGCTTGTCGAAACGCGTTGGCGCGCGGAACGGCGCCGTTCGCGAAAAACGAAGACGTCGGCGAGTTCGCGAAAAACTTTACCCCGCGACAAGGCGTGCGGGCGCTACTTTCGTGTTCGCTCGGCGAGGTCTCGATCGAAGATTCGGCGTTTCAGCACGGCGTGTTCACGAAGTTTTTACTCGACGGCCTGCTTGGGCGCGCCGACGTCGAGGAGAACGGCAACCGCGACGGCAAAGTCGATTTTTTGGAGCTGTTCCAATTTACGGCGGCGCGAACGCGAGAGAAGACCGGGCAAACGCAAAACCCTTGCGTTCGAATGGACGGGGATTATTCCGCGGCGACGGTGGCGTTCGTCGATTCCGGCGCGGAGATCCGCGAGGACGACGCGAGGTGCGAGTTGAGCGAGGTCAAGGAGCGACGGCGCGTCGCGAGCAATTCGCTTGGCATGGAGTTCGTTCAAATCGAGCCGGGAACGTTTTGGATGGGGAGCGCCGAGACGCCGGAAGAACTGGTCGAGGCGTTTAATTCGGATTACGACGCGGCGCTGAGTCCCGCGATGTTCGAGGACGAGTATCCGGCGCGCCGGGTTCGCGTCGCGAAGTCGTTTTGGATCGGTCGCGGCGAAGTGTCGATCGAACAGTTTGCGCGTTTCGTCGAAGAGACCGGGTACGAAACGGACGCCGAGCGGGACGGGCGCGGCGGTTTCGGGCTCGACGCGCGGGGGAAACCGACGAATTCGACGAAATTCAGCTGGCGCGAGATCGGCGTCCCGCAATGTTTGCGAACGCCGGTCGTCGACGTCAGCTGGAACGACGCGGTCGCGTTTTGCCGATGGCTGAGCGAAAAAGAGGGGCGGACGTACCGGCTTCCGACCGAAGTCGAATGGGAATACGTTTGTCGCGCCGGAACAGGGACGCGCTATTGGTTTGGCGACGATCCGGAAGAGTTGGCGATTTGGGAAAACGTCGCCGACGAATCGGCGCGTCGCCGTTTTCCCGAGTGGAAAAGTTGCGTCAAAAGCGACGACGGTTTCGCGTTCGCGGCGCCGATCGACGCGGCGACGGCGAATCCCTGGGAGGTTTTCGGCATGTGCGGCAACGTTTGCGAATGGTGCGCCGACGTCGACCCGAACGATCCGAGAAAACGAATCGTGCGCGGCGGCTCGTGGTTCAATTGGGCGAACACCGCGCGGGCGTCGAACCGCAGTTCGGCGACGCCGTCGAATCGTCATTTTAGCGTCGGTTTTCGCGTCGTGTTGGACGGTTCCGACGCGCCGAGCGGCGCCGCGACGTTTTGAGCGGAAACGGCGTCTCGTTGAAACGAATGGAGGAAGAACGATGATACGAAAAATTACGGCGACGATCTTGTTGGGCGTCGCGACGGCGTTCGGCGGTTTGGGAACGGGCGGAACCGTCGAAGCGCAAACGGTTTACGTGATGACGGCGTTCGACGCGTCCGACGCCGAGCAATGGAGAGCTTTCCAGAACGACGCGAACAGCTTCCAGGAAATATGGGGGCTTCACATCGATAATTATTCCGAAACGTCGACCAAAAAGTTCGCGCTTTACAACACGTACGAAAGCGCGTGGCGCGGCCCCGAGCTTTACCGTTTCGACATAATGAGCGACGAAGCGCCGAAAATGGGAGACCGTTTTTTCGAACGAATGCTCGAGGGTATTCGGAAGTGTCCGGTCGAGTCGGACGACGCGCTCGTCGTTTTTTGGGCCGGGCACGGCGCGTTTAAAAACGGCGAGCATTGTCTTGCCGCGAACGGGAGTTTGATCGAGCGTTCCCGATTGCTCGACGCGATGAAAAGCCGCGGCGCGCGTTTGACCGTTCTCATTACGGATTGTTGTTCCGATTATCGCGAGGCGACGGAATTTCAAAACAGGAAAGAGTTTCCGCCGTCCGCGCAGACGCTTTACGGATCCGCGGGGATCACGCCGTTGTTCGACAACCTCTTTTTCCAATCGCGAGGCGACGTCGACGTTTGCGCGGCGATCGAAGGTTCGAAAGCGTTCACGTATTCCTGGAGTGTGCGAATACCGGGAAGCAACGAAGACCGCGACGTTAGCGGCGGATGCTTTACGATCGCGCTTTGCTCTCAATATTCGTGGAAAAACATGGGCGTTTCGATAAGTTCGGCGCCGCGGATTGCGCGTTCAGGCGCGAACGCTTACGTAAAGGCGCTCGGACGGGAGGGAATACGGCTGGAACCGCAAGACGCGGAGATCGGCGCTCTGGTCGCCTGCTACTCGTTGGAGGTGGGGTGGAACGAACTTATGGATTACGTTCAGGAAACGACGGCGTTTCTTGCGCGTCAAAAGGGCCGCGATCAGCGGGTCGCGGTTTGGCAAATTACCGGACGAGAATTTCAATCGCCCGAAAACGCGAGCGCGGAGTGGTCGCGACCGACGTATTCGCCGGAGATCGGCGACGTCGTCGTCGAGGTCGACGGGCGTTCGATTCGTTCGGCGAGCGATTTTAGAAACGCGGTTTCCTCGGCTTCGTCGACGATAACGCTGACGTTGGTCGACGCTCGGAGCGGGAAGCGGTATCTGATGCGAACGAAAATTGGCGCCGGGCGGGGCGACCGGCTCGGCGTTTCGGTGGTCGACGACGAGAACGGGGCGCGGGTCGTTGGGATCCGCGCGTCCGGGCCGGCGTCGCGTTGCCAGTTTTTGTGGGAATAAACGGGCGTCCGCGCAAAATGCTTTTTGTTGCGAATGCTGATTATTGAGCTGAAAATAGAGAAAGCAATGAGAAAGAGTTTAACGATTTTAACGGCGCTTGTTTTCGCGGCGTTTGCCGCGACCGCGTTTTGCGGACAGCGGGCAAATGATCGTTTATAAGAAGAAGGAGCCGAAACCTAAACCGTCGACGGGCTCTCGATTGGAGCCGATCGTCGATCTCGACGCGCAGGGAGACGTTAACGACGAGGAGCCGACGCCGGTTCCGTTCGACGAGGATTTTCTGGACGAGTTGGCCGAGGACGAAGAGATCGGCGATTTCTGGCAGGAGGGCCGCTCCTTTCGCGAACCGATTCAACAGGCGCTGATCGCGTGGAACGGCGAGGAGGAGATCCTCATTCTTCAAACGATGCAGGAGTCGCTTTTGCCGAAAGACGGCGCCGTGTTGAGCGTCGTTCCGCTTCCGGGGCGTCCGATCGACGTTTCGCGCGGCGACCCCAGGGCTTTTGAGCGCGCTTGGAGCGAATTGGAGCGACAAATGGCCGACGCCGGTCGGGAGCGCGCGCTGACGGAGACGCTTTCGCGTCGCGACATTGGGACGCACTCGATCGTTGCGATTCGCGTCGATTCGACGAGCGACCTTTACGGCGAGTTGGACGCTTATCTTGAGAAGACTTACGGAACGGGAACGAGCGTTTATTTGGGGGCGAAACAGCGGGCGGTGTTGCGTTATTACGTCGAAAAATGCGGCTTCCGATACTTTGCGTTCGACCTGCAACGGAGCCGTCCGAACGGGATGCGAGAGAAGGACGCGATCGCTTATCGCTTCAAAACGTCGCGGGTTTTTTATCCGTTGGTGATCAGCCGTTTGGGCGGAACGGGGCGCACCGACGTCGCGTTGATCGTCGTAACGCCCGGTTCGTTCAAGTCCGATGCGTTTACGTTGAAGAATTTTCGTCAAGTTTCGCCGACTTGCGACGTCGATCTGGCGACGTTGCGAACGTTTGACAGGGGCGTCGCCGAGCTGATGGCGACGCGACGCGGGCCGTATAAGTTTCGCGCCTGGCACATTTTCGGCGAAATGGACGAGTTCGCCGCCGATCTTTTCGTTAAATAACGTCGAATTTGCGCTCCGTCGACGGGCGGAGCGATCTCTTGGAACGGCGGGTTGATTTTTGTTCGCGGCCCGCCACGCCTTGGCGATTTTCTAAAAAAGTTACAATAGCGTTGACGTTTGTTTCCGAACGCGCTTTTTCGAGAATTTCATAGCGTTTAAAATTTTTCTTTTTTTTCGAAAAAAGCGGATTTTTTTGGCAAAAAACGGAGACGTTGGGCTCTTAGACGCGGAAGACGAAAGACGCGTCTTCCGGCGGCTCGCTTCGGACGCTTTGCGCGTCGCGTCGAAACTTCCGAAACGAAGCCGTTTAACACTGTTGATTGAGGTTGATCGATGACCTATACCGATAACGATCGCGGGATCGGCGGGCGCGCAAGCGAATTGTTGCGAACGTTTAAACGCGCTTTCGATTCGACGGAAATCGTCGAGCGGGCTTTAAACGATTTTTTCGATTACGGCGATTTTGACGCTCCTTGGGAGATAAAATTGAAAACGGAGGAAATCGAAAAATTTCGCGCAACCTTTCGAGCGCGTTTGAACGAGTTCTCGATTTTATACGACGACGCCGAAGCGTTTGAACTCGTCGCGCTCCCCGTCCTTTTTCAATGGCGCGACGTCGTGTTTTACCACCATAAAAGCGCGGACTTTAAAAGATCGGCGTTCGAAGCGGCCGAATCCGTCGCCGCCGGCCGCGGTTTTCTGCGAGGCGGAAAACTCGGCGGGAACCCGTTTTTCGACGTCGTGTTGGCGAACGCTTGCCAAGCGCGGCAGGAGAGGGCGACTCGCGTCTTCAACGCCGAGCACGACGAAGCGATCCGGGCCGCCGCGGCCGCCTGGACGGCGAGCGTCGGACGCGATCCGAGGCTCCTGAAGGAAGCCGCTTTCGACGAACAATGTTTGCTCGACTTCAAAACGGAATTTTTTTACAACGGCCCGTTGTCGAAATACCGGGGGTGGGCGGGGCTTTCCGCTTACTGGCGCCGACCGTTGCAACGCTTTTTGCTCCGACGTTGGACGGAGAAAACGCTCGACGACGAGCTGACGGGCGTTTTGCAACGCAACGCGAGAACGGTTGCAAGCGACGACGACGCGGGCGCCGCGGAGTTGCGAACGGCGGTGCTTGATTCGTGCGTCGTCGCCGAGGATAAAATGAACGACGGCGAGCGACGCGTCATGCACTGCAGGATCGGCAAGGGAATGCGGAACAACGAAGTCGCGGTCGAATGCCGCGCGGCGGAATACAAAACGAGCAACTGGTACGCGAGCGGAAGCCTCAAATTGAAGAGCGCGCTCGTCGCCGGTCGCGAGGACGAGCAGGCGAGGGAAGTCGTGAAGTATCTTGCGTCGACCCGGGGTTGCGATTTGGGCGATTATTGGCTCAATAAAGCTAAGATTGTCGAAGAATTGAGAAAAAGCGCCGAACGCGATAGCGTTTTCAATATATAAAAAGGGTGAAACAAATGGCGAACGGAAGTAACTTTCGAGAGATTCTGCGCGATAACGTAACCGCCGTGTTGGACGAATTGGCCGGCGAGCATCTCGTCGACGATTACGGCTTGATGGAGGCGTTAAGCGTCGATATGCTGAGCGAAGAGGAAACGCGCGCTTTCGCCGAGCATTTGGAAACGTGCGAGTATTGCCGTCGGGAGTGCGCGACGATGTTTGCGGCGGGCGCTTACGAGGGAACGCCCTTCGACGAGAGGACGAAAAATTACGCGTCGGAAACGGACGACGCCTGGAAAAAGATCGCCGAGGCGTTCGACCCGTCGCTCAAAACGAAACGGAACGTCGCCGAAGCGGCGAAAGGAAACGCCCCGAGCGTTCGCGCGAAAAACGTCGCCGAGGCGAAAAATCGAGCGGGTTGGCGCCAAGTCGCGCTGTGCGCGTCCGCCGCGCTTGTGGGCGGCTCCGTCGTCGCGTTGTCGCCCGATTTCTTCTCCGATCCCGAGGCCCAATCGGGAAAGATCGCCGAACAGGCGCGCGTCCTTCCGCCGGTCGAAAACGGGGGCGGCGCGTTGGGCGAGCGTCCCTTGGGCTCGAAAGAGTTAGGCGTTTCTAATGCGGACGAGCCGACCGCGCTTCCGACGGTCGAGAACGTTTGGACGCCCGACGCCGAGAATTTGCGGCTGAATTTTTCGGTCGAGGACGCGAAGTCGGCGTTGGCGAAGAGCGACGTTCGCCGCAACTCGAGCGCCGGTTCGTCGCTGGCGTCGATGATCGGCGCTTCGCCGGAGTCGCAAACCGAGACGGCGAGTTATCGCGGAGCGCTCGCTTTTAAAGAGGGGCGTTTCGCCGAGGCGGCCGCCGCGTTCAAAGAAGCGACCGCGAGCGAAACGGCGGACGAAAACGCGCGTTGGAACCTGGCGATCGCGACGGCGAAGAGCGGCGACGTCGAGAGCGCCTGCGAGATCCTGGCGGCGTTGCGCGACGAGACGACTTCGGACGAGATCCGGGAGCAAGCCGACAAAGCGCTGAAATATTGGCGTTCCGGCAAAACGCAAACGCGGTAAAAGCAAGACTTAACGCAATTCCTAACGTTCGGCGTCGAACGCGGCGCCGAGTCTCGAAACGTCGACCGGGCGAACCGAAGCGAACCCCGGCGACGGCGAAAACGCCGACGCTTCGTCGGAAAAACGCGATTTTCTGGAGTGCGAAACGCGGCGCCGAACGTGAAAAATCGGGCGCCGCCGTTCGACGATTCAACGGCAAACGTCTTCGCGAAGCGTCGGGCAAACCAACGGGCCCGATTCCGAACCGATCGGGAAGGGGGGCTCGCCCGCCGCGACGTCCTCTTCTTCAAGCGCGACGATCGCGATCTTGCGCCGATCGGCGAACGCGACGACTTCTTCGGCGTCGATGAAGAGCGTTTTTTTCGCCTCGACGGCCAAAACGGACGCGCCCGCCTCGACCATCGTTTCGAGCGTCCCAAGACCGAATGTCGGAACGTCGAACCGCATGTCCTGATTCGGTTTCGAAACCTTGACGACGACGAAATTTTTACCTTTGCAAAGCGTCCCGGCGCGACGGATCGCCTCGTCGGTGCCTTCGATCGCCTCGACGGCCAAGACCGCTTGATTCTTGACCGAAACGCTTTGGCCGACGTCGAGCCGCCCCATTTCGCGAGCGAGATTCCAGCCGAAAAAAACGTCTTTCCATTGCGCCGCCGTCGGCGCGCGTTTCGTTAAAAGTTGGCGTTGCACGAGGAGCTCCGGCGCGAAAACGGTTCCGGGAAGGAGCGCGACGCCGCGACGCTCGAAAGCGCGAACGACCGTCAAAAGAAGCGAGTCGTCCTTGCAGTCGCGGCGGCGACGCAGAAAATGATCCGCGAAAAAGCGAACGGTGTACAGATCGGGCGCCTGTTTCCAAAGAAATCCGGGATCGAATAGGCGGATTTTATGGATTTTGCCGGCCATCGTCGCGTACTCGACGCCGCGGCGGCGAAAATACCGCGTCGCCCAACCAAATTTTCCGAGACCGCCCCAAGCGAAATCGTCGCAAATTTCCCGCAAAATCGGATCGGCGTGATCGCGAACGCCCAAACAGACGACTTCGCGACCGCTTCGTTTGATCGCTTGCGCCAACAAAACCGGATAGCGGCCCCAGCCGGCGATCATGCCGACGCGACGCGTTTCGGGCGGGAAAAAAAAGTCGGACGACGACACGAACGGCGACCTCGCGCGTAAAATGGGGGAAATGGCGAAACCGCGTCGTCTGGAACGTCGCGACGCGGGAAAACGGAACGTCGCCTTCGAGCGTCAACGTCGGTCGGCGTCGTTTGAAGCGTCGAGACGCGCCTTGAGCGTTTCGACCTCTTTTTGGAGCGCTTTCAATTGTTTGAGCGCGTCCGGCAATTTGGCGAAGGCGACCTGTTTGCGCATCTGCTCCTTTTCGGGGGTCGCCGGGATCCCGACGATGCGCGCCCCGGCGGGAACGTCGCCCATGACGCCGGCCATCGCGCCGAGCGCCGCGCCGTCGCCGATACGGATGTGATCGCGAACGCCGACTCGCCCGGCCATCACGACGTAATCGCCGGTCGTAACGCTTCCGGCGACGCCGACGCTGGCGCAGATCATATTGCGTTTGCCGATTTGGCAATTATGCGCGATCATAACGTGGTTGTCGATTTTAGTGCCTTCGCCGATAACCGTCGAATCGTAAGCGCCGCGGTCAATCGTCGCGCAGGCTCCGACGTCGACGTTGTCCTCGACGACGACGGCTCCGAATTGCGCCGCCAGCTTGTGAACGCCGGTCGACGAATCGTACCCGAAACCGTAGGCTCCGACGACGCAGTTTGCGTGAAGCAGGCAATTTTTACCGATTACGCAGTCTTCGTAAACGACGACGTTGGGGAAAAGCGTCGTGTTTTCGCCGATTTTTACGCCCGGTTGCAACACGACGCCGGCGTGAATCGTCGCGCCGTCGCCTATTTCGACGTCGTCGCCGACGACGGCGTTCGGGCCGATCGCGACGTTTTTGCCGATTTTAGCGGTCGGCGACACGACGGCGCGTTCCGAAACGCCCCGAAGCCAACGGGGACGCGGCGGGCGGAAAAGAACGACGATTTTTTCGAACGCCGCCTTGACGTCCGCGACCTGGATCGTCGCGACGTCGTCGGTCGGTCGCGCGGCGCCGAGCGGCACGACGGCGGCGCGGGCCTTCGTCGCGGCGTTCCAATCGAGACGATCCGGGCGCTCGGCGAACGTGATCGACGTTTCGTCCGCGGCGTGAAGGGGCGAGGCCTTTTCGATCGTCAGATTGGGGTCGCCGGTCAAAACGCCTTGCGTCAATTCGGCGAGTTGCGAAAGTCGGACTTGCATAAAACGGCCTCTTCGTTGCGACGCGGCGGAACGCGGCGTCGGAAAATGAAAAGCGGGAAGGCGGACGGCCGACCGGGCGACGCGTCCAAAAAACAAACGTTCGACGCAAAAACGCCGCGTCTTGACGCGTCGTCAAAACCGCGCGAAATTACGTCGAACGTCGACGTTCGTCGGGGAAATCCGCGAAGGATCCCGTCCGCCGCGTTTTTCGTTCGAAACGCGGCGACGAACTTAAAAACGCGATCGCGTCGACGAGCGCGCCGAAACGACAAAAAGTCCAAACGCGCGTCCGTTTCGTCAAAACGCCGAACGGACGCGGTTTCGAAACGACGCTCGCGCGGAACGCCTTATTGCGCTTGCTTCACTTTGAGGATCAGCTTGGAAAGGCGGGACTTTTTGCGCGACGTGTTGTTTTTGTGCCACAGTTTGCGGGCGGCGGCGCGGTCGAGGGCGCTGCAAACGCTCTTGAATTGTTCCTCGGCGGCCGCGACGTCGCCGGCGCGGAGCGTTTTGAGGAGGTTCTTAATGCGGTTGCGGACGACCGAGCGGGCGGCGCGGTTGCGTTCGCGGATAACAACGTTTTGTCGCAGTCTTTTCTTAGCGCTTTGAATATTCGGCATGGTTCTCTAAAAATCTTAAAAACTTGTTAAAATTATCGTTTGTTTCTCAACGTCGCAAGGAGGAACGCTTATCGTCAAAAACGATGGGCAAGTTTTAACATAAGTTTTTCCGAAACATTCCCTCTGGGAGGGGGAGGTCTTACGGCGTTTTGACCAAGGAGCCTTCCGACGGGAGTCGCTATTTTAACTTAATAGGCGAATTTCTCGACGAAAAGCTGTCGGCGTCGTCGCGGTTCCCTCGGCGAGAGCGAACCGAGATGGGCGGAGCCGCGACGCAAAACTACGCTCAGTTACTATTATGCCTCTTTTCGGCGATCTTGTCTAGTAGCCCCGCCACGTCTTTATAAGAAAAATCTACGGCGGCCAACTTATTCGCAAAATCGTCCGCTTTCTCGTAATCGTTCAAACCGAACGCGAGACGGGCGGCGTAATAGAGCGCTTTTTTGTAATCTTCGCCGTTCGGGTCGAGCTTTTGGATCGCCTGATCGTAATGCGTCGCGGCCAAACGGTATTGCTTAATCTGTTGAAAACATTGGGCTAACGCAAACAGGCATTGGCCTGCGATCGAGACGTCGACCTTCGCCGCTTGGAGTTCGGCGATCGCTTCTTTGTAATGCCCTTGGCGCATCCTAAATTGCCCAAGTTCCCAGCGAAGCGACGCGGCGCTCGGCGTTTTCGCCAATTTATATTCGATCAATTCGAGCGTTTTTTCGTCAAAAATTTTCTTTTGTTCGGCAAATTTTGTCTTCAACGCGTCGGAAGGGGCCTTTTCAAACTGCGCTTTGACCCGATTCATCTCGTCGAAAGCGCGCGCTTTTTGCGTTTCGAGGAGTTTCGGCGCGAAGACGGCGTCGTCCGGGAAGACTTTCAAGGCGCGTTTGCAGGCGTCTTCGAGCTTGCGGAGGTTGCCCTTTTGGAAAAAATAATCGACGAGATCGAGAAACGCGTCGCGATCTTCAGGATTTTTGCGGAGGCGCTTTTCGACTTCGTCCTCGAAGCTCATCTTCGGCCGTTCTTCCGTTTCGGCCGCTTTTTCCGCTTCGCGCCGCGACGTTCCTTTCTGCTGGTTGATCGTTTGTTCGAGCAGAACGTCGTTGAGGCGCTTGCCCGCTTCGATATCGTTCGGAGCGAGCTTCAGCAGGCGATCCCAACAGACCCGCGCCTGATCGTAAACTTTGCGGTCGGAAAGTTCGGTCGCGGCCAAACGCAGGATCTCGACGTCTTCCGGCGCGCTTTGGACGGCGTGGTTCAAATACGCGAGCCCGGCTTCTTCGAGGTCGGCGTCGAGGCAGGCGAGACCCATCGAAACGAACGTCTGCGCGTCCCAGGGGTTCGACTTGAGCTTTTCGCAACCGTTTTTGATCGTCGTCGCCAGGTCTTTTTCCTTGCCGCCGGGGAGGCTTGCTTTCGCGTTTTTCAGGAACCCGAAACGCGATTTTTTCTTTTGACCGTGCTTGAGGCGAAGGTTGGTGATGAACGAATTCATGTACACGAGGTTCGCCGGGTCGCCGCAAACGCACTGAACGAACATTTCGGTCGCGTAATCGTACTGCCCGAGTCGCATCTTTTGATTGCCGACCTCGAAACATTGCTGGAGACGAGCGCGCATTGCGGGCGAGACTTCGGGAATGGATTGCATCGCGATTCTACCTTCGAAATAGAGGAAACGGTCGAGCGGCGGCGGGGGGCGGCGTTTCGCTTGCCGACGCGAACGTCGCGGTCGAGGCGGGAAAACTCCCAAAGCTCGACCGACCAAACGTCTCTATTATAATACCGTTCGCGCTCGTTTTCAACCGGGAAGACGCGTTGAAAAGAAAAATTTTTTTACGTCGCGCAAATTTTTTGGAATTTTTCGTTCGTTCGGCCCCGAAACGGGCGGCGGCGTCCTGTTAAAAAGTCGGTTGCGGCGCGTTGAAATTCGGCGTCGGAACGTCGAGCGTCGGAAAATCGTTCGGGAAAGGCGGCGTTTCGAGCGTCGCGTTCGCGTCCGCCGTCTCGAGCGTCGGCGCCGCGAGAAGTTCGTCGACCGAAGGGTTTTGCGCCGGTTGGGCGTTTGGGGTTAACGACGGCGTTTGGAAGCTCGGGGCGTTTTGAGCGGGTTGCAAATTTTGCGCCGGTTGGGCGTTTTGCGTCAACGACGGCGTTTGGAAGCTCGGGGCGTTTTGAGCGGGTTGCAAATTTTGCG
>CAZIJJ010000007.1:43766-102451 GCA_964539525.1 uncultured Planctomycetaceae bacterium | reverse complement strand
CGGGTTGCAAATTTTGCGCCGGTTGGGCGTTTGGGGTCAACGACGGCGTTTGGAAATTCAGGGCGTTTTGAGCGGGTTGCAAATTTTGCGCCGGTTGGGCGTTTTGCGTCAACGACGGCGTTTGGAAGTTCGGGGCGTTTTGGGCGGGTTGCGGGGCCGGAATCGAAAGCTGGGCGGTCGCGACGGTCGGCGTCGCGGCGAAAGTTTGGGCGGTCGGAGCGGCGGCTTGGAGCGTCGCGGCGGATTGCGGGGCGTTTTCGACGCGGGCTCGAACGGTCATGCGGATCGGCCCCAACTGGGCGAGGTTTGCGTTCGAATCGGTCGACGCGACGCTTGCGGGGGCGACGGCTTGCGCGTTCGAAAGGGGGGCGGCGTTCGCGACCGTCGGCGTCGAGTTCCAAACGGACGCGGCGGGCGTCGCCGTCGTTTCGGAGGCGGGGCGAGTCGCGGCGCCGAGATCGACTGTCGTCGCTTTAAGGTCGGTCGGCTGTTCGAACGCTTTCGCGGCGATCTTGCTCGAATCGTTGAGGATCGGCGTTCCAACGTCGACGATGAGCGAGCCGTCGCCGCGCGGACAGGCGATCTCGATTTTTTGCGGCAACACGACCCCGGGCGTCTCGACGTAAAGCGACCGCTTGCAAACGATCGAAACGACGGCGTCCCCTTCCGGGTTTTGAACGTCCTGACGCAAAATCGCGGCGGTTTTCGGCTCGAAATAGACGCGCTGGAGATAAGTTCCGTCGGGACGCGCCTTTTTGAGCGTTACCAGCAGCGAGCCGTCCGCCTGGCGCGTCGGCCCGTCGACGAGCTCCTCGTCTTTAAGTTCGACGACGCCGAACGCTTGCGGGAACCAGGTCGGATCGACCGGCAAAACGCGAGCGGCGGCGGAGTTCTGATACTGGTCGTGCCGGCAAAAATAAAGTTCCTCTTTGTTTTGAAAATTGCTCCAAAACCAAAACCGCTCGTCGTTGCAACCGACGTCGACGACGCGGCCCATCGCAAGGGCGGTTCCGATAACGCGGAGATTGCCGGGACGTTCGAACGCGATTTGGCAAGTCGCCCAACCCGGCGCGTTTTCGGCGCCGATCGTCGCGTCGGAGGAGTAAATCGACTCGATCTTCGCGCTGTTGGCGTTGACGGCGGCTTTCAACTCCTCGAAACTCGGCTCTTCGCCGACGACTTCCGGAAGACGCGTCTTCGGAGCGGCGCAACCGCCGAGGAACGGCGAAACCGCAAAAAACATCCCTATTAATAATAAGGGGAAAATCGAGCGAAAAACGGGGGAAAAAGGAGCGCGTTTCGACGGCGCGGCGCTCTTTCGAACGAGACGCGAGGAAAAAGAACGACGGCGCGGCGCGCGGACAAGGACGGTGAAAAACGTCGGCATATCGAAACGGCTTCTTGTAAAGCGGGTAAAGTCGGCAAATTGGTTGCGATCGTCGCAAACCGCGCCGACCGGCGTTTATCTTATCGAACGTCGTCCGTCGTTGCAAGAGCGATTTGCGCGGTTTTTAGCGATTTTGCCGATTTTTACGCTGTTTGACGGAAAAACGTCGCGCGGCGAGGGCTCCGACCTGGCGAATTGAGCGGAACGGGCGGAGTTTGACGATTTAAACGGAGACGTCGTCCGCGGGGAGCGGAGGGGAAAAAACGGTTTTAACGGGCGCGGCGTCGAGGGCGGCGGACGGTTCGCGGATGAGGTCGAGGAGGCGCGTTTCGACGGCGGCGATCTCGTCGGCGTTCATTTCGACGACCGGAACGACGTAAGACGTTTCGCGGCGCGGCGAATAAACGACGAGCGACGGCGCCGCGTCGGAACGCTCGAACGCGTCGTCGGCGAATTCCTCCCGTTCGAAACGCAGGACGCGGCGGCGCGTCAAAAGGAGGGCGAGAACGTAACGCAAAGCCGCTTCGTCCGGACGCTCCGCAAGCGATTCGAAAAGGTCGGTCAACGCGTCGTTCGGGGCGATCTTCTCTTTTTTTTCGGCTTTTTCGCCGGTCGAGAAGCGCGACGACCACCAGGCGAGCGCGTTTTGCGGACGCGGCGTCGAGGCGAACGCGTCGGCGCAAAGGTCGCGGCGGCGGATCTCGCCGTTTTCTTCGAAAAGAAACGTGTAAATTTTTTCGTTCGGTTCGAACGGACGCCCGGTTTCGGCGCAAACGCGGGCGGGTTTCGGCGCGTTTTCGGGCGGGAAGGCGGAAATTCGCAAAACGAAGACTCCGACGCGGTGGAATGAGTGAAATAAACGGAATGCGTTAAGTTTAAGGTTAAGGGCGAACGCTTAAAACGGCGCTTCGAGTTCCGATTGTAGCGATTTGGCGCGGCGAACGCAATAGGGAAAATGGGGGAATTGGGGGCGAACGCGATCTTGCGGCGCGCTTTTTGGGGGGAGAGCAATATTTTGCCGAAAATTTCCGAAATTTGCCGAAAAAGGGGGTTGCGCTTTTGCGAAAATCGGTTAAAATGCGGTTGTCGTTTGGGAGGAGGAGTTTCTCGCTTTTCTTCCGTCGGCTCTTTTGCCGGATTGGCGGAATTGGCAGACGCGATGGATTCAAAATCCATTGCCCGCAAGGGCGTCCCGGTTCGACTCCGGGATCCGGTACTTGGTCTCGACAAGACGTTGGTTTTGTTGAGGCTTTTTCTTTTCTTGGCGATTCCGCGGCGCGACTTTCGCCGTCGAACGGGCGGGCGCTTGAAGATCGGCCGGCGGCGCGGGCGTCGGCGCGCTGAATTGTTCCCAGTTGAAGAAATTTTCAAAAAAATGAGAAAACGGGGCTTGCGCGATCGGTTTTTTGCGGTATGATATAAGTGTCGTCGTTGCTGACGGCGGCGAAGAGCCCTTTTGCCGGATTGGCGGAATTGGCAGACGCGATGGATTCAAAATCCATTGCCCGCAAGGGCGTCCCGGTTCGACTCCGGGATCCGGTATTACCCTCGACGAGACTTTGTTTCGTCGAGGGTTTTTTGTTTCTCTGAACGCCTTCTCGGGCGGGCGTCGATTTTAGCGATTTTAGCGATAATGCGGTTCGAAAAGCGGGTTTGAGCGATTTGGCGGCGAAAAAAAGGGCGGAACCGCAAGAAATGACGCGCTTTCTCTTGCTTGGGGGTGTTAATTTCGCAAAAATCGATTATAATAAAGGTCGACGTTGGCGCCGACGTTCGGAATTTGCGAGAAAAACGACCGCGCCGAACGAGAAATGCCGAACTTTAGTAATTTGGGAAAAAGAGGTAAAATGAGAACGCGCGCCGAAGAGTTTGCCGGTTTAACCGTCGCGATGATCACCCCTTTTAAAAACGGCGAGGTCGATTTCGACGCGCTGCAAGAACAGGTCGAGTTTCAGGTCGCGGCAGGGACGACCGCGATCGCGCCGACCGGAACGACCGGCGAAAGCCCGACGCTGACGCACGACGAGCAAAAACGGGTGATCGAGGCGACCGTTAAGTTCGCGGCCGGAAGGATTAAGGTGATGGCCGGAACCGGTTCGAACTGCACCGAAGAGGCGCTCGAGTTGACGCGTTTCGCCGAAAACGCCGGGGCCGACGCCGCGCTCGTCGTCGGGCCGTATTACAACAAGCCGACGCAAGAGGGAATGTATTGTCATTTTAAAAAGGTCGCCGAGGCCGTCGCCCTGCCGATTTGCATTTACAACATTCCCGGTCGAACCGCCAAGGCGATCGAGACCGAGACGATCGTTCGCTTGGCCGAGATTAAAAACATCGCGATGGTGAAGGAGGCGACCGGCTCGATGGATTCCGCGTCGAAGCTCGTCGCCGCGACCGATTTGACGGTTCTTTCCGGCGACGACAGCTTGACCTTGCCGTTTATGTCGATCGGCGCCCGCGGCGTCGTGTCGGTCGTCGGCAACTTCGCGCCGAAGGACGTGGCCGCGCTCTGCGCCGCGATCGACGCCGGGGATCTCGCCGAAGCCCGCCGTCGGCACTTGAAATTGTTCCCGTTGTGCCGCGATATGTTGTCGTTGGCGACGAATCCGATCCCGGCGAAGGCCGCGATGAAGATGCTGGGGCGCGATTCCGGCGAAATGCGCCTTCCGATGACGCCGCTCGACGCGAACGCGGAAGCGGCGTTGCGGCGGACGCTCGTCGAATACGGCGTTTTGGCCGCCGACTGACGGCGCGAAAGCCGCGAGTTTTCGCCGCCGAGCGCGACGGCGTCGCAGAGCGCTATAGTAATAATGACAAAACGGCCGCGGGGCGACGTCGCGCCGGGCCGTTTCCGGACGCTTGTCGGAACGACGCGGTAAATTGGGAGGTTTGCGCGGAGTTTGTCGCGGCTTCCGCGGACTTTCTTTTAACGGATTGAGAGAAAAACGACCCGATGATTGTTAAAATTACCGGCAAATTGGTCGCGCTTTACGACGAGCGGGCGATTATCGAGGCGCCGCCCTTCGAATACGAAACGTTGATCCCGGAGTTCGCGCGCCGCCAACTTCAAAGCGACGTCGGGAAGACGATTTCGCTCCGCACGATCGAATATCTTGACGGAAATCCGACGCAAGGACGGTTGACGCCGCGCCTTATCGGCTTTTTGACCGACGTCGAGCGCGAATTTTTCGAGCTTTTTTGCAGCGTCGACGGCGTCGGCGTTAAGAAGGCGTTGCGGGCGACGGTTCGTCCGGTGCGCGAGATTGCGGCGGCGATCGAAGAGCAGGACGTCAAGTTTTTGTCGGGGCTTCCGGGGATCGGCCCGGCGACGGCGGAACGCATCGTCGCGAAGTTGCGGCGCAAGGTTCCGAAGTTCGCGCTGATGGTCGCTCGGCCGTCCGACGGCGCGGAAGGCGAGACGGGGCAAACGTTCGACGTCGTTTCGGAAACGTTCGAAGCGCTCTTGAGTCTCGGGCACGGCGAGGCGGACGCGCGGCGCCTCATCGACGCCGCGCTTGAATCGAGCCGCAAAAAGTTCAAAGATTCCGCCGAATTGATCCAGGCGATTTACATGAATAGCCGTTAAAATCCGAATAATCGTTAATTTTGTCGAACGTCGAACGGGCGTTTGCGGCGTCGCGGGACTCGTTTTGCGGCGTCGGGCGAGTGTGTAGAGAAATTTGATGGCGAGAAAACCGATTTTTAGCGCCGACGATTCCGGTGAAAACGACGATTTCGAGCGCGACGCGGGCGACGGCGTCGGTTCCGATTCCAACGGTTCGAACGGTTATTACGACGCGTTTTACGGCGGTCAGTCGGACGACGACGCGGCGTTGCGGCCGACGCGAATCGACGATATGATCGGGCAGCGCGACGTTTACGAGCGGTTGCAGATCGCGATTCAGGCGGCGAAAAAACGGGGCGAAACGCTCGGGCATATCCTTTTCGACGGGCCGCCGGGCCTTGGTAAAACGACGTTTGCGACTTGCATTCCCCGCGAACTGGGCGTCGAGATGCAGATCGCCAACGGCGCGACGATGCGGGCGCCAAAAGACGTGATCCCGTATCTGACGAACGCGACCGAAGGCTCCGTCCTTTTTATCGACGAGATTCACCGTCTCCAAAAGTCGGTCGAGGAGTTCCTCTATCCGGCGATGGAGGATTTTCGGGTCGACGTCGTGATGGGCGAAGGCGTCAACGCGAGAACGTTAAATATTCCGCTGAAACCGTTTACGTTGATCGGAGCGACGACCCGTTCCGGGCTGATCTCGGCGCCGATGCGCGACCGTTTTCAGATGCACGAGCACCTCGATTTTTACGCGGTCGACGAATTGGCCGAAATCGCCCGACGCAACGCGGCGAAGTTGCGGGTGAAGATCGACGACGCGGCGGCGCTGGAGATCGCGCTTCGAAGTCGCGGAACGCCCCGTTTGGCGAACAATCGGCTTCGTTGGGTGCGCGATTTCGCCGACGCGAAGGCGGACGGCGTCGTTTCTCTCGCCGTCGCTCGAGACGCGTTGCGGATGCAGGGGATCGACGAATTGGGGTTGGACGTCCGCGATCGGCGTTATTTGGAGGTCGTGTTGCGCGTTTTTAACGGCGGCCCGGTCGGCGTCGAGGCGGTCGCCGCGACGATGAACGTCGCGACCGATTCGCTTGTCGACGAGGTGGAGCCGTTTTTATTGCGGAGCGAGTTGCTGATTCGAACGCCGCGCGGTCGAAAATTGACGCGCAAAGGCTTGGCGCATCTTGGCGCCGACCCCGATTTTTTTAATTTCGGCGATTCCGGCGGGTTCGATCCGAGAATTTTTTGAACGGCGTCGAGGACGTTGTTGGTTTTAACGATTGGAACGATTACGCCGCCGACGCCGCTTGATTAGCGCGGCGTTTTGCGGCGGCGAAGCGCGAGGTTTGCGAGAATAGGAAAGATGGCGACTTCCGATAACGAAGAATTGAAACCGGTGTTGATTACCGATCCTGCGGAAATGCGGCGGCGTTTGGACGCGTTGCGCAAAGAGGGGAAGAAGATCGGGCTTGTTCCGACGATGGGCGCGCTCCATTTCGGACACCTGAGCCTTGCGATCGCGGCGAAAAACGAAACCGACGTTTCGGTCGTTTCCATTTTCGTCAATCCGACGCAATTCGCGCCGGGAGAAGACTTCGACAAGTACCCGCGAACCCTTGACGCCGATCTTGAGCTGTTGTCGCAAATCGGAACGGACTTTGTTTTCGCTCCGTCCGCGTCGGCGATGTACCCGGCGGGTTTCGACGCGAGCGTTCATGTCGGCGGCGTTGCGAAAATTCTTGAAGGCGAATGCCGCCCGACGCACTTCGACGGCGTCGCGACGGTCGTTTTGAAGTTGTTCAATATTACCGGCGCCGACGTCGCGTATTTTGGGCAAAAGGACTTCCAGCAAGTCGCCGTCGTCAAGAAAATGGTCGCCGATTTGAACGCGCCGATCGAAATTGATATGCGTCCGATTATCCGCGAGAAAAACGGACTCGCGATGAGCAGTCGAAACCAGTATCTGTCCGCCGACGAACGGGGGCAGGCGCTCGTCTTGAGCAAAGCGCTCGACGAGGCGGAGGCGGCGATTCGCTCCGGCGTTCGCGACGTCGCGGAAATTTACGACGCGATGCGGCGCGTTATCGAAACGGCGCCTAGCGCGAAAATCGATTATCTTTACGTTGCCGATCCGGACACGTTGCAGGAAATGGAGCGCGTCGCCGGAAACGTCGTGATCTTGCTCGCCGTTCGGGTCGGCGCGACGCGATTGATCGACAATCGAATCGTCGAGCCGAAACGCTAAGCGCGTTTTGTCGCGACGGGACGAGTTAAAGTCGGCAAAATCGTTAAAACCGGCAAGTTGGAGCGCCGCTTTGGCGACGTAAAACCGCTAAAACCGGCGAAGTCGTCGAACGGCGCGTCGGTTTGACGGAAATTGCGTCGTCCGCTTTGGCGTCGGCGCGGGGCATTCAAGGGGAACGCGGGCGCGAAAATCCGACGCTTCGAGCGTCCTTTTCCGAAACGGCTTGCTCGTCGGAGGAAATTTCGGCGAAAAAATCGACGCGTCGACGCCGACTTTTTCGCCGCGAAAAACGTTCGTTCAGGAGCGTTGCATCAGCTCGACGCCGTAACCGTCCGCTTCGATGAAGGCGCAACGGAGACCCGGGGCCGCTTCGAACGGCTCGACGAGAACTTTGTAACCGGCCATCGTCGCTTCGAGATCGTCGCATTCGTAAGCGACGTGCGCTCGTTTTTGCAAAATTTCCGGAAATTCGCTGTCCGCGTCAAACTTCAACCACTCGACGGCGAACGGATCGTCGTTGAAGTCGTTGATCGCGACCTTGCAACCTTCGAGGTAAATCGGGAGATCGCGGTCTTGGGTCGGAATGCCGATGTGGCTGAAACGAAGGCCGGGTTTAAGCATTGGGGAACCTCTCTCGTTAAATCTAGTCGATAATAAAAACGTAAAATTTCCGGCGTCGTCGGCGGAGCGAGTCGGTCGACGACAAAAAAAGCCCGTTCGCTCCCAACGTCGCCGTTCGGAACGTTCGCGCCGTCTCGTCGAGACGGGAGCGCGCTAAATCGAAAGTCGCGCCGTTTCGACGGTTAACGCGGAAACGGCGCGAATGTTCGACGAATCAGGCCTTGCCTTTCGGATTCGTGAAACGCAAGCCGTCCATGCTGTGATAGCAGGCGTATTCGGTAACGATCGCGCCTTCCGGGCCGGCCATCATGAAGTGCGGCGCTTCGAGGCGACCCAAACGGTCTTGATCGCCGACCTTCATCTCTTTGTAGGAGAAGCAGGTGATCGCGTTGTCGTCGAGTTGGCTTTTCGGCAACATCGCGAGGATTTCCGGCGTCTTTTCGCCGCCTTCGGAGAAATTATAGATCGAGCCGTGGCGAACTTGCCAAGCTTCGTGCTTCGCCGGAAGACCTTCGGCGGCCAGGTGGCGGTGTTCCGGAATCATTTGGCCCGGCAGGAGGTAAATGTCGTGGCCGAAATAACGGAATTCTTTGTCGTTGAAGAAGAAAATGCCGCCCATGCCGACTTTGGCGAAGTCGCCGAGTCCGAAGTCCGCGACCCAAAAATTGGCGTTGTCGCGGAGCGAATCGGTCAGCGAGTAGTTCATGCGTTCGAACATGTCGAAGTAGGCTTTGAACGCCGCGTCTTGTTGGAAAACGCCGTCTTTATAAAATTGCGAGTTGTCGTAAGCGGTTTGCATGGTTTCGCTTTCTTTTTTGGGGGCGGGGGCGGCGAAAACGTTCGCGCCTTGAGCGGAGGGGGAAACGCCGGCGAGACCGAGTCCGGCGGCGCCGACGAACGCTTTTAAAACGTCTCTTCGTTGCATTCGAAAACTCCCGACGCGGCGGATTGGCGCCGCGTTAAACTGGAAAACGCGTTAAAATCGTTAAAATACCGAGAAAACGCCGCGTTTTCGCCGTCGTCTTCGGAGGGAAAACGTCGCGACGACCCGGGGCCGGTTGACGACCGGCGCGAAGTCCGTTAAAATACGCGGCGTCGAGGCGAAAACCGACTCGTTTTCTAGAGTATATTGCCTTCGAACCGAAATTGCAAGCATTTTTTTCAATTTTGACGTTTTTTTATAAATTTTGCCTTTCGGCGCCGCGTCGGACGTTAAAACGCGTAAAATAAGCGAACTGCGTAAACGGCGGGCGGGGCGAGCGAAAGCGCGCTATAGTAATAATGGCAAAATTTTCGACGAAGAGGTCGAAAAGGAGCCGAACGAAAGGGGGCGAGCGTTGAGCGGGGAGCGCGAAACGGCGGCGACGGTCGAGATCGAGGCGCGGGACGGGGCGTTGTTGTTGGCGGTGAAGGCGCAGCCGGGCGCTCGTAAAAACGAGTTGCGCGGCGTTCAGGACGGCGCGTTGAAGGTTTGCGTAACGCAGGTCGCGGAGAAGGGGAAGGCGAACAAGGCGATCGCCGAGTTTTTGGCGAAGTCGTTGAAGTTGCGGAAGTCGCAAATCGAGTTGGCGTCGGGCGAGCTTGCGTCGCAGAAGAAGTTTCGCGTCGTTGAAATCGACGAGGCGGCGTTGCGCGAGCGGATCGAGGCGGCGTCGGCGGCGCAAAAATGAGGGAAAACGCGGGAGCGGCGAGAAAAAATAGAGAAAATAAGGAAAATGTTGCGGCGGCGTCTATTTTCATACCGGCAAAATTTGTTATAATACGGAAAAAGAGTCGTTTGGGTAAAATCGGCGTTTTCGGCGAAACAAAACGTTCGCGTCGACGGCGCCGGTTTTGACGAACGTTCGTTTAAGAAGGGCGTCGGCGGGTTCGACGTTCGACGAGAATAGAGCGTCGACCCGAGCGGGCGCAAAATCGACGGTTTCGGTTTTGCGGAATATTCCGGTCGCGCCGGTCGGCGGACGAAAAGTCTCGAAGAACTCGAGAATTTTTGCGATTCTTTATTTTAACAATCGCCGGAAAACGGTTATAATGAATCTTGTTTTTCCGCGTCTTGACGTCGGCGTTCGGTCGGCGGCGCTTTCGTCGGGCTCGGCGCGGCGCGACGGGAAACCAAGAGGCAAGTTGAACAGAAGTTTTTACGTTTCGAGTCGGCGCGACGCTTTGGACGCCGCCCGATTTTAACGTCGGCGTCGAAATTTGCGTCGGAGTCGATCGTTCGGAACGTCGCTCGAAGAGCGGCGGACGGCGCGGCGCGAAGGACGGCGTTCGCTAGGAGTTGTATTTAAAATGAAATATTTGACCAAAACGACGGGCGCGCTCCTGGTCGCCGGTTGCGCTTCCCTTCTTGGCGGCTGCGGTTCCTCCGAACCGACCGACGGGGCGATGTTAGTTTATTTGCCGGACGAGATCGCGCCGCATTCGCTCGACACGTCCGATTTGACGATGGAAACGCCGGCCGAGGCGGTCGATCCGCGACTCGCCGAATACGTCGCCAAATACGACGCGTCGAAAGCCGCGGCTCGCCCGGTCGCCGCGCCGCGTCCGGCCGCCAAACCGGCCAAACCGGTCGAACCGACGCTCGCCGCCAAAGAGGATATCGAAGCCGCGAAAAAACGGATCGACGAACTCCGCGGAACGTATAAAACGGCGAAAAACGGCGCGATCGTCGATCTTCACGTCGAGTCGGCCGACACGACCGTCGACGACATGAAGCTCTTCGGGCGCCTCCTCGATTTGGAGTCGGTCTTCTTCCTCGGCGCGAACTTCAACGACGAGTTCCTCGCGCAGTTGAGCGAGCTGAAAAAGCTGAAGACGATCACCGTCCAAAACAGCGAAATCACCGTCGAAACGCTGAAAATGTTCGCGACGTATCCGGAATTGCTTTCGCTCGACCTGCGCCGCAACCTGAATTTGGCGAACGCGGATCTGGACGTGATCCCGACTTTCCCGAAACTTGAGAAATTGTTCGTTTATTACAACAAATTCTCGAACTCCGGGATGAATAAAATTTCGAAGTCGCAGACGTTGAAAGTCGTCGACGCGCGCGGTTGCAACGGCGTTACCGACTCCGCGGTGAAATATCTGGTTCGCCTCCCGAAACTGGAAGAGCTGTATTTCCGCTTTGAAGTCGCCGACGCGGGCGTCGCGTATATCAAAGACTCCTCGACGTTGAAGTTCATCGAATTGCAGGACTGCGACATGTTGACCGACGCTTCGGTCGCGCATTTCCTCGCCGCTCCGGCTTTGACCGGCGTTCGTATTTTCCGTTGCAAGAGCTTCGGCGACGCGGGCGTCCAGGGAATCGCGCCGATGAAACTCGAACGTTTGGAACTCCGCGACCTCAACGTTGGGAACGCCGGCGTCCTCGCGCTTAAAGATATGGGCGCCAATTCTCTGAAAACCGTCGAACTTTCCGAACTGCCGTCGGTCGACGAAGCCGGGCTGAACGAACTTCTCGGCGCCTGGAAGACCCCGACGAAGTTGACGCTCTTCACGATGCCCGCGACCGACGCCACCGTTAAGGCGATCGCTTCGTCGATGAAGGATATGAAGGCGCTGACGCTCCGCGCCGTTCAAATTACCGACGCTTCGATCGACGAAATCGTCAAATTGGAGAAGCTTGAAACGCTCGACCTCCGCGAAAACGCCGGGCTGACCGTCGACGGAATGATGAAGTTGGCGAAAGCGAAGAACCTCCGCCGCCTTTACGTGAAGGGTTCCGCGCTCGGCGCTTCCGACGACGCGACGAAGGCGAAGGTCGCCGAATTCAAGAAAGCGAATCCGAAGTGCGCGATCATCCTTTGATCGACGCCGACGGTTGAAGCCGGGACGACGTTCCGGTTTTCATCAAAAACGGATTTTTGTAACGACGACGCGTCGCTCCGGCGGCGCGTCGCGCGTTTTTTAGGCTCAAGGCGGACGCTCCAAGGCGACGATCGGCGGACGCGGCAAGAAAAACGTTAAAATAGCGAAGAAGGGCGGTTTGTATGGCGAAATCAAGGAAGAAAACGGCGAAAATCGCGCGAAATCCGGCGTTTGAGGAGCCGACCGGGCCGGTCGAGCTTTCGGCGCAAGACGAGCGAACGCTCGGACAAATTTTCAACATGGCGTCCCGGTTGGCCGCGGCGGTCGAGCGCGACGACGAGCCGCTTCTCGCGATTCCCACCCGTTCGCTCGGCAACGTGTCGTTCGATGAAAAGAAGCGCGTTCTGCAAATGGGCGCCAAGACGACGAGCCGCGAACTTTTCAATCTTTCGCAAGCGAAGAGCTTTATGCAGACGACGCTCGTCGCGGCCGGCGCCAAACGCCTCGTCGAAATGGGAAAAACGACGAGCATCCGCGGTCTCTACTACATGCTTAAACACGACGTCCGCTCGACGAAGGAACCGACGTTCCACGACCAGGGCGAGTGCGACCCGATCATCGAGGATTGCGAGGTTCTGCTCGAATCGTTGCGCGAAGAACTCCACCTTTTCGCCGACAAACGGGGCGACATGGTTGGGAATTTGACGATTATCGATTCCGGCGACGAGATCGATTGCTCGCGGATGGGGTCGGGCGGATACGCGATTCCGTCGATCGTCGAGCCGTCGGTCATTCAGTTCAAGGAGTGCAAGGCGGATTTTGTGCTGCACGTCGAAAAAAACACCGTTTGGCAACGGTTTAACGAAGATAAATTTTGGAAAAAGCACAACTGCGTCCTGACGCATGGGAACGGTCAGCCGCCGCGCGGCGTGCGTCGCCTGCTGAATCGTCTGCATAACGAGTTAGGCTTGCCTATCTTTTGTCTTCTCGACAACGACCCTTGGGGATACTATATTTATTCGGTCGTGAAGCAGGGGTCGATCAATCTGGCTTACGAGTCGGATCGCATGGCGACCCCGGACGCGAAGTTTATCGGCCTGCGCAGTCGCGACTTCGAACGGTGCGGCCTTTCCGACGGCGTGAAAATCTCGTTGAGCGACGTCGACCGCAAGCGCGCCAAGCAGATCGCCGAATACCCGTGGTTCGCGAAGAAAAAAGATTGGCAGCGCGAGATCGACGCGATGCTGAAAAACGGTTTCAAGCTCGAAGTCGAGGCGCTCGTCAGTCGCAGCATCAGTTACATGACCGAAGAATACGTTCCGAGACTCTTGAAAGAGGGCGATTTTCTCGATTGACGCCCCCCGCGCGGGGGAAAAACGGGGGACGCAAACCGGTTTTTTGAGTTTTTTTGCTAAAAATGGGAAAAAACCCCGATAAAATCCTTGCAATCGACCCGCGCGCGTGTTATTATAATAGCAAGGTTGCACGGAGGACTGCGGCGAAGGAAAATTGTGGCCGTTTCGGCGGTTCGGTTCGCCGGTTTTAAAAACGCGGTTTTTGGCGCGACCAACATTTTTTTCCGTTTCCGTTCGGCGAGCTGTTTCGATCGGGTTGCGAACGAAGCGTATTTTCCCATTAATTAGGAGTTGTAGATAATGAAACGACGCGATTTTCTGAAATCTACCGGCTTTGTCGCCGGAGCGAGCGTTTTGGGCGGCATGAGCGTTGCGCGCGGCGCCAACGTCGGCGGCGACGACGTCATTAAAATTGCTCTCGTCGGGTGCGGCGGCCGCGGTCGCGGCGCGGTCGCGGACCGTTTTAGCGCGAACGACAACGTGAAGCTCGTCGCGATCGCCGACGCTTTCGAAGCGAACGCGAAATCCGCCGCTGAAGCGTTCCAAAATATGAATCCCGATCGCGTCGATCTCGGCGACCGCATCTTCTGGGGCTTCGACGCCTACAAGAAAGCGATCGACGAATGCGATCAAGCGCTCATCGTTACCTCGCCGGGTTTCCGTCCGATTCATTATAAATACGCGATCGAGCAGGGCAAGCATGTCTTCATGGAAAAACCGTGTTGCGTCGACGCTCGCGGTTACAAAATGGCGATGGAAACGAACAAACTCGCCGACGAAAAAGGCCTGACCGTCGTCGTCGGCTTCCAACGTCACTACGAACTCCCGTACGTCCAAATGGTCGAACAGATCAAAGAGGGCAAGATCGGCGAGCTCATGTACAGCCGCGTTTACTGGAACGGCGACGGCATTTGGGAACGCGGGCGTCAACAAGGCGACACCGAAATGATGTACCAAGTGCGCAACTGGTACCACTTCAACTGGCTCTGCGGCGACGGCATCGTCGAACAACACTGCCACAACATCGACGTCGGCAACTGGGTTCACAGCCTCGGCGATCCGAAAGGCCCGAACGCGCACCCGGTCAAATGCAACGCGATGGGCGGTCGCGAAGTCCGCAAATTCCCGCGCTTCAAGAACTCCGGCCATCGTTACGACCACTACGTCTGCGAATTCACCTACGCCGACGGAAGCCAAATGTTCTCCCAATGCCGTCACCAGGCCAACTGCTGGAACAACGTTAGCGAAACGTTCTACGGCACCGCCGGCATGGCCGGTCGCGGTTGGGTGAACGACCGTTCCGGCAAGCAAGTCTGGAGCTTCGACGGCAACAAAGAAGAAAACAAAGTGGCGGGCCCTTACCAATACGAGCACCACATGCAAGCCAAGTGGATCCGCGAAGGCGTGAAACACAACGACGGTTGGCACGCCGCGAACTCCTCGATGACCTCGAACCTCGGTCGTATGGCCGCTTGCTCCGGTAAAGAACTCACCTGGGACGAAGCGGTCGAAAAGGGTCGCGACGAATTCCCGTACGACGAAGTCGCCAAGTGGGAACAAGATCCGAACCTCTTCTGGGAAACGAATCCGCCGGTCATGCCCGACACGACCATGCCGGTTCTTCCGAAAGACGGCGAAGTCATCTACGAAAACAGCGTTCCGGTTCCGGGCGAATGGAAGTGGCACGTTTGATCTCGATTTGAGATCGACGGTTTGTTTCGCCGTTTGAGCGTTGGCGTTTAAACGGCGAGCGAAAAACGTCGAGGTCGTTTTGCCCGGCCTCGGCGTTTTCGCATTTCTTGCAACGCGAAGCGGGCCGCCGACGAAGACAAGTTGGGGGAAATGGGACGAACGGGCGACTCCGCCGTCGGTTATTGCGGCAATAGAGAAAACGTAGGGCCGCAAGATCGAAACGGGAAGAGGCGAGAACAAAGAACGGCGGCGCAAGATCGGACGCGAAAAACGTCGGACGGCGGCCGCCCGAAAGATAAATTTTAACGGTCGCGGCGATTTTAACGGAAAAAACGCCGCGACTCGGTGAAATCGTCAGTTTTTAGGGACGCAACGATAGTAATAGCGGTCGTTCGGCGCGGCGTCGCCGTCGGTCGTAAAGCCGCTCCAATCGCCGAAAACGTCGATCGCGTCGGCCCATTTGAAGCGGAACGGCGCGATTTTTTCGCCGAAACCTAGGGCGGCGCGGGGAATCGCCAGTTCGAGACGGGCGCCCGAAACGCGATATTCGACCGGCGTCGTCGGGGCCGACTCGTCGATTCCGGCGTCGTTCGTTTTCGCTAAGACGAGCGACTTGCCGTCCGGCGCCGCGACGACGACAAAATCGTTCCCGTTGCGCCCGGTCGTCGGGTCTTCGTCGACGTCGAGCAGTAGCCGCGTCCAGTTTTCCACGTCGGGGCCGCCGACGAACGGCTCGCGAGTTTCGACGTAAAAGTAAACGTTGGCGTCGTCGAACGCAACCCGCGATTCGATAAAATCGTTGCGACCGGAATTGTTGACGTAACGCGTTCCGGCTCCCCAACCGCGGCAGTCGCGGCGCGTTTCGTCGGCGATCGTGTCGAAATAACGCGGCCCGACGTTCGTCCAGTCGTCGAACTTGCCGTCGATCGTGATCGCGGCGGCTGAAGTCGATTCCTGTTTCGAAACGCCTTTAAAGCGCCGAATATTCGCGATCATTTGGTAATAAAACGCGTCGCCGTGCCCGCCTTTCATCGGTTCGACGTCGCGACTGAACTCCCGATCGTACTGATCGACGAACGAAACGGGCGTCGCCCCGTGAAACGGCGCGTTGATGTCGAAGCGCCCGGCGATCCACTCGTTCCAACCGGTAACGAAGACGATTTCCGGATCGACATTGAGCGCGCGTTCCCATTGCTCCTGGAAGTTGCGGCCGGCGAAGTCGCAGTCCTCCGGCGCCGGTTCCTTGCCGTTGTGAAAACTGCGGCCGTAAGCGGTCGGGTTGCTGAGGACGCCGAGCTTGCCGTCGACGGCGTTTTGCGCGACGCCGACGCTCATTTGTTCTATTTCGCCTTTATCGTTGCGAAATTCGTGTTGCGGGCTCGCTTCGAGCCAACTCCATTGGTTCGGCTTGGTTTGACCGATAAAATAGTCGGCTTGCGGGGCGCGGAAGGTGAAAAAGTCGAGGATCCGCTCCCGTTCGTCGTTTTGTTCGACGACGGCGGCGAGACGAACCGCGTTTTCCGGTTTTCCGCCGCGACGCGCTTCGAGCCAACGGACGCCGGCGCTCGAACGGATTTTTCCCGCCAATTCCGGGTATTTCGCGGCGTCGAAATCGCCTTCGAGCGGCGACGACCACCAGCCGACGCGTCCGCCCTTCGGGTTCGAAAGTTCGATTTCGTATTCGCCCGCCGGAAGCGGGGCGTCGAAACGGACGGAAACCGCCGCGTTGTCTTTCAGCGGAATCGCCGAACGTTTTTCGACGACGGCGCCGTCTTTATCGCGAAGAATAAAGTCGACGCTCGAGTTCGCGTCGTTCCAGGTCGGCGAGCAAAATTGAACGGCGACGAAAGAACGATCGATCGTAAAACGTTGCGTCAACTTGGTTTCCGGCGTGATCTGAACCGGTTGGCAACCGGTCGGAACGAGGCTTGAACCGCCGAGAAAATCCGGGTCGGCGAGAATGAGCGGCTTGCCCTTCCAGCGGAACCAGACGTCGGAATAGAAATTTTGCGAGTAAACGTCGCGCCAAAGTTCGCGGACGACCTTGTCCGGCGCCCAAAACGGACAAAGAAACGCGACCTTCGGAACCTTGTTTCCGGCCTTTTGCATCTCCGAAAAGACCTTAAAAAGGGGACGGTACGATTCCGGGTACGTTAATTGATTTGTAACGTCGAAACAAATGACGTCGACCCCGGCGTCGCCGAGCATCTGCGCGTGTTTCCGGAGAACGCCTTCGTCTTCGCCGACGTAATAGCCGAAAATCGACTCGCCCCAATGGTGCGGGGCGTACATTTTGCCCCAATGCGGCGAGTTAGGGTCGTCTTTCGCTTCCGGATGTTCGGCCAATATCTTCGAAATATTGTACGGCCCGGCGTCGCCGTGTCGCCCGTTCCAAAGGAAATAGAAAGCGGCGACGAATTTATCGGGACGCGTCGGCCCGACGTCCTCAAAAGTCGGCAAAGAGCGTCCAAGCCCGTCGACGGCGACCCAACGATCGCTTTCGGCCGGATTCCAGGGAACGCCCGACGGCGCGACGGACGGTTCGGCGGCGAAAAGCGCGGTCGAGCCGAGCGTTGCGATCGCGGCGCGTCCGACGAGGTGGCGGAGCGAGATTTTGCGTTTCATCGTAACGACTCCAAAAAGCGGAAAGTAAAAGGAAAACGGTTGAAAAAACGTCGCTTTCATTATATAATAAGCGGCGTCGAAAGGAAGGTCGTTTTTGCGCGGCGCGACGTTTTTTGCGCGAACCGGGCGGAAATCGGCGTTAAAGTCGGCGCAATCGTGAAAGTCGAGCCGTTGGATCGCCGAAAGCGGAACGCGAAACGACGGAAAAAACGATATTTGCAATATTGCTAAATTTTTTCAACGTATTATAAAAAAGAGGCGGTTAATGTCTTGTCGGAGTAAAAAAAGGAACGCGTCGACGCTGAAAACGGCGCTTTGGGGCGCGGCGCTTTGCGTTGGTTTTAACGGTTTTAACGACGCTTTGAATTGTTGTGTTTTTGCTCGCGAAACGAATATCGAAGCGGAAATTGGCGCGACGGACGACAACTCGTTTGGAATTAAGGAAGCGAAAAACGTCGCGTATTATTCCGACGACGCGTTGAAAAACGCCGGCGATTATCAAAAATCGCAGTGTCGCGTCGATATTTTGTATCCGAGCAAGCCCCGTTTCGCAACGATCGTTTGGTTTCACGGCGGCGGTTTGACCGGCGGCGGGAAGCATATTCCATCGGCGTTTAAACGCTTGAAAGCGTTTAAAGAAGGGCGTTTGGCGATCGTCGCGGTCGGTTATCGTCTGTCGCCGAAAGTTCCGTTTCCGGTCTTTATCGAGGACGCGGCGGCGGCGACCGCTTGGACGCTTCGCAACATCGGCGAATACGGCGGCGACCCGAACGCGGTCTTCGTTTCGGGGGGGAGCGCCGGGGGATATCTGACGGCGATGCTTGGCGCGCACCCGAAATGGCTGAACGCTTGCGGCGCCGATCGGAGCGAGTTGGCGGGCCTCTTGCCGGTGAGCGGGCAGATGACGACGCACTTTCACGTCAAGGAAATTTTGAAGTATCCGGGCGAACAATACAACCCGGTTATCGACGTAAACGCGCCTCTCGGCGGACTTTCGAAAGACTTTCCCCCGACGATGCTGATCCTCGGCGACCGCAAGATCGAATGGAAATGCCGCGTCGAGGAGAACGAGCTGATGGCCGCGTCGTTGCGGGCGCTGGGGGCTCCGCTCGTCGAGTTTTCCGAAAACGCCGGTTTTACGCACGGGATTTCCGGGATGGGGGACGACGTTACGCCGGAACTCCTCGCGGAGATCGACGCGTTCCTTGAAAAAGCGCTCGCTTTGAAAAAGTCGACAAGGTAACGGAAATCAAAGCCGCCGCGTTCGAGCGTTTTTTGACGGCGTTTGAACGCGGCTTTCTAAGCGCTTTTGATTTTTTGAAAAAGTTTTGAAAATTCGGAAATTCGCTTTCTTCGCGTTGGACGAAGCGAAGTCGAGAAAGCGAAAACGGCGGCGAAGTTTGATTTTAGGAAAGAAACTGAATAAAACGCCGAAAATAGTCGGTTTCAACGCGTCGTAAAAGCCGTTTGTAGGCGCCGCCCCCGCTTGACGCGTTGAACGACGGCGGTATAATGGGGGCGTTCTGTTCCGCCGAGGCGTTTTCACGCCTTCGCCGCGACGCCGTTTTAGTAAAACCGCATCATTATCATCGAGGTAGACATGACGCAGGAATCGCCCAAGGCCGCGCAAGCGCCGAAAACGATGTACGACAAAATCTGGGAAAAACACTTGGTTCACCAGGAAGCGAACGGCGACGCGATCCTTTATATCGACCAGCAACTCTGCCACGAAGTTACGAGCCCGCAAGCGTTCGAGGGGCTCCGCATGGCCGGGCGCAAAGTCCGCCGTCCGGAAAAAACGATGGCCGTCCAGGATCACAACGTTCCGACGACCGACCGCTCGAAACCGATCGAAGACCCGATCTCGCGCAAGCAGATCGAAACGCTCCGCGCCAACTGCAAGGAGTTCGGGATCCGGCTTTACGACGTCGGCGACGTCGAGCAGGGCGTTATTCACGTCGTCGGGCCGGAACAGGGGTACACGCGGCCGGGGATGACGATCGTTTGCGGCGACAGCCACACCGCCACGCACGGCGCTTTCGGCGCGCTCGCTTTCGGGATCGGCACGAGCGAGGTCGAACACGTGCTCGCGACGCAAACGCTCCGTCAGAAAAAGAGCAAAACGATGCGGATCGTCGTCGACGGAAAGCTTGCGCAAGGCGTTACGGCGAAAGACCTTATCCTTTATATTATCGGCAAGATGACGACCGCGGGCGGCGCCGGGCACGTCGTCGAATTCGCCGGGGAAGCGTTCCGTTCGCTTTCGATGGAGGGCCGCATGACCGTCTGCAATATGGCGATCGAAATGGGGGCGCGCGCCGGGATGATCGCGCCGGACGAAACGACGTTCGAGTATCTGCGCGGGCGTAATTTTGCGCCGAAGGGCGCCGATTTCGACGCCGCCGTCGCCGAGTGGAAGACGCTGGCGACCGACGAGGGCGCCGCGTTCGACAAGGAGTTTCGTTTCAACGCCGCCGATGTTCAGCCGACCGTTACCTGGGGAACGAACCCGGCCCAAAGCGTTCCGATCGGGGCGAACGTTCCGAGTCCGGACGATTTTGAGAACGCCGACGAAAGAAAGATGGCGAAAGCCGCGCTGGAGTATATGGCGCTTGAAGCGGGGGCGCCGATGACGTCGATCAAGCTCGATTGGGTCTTTATCGGTTCCTGCACGAACGGGCGCGTCGAAGATTTCCGGGCGGCGGCCGCCGTCGTCAAGGGGTACAAAGTCGCCGACGGCGTCCGCGCCATCGCCGTTCCGGGGAGCGGGCTCGTCAAAAAACAGGCGGAAGAGGAAGGGCTCGACAAGATCTTCGTCGAAGCCGGGTTCGAGTGGCGCGAACCGGGGTGCAGCATGTGTCTGGCGATGAATCCCGACCGCCTGCAACCGGGCGAACGTTGCGCCGGAACGAGCAACCGCAACTTCGAAGGGCGAATGGGGAAGGGCGGACGGACGCACCTGGTTTCGCCGGCGACCGCCGCGGCCGCCGCGATCGTCGGGCGCTTTGTCGATATCCGCGAATGGAAGTATAACTGACGCGGCGATTTAAGCGTCGGACGGCGAGCGCGTTTCGACGCCGTCCGACTTTTGCCGGTCGTTTTTCCCCTTATATCTTAAGCGAATAAAATCCGAATAAAGGTTGTGATATGCAAGCGTTTGTTAAACACGAAGGTTTGGTCGTCCCGATGGATCGCAGCGACGTCGACACCGACCAGCTCGTTCCGAAACAATTTTTGAAGCGCGTCGAACGGAGCGGTTTCGGCAAATTCCTCTTCTTCGACTGGCGCTATTTGAACGACGAATACGAGGAAAATCCGGAGTTCGAACTGAACCGTCCGGAGTTTCGCGGCGCGACGATCTTGCTTTCTCGCCGTAATTTCGGTTGCGGTTCGAGTCGCGAACACGCGCCTTGGGCGGTCGCCGATTACGGTTTTCGCGTCGTGCTGGCGTCGAGTTTCGCCGACATCTTTTACAATAACTCGTTCAAAAACGGGTACTTGCCGGTTCGCTTGACCGAAGAGCAGATCGAAGAGCTTTTCCAACGCGAAGCGAAGTTCCGCCCGTACAAGCTGACGGTTGATCTCGAAAATTGCGTTATTACCGACGAACGCGGGCTCGAAATGAAGTTTGAAATCGACGATTTCCGTCGCGAAAATCTCCTTAACGGTTGGGACGACATTGGGCTGACTCTCCGTTACGAGGACAAGATCGCCGACTACGAGAAGGCGAACGGCGTCGTTTGACGGAATTTTGAGCGATAATAAACGTTTTCAAAGAGCCGGTAAAAACGGAGCGGCGGCGATGCGTAAGAAAGCGATTTTGCTGGGGAACGGGAAGCGTCAAGGCGTGTTGCAGGGCGTCGAAACGTTGCGGTCGGAGATCGAGAGCGAGATCGACGTCGTCGCGGCCGACTTCGAGGACAAGCTCGATTTGTCCGACGTCGAAGCCGACTTGGCGATCGTGTTCGGCGGCGACGGGTCGATTTTGCGCGCCGTTCGCCAAATGAAAGACCGCCAGCTTCCGGTGCTCGCCGTTAATTTGGGGACTTTGGGGTTTCTGTCGAGCCTCAATCCGGACGAAGTCGGCGCTTTTATGCGTTCGGACGCGTTCAAAAATTTCGAGGTTCGCGAGCGTCGGCTCCTGGTTTGCTCCGTTTGGCGGCGAGTTTCGGACGCCAACGCCGGCGAGACCGTTAAAGCGGAGGACTGCGAACGAACGCCGGGCGCCGATCGCGACGGGGAGGAGCGCGACGAGCTTCTCGTTCCGCCCGCGAGCGCGTCGACGTTGAAAAATTGGGCCGCGCCGTCGAACTGGAACCCCGGTTCGACGGATCGGTTGTGCCTTGCGAGCCATCTTGTCGTCAACGAGGCCGCGTTGCTTGCCGGACCGCCGTTCACGACCGCGACGATCGACTTGGCGGTCGACGGCGCTCGAGTAACGACCTTCCGCGGCGACGGCCTTATTATCGCGACGCCAGTCGGTTCGACCGGACACAGCCTTTCCGCCGGCGGGCCGATTCTCCGCAACGATTTGGACGCCGTCTTGATCACGCCGTTAAGCCCGCAAACGTTGAATTTCCGCCCGGTTGTCGACTCGGCGTCGCGGATTTACGAGACGCGCGCTCTTGTCGGCGAGGTCTTTTTGGTGATCGACGGCGAGTCGCGGCAAAAGCTGACGGCGGACGATTTGGTCGTCGTTCGCAAGGCGCCGTTTCCGTTCAAAACGATCAACGTGCCGTCGAACATGTATTATCGCAACCTGCAACGCAAGCTCGGATGGGCGACCGACGCGCTGGCTTGCCGTCGCGAATTTTTTGACGCTAAATAGAGCTTGAACAGCTTGAAGCCGGCGCTAAATAGCGTTTGGGCGTTGCGAAACTCGGCGGCGTTTTTTGGTGATTCGGCGCCGCGCGCGTTTTTTCTTTTCTTGCGGGTCGCGTTCTATGATTGTTTGAATTTGAAATCAAAAACTTCGGTTTGCAACCGAAACGGCGCGGAATCCGGCGTCGCGGAAACTTTTTTGCGATTTTCTTAAAATTTTTGGCGTTTTTGGCGATTGCCGCTTTAAAACCGCCGCGCGATTTGGTAAAATCGACGTCGTTATTAATAGAAAGCGAACGTTGCGGCGGGCTTTCGGCGTTTCGTTTCGCCGGTTTTGCGGATTTTACCTATTTTGCGGCCGGCGGCGCGTTCGTTTTTTCCGCCGATCGGGCCGTCGGCGCGGGCGTTTGGACGTTTCGGCGGCCGACGACGCCGGTTTTGCGGATCTTGCCGGTCGTTGTTCGCGGTTTTATTTGTTTTGCTAATATTAAAATAAGGGATGTTATGGCTTCGTTAAATCGTCGTCAATTTATCGGTCTCGGCGTCGCGGCGGGCGTCGCTTCGTGTTTTCCGGCTCCGGCTCAAATCGTTCGCGGCGCGAACGAGCGGATCCGGCTTGGTTCGGTCGGTTGCGGCGGACGCGCCAACGAACTCCTCGGCGGGTTCGCCGCGATGCCGGAAGTCGACGTCGTCGCTCTTTGCGATCCGGACGCCGACCGCGTTGGATCGACCAAAAAGCGTTTCGAAAATGCGAAAACGTTCTCCGACCCGCGCGCTCTCTTCGACGATAAAGATATCGACGCGACGATCGTCGCGACTTGCGACCATTGGCATTGCCTCGCCGCCGTTTGGGCGATGGAAGCCGGGAAGGACGTTTACGTCGAAAAACCTCTCGCGCACTCGATTTGGGAAGGCCGACAAACCGTCGCCGCCGCTCGCAAATTCAAGCGCGTCTGCCAAGTCGGGATGCAACAGCGCAGCGACAAAATGCAAGCGGAGATCAAGAAGTTTTTGCACGAGGAAAAGGCGCTCGGCAAGATTTTCGCCGCTCGCGTCAACCATTACAGCCCGCGCAACCCGATCGGCAAACGGGCGACGCCGCTCGAATTTCCGAAAAACGTCGACAAAAATCTTTGGCTCGGCCCGGCGGCGGATCTGCCGATTTATCGCGACAAACTCCAATACGACTGGCACTGGGACTGGAACACCGGCACCGGCGAAATGGGGAACTGGGGCGTGCACGTTCTCGACGACTGCCGCAACAACGTTTTGCTCGATTCGCTCGCGTTCCCGAAACGCGTTTTCGCCGGCGGGTCGCGCTCGGGTTATAACGACGCCGGAGAAACGCCGAATATTCATTTCGTTTACTTCGACGCCGGCGAGATCCCGGTCGTTCTCGGGCTTTCGACCCTTGCGATGAAGGGCTCGAAGTCGGCCGGCGATCGTCAGGGCCCGGGAAGCGGGTACGTCGCTTTCTGCGAAGGCGGGACGCTCGAAGGACAGCGCGGAAGCGCCAAAGCGCTCGATAAAGACGGCAAAGTCATTAAAACCTTCAAAGGCGACAGCGGCCAGCGCGATCACCAACGCAACTTCGTCGAGGCCGTGTTGGCGCAGGATCCGACGATGTTGAACGCCGAAGTCGAGGTCGGGAAGGCGACGAGCGAATGGTGCAACCTGGCGAACATCGCCTTCCGTTGCGGGAAGCCGATGACGCAAGACGACGCCGCGCGGGTCGCCGCCGCCGGAGCGAGCGCCGGGAAGCCCTGGCAAGATATTTTGGCCAGCGCCGATAAAACGCTTCGCTCGAACGGTGTTTCGATGATCGAATCGGAGGTTCGCGTCAGCCCGACGATGACGTTCGACGGCGATAAATGCGAATTTGTCGGCGAATTGGCGGAACTCGGCAACTCGTTCCTGAAACGCGAATACCGGGCTCCGTTCGTTTTTCCGGAGATCGTTTGATTTTCTGAAATTTGAGCGAATTTAGCGGTAATCAATGCGCCGCGGTTTAACGACGGCGGCGCTTGACGCGCTTTAACGTCGAAAGGCGAAAGCGAATCGAACGGGGCGAAGCGAAACGCGGAGCGTTCCGTTCGAACCTTTCGTTTTTCGACGTCGGGGGGCTTTTCTTGCGACGTTGGAAGCGGAGGCGCGTCGCGGTCGCCGTTTTGCCTTCGCGGCGAGGTCGACGAGCGTTTCAGACGCGCCTTGAAGACGGGGCGTTGAAGCGTAAAATCGCTTTAATCGTTAAAACTGTCGAGTTTTTCTTGAAGAATTTTCGTTTTCATCGGCCGGTTTGGAAGTTCGCGAACGTACCGCGGAACGGCGTAACCGGGGAGTCGCTCGCCGAGTTTTCGGACGATTTCGAGACCTCGTTCGGGCGAAACTTCGAACGCCGCCGCTCCCTGCGCGCGGTCGAGTTGATGCAGGTAATAGGGCAAAACGCCGACGTCGATCAGCTTTTCGAAGAGTTCGACGAGCGCGTCGACGGAATCGTTAATCCCTTGAAGTAAAACGGTTTGCGACGTTAGGACGTAACCGCGTCGACGGAGCGAAAGGAGCGCCCGCGCGACTTCCGGGTCGATCTCGTTCGGCGAGTCGACGTGCAGCGTCAAGTGCAAAACGAGCGGAAGACGCGGCGCGGCGTCGGGGGCGTTCGAAGCGAATTCGTCGGCGCTCGGGAAGTCGTCGCCGACTCGGCCCGGGCACAAAACGGGGACTCGAGTGTGAAAACGGACCCTCTTAACACTTTCGATTGTTCTGATATAATGGAGAAGCGTTCTTAGTTCGGCGTCGTCGAGCGTCAACGGGTCGCCCCCGCTGAAAATCAGCTCCGAAATCGACGCGTCGGCTCGAACGCCCGCGAAAATTCGGTCGAAATGGGCTCGAACGGCGTCGGGATCCGGCGTCGGCGACGCGGCGGACGAATCGTTAAAATCGGCGCGATCGGGCGTCGGAAGCGGGAAAAGCGCCCGATTTTTCGGGAAATGACGGCGAAAACAAAAGCGGCACCGCGCCGCGCAAGCGTTCGTCGTCAGCGCAAGAACGCGTCCGGCGTATTTTTGCATCAGGCAAGGCGCGTCGGGCCAGACGAGTTCGTCCTGTTCGCGAAGCGGGTCGGTTTCGAACCCGGGAACGACCGCGAGTTCGTCCGTTTTCGGGAGGAATTGCGCTAAAATCGGGTCGTTCGGGTCGCCTTTGCGAACGCGAGCGAGCGCCGATTCCGGGAAAAGGAACGGAAAGGCGCGCGTCGCTTCCCGGGCCGACTCGGCGAACGATTCCGGCAACTCCAAACGGCGGCAAAATTCGCCGACGTCGACGATCAATCGCGATTTTAACGTTTTTTCCAACGAAGACAGCGAACGGCGTTCGAGAAAATCGGAAACGGCGCGCGGCATAACGGCGAAACTCCGGCAATAACGAAAGGAAACGATAAGCGAACGAAAACGTTTCTTTTCAAACGGTCGAAAAAAGACGGGAATTTCGGCGCGCGGCGACGGATTCGCGTCAGAATGACGGATATATGAAACAAAAACGAAATCGAACGATTTTAAAACCGTAATTTCCCATCGACTCAATCGAAACGAAGGAAAACTCCATGCCATCTTACAACACCAGCGAATTTCGTAAAGGCCTCAAAGTCCAAATTGACGGAAATCCGTTCATCATGGTCGAGTGCCAATTTGTCAAACCGGGGAAAGGCCAAGCGCTTTACAAGTGCAAGTTGCGCGACCTGAACCGCGGCACGATCCTCGAACGCACGTATAAAAACGGCGATTCGCTCGAAGGCGCCGACATCCATGAAACCGACGTTTCGTTCCTTTATGAAATGGGCGGCACGTATTTCTTTATGGAACAGGAAACGTTCGAACAATACGAACTTCAAAAGGAAGCGCTCGACGACGCGTGGAAGTATCTCCTCCCGGAAATGCCGTGCAAAATGCTCCTTTATAACGACAATCCGATCGGGATCACCCCGCCGAACCACGTTATTTTGAAGGTCGAGTACACCGAGCCCGCCGTGCGCGGCAACACCGCGACGAACGTTACGAAACCGGCGAAACTCGAAACCGGCGCCGAAATTATCGTTCCGAATTTCGTCGAGACTGGCGAAGTTATCAAGGTCGACACCCGCACGAACGAATACGTCGAACGCGTTAAGTGATCGCCTTTGCAGGATTTTTCGTCGCGATCGGCGAGGTCGTCGAGGGAACGAACGCGCCGACGCGGTGCCGCCGGCGTTGAGGACGAGGCGGCGAGGCGGTTTTCGCGCTCGCGTCTCGTTTTTTCTTGCGAGAAATTCCCGGCGATGAAAACGACGAAAATCTGAAGAAATTTTCTATTTTTTCCAACCGTCGTCCTTTCGAGCCGCGTAAAACGAAGAGCGGAGCCGCGCTTCGCTTGGAAAACGCACCGTTGGAACCCGGGTTGGATCGCGGCGTTTGAATGTTTTGAAAATCGGCGCTGTTTTAAGGGGATCAAACGATGAGCGCGAAAGATTCGATCCGCTATTTAGTTTTCGACATTGAGAGCGTCGCCGACTCCGCGTTGATTGCCGCGACTCGAACGCATTTCGAAACGGAGCCCGCGTCGGCGCTCCGGGAATATCGCGACGAATTGTTGGAAAAAAAGGGGAGCGACTTCATCCCGCATACGTTCCAAATTCCGATTTCGCTGGCTTTAGGGAAAGTGCGCGACGACTTTTCGCTTGCGGATCTGACCGTGTTGCGCGTCGAGGACGGCGGCCCGCGTAAGATTTGCGAACGTTTTTGGGACGGTTGGCGTTATTACGAGCGTCCGACGTTCGTTACCTTCAACGGGCGCGGGTTCGACGTGCCGCTGATGGAGCTGACGGCGTTTCGGTACGGAATTCCAATTCCCGAGTGGTTCGCGGTCGACAAGCGCAGTTTCGATCAGCCGCGCAACCGTTACGGCTCGGCGCATATCGATTTGTACGATTTTCTGACAAATTTCGGCGCGACGCAGTTTGTTTCCGGCTTGAACGTCGCCGCTAAAATTTTGCGCAAACCTGGTAAAATCGGGACTAAGGGCGACATGGTGCAGGATATGTTCGACGCGGGCGAGTTGGACGAGATTCACCGTTATTGCCGTTGCGACGTCCTGGACGCGTATTTCGTTTTCCTGCGAACGCAGGTTCTTTGCGGCCGCATATCGCCGGAACGCGAAGCGGAGTTGGTCGACGAAACGCGTTGTTTTCTTGAGCGCGAAGCGGCTAACGAGCCTATTTACGCGACTTATCTCGACGCCTGGGACGCCGCGGACGCTTATTTTGCCGCGAACGACGTCGTTGCCGAACGCGTTAAAGCGGCGGCCGGAAACCGCGTTTGAATTTTTTGAAAACAGTGTGAAATAAATAAAAATCAAACCGACGGTCGAAGCTCGACCATAAAAGCGAAGGAACCGCGCGATGAACGAAAAAACGACGGAGAAAACGACGATATTGGCGCTCGATCTGGGCGGTTCGAAGATGTTGTCGGCGTTGGTCGACGTTTCGACGTCGGCCGAGGGCGAGCGTAAAACCGAATTGCGCGGCGTCGCTCGACGAGAGTTGACGAAAGACGCCGGGCGGGACGGCGTTTGGGCGGCGATCCTTGACGCGACGGCCGAAACGTTCGAAAAAACCGGCGAGACTTGGGCGAACGTCGCGTCGATCGGCGCGACGATTCCGGGCGTCGCCGATCCGAAGCGCGGTTATTGGGTTTACGCGCCTTTTTCCGGCGTCGCCGATTTTCCGTTGGCGGACGAACTGCGCGCGCGGTTCGGAAAGCCGGTTTTCGCCGACAACGACGTCAACGCCTGCGCCTGGGCCGAAAAGGTGTTCGGCGTGTGTCGAAACGTCGACAATTTCGTTTGGATAACGATCAGCAACGGAATCGGCGGCGGGCTCGTTCTCGACGGAAAGGTTTACGCGGGCAAGTTTTCCGGCGCGGCGGAGATCGGGCATTTCAACGTCGTCGAGAACGGCGCCCTTTGCGGTTGCGGGAATCGCGGTTGTCTCGAAGCGACGGCCGCGGGGCCGGGAATCGCGCGGCGTTATCGGGAGCTGGTCGCGGAGATCGCCGAGGAAAACGACGCGGCGCCGTCCGAGTTGCGAAGCGCTTGGTCGCGTTATTTGGCGTCGACTTGCGGAAAAGCGACGCGCGGCGCCGTCGATCGGCGCGATCTGAGCGGCGAAGTCGAGGCGGCGCAAACGGCGACGGCGGCGACGATCGCCGATGAAGCGCGATTCGGAAACCCGCTTGCCGTCAAGGTTTACAACGATACCGGACGTTTCGTCGGACGGGCGGCGTCGTACGCGGCGAACCTCGTCAATCCGGAGAAGATCGTGATCGGCGGCGGCGTTGCGGGCGCGTTCGAGCTCTTTTATCCGGCGCTTTGGGAGACGTTCGAGCGTTGCCTTTTTAAACCGACGAACGCGACGTTAACGATTGAAAAAACGGGACTTGGATACGAGGCCGGGCTGATGGGCGCGGCGGCGCTCGCTTTTTCGCCGTACTGCTGACGCCGCGACTTTGGGAGGCGGCGCGACCGCGGTCGGCGGCGACGACTTGTTGAAACGGTTAAAAAGATCGCGCGTCGCCGACGTCGTAAGCGGCGTTAAACAAACGACTTGGAAGAGAGGCGGCCCGATGAGCGCGTCGAATTTTGCGATTTCTGAAACGTCGAACGCGTCGAACGGAACGGCGCCGGTCGTTATTCTCGCGAACGGAGAATTTCCGCAAAGCGCGTCGGCGCAACGCTTTATCGTCGACGCGCCGACGTTGGTCTGTTGCGACGGCGCCGCGGAAAAGGCGGTCGATTTTGGGCGCGATCCCGATTGGATCGTCGGCGATCTCGACTCGGTTCCGGAGGCGTTGAAGGCGCGGTTTCGCGATCGGCTCGTTCGCGTCGCGGAGCAGGAGACGAACGACCTTGAAAAAGCGTTTCGGTTTTGCGTCGAGCGCGGTTGGACGGAACTCGCAATCCTTGGAGCGACGGGACTTAGAACCGATCACGCGCTCGGGAATATTTCGCGGTTGGCCGACTTTGCTCGCGTCGCGCCGTCGATTCGGCTGATCGACGATTTCGGCGTTTTTCGGGTCGCGCTGAAAAGCGGAACGTTCGCGTCGCGGCCGGGAGAGCAGATCTCGATTTTCAGTTTCGATCCGACGCAAGCGATTACTTCGCAAGGGTTACGGTATCCGTTGAATCGGCTGAAACTGCCGCGTTGGTCGACCGCGACGTTGAACGAAGCGCTCGGCGATTCTTTTTCGCTCGAATTTGACGCCGCGTCGCCGCTTCTTCTCTTTTTTGCGAACGAATTTAAACGAGTTTAAGCGGCGTCGACGCGACGTTCGCTCGATCGAAACCGCGTTGTTTAACGAGTTGCGGTAAAACGACGCGAAAACGCGAATTTTGAAAACCGCGTCGACCGACGGACGCTCGACAAACGGCGTTTTGTCGGGAAGAAAGGCGCGGAAAGGCGGAAAAAAGAAACCGCGACGGCGGTCGGGCGTCGTCGCGGTCGAATTTGTCGAACGTCAAGCGTCGTTAGTTCTTATTTTGCAACGCTTCGTGAATCGATTGAGCGGCGGTTTTGCCGGCGCCCATCGCGAGAATGACCGTCGCGGCGCCGGTAACCGCGTCGCCGCCCGCGTAAACGAACGGCTTCGACGTCGCGCCTTTTTCGTCGGCGACGATGCAGCCGCGCTTGTTCGTTTCAAGGCCCTTCGTCGTGTTTTTGATGAGCGGGTTCGGCGACTGGCCGATCGAAACGATCGCCGTGTCGATATCGATCGTATGTTCCGAACCTTCAACGACTTGCGGACGACGGCGTCCGTCGGGGCCGGGTTCGCCCAACTCCATTTCGACGACTTCGACGCCGCGAAGCCAACCGTTTTCGTCGCCGATAAATTTCGTCGGGTTGCGCAGAAGAAGGAACTTCACGCCCTCTTCCTCCGCGTGCGCCACTTCCTCGGCGCGAGCCGGAAGTTCTTCCTTTCCGCGGCGATACACGATGTAAACGTTTTCCGCGCCCAAACGTTTCGCGCTACGGGCGGCGTCCATCGCGACGTTGCCGCCGCCGAAAACCGCGACGTTGTTTCCGCAGAAAACCGGGGTGTCGTACTCGGGGAAACGGTAGCCCTTCATCAGGTTGACGCGGGTCAGGAACTCGTTCGCCGAATAAACGCCGTTCAGCGCTTCGCCTTCGATTCCCAGGAACGACGGAAGCCCGGCGCCGGACGCGACGTAAACGGCGTCGTAACCCATTTCTTCGAGCAATTCGTCGACGAGAAGCGTTTTGCCGACGACGACGTTCGTTTCGATCTTAACCCCGTATTTGCGGAGTTTAGCGACTTCCTGCTGGACGATCGCTTTCGGAAGGCGGAACTCGGGAATGCCGTACATCAAGACGCCGCCCGCCGTGTGAAACGCTTCGTAAATCGTTACGTCGTAACCAAGTTTCGCCAAGTCGCCCGCGACGGTGAGACCGGACGGGCCGGAGCCGACGACCGCGACTTTTTTGCCGTTCGGTTCCGACGCGACGATCCGCTCTTTATCGGCGCAGTTTTCGCGGTAATAATCGGCGACGAAACGTTCGAGCCGCCCGATGCCGACCGGTTGGCCTTTGATACCGCGAACGCATTTCGATTCGCATTGCGATTCCTGGGGGCAAACGCGACCGCAAACGGCGGGAAGGGCGTTCGTTTCGGAGATTTTCGCGTAGGCGCCTTCGAAATCGCCTTCGGCTACTAAAGCGATGAAATCCGGGATCTTAACGCCGACCGGGCAGCCTTGGACGCACGGCTTGTTCTTGCAATTCAAGCAACGGCGCGCTTCGTCGACCGCCGTTTCCGCCGTATAACCGGTCGCGACTTCGAGGAAGTTCTTGTTGCGGACGTCCGGCGCCTGTTCCGGCATCGGATTCTTATCGTTGCGCATATTAGCTTTAGCCACGGTTATTTCCCCCTTCCAATACGGCATTTTCCGTCGGCGCACGAGCGTTTTTCGTGCGCTTTGTACATTTGTTGACGTTTCATCGCGGCGTCCCAGTCGATTTTATGGCCGTCGAAGTCCGGGCCGTCGACGCAGGCGAATTTCGGCTGCCCGTCGACGATCACGCGACAACCGCCGCACATTCCGGTGCCGTCGATCATCACCGGGTTCATCGAGACGGTCGTCGGAACGCCGTATTGTTCGGTGAGTTTGCAGACCGCGCGCATCATCGGGAGCGGGCCGATGGCGATGACTTCGTCGAATTTTTCGCCGGCGTCGAGCTCTTCCTTAAGTTTGTCGGTAACGAAGCCTTTGTTTCCGTTCGAGCCGTCGTCGGTCGCGACGATCAGTTTGTCGGACGCCGCCGTCATTTCGTCGTTGAGAATGATAAAGTCGACGCTTCTAAAACCAACGATAGCGGTAACTTCCGCGCCGAGTTTTTTAAGTTTTTTCGCTTGCGGATAAGCGATGGCCGTGCCGAGCCCGCCGCCGATGACCGCGACTTTTTTGAGTCCTTCGAGCGGGGTCGGAACGCCGAGCGGCCCGACGAAGTCGAGGATGGAGTCGCCCGCTTCGAATTTCGCAAGGTCTTGCGTCGTTTTGCCGACCGCCTGGACGATGATCGTAACGCCGCCTTTTTCGCGATCGTAATCGGCGATCGTGAAGGGGACGCGTTCGCCGAACTCGTCGAGGCGCAGAATAACGAACTGGCCCGGCTCCGCTTTTTTGGCGACGGCCGGCGCGAGGATTTCCATCAGAAATATCTGTGGATTAAGAGTTTCTTTTCGGAGGATTTCGTAGGCCATTTGGTTTTCGACTCCAAACGAAGGTGTAATGCCGCCGCCCGCGCGAACTCGAACGAGCCCCGCGCCGCTGGAACGAGCGATCAGGTTTTGCGTAAGCGTTGCGTTTTCGAGGGTTAAGTTCGACGAAGGCAGGAAAAAAACGCCCGAAAACGTCATTTTTCTTGTAAATTATACCCGATTTTCGCCGTCTGTCAACGGGGGGCTTGCGAGCGCGCCGAACTTTCGCCGTCTTCCTCGATTTTGGCGTAAGAGGCGTTTCGGTCGACGCTTTGGCTCGATTTTGCCGTTCGTTTTCGTTTCGGCGTCCGGCCGGGGCGGGGAGAGGGCGTCCGTTTTGCGTCGCGAGTCGTCGAAAACGAAAGCGAAACGGCGGGGGAGGAACGTCGGCCCAAGTTTGTGAAACGTCGTTCGCCGGGGGCGCAACATCTTGCGGTTTCGGGAGTTGCGGCGACGATCCTGAACGCGTTCCGGGAAAACGGCTTGCGACGTTGGAAACGAAAGTTGCGCAACCGCTTTGTTTCCGGGATTTAGCGCAATTGAAAACGGCTTGCGTCGCAAGAAAAAAAAGCTCGACGAACGGCGAGAAAAAGTAAAATTGCGAGAAAAACGACGCGGCGTCGTTCGACAAATTTTTCGTCTTGTCAAACGTCGTCGCGTCGAAAAAAAAACGTTTCGGCGCCGCGTTGTTTCGACGTAAAAAAACAAAAACGCGGCGGCTTTAAACGTTTAAACGGCAAGGCTTACCACTTGACCGATTCGAGGAATTTAAGGCTTTGACCGATCTGCTCGACCGGGCGCGGCGACTCGTCTTCGATGAAGTAATATTTGACGCCGACTTCTTGCGCCGCCTTCAAAATTTCGGCGTAGTTCGCTTGACCGGAGCCGAGCGGAACGTCGTTTTCAACGTCGGTGCCGCCGGAGTGGTTGCCTTCGACGCCCTTCTTGAGGTCTTTTAAGTGGAAGAGCGACCAGCGGTTAGGATATTTGCGGAGAAGCGCCGCCGCGTCCTGGCCCGGGAAGATCGTCCAAAGAACGTCCATTTGGAACGAAACGTAGCGCGGATCGGTCTTTTCGACGAGCAGGTCGAAGTGCGTTTTGCCGTCTTTGTAGGGGAGAAATTCGTAGCCGTGGTTGTGGTAATAGAAGCCGATCCCGTACTTCTCGAGAACCTTGCCCGCGTTGTTGAAAACTTCCGCCGCGGCAAGGACTTCCGCTTCGTCGAGTTCGCCGTCGTGCGGCAGCCAGGCGACGCCCGCGTACTTCAAACCGAGCGCTTTCGCTTCGCGACCGACGGCGTCGGGATCGTTTTTGAAGAGGTTGTAATCCCAGTGGCCCGCGACCGCCGTCAGTTTGTTCGCCTTAAGTTTCGCGACCATTTCCTCCGGTTTCATACCGTAAGTTCCGGCCAATTCGACGTATCCGAAACCGAGTTCGTTCGCGGTTTGGAAACCTTTTTCGACGTCCTTCGAGAACGTGTCGCGAAGGCTGTAAAGTTGCAGGCCGACCGGGCCTTTGAAAACGTCGTTCGAACCGACCTTGAGACGGGCGTCGTCCTGAGCGAACGCGGAGACCGCTCCGGCGAGGAGCGCGACGAGCGCAAACGCGAATTTTTTCATTGCGTTATCCTTATGAATAATGGGGTTGGAACCGACGGCGTTGGGACGCGCCGCCGGGTGTGAAACGGGTGCGAAAACGCTTCGGAAGCGCGTAAAACGCCGAGCGCTTTCGACGTTAAATCTTTATTTCGCAGGTTCTTCGATCGTGTACGACGGCGCGTCTTTTTGCGTGAAGCCGTGCGTTTTGCCCTGATGAACGACCCAGCGCTTTTCGGACGTAATCGCTTTGAAGAGAATAACTTGACCCGACGGCGGGCAAACGTAGTCGCCGAGGCCGGAGTAGATCGTAACCTTCGCTTTGATGCGTTTCGCGTGGTGCGTCGTGTCGAAATAGCCGAGGCCGTCGACCCATTCCGGGAACCAGCCGCGGAGGCGACCGTTCTTCGTTTTGCCCGCTAAGTCGCAGAACCAGGGGACATGCGCTTCGACTTCGGTAACGTCGGAGTCGAGACCGGCCGCGCTGAGGCATTGCAGACCGCCTTGGCTTCCGCCGCTGACGAGGAGGTTTTCGCCGTCCCATTCCGGCAGCGATTTGACGTATTGCAGCGCCCGCATGACGCGCGCCATCATGCCCGTCCAGTAAGCGGATTCCGGTTTCGCGTTTTCCTCTTTTGAGAAGCCGTAACCGTCCAGGAACGTTGATCTTAACGTGTTGTAATATTCGGGAGTTTGACCGTTCAGGATCCCGTGCGCGTTGACGTCGAAATAGATTTTCGACTTGCCCATCCAGGCGTTTTTATTCGCCGAGCCGACGCCGTAGCCGTGGTATGAAACGTGCGCGGCGAGCGATTTTTCCTTCGCGTCTTTCGGCATGCAGAGGTAGCCGGAGACCGGAGCGAGACCGGCGCAATCGACTTTAACGTCGAACGCGAGAACGTTTTCGACGCCCGAATCGACCGGCGTAAGCGTCGCTTTCACCGGGACTTGCGCGAGAATCTCTTTTTGGCGGTTCCAAAATTCGTCGAAGTCGGCCGGTTCGGGCGTTCCTTCGATTTGGTCGAGGAGGACGCCGGCGCCGCCGTTGAATTGGCGTTGTTCGCCGTCGAGCGCGTCGCCGTTTTCGTCGAGCGCGAAAACTTGAATGCGAACGAAGCCGGGAATGTCGGTGGAAGTCTCGATTTTAAGCGGGTTAGCGGCGTCGGAAATCGCTTCGCCGCGTTCGGTTTTGCCGTCGTCGCCGGAGCGCGTCCAGGTCAATTTTTTGCCGCCGACCGGGGCGCCGTCTTCGAGACATTGGACGCTGAACGTCATTTTTTCGCCCGGTTCGTACTCGAGCGGGTTTTTGTCGGTCGTTCCGAAGAACGTAATTTCGCCCGCGAAGACGGTCGTCGCCGTCAAAAACGTTGCGAAAAGACCGGTTAAAAACGTCCGTTTCAACATTGCGAAAGCCTTTCTTTGCAACAGGTTGCGTGATGTGAAATCCGGGGCGCCGCGCGACGCTTGCCGTTGGATTTCGAAGAATGCGTTGGAAAACGACGCCGCGTCGCAAACGTCGTAAATTTCGGGAGTTGCGACGACGAAGCGCGAAACGGCGATTTTTGCGTTCGATTTTTTTTCGAAACGACGGATCGCGACGAACCGAATCGACGCAACTTGGGCCGTTTAAGGTTTTATCGTCGGCGAGGGCGCCCGTCGGCGACGCGATCGAGCGCTCGACGAGCTCTAAGGCGCATTATACCGCGATTTTCACGGTTGCGCAAGGGGGCGTCGAACCGTGACGGTTGGAGGCGGCGAAAAGCGCGAAAAAGTTCGCTTTGTAACGATTATTCCGATTTTTCCGCAAAATTTTTGGGTATTTTCCAAAATATTTTTTCAGGTGGGACGTCGGGCGTCTCGCCTTTGGTTGACGCCGCGAAAACGACGGTTATAATGCTTTCAAAGGCGCATGCGAATTATTGCCATTATTAATTAATTGTTAATTATTAACCGTTTGTAACGTTTGCGGGCGCGGCCCGAAGACGCGACGACTGTTTTTGTTACGGAATTATCGCGGAGAAATTCATGGGGTATAATTGGTGGAATTCGGCGTCGGCCAACGACAAGAAAAACGTCGACGACGGCGCCGTCAAACGGGAAGAGACCGACGCAACCGACGAAAAGGCCGACGTTTGCGAAAGCGCGACCGCCGCCGCGTCGGAGACCGCCGAAGTTGCGGAACCGGTCGAAGTTGCGGAACCGGTCGAAGTTGCGGAACCGGTTGAAGTTGCGGAACCGGTCGAAGTTGCGGAACCGGTCGAAGTTGCGGAACCGGTCGAAGTTGCGGAACCGGTTGAAGTTGCGGAACCGGTCGAAGTTGCGGAACTTGCCGAATCGGGCGAAGAACCGAATGCGTCGGCGGAAAACGGCGGCGAGAACGGCGAGTTGTTGCGCGAAATTTTCGACGTCGCGACGGCGTTGCGGCAAGATTTCGACGTTAAGTTCAAGTTTGACAAGAAAAAAGACGAACAGGTCGACCGGCTTTACGAGGAGTGCAAAGCGTATCGCGACGACGTTTTTTGGGCCCTTAAAAAAGACCTGATTATCGAAATTATTTGCGAGATCGACGAAATTGAGAAGCGCGCGTCGGCTTACGAAAGTCGCGAGCGAACCCCGGAACTTTGCGAAAAAATGTTGACGTTTATCCGCGACACCGCCGAGAATCTGCGCGTCGCGCTCGAAAAACACGACGTTTTCGCTTATTCGGCGCCCGACGGTTCCCAATTCGATCCGGCGCGTCAACGAGCGTTGGGAACGAGAACGACGAGCGACGAAACGCTCGATAAAACGGTCGAGTCCGCCCGTTTCGGTTTCGATTACGAAGCGAACGGAAAGAAACGCAACGTTCGAAGAGAGCTCGTTTACGTTTATAAATACGAACCGCCGACCGTCGACGCGACCGAGTCGAAGAACGACGAAATGGAAAGCGCCGAACGTCCGGCCGCGGAGATCGCCGCCGCGACGAACGAAAGCGAAACGAACGAAACGTTAAAATCAAACGCGGGCGTTAACGCGGATAAATAAAGGAGTTAAACGCAATGAGCGAAGAGAAGAGAATTTACGGAATCGATTTGGGAACCGCTTACTCCGCGATCGCTTTCGTCAACGAATTTAACCAAGCGGAAATTATCCCAAATTCCGATAACGAACGCGTTACGCCGTCGGTCGTTTTCTTCGAATCGCCGACGAACATTATCGTCGGACGCGTCGCAAAAGAAGCGGCGAAAACCGATCCGGGCTCCGTCGTTGATTTCATAAAGCGCCAAATTGGAACGGATTACGCGTTTCATTACGGGGACGTCGACTACAAGCCGGAGGAAATTTCGAGTTATATTTTGCGGCGCCTTGTCGAAGACGCGAAGCAAACGACGGGACGCGACGTTAAGGACGTCGTGATCACGTGTCCGGCGTACTTCGGCGAAGCGGAGCGAAACGCGACGCGCCTGGCGGGCGAACTGGCCGGGCTTAACGTGTTGCAAATTCTCGACGAACCGGCCGCGGCGGCGCTCTATTACGGGATGAACGGTCGCGACGCGAACCAGGATTCCTGCGTTTACAATTTCGGCGACGGTCTCGAACTTGACGACGCGGAAGGTTGTAAATCTAGAAACGCCGTCGTTTACGACCTCGGCGGCGGAACGTTCGACGTGACGGTCGTTGCGATCGACGACGCGGAAATCAGGATCGTTTGCTCCGACGGCGACCATCGGCTCGGCGGCAAAGATTGGGACGACGCGATCGTTCGTTATCTGGTCTCCGAATTCGAAAACGCGACCGGCCTGGAAAACATATTGGACGATCCTGAAACGAGTTGCGACTTGCGATACGACGCCGAAAAAGCGAAGCGAACGCTGACGAAACGCGACGCGACGAAAGTCCGCGTTTCGAGCGGCGAGGAACGGCTCAACGTCGAGATTACTCGCGAGCGGTTCGAAGAGTTGACGCGCGAGCTGGTCGACCGCACGATCGAGTTTACGCGCTCCGTGTTGGAAACCGCGAAAACCAAAGGGGTTGAGAAGATCGACGAGTTCCTTTTGGTCGGCGGTTCGACGCGAATGCCGATGATTGCGGAGCGCGTTCGCGAAGCGTTCGCCGATTCGCTCGGTTGCGAGCCGCAGATGTTGGAAGTCGACGAGGCCGTCGCGAAGGGCGCCGCGCTTTTCGGGCAATGCCGCCATATTAAGATCGCGCTCGAAGAAAAAGCGCAAGAGCTTGTCGGCAAATCGTTTGACGAGCTTAACGAGTCGGAGCGACAAAGCGTCGTCGACGAAACGAGCGTCGAGCAGGGCGTTTCGAGCGATTACGTTCTGGAAACCGTGAAAAGGTCGATAACGACCGTCGCGACAAAGAGTTACGGCGTTCGGGCGAAAAAGAACGGCGTCCCGGTCGTTCGGAATTTGATCGCGCGCCAAACGCCGACGCCGACGATCGGTTCGAGCGTTTTCTTCACCGAAGACGCCGACGCCGAATACGTCGAACTGCGCGTTTTCTCCAATAATTCGAGCGACGACGACGCGCCGCTCGAGGAATCTTTCGAGCTTGGAACCGCGACGCTCGAGTTGCCGCCGGGGTTGCCCGCTCGTTCTAAAGTGCGCGTTGAATTCGAGTTGTCGCCGGAAGGACGCCTTGAAATGACGGCCGTCGAGGAAACGACGAACGTTCGAATCGTCGCGACGTTCCAGGCCGACGTCGGGATGAGCGAGGAAGAACTGGCCGCCGCGAGAGAGCGCGGTCGCGAGTTGACGATCGAATGAACGAAAGCGGGCGCCAAAGATGAAAAGATCGGATAAAGTATTCGGGATTGACCTCGGAACCACTTACAGTTGCGTCTCTTACGTCGGTGAAACGGGCAAGCCGGAAATCGTTCCGAACGACAATTTCGAGCGAACGACGCCGTCGTGCGTTTGGTTCGACGGCTCGCGCGTCGTCGTCGGTTCGGATGCGAAGGAAGCGGCGAAGACCGACCCTGAAAACGTGTGCAGTTTTATCAAGCGAAGTATGGGCGACGAAACGTTTTACGCCGAATACGGCGGCGCGCTTTACACGCCGGAGGAAATTTCGAGTTTCATCCTTCGCAAACTTGTTCAAGACGCGTCGCAATCGCTCGGCGAAGAGGTTCGCGACGTCGTAATTACTTGTCCCGCTTACTTTTTCATTAAGGAGCGAAACGCGACGCGGCGCGCCGGAGAGTTGGCCGGGCTGAACGTTTTACAGATCGTCAACGAACCGACCGCCGCGGCGATCGCGTGCGGCGTCAACGGCGGCGATCGCGATAAAGTCGTTCTCGTGTACGACTTAGGCGGCGGAACTTTCGACGTGACGTCGATTCGTTTTTCCAAAGATTCCGTCGACGTGATCTGCACGGACGGCGACCACCGGCTCGGCGGCAAAGATTGGGACGACCGGATCGTCCGTTTGCTCGTCGAACGATTCCAGGACGCAACCGGTTGCGATTTCGACTTTTACGGTTCGCAGGAAGCGCTCGCCGAACTTTTCTTTATCGCGGAAAAGATGAAAAAACAGCTGAGCGTTCGCGACAAAGCGTCGGAGCGCGTTACCGTCGAAGGCGAGTCGGCGCGCGTCGAGATCACCCGGGCCGAGTTCGAGGCGGCGACGTCCGATTTGCTGAATCGAACGCTTGATTTCGCCCGCGGCGCGTTTGATTTAACTCTCGAAAAGGGAGCGCGCGTCGACGAGATCGTGCTGGTCGGCGGATCGTCGAAAATGCCGGCGGTCGCGGCGAGCGTCGAGCGAGAATTTGGGATCGCGCCGAAACTTTTCGACCCGGACGAGGCGGTCGCGAAGGGCGCGGCGATCATCGGTTCCAACTTGGCTCTGCAAAAGATGTTGGAAGAGAAAGCGCGTTCGCGGACTAGCGGGCGTTCGACCGAGTTGACGCTCGACGACATGGAGGCCGTCGCGTCCGAAACCGGTTACACGCTCGAAACGATCCAAAGAGCGACGCGTCAGGTGCGCAACGTCGCGAGCAAAAGTTTTGGAACGCCGACGATTTTTGACAATCGCCGGTACGACGCGTACATCGAGCGGATCGTTGAAAACGACGAGCCGAGCCTCTGGAACGATCCGGACAACGGAATGCGCGTCTCCAACTTGATTTACAAAAACACGCCGCTTCCGGTTCAAAAACGGGCGACGTTTTACACGGTGTGCAACCGTCAACTAAGGATCGAATTTCAAGTTTGCGAAAATTTGGCCGACGAATCCGAAGCGGAATACGGCGTCGACGTCGGCGAGTCTACGTTCCTGGCCTCCAAGGAGTTGCAACTTTCGCCGGGGCAACCGGTAGGCTCGCCGATCGACGTCGTTTTTGAAATGAACGCCGAAGGTTTTTTGACGGCGACGGCGATCGAGCGGAGCGGTCGGCGCGTAACGTTAGAGATTGAGACCGGTTCTTCCGCGTTGCCCGCGGAGGAAAAACGCCGCCAGGAGAAGCGTTGTTCGGAATTGATCGTCGAATGAAACGCGGAAAATAAGAAACGTTTCGCGCTTGGAATTGAGTTTGCAAACTCTTTTGGCGTCGTCGCTTGCGTTGATAAGAACGGAAGCGGCGGCGCCGTTGGTCGTTTGTTTTCAGGACGGCGAAATTTTGTCGGCGACGAAACGAATTGGCTCCGCGTCGCGTCGTCGAAAAAGAGGCTTGCTTTTCGAATTTGCCGCGGTTAGCCGACGACTTTTCAACGATTGCGCGAACGATTTAAAAGTCGACGGAAGTTGCTTTTCTATCGTGGTTTAGTGAAAATTAAAAAGTAAAATGAACACGACTTCGAGCGATAATTTTTACATTCTTCTCGAATTATTTTTGGATCCGCCGACGAAAGATTGGGCGACGATCGAGGCGCGGATCAACGAAAAAAAGAACGAGTGGAATAAGAAACGCAATAATCCCGACGGCATTGTGTATCAAGGACTTAGCGAACGAGTCGAGAATTTGCGAACCTCGTTGCAAGACGAGGAGTTCCGCAAAAAGGAGGGCGCGGCGGCTCGAGGGGCGGCGTTGCGTTCGCTCGACGAACAAATCGCGCTTTGTTCCGGGGAGACGATCGCGCCGGAACAGGTCGCCGCGATCGTTAAGGAATATAAAGTTTTCTTTTCCGAAACGACGATACGAAAACGGGTTAAGGTTCCTGTTTGCGACGCGGCGCCGACGCGTCGCGTTCCCGATCCGCCGACGAAACCGGAGGACGATTCGGGCTTGCCCCGTTACGATACGTCGAAGTTGCGCGAGTTGACCAACTGCTTGACGGCGTTGCGTAAAAAAAATATTTACGGAGCGCTCGGAGTCGCGAGGACGTCGAAGCTTACGACGTTGTTGGACGCGGCGAACGAAGCGTGCCGCAAAGCGCGCGTCGCTCCCACTAAAACGGCGGAGATCAACGCTTTAGGAACGATCGGCGGACTTGCGAAAGATTTTTTTAAAAGCGGCGATTCCCGCAAAGGTTTCGAAGCGTCTTGGGCGAATTTTCAGTTCGAAGAGAAGCTGAAACCGATCTTTAACGGGCGGATCGTTTCGAAAAGTGAAAACGGCCGCGCCGTAAAATTCGTAACGGAAGAGAATTACGCGCGGTCGTTGCGAGAGGCGACCGAGGAGGGGATGACGCCGGCGACCGCCGAATGGTTTGTTTACGATTATTACGTCAATAAGCGTAAGTGCCTCGATCCAAGGAGTTGCGACGTTGGACGGGCGTTTGCGGAGAGCGTCAACTGTCCGAACTGTTTTCGTCAAAACGACAAGAGCGCGGCGCGTTGCGTCGAATGCGGGTATTCGCTCCGAACCAAGTGTCCTAAGTGCGGCGTCGAGAGCGTTTTAAGCGATTTCTGCCCGTCTTGCGGCTTCTCGTTCGGCGACATGGCGAACTGCGAGCTTGCGATCCAAAGCGCGAAGGAGGCGTTGGGGCGCCGCGATTTTGACGAGGCGACGCGCGCTTGGGAGAAAGCGAAAGTTTATTGGCCGGAACACCCTGAATTATCGAAAGTTGCGACGCAACTTCGCGACTTTTTCGCACGTCAAAGATACGAAAAATTTGAAGCCGAGTTGGACTCCGGTCGCTTCGACGACGCGTTAAAATTATGCCGCGGTTTCTCTTTCGACGGCGGATATTCTCCGCTTGTCGAGAAACTTAAACAACGCGCTGAGAAGCGTTTGCAATCGGAGAAAGATTATCTTGAATCTCTTCGCAAGATCGAGGAATTTCAACTCCGGAAGCGCTTTTTCTCCGCGGAACGGCTTATCGACGAGCTTCCGTCGAATTTGGCGCTGCGATCCGAAGTCGTTGCGAAAAAGGCGGAGTTGGAACGATCGACGCGGGCGATCCGCAACGAGTTGGCCGTCGCGACGCGCGAAACGGATTTGGACGTTAAGAAGCGGAAAGTAGAGGACTTAACGAGCCGCTATCCCGATTTTGAAGAAGCGAAAAAAGCGTTGGCTTCGACGATGGAAGCGTTGGCTTCGGCGCCGCCCGCTCCCCCGAGCGATGTGCAAACGCGTTCTTTGACGAACGGAATTGAGATTAAGTGGAGTCCGTCGCCCTCGTTCGGCGAGTTGGGCTATCGAGTCGAACGCTTTCCGGCCGATTGTTCGGAAAGCGAGAGAGCGCGACGCGGCGTCGTCGTTTGCCAATCGACCGGCGAATGTTCTTTTATCGACGCAAGAGCCGAAGATTTCGAACGTTACGTTTACAAAGTTGCGGCGACGCGCAAGTCGGGAGAGAGTTCGCCCGAGGTTCAAAGCGAGGTCGCGGTCAGACGGGGCGAAGCGCGAAACGTTAAAGTCGTCGCCAGTTCGAACAGGCTTAGGATCGTTTGGAACGTTTCGCCTAAAGTCGACGGTATCGTCGTTTATCGTAAAGATTTGACGCGACCGAACGAAGCGCGCGTTCTTATCAAGTCGGTTGCGATCGACGGATTTGTCGACGCTGAGCTCGAAAACGGACGCGAGTACGAGTACGAGGTCGCGTTGCGTTATCGGGACGACGACGGGGAAACGCAAACAACGTATCCGCAACGGTTTAAGGGGACTCCGCGCGAGGTTCCGCCGGTCGTCGACTTGAAGGCGGACGGCACGAGCAAAGGGCTTGCGTTGACTTGGACGGCGCCGAAAAGAGGCGAGGTTCGGTTTTGGGTTTTGTCGGAACCGAGCGGTTTTTCCTGCGGCGAAACTTTTGGCGGTTCGGAACAAAAACTTAGCGAGCGATTGAAAGCGAATCCGGCGCTTTGTCGACCGGGAAAAACGGACGAACGGGGCCGAGCGACGGGCTTTATCTCTCGAAAATTCAATGGAATATCGCGTTGCTTCATATTGCCGGCGACGACCGACGGAACGAATTTTACGTTTGGCGAAGAACGGGAATTTTGCGCGTTGCCTCCGGCGACAAATATTGTTGCGCATTACGTCGACGACGGCGTTTATTTTAGTTGGGATTGGCCGTCGGACGCCGTTCGCGCGATAATTTTGGAGAACTCCTTCGAACCGCCGCGCAAGGAAAATTATTCGCTGTGCAAACGCCACGCCGTTTCAAAAGAGGATTATTGGAGCGCAAATGCTTGGAAACGCTCGATTTCTAGCTCGGCGACGTGTTATTTTAAGCTGTTTATGGTTTATTGCGTCGACGGCGAGGAACGATCGTCGCAAGGCGTTAATTTCCGCAATTGTAGGACTTACGTTTCATATCAGAAAGTCGGATCGCGTAAGTCGAAGGGCCTTTTGTCGCGTCTTTGGGCGAAGCGAACGCCTCCCGACGAAACGTTTTTGCGATTTACAACGACCGACGGAAGCCTTTATATTCCCGAGATTTGCGTCGTTCGTCAGTGGAATCGGCCGCCGCTTCGACGCGACGACGGCGACGTTATCGTCGAGTCGATCGGGCCGTCGAACGACGGAAAACTCGAGTTGCGATTGAACGAGCATTTCCATGCGGACGCTTATTATCGGTGTTACCTGAAAAATCGCGACGACGGCGCAAACTTCGCTTTGTTGGATCCGCCCGACGCTCATTTGCAGCTGTGCGACGCCGAGGCTCGCTAACGAAAGAGCGGAACTTAACGTCGGTTTGTAAAACGTTTTAAGCGTCGAGATAAATGTAAAATGGCGATTATTTGTCCCTATTGCTTTGAGTCCGTGCAGCCCGCGGCGCGTTGTCCGAAATGCGACGAAGCGTTGCCGTCGCAGTTGAAGTTGTCCAACCTTATGTTTTCGATCGTCGGTTCGACGGAATCGGGAAAAAGTCATTATATCGCAATACTTATCGAGCAGATGAAACGACAGGCGGCGCGATTCGGCTGGTCGTTTCACGCTGCGAACGACGAAACGATCAACTTGTACGATCGTCGTTTTAAACGTCCGTTATACGAGAACTTAGCGACGATAGACAAGACCCAGGTCGGCGATCGCTCCGCGTCGCGGCCGTTGATCTACTCGCTTTGTTTTTCCGGCGCGCAGACGCGGCGGGCGACGCTCGTATTTTACGACGCGGCGGGCGAGCGCTTCAATAGTCAACGCGAGCTAACGCGAGCGACGCGTTATCTTTATCACTCGTCCGGCGTCATTTTTTTGGTCGATCCGTTGCAAATGCCGACGGCGCGAAATTTGTTTTTAAAACAGTTTCCCGGCGAAGAAAAGGCGTTGCCGGAACTCGCGACCGACAACGCTAAGGTCGGCAATATTTTTACGCGGATGATCAACGCGTTTCAGGAAGGAAAAGTTCAGGAAAAAATTTCGATTCCGATCGCGATCGCGCTGTCGAAAATCGACGCGCTGCGTTTTTTGCTAACGGACGAAGCGCCGGTTTTTCTGCCGCCGTTTCATCGCGGCGGTTTGTCGCTTTCGGATTTCCAACGCAACAGCGATTATTTTCGCAATTTGTTGACCGTGATCGACGAAGACCGCGAAATTGCGTCGAACGCAACTCGTTTTGAACGCGTCGGTTACTTCGGTCTCAGCGCGCTTGGGCAGAATCCGCAGAAAACGGGGCGTTTGCAATTTAAACCGCGACCGATCCGGCCGCTCGACCCGTTGCTTTGGCTCCTTTGGCAAAACGGATTGATCGACGGAAGGTGAGAAATTGAGGGGAGAACGCAATGAACGGCGACATTTTTATCGAAGCGGAGTGGGAAACGAGCGTATATCAATGGAAATACACGGCTTGCCGCTATAACATCGAGGGTTCGAACGGCTTTTACACTTTCTCGACGTCGACGGAAATTTCCCGCGAAGAGAAGGAGGAGCTGGTCGAAACGGTCGCGCATTACGTCCAGTTGGACTCCGCGCCGTCTCGCCCGACGCCGGACGATTTGAGCGACCCGACGAAGTTTCCCGTCGCGTTCGTTTCATTTAAGCTAACTAGCGGAAAATCAGTTATTTGCCGCGTTCGCGCCGTCGGGCGAGACTACGGCGGAACGCGGTACGGAAACTTTTTTGCGCACGCTCTCATTTTGAGCGAAGGAGCGTGGCGCGATCCGATCCGTTATTTCGCGTCGCCGACTTTTGCCGACGGGTTGACGAACGAAGAAGCGAATCTTGGGAAAAAGCCGAAACCATTGCCGTCGTTGAAGTTGGACGACGTCGAAGCGGCCCCGAAACCCAAACCGTTTTCAACCGATTCGAACGCGTTGTCGGCGCTTGTCGACGGATTTGTCGAGGCGTTGCGTTCGCGTAAAAATCTGGTCGTCGGCGCGTCGCCGGAAAATTTAAAGAACGCGGCGAAGTTTCTTGGCGATTTTCTCGCCGTTCTTCCGCCGGAAATCGCTGCGAAAATTGAGTTTACGACGTATTCGAACGCCCCGGCGTCGGAAGAGCTTTTCAAGCGGTCGAAATACGTTTTTTTGGCGTTCGCGCCGCTGGAACGCGTTTACGACGTCCCGGAGGACAAGCGCGTCGTCGTCGACCTTGACGCCGCGTTGCGAAGAAAAAGAGCGTCCGTTTCGGCTTACGCTAAAGTCTTGTCGTCCCAATTTTTAGAGTTTTCGAAAGATTTCGTTTACGCCAAAATTTGCGCGCCGTCGAAGCCCGACGGAGTTCACAACGGCGAAAGGCAAGACGAACGAACGCTCGATCTGCGTTATTTGAACGAACTTGCGATCGTTTACTCGATGACGCGCGGCGTTTTTCCGCAGATCGAGAGCGGTTGGGAGAGCGCGTGGTCGTTTCTAAGCGCCGATAAACGAACGGTTTTGCGCGAGCGTTGGATCGCGACGCAACGCTTTTTGAACCGGCTGCCGTTTCACGTCGGGTTGGCCGTCGCGCAAAATCTGCTCCAATGCGATTTGAGTCGTTTTGCGAAACCCGGGCTCAAACTGCAAGGAAACGTCAAGGGGTGCAAAGAGTTAGCGGGCGGCGAGAACGCCCAAAACCGTTTCGTCGCGATGTTGACGCGGAACATATTGTCTTACGTCGTCGTGTTTTGCGCGAAAAATCGACTTGAAAATCCTGAAGCGACGAACGAAACGATGCGTCGGTTCGTCGCGTTTTGGGTTCGTTCGATCCCGACCGGCGAGCGCGAAAATAAGTTGTGGCGAGGCGACGCGTTAAGATATGAAATTCCCGAGATCTTTGGCGCGGACAGTCCGGCGCGCGTCGCGGCGTTCGATTCGGACGATCGAAGCGGCGCCGGGGCTCAACGTTTCGACGTTCTTGTCGAGTGGACGTTAAACTTCTTTTTAGATTTGCCTGAACCAAACGATTACGAGGTTTGGATCGCGATTGCGCTGGGGATCCAAATCGCGATCGAAACGCCGCAAGCGTTGGGATCGTGCAAGAGAAAACGTTTGCGAGATTTGTTCGAGCGTTGTTTGGCGACGCCGTCCGCGCGGGCAGAATTTGAGCGGATCTATCTTAAGCTCTTTGTCGAAAAGGTTAAGACGCAGACGACGTATTCGTTGATTTTCGACCTCATGGGCGTCGGCGGCGACAAGTTGAAGGAATACGCGGAAGGGCGCCTGATCGGCGACTGGAGTTTGGCGGCCTGGAAACGCGGCGAATCGTTAAGACGTTTGAACGCCTCTATTTACGACGAGAGCGACGGCGTTTTCGCCAATTCCGAGTCGAGCGACCTCGTGTTTATGGACGACCGCGCGCTCCTTGCCGAGCGATTCAGTTCGAAAAAAAAGAGCGAAGAACCGACGGTAATATTTTCGGGAAAATCGGGAAAACACAACGCGAGAGACGACGCGGAGCCCGGTTCGATCGCGTTCGTCGCCTATCTTGTCGACTGGGATAAGTTGGTCGACTGGGATAAGTTCGCCGCTTTGGAAAGAGTTTTCGGCGATTTTCGCGCCGGGGAACTTAAACGAGCGGTACGTTTTTTCGGCGAGCGGGGAATCGACTTAACGAAATACGCGTCGTTTTATCCGGCGTTGCCTTGGTGGAATCCGAAACGTTGGCCGGTTTGGACGCGTTGGACGTTCGGCGTCCTCGGGGCTTTTTCGATCCTAACCGCCCTTGGCGTCGGCGTTTGGAAGGCGCTTTGTTGGGAAGCGGATCCGGAGACGTCCGTCCGAACGTCTCCGCCGTCGCATTGGGAACGCGACGCCCGGCGCTAAGTTTTCGAGACGAAGACGGGCCGAAACCGTTGGCGCTAAAACAATTGGAAACCGCGGCGAGACGATAAGCCGCCGCAACTTCGACCGAATTTCATTTTATCCTTTCCCGCGAAATTTTTCCGCGGTCGCGGCGTCGTTTGGACGCGACGTCGGAACCGCGTTTGCGTGCAGTTATGTCGCCGTTGCAAATATCCGTTCTTGTCGTCGTCGTTTTGGGAGCGCGTCCGTTTCTTGCGTTTGCGTTGCGTTGGATCGACGCGCTTGTTTTTTGGGTTCAATCGATCTTCATCGTTTGCCCGCATTGTTGTAAGACGTTGAAAAAACTGTATTTCAAGTGTCCGGGTTGCCGGCGCGTTTATACGGAGCTGCATCCCAATTTGCTGCACGTTTTTCATCTGTCGTGTCCTTGCGGCGAGAAATTGGCGACGACGCGCATTGGAGGCCGCTCCAATTACGTCGCGTATTGTCCGGATTGCCGTCGGTCGATCGGCAAACACGGCGGCGAGGCGCAGATCGTCGCGTTTCCGATTGTCGGCGGCCCGTCGTCCGGAAAAACGGCGTTTCTTATGTCGGCGATCCAGGCGTTAACGACGACGATCGCCGACGAAAAACGCTGGACGCCGTCGTTTCCGTATCGGGCGGACAGAGCGTACGCCGCGAAATTGCGCGAACTTTTCGAAGCCGGGATTCGGCCGGACAAAACGAACGACCCGACGCCGTCGGCTTTTTGCGTCGATTACGCGGGACGCGGGTTGGGCGAGAGCAAGCGGCTGTGTCTTTACGATCCGTCCGGCGAAACGTTCGCGCAAGACTGGGAAAAACTGCAAAAGCAGAAATATTATAACTTTATGGCCGGCGCGATCTTCGTCGTCGACCCGTTCGCGCTTCCGTTTTTGAAGGATCGGATCGGCGAGCGGGGCGCCGCGCTCGCCGACTTGAACGTTTGTCCGGTCGATCAGGAGATTTGCGCCGAACGTTTTTTTACTCGCGTCGACTCCGACGCGGCGCGGCTGGCTGAAGACGGCGAGGAAACGTTCGCGCTTTACTCGAAAAAAGAGCTGCCGTGCGCCGTCGTCGTAACGAAAGCGGACGCGCTTGGGCTCGACAGGTTCATCGGCGAGAAAGCGGTTCGGCGGTTTCGAGAAAATCACCCGCAATATTCGGACGAAGAGGCGTTGGATCAGGTTTGCCGTTACTGGATTGCGCGATGGGGCGGCGCGAATATTTTGAATCGTCTGGACGCCGAGTTTGGCGTATGTCGTTGCTTTTCGGTCAGCGCTTTGGGCGCGCGAACGTCGTCGAACTCCGGCAAATTTCAACCGGAGCGGATCGACTTGCCGATGAGATGGCTTTTAAAGGAGGCGGGCGTCGAGGGGCGGATGAGCCGTCGGGGCGTTTTGATTTTTTTGACCTGCGTCGTCTTCGCGCCGTTGGCGACGCTTGCCGTTTGGGTTGCGACGCTGATTTTTTGAGCCCGCGAAGTCGAGGAATTGGGCCCGCGACAGGGGCGCCGCTCGACCGTTCGATTGTGAAGACGCCCGCGACGCGAAAGTTTCCGTCTTAAAGAACCGAAGCGAACGGAGAAGGGAATTTCTCGCGAAACTTTGCGTCTCGTCGGGGGCGTCCGCCGCGGTGAAAGCGGCGTTAATTTGAACGGCGATGCGGACGACTAAACGTTGCGCGGCAAGACGTTGCGTCGGCTGAAATAAGCGGAGTCTCGACGAGTTCTTGGCAAAACGCCGCTCGAAAACCGTCGCGGTTCTATTTCTGAATTTCTGACAGATTCGGAGAAAAAGAAAGAAGCGGCAGAAAACGCAAAAAGTCCCGGGAATAGCGGGACTTAGAAAGTGCGCCCAATCTGATTCGAACGGATAACTTTCGACTCAAGCAACCGTTCTTTAGGCGTCGTTGCATCTCAATTAAGACGCGCGGTCTCCGTGTTTGACGTTGACGACCATACTTTGGTTAACGCGTCGTTTGATTTCGCTGCGAATCTCCTTCGTCTGTTGTTCCGTCGGCGCGAGTTCTTTGGCGATTTTTGAATCGTCTTTAATCTACGATACATAACGTGTAAATTGGGGACGCCTGGCTTGTTCCTCGACGGCGGCTCTTGAAAGCGTTCCCGACGGCGCGTCCGTTTGTCTGAACGGGCGCGAGATCGCGGGGCCGCTCGACGTCGTTCGCGGCGGGCGGGCCGTCGGGGTTAAGGAGCGCGAAAAATGAGCGAAATTGAGAAAAAAACGAGCGGACGGCGAGACGAATCGCGCGGGTTTGCCGTCGTTTTTCGCGGATAAAGAAAAAAAAACGTCGCGACCCGTAAATTTACAAGTGAAACGACGATTTCGGTCTCCCGAGTCCGCCAAAACTCAGGCGGAATTATATCAAAACCAAAATTCCCTGTAAGCCATAACAGAGGTACTCCGACGTATACAATCGTTGAGATTATATCAAAACCAAAATTCCCTGTAAGCCATAACCAAATCAAACCGGAACAACCGACGACGACTATTATATCAAAACCAAAATTCCCTGTAAGCCATAACCGCGCAGAGCCTCCATTTGCGCGGCGAAATAATTATATCAAAACCAAAATTCCCTGCAAGCCATAACTGTTCGATCCGGCGATCCCGATGACTCCGAATTATATCAAAACCAAAATTCCCTGCAAGCCATAACCGCCGAACGCGAATGCGACGCGATCATTTATTATATCAAAACCAAAATTCCCTGCAAGCCATAACCGTTTATTTTCTACAACGCGGAAAATAAAAATTATATCAAAACCAAAATTCCCTGCAAGCCATAACGATTGAGGCGTTCCATAAATCGAGCGGATTATACCCGAGTTAAAATTCCTTGTAAGCCATCGCTTAACGAATTACCGCTATTTTTATTCGCGCGAAGAATGGGAGGCGGCTCGAAACGCGCCGGAGTTCCAACGTTGGGCCTCGACGCGCAAGACCGTTTCGACGTTGCGGCCGCAAGTCGCGGCGCGGCCGTTTATGGCGCCCGCGCTCGCCGCGAACTCGACGCCGGAGAAGATCCGCAAGCGGATTCGCCGCGCCGTCGAATATTGGGTTCGCGGGCGGGGCGCGGCGCGTTGATCAACGAAAGGAGAACGAAAAAGATGAGTTTGAAACGAGCGTTCGAAGCGTCCGTCGCCGTCGGCGGCAAGACGATTAAAACGCGCGGCGACGTTACTTACGAAGAGACGCGGTCGGAAATCGAAGTGAAAAACGCCGCGTCCGACGAAACGCGCTATCTTGCGGGAATGAAGGCGACGAACTTCCAAATGACGGTTCAGGCGGGAACCGACCCGGAAGACGAAAGCGCCGTCGACGGATACGCGACGCTTCTCGCGCATTGGGAGGCGGGAACGCCGTTCGCGCTGACGTTTACGTCGCCCGGCGGCCTGAAACGAACGAAAGATTTCATTATTACCGCTTGGAGCGACGCGAACCCGATCGACGGCCTGAACGAGGCGACCGTTACTTTCAAGCGTTCCGCGATCGGCGCGAACGGTTCGAGCGACTGACCGCGACGAGCGGCCGCCGGGCCCGCGTTTTCGCGCGAGCTCGGCTCGCTCTTTGACCGGGGGGGGGAATAATCGGCAAGAAAGGAGAAAAAACGCGGCGATGACTTTCAAGGATATAAACGGCGTCGAGTGGGCCGTCCGAATCGATTTGGCGACGGCGCGAAAGGTTCGCGACCGCATGAAGACGGTCGAGACGTTGAAAGATTTCGATTTCCTCGACTGCGCGGCGATCGCGCTGGCGCTGGAAACGGACGTTTTTTTCGCGGCGGATCTGCTTTACGAAGTTTGCCGCGACGAAGCGCAAGCGCGCGGGGTCGACGCGGCGGCGTTCGGAGCCGCGTTGCGGGGGCGGGCGCTCTTCGACGCCGTCGCCGCGTTGACGGCGGAGTATTTGAATTTTTTTCCCGACCCGACGACGGTCGAGAAAGCGCGGGCGGCGCTCGCCAAGTCGGCGGAAGCGCGGGCGGCGCGGATCGACGCGATCTGCTTCGGCGCGACGAAAGCGCTCGAAGGAGCGGCCGCCGCCGCGGAGAGCGCGTTTGGCGTTCGATCCTCGAGCGCTGCGCCCTTCTCGGAGTCGGCTTCCGGAGCGTCGACGACTTGACGTTCGGCGAGCTCGACGCGATGTTCGAAGCGCGGCGCGCCGAAGAATGGGAGCGGGTCGCGTTCCTTGCGACTTACGCCGCGAACGCCAATCCGTATCGCAAACGTTGGCTCGACGTGAAAAACCCGTTTCGCGACGAAACGACGGCCGCCGTCGAACGCGTCGACCTGGCCGACGCGCCGTTGGACTAAGCCGAATCGGAGCGCTCGCGCTTAATCAAGACGAAAACAGAAGAGCCAAGTAGAAGACGACGGCGAGGAGAGAGTATTGAACGAGGCACCCGACGAAGAGCGGGGCTTCGAATCCCGATTGACCGAGTTTGAAGCGCGCCCAATGATTGATTTCGTCTTTGGGCGGGTCTTCGGCGAGGTTTTTCTCGTACGCCCGATAAGCGACGATGATCGGGACGCCCGGCAAGACGACGAAAAGGATCGCGGTGAAGATAAGGTCGATCAATCGGGCCATTCCCAAAACGGACGCGGGGAATTTCAGGCAGCGCAGGACGTCGCCCGGATTGGTTATCAGAGCGACGATCGTAAACCAGCCGACAACGACGACGAAGAGGACGCGCAGGATTGCCAGGAAGACGCGGGCGACGGCGTCCGCCGCGGCGTTTATCTTTCGGACGGCGCTGAAAATAGCGGAAAACACGGCGTTTGCCTTTCTAAAACGGGAGGAAAAAATTGCGGCGGGGGCATTATAACGCGAAAACGAGGGGGCGTCAAGAGGGATGAGCGCGGGAGCGATTACGGCGGGGGAAGCGTACGTCTCCGTAACGTGCGACGACGCGGGGCTCGTCGCCGGATTAAGGGAGTCGTCGGCGCAAATTCAGGCGACGGCGCGAAAAATCGCGGCGATGCAAGACGATTTGACCGTAAGCGTCGGCGTCGAGGGCGTCGGGGCGCTGGAGTCAGCGCTAACGCGAATCGAGGGGGCCGTCAAGCGAACCGGCGTCGAGATGGAAGCGGCGTTCGCGGTCGCGGCGCAATCCGTCGGCTCGGCGCTTCAAAGGGTGAAAACCGCCGTTTGGAACGCGATGAACGGATACGGCGCGTTCGGCGATTCGTTCGACAAAATGGCGGGGCGCGTCGGGTTTTCGGCCGAAGCTCTCTCGGAATACGCTTACGCCGCGACGATGTGCGGCGCGGATATCTCAAACGTCGAAGGCGCCGTCAAGGGGATGCAGACGACCCTGGCCGACGCGGCGAGCGGCGGCGCGGACGCGGCGGAAAAACTGTCGCGGCTGGGACTCTCGGCGGAAAGGCTGTCGCAGCTTTCGCCGGAAGCGCAGTTCGACGTGATTTCGACGGCGATCGCAAGAATCGTCGATCCGACGGAGCGGGCCGCTCGCGCGATGGAAATCTTCGGCGACGACGGTCAGGTTCTCTTGCCGATGTTCGCCGAAGGCGCCGACGGGATGCGGGCGATGCGCGAAGAGGCGCGGGAGCTCGGCGTCGCGCTTTCGGGCGACGCGTCGAACGGCGCTTCCGAATACGTTTCGGCGACGACGCGGCTTCAAGCGGCGATTCGCGGCGCGAGCCTCGCGTTTTCGGAAGCGCTCGCGCCGCCGCTCGCCGCGGCGGCCGAAGGGCTCGCGTCGGCGGTCGCCTGGCTCTCGCGGCTTGTCCGCGAATTTCCGAAATTAACGAAGGCGGCCGCCGGATTCGCCGCGTTGACGGCCGGCGCGTACGCGTGGGTCGTCTATAAAGAGACGATTAAGACCGCGATCGACAATCTCAAGAAGGCGTTTCTGCTGTTGCGAACGGCGGCGGTCGGCGCGTGCAGGGAGATCGGCGTCGCGCTGACCTGGCTCCGCGCTCATCCGGCGCTCGGGGTCGCCGCGGCGATCGGGGCGGCGGTCGCCGCGATTCACGCTTATCGCGCCGCCCGGGACGCGTCGCTTGGACGAACGGCTTGGAGCGACGAAGCGGCGGGCGCGCTCGAAGCGGGGAACGCGATCCGCGAGCAGGACGAAGGGCGGCTGGCGCGGCTCCAGGAGCTGGCCGAAAAACAGACGAAGTCGAAAAGCGAAATCGCCGAAGCGGTCGGGCTCGTCGCCGAGTTGAAATCGCGGTACGGCGACGTCGGGATCGAGGTCGACGCGACGACCGGGAAGATCAAACTCGCCGCGGACGCGCAGGCGGAGCTGAACCGGAGGATACTCGAAGCGAAGCGAAACGAGACGAAAGCGGCGCTCGACGAGGCGAAGGCGAACGCCGAGCCGGGAACGATCGCGCGGAAAATGGCCGACGAGGAAGTCGGGTTCGTCGAAGAGCTTATCGGAAAAAGACGCGGGGAAGGCTGGCTCAGCTATATCTTCGATTGGGAAATAACGTCCGACCCCGGCGAGGCGAAGCTCAAAATCGCGAACGGCGACGAAAACTTCCGCAAGCGCGTCAAAGCGGCGGAGGACGGAAACGAGGCGACGATCGAACGTCTCGAAGCGGAGCTCGCGGGGCTCGACGCCGTCCTGGCCGCGCCGACCGATTCGACGGGGTCGAACGCCGCGCCGGACGACCCGCTCGCCGCGATGGTCGACGATTACGTCGATTCCGCGCTCGCCGAAGTCGACGCCGCGAAGCTGAGCCCCCTCGAGCGGAAGATCGCCGATATCGAAGCCAAGGGCGAGGAACTGAAAAACAAGCTCTGGGAAGCGCTCGCGCCCGACCTCGACTGGACGAACGGCGACGCCGTCTTCGAGTGGTTGGACGCGAACCCCGAAAAGCGCGATCGGCTTCTCGACGAGGCGACGCGGATCGACGAGGCGACCGCGTCGCGGGTCGCGGCGGTTCAAAACGAGGACGCGGCGGAACGACGGAAAAAGGAGAGCGAAGAGGCGGCGCGGCAAGAAGAGGAAGCGTCGCGCAAGATCGCCGAATTTGAAGCGCGTCGCGACGAGGAAGGGAAGTCGAACGCGGAAAAGCGGATCGACGCGATCCGAAAAGAGACGGCGGAATACAAGGACGCGCTGAACGCGGCGCTCGCCTTGGAACGGGCGAAACCGGACGGCGAGCGCGACGACGCGCGCGTCGCGGAGCTCGAGGGGAAGGTCGACGCGGCGGACGCCGACGGGAAAAAGCGGGAAGGCGCGGTTTTAGCCGAAGCGCAAGAGGCGTATTTCGAGAAGTTCGCGACCCCGTTCGAGAAGTTCGCGAAGGCGCGGTCGGAGTTCGAAGCGGCGACGCGGGAGCTGCGGGAGGCGCAGGCGTCGGGGGACGAGCGACGATTCGCCGCGGCTCTCGAAAAACAGGGCGAGGCGCGTTCGAAATACGAGTCGGCGGAAAGCGCGATTTCGCAGGCGACGGCCGCGGCGGAGGCGACCGCGACGAAGCCGATCGTCGGGACGTTTTCCGCGTATCAGGCGGCGGCGGACGTTTACGGCGCCGCGAACGACTGGGACAAGCGAGCGCTCGAAGAATCGAAAGAGCAGACGCGCCTTCTGCGGGAGATTAGTCGCCGGAGCGCGGGCGGAGCGACGTTCGCCTGACGACGTCGTCGGCGATAGCGAGGACGTCGTCGCGCAAGCGGGGAGGAAAAGAACTGTGGTTTATTATCGGATCGAAAGGAAAAACGACGTCCGGACGCGCGGGTCGAGCTCGAAACCGACCGAGTCGGAACGGAGTTTCACGATCGAGGCGGTCGGAGGGCGCGGGAGCGCCGCCGGAGCCGACAAAAATTTCCGCGCCTGGCTGGCGGCGAACGCGCCGACCGACGCGTTCGGGAATCCGATCGCCGAAGACGGCGTCGAGCTTGAGGAAAACGAAGAGTCGCTTCGGCGGCTCTGGACGGCGCGCGTCCGATACGAACGCCCCGCCGAGTCGGAGGAAACGAAGGACGAGACGGAGGACAAGGGCGAAACCGCGCCGCCGTTCGGAATGTCGCTCGCGTCGTTCTCGACGTCGGGCGGAACGGCGACGATTCGACGGTCGCTCGCGACGATCGCGCATCCGATTGCGGGAACGGCGCCCGACTACGGCGGCGGGATCGGCTGGAACGGCGAAGAGTTCGAAGGGTGCGAGATCGTCGCGCCGAAGTTTTCGTTCGAGCTTTCCGCCGTCGCGCCCAAGGGGTTCGAGGCGAACTTCGGCGCGTTCGCCGACGCGATCTCGAACCTGACGGGGACGACGAACGCGACGCGATTTCTCGGGTTTCTCCCGGGGACGGTTCTTTTCCTCGGCGTTACGCAGGGAACCGCTTCCGAAACGGACGGCAAGCGGGTCTGGACGCTGAACTACGCGTTCGCCGCGGCGCCGCACGCGACGTTAAACGTCGGCGGCGTCGCGGTTTTTAAACCGGGCTGGGCGTACCTCTGGACGTTGACGGAAAAATCGTTCGATTCCAAGCGCAACGTCGTCGTCCCGGTCGTTCGCGCCGTCTACGTCGAACAGACGTATCCCGCCGCCGACTTCGGCGCGCTCGCCCGGCTCGTTTCGATCCCCGGCTAGAGCCGCTGCTCGGACTCGTTTTCCCAGTTCCCGCAGATTTTAGAAAGGAAAGAAAATGCAGGCGAAAGAGCCTCTTCAACGGGTCGTCTCCGGCCAGACGATATCGGCCGCCGACTGGAATCGCGTCGTCGACCGCGTCAACGCCGGAACGACCGGAACGATTCGCGCGACGGCGCCGCCGACGCGAACCGACTCGCAGGTCGTTCCAGTCGCGAACGTCGGCGAGCGGGAGTTCAGGCCGTTTCAGCCGATTTTTGCGACCGGCGTTTTGCGGATCGAAACGCGCTCCGCTTCCGACGGGAAACCGCTTTCGGGCGACGCGGCGCTCGAAGCGGAGTACGAAGCCGCGCTGAACGGCGCGTTCGTCGTCGAGACGAAGGACGTCCGGACGACGGGCGAGTCGGTCGAAAGAGCGAACGGCTCGTTCGTAAGCGCGGCGAGCCGCTCCGACCTGCTCTTCGTCGCGCTGGAGCCGATCCCGACCGGCGGCGTCGGCCGCGCGATCGCCGCGTGCGGCCCGATTTTTTTCGCCAAAACGGTCGGGGCGTCGTCGCCGGAGAAAAAATACGCCTTGCCTTACCCGAACGGCGTCGGACATTTTTACCGCTCCGACTCGAGCGGCGGCTTCCGCGTCGTCGCGACGACCGACGCAACAGCCGGCGGCGCCGGCGGTTGCGTCGCGCTCCTTGGATACTGGCAGGACGAAGCGCCGGTCGTGAAGCATTCCTGTTTCAACGCGAGTCTGTTGACCTCCGCGAAGCTCAAAACGAAAGAGAAGAACGCGTTCAATCCGATCGCAAGCGTCAAGCTCAAGTCGGGAGAGAGCGACGCGGCCGCCTTCATGGGCGTCGAATCCGTGAACTCGACGCCCGTCGCGCTCCGTTTCGGGATCTACGTCTACGACGACGGGACAATCCGCAACGTAAAAATCCTCGTCGGCGACGATACGACGCCCCCCGCCGGATCCAACGGAAAGTGGATCGTTTCGGAAAAGGTCTACGTCCAGTCGCAATCGATTGCAACGCGAGGATATAAGCTTGCGGTTACGGCGCTCGACTGCAAGGCGTACGGCGATATCGAGCTCGAGACGAGCGCGCTCTTAGGGGCGTCCGTCCCGTGCAATTTCCAGACCTCGCAGCGCTTTAGAAGCGGCGACGTTTGCGCGAAGGACGCCGAGCTCGTCGTCGATTAAGAAAGGAGAGAAAGATGGGAGAAGGAGAAGTGGAAAACGGCGCGTTCGTCGACGTCCCGCTGGGGGGCGTCTGGACGGCGCCGGACGGGACGCGGTATCGCGTCGTCGGGGGCGGGTGCGCTCGATGCGCTTTTTTGCGCGAGCCGATCCGCGTTTGTAAAACCGGCGTCGAAACGACTTGCGCGAATCAGGTCGACGCGGATTTGAACGGCGGCGACCGGCTCGCCTGCTTTCCGCACGAACGCCGCGACGGCGTCGGCGTGCGGTTCGAGCGCGTCGACGAGTCGGAGACGACCGCGGCGACGAGCGTCGTCGAGCGGCTCGTCGCCGCCGTTCGCGCCGAGCCGGGGCGCGTCGTTTGGGCGCTCGTCGCGGTCGGCTGGTTCGCGCTTGCGATCGCCTGGCTTGCGAGCGCGCTTAATTGACGGGAGAAACGAAAAAAAGGGGGAGCGATGAAGAAGACGGAAAAGAGGAAATTTTTGCGAACGCGACTCGCGGCGGCCTGCGTCGCGGCGGTCGGGGCGGCGGTCGGAGGCGCGCGGGCGGCCGAACCGGCCTGGAATATGGAGGATCTGCACCGGTCGAGCTGCCGCGTCGTCGGGACGAGCGGCGGCGCGGAGACGCAGGTCGGCTCCGGGCTGACGGTCGGCGAGCTTGAAAACGATTACGTCGTCGCGACGAACGCGCACGTCGTCGACGGGTGCAAATCGTTCGTCGTTCAGTACTTCGGCGACGGCGCGCCGATTTCGGTCGACGCGCGGCTCGGTCGCAAGTATTACGACCAGCGCAAACAGCACGACGTCGCGCTGTTGACGGCGAGCCGCTCCGAGCTGGCGGAGTACGCGCCGCCGGTCGTGCCGCTCGCGCCGCCGGTCGTGCCGCTCGCGCCGCCGGAGCGGGCGGAAATCGACGCGAAGAAACCGATTTACGCCTGCGGCTGTCCGGGCGCGCGGGAGCCGCAGGCGTGGGTCGGGCGAACGATCGGCGCGTTCGGACGGCTCCAAACGTTCAAACCGGCGCCGCTCCAAGGCCAGTCGGGGAGCGGGATCGTTCAACGCTCTCCGAACGGCTGGTTCGAGTGCCGGGCGACGCTGACGTACCGGTCGGCGGAAACGGCGCAGAATTACGACTTCGACGCCGCGCACGGGCTCGCGATCCCGGTGAAGTTCCTGTACGAAGCGGCGTCGGGTCGCGTCGTCGACTTCTCCGCGCCGGTTCCGCGCGGAATCGTCCCGCTTTCGGCGAAAGTCGCGAAAGTCGCCGAAAGCGCCGCGCCGCCGCGGTTCGAGCGGGCGGTCTGGATCGGCGCGCCCGGCGACGCGCCCCTTGCGTTCGCGCCGACGCGCCCGACGCTCCTTTACTTCAGCGCGAGCTGGTGCGGCGCGTGCCGCCGCTCGACGCCGGTCGTCGAAGCGTTGCGAAAAAAGGGGTTGGCGATTCGTTCGGTCGACGTCGACGAGCCCGAGGGCGCTCGCGCCTGGCGGGCGTACCGATTCGACGTCGTTCCGGCGTTCGCGTTCGTCGAACTCGACGCGGCGGGCGAATACGTCGCGACGCTCGACGCGTGGGTCGGCGCGGCGAACTGCGGCGAGCGAATCGAGCGGAATTTCAAGGCGTTCCAGCCGCGTCCGCGCCCGGTTCCGCGCCGACCGAGCGCCGCCGCGCCGTTGGTCGCCTGCCGGTTCGAATCGCCCGAAGTCGCCGAAAGCGCCGAAGTCGCCGAAGTCGCCGAAGTCGCCGAAAGCGCCGAAAGCGCCGAAAGCGCCGAAAACGCCGAAAGCGCCGAAAGAGCCGAAAGAGCCGAAAGAGCCGAAAGAGCCGAAAGAGCCGAAAGAGCCGAAAGAG
>CAZIJJ010000007.1:10594-43666 GCA_964539525.1 uncultured Planctomycetaceae bacterium | reverse complement strand
GCCGAAAGAGCCGAAAGAGCCGAAAGAGCCGAAAGAGCCGAAAGAGCCGAAAGAGCCGAAAACGCCGAAAACGCCGAAAGCGCCGAAAGCGCCGAAGTCGCCGAAAGCGCCGAAGTCGCCGAAGTCGCCGAAGTCGCCGAAAGCGCCGAAGTCGCCGAAAGCGCCGAAAGCGCGGCGACGCTCGCGACCGACCCCGACGAGCCGCCGATCGTCGCGTCGGAGGCGGACGAGTCGCCGCGACCTTTGGGGTCGTTCGGCTTGCCGGCGATCGCGTTCGGCGAGTCGAGCGCGACCGCGCCGCCGCGAACGGTCGACGAACTGCTCGCGGCTTACGAACGCGGGTGGACGCCGCCGTTTCGCGGCGCGGCTCCGAGCGCCGGGCCGAGCGCGGGAGCGGATCCCGAGACCGACGGCGGTTCGACGGCGGGGCTGATCGGCGGCGCGGTCGAGCGAGCGGCGCGGGAGCGGATCGACGCGCTCGCGTCGGCGCTGGAAGAGGCGGCGAAGACGAAGGTCGGCGAGCTGGAAGAGGCGGCGCGAACGAAGGTCGGCGAGCTGGAAGAGGCGGCGCGAACGAAATTGGACGCGACGCTGGACGCGGTCGAGCGGGCGGCGACGGAGAAGATCGCGTCGGCGGCCCGAGCGACGACGTCCCGAGCGGCGGCGGCCTGCGCCGCGATCGCCGTTTGGGGCGCGTTCGTCGCGGGCGGCTGGTACTGGCTCGTCCGCCTGATCGCGAAGTGCTGGGAGGCCGCGCCGAAGTACCGCCTCGTCCGCGACTCCCCGACGCGGGAAAAGTCGCCCGCCGCCGGGAGCGATTGACGCGTCGTCATCCGATTTCGGCGGCGATCAGCGCGGCTTTTTGGAAATCGCGTTCGGCGTAAATCTGCGTGACGTCGGCGCGGGCGTGGCCGAGCATGATCTGCGCGGCCTCGAGTCCGAACTTGGCGCGGACTTCCGTCGCGTAGAGATGCCGGAGGCGGTTCGGCGCCCAACGCTCGACCCCGGCGCGTTGCGCGGCGGCCGCGATGATCTTGCAGTAAAGATTTTCGGTGTAAAAATCGTTGTAACGGCGCGTTTTCGGCGCCGCGTCGCGACGGCGTTGCGACGGCGAGAGCGGCGTTCGGCGGTTCCGGCGGCGCTCGAACGCGCGGTCGCGGGCGGCGTCGCGCGGCGAAAAAAGGAACGCGTCCGGATCGTCGGCTTTTTCGGCGAGATACGGCGTCAAAATCGCCTGCGCCTGCGGGCCGAGCGGGACGCGCTTCTTCGCCGAAGCCGCCCGCCGGTGCGCCGTCTTGTCCGTCCGGAGCGCGTAAATCCAGACGTCGCCGGAGGTTTCGACGTCGCCGAAGCGCATCGCGCAGACTTCGCCGGGGCGCATTCCGGCGAGCCGCTGAACCCGAACCATCGCGGCGACGCGATCGGGGAGAAACGGGAGCGTCGCGTCGACGACGGGCCCGGGAACCGGCTCGACGGGCTCGACTTCGCGGGCGGCCGACTTGTCGCGTTTGAGCGGCGGGACGGCTTGGAGCCCGACGAGCGTTTCCGGGCGGACGAGCTCGAGCCCGACGCCCCAACGGAAGACCGTCCGAACGCAGTTGATCAACGTGTTGACGTACGTCCGCGCGAACCGTCCGCTTTTCACCATTTCGTCGCGGCAAAAAAGGAGCTTTTTCGGCCCGAACTCGTCGACCGGCGTCGCTGGGAAGAACTCGACGGGGAAGGCGAGCGCGGCGCGATAACGTTCGTGCTGACGGGTCGAGGTGCCGTTTTTGACGTAGTAGTCTTTTTTGTCGGACAGAAACGCGACGGCGAGCTCCGCGACGGTAACGATTTTCTCCGCCGTTTTACTCGCGGCGACGGAACCGCGATCGTCGGCGAGCTCCGCGATATACCGCCGATACGCGGCGACGGTTTCCGGCGCGCCCCACTTTCCGAGATAAATTTTTCGCTTGCCTGCGTAGACAAACGCAAGGTTCCGCGCCTTGTTCCGACAAAGCTTCGGAAGACGTGTTTTCATTTTATCGACTCCTGAAAAAATTGGCACCGCGTCTATTTTTCAGGAAGCCATGTCAAAACAGAAAATCCAAGAAACGCAAAAAGTCCCGACAAAACGGGACTTAAAAAGTACACCCAATCTGATTCGAACAGATAACCTTCGGTTCCGTAGACCGATGCTCTATCCAATTGAGCTATGGGTGCGTCGCGTCGCTCGACGAGAATCAAAATCAACGCGAAAAACCAAAACAAAACGCAAAAACGCGCCGTCGGTCGCTAAGGGAAATTGAGAGTACACCCAATCTGATTCGAACAGATAACCTTCGGTTCCGTAGACCGATGCTCTATCCAATTGAGCTATGGGTGCGTTTCTCAAACTTTCAGTCGGAAGTTGAAAGTACACCCAATCTGATTCGAACAGATAACCTTCGGTTCCGTAGACCGATGCTCTATCCAATTGAGCTATGGGTGCGTCTTTCAAACTTTCGTCGTTCGCAAGCGGAAGAAAGGCGAAGCGCGGCGGCTTGGCTTTCGTTCCCCCCTCGAACAAAAGTAATTAAACCATAAATTTCGATTTTCGCAAGAGCCTTTTTTAAATTTTTTCCGTTTTTTTCCAATTTCGAGCCGCGCGTCGTTTCGCCGTTCGTCGTTTTTGTCGCGGACGTCGTTGTAAAACGTTGGTTCGCAACGTTTAACGGAATCGCCGTTTCGCGGTCGAGCGTTGAAAATTTCGACGTAAAAGAGCGACGTCGCCGTCGAAACGTCGCGACGACGGGAAAAAACGGGCCGAAAAGGGCCGACGCGGGCTCCGTGCGGCTTGCGTTTGGGGCGTCCTCGACGGCGGGAGGCGAAAAGGGCGACGCGTTTTCTTGTCGGGGAATTTCGGCGAACGGGCGGAGCGAAAAAAACGCCGCGTTCTTGGGGAAGAACGCGGCGTCGAAGGTCGCTCGCCGGAAATTTTCGAGGTTGGCGTTTAGCGTCGTCCCGAACGCGCTCCGTTCGTCGGACGGCCGTTTTGCGCGCCGTTCGGGTAACGCGTCGCGTTCGCGTTCTCGTCGCCGTAACCCGGCGCCGCTCCCGGGACGCGCCAAACTCGCGCTTTGCCGTCCGCGCATCCGCCGACGACGTAAACGCCGTCGAACGTGCAGGCCGTCGAGAAGACCGGGGAGCCCGCTTCAAAGACCGCCAATTCGACGCCTTTGGGTTTGCCCGCTTTGCGCGTCGGTTTCGCCGCCGTTTCCGTTTGAGCGGCGCCGGGGCCGGTCGAGCCGTAAGCGTTCGGCGTCGACGAAGCGCCGTACGGAGCCGCGTTCGCGTCGTTCGACGCGGCGTTCGGGCTCCAGAGGCGGACGGAGCCGTCGTCGCTCGCCGTCAACACGAGACCGTCGGGAGTGAAAACCGCTTCGCGCACCGCGCCGAGGTGGCCGACGAAACGGCAAATTTCCTGGCCGTTCGCCGAATCCCAGAGCCGCGCCGTCTTGTCGCGGCTCGCCGAGAGGAGGTAAGCGCCGTCGGACGAGAAGCGAACCGAGTAAACCTTGTCCGCGTGCCCTTCGAACGCGCCGACTTGACGGAACGTTTGCAGATCCCAAAGGCGAATCGAGCCGTCGGCGCCCGCCGTCGCGCAGAAAGAGCCGTCCGGCGAGAAGGCGACGTCGAAAACCGGGCCTTCGTGTCCGACTTTTTCAAAACCGGGGCCGAGTTTTTGAGCGTCTTCGCGGTTCGGAAGCTTGCCGGCGTCGTTCACCGTCAGCGATTCCCAGAAGTAAACGCGACCGTCGTTGCACGCCGCGCCGACGTATTCGCCGTCGACGGACGTCGCGATTCTCCAAAGGCGGTCTTTGGCGCCGCGGTACGGGCGGATGTTTTCCTGATTGCCGATCGACCAGAGGCGACCGACGCCGTCGTAACTCGCCGTCAGAACGCGCGATTCGTCCGGGGAGAAGATCGCGTCGGTCAAACCCTGGCGGTGCGCGTCTTTGTAGGTTTTGCGGACGCGGCCGTTTTTGATCGACCAATCGCCGGTAAGCTCGTCGAATTGGCCTTCGAGCGTCCAGATCTGCGCGGTTTTATCGCCGCTCGCCGTCAAAATCGCGTACTCTTCCGCCATCGTCGCGACCGAGAGGATCGGCTCCGAGACGTCGTGTTTTGCGTGAACGTATTCCGGCGTCGACACGACGATCGGCTTCCAATCGGGGGAGCCGGGCTGGATCGCGTCCCGACCGAGCGCGCCGGAAGCGCCGAAACCGTTCGCGCCGAAACCGGCGTTCGGCCCGTTCGCTCCGCCGCGGGACGCGCCGAAACCGTTCGAGCCGCCCGCGCCGAACGAGCCGGAGCCGGCCGGGCCGTATCGCATGGACGCCGCTCGATTGTAAACGCCCGAGGCCGCGGGACTTTGCGCCGACGCGACGTCGAACAGGAACGAGGTCGAAACGAGACCGGCCAAAAGGCGGACGCCGACGACGCGGCGAAGGGACTGCGAGGATACCGACATGATTTTGCTTCTCCGAAAAACGGCTGCGCGCCGTTAAAAGGGGCGAAAGGCGAGCGCGAAACAACGAAAGGGACGCGAAAAAATCCGCGTCGGACGGCGCCGAGCCAAGGCGGCGACGACGTTCGGGACGCCGGGCGGCGTTCGGCGCGGAAAAATTTTCCTCCGAGCGCGGCGACTCCTTTTATTAGTTTAAACATACCAAGCGGAGAAGTCAAGAATTTCGTCGACATTCCTTCAAAATCTCCGCATTTTATTCAAAAAATAAACGGGATGCAACGATTTTGACAATTAGAAAAGCTCGCTTTGCCTCCGCAGAGGGGCGGCGGGCGGTTGCGTCGGCGAGGGGGCGCGGACGATCGTTTCGGTTTTTACAAGAAAACGGATAACGTCGAAAGCGCCGGTTTTAACGGTTTTGCGGCGAAAATCGCGTCGCGGCGACGAGCGAAACGTCTCGAAAGGGAGCGCGCAAGGGGGAATTTTTTAAAAAACAAGGGGTTCCCCCCGAAAGTGGGGTTTTTATTTGCGCAAGTTTGTTCATTATATTAATATAGCGGGGAAAGGGGAAGAATTTTTGGCGTTTTCGCCCTCAATTCTTTCTCCGCGAGAAAAATCGTCCGCGTTCGCGGCGTCGGCGACGGCGTCGAGCGAACGGGAAGACGAGCGAACCGGGGCGAGCGGGAGCGGTCGCCGGGCGCGTTTAATAGAAAATATACGTCGATTCGGGTTTCTTGCAAGCGGGGGGGCCGGTTCGTCGACTTTTTTCTTCGCGTCGGAGCGGTTCGCCGCGCTTCGGACAGTCGTCCGTCGTCGCTTTACGGGCGCGTTGCGACGCGTCTTGCGCTTAACGATTCGACCTCGATTCGCGGTTCGCGTCGGCTTTCGGCGGCGAGCGTCGATTGTTTTATTGAGAGCGAGAAGATTAATATGGGTATTTTAGCCATTCAATACCGAACGGTCGACGACGCGCCGATTTTGATCGCGCTGAACCGAGAGGAAGAGTACTCCCGTCAATTCCAACCGCCGCGGATCCAATCGGGGCGTCCGCGCGTCGTTTGCGGGCTCGATCGCAAGTCGGGGGGAACCTGGGCCGGGGTCAACCAGCACGGGATGTTCGTCGCCGCGTTGAACGCTCCGAAGCGGGCGATTCCGTTCGACCCGAGATCGCGCGGGCTTCTCTGCAAAGAGTTGTTGGCTTGCGCGAACGCCGAGGAGGCGATGGAGCGGGCCGTTCGGGAATTGGAGACGGGCGGATACGCGGGCGTGAATTTCCTTTGCGTCGATCGGACGAGCGGCGGCGTCGTGTACGGGGGGACGGAAATCGGCGTCGAGCGGCTCCGGCCGGGGCTCCATCTTCTCGGCGCGAACCGGATGGACGACCGCGAGGATCAGCGCCAGGAGTACGTGCGGCGGTTGTTGACGCTTCACCGGCTCGACTCCGCGGTCGCGTTTTTGGCGGCGGCGAGCGGCACGTTTTCGCGAACTCCGGACGTTACCGGCAAGCGCGGCGTCGTCGTTACCGAGCCGAACTTCGGCACGACGTCGTCGATGTTGGTGTCGCTGACCGAGCGGACGCAGAAATCGATCATGCAGTTCGCCAACGGATCGCCGAACGAAACGCCTTACGAGGACGTTTCCGCGTTGTTGCGCCAAGTCCTTTCGACCGATCGAGCTTCGCAGAAAAAGAAGGCGAAAGCGGCGGCGGAAGCGCGTCGCGAAGAAACGGTCGAGTCGGAGTCGATCGCGCGGTCGACTTGATTTTTCCCGTCGCGTCGAGCGTTCCTTGGGGGAGCCGGGCGCGACTTTTACGGCGACGCTTCGCGGCGTCGTCGCGGTTTTCACTTTCGCAGAGTCTGGAAAATAAGGAGCGACGTATGGCTTGTTCTCGAAGATCGTTTTTAACGCGAAGCGCCGCCGCTTGCGCGCTTTCGACCGGTTGGGCGGGCCGCGCGGTTCCGTTGGGCGGAAAAATTTTCGGCGCCGACGCCGCTCGACCGCCGAAACCGCTTTACGATCCGGACGAAAATATTCGGATCGACTCCGCCGAGCGAACGTTTCACGTCAGTTCCGCGGTCGAAATGTTCGAGCAATACGACGAGCTGCCGGAGATCTGGGCCGATTCCGGCGTGAGCGACGCGTGGCTGTGCGCCTGGTTTTACGGCTATTTCCCGTATCCGTGGGAAAAGCTCGATTATTGGCTCGAGCGGATCAAGAAGGCGGGGATCCGGCCGCATTTGATTAGCGTGCCGTTTTGCCACGGCGGCGGCGCGCTCGACCCGAGGGATTCGGCGTTTCCGAATTTGCCGCCCGAACATTGGAAAACCGCGAAGCGTTGGGACGGTTCCGAAAATTGGGGCTTTTCGTGGCACGCGCCGGCCGACGTCGAGTGCGCGGAGGCGATCCGAACCTTGAAGGCGCGTTACGGGAAGTTCAACTACTTTCTCGACGACGACTTCCGTTTCGCGTCGACGCCGGGGCTGATCGGCGGCTGCGTCTGTCCGGAGTGTCGCGCCGATTTCCTGAAAAAAGCCGGGCTCGCCGAAAGTCGTTGGGAGGAAACGCTCGACGATCTCCGAAACAACGCCGACACGCCGCTTTTGCGCGCCTGGGTCGATTATTTTTGCGACCGGCTGACCGCGTGTTATCGGACGCAGCGGGCGGTCGACGCGTCGGTCGACGTCGGCGTCATGGTCATGTACATGGGATGCGAGCGCGGCGGCATTCGGCTCGACGACTACCGCGATTCGCTCTTCCGCGTCGGCGAGGGAATGTTTGGCGATTCGTGGTTCGACCCGCCGAAAAACAAGACGATTGAACTCTTTAGCTCGCTGTTGCATCGCCGGTTCTGCTCGCCGGGGCGCGCGTTCAGCGAAACGACCGTCTTTCCGGAGGGGACGCTTTCGCCGGAAAACATGGCGTCGAAGTTGTCGGTTTCGACGATCTCCGACGTGCGCAACACGTGTTTTATGAGCGGGTTGCGCGCGATTCCGCCTCAAAATTGGCCGATTTTGTCGGCGCGGATGAAACGGGAAAAGGCGTTGCACGCGCGTTTCGGCGGCTTGAAATTGGCCGGGCCGTTCAAGCACTATTACGGCGTCGCGTCGCGCTATTTGGGGGGCGAAAACGCGTATTCGCTTTTCCTGGCGCTCGGCGTTCCGTTCGAAGTTTGCGACGATATTCCGAGCGACGGCTGGACGTTCCTGAGCGACGGCGACGCGGCGGCGCTGGATCGCGGCGAATTGCGTTCTCCCGGCTCGACTTGCGTCGCTCGTCGAGCGTCGTCGTCGGGGCGTTTTTCGGAGGTCGCGGAAGATTTCGATTCGCTGTTCGCGTTCCGTCGAACGATTTTGGAGCGTTTGCGCGCCGAGGAGATTCCTTACGTCGAGGAGGAGCGCCCGGTCGTGTTGGCCTGGCGTCCGGAGTCGAAGGCGCTTTATCTTTGGAACGTTCTGAAGGAGGATTTGACGCTGACGATCCGGCGCGGCGCGAAGCGTACGACGGTCGATTTGCCCGCGCTTGGTTCCGCGTTGGTCGAAGAGTCCGCGCTGATCGAAGTTTAACGCCGATTTTTTCGCGATTTAGAGACCGCGACGTCGCTATTTGACCGTCGCGGTCGTCGCAAGAACGCCCGATTTTTCGTCGCGACGCGCTCGTTCGTCCGGCGAAATTCGGGCGTTTTGCGTTTCCGACCGGCGGAGCGTCGACGAATTTCCAGCGGAAAACTCGCCGCGACGTCGACCCTGTTTGTTAATGTTGCAAAAATAGATTTCTGCAGTATGTTTTCGTAAAACGACGTCTTAGCAGGTTTTTACCGCCGTTTTCACGACCGTTCTTTCGGGGTGTTTTTGCAACGCTATTCTTAAACGCTCAAGAGTATTTTGCGGCGGTCGCCAACTACTTTTTCGGCGACGGGTTCGACCAGGGTTTTGCGCGCCGCGTCGAACGTTGACGCGGTAACGCGATATGTCGCGACGCCGCCTAATCTAATCGCTTTTTTAACGGCGCGATTGCCGCGGCCGACCTTGAGGCTTACGCGCGTCGACGGCGAAACGCAACCGGCGGCGCGTCTTGTTTGGACGACCGGCGACGACGCGCAACGTCTATTCGAACTTCAAACGCGGATCGACGACGAACGGCGCGTTCGAGAAACGGCGGAGCGCGAGTTGAGCGTTGCGTTGAAAATATGAGTTCCGCGTTTGAACGAAAGACGCGCTTGAACCTTATGTCGGAGTTTAGTGAAATTGTATCGACGTCGTCGAAACGTTCGGGCCTAGAGCGCGGTTCGTTTTTAGCAAGGCGGCGGTATATTTAATTGGATTGGCAATTTGCAACGCCGGCAAAGCATCGCGTTTTCAGCGATCGCAATTTTTTTTATTTTTTCATCCTAATTTTCATCAAAGTTATGCTCTATAAGGGTGAGAAGCGACGGTTTGCGCGCGGTGAAAACATTGGTCGGAGGTTGAATAAAAATGAAAGTTTGGACGCCTGGCGATTCGCAAGTTGGGAAAACGACGCATATGGCTTCGACGCGCGGCGTTACTTTTATATTACGACGGCGGACGACCGCGTCGCGCTCGACAAATAGGCGCGACGCGGCGTTCGCGACGAAATGGATCGCCGTTTGAAAACCTAATGCTGAAAACCTAATGCGTCAGACGATCAACGAAGACCGTTTTGGCGTGATAACGACGCCGCGTCGCGTTTTTTGCCGAACAGAAAAGTTCGTCTTTTGGAGACTTGCGCTCCATAACGAATTCTTTTTACCGAGCGAGATCTGCGAGGCGTTAGAGTTGAGCGAGGGCGAACGTAAATTGCGCGGCTTTTGGGGCGGGTTGATCGAGTTAAACGACGGCGCCGCTTTGTCAAGTGAAACGCTTAGCCTGATTGCGTCGATTCTGGAAAATCGAGAAGCCGACTCCGTTTTGACAAACGACGCGATATTATCTTCAGGAACGCAAACGTCGGAACGACAAGCTTTTATTGGGAGTTCGCCGTTTGTTTTTGCGTCGCGTTTTTTCCAGCGTTTCGTTCAAAAAGACTGGACGAATACGAAGATTCCGAAGCGCGTTGGCGAACGTAACCTGAACCATGCGCCGATCATTTCGGAGACGCCTTTCGATCTACGTTTTTTCGCGCCGGAACCTGTTGAAACGTCGGAGGTTGCGCCATGTCCTGTCGACGCGTCGCAACTATTGGCGAAGACGAACTTTAACGACGTCGCGTCGACAAACGCTCTTTGGCGTCGGCTCGTTTTGGCTCCGAACAGGCGTTTATGCGTTGTCGCGCCGTTAACGTGTGAAAATCACGCGGATCGTTGTGTTTCAAGCGATTTGGAATTGGACGCGACGGCGATTGTCGAAGCTTCCGGCGTTCGCGTTTATTGTCCGAAAGCTCCGCCCAAACCGGAATCGGAGGGATTGCGACAAGAGACGCCGACGGAGCAAGCCAACGACGCGATCGATGAATTTCCCTGTTATTTTAGGTCGCCTAGAGCGCGAGAAAAAACGGCGCGTTGCGATATATTGGGGAATTTTGGGGAGGGAACGAGAACGATTTTCCAAAATCTTTGCGGATGCGTTGCGGGTTTTGTCTTCCCGCGCTCGTCCGAGGAAAAGGCCGAACGACGCGCCCAACAGCGAAGCGGCGTTGAATTCAAGACGTTCGAGCAAAAGCGAAACGGTAATTTGGGAAAAACGGCGGTTTGTCCTGCGACGAAACGCTGGGAACGTCGCAAACGTTTGACAAAGCGAACGAGAGCGAAAAAACGCGTCGATTTTCCGCGCTTCCCAAAATAGATTTTTACGCCGGGCGACGTCAAGATTCCGCGTCCGACGATACAAATGGCGAACGCCAAAGGTTTTAGCGAAACAAGCGCTCGCGTCGCTTCTATTGGAAAGCGTGCGATCGCCAATTATACTTTCAAAGGCGGCGTTTTATGAAAAAACGATTTTTTCAGGGATTCGCAAGCGTTTTCAAATGTTTATCGACGTAACGCGTTCTCGCTAGGCGCGTTTATTTGCATTGCTTGAACGTCGCGTGTTTTTATATTAGCTGCGCGACCTTCTTCGTATTGGCGGCGCGTTTTTGGCTCGCTCGCTACGGAAGCGTCGAGTTTTCGCCAACGTTCCGCGCGATCCTAACGAATTGGCTTCCTATCGAAATAATTTTCAAGCTTTACGATAGGAGCGACTGGTTTCGGAATCGGCCGCGGGGATTGGCGCCGCGGAACAAAAAAGAAATTGGCGATAAGGCGGGCGAAAAAATAAGCGGGCCGCTCCAACATAGACGCGGAGGTCAACGTCGGTTTTTTAGTAATCGCGCTACTCCACGACGGAAAGAAAAAGGCTTAGAAGCGGTCGACTTCGGAGCATACCGGTCGGCGGTTGCAACCTTTCTGCGATCGTTTTTTGTGGAAAGAGAGATAATTTGCGGCGAGCGAGTTTGTCAGAAAGAAAACGTAAATATGGGAAAAAGCGCCTATCTTGTCCAATTCATCCTTACGGGTCGACGTTGCTCGGATAAATCGACCGACGTGAAAGTTGAGCGCTTCGTTTCCTGAACGCGTCTGCCGCACGGTCTTTCGCGCCGAAATCGTTATTTTCTTATCGTCGCTCCTGGTCTTGATTTGCCGTTCGGAATCGGCGTCGACGGCGCAAGTCGCGCTTTCAACTCACTTGCGACGGCGTCGGAAACGACGAAAAAACGTCGCTTTAAAACGAGATCGACCGAGAATCTTGACGACGTCGCGGCGTTTGGGTTGAACCCTAGGGAGTTCGGTTTTACTTGGAAATTAAAGAGTTGCGTCGATACGCCGGTGAAAACGACGCCGGTTGCTGCAAAAACGCCGCCCCAAAAAACGGCGTTTTCCGTTTCTTGTCGCGGCGCTTAATCTTGCGCGGCGACGAGAGCGCGGACGTCCGACTTCGTCGTTCCGGCGCGACGCGCCAACTCGGCGAGCCGTTCGTTTTCCTCCGGCGTTACGCGTATAACGAGATTTTGCGTCGCGTTGCCTTGCGGCGTTCGGCTCCGCTCGCCCGGCGTTAATTCGTCTTCCAGCCTATCCGCCGGAGTCGGGGCCGGCCGTCTTCCAAGAGCCCTTCCAAGTGCAATTCGAGACATTCCCGAGCCGCTTTCGAGCGCGTCCGCGTCGTCGTCTCCTCCCGACAAAGTCCCGGGCAAGTTGGGAAGGCAGACGCCGTATCCTCCGGATGAATTGGGCGTAAAAATCGCGAAAAATTCGTATTGACGTTTCATCGCAAAACGCCGCCTCGAAGGGCGCCCCCTTTCTATTTTATTTTCAATCCCGATTGTTTTTCGACGCTTTTCAGCGTCGGTTCCGGAACGTCTTTTTAACGACGTTGGCGTCCGACGACAGCGGCTCCGATCGCTATTCGTTACAAACGTTTACGCCGTCGACGATCGGCTATTATTACGTCGCCGCGTCGAACTTTACCAACCGCTCGACTGATTTGACCTCGATTTCGCGCCGGACGAACGCAACCTGTTCGACGTCGCGTTTTTTATTTCTTGCGGGTAATTTTTCACGCTTCGTTCCGGGAAACGACGCGGCTCTAAACTAAGAAAACGCAACGCGTTGCAGGTTTCGCCGTCCAAGAAAACTTGCCCGGGCGGCTTTTAGCGCGATTGTCGTAAGCGACGAAAACGAGTTCGCCGAATCTGAAATGAAATTTGCGTTTCTTGCAACTCTTTTGGTTTGAAGACGTTAAAGGAGATCGAGTTGTCCGCGGTCGACGAACGCGAGCTTTGGCGGCCGCCGTTCGACCGCCGCGATCTTTCGAAAGTTTGGTTATCCGCGCCCAGCGAAATCAGGGCCTCTATAACCAAGGAGGACTGAAATGAATGTTTCTGTCGGTTATTCGTACCCTGCGAAATCAGGGCCTCTATAACCAGTTAACTCCCCCGAAATCAACAACCCCAGTTATTCGTACCCTGCGAAATCAGGGCCTCTATAACCGATGTAGTCGATAACTGCGTCGTCTTCGAGTTATTCGTACCCTGCGAAATCAGGGCCTCTATAACGATTTTCTTCGTTACGGAACTCCACCATCGGTTATTCGTACCCTGCGAAATCAGGGCCTCTATAACACGCGTTTTGCTTTTGCGATTGGAGGCAAAGTTATTCGTACCCTGCGAAATCAGGGCCTCTATAACAATGATCGTCAGATCTTTGTATTCGCGATCGTTATTCGTACCCTGCGAAATCAGGGCCTCTATAACTTTGTATAAGCTAAACGTTATTCAGTTTGGTTATTCGTACCCTGCGAAATCAGGGCCTCTATAACGCTGTACGACGCGGCCGAACATATCGGAGAGTTATTCGTACCCTGCGAAATCAGGGCCTCTATAACAAAATCGAATTAATAAAAAAATACTTGGCGGTTATTCGTACCCTGCGAAATCAGGGCCTCTATAACTGAGGCCAGCTACACTTCGGCCGGAAAATCGTTATTCGTACCCTGCGAAATCAGGGCCTCTATAACTAGCGCTTGCTAAGCGTTGAAATTTCTTCGGTTACAATGCATGCCGAGAATAAAATCGAGCGAAAAAACCGCCTCGGCGCAATCGAAGATCGCATTTTCATCGAAAAAACCTCCTTTTGACGGCGCGACAAACGACCCGTCGCAAGCGTATTATAGCGCCGTCGCGAACCGCGTCAAGGGGCCGCGACGGCGCGTTTGTCGTTCAAAAACGGAAAACCGTTCGGAACGCGATCATCGGGACTTGACCCGGCGCGTCGCCTCGTCAAAGCGTCGAACCGCCCAGTCGGCGACGCTACGGCAAAGCGGAACGCCGTGTTTCGGGTTGTAATTCGCCCACATCTCCTTGTTCCAACGGTCGAAAATCGGATCCCAACGCTTTTTGTCCGCTTTCTCCGGCGTGATGAAAATCGGATACTCCTGGTGCATAAAGCTATTGCGGACAACGATTAAACCGTATTGCGTTTCTTCGTCGTTCTCAAAAACACGCTCCAAAATCGTTCTGAAAGCGACGTAATCGCCTTTCTCGCTTTTGGCCTCTCTAAGCTCGGGATAACGTTTGAAACACGCTTCTTCAAAGCGATAGATCGCGTCGAAAACCCGACCTCGTTCGACGCGGTCGCTCGCCGCGAACTCGTTCGCTAAGTCGTTGTAGGAAATCTCTTGCGCGTTTTCGGAGCCCAGTTTTCGCAGGCTGAGCAGGAACGAGGGAAGGCGACCGTCCGTTAAAAAACGCTGGAAGTTGCCGCTGTTCTTCACGTTCATTTCGCCGCGGATCTTGCAGGGGCCCTCTTTCGTTTCGAATACAACCTCGCAGGGACGCAACTTGCGCAACGGGTTCGCCTCGTACGCTCCGGTTTCGTCGAGAAGCGTGTAAACGTCCTTTAAGCGGATCTTCGTCGCGTCGCCCTCGAAAAGGAGAACCGACGCGGCTTGCGCCAGAACGTAATCCTGAATTTCCGCGTGGCGAATATCTCGTTCCCAAGAGCTGATTTGACGGAACTTAGCTCGTTCCGTTTCGCGACGCGTCCGTTTCAACTCGACTTTGTAGGCGGCTTGTTTTTCGTTCGTCAACTTGTGGATTTCGTCGCTTTGGGGAGCGCGGCGGCTGGACTGGGCGATTTTCAGCTCGATTTTCGCCTCCTCGCGGCATTGGTTCCGTTCCTGACCGACGACTTTCTTGAAAACCTCGGAGTAACAGGCATCGAAGCGGGCGTCGAACGCCTTTTTTAATCCGCTGAAATCGAGCGGGCTCGTCGACGAAGCGCTCGAACCGCAGATCTCAAATAAACGCTTGAAAGGGGCGACGTTGCGATAATCGCGCCGCCATCGGTAGAACTCCTGCGACGCGTCGCCGTTCCAGTCGCGGAAACGGGCGATCAGCCAGGAGGCGTTCGTCGACGTCGCGTCGCCGTTCGTCGCCTGCGCAAGTTCTTTCGGGAAACGTTCTTCGACGACGCGTCGCACAAGCTCCGCGAAGAGGCCGCGCGGCAAGTTGATCGGCTGTTTCAAGAGCCGTTCCGCCGTTTGTTGCGCGACGGTTCGCCGCTTTTTCGGCGTCGACGTATTCCTGCGCCGATCCGAACGTCGCAACGACCGACGCGCCGGGTAAAACTCCTCGGCTTCGCAAGATCGCAACCAGTTTATCCGGTGAACTAAGTACGCCCGGTAAAACGACTTCCAATCGCGCAAATTGTTCGCGTCGGCGACGATCGCGCCCAAAAACGGGTGCAGACTGCGCTTGGCGGTTTTGACGTCGGCGAAATAATTCTCCGACGTTCGATCGTCGATCAATTTCGCCGCTTTGAAAAGGCTCAAAAGCCCGTTTTTGCGCGCGTCGAAGTTGGCCAGCGACGTTTGCAACGCGACGAAGTCGGGCGAGGAGGAAATTTTACCGAACGATTTCTCCGAAGTCGAGTATTGAAAACGCATTAGGTCTCGAGCGAGCCAAGACGCGACGCGGCCGACCGTTACCCCGGGGCGTTGGCGCCCGCCCAGCTTGAAGGGCGCTTGAGCTTCCGAATCGAGAACGCGCAAGCGAGCCCGCGTTTCTTCGAGACGACGTCCGATAAGTTCTTCCGCCGCAACGCTTTCCGTCGCGTCGCTCGTCGGGGCCGCCTTTTTAACGTCGGACGCGGTCGAGGCGAAAAGAGCGCGGATCGAGTCCGGCAAGTCTTCGAAACGAAGCCGATACTCGTCTTCGAACGCTCGACGCGTTTCGGATGACGGGCGACCGCCGCCGAATTCGAACCGCCCGTCGCGGACGTCTTCGAGGAAGCGTCGCCAATTCTTCCCGTGTTCGACGACGACGTTCCGCGCGTCCTTGCCCTTGCCGTGAAGCGCGACAAAGAGCAGGGAAGGAAGCTCGTATTGACTCAGCCAAAATTCGGGGGGAAGCGTTTTCGTCTTGCCGCGAGCGCCGCGCGTCGCCGCGTGTTCCCAGGGAATCAATTTCGGCGGCAAGTTCTTTTGGGGATTGACTAAACGCAACCCAAGTTGTTGATTTTTAATGCGATAACGCGGATAAGCGTCGACGCGATAATCGGTTTCGGGCGGCGTTTCGCCTTCGTCTTGGGGAACGAAATATTTCGAATTCGGTTGAAGGCGTTCGGCGCGGTAACGCTCGACGGCGTTTTGGATCCGCTCGAACCAGAAGATTCGCTTGCCGACGCGGCGGTCGTCGATCGTCGTTCCGTCGATCAAACGGCGCCGGTGAACCGCCGAAAAGTATTGTCCCATATCGATTTGGAAGCGAAGATCGTCGAAACATTCCAAGCGATCCAAACAGAGCGCCGCCAACCGCGGAAAACGTTTTTCCGAGCGAGTTCGCAAACCTTCCGACGGGTTCGTTTCGTCCGACGCGACGCGAAACTTGCGGCGATCGTTTTCCGAAAGCAGTTCGTAAACCGACTTGGGACAACGCGTTAAGAATCCGATAATGTCGAGCCCGAGCGTTTCGCTCGAAGATTCCGGACGGGCGGACGTCTCGACGCGACGGCGCGGAAGCCGGGCGGCGCCGATCCCGTAAACGCGACGCGGAGCCGACGAGAACTCGAAACCGCCGAAATCTTTGGGTTTAAACAGCGACAAAATCGGCTGTCCCGTCTTCTCTTCGGGTTCGAAAAGAAGGTCGACGTATCGCTTTTCCAAAAAACGGGCGATGAAAAACGCCAGGCCGGCTTGCGTCGGGTAATACTTGCCGTTCGCGTCGTTTTTTTCCCTCAAAGAGAACCTAAAGTTCGGATTCGCGCCGGTTTTGTTTTTGGCGTAAAGACAATCGAGCCCCTTTTTGATCGTATTCGGGTCGCCCGGATAAAAGCGAGTTCTCGCCGCCCGAACGTTCGCGTTGAAGAAAGCGTTTTCCAACGACGACGGAAAAGGAAGCGTTTGATTGCCAAGGTCTTCCGGCAACCTGGGGAAATGGTGTTCCGAGTGCGCGAAATAGTCGCGCAACTCGTAAAGCGACTTCGCGTAATATTTTAAGATCGCGAACAAGTCGTTCGACTTAAAATCGCGACTTATCGGTCGGTTCTCCGATTTTTCGTCGACTTTCGAACCCGATTTTGAGGCGTCTTTCGACCCCGATTTTTCGCCTCCCATCTCGATATATTGTCGATATTTATGCAAGTGCGGCAACGAACGGAAAAAGACGCGCTCGATTCTCGCTTGATAAATAAGCTCCTGACTTTTCAGTTCGTTGAGTCTTTTCTCTAAGTCGCCAATTTTATCGATTTCGACGCTTTTGCCGAGAACGGCGAAAGCGCGTTTGACGATCGTTTCAAAATTGTTGAGCGCCATCGCGACGTTCATCGTCCAAAACGAACCGCGTTCCAATTTTTCTTTTTCGATTTGCAACATGTTGATTTTAACGACGTTAGACGCGGGCCGCAAAGCCGCGCGTCGTAAAAGGAAAGGGAAATTTTGCGACGACGCCAAACGCCGAAGCAGCGTTAGTAATAGTTGAAACGAACGCGGTCGACGATGTTTTGCGCTTGTTTTCGCAACTTTTCCAACTCGGAGGCGGAAAGTTTGTCGGCGCGGTTAGACGCGTCGCTTGAAATCTTGGCGTCGCAACTCGTTGTTTCGCAACGCTTTCCGACGGACGTTAAAACGGCGAAACTCGCGTTCGCTTCGTCGACCGCCGCTTGAAGTTCGCGCGGAGCGTCCGTTTGTTTGGCGTCGAGAAGCCAAATCGCTTGGCGAAGTTTCGCGACGGCGGCCAAAAAATCCATCAGCGGCGCGTCGTTGCAACGAAGAGCGCAAATCGCGTCTTCAAAGGCCTTGCGCGTCGACCGAGCGTAAGGGGTCGTTCGAAACACGCGGTAAATTTGAGCGCGAAGTTCGGCCGTCGTTTGCAAAACGAGACCGTCCGGGTGTTCCGATTTTTTTTCTTTTAAACGCCGGTCAATCGACTCTTTAAGAGCCGAACCGTCCCATTCTTCCAAAAGCGCGTTGAGCTTGTTTTTGTCTTCGAAAAGCCAAACCCCTTTCAAAAGGAGCGGCGCCCAATAGCGGTTCGAATCGTCTAAGTCTTTTAACGAAGGAAGTTTGCGCGCAATTTTTTGGGCGTGCGAGGTCGGGATGTTTTCGAGCGTTTGCGCCCAAAGCCTCGCGCCGCGGTCGCCGACGCCGAAGCGCCGCAAATCGCAAGCGACGTGTCCAAGATAAATCGCGTTGCGCTCGACGTCGCCCCGATCGCAACGTTCGTCGTAATGTTCCGCCGCCCGTTCGAAAAGTCGCCGCGCGGTTTCGAGGTCGCCGGACGCCGCTTCTATTTGCGCCAACTGGCTGTAACATCGGCCGAGACAACGACGTTTAGTCTTGTCTTTAAAGAACTTAGACGATTTAAAAAAGCGAAACGCTTCTTCCTGTCGCTCGATAAGTTCCTCAACGATTCGCCGCGCTTCGGCGAAACGAAAAGCGTCGAGCAAATTAACGGCGCGCCGGAGCCCCGTTTCCGTTCGGAACTCCAACTCTTTTTCCGGATCGAGATAACGGTAAAACCGTTCAAAATCCTCGATTTCCCGCCAAACGCGTTCGCCTTCGCCGACGGCGCCGCGGTGGTTGGCGACGGCGGAACGAACCCAAGCGCGCGCCAAGCGGTTTTCGGCGGCGTCGCGAGGGAACCTCTCGTCGTCTTCGCGATTCTGTTCCTCGGTTCGATAACCCGTTATTTCTTCGACGTTTACGAATACTTCGCGCGCTTTGTTGAACGCGTCGCTACCGGGCGCGTCGATTTCGTATTGCAAACGATCCCAATATCGACGCAACCCTTTTGCGCTAAGGGTTTGCGCTTTTTTTCGTTTGAAGTCGACGAATTGCGGGTGCGAGACGATCTCCGGTTTCAACCAAAGGAGATAATCGAAGTAACCGCCGTCGGCCCGACAACGTTCGAGTTCTTCGGACGCCGGTTCGTAAGTCCAAGCCTTGTACTCCGGAACGATAAACGGAACGGCGTCGCGCTCGGGGGCCGTCGCGCGACGCCGCGCTTGGCCGAGAAAGAGGTCGGCGAGGTAATAACCGCTTTCACTAAGCCCTTTGCGACGATCGTAAAGGATCGTGTCGACGCGCGTGTCGAAACGATAGGTCGCGTTTGGACGCCGGTATTTATGAACGGCGGCGACGACGTCGCGTATGTTATCCTCCGAGTGAAAGCGGGGAACTTCGAAACGATCGAACGTCTCTTTGTAAAGCTTGTTAACGTAGGACTTAGAAATTCTGGAAATGCTTTCGCGACGGCGATCCAACCGCTTTTTGAGCTCGGGCGCTCTCGAATCGTCGCGCGGTAAAACGAGTGTGCGGCTCGCGACGTGAACGACGATTTTCGCGTCGTCGGTCAAGCGTTCGAGCGCGTCGTCCGAAAAGACGAGCTTTTCGATAAGCATTTGCAACATAAAGAGATAGCGATTGTCGTTTTCGTCTTCGCTCAACTGCGAGGAGCGGTCGGAACCGAGATCGCTTTTATGTCGAATCGAAACGCCTTGCGCCCGTTCGGCGTCGGCGCCAAGGAGCCGCCGCAATTCGTCGCCGATTCGGTTGAGCAAAGCGTTCTTCTTTTCCCAATATTCGCGGCAACCGTATTCGTCGTATCCCGCTTGATTGAAATAATGCAACTCGTCAAGCGCGCCGTCGTTGTAAATCTTTTTAACGGAGTCGGTTAGGACGGTTGAAATTTGCTCGTCAAACTTGTCGAAATTTCCCCAAAAAACAACGCCGCCGACAAGGCAAACGTCTTTTTTCCGCGTTTTAGGGTCGATCGCGCCGGTATTCGCCAACAACCCGGTTTCGTCTACGAAAAGATGGAGCTCGTCGCACTTTTTTTGAGCCATTTTGCCGCGCCCTGATTTAAAAAACAACGCTCGAAGTCGAGGCGGCGAAACCGTTTGCGTTCGCTTTTTCAGCGACGTTGCAAAACGCGCCGCCAACCGTCCTTATTGTAACATATTTCGACAAGGCGTCAATAGGCTAAGTCTTGTTTTCGCGCATTTTAGATTGCGTTTTCGGCGCGGAGACGGTAAAACCGTTAAGAACGGCCGACTTGCGTTTCTTGAGTCGGCCTTAAATCGGCGAGAGGTTATCGGCCAAGTCGAGCGCGAGCCGCTTCCAACGCAAGTTCGGGACGTTGGGACGGTTCGGCGTTTCCGGTCGGTTGTTGTCAAAACTGAGGGGACGACCGTTTCGCCGCGATCGGTCGGGGCGGTTGCGGGATAAGGGTTGTCGTGGAACTTACAAGCCGCCCTAATTATACGCCGTTTTTTGTTGTTTGTCAATTGTTTTTCGTGATATTTCAAGATTTTTCGCGATTTTTTACGTCCAACGCGTTCGACGGATAAGACGTTCATTTTCCCGATCCGCCGGGGAGGGAAGACGACGCGAACGAGAACGGCCCCTGGAACTTTAAGCCGCCGTTTTCGGCGCGCGTAAAAATTTTTTGAAAAATATACGCTATTTTAAAGACCGTTTACGCTCTTATAGGGAAAGGGCAAGCGACGCGTTGGCGGCGTTGCTCCAAAAAACGAAAGCGGCGCCGCTTGCCGACGCGAATTTCGAACGTCGAAATATTTTTGATAACTTTTTAAATATAAAGCGTAGAAAATGGAAACGATTAGCGTAAAGTTTGACGGAAAATGGGAGTACAAACAAAACGCCGCGCGGAAATATGGGAAATATTTTTTAACCGACGGCGCGCATGCAATGGGATGCAACGCGCGCCGTTGCGAAGCCATGAGCGGACAAAACAATTGGGCCGACGAAGTGGACGCGTTGGTCGACGCGCGTCGCCGGCTCGCGTTTCTCGAAGAGGCTTTGAACGTCGCCGGCGGATCTCTTAACAAAGAACGGCGTAAAAGGTTGCGAGATCGTTTGACGGCGATTGGTCGACGCGTCGAGTCTTCGGAATTGCGTTTGGCGCTCGTCGGCGAGTTCAACAGCGGCAAAACGTCGTTCGTCAACGCTATTTTCCGCGCGCCGTTCCTTAAAGTTTCGCGTCGACCGACGACGGCGGCCGCGACGCGCATTCGATACGCCGACCGTCCGATCCTGGAAGCGACGGTCGACGGCGAAAGTTACGTTCTCGACGAAAGCAACTATCGAACGCTCGCCGTTAATTTACACGAACGCGGTTACGACGTCGCGGCGGACGCGTCGTTTCAAGACTTGATCGCCGCGATTACGGCCGACAATAAAATCGGGAAAATTACGCGGGACGTCGCGCTCGGCTTTCCTTCTCCGACGCTGGAAAAGGGGTTGGTTTTGCTTGACGCGCCGGGCGTTTCGGCGGGCGCGGAAGAGGTTGACTATCACAAAGACGTGGCGATCGACGTAATCGAAAACGAAGCGGACGCGGCGGTCGTCTTTTTACCGCGATACGCTTCCACAAACGCCGAGATTATCGCTTTTTTGAAAGAACACGCCGAGAAATATCTCGATCGCGCGATCTTCGTGTTGACGCAAATGGACGGCGGCGAACGAGACGAGTGCGAATTGATCGAGCGTTTTGCGCGTAAAATCGTCCGCGAACAACTCGGCGTCAAAAACCCGACTTTTTATCAAACCGCCGCCAAAGTGTTGCTCAAGCCGGAGCAATACGACGAAGACGATCGACGCTATTGGACCGAACGCTTTGAAGAGATGGAACGCTCCTTGTTTTCCAATATCTTGCGCTTGAAAAGCGTCGTCGTCGCGGAGAAAATCGTCGAGTTGATGTTGGAATTGACGCGTGAATTGGAGAATGCGTTGAGCGAGAAGAAAGAATCGTTGAACGAAGAAAAACGCATGCTGGCGAGCTGCCGCGTCGAAACGATTCTCGAAACGCTGCATCCTGTTTACGAGACGGAATGGAAACGCTTGGAACGGGCGTTCGATAGCGCGAGCGGCGAATTATGCGCCGTCCGGAGTTCCGTGGAATCGCGGGTTCGCTCGAATGTCGAGCGGATTATTGATGAAGCCGACTCTCGTTTGTACTCGCAATTCGACCAGGAGTATAAACCGAAAATCGAACGGGCGACGCGGCAATACGTGATCGACGCGACGCGGCGAGCAATGAAAACGCAACTCGACAAATTGAACGTCGAGGCGAAACGGGCGGCCGATACTATCGGCGAACGTTTCCAGGCGGCTTATTCCGAGTTGCAAACGCTTCGTAGCGACGTCGCCGTCGCGTCGAGCGTAAACTTGGGAAACGTCGACGGTTTCAATATCGAAATGCCGGAGATTTCCTGCAATCTCGACGCGGCGGGCTTTTGCGGCGCGGGGGTGGGCGCGTTAGTTGGAACGGCCATTTGCCCGGGCGTCGGCACGATGCTCGGCGCCGCAATCGGCTTTTTTGCCGGTTTGTTCGTCGCGGAACCGCCGCTCGACGAAGTTAAACGTCAGATAAAACAGGGATTAAGCGCGAAATACCACGAATGGGCCGGTATGGCGCACGACGCGGCGCAAAGAAACCTGAGCGACGCGCGCTTGTCCGTTGCCCATGAGTTGTCGGCTTTGGTGAAACAATACGAAAGCGTCTACGCGGACGCCGTCGAAGCGATACGGAGGGAACGCCTCGACAATATCCAAAAAAATAACGCGGAGATCGCCGAAACGGAAAATTGGCTTCATAAATTGAGCCAACGGCGCGACGAATTGCAGGCGACGCGCGTCGCTTTGCGCGACAGGCGTTGACGGCGTCGGCAGGAAAATTTTAGAGCGCGGTTTTTTTAACTGAAAACGCTTGCGCAATCGTTAATGTTGCGAGCGATGTTAGCGGCGACAAAGCGTTTTGATTTATCCGTTTAACGCGTCGCGCTCTGAACGAAGAAATTAGATAAATATGAAAGGTGAACCGTATGGCGGATGAAGTTTTTACCGACGACGTGTTGACGTTGGGCAAGGCGATCGGGGAGATTGCGATTATTAGCCGAGATTTGGGAGGCAAGGTCGATTGTTCGTATCCGACGACTTTGTATCGTCGTTTGGGGGACGCGAAAGTTAAAGCGCTTGTCGTCGGTTGCCGCAACGTCGGCAAAAGTTCGGTGTTAGAAGGACTTGTCGGCGTTCGCTTGGAGACCGTAACCGCGCTGCCGAAGAAGACGGATATGCGTTATCTTTTCGAGCGAAACGATTGCGAGACGATCGGATGGCGTTTGGAAGGCGAGGAACCGGAGCAAGCGAGACCGTTCGACGAATTGAAGGAGCATCTGGAAAATTCCGACGACGAATGCGAATTGATTTTAACCTACGGCGTCGAGGAGGAAAGCGCTTGGAATAACGAATGGTACGAGCGTTGTCTTGGCGCGTTGAGCTCCGAGGAAGAAACGGAGAAAACGCGGCGGACGTTGGGGGAAAACGACTTCGCGCTCTTGACGATCGACGTCTTGCAACCTTGGCGGGCGAACGAGGCGAAGTTGCTTGCCTTGGCTTCGTTAATCGGGGCCAAGATCGCCGTCGTCGCGATGAAAAAAGACGAAATAACGGAGGAAGAGGACGAGTGGGAAATGGTCGCGCGCTACATAAAAGCGCGCGTCGCTGAAACCAACGCGGATATTCCGGTTTTCTTTGAGTCGGCAAAAGACGGAATTTCCGCCGAGTTGCGAGCGTGGGTGGAGGAGGCGCGGAAAGCGGAAGCTTGCGCCGAGTAGCGAAAGAAGAACCTCGCTTACGCGGCGCTTGAACGTATGGAAGCGTTGCGCGGGCAGATCGAAACCGAGCGCGCGGCCGAAGCGGCCGAGAATCGACGAATCGAAGAGGAATTGGCGAAACGCAAAGACGAAGTCGCCGCGCAAGACGGAAACTGGAGCGCGCTCGCGCTCGAACTTCGCTCTCGCAGAAACGTCTTGCGCAACAGAGTTTACGAACGGTTGGTCGAGTTGGGCGAGGAGTTCGACAAGGACGTCGAGTTTAAATTGGAGAAGGAGACGGACTTCAAACGTTGGACGCGCGTTGATTGGCCTCGCGAAATCGACATGTTAATCAAGAAGTTGAAGGAAGTCGAAAAAGGCGCGAGGGCCGGAGTCTTAGAGGATTTGCGTTGGCTCCGAGGCCGGAGCGCGGAAATTTTCGGCGAATGGTGCGAAATTACGATCGACGAGCCGAAGAAAGACGATTCGATTCTCGGACGCGACGATTGGAACAGCGTGGAAAAGGAGGCGCGCGAGAACGATTTCAACGACGTGTTCGTGTACGGCGACGCTTTCGCCCTTTGCGTTTGCGTTGGGCGCGCTTTCGGGGATCGCGGGCGAGTTTTGGACGCGCAAGGAGATCGCCAACGATCGTGAAAAGGCGAAAAAAATGTTGCGAGACGAAATTTCCGCGAAAATTTATCAATTGGACTCCCGTTTCGAGGCGTGGTTGGAACGCGAATACGAAGGTTTGCTCCAAGCGTTAAATGAACGCCGACAACTTTGGATCGACGACGAGACGCGAGCGTTGGAAAAAGATTGCGAAGCGCGAAAGAGCGCGAGAGACTGGGCCGCTTTGGAACGTCGCGTCGACGAAGTCGGCGAAAATTTGTTCGCGAAAACAAACTAATTCCCGTGGAACCCGCGCGAGCGGAAATGTTAAGTTAAATAATAGAACGTAGGAAGTTTAGGCGCGCGTCGGCGCAATAAGGCGCGCGCCGTTGACAAATCGGAAGGAAAATGGATAATGAGCGCGCAAGATAAGTACGAAGCTTACAACAAATTGAAAAATCAATTGGCGGAAAACGCGAACGATTTGCTGACGTTGACGCGAAATTTGGATACCAGGGCCGACCTGCAAGAGCGAGTTCAAGCGTTGCTCGATCGGATTAGCACGGAAAATTTCGTCGTGCTTCTCGTCGGCGTTTTTAACGCCGGTAAGTCGACGTTTGTCAACGCGTTGGTTGGGGAAAAAATCTTGCCGACCTGTCCGATTCCCAAGACGGCGATGCTCTGCGCGATTCGTTACGGCGAAGAAAAAAAGATTACGATGTATCCGAAATCAGGCGAACCGTTTGAAATCGAAGCCGACGAATTGGATAAGTACGTTTCGATCGAACATTTCGACGAACAAGGCAATATCGACTCGGCTTACGAACGCATGGAAATGACGTGGCCGCTCGAGTTGTGCAAAAATAACGTCGAATTTATCGATTCGGTCGGGCTCGACGACCCGGACGGACGCGACTATATCACGTTGGGACACGCGACGCGCGTCGACGCGATTCTCTATTTGACGCCGTGCACGCACGCGGCGTCCAACATGGAGTTGGCAACGCTCGACTTGCTGAAAACGCAAGGATTCGAAGACCCGTTTTTTATTGCGACGCACGCCGACGCGATTCGAGGCGACGAAGACGAAGAACGCGAACATAAGAAGTATCTCGAAAAGCAGTTGGCCGGACGCACCGGGCTTGGAAAAGAAGGGATCTTTTACGTCGATTCGCGAGCGGCGCTTCGCGGCCGCGCGAAAGGGGACGAGAAAATGGTCGGGGAGTCGGGGATCCTCGAAATCGAAGCCGGTCTCGAAAAGTTTTTGGTTTCGCGTCGCGGCCGCCATAAGATTTTGACGAAGGTCAGCGGATTGCGCGGCGTTTACAACGAAGTGGAGGCGATTCTTCAAATGCGTCGCGGACTGGCCGATAGGGATCAGGGAGAGTTCGAGCAAATTCGCGAAACCTTGCGGAAAGAACTCGAAGAAGCGCGGCGACAGATGAACGCTATTTTGCGCAACGTTAAATTGGAGACGGAAGGAGTCGGGAACCAATGCGCGATGGAGACGCAGAATTTTATGCAGAGGCTCGATTCGTCGACATGGCTTAGCGATTTTGAACCGACGACGCGTTTTGTAATTCCGACTAAAGAGAAGATCGAGGCGGTGGCGAGGGAAACGTGCGCGCACTTGAAGAGCCGTTTCGAGAGCGTGGTGAACGAGTTTGTTCGGACGACCCTTGAACCGATAATCGAGCGTCGATTAAAGGAAATCGAAGAAAGGGTGAACGAAGAAGGAGCGCGTTTTGACAAGCACGTCTTGAAGGCGCGTTCTATTTTGATCGACGGAATCGCGGAGAATATTTCGGTGAACGGCGATTCGGCGGACTCCTCTCCCAAAATGTGGGAACGCGCGGTGTGCGCTTTGGGCGCCTTCGCCGGCATTGGATTTTTGAGCGCCGGCGTCGGCGCGATGTTCGGCGTCAAAGAGATGGTGAAGAATATTGTCGCGCAGACGGTAACCATGATTGTCGGCTTCATGATCGTAGGCGCGGTTACCTGGCCGGTTCTTATTGCAGGGATCGTTGCCGGCGTGATTCAGGCTGCGATAACGGGGAGCGGCGCCTGCGATAAAGTCGTCAATATCACGGCGCGGAAATTTAGCGAATCGATGCGCGCCAACACCCACGCGTGCGCGTCGCAACTGCGCGCTGCGATTGAAAACAAATTGAATCAAGTGGTCGACGCGTTGGAGAAAGAGTTGAGCGGCTCCATAGATAATATCGAATGCGAGGTGCGACGTAAAGAGTCGGAAAGCAAAGATCGTCAATGCGATTTGGCGCAAAAAAAGCAACTCTTGGCGCGGTATGAAAAACAGTTGAGCGAATATCGTAATTCGTTGGCGCAAATTGGCGACGCGGTGATTGCGCTCGATTGATTTCCGGCGAAAATAGCGCGTCGCGCCGTCGGCGTTTAGAAAGCGACGGCGCGACGCTTAACCGTCTTGCGTTGGGGAATTTGCGGCGAGTTGACGTCGAAGCGTCCGTCGAAGCGCCGCGTCCAGCCAGGGATCGTCTTGCGCGAACGAGAACGGCGTCAATTGCGACAACGCGTCGGGACGGCGTTCGGCCAACGAGAGATAAACGCTTAAATTCTTGCGTAACAGAGCGATTGCGTCGCGGCATTTGGTTCGGACGCGTTCCGTCGGGGCGATTTCTTCGCCGTCGAGAAAATCTTGATAACAAAGCCGGCAAAAGCGGCGCGCCGGGCAGGCTCCGCATCGCAAAACGTCGTTGAAAAGACGGCGCAACGAGAAAGCGAGCCGTTCGAGTTTATCGAAATAAACGACGTCGTCGAAAACGGAACCGAGCGGAAAAAACGAATCGGCGGATTCGCAAAAGCGCAGGACGCCGTTGACGTCGACCAGAAGACGCGACTTAAAAGGAACGCAAAGGCCCGGAAGAACGACGAACGGCGTCGAGCCGAGCGGGCGACAATGCAAACGGCGCAACGCGTCGCGTTTAACGTCGAGAAGAGCGAAGTCTAACTTTTCAGCGGCGAGAGCGCGTCGCATCGACTCTTCGCGAAATCGCCGCTCCGCGTCGGCGGCGAGGGCGAGTCGGCGACTTTCGGCCAAACTGTTCGCCCAAACGGTTTCCAGCGGAAGAACGTCGCAAACCTTGAAAACGGGGTGCGTTCGGAAAAAGCGAAGAATCCGCGATCGTTCGGCCCAAGTCGAATAATTGGCGAGAAAAACGACTCGCGAGGAAAAAGAGGCGCCAAGGGCGGACGCCAGGCGGCGAACGTTTCTTTCGACGACGGCGAAAGACGGCGCGCCGTCGGCAAAAACGCGGTCGCGATCGTGAATCTCCGCCGAGCCGTTGAGCGTAACGGAGATTTTAATCTTATTGTTCGCTTGAATATAAGCGCAAATCTCCGGCGTTAACGCGGCGCCGTTGGTGGTGAAACCGACGCGAACGAGCCGAGCGCCTAATCGACGTTCGGCGTAAGCGGTTAAGTTTTTGAGCGTCGCGAATTCGAGCAAAACTTCGCCGCCGTAGAAACCGAGCGCGACTTCCGGTTCGGCGGCGGAGTATCGGACGAACCAATCGACGATTTGGCGACCGTTTTCCAGCGAAAGCGTTTTGTCCGAATGCGTTCGTCGTCGCGAAAACGCGCCGGAATAAACGCAGTAGCGACAACGAAAATTGCAACGTTCGGTTAACGCGATATTAAGCGCGCGGAGGCGGCGTTCCGCAAAAATCTCCTCGACGAGACGGCGGTCGAACGGGGGTAAAACCAACGGCTTCGAAGCGCGCGTCGAAACGTCGTCAACCGCGCCGCCGTCCCCGACGTAAAAAAGACGGTTGGCGTCGGGATCGTAATCGTATTCGTGCGAATAAAGGGAACGAACGCGCATAACGGTTGACAAGAGATTGATGAAACGTCAAACAACGGCGCGATTAGTCCTTATCGTACCAGTATTCGTATTTAGCGCCGCCGAATTCGCCGCCGCCTTCCGAGAGACACGTGCCTCCGCAGTTTACGCCGAAACGTATCGACTGGGAAGTCGTCCCGCGGTTAATTTGTAGAGGATCGGCCGGATCGGGCAAATCGTCGCTCCAAACGTCGTCTTGATCGCTGGCGCCGAAGAGGTCGCCTCCGAAAGCGTCGGCGTCGTCGCCGAAATCAAACGAATCGTCGTACGGTTCAAACATAGCGCGCCTTTCGAAATAAACGTCGCGTCGTCGGCTTAAACGCTTGACGCCAAACTATTTTGGGAGAAACGCGTCGAAAGAAATCGCGTAAAACGCCGATCTTATCTTTACGTTCAAGGAAAACTAAGGTTGATTATATTTGAAAATTTGTTGTTGTAAATGGGAAACGTTAAAATAATTTGATTTTTGAGTTGTGTTTGGCGACCTGCATTCCTCGCGTTAAAACGAGGGACAAGGCCCGTTTCGCACGAAACGACGCGGTTGCGACGGCGGTTGCAAAGCGCGTTTGACGTGCGATCGCGTCGGCGCGCCGTTGATCGTTGAAACTTTGCGGAGACGCAAGGTCTTTTCATCGAATCGAAGCGCCGCCCTTATTGGCGCTTACCGTCGTCGCGTTCCGGCTGAACCCTCGGATAACCCGCAAGAAAAAGAAAGACGGCCCTAATTAGAGCCGTCCAGATTCCACCGGAGCGGGGAACCGCTAATTTTCACGCGACGCAATAATTTCGTCTGCGGCTTTTAACGCCAACGTTCGAATCGACCGCGCAAGTTCCTCGTCGGAGCCGACCGCCTCGACAATCCGCGCAAGTTCCGACTCGTTCAAACTGACAAGCGTTTTCTTCGAGCGCAATTTATCCGCCGTCAACGACTTACGTCCGGCGTTCGAAAGTCGCGCCCGTTCTTCCAAAGTCGCGCATTGTTCGTCTACTTGTCGGCGCAAACCGGCGTCCATAAACTCGTAACCTTCGCGCAAAGCTCGAATCGCCGCTTTATAACCGCTCATTATTTCACCTCGGCCAATTCTAAATTTTGAGCGGAACGAAGCCCGTAACGTTCCGCGATTACGTTCGCCATCTCGGCGCGAGCTTTACGAAGATACTCTAAAGCCTGCGCGTTTTCGTCGCGCTTAGGAAGTCGGCCGATTAAATCCAATGCGTCGAGCAAACCGGCGCCGCCGGGAATCTCCGACCGAATCGCACGGTTAAACGCTTGCGCGGTATTCGAATTGACGCCGTATCTCGCCTTTAATTCTCGAACGCCCATTATTATTGTCTCCCGTTAAAAAAAGTTTGGCAAAGGCGTCGCCCGCCTTCCCAAAGAAAGCGGACGCCGCCCGTTTTTATCAGCTCAGTTCAAGCGCCTCCTTCACAATAGTCGTCGTAATTTGGCGAGAAGTCGACCAAACGACTTTAACCACTTCGTAGATTTCACCGCCGACCGGAAGCGCGCGAAGCGCAACTTCCAAATCGTAAGTCATTTCGACAACGCGGTTTTCACCGTCGACGACCTCAAAATAAGCCGATCTAGAAACGTCCATAACAAAATCCTTTCTGGATTCTGAAAGTTAAAAGCCGCAACGCGCGGAACACGGCGTCCCGTTTGTTGCTCTTTTATTATAGTATATTTGGGCTAAGCGTCAATAAGACAAAATAAGTTTTTAACGATTTACTCCCCAAAAGTCAAGACGCGCTCGGCTTCGTCGCAGATCGCCAAATAAAGTTCTTGCCAATCGTCAAAATCATGAAAACGTAACATAAAACTCCAGTCGTCTTCGCGAAAGCGGTGAAACCTCCCGAGTCCGGCGAACTCGCGATATTCTTCTTGAACGATTTTCACGAACGACGATGCGCGTAATAAGCTTTGCAAAAATCCCAATCGCTCGGCAAGTCGATTTTCCCGTCGTCGCGCATCGCCTCTTTGATTTTATAATAATTGTCGCGAAAAGCTTCGCGAAACAATCGTCTTAGAATATCGAGGCTGTTCATAGATTAACGGCGCTTTTAATAAGTTTTCAAACGCGTTGTAAGTTCAATAAAAACGCGACTTAGAAAACGCTTTCCAGATTCGTTTCTAAGTCGCGTCGTTGAAGGTTTTCGATACGTTGGTCGTTTTTTACGAACGTCGAGCAGGCGACGCCCTGGACGCCTTGCCGAGGCTATTTAGAATTCGAAGCTTCCGCGCAACCGCATGAACAGGCGGATTCGGCGACCAAGCCGCCGGGACAATCGACGCAATCGCAGGACTCGCCGACGCGTTCGATTCGCTCCGACAAGTCGCCGGACTTATCGGAAGAAAGCGCGGAGCCGATCGCGACGCCGCAAACGAGCAGGGCGGCCATGCCGAGCGCAACAGTTTTTTCCGTCAGGTATTTTTTCATTGTTCATCTCCTCGCATCTTCAAAAGAGTAATTTTCGCCGGACAGCTCGCAATACTCGCAAAGAATATTTACGTTGTCTATCGGCGGGAAAACGTTAAAATTCAAGCGCTTGGAGTCGTCAATCTCGTCGCTCAAGCGCTCAAATAAGCGGCAAGTGAAAAAGTCCGACCACTCTTCTAAAAGTTCCGCGACGGTCGGTTCCTGCGCTTCGTAACAACGGCCGGTCATATCGCCGGCGACGCCGTAAAGGACTAACAAAAAACGAGTCCAATTAACGAAAGAAAGCGAAACGCAAGCGCGTTCTAAAAACGCTTCGCAAAACAAGTTATAAAAATCTTCCGGCGTTTTGCGCATTTAAAATCCTTTCAATTTTTAACTTCTCGAACGCGAGCCCAAATCGTCACGACGTCGCTGTTGCGAGTTCGCGAAAAAGAAAAAAGGCCCAAACCTTTCGACTCGTCGAAACCTTCGGCGAAAACGACCGAAGTCGAGAAAACCGAAACTGTAATTAACGCCAGTATTAACAAGCGATTACGCATGACCGCCCCCTTTCGTTTATCAACCGCGTCCGAAAGACTTCACCCAAGTCCAACCGGCGCGAACGACGAAGACGGCGATCGCGACTCCGACGCCGGCAAGCAAAAACGGACCAACAGCCGCGCCAAGCTTATTGCCGATTTCGACAGCGTCAACGCCGGTCGAAGGAACTACCAACGAGCCTTCTTGCGCGAACGCCGAACCGCCGAGAAGGGAAGCTCCAACGAAAGAACCGAGAGCCAAAGCCTTCGTTTTCAAGTTCATTAATTTCAACATGTTTTTACCTTTCATTTCAGGAAAAACTTTAAACTACGGAGACCGACGCCAATAAAATATAGCGAAAGCCCCCACCAAAAACCAAGCAGGAAATAAGATTCTATATCCTGCAAAACGATATTTGAATCCAACGTCAAAACGGCGGCCTTTCACGCTTTATGCATGACCGACAACTTAATAATTCATCCGTTACATCGGAACTTGTAGCAAGAACGCGAAGTTCATAATCCGCGCGTTTTTTCAAGTAACCGACGTAAAGTTCCGGCATTTCGTCGTTTATAAGTTCCAAGACGAAATCGCGATATTCTTCGTAAGTCATCGCCGGACGTTCGCGATCAAAAGCGATCGCCGACGTTATGCAACCGCAAGCCTGCTTCATAATCAGTTTCCTTTCAAGTACTTTTGTGCGATCTCGAACCAACGGAACCGACGACTTCCGACCGTTGCAGAAAGCGGATTCAAATGCATATTGAACCCACTCCCATTCGTTTGCGATTTCCTGTTTGTTCTCGCGTCCACGAACTTTCGGCGTCTTTAAGATGCGAAACCAACGCCGCGTTACGTAGTCGACAACGTCCGGCAACCGTTCGGCAAAATCGGCGACGGTATTTAAATCGAAATAATTCAAGGCTTCGCGCTTAAAGCGAAACTCAATTCGCGTTAAGCCGAAATCCGTAGCGTCTTCCATCAACGAACTCAAGTCGTTCAACTTTTGTTCGTCGCGCTTATCGAGACATTCGCGGAACTTATCATATATCGCGACTTGCAACGAAGAGCCGCCGCGAAGCGATTGAAGCGTAAGTCCGTCGTCGGTGTTTCGTTCCCAACGGCTCCATTGGCGAACACGAGCGACGATTCGGCCTTCGTTGAAAGCCTTTGCGACCCAATCGAAAGGAGTCGCTAACGTAACCTGCATATCGACGCGACTTAACGTTTCCTTGCGAACATCGAAACCGATCGCTTCCAAAAGCGCGCGGATCTCGGCGTTAACGACGAAAAGGTCGCGATCGAAAAGCGCCTCGTAACCGAATCGAGCGCGAACGCCGGGAAAACGGTCGCCTGGATTATTATGAATCAAGAGCGTTACGCCGCCGCGCAAAAGACGAAAGCGAAAACGGACGCGCCCGCTCGCGCCGCTCGGACTCATGATCCAAGGATCGCTGTTGAGCAAAACGACTTCCGGGACTTCGTCGGCGCGATCGCAAGCGTCGCCCGCGCGGGACTTATGAGCGGCCAATTCGTCGAAAAATTCGTTCTTTTCGAAAATATTGCCGCCGAACCATTCGCCGTAATAGGAAACCTCGCATCCGCCGTCGAAGCCGCCGTAAAAGTTCGGCATATTCGCCGGCGCTTCGGACAGGTCGGGCCGGGAGTTCCGGCGAGCGGGGCGCGACGCGTTGGAGAAGGAGTTACTTTGAAGGCCCTCTGCTAGTGTCGGGGGGGGCGAGTCGGACGCGAGCGACGAAGGCGCTTCGGGCCCGCGGTCGTCGCGCCGCACCCCGCGCAGGGACGCGCAGGGCCCCGCGCTCGCTCCTTCCTTTAAGACGGGCCCTCGCGCAACGCCCGCAACGTTCGACGCGTCTCCAACGTCGAACGGCGTCAGTTCCAATAGGTCGTCGCTCGGACAAATCGACTGCCGCGCAAGTTGGTCGATCCGTTTCCAAAGCGCGTCCGTTAGCTCGTTTTTCATGCCGAACATCGTTGATTCCTCGTCGCTCCTGATTTTGATTTGCCGTTTGGAGGCGGCGCCTCCAAGCCTCCGCTTCGGGGCTGTCGCCCCGGGCCCCGCCTAAGGATTCAGGCGCCAAGGGCAGGGCGGTTTTTTTGTGTTCCGGATTCAAAAAGCGACGCGGTTTTGGCCGCTTTTTTGAATCCGGTTCCAGTTTCTAAGAAACGTTTGCCGTCTCGCGCTTTATTAGCCGAACTTATAATGAACGACGAAGTTCAACGAGAAACGTCAAAACAACCGATTTAACGCAAGTCCTTAGTTCTCAACAACTCTTAAGCCGCCGAACCGAACATAATAAACATTATCGGACGTTGTTGTAACGCGGAAAAAGCGAGCGCGTTTGAATGAAACTTGACAATAAAACTTGACAACAGCTCAAACGCGGCGACGTTTGAACGGTCGATAATGAAAAACGAGCGAAAATGTCCGGAGGTTTTCAGACGGGGGCTCGCCCGCCCTGGCGACTAACGAAGATTTCGACTAACGAAGATTTCGACTAACGAAGATTTCGACTAA
>CAZIJJ010000007.1:9099-10494 GCA_964539525.1 uncultured Planctomycetaceae bacterium | reverse complement strand
CGACTAACGAAGATTTCGACTAACGAAGATTTCGACTAACGAAGATTTCGACTAAGAAAACGGCGACGGGGCGAAACCGCGGAGAGAAAAACGACGGCTCGCCCGGTTGGCGGCGGCTTAAAGTTCCAAACGGTCGCCGGACGCGAAATATTCGATTCGGGCGCCCAACGTTCGACGCGCTCGTTCAAAAGCGACGCGACCGCTGCAGTGTCCGGTCAGATACCGCGTCGGCCAGGCGCTCAATCGTTCGGCGATCGCGTCGAGCGTTCGATCGGGGATCGGGACGCCGCGACTCGGTATCGAAAGGTGAAATCCGCCGATCGCGACGTCCGGCGCCGCGCCCAAAAGCTCGGTCGCCCGGGTCATCGCCGAAACGATCCCGCGGTGAGCGCAACCGACGAAAAGAACTTTGCGCCCGGTTTCGGTCGTCGCGATCAAATGCTGTTCGTGAAGGAAACGATCCGGACGGTATTCAAATCGCCCGGTCGCGACGGACGTCGACGTTTCCAGCGCCGCCGGACGTCGCGATTTCTCCGTTTTCAAGCTCGCGTCGTCGAACGGCGGCCCGGCTTCCCCGCCCTTTTCGTTCGGGCCGTCCGCCCGCGCCGACGCTTCCCAACGTTCGAAAAGAGTCGCGTTTCCTTCGGAGCGAAATTCGGGCGAATCCGGTTCCGCGTCGGAAAAAAGCAACGTTTCGGCGTCGAGCGAAAACGTTCCGGCGGTCGGCGTTCGGACGATCCGGGCGACGTTTTCCGGCGCGACGGCGACGCCGATATCGACGTATTCGCCGTTCGGTCGCAACGAATAATAGGATTGAAGCGATTTTTCCGCCGCGTAAACCGGAGCGTCGGCGTTGGTTGCGAAAAAAGCCGATAAACCGCCGCCGTGATCGCGGTGTCCGTGCGACAAAAACGCGGCGTCGACCGCCGAAACGTCGACGTCGAGCCGTTCCGCGTTGCGCAAAAACAACGAAGTCGCGCCGAAATCGAACAAAAATCGACGCGTCGGCGTCTCGACGTGAAGCGAAAGGCCGTGCTCCGCTTCAAACTCCGGCGACGTCGGCGCGTTCTCGCACAAAACGGAAATTTTCATCTTCCAACCTTTGAGAATCGCGTTCCAACGTCCGCTCGAACGCGGCGCGACGCGGGAAAATAAGGAATAAGCGTTAAGAACGGCGCTAAATTTTGCCTGTTTTAACGAAAAAGACGCCGAACGACGGAACGGCGAAAAATCGGCGAAATCGTTCCGACCGCCTTAACGGCGAACGGCGCGGAAAACGGCGAATTTCCGACGTCGCGCCCCGCTCCGCTCTCGCGTTTTCCGCTCCGACAACAAAAAACCCCGAGAAGCCGAACTTCCCGGGGTTCAGTGGACGATATTGGACTCGAACCAATG
>CAZIJJ010000007.1:0-8999 GCA_964539525.1 uncultured Planctomycetaceae bacterium | reverse complement strand
ACCTCTAGCTTGTCGAGCTAGCGTTCTAACCAAGCTGAACTAATCGTCCAAAAAAAGCTCATTTTGTCAAACGCGACCGAAACCGCCGTCTCAACCGCGCTCGTTTCCCCGGCCGCCTTAAACCGCGAACCAAGGGAAAGTGGACGATATTGGACTCGAACCAATGACCTCTAGCTTGTCGAGCTAGCGTTCTAACCAAGCTGAACTAATCGTCCAAAAAAGCTTGCCGTTCAAAGAAAAAGTCGAAAGCGGCCTGCGACCGTCCCCCCCTCTCTCGAAGACACGTACAGTATCGCACAGATTCGAAAAACGTCAAGGGGCTTTTCCAAAAAATTTTTATTTTTCTCAAAATTTGCGCCGCGCGAATTTTCGGCGACGTCGGCGACGCGTTGAAATTCGGGCGTTTACGGTCGAAAAACGGGTTCCGAAACGGCGTTCGGCGGGCCTTTCGACCGCTTTCCGCGTCGGCGAAATCCCCCGCGACGGCCGAAAGCAAGGTCAAAAAAAGAAAAAAAACGTCGAAATCGCGTCGCGTTCTATTGTCAAAACGTCCGAAATTTTTACAATAGAGCGGAGAGCCCGTTTGTTTTTTGCGCCGCTCCCGCCGCGTTCGTTAAAAATTGCGGCGTTTTTTATTTTTGTCACAAGCATTGGAGTATTTATCGAGGATTACCGTGTCGAATGTAAAAACGAACGCCGCCGAAGCGGTCGCTCCGCGCGCCAAGGAATTTTTAGGGCATCCCGTGGGGTTGTGGGCCCTATTTACCACCGAAATGTGGGAGCGCTTCTGTTATTACGGAATGCGCGCCCTGTTGGTTCTCTACCTTATCTCGACGCTCACCGACTCGAACCCGGGTTTCGGGTGGAGCGAAAGCGACGCGAACAAGCTTTACGGCTGGTTTACCGGACTCGTTTACCTTTTCCCGCTCTTCGGCGGCTTCGTCGCCGACCGTTTTCTCGGCCAGCACCGCTCGGTTCTTCTCGGCGGCTCCCTGATGGCGCTCGGCGAATTTTGCCTTTTCTACGCGGAATACTTCCGCGCCAACGCTCACGCGACGATTTCTCCGGAAACGGCGCCCGCCGCGTTTTGGTGCTTTATCCTCGGTTTGTTCCTGATCACGCTCGGAAACGGCTTCTTTAAGCCGTGCATCTCCGTTATGGTCGGCGAACTTTACGAGAAAAACGACCCGCGCCGCGACGACGCTTTCAATATTTTCTATATGGGAATCAACGTCGGCGCGTTCCTCGCTCCGCTCGTCGCCGGCTCGATCGGCGAAAAAGTCAGCTGGCACTGGGGCTTCCTGACCGCGTGCCTCGGGATGCTCTTCGGGCTCACCACGTACTCGCTGCTGCGTCCGAAATATCTGCCGAACGTCGGGCTCCACAAGAAAAAGGTCGTCGAGCCGCAGACGAACGCCGAAAACGGCGACGCGTCCGCTTCGACGCAACCGGACGCCCCGCAAAAACTTACGAAGGCGGAAATCGACCGCGTCGCCGTCATTTTGACGCTGACCTTCTTCTGCATCGCCTTCTGGTCCGTCTTCGAACAGGCCGGCACCGCGCTCAATATTTTCGCAAAAAAAGAGACGAACCGCCAGGTTCCGACCGCCGTCGGCTCCGCTTTCCCGGGCTTTTTGGCGAATCAGGACGAACTCGACGCGAAGATTCTGACGAACGAACTTCGCGACGCGCTGACCGAACTCGACGCGGCGCTCGACGCGCTCCCGGAAGAAGCCGCCGCGAAACTCGGCGCCGCGCTCTTCGCGACGGAAGTCGACCTCGAAACCGTCGGCCAACTCTTCGCCGAAACGCCCGCCGACTCGCCGGAAGCCGTCGCGTTCGCCGACGTGAAATCCGCTTACAACGGCGCGATCTTCGCCCTTAACAAAGCGAACGGCGCTCGCGTTAAAGCCGGACAGGACGCGCTGGAGCTCCCGATCTCGAACTTCGAAACGCTCCTCGCCGAAGGAAAAGCCCGACGCGCCGCGCTCGACGCCAAAGTCGCCGAAGCGGTCGCCGAACGCGGCGAAGAACTGGCGCCCGAGTCCGCCGAAGGGGCCGCGCTCCTCGCCGGATTGCGTCAAGACGCGATAAAACAACGCCACGCGCTGTTCCTCGCCGACGAAGCGAAAAATCTCGACAAAAAAACGGCGATTTACACCTTCCCGACGACCTGGTATCAATCGGTTAACCCGTTCTGCGTCGTTATTTTCGCGCCGCTTTTCAATATTCTTTGGGGAGTCTTGCGCCGTCGCGGTCTCGAACCGTCGACGCCGGTGAAATTTGGGATCGGGCTCGTTTTGTTGTCGGTCGCCTTCTTCTTTATGGTCGGCGGCGCGTTGCATTCGGTCGAAACGGGCGGAAACGCGGGCCCCTACTGGCTCCTTTGCTGTTACGTCTTCTGCACCTGGGGCGAATTGTGCCTGTCGCCGGTCGGTTTGTCGATGGTGTCGCGCTTGGCTCCGGCCCGTTACGCTTCGATGTTGATGGGCGTTTGGTTCCTGTCGAGCGCGATCGCCGGTTACCTTTCCGGCTACCTGGCCGCTTGGCTCGGCTCGGGCGAAAACGGCGGCGTCGCGTTTGCGTTCGGTCGCGGCGGCGGTTTGGCCGACTACTTCCTCCTGATGGCGTCGGCGCCGTTGATCGCCGGGCTGATCGTCTTCGCGCTGGCTCCGAAACTTCGCAAAATGACGCGCGAAAACGAATGATTTCGCAACGTTTAACTTGCGCCGCCGTTTGAGCGACGCGGTTCGACGACGCCCGATCCGAACGCCCCGAAAGCCGCCGGATCGGGCTTTTTTGTCGGAATTTCGGTTCGCGACGCCGCGCCAACGAGCGTCCCGGAAACGCGCCTTCGACGAAAAAATCGATTTTTTCGGACGATTTTAACGCTTCCGTTCCGCTCCCCCCGCTTGCGCCCCCGACGCGAAGCGCTATACTTAAGAGGACGTTTTCTCGAGAACGCCTCGAGACGCGCCGTCATCCCGCCGCCTTCTTTTTTAGGAGCCGCCCATGAGCGCCACCCACCGCAAGCGAGCTCTCGAAGCTCTCGCTCGACGAGTCGATCTCGCCGACGCCCCGTCGTCCGACGGAAGCGCCCCGCTCGATTACTACGGCAAAGACGTGTTCAACGCCGCCGCCATCCGAAAGTATCTCTCGCGCGGCGCCGCCGAAAAACTGCTCGCGACGATCCAAAACGGCGCCCGACTCGACCCGAGCGTCGCCGGCGACGTCGCCCACGCGATGAAAGATTGGGCCATCGCCCGCGGCGCGACGCACTTCACGCACTGGTTCCAGCCGATGACCGGAAGCACCGCCGAAAAACACGACGCTTTCCTCGATCTCAACGAACAGGGCGAAGCGATCATGACGTTTTCCGGCAAAAATCTCGTCAAAAGCGAACCGGACGCGTCGAGTTTCCCCTCCGGCGGCCTCCGTTGCACCTTCGAAGCGCGCGGCTACACCGCCTGGGATCCGACCAGCCCGGCGTTCGTCAAGCGCAACCCCCGCGGCGCGACCCTTTGCATTCCGTCGATTTTCTGCTCGCACACCGGCGAAACGCTCGACCGCAAAATTCCGCTGCTCCGTTCGATTCAGGCGTTAAAGCGTTCGATAACGCGACTTATGAACTGCTTCGGCGAACCGGAAGCCAACGTCGTCGTGACGCTGGGCGCCGAGCAGGAATATTTTCTCATCGATCGGGAATTTTATCTCCAACGCCCCGACCTGGTGCAGACCGGCCGCACGCTCTTCGGCTCCGCGCCGGCGAAACACCAACAGCTCGAAGACCACTACTTCGGCGCCATTAAGTCCCGCGTTTTGAACTTTATGGCCGAAGTCGAAGAGGAGCTTTGGCGCCTGGGAATCCCGGCGAAAACGCGCCACAACGAAGTCGCGCCCGCGCAGTTCGAACTTGCGCCGACGTTCGAGGAACTGAACCTCGCCGTCGATCATAACATGTTGACGATGGAGATTTTGCGTCGCGTCGCCGAGAAAAACGGGCTCGTTTGCCTCCTACACGAAAAACCGTTCGCCGGCGTCAACGGTTCCGGCAAGCACAACAACTGGTCGGCGGCTTACGGCTCCCGCAATCTTCTCGATCCCGGCGACGACCCGCGACGCAACCCTATATTTTTAGCGTTCTTAACGGCGATCGTTCGCGCCGTCGACCTCCGCGGCGACCTCCTGCGTTGCTCGACCGTTACCGTCGGGAACGACCACCGCCTGGGCGCGAACGAGGCCCCGCCCGCCATCGTGTCGATTTACCTCGGCGAACGCCTGACCGAAACGCTCGAACAGGTGGAACGCGGGGTCTTCGAGGAGTACCGCGCCTGCCCGAAGACGCTGAAAATCGGCCTGACGACGTCGCCGCGGCTCGAAGGGGACGATTCCGACCGCAACCGCACGAGTCCGTTCGCCTTTACCGGCAACAAGTTCGAGTTCCGCGCCTGCGGTTCGAGCCAGTCGTGCGCGCCGTTCAACACGTACCTGAACGCTTCGGTCGCGGAATCGCTCGACTACATTTCGGAGCGCCTCGAACCGTTCAAGGGCGACTCCGCGACGTTCGACGGCGAGCTTCAAAAACTTCTCGGCGAATTGATTAAAACGCACAAACGCGTGATTTACAACGGCAACAATTACAGCGATTCGTGGGTGAAAGAGGCCGAGCGCCGCGGTCTTCCGAACCTGAAAACGTCGCTCGAAGCGTTGCGTCCGCTGCTCGACGTCAAAAATCATCGCCTCTTTGAAAAGTACGGCGTTTTTTCGGCGATCGAGTTGGAGTCGCGGCACGAAATCTTTACCGAAGAATACGTCCGCAAGATTCAGATCGAAGGCGAAGTCGCTCGCGATTTGGCGCAAAACACGATTTTGCCGGTCGTGTTGAGCGAATACGGCAAGTTGGCGCAATCGTTGCAAGCCGCTCAAAACGCGGGGCTTGCCGCCGGAATCGCCGGGTTGAAACGCTCGACCGAAACGCTCGGCGCGCTTCTCGACGAACTGCAAGAGCGGATCGCCGCGCTCGCGGCCTTCGCGGCGGTCGACGTCGAAAATTGCGAACGGTACATCGAGGCGACCAAAGATTTGCGCTCGACGGTCGACGCGCTCGAACTCGTCGTCGACGACGACAAGTGGCCGCTGCCGAAGTACCGCGAAATGCTCTTCGTTTACTAACGTCGCAAGTTCTTAAACCGCAACGTTTAACGCGGTCTCGACGTTGAATCGAGACCGCGTTTGCGAAACCGGCGCGTCGTTTTAAAAACGGCTTCAATCTTCGTCGGGATCGAGGCGCTTCACCACTTTTGCGGGATTGCCGGCGACGATCGTGTAAGGCGGCGCGTCCTTCACCACGACGGAACGGGTCGCGACGACGGAACCGCGACCGATCGTAACTCCTTTTAAAATCGTAACATACTGCCCGATCCACACGTTGTCTTCAATGACGACGGGCGCGGCCTGCGAGCGGCGCCAATGCCAATTTTCGTTGGAGAATCCGCCTAAACTCATCTCCATTCGCGCTTTAGGCGAAACGGGATGGTTGTTGTTGTCGTAAATTACGACGTCGTTCGAGATCATGACGCAACGTCCGATGCGAACGCTTTGCAGCGCGCCGATTACCGTTTTTCGGCCGCAGTAAAAATGGTCGCCGATTTCGATCCGGCCTTCGTCGCAAACGCGGAGCGTCCCCATGATATAGGAATCGTCGCCGACGACGATGTTGTCGCGGGAAGAAGAAAGATTTTCGCAACCCGCGAGCGGGCCTAATTTTAGGCGCGCGCCGACTTTGGCGTTTCGCCAAAACGAATAATACGCCCGCGCCTTTCTCAACAAGTTTAACAACATCATCGCGCTTCGCTCCTTTCGCTCGACCGAACGGCGTTAAACGGTTCTAAACGTTCGATTCGCCGACGTTTAAGCTCGCCGATTTTTCGGGTTCCGTCGACGTTCGCTTCCGATATTTTTTCACGACCGCCGGATTTCCCGCGACGATCGCCCACTCCGGCACGTCTTTGGAAACGACCGCTCCGGCGCCGACGATCGAATGGCTCCCCACGGTAACGCCCGGCAAAAGGATCGCGTGGTCGCCGAGCCAAACGTCGTTTCCGATGCGCACCGGCTTTTCCTCCTGGAAACCCTGACCGTGCATCGGAACCGTAACGTCGTCAAAACGATGGTTTTGCGTGTACACGACGCAAAACGGCCCCATCATGACGTCGTCGCCGATAAACGTTTTGCCCAGGATTCGCGCCGCAAGCCCGATTCCCGAACGTTCGCCCAACTCGACTCTCGTGGAAAAGATCGCGCCTTTCTCGATGCACACGTCTTTTCCGCACCGATCGAGGATCAGTTTTCCGCAAAGCGCGCGCAGTTTTTTTTGCCCCAATTTGAGCGGCGAAAACGTCGGCGGCAAACGTTTGGCCAGCAAGTGCCACAAAATCAAACCAACGATTTTTCTGAACTTAATCATCGCTTTCCTCGTCGTTTTTGAAGTTTCAAAAATCGTTTCCTTAACTCTCGCAATCGTCCCGCTTGTTGTTCCTGTTCCAAACGTTCTTCCCGACGTAAAAGGTAAGAAACGAACAGCGCGCCGAGTTTCTCCTCGCGAAGTTGCCGCTTGGGTTCTCCGTCCCGCAAGGCCATGACGGCGTACGTTATGTAAAACCATACGACGTCGTTAGTAAAGATGCCGACGCCCAGGAAGCGCGTCGCCAAAACCGCCAACGGCGCGAACCGAATCAGCCCGCGTTTTTCAACGCTGTCGGGCGTTTCGGTCGTCTCGGGTAAATTCGTCGATTGTTCCGCCGCCGGGTCGACGTCGCGTTCTTTTTCCCAACTCAACGCCGAACGCAACGCGCAAGCGTACAGCGGCAAGCCCAGCACGCCGAGCGTGTAAAGCGCTTCAAGATAAGAGTTATGCGTTCCCCTTTTATCGACGAGCTCGCCGTCGACCCCGGCGCCGAACGCCAAAATTTTCACGTTGTTCCAAATCGTTTGTAGGTACGCCGCCCAAATGTCGCTGCGGCCGGTCGTCCTTTCGCCCCAGGAAGCGCCGGAGTCTTCGGCGAAACGCGCGGTCATGCTGTTGACCGAGTCGGAGGCGACGCAACACATGATTCCGCAACAAAGCGAAATCATGAGAAGAATTTTGAGGATCAAAAACGTGTTTTTTGACTGCGCCAGCGAAAATAGGATCCACGCCAACAACAGCGCCCACGACGCAAAAAACGATTTGCTCACGGACATAAAGCCGAAAATCGTTAGGCTTGCGAAAAACGGAAGGCACAGCGGCGAAGGTCGCGACGACAACGCCAGGACGGCCAAACCGCTTGCGGCGAGGCTGACGTCGAGCGTAAAATAATTGGGGTTGCCGTGCAGACCGGCGAAGCGAACGACTTTTTCTTCGCCCAATTTTAACTGCACCGCTTCGATGAACCGATCCGCGATCGGAGCGTCCAGCGCGGCGATCGACGAGGAAAGAATGACGCCCGCCGCGTAAGCGATCGTTATCGTTTTGAAACTCGAATCGACGTTCAACGCGTAGTACGTCAGGAAAAAACCGACGGCGATCGTGCCGATCGCGACGATTTTATCCGCGCCCGACGTCGCCAGCAAATACGCGCAAAAAAAGGAGCACGACGTCAAAAGGCTCGCTTTTAAACGATAAGTCGACAAACACCGAAGCGCCGCGCCGATAAACATCGCCGTAAAAAAACTGGGCTGATCCGGGTGCGCCTTAAAAATCGAGCCCAACGGGAGCGTGAAAAACAACAGCCCCAAAACGACGTCCATTCGGGCCCGGACGACCGCCGCAAGACCGACCGCTATCGCCGGATACAGGAAAACGTCCGAGTAAGCGCGTAAAAACAAAAAAACGCCTAACGCGACGCACAACAAAACGAGCGTCAGATTGCTTCGCTCGTTTTGCGTTTCGTCGCGTTCGTCGTATTCCTTGCCGCGCGCGTCAAATTTCATGATAAATTCGCCCTGTACCACTCGACGACTTCGGCGAGCCCGGTCGCAAAATCGTAATCGGGATCGTACCCCAACAGCCGCCGCGCTTTAGAAATGTCGGCGTTGCTGTGCCTGATATCGCCGGGACGCTCCGGCCCGAAAATCGGTTCGACGTCGACGCCGAGCGCCTTGGCCAGCGCGCGGTAAACGTCGATCAAATATTCGCGGCCGCCGTTTGCGACGTTGAAAACTTCGCCCGAAATTTCGCTGGGCGCCAGGCACGCCCGCAAATTCGCTTCGACGACGTTTTCAACGTAAGTGAAGTCGCGAGACTGCTTTCCGTCGCCGTTGATCGTCGGACGCTCGCCGGCGAGGAGTTGGCGAACGAACTTCGGAATCACCGCCGCGTACGCCCCGTTCGGATCCTGGCGCCGTCCGAAAACGTTGAAATATCGAAGTCCGTAAACGTCGAGGCCGTAATGCTTTGCGTACTGTTTCGCCCATTCTTCGTCGCACTTTTTCGTCAACGCGTAAGGCGAAAGCAACGCGCCGACGCGCTCTTCGATTTTCGGAAGGTTCGGCTCGTCTCCGTAAACCGAGGAACTGGAAGCGTATACGAATTTTTTAACGCCGCGGCGCCGCGCCGCTTCCAACATGTTGAGCGTTCCCTGAATGTTGTTGGCGCAGTAAAATAACGGCTCTTCGAGCGAGCGCGGCACGCTTCCCCACGCCGCCTGGTGAAGAACGTAATCAACGTTCTGACAAGCGTTTAGACAAACGTCGAAATCTTTGACGTCTCCCTTGACGAACTCGAAATTCGGGCGATCGAGGAACGGCTCGACGTTGGCGAGTTTTCCGGTCGACAAATCGTCGAGACAACGAACTCGAAGCCCCATGTTCAAGAGCGCTTCGCAAAGGTTGGAACCGATAAAACCGGCGCCGCCCGTCGTCAAAAACAGCGAGTTTTGCGGAAACGTTAAACGGCGATATCCCATCACAATCTCCAATAAAAGTACCCGGCGCGTTCGTATTCGGCTTTGTCGAGCGTT
>CAZIJJ010000006.1:123476-181616 GCA_964539525.1 uncultured Planctomycetaceae bacterium | reverse complement strand
AAAAAAACGGGCCCGCCGAACGTTTCGACCGCGCAAAAAAAAAAACGGCGGAGCGAAAACTCGCCCCGCCCGAAGTCGATCACTCGCCTTTGAACTCGATCAACGACGCGACAGGAACGCCCGACAACGCTTCCCGCCCTTTCAAATCGACCAGCTCGATCACGAACGCGCAACCGATCGCGACGCCCCCTTGCCCCTCGACCAACTTGCGGCAAGCGGCGACCGTCCCGCCCGTCGCAAGCAGGTCGTCGAGGAGCAAAACGCGATCGCCCGGCTTGATCGAATCAAGGTGAATCTCGAGTTTATTCGTCCCGTATTCAAGCGCGTACTCGACCGAAACCGTTTTATAAGGCAACTTGCCCGGTTTGCGAGCCGGAACCAACCCCGCCCCGAGACGCAACGCGAGCGGCGCCCCGAAAACGAACCCGCGCGCCTCCGGAGCGACGATCTTGTCGATCGTCCCCCAAGCGGAAATCGCCTTTTCGAGCTCGTCGACCGTCCTCTTCAGCCCCGTCGGGTTCTCGATCAGCGGCGTAATGTCGCGAAAAATGATCCCCGGTTTCGGAAAATCGGGAATCGAACGGATATAATCGGCCAAATCTTTCATCGTTTTTCAAGCCTTTAAACAAAAAACAATTAACGTTAAAACAATTAAATAATCAAAACCGCGTCGCGCCGCAAACTCGCCGCTTTGAACGCCGCTCTCCGTTTCGCGTCAAACCTTGCAAATTCGCGACTTACGTCAACTCCGACAACCGTTCGCGAATCGCCGCCGCAATCTCGCGAGCGCAAGCGCGGTAAACCTCGACCGACCCGCCGAACGGATCCGCGACGTCGACGCCGTCCGGACGCAACAACTCGCAACGCTCCGCCGCCTCGGGATACTCCGCCGACAACGCCGCCCGATGCGAACGCCCCATCGTCAAGATCAAATCCGCGACCCGAACGAGCGCGGTCGTCGTCGACTGCGCCGCGTGTCGATCGAGCGACGCCCCGAAATCTTCGCGAACGACCCGCCGCGCGTTCGCGCTCGCCGGCGAAAAATCGTCCGCCGCGACGCCCGCCGAAACGATCCAAATCCCGCGTTCTCGGAGTTTAAGATCGAGCGTCTCCGGGTCTTGCGCGTCGATTCCCAAACGAGCCGCGACCTCTTTTTTCGCGATCGCCTCCGCCATCGGACTGCGACAGGTGTTCCCGGTGCAAACGAAAAGAACGACTTTCGCCAAAAAATCGCGCAATTTCTCCGACGAAATCGCCCCCTCGCGCAATGTTTTCGCCGTTCCGATTTTATCGTCTTTGCCGGTTTTAACGATTTCAACGACGCTCGACGGTTCCCCAAACGCCGCGACGCCGTCGTCGACGATCAAATCGGGGCGGTCGTCGAGCCCAACTTTCGCGTCCGCCGCCGAAGTTGCCGGGGGCTCTCCGCTAAGATTCGCGCTCGTCAGGACAATCGGTTCGTCCAACGCCTCTAACACCTTCAAAACAAAAGCGTTGCGCGGGACGCGAAAGCCCGCTTTTCCCGCCGGCAAAATCGCTTTTTTCGACGTTTCCGGAAGTCGCGCCAATTCGGACGCCGGGTCGGACGCGTCAAGAACGAGCGTCAGCGGCCCGGGCCAAAGTCGACGCGCCAAGCGCTTCGCCAACGCCGGAACGTTCGGCGCGAACCGCTCCAACGCGTCGGCGCCGGAAATCGCGATCGCCAACGGTCGCCCGGCGGGTCGCCCTTTCGCGGCGATCACCCGCTCGACCGCCGCCCCGTCCGACGCGAGCGCCGCGAGCCCGTACACCGTTTCGGTCGGCAAAACGACCGTCTTTCCGCTTCGCAACGCCTCGACGACGCGCCGAACCGCCGCCGCTTCGTCGACGTTTCCGTCGCGGAGCGCGATAAATTCCGGTTTCATTTTCCTTATTTCCTCTCAAAAATCAAAAAAAACGACGAAACGTCTCCGGTCGCCCCGCCTCGACGGCGCCGCGCCCTATAAAAATAACATAAAAAACCGGCCTTGACAAGGTTCGCTCAAAGTCGTATCCTCGAAAACGCTCAAAAAGCTCGAGGAATAATCCTCCCAAGCCGGTCGAGCGTCGTTTTTGTCGTTAATTAATAAGGAGCGTTCCGTTGCGAATCGTTTTTTCGCCTCTCTCGCTTTGGCCCGGTTTCGTCGGCGTCGTTCGGCGCGGACTTTGGGATCAGTTGGCGCTGGCGCTCCTTTTCGGCCTTCTCGCGCAGGCGACGCTCGCCGTCAACTTTTTTTGGAGCGATTATCCGAGCGGTTACCTGCGGGCGTCGTCCGGCGTCGTCTTTTTGATCGGTTGGATCTTTCTCGGCGCGGTCGCCGGGGGACGGCTTAAACGTTACGAAAAATCGCTCCTTTTCGACGCGGACGGCGAACTTTTCCTCGAAGCGCAAACGCGTTACCTGCGAGGAGAGTGGTTCGAAGCGGAATGCGCGTTGAAATCCGTTTTAAAAAAGAACCCGCAGGACGCCGAGGCGCTTTTGCTCCTTGCGACGCTTTATCGACACGTTAAACGATTTTCCGACGCGCGGCGGATTCTTGCGACGCTGGAAAAACTCGAAAGCGCCGAATATTGGCGATATGAAATTTGCCTCGAAAAAGAGGCGATTCAAAGCGACCTGCGAACGCTCCGCGAAGAACGGCTCGCCGAACGCGAAGCGGCCGAAAACGAAGCGCAAGCGCCCGAACCGTCGCCGACGAGCGCCGAAAACGAAAAAAGCGCCGTTCCCGAAACGCCCCGCCCGGCGGAACTCCCCCCCGAAAACGTCGAAACTCCTCGCGGATCGTCGCCGCAACCCGCCGCGCCGTCGACGGTTAAAGCGACCGCGGAAATCGTTTCGCCCCCCGCGCCTTCCTCCGAGCCCGCCGCCCCGACGGACGCTCCGGACGTCGTTTCGTTCGAAACGGTCGCCCGCGACGTCGGAACCGGCCGCCCGATACTCCGCTTTTGCTTGACGCCCAACGACGCGAAATCCGACGCCGCTTAACGTCGCGTTCCGCCCGGTTCGCGGCGTCTTAACCCCTTGAATTAAAGGAACTTGCATTTTGTCCGTTCGCGCTCCGTTTCCCCGTCGTTCGCTCCGAGATTTCGGGCGATCCCTCGTCTTCGCCTCGCTCGTTTTTTTCGCCGTCGGAGCGTCCGCGGACGACGCGGCGCCGCCGACTCAAACCGAACGCCTCGCCGAGCTCGAACGCCTTGAAAAAGCGGAACTTTGGAACGACACGTTGCAAGTCGCCGAAACGATTTACGAAACGACGCCGACCGACGCCGCGACCCGGCTTCTTCTGCGCCGGAAATTCGACGTTCTGCGCCCCAAAGTCGAGCCGAACCGCGACCCGGCGAAAACGGGCGTTTGGAAAGTTCGCGCCTTCGTCGTTCGCTCGCTCGATTTCGCTTGGCAAGAAGGCGACGTAAACCGCCGCGCTCAATACGTTTACGACGACGAAGAGATCGAACGGATTCGCCGCGGCATGACGGGTTTCGCGCGGTTCGTCGAGAAATTTTCGGACGGTTGGCTCCGAATCGAGTGGACGCTCGAAGTCGTCGACAAGACCGCGACGCGCCTGACGAGCGTCGACGGGCGGTATTGGGCCGGGCCGACCGAAATTCTCCCGCTTTTGCCGGAAATCCCCGTCGATTCGACGGATACGATCATGGCGTTCGTCAAAACCGGCGGAACCGCGCCCGCCGACGTCCAAAACGACCCGATTCCGCTCCTCCTTTTTGGCGGCGCGATCGGCGAATGGGCGCCCGTAACTCGCGGCGCCACCTATATTTCGTTCAACTGGGAAACCGGCGCCGCGGCGAACGAACCGGACGGCGAACCGATGTTGCACGAATGGTTGCACTCCCTCCAATGGGCGCTCGAAGACCGCCAGGGCTACCCGCGCGACCTCGGCGGAAACCCCGACGGCGGACGGTTTATCGGCGAAGACCGCGCCCCGGAAGCCGCCGACCCGTGTTATCGCCGCGATCCGGCCAAAGACAAAAGTTGGATCGGCTTGTACGAACACATTTTACGTTGCCACAACACCCGCGCCATGTTGCGCGACGCCGCGTCGCGAGACAAAAAAGTCAAGATCTAAAGCGTCGCGTCGCTTTACTTAACGTCGGCGCGGCGTTCTTCGCGTCGCGCCGGCGTCGGAGCTTTCGTCGAGAAAAACTCCGAACGTCTTATTTTTCAACGATTTAAGCGACGTTTTTTCGCGCGTTTTCCCCAGCTTTTCCCGTTTCGCCGCTCGAAATCGAATTCGACGCCGCCGCCGAACGAGCCGTCGCGACAAGCGCGATCGCCGTCCCGACGACGATCCCCGTCGAAATCGTTTCATACCCGAAAATTATCGAAAAAACGACCGCGAAAATCGATTCCAAACACGCGACGACCGAAATTACCGTCGATTCAAGTTTCGACTGCGCAAGGATTTGCGACCAATACGCGAACCCCGTCGAAATAACGCCGAGATAGAGAAACTCAACGACGCTCCGCGACGTCGCGATCGTCCCGAAGTCGATTTTGTCCCGCTCGAAAAGCGCCGAAAAAAACACCGCGCAAACGGCGACCGTCGCCAACTGCGCCGCCGTCGAATTCAACGGATGAGAACGCGACGCAAGTCGTTCCGTCGCAATGAAATGGATCGCAAAAAAGACGCCGGAAATCAGCGAAAACCAGGCGCCGCGATTAAACGAAGTCGCGTCTCGATAAACCTCGAAAAAAACGAAAAGCCCGACCGCGCAGATCGCCGCGTCGACAAACGGACGCCAACGAATTTTCCGTTCGAGCGCCGTCAAAAAAAGCGGAACGAAAAGCACGTAAGTTCCCGTCAACATTCCGTTTTTGGCCGGCGTCGTTAGCGTCGTTCCCCAAGTTTGCGTCGCGAACGCGCAGAAAAGCGCCGCGCCGCAAATCGCGCCGCGCAACGCCTCTTTCGCGCTTAACTTCGGCGCTTTCGCCAACTTGCGGCAAAGGCTCAACGTCGCGAAACCTAAAACGAAACGTCCGCTTAAAATAAAAAAAACCGGCGTTTCGCGATTCGTCAAATTTTTGACGACGAGGAACCCAAATCCCCAAATTACGGTCGTTAGGAAAAACAAAAACAGATAGCGATATTTCGTCGACGTCATCGAATCGTTCGTAAAGTAAAAAACAAAACGACGACGCGACGTCGTTATTTTAACGCCGCGCCGTCTCGTTAAACCAACGCTAAACCTTGACCGCGCCTAGCGTTGCATCTCCGCGGTAATTTCGTAAAAACCGGAGCCGAGTTCAAACTCGACGCGTCCGTCCGTCGTCTTTTTTTCGAGCGCCGCGGCGTCGAACGGCTCGAAAATTCGCTCGTATTTCACCGGTCGAATTTCGCCCGCTTCCGGCGGAACGATCTTAAGTCGCGTCGAACGGATACTTAGCGAGTCCGGTTTCGTCGTCGGAACGGAGACGAGTGCCGTCGCGTTCGGCGGCACGGCGACGTTCCAGACGAAGGTTCCGTTCTCTTCGAGCCGCCAGGCGCTGACGATCATTCCGCGCGGCGAGTCGTGTTTCGCCTTGACGTAAGTCAAGTCGCCGACGACGTTTGGACGCATAACGATCCGCTTGAATCCCAGGGAATTTTCGTCCGCCTTGATCCCCGCCAGGTACTCGTAGAACCAAACGCCGAGGTCGCCGACGAGCATGACGTGGTTGCCGCTGTTCATCGCCGGATCGGCCGTGTCGCCGTTCCAAAGTTCCCAAATCGTGGTGGCGCCCTTTTCGACCATGTAGCCCCAACTCGGGTAATTACGGTTAGTTGCGAACGCAAACGGGATATCGATCCGTCCGCCGTCGCTCAAAACGCGATTGCTCCATTGGCCGCCGATCAAACCGGTTCCGACGCTCTTATTCGTAATGTTTTCAATGTTTTGCGTCAACGTCGCGAAGACTTTTTCGCGGTCGCCCTCCGGAATGAGCCCGAAATACAACGGCAAAACGCAGGACGTTTGCGTCGCGTTGTCGTAAACGCCTTTTTCCGCGTCGTAAAACTTATCGTTAAAGGCTTTAGTCATCTCGACGGCGCGAGCGCGGTAGAACTCCGCGTCGGCGGTTTTCCCAAGTTTTTCGGCGAAATCGGCGACAATTTTCATGTCGTAAATCAAATACGCCGTCGCGACAAGACTCGGATTCGTGCGCCGCGCCGGGTCTTCGGAGTGAATCAGCTCCTTGCGCTCCGGCGGAACGCACCAGTCGCCGTAATTATCCTTCGACGTCGTCCCGTCTTCGTCGACGAGCGACAACATGTAATCGAGCCATTTTTTGCGCGAATCGTAACGATCCGCAATCGCGCGCTCGTCGCCGGTCATCACCGCAAGCGATTGCGGGATAATCACTTGCGCGCTCGGCCAGGTAACGTTCGGACTATAAAGCCGCCAGTACGCCGGGCAAACGTCGGAAACATTCCCGTTTTCCAATTGCGAATCTTCGACGTCTTGCATCCACTTGTTATACAACGTGTTAGCGTCGAAGATGTACATTTCGCCCTTCGACTCGGCGGCGCGGTCGCCCTGCCAGCCCATGCGCTCGTCGCGTTGCGGGCAGTCGGTCGGCATGTGCAGGTAATTGCCGCGAGTCCCCCAAACGATGTTGGAGTAAATCCGGTTGATCGTTTCGTTCGAGGTCTCAAAGGCGCCGACGAGCGGCAGATCGGTGTTTAACGCGTTTGCCGTCAACGTGTTAAGATCGGGCGTTCCCGGAAAGCCGGTCAGCTCGGCGTAACGGAACCCGTGATACGTAAACCGCGGCTCGTAAACCTCTTGCGTCGAATCGCCGCGCAAAACGTAAATATCGCGCTGCTTCGCCGTGCGCAGGTTCGCGACGTAAAGGTTCCCGGCGCGGGGGCCGTCCGGAATCAGCGTTTCGGCGAAGCGCATCTTAACTTCCGTTCCCGCAACGCCTTGCGCGCGCAGACAGGGAACGCCGACCAGATTCTGCCCGAAGTCGAAGATCCATTTTCCCGGCTCTATCTCCTTGACGGACTTCGGTTTAACTTCGACCGTTTTGCGCATCGGCGGAATCGACTGCGCGACAAGTTTCCCCTTCGGCGCCTCCAAAATTTCGACCGGACGATCCGTCGCGATCGCAACCGACGTTCCGAAACGGGTTTCGAGAAAACGGGACGTCCCGTCGACGCGCTTCGCGGCTTCGGAATTCGGCTCGATTCGAACCGACAGCCGCGCGTCGCAAACCTCGCCGTCGTAATCGTTATTTTCGAGAATCGGCCCGGCGTCGGTTCCCTTCCAAGACTCGTCGCTGACGAAAATATCGGTCGAACCGTCGGCGTACTCGACCCGCATCTGGAAAAGAAGACGCGGCAAACCGTAATGAACGCACTTGTCAATGCGCGGAGCGTAAAACCTTCCGTTGCCGAGAATTACGCCGACTTCAACATCGTCGGAGCCAAGCGATTTCGTCGCTTTAAAAACGTCGGTCGCGTCGTAAGTAACGTAAGGAACGCGTTTATCGTAATCGACGTACATCGGCCCGCAAATTTGATCGCCGAGTTTGACGCCGTTCAGGTAACACTCCGAATAGCCGAGGCCCGACATAAACACGACCGCGCGCCGAACTTCGACGTCTCGCCGCATTTCGTAAACGCTTGAAAGATAACGAGCTGAAACCGGCGTTTCGGCGGGAGCGGTTTGGATTTCCTTCCAAGGTTCCGCGTCGCAAGCGGCCAAAACGGAAGCGTCTCCCCAATCCGAATCGTCGAACTGCGGCGCGACGTAACTTTCGTCGAAACCTTCGATCGCTTTCCAACTTTCGTCTGTAACGTAATCCGTTTGTTTACCGGACTTATCGCGAACGTAAAACGCGCCGAGAACCCCGCCGGGATTCGGAGAACCGCCGACGTTGTTGACCTTAACGACGACGACGTTTTTCCCGTCCCGCAAAAACGGCCGCATATCGCGAGTCGCGGCGAAACGGAACTCGTCGGAACCGCCTAACTCCTCGCCGTTCAAGTAGATATAACCGCTGTTGTCGGCGGAAAAATTGGCGACGGCGGCGACGATCTCAGCCTTGTCGGCGACGTCGAACGAACGACGATACGTCGACAAACCGCTCGGCAGGGAAAACGTGTTTTCGAAAGCGATCCAATTCGATTTTTTAATGTTCGCCGGTTCGATTTCCGGAGCGTTCGAATTCAGACCGATCCACTTGCCTTTCCAAGGGTTAGGTTCCGCGTCCGTCGCCAAAAGTCCGGTCGAAAAACAACCGAAAATTTGCGATTTGCGCGAACCGTCCTTATTCCAAACGACCAACTCGACCGAATACTCCGTCGCCGGTTCGAGCGCCTTCCCGTCGTACTCGACGAAAAGTTGGGCGTCCGACTCGACGCGTCCGGAATCCCAAACAAGCTCGCGGTCGCCGAATTCTTTAACGACCTTAAGTTGGTACGCCGACTGACTTTCGTTCAAATCCTGCGAGAACAATTTCCAGCTGAAACGCGGGCGCTCGGCGTCGATCCCCTCCGGCGCGACAAGGCCCTCGACCTTAAAATCGGAAACGCTAAACCCGTTCGAGGAAACGGGATAAGCCGTCGTTTCCAACGTCTCGTCCGCCGCGCTAAACGGCGTCGCGTCGCTCAAACCGAACGAGGTTGCGAGCGTCAAAACCGCCGCCGTCGAACGCCAAAAACGTCGACGTAAATTTCGTTCTTTCGACATAAAAAACTCCTTAAAAATGGAACGCGCCAACTCGTTTTAAAACGCTATTTAAGAACTCGCCGACGCGCAGTAAAAACGCTTAATTATTTCGTCGAATTTTCACCGTCGTCAAGCAAATGGCGCGACCAAAATTCGAACGTTTTCTTCCGCAAATGCAACGACGTGCCGCGGCCTTCGTAAATTCCGTGCGAGCGGAAAGGATAAACAAACGCGTCAAACTCTTTGCCCGCGGCGATTAACGCGTCGATCAACCGCTCCGACGTCTGATAATGGCAGTTGTCGTCGCCGCTGCCGTGAATCAAAAGCAGATCGCCCTTCAAACCGGACGCGAAACCGATCGGCGAACCAAGTTCGTAACTCTCGGGAGTTTCGGTAATTAGGCCCGAATAACGCTCCTGGTAGATCGTGTCGTAATTGCGATAATCCGGAACCGGCGCGATCGCAACGCCGCAGGAGTAAAGCTCGGGATAATTGAACAGCAGGTTTAACGTCGACGTTCCGCCGCCGCTCCAACCCCATACGCCGACGCGACTTAAATCAAGTTTCGACGCGCCCGGCCACGTCGCGGAAAACCGCCGCAACGCCGCCGCCTGATCGCTCCGCCCGACGGCGCCAAGTTTTTGATAAACGCACTTGCGCCACTCGCGGCCTTTCGGCGCCGGCGTCCCGCGATTATCGAAGCTGACGACGACGCAACCGCGTTGCGCAAGCGCCTGATGATACATGTAAGTCGAGCCGCCCCACGAGTCGACGACGGTTTGTCCCGCCGGTTCGCCGTAGACGTAAACCAATACTGGATAACGCTTTGCGTCGTTCGGATTCCAGTCGGGCGGCAGGATGACCCAACCGTCGATTTGAACCTTCGCGTCGGTTTGCGGCTTCTTATCGTACGGAAATTCAACGTCGATTTTGCCGTCGATTTCAAGCGAAACGAACTCGAACGCGCCGAGCTTTTCTTTCGCCAAACGCTCGCGCAAATCGGCGTTATCTTCCAGCGTTCTAACGACTTGCGCCTTGCCGTTTTCCAGTTTTACCAGGTCGATTCGCGACGGAACGCCAAACGCCGAACGACGCGCGATCGCCCAACGCGAATTAGCCGAAACGTCCCAGGCTTCAAAACCGAAATCGTTTGTTTTCAAGCGGTTAGAACATTCGGACGCCGCGTCGTTTTCCGTTAAAAGAACGCGCTCCGTCGAACCGTCGAAAGCCGAACGATAAAGGAAACGCCGCGTCGCGTTTTCCGGAGACGCGTAAAAGTAAACGCCGTTTTCGCAACCGTTTGCGTCGTAATCAAACGCGACGAAATCGATCGCGTCCGAACCGGCCGGAGTGATCGGTTTCAACGCCGCCGCGTCGGAAAACGCTCCGAGATAAAGCCGCCGAAAACCGTCGCGCTCCGACGCGATCAAAAATCGCTCGCCGTCGCTCAACGGTTTCACGTCGTAAACCGTTTGCCACGCGCCGTTTGGATCGACTTCGCTAAAAAGAAGCGTCGGTTCGAGCGACGTCGCGTCGACGGAATAAAAATCGCAACGACGCTGCGACCGGGGCGCCTTCTGCACGATCGGGCCGGGCCGTCCCTTAAACCATTCCATTCTCGGGAGATAGAACTCGTTTTCGTCGTTAAAATCGACGAATTTAACCGAAATTTCCGACGCGTTGTCGCCGAGTTCCGGCAGCGTCGCGATCCCAATTTGCGCGATCGCGTTTTCGCAACCGACCCGCGGGCACTTGAACGAAACCAACGTCGGATACGACGCAAGTCGTTCTTTTAAAACGCGTTGCGCGTCTTTCGTTTTATCGTCGAGCGCGGTTTTTCCGCCGTCTTTTTTCGCGCCGGTCGACGAATCGTCGTCAAGCGTTCGGAAATCGCCGTCGACCTGGACGACGCGCGTCGCTCCGGAAACGCCGGAAAGTCCGACGCCGTCGAGCATTACGAACGCCGGTTCGCGGGACGCGTCGAGCCGCCAAAACGCGATCCGCTTCCCGTCCGGCGACCAGCGGAACCCGTCGCGGCAGTCGAACTCCTCTTCGTAAACCCAATCGAACGTGCCGTTTACGATATCGGCGCTCCCGTCGAAGGTAACTCGACGAATCTTTCCGGACAGAATTTCCTCGACGTAAATATCGTTTTGACAAACATATGCGACGCGCGTTCCATCCGGCGAAATCTTCGCGAATTGAAGCGTCGACGGCGGAGCGAACGAGCCGCCGAGTTTGCGCAAAACGTCGTTTTTGCGGTCGAGAATCCAATAATCGCCGCGCGTGTTGCGGCGCCAAACCCGCTTCGAATTCGTGTAAACCAAGAGCAAATTCGCGTCTTCTGAAAGCGCGTAATCCTCGACGTTCAAAGGTTTTGCGCCTTCGATCGGTTTATTCGACGCAAGGTCGCGCGGGATCAATTCGGACGCTTTCACGATCGTCGTCGACGTTCCGTCGCTCGGCGAAACAAGGACGACGTCGCGACCGCCGCAAGGCTCGCTCGACGCGACGCGGCGCGCAAACGCGGCGCCGGTCGGGGCCCATTTCGCGTCGACGTTCCGTTCGCCGAACTCGCCTGACGCGAAAATCCGCTCCATCGTCAGGAGCGGACGGTCGGAAGCGCCGCCGTCAGGATTCGTCGCAACGTCTTGCGCCGTCGCGGTTTGCGTTATCGACCAACGTTGAAGATCGCTTTCGCAAACGCTCGCGCACAACGCCGCGGCGCCGAGGAACCCGACGCCGGCGAAACCTCGCAAACGTCTTTTTTTCTTCACTCGCAACGCGCTCATTTTTCACCTTTTTCCTTGTTAAGTTTCGGGTCGAAACGTTCGAAACGCCGCCGCTTGCAACTCGTTGTTTCGCAAGGGTTGGCAAGCGTTTTTTCGCCGCCGAATTTCGTTAAAATTTCGTTAAAATTTCGTTAAGTTTTCGTTAAGTTTTCGTTAAGTTTTCGTTAAGTTTTCGTTCGCCGCGACGACGTTTTCGGGCGATCGTTCGCGGCGCGTCGATTCGACGCTAAAACGTTTCGACGTCGCGAAATACGTAAACGCCGTTGTTCTCGCCCGCCAGGCGTCGGAACGTCTTTTTTCTCGGTTGAGAACCGCGACCAAATTCGACGACGCAAATTTGTTTCACGCCGAAACGCCGCCGCGCCGTTTGGATCGCTTCGAGTTCCGCCTCGCTAAGTTCTTCGTCCGCGTCGGTTAAGAAAAACGCGACGTCGGGTTTTAAGCGGAGCGCTTTTTCGAGCGCAAGTTCCGGACGCGTTCCGCCGTCGGCGACCACCGAACGCAAGTACCGAACGACGCGAGCTTTACTTTCGAAATCAACGTCGATCAGCGAGTCGCCGTTTTCGAAAATTTCGACGTCGTGATTGAAAATCGCGACTTGAAATTTGGTCGCGCCCTTTTTCGGGTCGAGCGATTCGACGCTGGAGATCGCCTCGGCCAGGGCTCGGCGCATCGGCGCGCCGCCGTTCCAGCTCATGCTTTCGCTCCGGTCGATCACGTACAGAAATCGACGGCCGGAGCCGCTCGTTCCGGCGAACCCGACGCGTTGACCTTCGCCGCGTCCAAGTCCGGCGGTTCCGCTCGCCGTCCCGCTTCCGTTCGACGCGGAGCCGTTCCAATCTAAAGCCGACGATTCCGACGCTTGCGATCCGACGCCGATCCGCGAATCGCTCGGGAGAAGCGATTCGGCGACGGCGGCCAACTCGTTTTTTCGCGGGTCTTCGGTCAATCGGGGCGCGTCGTTCGAGCTTGTTTCCGCCGCGACCGCCGCTTCGTTCCCTCCGGCGTCCTCGTCGACGTCGTCGGTGAAAACGATCCCGATCTCGTCCGTTCGCCGCTCGCCGCCGAAACCGCCTTCTTGCGTCCCTTGTCTAATCGCTATAATCAGCAAAATCAATCCCAACGCGTGCAGGGAAAGCGATCCGCCCCACGAGCCGAGCAGCGAAAAAATTGCGTCGCGACGCCGTTTCGTCTCCGTTTTTTTCCCCTCGTCGCCCTTAAATTCGCGCATTTTTCCCCCGTTCCGGTTGAAAATCCCGATTTTTCGGGGCCGCGCCGATTGCCTCGCCCCGCTTTTTCGGTTATAATGAAGTCGGATAAAAATCGACCGAAGGAACGCCCGCGCCGTTTTAGCCGACGCTCCCGCCCTTCTATTATATATGAAATTTGGAGAAATTCCAGAATGCGCATCGCAAAATATCCGCATCCGATCCTCTCGTATCGCAGCAAACCGCTCCGCAAGATCGACCAGGGGCTCCGCGATATCGTCGCCGAAATGTTCGAGCTGATGTACGAGTTCAAAGGCGTCGGGCTCGCCGCGAACCAAGTCGAGCTTCCCTACCGTCTCGTCGTTATTAATCCGTCGGGCGACCCCGCGATCAAAGAAGAAGAACGCGTTCTTATTAATCCGACGATCCTCAAGCGCAAAGGCCGCCAATACGGCGACGAAGGTTGCCTCAGCTTCCCCGAACTTTACGCCCCCGTCGAACGCGCCGACGAAATCGAATTTCAGGCGATCGACTTGCAGGGCCAATTGCAAACCTACCGCTGGAAAGGGTTTTACGCTCGCGTCGTCCAACACGAAACCGACCACCTGAACGGGCGTTGCTTCGTCGACCAGGTCTCGTCGGCGGCTCGGCTCGAACTTAAAAGCGCCCTCGACGAAATGCGGGCGTTCTACGAACGGGAGTTCGAACGCGGTTTCGAGCCGACGCCGGAAGAATTCGCCGCGTCGGTCGCTCGTTGGGAAGCGGAGCGAACTTGACCCGACTCGCTTCGGTCGCGTTGCGAGAACGCGCGACTCGGCGACGGCGTCCCCTTTAAAACGCCGCGATCTCCGCAAAACGCGTTCTTTCCACGTCCCCAACGAGCGTTTTCCCGTTCCGCCTTTCCTTTTATTCCGGTTTTTCCGTTTTTTCGGAGTCTCGTCATGCCGGCGCGCAACGTTTATTTCGCCTTGATCGTCATTATTGTTTCGCTGTTCGTCGCAAGTAAAACGTCGCTTCGCGAACAGGTTCTCCGCAACGCCGCACGCGAGTTGGAAAAACGCTCGCTCGAAGCGCCGACGTCGCAAACGCTTCTCGAAGGCGCGCTCGCCGGATTGGCCGACGCCGTCGGGGACGCGCCGTACACGCAGTACCTGCCGCCGGCTCGCGAAACCGACTACATGCGGGAAATCCAAGGGCGGTTCGCGGGAATCGGCGTCCGCGATCTCGTTAAAGACGGCGAAACCGGCGAATTTTACTTCGTTCCAATGCGCCGAACGCCCGCTTCCGACGCCGGGCTTAAACTCGGCGACCGGATCGTCGAAGTCGACGGCGAAAGCGTTAAACCGTTGTCGTTATTCGACTTAACGGAGAAGCTCCGCGGCGACGAAAAGACCGCCGTCAAACTCGGGATCCGCCCGCGAACGTCGATCCGCGCTTTCGCCGACGCCGGAAAAACCGATCTCGCCCCCGGCGCCGATTCCGACGCAAACGCCGAAAAAACCGCCGATTCCGCCGACCTCCGCGAAGTCGAGCTGACCCGCGCCGTCGTTCAGCAAGACGTCGTTTCCGGAGACCGGCTCGACGAAAACGGCGATTGGATTTACACGCTAAAAGATTACCCTGAAATCGGTTACGTCGCAATCGAACAGTTCGCCGACGCGACGACGCCGCAAACGTTGGCCGCGCTCTCGACGCTCGAAAAAGCGGGCGTCCCGTCCGTCGTTCTCGACTTCCGCGGAAACCCGGGCGGCTTTCTCCCGGACGCCGTCGCGATTTGCGACGAATTTGTCAAAGCGGGCGCGCCGATCGTCGAAGTTCGGAACCGAAACGGCGACGTCGAACAGCTTTACCGCGCGACCGGACGCCCCAAAAAAACGTTCCGCGTCGTCGTTCTCGTCGACGGCGAAAGCGCGAGCGCCTCGGAAATCGTCGCGGCGGCCCTCCAAGACTCCGGAATCGCGGCGGTCGGCGGCAAGCGCTCCTACGGAAAAGGCACGATCCAAAGTCTCTTTAAACTCCCTTGCGAACTTGGTTTGCTGCGAGCGACGACCGCCGAATTTTACCGCCCGTCGGGAACGCCGATCCGCCGACGCCGCGATTCGACCGACGACGAGCCTTGGGGCGTTTCGCCGGACGCTCCGCTTGCGGTCGAGGAAACGCCCGCGCAACGTTTTCACCGCCGCCGTCTCCGCTCCGTCCGCGTTTCCGGCCCGGAAAACGCCGTTCTCGACGAACGAACGCTCGCCTTCGTCGCCGAACAGACGAACGACGTCCTTCGCCGCGCGGCGCAAACGGAAAACGCGTTCGACCGCTTGGAAGCGTTGGCCGAATTGGGAATCGATCCCGAAGCGGCGTTAAAATTGACAAATCCGGCAAACTCGGCGACTTCGACGTCCGACGCGGCGGCGGATCCGGCGGAAACGGAAACGTCGGAAAAGACGGAAAAAACGGAAAACCCGTTCGCGACGCCGTTCGAGCCCGCCGGACGCGCGCCCTATTTCGACCCGCAACTCGACCGCGCCGTCGATTATTTGCTCGGCGTCGACGCCGCGCCGGAAGATTCGTCAAATCCGGAAAATCCGGAAAATTAGGAGTCCCCGACAAACTCCCCGCATTTTTCCCAACCCGCTCAAACCGAACGTTCGCGACGCCCGGTTCCCACCTAAAACAAGTCGAAAACGCACCCAACCGTCGAAAGGGCCGCACATGCCGCTCTCAATGAACGAAATCAAGGCGCGCGCCGCGGCGTTCGCCAACCGTTGGCGCGACGCGTCCCGCGAAGAGGCCGACGCGCAAGAGTTCGAGATCGATTTTTTAAACGTTTTCGGCGTCGCGCGGCGAAAAGTCGCGACGTTCGAAAAAAAAGTCCGAAAACTCGACGGCAAAAACGGTTACGTCGATCTTTTTTGGCCCGGCGCGCTGGCCGTCGAAATGAAGTCGCGCGGCAAAGATTTGGACAAAGCTTACGAGCAGGCCCGCGAGTACCTCGAAGCGTTCCCGCAACACGAGTTGCCGCGCGGCGTCCTGATCTGCGACTTCGAGCGGTTCCACTTTTACGATCTCGACGCAAACGCCGCGAAAACGGAGTTTACCATCGACGAATTGCCGGGAAAAGTCGAGTTGTTCGCGTACCTGGCCGGGTATCAAAAGCGCGTCTATCGGGAGCAGGATCCGGCGAACTTCGCGGCGGCGGAAGCGATGGGGCGGCTCCACGACCGACTGAAAGAAGTCGGCTACCGGGGGCGCGAACTCGAAATTTACCTTGCGCGCTTGATGTTCTGCATGTTCGCGGACGACGCGGCGATTTTCGACAAAGACGATTTTCTCTTCTACCTGCGCGACCGCACGGCGGAAGACGGCTCCGACTTGGCGGCGAAGCTCGACGAGTTTTTTTACGTGCTTAACGCGCCGCCGGAAAAGCGTTTGCGCAATCTCGACGAACGGCTCGCGGCGTTCCCTTATATCAACGGCGGGCTCTTCGCGGAGCGTCTTTCCCCGGCGTCGTTCGACGCGGCGTCGCGGCAAATTTTGATCGAATGTTGCGAACTCGATTGGGGCCAAATTTCGCCGTCGATTTTCGGAGCGCTTTTCCAATGCGCGATGGATCCGCGGGCGCGGCGCAACCTCGGAGCGCATTACACGAGCGAAAAAAACATTTTGAAGGCGCTCCATCCGTTGTTTTTAGACGACTTGCGCGCCGAGCTGGACAAAGTCAAAGCGTTGAAAATCGGGCGGCTTCAGCGGTTGAAGGCGTTCCACGACAAGCTGGCGTCGATCAAAATCCTCGACCCCGCTTGCGGTTGCGGCAACTTTCTCGTCGTCGCGTATCGAGAATTGCGCTTGCTCGAACTCGAAGTTTTAAAGGAAATCAACGCGAACGGCGAGCGCTTTTTCGATATTTCGAGCGTTTGCAAAGTCAACGTCGACCAGTTTTTCGGGATCGAAATCGAGGAGTTCCCGGCGCAGATCGCGCGGCTCGCGCTTTGGTTGACCGACCACCAAATGAACCTGAAAGTTCGCGACGCGTTCGGCGAGTACATGGCGCGCATTCCGCTGACGACGGCGCCGACGATCGTTTGCGCCGACGCTTTGCGGATCGATTGGCGCGAAGTCGTTTCGCCGAGCGAACTTAACTACGTCGTCGGCAACCCGCCGTTCGTCGGGGCGCGGATGGCGTCGCCGGAGCAAAAAGCGGAGATTCTCAACGTTTTCGCCGGAACGAAAAACGCCGGAAACCTTGATTACGTAACGTGTTGGCATCGCAAAGCGGCGGAATTTATTCAGGGAACGCGGATCGAAGTCGCGTTTGTGTCGACGAACTCGATTTGCCAGGGCGAACAGGCGGCGATCCTTTGGGAACCGTTGGTCGAACGCTTCGGCGTTAAAATTAATTTCGCGCACCAGACGTTTAAATGGAGCAACGAAGCCCGCGCCAACGCCGCCGTATTTTGCATTATCGTTGGATTTGCGACGTTCGACCGCCCGACGAAAACGCTTTACGTTTACGACGACGTAAGATCCGAACCGCACGCCCGAACGGCGAAAGGAATCAACGCGTATCTTGTCGACGGGCCGGAAATTTACGTTCCGCCCCGTCAAACGCCGATTTGCGACGTTCCGTCGATTGGAATCGGCAACAAACCGATAGACGGCGGGTTTTATCTCTTCAAAGACGAGGAAAAAGAAGAGTTTTTACGACTTGAACCCGGCGCGGCGCAATACTTTAAGCGTTGGTACGGCTCCGACGAGTTTATCAACAACCGTCCGCGGTGGTGTCTTTGGGTCGGCGACGCGGAACCGTCGGAACTTCGGAAATTGCCGGAAGTTATGAAACGCGTCGAGGCGGTGCGCCGCGTTCGCGAAGCCAGTTCGAGCGCCGGAACGCGCAAGTTGGCCGAAACGCCGACGCGATTTCACGTCGAAAATATGCCGGGAACCGACTTTTTGCTCGTTCCGAAAGTTTCGTCGGAGCGCCGAAAATACGCGCCTATTGGATTTATGAACGCCGACGTGTTGGCGAGCGATCTGGTTTTCGTCGTTCCGAACGCGACGCTTTACCACTTCGGCGTCCTGACGAGCGGGATGCACATGGCCTGGACGCGGTACGTTTGCGGACGCCTTAAAAGCGATTACCGCTATTCGAAAGATATTGTTTACAACAACTTCCCCTGGCCGGAGGCCGACGCGGAGACGGAAGCGAAGATCGCCGACGCGGCGCAGGGCGTTCTCGACGCTCGCGCGGCGTTCCCTAATTCCAGCCTCGCCGACCTTTACGATCCGGTCGCGACGCCGCCCGCGCTGATCAAGGCGCACGAAAAACTCGACCGCCTCGTCGAACGCGCCTACCGAAAGCCGAAATTCGATTCCGACGCCGAGCGCGTCGCGTTCCTGTTCGAACGTTATCTCGAATTAACCAAGGACTTAACGTCGACGTCGACGCCGAAAAAAACGCGGCGCTCCCCGACGCCGTCCGACAATTAACGTCGGAAATCGCCCGGTCGCAACCGACGCGTCGGCGGCGGTTCAAACGACGGTTTCCCGTTTTTTCCATTTTCCCCTTTATTAATAACGTAATAACGGCGAAAAACGACGAAATTGGCAATTCGATTCGTCCGTTCGGCCGCCTCGCGGCGCGTCGAGCGGGTTTTCACTTCGATTTCTTTCACGAAAGGAATTTTATGCGACGTTTATCGTTTCACGCGCTTTCGTCGGCGCTTCTTTGCGTCGCGACGGCGCTCGCGCTCTCGGTCGGAACCGGCGCCGCGTCGGCCGACGACCTGATCCTTGCGGAAAACGGTCGCTCCGATTACGCGATCGTTCTCCCGGACGCGCCGAGCGCCGTCCAGCAAACCGCCGCGAACGAACTGCGCTCCTACTTCGCGCAGGCGACCGGCGTCGAACTCCCGATCCTCTCCGAAAAAGACGCCGCGGGCAAGACCAAAATCGTCGCGATCGGGCCGGGTCGGCTTTCGCAACGCCTTCTCGGTTCCGCGGTCGACGAATCGCGGCTCGCTTACGACGGAATCGTTTTGAAACGGGTCGGCGACTCGCTCGTTTTGACGGGACACCCTCAACGCGGCTCGCTTTACGCCGTTTACGAGTTTCTCGAAACGCGGCTGGGCGTTCGTTGGTGGACGTCGAGCGAAACGACCGTTCCGAAGAGTTCCGTCGTTAAAATCGATTCGCTGGACTACGCCTACGCGCCGAAACTCGAATATCGCGACTCATATTATCGGGGCGTTCTCAGCGACGGCGTTTTCGCGGCGCGGCTCAAGTGCAACGGGCACGGGGCGCCCGCTCCGCCGGAATTTGGCGACCGCCATCGCTTCCAATATTTCGTTCACTCGGCTTATCAGCTGATCCCGCCGCAAAAATATTTCCTCGACCACCCGGATTGGTTCCCGGAAATCGACGGCGTCCGCAAAGTCGGTTGGCCCGCTTGGGCGGGTTCGCCGGAGGGCATGCCCGAACTTCTCGCGCAATTGAAGCCGGAAAACCGTTTCGACTCCGGAACGCAACTTTGCTTCACGAACGACGAAATGCTCGCCGAAATGACAAAAAACGCGCTCGAAGCGTTGCGTCAAAACCCGACGGCGTCGTTCCTTTCGATCAGCCAAAACGACTGGCGCGGCAACTGCCAATGCGAAAAATGCCGCAAAATCGACGAAGAAAACGGCTCGCCGGCCGGCTCGCTCCTTTACGGCGTCAACAAAGTCGCGGAAGCGGTCGAAAAAGAGTTCCCGAACGTTTACGTCGAAACGCTCGCCTACCAGTACACCCGCAAGCCGCCGAAGATCGCCCGTCCGCGCGACAACGTCGTCGTTCGCCTTTGCTCGATCGAATGCTCGTTCTCGCAACCCCTTGCGTCGGAACAAAATAAGACGTTCCGCGAAGACGTCGAAGGCTGGAGCAAAATCGCCGACAAACTCTTCGTTTGGGATTACGTTACCGACTTCGCGCTTTATTTGCTCCCCTTCCCGAACTACCGCGTTCTCGACCCGAACATCGATTTTTACGTCGATCACAACGTCGTCGGGCTCTTCGAACAGGGCGACTACCAGGCGGAAACGGGCGATTTCGTTCAACTTCGCGCTTGGGTGATCGCGAAACTCCTTTGGAACCCGTCGCTCGACCCGAAAGCGCTCGTCGACGAGTTTGTCGCCGGTTATTACGCGCCGGAACTCGTTCCGATTTACGGCCGCTATTTCGACGTTCTCTCGGACGCGGTCGAAAAATCGAACGTTTATCTCGGGATCTACCGAACGTCGACGAACGATTGGCTCGACCCGGCCTCGCTGAACGAAGCGACGCGCCTGCAAAACGAAGCGCTCCAAATCGCGAAGAAACTTGAAGCGAAAGATCCGGAGCGTTACGCCGGACTCGTCGCCAAAGTCCGCCGCGAACGGATCCCGCTCGATCTCGTTTGGTTGCAAGAGTACCGTCGAATGGCGCTCGAATCGAGACTGACTGGAAGCGAATTTCTCGGCCCGGCCGACCCGCGCCGGGCGGCGCTCGATTTCAGCGCGACGCTCGACGAATTCGGCTTGACGCGAAGCCGCGAAACCGACGGCCCGGCGAGCTTCCAACTCTTTAAACAAGAGCTGATCGACCGTTACGAAGACTACGACGGAACCGATCCGCCCGCGCCGAAAGTTTGCGCCGGTCTTCCGCTCGGCTCCTGGCTCGACGTTCAGGAATACGACATGACGAAGAGCCAACTCGGCGTCTGGACGTTCGTCGAAAAAGACGCCGCCGCCTCGAACGGTCGCGCGGTCAAAATGCCCGGAACGCATTTCGAATGGGCGACGAACTGGCGCTTCCCGTCGACGCTCGCCCGCTTGAAGTCGGCGTCCGGCAAGGAAACGCCGGAAGGCGAAGCGCCGAAATACCGCGTTTACGCTTTCGTCCGCGCCGACGCTTCGGTCGAAGACGGCTCCGCGATGACGCTCGGCGTTTACGACGAGGACGCGAAACGGGGAATCGCTCATAAAGACCTCTCCGTAAAGGAGATAGCGAAATCCGAATACGCGGTCGTCGACCTCGGCTCGCTCGAGCTGAAACCGTCGCAGTATATTTGGTTCGCGCCGCCGAAACGTCCCGGCGAAGTCGACGCGGTCTTCGTCGACCGCGTGATCGTCGTCCGCGAATGATTTTCGCTCCGTTTTCCGTCGTCGCGACGCGCTTCGGCTCGACGCGGCGACGGGCCGCGCTCGAACGCCCGGGAACCGACGAAAGATCGGGAAAAACCGCGTCCGGAGTCGTTGCGAAAAACGCCCGAACGGCCGCCGCCTTCTGAAAAAAGCGGGAAAAACCGCGTTTCGAGCCGTTGAAAAAATCGCTCGAACCGTTATAATATAAACGTTCGGTAGGCGACGCGACCGTTTTCGCCGCCTTCTCGTTCGTTTTTTTCCTTCGCATTTGGAGTTTTCGCGTTGTTTGTCGCCGCCTCGACCCGTTGTTTCCCGGATCTTCCGTTCGCCAAGAGTTTGAACAAACTCGCCGACTTGGAGTATGGCGCCGCGGAAATCGCCGTCGGATACGGCCCCAACGATCTGCGCCCGGAATGGATCGCGCAGGATTTCAACGCCGTCGGGCGCCTTTGCCTCGTGAACCGTCAAATCGCGCCGGTCGCGTTTTTCCTCGACGTTCCGGCGGAAGATCCGCGTTATTTCGCCAAGTTCGAACTTTGCTTGCGCCTCGCTAAAGCGTTGCGCGCCGTTACGATCGTCGTCAAATCGTCGCCGGTCGGAGCGCCGTACAACGAAGAATTCGAGCGTCTGCGCCGCGTTTCGCAAGCGGCGATCAACGCGGGCGTCGGCGTCGCCGTTTTGACCGAACGCGACGCGATTTCCGGCTCGGTCGATTCGCTCTCCAGCCTCTGCAAAGGCGTTCCGGAGCTTTCGGTCGCGCTCGACCCGTCGCACTTCATTTTCGGTCGCGAAACGCCCGCCGATTACGACGCGCTGATCCCTCGAACTTCGCACGTTCGACTGCGCGACACGACGGCGAAAAATTTCCAAGTGCAGATAGGGCAAGGCGTTTTGGAGTACAATCGCCTGGTCGCGCAGCTCCGCAAAAACGGGTATTCCCGCGCGCTGTGCGTCGACTTGGCGCCGCTTCCCAACCTTTCGCCCGAAAGCGAGCTGCGCAAAATGCGGCTCCTGATGGAGTCGATTTTATAAAATCCGCGTCGAGCGCCCGCCGATCGAGCCGTCGTTCGAATCGCTTCCGGAACGACGGAGCTTCGGCGCGACGTCGTTTTCGTTCGCGCCGCCGACGCCGACGCTTATAAGGAAACGTCGATGTTGACTTTCTTGGTTCGTTGCCTTCTGATTTTCCTCGCGAAGTTCATTAGCGGCGCTTCGGTGCGTTGGCACGAAAACCAACCGGACGAAAGCGGTCAGCGGATTTACATCGCGAACCACACGAGCCACCTCGACGGTCTCGTCATTTGGGCCGCGCTCCCGCCGAGCGTTCGAGCGAAAACGCGCCTCGTCGCCGCCAAAGATTACTGGACGGGCGGCCCGATCCGCCGCTATCTCAGCGGGCCGGTCATGAACGCGATCCTTGTCGACCGCGAAAACGTTTCGAAACGAAACAACCCCCTTTACCATATGCTCGACGAAATGGGCGACCGCTATTCGATCATCATCTTTCCCGAAGGCGGACGCTCGACGACCGGCAAAGTCGGCGAGTTCAAAAGCGGCGTTTTTTACCTGGTGAAGAAGCGCCCGGAACTCGAACTCGTGCCGGTTTACCTCGAAAATATGAACCGTATTTTGCCCAAAGGCGTTATTTTACCGGCGTTTTTGCTCTCCCGCGTCGTCTTCGGCGCCCCGCTTTGGTACGAGCGCAACGAAAGTAAAGACGAATTTCTCGTTCGCGCTCGCGAAAAAGTCCTTCAACTCAAAGACGTCGGCGCTCGACGTCCGAACGAATCGGAAAAATCCGCATGACCCGCGCGACCGACCCGGCGCTCGACGCCGCGCTTCCCCCCGTTCAACCCGCGGACTCGACGTCGTCGAAACCGCGTTCGCTCCGTCGCAAGCGTCTGTTTGCGGCGGTAAAATTGCTCCTTTTCGCGCTGGTCGTCGCCTGGATAGCGAGCCGCCTTTCGAAAGATTGGACGGAAATTTCGCGGTACGACTGGCGCCCGCGCGGCGGTTGGCTCGTCGCCTCGGGCCTTTTTTACCTGGCGGCGTACCTGCCGACGGCGTTCTTTTGGCGCCTTTCGCTCCGTTGGCTCGGCGGCGCTCCCGACGTTTTTTCAGCGCTTAAAGCGTTTTACGTCAGTCAGTTAGGAAAATACGTTCCCGGCAAGGCGCTCGTCGTCGTGATCCGTTCCGCGCTCGTTGCGAGCGAAAAAACCAAGGCGAGCGTCGCGGCGATCTGCGTCTTTTACGAAACGCTGACGATGATGGCGACCGGCGCCCTTTTGTCCGCGCTGATCGTCGCCGTCGGTTTCCGCGAACATTGGCTTTACTCGGCGGCGGCGCTGGCGACGGCGGTTTGCGCGGGCGTTCCCCTTTTGCCGCCGATTTTCGTTCGGATTTTAGCGATTTTAAGGGTTGGGAAAAACGATCCGACGCTTCAAGACCGCTTCCGCGCGCTGACTTGGCGGTCGCTTCTCGTCGGCGTCGGCCTGTCGAGCGTCCTTTGGTTCTTTTTCGGGCTCTCCCTTTGGGCGGCGATCGGGGCGATCGGCGTCGACCCGGGCCCGTTTTCGCCGTCCGCGCCCCGTTTGATCGCGGCGTCGGCGTTGGCGGTTGTTTTCGGATTCGCGGTCGCCGTCGCGCCCGGCGGACTCGGCGTCCGCGAAGCGGCGTTGACGATCCTGCTGATTCCGTTCTTCGAAGCGATTTTGCAAGCGCCGGAAAACGCGGCGTTTACCGCGTCGGCCGAAACGTTGGCGACGATCGTCGCGCTGGTTCAGCGGCTCGTTTCGATCGTCGCCGAAATCGTCGCGGTCGCCGCGTTTTACGCCGTTTCGGCGATCGGCGCCGTCGTCGGCCGCGTTCGGCGCCGGGCGACCGTTCCGCAACGTTAACCCGTTCCCCTCCCGCCGTTTGAATTTTGTCCCGCCTTAAACTTTCCCGCCTTCGTCGCCGTCGAACTTTTCGGCGGTTTCGTAAAAAGTCGAAAAAATTTTAAAATACCGCGAAACCTCCCCGCGTCCGCGCTGTTAAACCAATATCGAAAGCGAGACGCGACTCGCCCGTTTTTCCCCTTGCGCCGGAGCGCCCCATGAATCCCGAATCATACGTCATCGAACGACCGAATCGAGCCGTTTTAATCGTTAGAATGCGTTCAAACCCCCGCGACGCCCGCCGACTGCCGGACGCGTCCTTCACTTTCCGTTACGGCGACCCGCAGTACGACCTTTGGGAACGCCGTTATTGGGAACAGCGACGACGCGACGCCGAAGAACCGGCGGCGCGCTAACGTTCGCCCGATCGCGTTTTCGGCGTTTTTCGTCGAAACGACGTCCCGAAATTCGCCCAAACTTGCCGGCGTCAAATTGCCTCTCGCCGCCGGCAAGTCGCGCCGCCCGGTTCCGCTCAACCGCCGGGCGGCGTTTTTTCTTTTCGCCGCCGACAAAAAAACGACGCCGCGACCGAAGCCGCGACGCCGTCCGCAAAATCGCCGTCGTTTTCGCAATTATTTCGCGTCGATCGGATCCGGCGCGACGCCTTCCAAGGTCAGCTTGATCGGCTTGATCGTTCCGTCGGCGTTAAATTCCATTTTTTCGATACAAGTTTCGCGATGGTCTCGAACGTCGGTTCCGGCCGGGCGGCGGTGATAGATCGCGTACCAGTTTCCGGACGGCGTTTGAAGAACGCTGTGATGCCCGGCGCCGAAAGCGATCTCCGGGTCGGCGGAAATAATGACGCCGATGCGTTCGTGCGGGCCGAAAAGCGAATCGGAAATCGCGTACCCGACTTTGTAATCCGGGCCCGTCCAGCCGCCTTCCGACCACATGAAGTAATATTTGCCGTCGATTTTCTTGACCCAGGGGCCCTCGACGTAATTTTTCGGCGTGATCTCGCGGTAAAGCGTTCCGTCTTCGAACGGTTCGAGCCCGGTGAAGTCGTCCTTGAGTTTGACGATATTGCAGTGTCGCCACCCGCCGTAGATCATGTACCACGTTCCGTCGTCGTCCTGGAAGACAAACTGGTCGATCGGTTGCGCGCCGTTGACGATCTCGTTGACGAGCGGCTTGCCGAGGTAATCTTTGTACGGGCCCTCCGGTTTGTCGGCGACGGCGACGCCGATTCCGCCGATCTCGCCCTCGTGAACGTCGTTGGCGCCGAAGAAAAAGTAATATTTGCCGTCTTTTTCAACGACGGACGGCGCCCACATCGCCCGACGCGCCCACTTCACGTCTTCGTTCGTGAGAACGCGCTCGTGTTTCGTCCAGTTCGTCAAGTCGGTCGAAGAGAAGCAGTCGAAGAACGTCTGATCGTCGAAATCGGCGGAGTAAGTCGGAAAGATCCAGTACTTGCCGTCGAACGTCGCGACCTCCGGGTCGGCGTACCAGCCGGGAAAAACGGGGTTGCCGGACGTTTTTTTCGCGGCAGAATCCTGAGCGAACCCGACGCCGACGGCGCCGAAAACCGCGACGCAGCCGAGAACCGCGCCGAGGATCGTCGTTTTTTTCATCGTATTCAAACCTTTCTAAACCTAAATTCGACAAGACTTAACGTTGTTTCGCGTCGAAACGACGCTTCCTTAAAAACGCGACCGAAGGCGGTTCGACGCGGGAACGCCGACCGCCCGACGCTTGCGAACGAAACGCGGCGTCGCAAAAGAGCGGCGCGCCTCTCGACGCGTCGCCCTCGAATCTCGACCGCTCGCCCGAACCGACGTCGGCGAGCGGTCGCTAAAACGTTAAAAACGCTTGGGTTATCACTCGGCCGGAGCCGGTTCGGTCGGAGCCGGTTCGGCCGGAGCGTTCGCGTCTTCGGCGGCGCGAGCGGCGCGAACCGCTTCGAGTTCCGCTTTCAGCTCGTCGATCTGCGCTTCGACCGTCGCTCGAGCTTGCGCGGAGGCGGCCCGTTCGTCGGCGACCGCTTTTTCGGCGGCGGCTTTAGCGTCCGCAACCTGTTTCGCGGCGGCGGCTTGCGTTTGCGCGGCCTGCGCTTCCGCGGCGCTCTTGGCGGCGACCGCTTTTTCCAAAGCGGCGGTCGTTTCGGCGGCGGTCGTGCGAGCGGCGTCGCGTTCCTGCGTCGCTTTTTCGGCGGCGGCGACGGCGGCGTCGCGTTGAACTTCCGCGCTCTTCACCGCTTGCGCGGCGGTTTGGTCGGCGGTCGTAACGCGGGCGTCGGCTCGAGCGTCGGCGGCGGTTTTCGCGTCGGCGATCTCTTTTTCAGCGGCGGCTTTAGCGTCGGCGATCTCTTTCGCGGCGGCGGCTTTGGCGTCGGCGACCGCTTTTTCCGCGTCGGCTTTGGCTTTGGCGACGGCGTCTTGCAACGCTTTCTTTTCGTCGGCGGCGCGTTTCGCTTTGTCGGCTTCCGCTTTCTTGGCGCGTTCTTCGGCGGCCTTGGCTTTCGCCTCGTCTTCGGCGGCCTTGGCGGCGGCTTCTTCGGCGATCTTAGCGTCGAGTTCGGCTTTCGCGGCGGCTTTTCCGGCGTCGACGGCGGCTTGCGCTTCCGCTTGGGCGTTCGACGCTTCCTTAGCGGCGCCGAATTTTCCTAACCGCGTCGAATTCTCGACTTCCGGCGCGCGATACCACTTCCCGGCGAGCCAGTCGGCGAGAAGTTCGACCTCTTTTTCCGTCATGAGCTTGTCGCCTTCGGCCGGTCGGTACGCGGGCATGCGGTCGTTGTGAGCGCCGTAGAATCGGGTCTGCGTCGGGTCGGCGATGAAACCGGCGATCCAATCGCGGCTCATGTAGGCGCGCAGGTCGCAAGCGTGGTCGTTTTCCTTGCCGTAGAACGCGTGGCATTCGACGCAGGTGAGGAATTCCATGTCGGAAATCGCGTTTTCGGCGAGCCCGAGATATTTTCCGTCGACGAACGGACGCGGCGCGTCGAGTTGCGCTTCGGCGGCCAAAACTTCCGCCATCGCGTCGCAGGCGGCGACGATCGCTTCGCGCATTTTGTTGTAATACGTCGCGTCTTCCGGCGCGATCGGCTCGTCGTTCCCGTTAAGTTGGGCGAGATAAACGTCGGTCAGGAAGGTCGCCGGGTCTTCGTCGACGATATACTGAACGTTGTCGGAGTCGAAGAGAAGCTCCGTATAAGTTTCGTCGTTAAGCGTCGCGAGCAAAACTTCTTCGAGCGCGGCCAAAACCGGCGCCGGGAGACGCGGTTCGAGTCCGGCGACAAACTCGGCGTCGTCGAATTTCGCGACGATAAGTTCGGACAACTTCGCGACGTATTGTTTTTGCGCGGCGGCGATCGTTTCCTCGTCGGCTTCGCCGTCTTCGTCGAGGATCGTCGTCAAAATTTCAACGTTTTCCTCGTCGGCGACGAAATCTTCAAAGACCGACTCCATCGCGTCGAACGCCGGGGACGCGTCGGCGGCGATCGCCTTGCCGACCAAACCGTTCGGGTTCGGCATAAACGAGCCGTCTTCGAGCGTCAAACCGCTGGCGACGCGCCCCGTCATAAAGCCGATCATCGAGCCCTTTTCAGCGAACGCGGTCTTGCCGAAGAAGTCCGGGTCGGCGAGCGTTTTTTCGTTGGTGAAACCGCGGATCCAGTCGGCGGACTGCGCCCCGTAAAGGTTCGGAGCGGTCGGGTCGTCGCAGATAATCGGCGTGTAGTCGTCGCCGAGAACCGGCTCGTCTTTCGGGTCGAAATTGTGGCAGCTGGCGCAGTGTTGCGCGAAAAGTTTCGGGCCCTGCACGTAGGCGTCGTTTTGCAGGAGCGCGAGCGCCCCGGTCTTCGGGATCCCGGCCGGAGCGAAGGTCAGCTCGACGGCGCGCTTCGCCAAGCGGTCGGCTTCGCCTTTGCCCGCCAGGAAACTGGGCGCGTGTTCCGGGTTTTTGTAGTCGTCCCAGTACGAAAGATAGGTAAACCAGCAAAAGATTACCGTCAAAACGCCGGTAACGCCGACGCAAAGGTAATGGAGCGGCTTCGAACGGCTCAAAATCGGGATCGCGAGGAAGAAAAGAAGCAGGATCGGCGGCACGACGAAGATCGCGTACACCATCCCGATCTTCGAGAAGATCGGCAGCTTCGTCATGTGATACAGCGCGCGGAACGACCATTCCGGACGAGCGGCGTCGTAAGAGCCCGACGGGTCGACCGGCGACGTAAGCGAAGCGCCCAAATAGGCTTCGGCCGGCAACGTCGCGGCGCGTTCTTCGACCTGCGCTTGCGTCAGCGAATGTTGGAAAACGAGCAAAAGCGCGACGCCGAACACGACGAGACACGCCGCGCCGGTCAAAACGGCTTCGGAACCCCAAAACGCGCGGCGTTTTTTCTCGGCGCAAGCCAAGGCGCACTTGTGCCCGACCGCGTCGAAACGCGATTCCTTAGCGAGAAGCGCGCGGGAACGATAATCGGCCCACTTCCAGAACGCCGCCATCAGGAGCCCGCCGCCCCCGAAGACCGCGACGTGCAGGACGAGGAAACGCGTCAGCGTCAGCGCGCCGAACTGCGGATCCGGGCCGCCGACGACGAGTTGGTAAAGCGGAACCCCAATCACCGGCAGAAGTTGCAGGAACGAAACGCGGGTGATCGTCGCAAAATAACCGGAAAGCGACCAGTTCAGCAAGTCGCCGGTAAGGCAGCTCCCCAACGAAAAGAGGAACATGCCGACCGCCGCCCAATAAACGAACTCGCGCGGACGCCGGCAACCGCCGTGAACGATCAGGCCCAAAACGTAAATTCCGCTCAACCCAACGAACAACTGCGCCGAATAATGGTGCAGCCCGCGAACGAGCCATCCGCCCGGCAGACGGTACTGGATGTAATAAACGCTTTCCCAGGCGCTCGTCGGACTGGCCGCGTAAAACGCCCAAAGGAAAAGCCCGGTGATCGCCTGCGTCAGAAAGAGAAAGATCAACGTTCGCGGCAAAAAGCGGCAAAAACAGCTCGCCGCCGGAACGCTCCAATTAGCGACTTTTTGAAAGCCGGAGCAAAATCCGGTTCTTTCGTCCAACCATTTAAACAAATTCATTTTTCAATTTCCGTTTATTAAATCTTCGCGTTTCGACTCGCCCCGTCGTCGCTTCGACGCGGTTCGTTTCGCCGGTTCGCGCCGACGTTTTTCCGCCCTTATTAATTAATAAGGAAAGGATCCGCCGCGCTTGCGGAACGCGAAAATCGTTTTTATCGTTCGATCCGGACGCGTCGAGCGCCCGCCGCCTACTTTTCGCTCAGACCGGCTTTTTCTCGGCGGTTCCGAGCTGGAAGTTTTGGAACTTGACGAAAACTTTGCCGCCTTCGACTCGCGTTTCCAACGAGTCCATCGACCGGGCCGACTTCGTCGTTTCCGGGTTGACGCGCTCGCCGTTGAGCTCGAACACGTCGCCGTGGCACGGGCAGAAAAAGAGCGTCCGCTCCTCGTTGGCGACCGGATGCTTCATCTTCCCGACCTTGATGCGGCAACCGGCGTGCGGGCAGATCGATTGCAACGCTTCGACCGCCTCGCCGACGCGTCGCAGATAAACGACGCCGATCGTCTGATTCGCTTCGGTCGCCCAAGCGTCGTTGAGGTCGTCGCTGATAACGAACCGACGCGGCGTTTCGTCGAGCGCGTCGAGCGTCGTCAGTTCGTATTCCTTGCCGGAAAGGCCTTCCTGTTGAAGCGGATAAAGCGCCATTTTCGCCCCGGCGCACACCGGAACGGCCAGCGCGGCGGCGCCCATCCCGGCCCCGATCGCGCCGAGACAGAAATTGCGACGAGTCGCCTCGCCGCTCGCGCCCGAATTTTGCGCTTTGTTGAGTTCGTTGGTCGACATGAAAATAAACTCCTAAGGATGTTGCGCCGTCCGCTTGCGCGCTCGCTCGCCGTCCAAACGAAAACGAACGAGCGAACGCCGTTCCGACGGGAACCCAACGCGAACCCAAACGGTTTCGGCGCGCTGACAAAAGCTCGGCGGAGCCGCGACGCCCAAGCGAAAACTCGACGTCGCGAACCGGCCTCCCCCTATTTTAATCGATTCGAAAAATAATTTAAGGCGACGCGACCGCAAATCGACGAAAAAGCGTCGTTTTTCTTGCCGCCGCTCGCGTTTTGAACGCAATTTGCCGTTTTTTGCGTCGACGCCGAGCCGCCGCGACCGCTTCAAGCGTTGCTTCCGCTAAAACCGTTAAAACCGCCGCGACAAATTCGACCGCCAAATCCGTTAAAACCGTAAAAACCGGTAAAACGAGACGAAAGCGCGTCCGTCGTTTTTTCGAACGCAAACTTCCTGTTTCGCCCAAACCGCGTCTCTTATCATAAGGGTAAACGAAAGTCGCAAAGTTGCAAGCGAGCGCCGCCCCAAAAACGGAAAAAAAACGGAAATTTTTACAAAACTCGACGTCGCCGCGCTTTTTTTCCAACGTCGCTTCTCTCCGCAACGTATATTTCCGCAAGAGACGCGCCGGTTCTTGCGTCGAGAGCCCCCGGTTTTGAAGGAGATTGAGGATGAAACAGAACCTGTTTAGCAATTTTACCGATTTTATCGATTCCGCCGTTTCTCGCGGCGCTCGCTTTTGTCCCGATTGGGCGATTTTTGACGACGACTCGAAGTCCGAAAGCGCGACGGCGACGCTCGACGAAACGCAACGCGACGCGCAGGAATTCGCCGAAGCGCTCGAAAAATACCGCCTCGTTCACCGCCGTCGCGCCGTCAGTTACGAAGAGGCGCTCTCCGTCCTCAAATCGCTCGGCTACCGCAAAGATCCGTCGAATTGACCTAAAATTGACGTTGAATCGCCCGCGCGATCGATTTAATCGTTAAACTTAGTCGCCCCGTCCGCCGTTCCCCCCCCGGCGCGACGCGGGTCAACCGAACGCTTCCAACGATTGCGACGATTTCACCGGAAACGCCGTTTTTAACGGTCGCGCCGATTTTCCTGATTTTTCCAAGTTTCACCCGTTTACCGCCGCCCTCGTCGCGCGATTTTTGAGCTCATGTCGGCAAGAATTATTTTTTCGGCGCTAATATTCTTTTTTGCGCTGTAATTAAATCAATTATTTTTTCAACTTTGCAGCGAAATTCATCGTTTTCAACGCTAATCGTCGCGTCGCGTCGGTTTCGTCTTTATTCGAGCGAATTCCGGCCGGATCCCCTCGCCGCCGCAACCGCAACCACCGTTATTTCCCAACTTTCCGCCGCAACCGCGACAACCGTCGTTCCCCGATTTCCCGCCGCAACCGCAACAACCGTCGTTCCCCAATTTCCCGCCGCAACCGCGACAACCGTCGTTCCCCGATTTCCCGCCGCAACCGCGACAACCGCCGCAATTGCAACCGCCGCCGTTCGCTCGAAAAGCGTTTCGGATCCTCGCGGCGACATAAACGAAACAAACGGCGACGACCGCGCCGACCGCCCAATTTTCCCACACGTTCCAACCCTCCTATTCGCTCCATTCAAACGGCGTTCGCCCCCGTTTCGACGCCGCGCTCCGTCTCGTTTATCGGCCAAAACCGCTTTACGTCGCCCCCTTATTTCGGTTTTTCCGGCGTTTTCCCGTTATTCTCCCCATTTTTTCTCGCCGACGTTAAATTACGCAAGCCGCGTCGAGCCCGCCGGTTTCGCGTTTCTTTCCGATTCTAACGATTTTTCCAAAAAAACGCGCGCCAAAATCGTCGGCGCCCCCCGCGAATCGTTAAAAATCGGTTGTTTTTCGCCGTCTTCCCCCTTATACTAAAGCCGTCGCGCGGACGCCGGCCGGTTCTCGGCGCTCGAATCGCGGCGTTTCGTCCATTTTTCCCCGTTAAGGAGCCCGTTATGCCCGCTCGCCCGTTCCCCTTCTTTTCCGCGCTGACGTCGTTGGCGCTCGCCGTCGCCCCGGCCCTCGCCGCCGACTCCCCGTCTTCTCGGCCGTCCTCCGCCCCCGCCGATCTTCGAGCGGCGTTCGAAAGCGCCGTCTCCGCCGACGCGCAAGCGATCCCGCTCTTCAACGGCGAAAACCTCGACGGTTGGGAAGTTTGCGTTCGCGGAACCGGCGCCTCCGACCCGAAAGGCGTTTTTAGCGTTCAAGACGGCGCCGTTCGCGTTAGCGGCGAAGAATACGGCGGCCTCTCGACGACCGGCGCCTACGCGAATTACCGCCTGACGGTCGAGTTCCGTTGGGGCGAAAAAACCTGGGGCGCTCGCGTCGACAACGCCCGAGATTCCGGGGTTTTGTTCCATTCGTTCGGCCCGAACGACGGCGTCGGCGGCGTTTGGGCGCGTTCGGTCGAAGCGAACGTCATCGAAGGCGGCGTCGGCGATTTTTGGATCGTCGGCGGCCCGAACGACGGGATCGCGGCGACTTGCAACGTCGTAAAGCGCGGCGCTTCCTGGGTTTGCGTTCGAGAAGGCGGCGAACCGATCGAAATTACCGACAACGCCGACGGCTGCTTCCAATGGGTCGGACGCTCGCCCGACTGGAAGGACGTCAAAGGTTTTCGCGGCCCCGACGACGTCGATCGCCCCAACGACTGGAACGAGTTGACGATTTACGCAATCGACGACGCCGCCGAGTTTTACGTCAACGGCGTCTTCGTCAACCGCGTTTACAACTTAAAGCAAACCGGCGGCAAAATTCAGCTCCAATCGGAAGGCGCGGAAATTTTCTTCCGCAATATTTCGATTATCCCGCTCGACTGACGCCGCGTCCAACGCCCGCCGCGCCCGTTTTTACCAACTTAAACTCTTAAAAGAAAGAACGTTATGTCCGTTTTCCGTTTCCTTTCGCCGCTCGCGATCTTAGCGCTCGGCGCCCTTCCCGCGTTCGCCGACGACGAGGCGATCGCCGCGTCTAAAACGCCTAAAGAAGCCGAGTTGCGCTCGAAAATCGTCGACTACATGCGCGCCGCGGCGAGCGTCGAATGGACGCCGAAAGAAGACGTCGAATACTGGAGCGGCTCCGGTTTCGTCTTCAAAAAAGGCGAAAAATACTACGGCCTGCCGTACACGCAATTCCAGCGAAACAACGACCTTGCGTCGTTTGAAACGCAAATCGAAACGATCGACGGCCAACGCGTTTACGTCGGCCCGAGCGACCGCGAAAGTTACTTCGGCTCCGACTGCTCCGCCTCCGTTTCGAACGCCTGGCGCCAGGCCGACCCCGACTTCCCGGCCCTCCTGACGCGCCGCATGATCCCGGATCGCCCGAAAGAAGTCGTTCCGGTCGGCGACTACCCGCTCAATTTTTACGACTCCACGCCTAACATCGTTAACGAAGCGGGTTACGACGTCATGAAAGCCGCCTACGCCCTGCTGAAACCGGCCGACGCAGTCGTCATGCACGTCGATTACGACGGCCACGCGATGCTCGTTTTGAAAAACGATCCGGAAAACGAACGCGTTTTCATCGCCGACCAAACCGGCCTTTCGAACGGACGCCCCAAAGGCAAAGACGGCCGCTCGACCTTCCGCGTCGACTGCGAATACTCTTATAAACGACTATTTGACAACGGTTACATTCCGATCGCGCTCAAAGTCGTCGACGACGCCGCGAACGAAACGCCCCTCTTCAACGGCGAAAATCTCGACGGTTGGCGCGTCTTCCTCAAAAATAGCGGAACCGACGACCCGCAAGGCGTTTTCTCGGTGAAAGACGGCGTTTTGCGGATCGGCGGCGAGGATTGGGGCGGTCTTTCGACGCTCGAAACCTTTGAAAATTACCGACTTACCGTCGAGTTTAAATGGGGCGATAAAACGACGCCCGCCGACCGCCGCGGCGCCCGCGACTCCGGCGTCATGATTCACGCGAACGGCCCGGACAACGGATTCGCCGGTCTTTGGGCTCGCTCCATCCAGGCCAACCTCGTCGAAGGCGGAATCGGCGACATTTGCGTCGTCGCGCAACCGGAAGACGGCCTCGAAGCGACCGGCGACGTCGTCAAACGCCCCGGCGGCCGCGTTTTCGACCCGAAAAACGGCGAGCCGGAAACGATCCGCGCCAACTCCGACGGCGTGATCCAATGGATCGGGCGCTCGCCTAACTGGAAGAACGAACGGGACTTCCGCGGCCCGCTCGACGTCGACCGCGTCGACGATTGGAACGAGCTCGTCGTGTACGCCGTCGGCGACGTCATGGAAGTTTACCTCAACGGCAAGTTCGTCAATCGCGCCTACAACCTGAAACCGACGTCCGGGCGCGTTCAATTGCAGTCGGAAGGTTTCGAAATTTTCTTCCGCCGCGTGTCGATCCGCCCGTGGAATAAGCCGCTCGACTGACGCCGCGGCCTCAAACGCGGAAACGCCGCGGCCCTCGACGCGTCGCGGACGTTTTTTTATCCGAAAAACCTTCATTTTCTCTTAACGAAAGTCCAACGATGACAACGACTTCCATTTTCAGATCGTTCGCGGCGCTCGCCGTTTTTTCGACGGCGGCCCTCTTCGCGTCGACGTCCGTTTCGGCGCAGGAAAAAGTCGAACTTTGGCCGGAACTCGCGCCCGGCGAAACGGTTCGCGAACCCAACGTCGAGAATCCCGCCGGTTCCGCCTGGCGCGTAACGACGCCGTATCTCCTTATTTTTCAACCGGAAAAGAAAACGTCCGACGCTTGCGTTCTCGTGATCCCGGGCGGCGGTTTCAACGTTTGCTTCTACGGCGAAGAAGGAATCCCGAACGCTAAATACTGGAATTCCAAAGGTTACGTCGCCGCCGTTCTCGTTTACCGCGCCCCTCGACCGGAGTCGGGCCCGATCTACGCCCCGGCGCTCCAAGACGCTCGCCGCGCCGTTCGCATCCTTCGCGCCAACGCTTCCAAACTCGGCGTCGACCCGAACAAAATCGGCGCCCAGGGCTATTCCGCCGGCGGCTGTCTTACGCTTCTCGCCGCAACTAATTCAGAAACCGAGGTTTACCAACCGATCGACGAAATCGACCAAACGTCCGCGCGCCTTAATTTCGCCATCCCGATCTACCCGGCTTACGTGCTGACCGACGGCGCGACCGACCCGAACGCGAACAAAGGCGAAGGCACCGAAATTTTGAGCGATTTTCATTTCGACGCGCAAACGCCGCCCCTTTGCCTCGTTCACGGCGACGCCGATATTTACTCGCCGCTCGCGTCGGTCGAAGTTTACAAGAAGTTGCGCAAACTCGGAATCCCTTGCGAATTGCACGTTTACGCAAACGCGCCGCACGGCTTCATGTTTTGGAACGACAAGCCGAACGCCGCCGATTGGCAAGAACGTTGCGCCGCCTGGCTCAAAAAAACCGGGTTTTAACGCCGCCGAAACCAAACGCAACCGTTGTTAAACAGGAAGTTGCGTTCAAGCGAATAAAAAAGCGACGCGCCGATTCGAACGTTTTGTCGAAACGGCGCGTCTTTATTTTCCCCGACGCTCTTTTTTGCCGCCGCTTTAACTCTTTCAACGCGGCGACTTAACGCCGTCAAGAAATCTTATGATACTCCCGATACCACTCGACGAAGCGCGCGAGCCCAACCTCGATCGGCGTGTTCGGGCGGAAGTCGAAATCGCGTTCGAGCTCCGACACGTCCGCGTAAGTTTGGTAAACGTCTCCGGCTTGCATCGGCTTAAAGTCAATAAGCGCGGGCTTTCCGATCAGGCGCTCCAATGCGTCGACGAAATCGAGCAACTTCTCCGGCCGATTGTTGCCGATGTTGTAAACCTTGGCGCGATCGCCCTTTGCGTTCGGTTTCGGCGGATTGCAAAGCATGTTTTCGATCCCCGCGACGACGTCGTCGACATACGTAAAATCGCGCAGCATGTCGCCGTGATTGAAGATCTGCAAAGTCTCGCCGTTAAAGATCTTACGCGCAAAAATAAACGCCGCCATGTCCGGGCGTCCCCACGGGCCGTACACGGTGAAAAACCGCAAGCCGGTCGTCGGCGTGTCGAAAAGATGCGAATAAGAGTACGCGAGCAGTTCGTTCGCCCTTTTCGTCGCGGCGTACAGCGAAACCGGCTCGTCGGCGCGGTCGTCGGTCGAAAACGGCGTCTTTTCCTGATCGCCGTAAACGGACGAACTCGACGCGTAAAGCAAGTGTTCGACCGGGTTATGTCGGCACGCTTCCAAAATATTGCAGAAACCGACGAGGTTCGAATCGACGTAAGCCTTCGGATTTTCGAGCGAATAACGGACGCCCGCCTGCGCCGCCAGATTGACGACGACGTCGGGCCGCTCTTCGACGAACAAAGCGTTCACCGCGTCGGCGTCGGCCAAGTCGCCCTTAACGAACTTGAAGCTTTTCAAGGAGTTAAGTCGTTCGATCCGCGCGTGTTTCAGATTAACGTCGTAATAATCGTTAATATTGTCGAAACCGACGACGCTCGCGCCTTGGGACGCCAACTTATTCGCAAGGTGAAACCCGATGAAACCGGCCGCTCCGGTAATCAAATATTTTTTCGCCGGATCGAACGGCTTAAACTTCGTCGTCATAACGCTTTACCTTTCGTTATTTTTAAGAAAGTTTCGAACGCCCGACGTCGTCGCGATCGTCGGAACCGCGTTCGCCTTCAAACGTCGAGCCCGATCGGCGCGGCCTTGATCTTTCGATAACTTTCGAGATCGCCCACGTCGAAACGGGGGCCGGGCATTTCAAAAGCGAACGTCGGCTCGTTTCGGCACGTCCAGGCGAGAAAACTTCCCGGCGCGTCGAACCCGCAACCGTCGGCGAGAGCGGCGCGGATTTTATCGCAAGTCAAGCCGCGATAACAGTAAAACGGCGGCGCGCACCAATGCGATTTCGGCTCGGCGGGCTTCTCTTCCATCGAGAGCGCGCGATCGTCGTCGCCGATCTCCAACACGCCGCATTTGCGCAATTTCTCGACGCTCGGCTCAAAATACCGCGTCGCCGCGTTGGCGCCGGGCGTTTCTTTCCCCTTGCGTTCGAAGTAATCGAGAAAAAGATTCAGCGAAAAACTCAGAACGTTGTCCCCGGCGACGACGAGCGTATCTCCCGACCAGCCAAGGGTTTCCATCGCGAACAACATGTCTTTCACCGCGCCGATCCGCGTTTCGTTCGTCGTCGAACCGTCGTCGACGATCTCGATCGGAACCGAAAATTTCGTCTCGCTCGCCTGCTTGGCGTCGCGCCATTCGCGGAAACAATCGGCGAATTTCGCGTTCGAAACGACGGCGCAACGCTCGATTTTCCCGCCGCGGTTCAAGTCGTCTAAAAGCCGGTCGACAATCGTTTTACCGCCGACGTCGAGAAGCGGTTTCGGAAAATTTTCCGTCAACGGATAAAGCCGCGTCGCGTATCCGGCGGCCAACACGAGGCAATTCATTTTCGCAATCCCTTAACAACGCTCGGCTTAGCGCAACTTCGACCGTCGAAAAAACGCCGAAAAACGACGAGCCGAACCGCTCGGCGCCGCCGCTCGCCGAAACCGGTTTGGTTATACCCCCGACGGCTCGCGGCGTCAAGGGGGGGGCGCTCGGACGGCCGCTCGCGTCGCCGACGCCCCGAAAAATCGTTCCAACCGTCGCGACCATTATTTTCGCTTGACTCCGCGCCAAAATTTTATTCAAGCGCAACGCCTTTAACGACAAAGGTTAAAATCGTTTAAAGTCTTTGGAGAGCGGAAAAAATTTTTCGCCGCCGATTGACTTTTTGACGCGACGCGGGAAAATGACGGCGGGGGACGCGCCGCGAACGTCCGCTTGTCCCGCCCCCCTCCTCGGTTTCGGCGCCGACGCGACGCCGCCTTCAACGTCAACCAACGCAACGGAAAAAACATATGACGACCGCTCGACGAACGACGCGTAAGTTCCGCGTCGGCGACGCTTACATCGGAGGCGACGCCCCCGTTTTGATTCAAACGATGACCGCGACGAAAACGGCCGACGTCGAGGCGACCGCCGCCTCCGTTCGAACCCTCGCGGCGGCCGGCGCCGGGCTCGTTCGCGTCGCCGTCGACTCCCCGAACGACGCGAAAGCGCTCGTTGAAATTCGACGCTTAACGCTTGGCGCCGCCAATATTTCCGTCGACTTGCAGGAGAATTTCCGCTTGGCCGAAGCGGTCGCGCCTTACGTCGATAAAATCCGTTACAATCCCGGTCATTTGGGGCGGCTCGAACCCGAATTGAGCTGGAAAAAGAAGGTCGAATTTCTCGTCGAAACGGCGCGCGCGAACGACTGCGCCCTTCGCGTCGGGGTCAACTGCGGAAGCGTCGACCCCGTTAAACTGGCGCAATACAAGGACTTAGTCGCGCAAAACGGCGGAGTCGCGCCGGAGGGGGAATCGGTTTTCGCCCCGCTTCTCGAAAGCGCGCTCGAACACGTCGATTTTCTCGACTCGCTAAACTTCGACCGTTATTGCGTTTCGATCAAAGACTCCGACCCGGAAACGGTCGTTTTGGCGAATCGCCGTTTCGCCGAGTTGCGGCCGCAAGTCCCGTTGCATCTTGGGGTTACGGAGGCCGGCGCTCCGCCGCGCGGAGTGTTGAAATCGCGACTTGCGCTCGAACCCCTTTTGAGCGAAGGAATTGGCGAAACGTTGCGCGTTTCCCTGACGGTCGAGGCCGACCGCAAAACGGCGGAAATCGAAGCGGGAAAAACGATTCTCGCCAACGTCGCCGCCGGAACGGTCGTCGATCCGGAGACTCGCCTTCCCGCGCTAAACGTCGTTAGTTGCCCGAGTTGCAGTCGCGTTCAAAACGGGCGTTTCGTCGAGTTGGCGCGACGTCTCGAAGCGGCGGCCGAGTTCGCTCGCGACTATCCGTTGAAAATCGCGACGATGGGTTGCCGCGTCAACGGGCCCGGCGAAACGGACGACGCCGACGTCGGGCTCTGGTGCGGCGCCGATCGCGTTAACTTAAAGAGCGGCGGGAAGTTAGTCGGCGCGTTCGGGTACGACGAAGTCGTCGAAAAAGCGCTCGAACTCCTCCGCGAAAAGGTTCGGGAATACGACGCGAAACGCTCGCAAAGTTAAGCGGCGACGACGTTTGCGTTCGCTCCGTTCGTCGTTTTCCTTGCGCCGACGGAGCGTTTCCGTTCCGAGCGCGACGCTTTGCCGCCCGACGGGTTGCCGCGTCGTCGACGGAGTTAGTTTTGTCAAACATCGGAGAGCGTTAAATTAGTCTTCCCAAACACTTGCGATCGAACGGAGTTTTTGCGAATTAGTCGTTTCTAACCGCCGTTAAAACCGTTGCGATCGTTGCAACCGGCGTCGCGTTGTTTTTTTTCGCCAAAGTCGGCCTAAAAATCAAAAAATTCCTTTTCAACGGGGCCTTCGGACGTTAAAATGGGAGAAGAGCGAGTCGACGGGCGCCCGCCGCTCGCGGTTTTTCCCGTTAATTTCAGGCTTTCGAGCGAAAAAACGACCGGAGACGACGTTGGACTCGCTTTTTGTCATCCAAGGCTACGATCAAGGCGCCCGTTTCGCGCTCGACGGCGAAACGGCGACGATCGGTCGCGACGCGTCGAATCGGATTCGACTGCGCGACCCCGAAACGTCGCGGCGGCACGCGGAAATACGACGCGCCGTCGACGGCCAAACTCTCGTCGACCTCGAAAGTTCGAACGGCGTTTACGTTAACGGACGGCGGATCAAAACGCGTCGTCTTGCCAACGGCGACCAAATCCAAATCGGCAAAACGATCCTCCTTTTTTCGTCGCGCCCCTGCGACGTCGGCGCCCGCGAACCGCTCGTCGACGTCGTTCCGCAGGAGTCGGACGCGGGCGCGTCGCGGGTGTTGCACGCCTTGGCGCCGGAAGAAAGTCGCGTTTTCGACCGTCCGACCGCCTCCGACGACGACGTGAAATCGGCTTGGCTCGAAAAGGCGCGAGCCCACCTTAACTTCATGTATCACGCGACGTTGGCGGCAAGTCGCACCCTCGACGTCGAACGGTTGCTCGAACGGATCTTGGAGCTGATCTTCCAATGGGCGCCGGTCGACCGCGGTTGCGTTTTCCTCTACGACGCCGACGCGGACAAGCTTGTTCCGAAGGCGTCCCGCGCTCGCAAAAACGGGACGCGGGTGCAGGTAAGTCAAACGATTCTTAATTATACGTTCGACAACCGCAAAGGCGTCCTCACCAGCAACGCGCGCAACGACGAGCGTTGGAACGGCTCGGTCAGCGTTCTCGACGCCGGCGTCAAGGAGGCGATCTGCGTTCCGATGCAGGGTCGGTACGGCCTCGTCGGCGTCCTTTACGTCGACGTTTCTCGCCGACGCGACGATTGGGAAATCGCAAGCGCCCCGACGCTCGAAAACGAGGCGCCCGACGCCGAACACTCGGAAGACGCGGCGGCTTCGTTCGACGCAAACGCGCTCAAAACCCCGGTTTTTCTCGACTCCGACTCCGGTTCGCAGCCGTTCGAAATTTACGCGGCGCGTTCCGTCGACGCCGAGCCGTCGAACCGCCCGCTCTTCGCCGAATCGCCCTTTTCCCCGGAGAGCGCGCCCGGCGCCCAACGCTCGAAAAAGTTGACGCTCGACCACCTAAAGCTAATGGTTGCAATCGGTTGCCAAGCGGCGCTCGCCGTCGAAGACGCGCAGTATTACGTCGGTTTGGCGCAGGCGGAACGGTTGGCGGCGATCGGCCAAACGGTCGCCGCGCTGTCGCATCACATCAAGAATATTTTGCAGGGGATCCGCGGCGGCAGCTACCTTATCGACGCGGGCTTAAAAGAACACGACGAAGATCTCGTCGCGAAAGGTTGGCGCATCGTTGAAAAAAATCAAACGAAAATCTCCGATCTCGTCCTCGACATGCTGACGTTCAGCAAAGAACGCGTTCCCGTTTGGTCGTTCGCCGATTTCAACGAGGTGATGGAGGACGTCGTCGAACTGACCCGCGGCCGGGCCGACGATTTGGACGTCGAGCTGGTTTTCGCCCCCGACCCGACGATCCCGCGTTTCTATTTCGACAAAGAGCAGATCCACCGCGCGATCGTCAACTTGATCGGCAACGCGATCGAAGCGTCGAAGGATTACGATCCCAACGCGCCGCGCCGACGCCCGAAGTCCCCCGACTCCGCCGTTTCCCAAACGAACGCCGACGCCGCAAACCTCGACGAATCAAGCGTTTCGCGCAAGAGCGGCGACGCCGAAGACGGCTCCGACGCGGCGTTTTTCCCGACGTTTCCCCGGGGACGCGTCGAAGCGAAAACCCGGTTCGACGAAGCGGCCAAGCGCGTCTTTTTCGTCGTCGACGACGTCGGGCCCGGGGTGCCGGAATCCAACCGCGACGCGATCTTCCGCCCCTTCGCTTCCAAAAACAAGAGCGGCGGCACCGGACTCGGCCTTTCCGTTACGCAAAAAATCGTTCAGGAGCACCAGGGCCGGATCGTCGTCGACGATTCCCCGCTCGGCGGCGCGCGGTTCGTCGTCGAGTTGCCGCTCGTCCTCGAAAAACGTCCGGACGACGACTCCGACGTTTTTTAGCCGCGTTAACTCGTTTACGCGCAACGTTTACCAACTTCTCGACCTTCCGTTTTCCGCCGATTTTTCAGGAGCCGCGAAATGACGCGACCGCCGAAAACGCCCGCGCCCGTTCCCGCCGACGGAGACCGGCGCTCGCCGATCAAAACGCTTTCCGAACTCGAAATCGGCGTCGAAGCCGATTGTTTCGTTTTTTTAGCCGAAAAGGAAAAGCTCCGCACTAAAGACGGAAAGCCTTATTTTAAAACGGTTTTCCGCGACAAATGGCGCGAGATTCAAACGCCGATCTGGAGCGACGCGCCCTTTTTCGACGAATGCGACAAAGATTGGCAAGTCGGGCGCTTTTACAAGATTCGGGCGGTCTTGCGCGAATCCGGTTTCGGGTACGGCCCGAAATTTGAACTACGCCGCGTTCGCGAAACGATCGACGCCGACAAGCGCGACGGTTTCAACCCGAACTTTTGCCGTCCGTCCTCCGACGTCGAGCCGGAAGCGCTTGCCAACGAAATACTTGCGTTCGCAAAATCGCAGATCGGCAAAGGCCCGCTTCTTGCGCTGATCCAGCGGATCTTCAAGGAAAATCGCGATCTTCTCTTCGAAACGGCCGCCTCCCGCGCGCACCACCGCCCCTATCCCGGCGGCCTTCTCGAACACACGCTTTCCGTCGCGAAGATCGCCGTCGCGTTGACCGATCACTTCCGCGCCGTTCGCCCGGAACTGAAAAAAACGTTGTCCAAGCCGCTGATCGTCGCCGGAGCGATCCTGCACGACGTCGGAAAAATCGTCGAAATGGATCGACTCGCCGCGAAACCCAAGCGTACCGTCGAGGGCGAGCTTCTCGGGCACGCCGTTCTAAGTCGCGACGTCGTCAAGAAATACGCCGACGCGGTCGGACTCGACGCCGAAACGCGGATCCGGCTCGAGCACCTGGTTTTGACGCACGCCCGTTTCGCCGATTGGGGCGCCCCTTCCCCGCCGGCCAACCTCGAAGGCATGATCCTTCATTACGCCGATTACGCCGACGCGACTTTTTTCAGTTCGCTCGCGATCCTCGCCGCCGACGACGGGGACGCCGCTTTCACCGTTCGTCGAGGGCCGTTCGGAACTCCTTTGCTCAAACCGACTTCCGAAGCGCCGCCTTCCGAAGGGCAACGTTAGCGCCGCCGTTCGTCGCCCCGACGCCGCGGCGCGTTTCGCCCGACGTCCGTTTCGGCGACGCGACGTCGTTTTATTGAAACGACGGAGCGCCGCCGCTTTCATTTTTCCGTTTTCATTCATTTCGTCAGCCTCGAACCCGTTTAACGACAAGGTTTAATCGAATGGGACTCACCACGCTCGACTATCTCGTTCTCGCCGCGTATTTCGTCGCGATGGCGTTGATCGGCCTATGGTCGATGTTATCCGTCAAAAAGCAGGAGGATTATTTCCTCGGCAGCCGCAGTTTCGGCAAGATGTTTCAAATGTTCGCCGCGTTCGGCGCCGGAACGAACGCGTCCGACCCGATCGTTACCGCTAAAACCACGTTTACCAACGGTTTAAGCGGCGTTTGGAGCGGCCTTCTCTGGCTTTTTGTCACGCCGTTTTACTGGATTTGCGGCGTTTGGTACCGGCGCATGCGCTGCCTGACGCTCGGCGACTGGTTCGAAGAGCGTTACCAAAGCAAAGCGCTCGCGTTCGCGTACATGATTTTCGGCGTCGTTTTCTACATGACGTACCTCGGCGTCGGCATGACCGCGATCGGCAAGATGGGCGCGCCGTTGGTCGGCGCCGATTCGCTGTCGATTTTCGGCTTCGAAGTCGGGTTCGACCAATTCATTATCGTCCTAACCGCCGCCTGCGTCTTGTTTTACGGCGTGCTCGGCGGGTTGCGCGCGGCGTACTGGACGGACTTGATCCAGGGAATTTTTATCGTCGTTTTGTCGGTGATCTTGATCCCGGTCGGCTTGAACGCGCTTGTGAAGGACGAAAACGCGACGCTGCGCGCCAACGCCGCCGTCGCCGTCGCGCCCGAAAACGCGGAAGCCGCCGTCGACGCAAGTCCTGATCCCCGCGAACTTTCCGGAACGCTCGACGGTTTCGAAGCGCTCCATCGCCGCATTCCGGCCGAGTACTTCGAAATTCTCACCAGCCCGAAGGGAGGCGAATTTCCGCTCCATTATGTCCTCGCGATCACGCTCCTGAATCTCCTCGGCATCGTCTGCCAACCGCACTTCATCGCGACCGGCGGCGGCTCGGCGAAAACGGAAAGCAACGCTCGCTTCGGCCTCGTCGCGGGCAACATTCTAAAGCGTTTCTGCACAATAGGTTGGGCGTTTACCGCGTTGGTCGCTTTGGCGTATCTTGCGAACAACGTCGAGTTGGCGACCGACCCGGACAAAGTTTGGGGCGTCGCGACGCGCGAACTTCTCGGCCCGTTGAACTGCGGTTTGGTCGGCCTGATGCTGGCGTGTCTTCTCGCGGCGCTGATGAGTTCCGCAAGTTGTTATATGCTGGTGGTTTCGGCGTTGGTCGTCCGCAACGGTTACGCGGCGTACGTCAACCCGAACGCAAGCGAAAAGACGTTCGTTTTCGCCGGGCGTCTCTGCGGCGCCGTCGTTATTATCGGCGCGACGGTCGTTTCGCTGACGTCGATGAACGTTTTCGAGCAGTTGAAATTCTCCTGGGAGATTCCGATCGTCTTCGCCGCGCCGTTTTGGATCGGGATGTACTGGCGCCGCGCGAACAAATGGTCGGCGTGGGGGACGATCGCGCTCACCCTCGTTCTCTTCTTCCTGATCCCGATGAACGCGGCGCGATTTCAACCGACCTTAACGACGAATCCGCAATACTTAGCGACGAACGAATTTGTCGTCGTTCGCGAAACTCGAGCCGTTTCGCCGACCGACGTCGAACGCCGCGACGCCGCGATCCAAAGTTGGAACGAACGCCGCGAAAAGTTCGAAAGCTCGCTCGCGCCGGGACTTAGCGACGTCGAACGCGCCGCGGCGATTCGAGCCGAACTCGGCCCGGCGCCGAAGCCGATCGCGCTCGGGGAAACGATCGTCGACGAGTTCCGAACCGGCGGCAAGGCGATCTTTTGGGGCGGCGGAGTCGCGGCGTTCGACGAAACCGGCGCGGAGTTGGTTCTCGATTCCCAAGGTCGCGTCGTCGCCAAAATCGTCGACGGCAAAAAGACTTACGTCGCGCCCGACGCTCCGGCGCTCGAACTTTTCGACCCGAATTTTGCGAAAACCGAAGACCTCGGCGACTCCCGCGTCCGCTCGACCGACCGGCTCAAATCGGTCGACGAGTTGGCGGCGCTCGGCGTCGGCTTGCGGGGGCGCGGCTCGTTCGAGCTCGACTTTCTCGCTTACGAGCGGCTCGGGTTCGACCTCGTTTCGGCGAGCAACGGAACTCTCGAAGCGATGCGACTTCCGACGCGTCTCTTCCTTCCGTTCGTCTTCCTGATCCTGCTGAGTTTCGTAACGCCGCGCGGCGACAAGGCGCTCCTCGACCGCTATTTCGTCAAGATGAAGACGCCGGTCGACCCCGACCCGGAACGCGACGCGGAGGAAATGCGCCTCTCGTACGAGAATCCTAACCGCTTTGACGACAAGCGTTTATTCAAGTTCGGCGGTCTCGAATTCAACCGTCCGACCGTTTGCGACGTCGTCGGTTTTGTCGTCAGTTTCGCGATCTGCGTCGGCGTCGTCGCGCTGATCGTCGCGATGGCGGCGTATCGACCGTAACGTCGTTTCCGTCGACCGCAACTCGTTTAAACGCGTCGGTTGCGGTCGCGACAATAAAAAAAGCGAACGTCGTTCGAAGCGGCGTTCGCTTTTTTAGTCGGAGACCGAAGCGCCGTCGAAACGCCGCCTTTCCGTCCCTCTAACCCGTTGATTTTAAACGAGTTAAACCGTCAAAACTGCACTTGCGCCCAGTTGCCGCCGGCGCGTTGGTCGAACAACAGCGCCTCAAGTTCGTCGGTCAGCGTTTCGAAGCGTTTCATCGCGTCGGCGATCGGTTCCGGCTTCTCCATGTCGACGCCCGCCGCGCGCAAAATATCGAGCGGGTCGGCGGAACATCCCGCCTTCAAAAAGGTTAGATACTCGTCGCGTTCCTTGGCGCCGCCGTTCAACACCCGTTCGGACAGCGCGATCGCCGCCGAAAGCCCGGTCGCGTACTTGTAAACGTAAAAGCCGCGATAGAAATGCGGGATGCGGAAACATTCGAGCTCGAGCGCGTCGTCCATCGCGAACTCGGCGCCGAAATAATCGTCGAGAAGCTCGCGGTAGATCGTTCTAAACGCTTGCGCCGTAAGGGGTTCGCCCGCTTCCGCTTTCTCGTGCGTTCGCAGTTCGAACTCGGCGAACATCGTTTGGCGGAAGATCGTCGTTCGAATCGAATCGAGTTCGCGGTTAATGATCCAAGCGCGCGTTTTCGAGTCGGTCGACTTCTCTAAGATATGTCGCGCAAGGAGTTGCTCGTTGAACGTGCTGGCGATTTCCGCCAGGAAAATCGTGTAGTCGTGGTACTCGTAGGGCTGCGTTCGCGCCGAATACCAGCTGTGCATCGAGTGGCCGCCCTCGTGCGCCAACGTGAAAACGCTTTCGATCACGTTCGGCTTGTAATTCATCATGATATAAGGCGGAAAATCGTAACCGCCGTAGCTAAACGCGCCGCTTTGTTTGTTTTTGTTCTGATATTTATCGGCCCAGCGATCCGTCGTCAGCCCCTTGGTCAGCGTTTGGACGTACTCTTCCCCCAACGGCGCCAGCGCGTCGCCGATCAATTCGACCGCTTCGTCCCAGGAATAATCGACTTTAACGTCGGACAAAATCGGAACGTAAACGTCGTAAAACCTTATATCGTCCAACTTCATCGCCCGGCGCCGCAGATCGTAATAGCGGTAAAGAGCCGGCGTCGCGGCGCGAACGGTCTCGACCAAATTGCGGCAAACGCTCGACGGAACGGCTTCGCCAAACGTCGCCGCTTCGAGCGAACTCGTGAAATTACGCGCTTTAGCGTAAAACACGTCCTTGCGGATCGAGCCTTCGAGCGTCGAAGCCAACGTGTTTTGCCGCCTGCCGTACTCCGCGTAAAACTTCTCGAACGCCTCTTTGCGAACGCTTCTAACCGGCGAATGCAAAAAGACTTGGAACGTTTCCGGCGTCAACGGCGTTTCGCGTCCTTCTTCGTCGGCGACCTTTCCGAAATCCATCTCGCCGTCGTTCAAAACGCGAAACGTCTTCCCGGAAGCGCCCGCGACGTCGCCGACCGCCGCCAGCAACTTTTCCTCCGCCGCCGAAAGAGAGTGCGGCTTGTAACGTAAAATACGCTGCAGCTTCAACTTCCAAAGCGCCAACCGCTCGTCGGCAAGCAACTCGGCCCAACGTTCTTCCGAAAGCGCAAGCAACTCCGGCCGCGCGAAACTCGCCGCCTCCGCCGCCTTGTTCGCCGCCAACGAAAACTCGCCCTTCATCGTTTGCCGCGCCGGATCGACGACGTCCTCGACCGATTTCAAATAAGCGTAAACCCCGAGTCTATCGGCGGTTGCGTCGATCTCGCGTTCGTATTCGAAAAACTTTGCGAGCGTTTCGACGTCGCCCAATTTGCCGCGAAAGTTCTCCGCCTCCTCCGCGCGTTTCTTCCAGGTTTCGAACGCTTGGCGCCAGGCGTCGTCCGATTCGAACATCGGCGTCAGATCCCAAGCGTCTTCCGCCGGCACGTCTTCGCGATTCCTAAGTTCTTGCGTATAAGTCATTTAGATACTCCAGTTGTCATCGTTTTTCAACGTCGTTCTTCGACGCGACGCGACCTCGCGCCGTCGACCGCTTCGCCCTTAGCTCGACGCAAAGAGGCGGAAAACTCGCTTTAATTGTACCCGGCGAGCGCCGCAAGTCAAGCGTTTTTCAAAACGAACGCGAAATTTTCTCGCCGCGCGCTCGAATTTTCGACGCCGTTCGTCGCTTATCTCCCGTCGTTTCAAAGGTTGCGTTCGTCCGTTAAAAAACTGAAGAAAAATCGGAACGCCGCCGCAAAATCGCTTGCAATCGCGCCGCGTTTCGATTATACTTGAACGCGTCGCCCGCCGTCGCAAGACGTTCGACGGCTCCGGCGCCGGTTTTCGCTTGCTTGAGAAAGGTTCGAAAATGCCGCGATTTCAACGACTTAAACTCTTTTCCGGAACGATCTTATCGTTCTCCGCTTTACTTTGCGGCGCCGTCGTCGCGTCCGAAAACGACGCCGCGGCGCCGAAAACGCCGACGGTTCTGCGCGTTCTTACGTACAACATTCAAATCGGACGCGCGCCCGGCGGGTCGTACTCCGATCCGGCGCAAGCGTTTCTCGACCGAACCGCGAAAGTCGTCGCCGACGCAAACCCCGACGTCGCGGGACTTCAGGAAGTCGACTGCAAAACGGATCGCAGCGGCGCCGACGTCGATCAGCTCGCCGTTTTGGCCGAAAAAACCGGACTCAACGGAAAATTCGAGTCGAAAATCGAGCTTCCCGGCGGCCTCTACGGCGTCGGCGTTTTGTCGCGCGAAAAACCGCTCCGCGCCTCGAAAATTTACCTCGAAGGAAGCGCCCATCGCCGCGTCCTGCAAATTTGCGAATTTGAAAATTACGTCTTCTTCAACACGCACTTGCCGTTAACGCAACCCTTGCGTTTGCAAGCGGTTAAAGCGATCGAAAAAGAAGCGCTCAAATACGACAAGCCGATCGTTCTCGTCGGCGACCTCAACGCGACGCCCGATTCGCCGGAGATCGCCGAGCTGAAAAAGACCTGGCGCTCGATCGGCGCCGACGGGCCGACTTTCAGCGCCGACAATCCGACGGATCAAATCGATTACGTCTTCATCCGCAACGCTCCTAACGCGCGAATTATCGAGACTTGCGTCGTCGACGAACCGCTCGCTTCCGATCACCGCCCGGTTCTTTGCGTCGTCGAATTTTAATCGCGACGCGCCGACGTTTTTATCCGTTTTCAACCCCTCGCCGTCTTTTTAACGGCGTTTTAAACTCAATAAGGACAACGTTTATGCAATTCAATCGTCGCGATTTCCTCAAAGCGAGCGCGAGCCTTTGCCTCGCCTCCGCGCTTCCGACCGTTTCCCCGCTCCTCGCCGACGACGAGTCGCTTTTGACGCCGCAAAAAATCAAGTTGCAAGTCGGCGCGACGCAAGCGTTTAAGGCGATTCACGTTTCCGACTCGCACTTCTGTCTCGTCGACGATCGCGAAAACGACCGCAAGAAAAAGCTTGCCGCCGCTCGACTTAAGCACTTCGGCGACGGCGTGAAGCGTTTCGACGCCGCGATGGCGCTCGCGCAAAAGAACGACGCGCTCTTCCTGCACACCGGCGACCTGATCGATTTCGTCAGCGAAAAGAACTGCGAAGTCGCAAACGCAAAATTCGCAGGGACTTACTCCTTCGTTTCCTCCGGAAATCACGAGTTCAGCCAGTACGTCGGCGAAGCGAAAGAAGACGAAGCGTACAAAGCGCAGTCGTTCGATCGGATCCAAAAGGCCTACCCGAACGACTTAAAGCTTGCGTCGAAAGTCGTCGGCGGCGTCAATTTCGTCGCGTTCGACAACGTCTATTACTACGTGACGCCGCAAATTTTCAAAGCGTTCCAAGCCGAAGTCGATAAAGGACTTCCGATCGTCGCGCTTTGCCACGTTCCGTTCTTTACGCCGGAACTTTTAGAGGTCGCGCTCGCCCATCACCCGCAATGCGCGTACCTGACCGGCGTTCCGGAAGAGCTCATGAAGGACTTCGAACCCGGCCGCCGCGAACAGCAAAAACCGGACGAAACGACGCGCGAATTCGTCGCTTGGCTGCAGAAGCAAACCCTTTTGAAGGCAATACTTTGCGGCCACCTCCACTACTACTGGCAAGGCGCGTTTTCGCCGACCGCGACCCAATTCGTCGTCGGAGCGAACTACGCGGGCGACGCTTACGAAATCGATTTCGAATAATCAAGCCGACGTCCGACGCGTTCGCAACTCGCGCCGTTTCGCAACTTAGAACGGCGCCCGTTCCAAACGCCGCCGCGTTAGAACGCAAAAAAACTCGACGCCGTTCGTTCGCTCGGCGTCGAGTTTTTCCTTTTTTTGCGCGTCGAACGACGCGGCGTCAACTCGTTGCGACAACGTCGTTAAACCCCGTCGTCGTTCGAGTTAGCGTCTTCGCAAAATCACTTTTCTTCGACGGTCGGAAACGCCGAAACGCGCAGACGCGCCGCGCCCATCGGGATCAGTTCCAGCTCTTCGACCGGCTCGTCGGTCGGCGCCGGGCTGAACGGAACCGGCTCGCAAAAACCGGTCGGCTCGTATCCCCAGCTCGGGATTTTGCGGCCCTTCAGCTTAATCGAGTACGGAACCGCGTCGGTCGTCCACGGGAAGTCGTTTTCCGGCCACGGTTTACGAACGAGCTCAAGTTTGGAAAGGTCGAGCGTCGCGGGGTCGATCAGGCCGTAATTCCACGCCGATCCCGGCAAAATTTCGAACGACGGCCACGCGTCGACGTCGGCGCCGTCCTGCCATCCGGAGTCGCCGATCGCGGTCTGCCGCCCGTCGCGCTCCTGCCGATATTCTTCGACAATCTTCAGCGAGAAAGTCAACGGCCCGTAATCGACGCTAACGCAACCCTTGTTTTGTTGCCACTTACGATACGAAAACTTCGCCGGGAAAGTCGCTTCGACGACGTCGCCGTCCTTCCATTCCCGCTCGATTCGGATCCATTTTTTCGGCTCGGCGTCGACCGCGAGCTTTTCGCCGTTGAGCGTCGCCGACGCGCCGACGGCCCACTTCGGAATGCGCGCGTAAAGCGGAAACTTAACGGAATCAACGCCTTGCGGAAGCGAAACGGTCAGTTTCACAACGTCGTCGAACGGATAGTTCGTCGCTTCTTTGATCGTAACGACCGTTCCGTCGCCGACTTTCGCCTCGACTTGCGACGCGCCGTAAAGCGTCGCCGCCAAGCCGCGATCCGGCGTCGCCGTCCAAAGGTGTTCGACGTAATACGGCCAACCGTGCGCGTGGTTGTGCTGGCAACAGCGGCTGCTGAACGGATTCATCGACATGAACGGCCCGGCGTTGTAGACGGCGGGGTTATGATTCTTCGCGTCGGAAATCGGTTGGTTCGGGCAAGTGAGGTAACGCAAGGCTTTAAAGTCGGGCATGAGCGCCGCCGGAGCGCAGTTGAACGCGACTTCTTCGGCGTGATCGGCCCAAAACGAGTCGCCGGTCGCGCGGAAAAGGAGCATGTCGCTCGTCATTTGTTCGAAAATGGCGCACGTTTCGATCCCCTGCCGCGGGTCGATATAACCCTGGCGCGACACTTCGTCGCCGCCCCACATGCCGCCCGGAACTTGCCCGTAAATAGCGCGGATCAGCCAAAAATTATTGTACGTCGCGGCTTTGTCGGCTTCGTTTTTCGAGAGTTGCCAATAGGTCGCCGGTTCGCGGAAACACTGAGCGATATTGACGTTATGCCAGTTCGGCAGGCCCGATTCCTGGCGCCAGTTCGCGGTGTTTTCGTGAATTTTTTCCGCGACTGCGAGCAACTTTTTGTCGCCCGTTACGTTGTACAGCCAAAGGCAGCTGTGCAACATGTCGCCGCCGCGGCTGTTTTCCCAATACGTTTCGAGAAGCCGATCGTCGGGACGCATCGCGATCCAATCGAAGTACTTGGACATAAAGGAGATAACGCGCTCGTCGCCGGTGTTTTCGTAATACGATTGCATCAGGAAAAGCACAAGCATGTTCGGCCAAAGGTCGCACGGCGCTTCGGCGTCGGGATCGGCGGGCCCGAAGTAACCGTCGGCGCGCTGGCTCTTAAAGATCGCCTCGATCCACGTTTGCGCTTCGGCGATCATCGCCTCGTCGCCGGAAAGCCGCGCCATATCGACGTAGCCGCGAAGCCAGTACGGCAGTTCTTCCCAACCGTATTGTCCGCCGTTCATAAGCCAAGCGTTTTCAGTCTTTTCGAGCCATTTGCTGATCGTTCCGAGCTTGCCGGCGAGCCCTTCGTTTTGCCGTTTGAGCGCGACGCCGAGCCAACCTTCGGGCTTGACGGCGCCGAGCGGGAGTTTCAAAAACGGCGACGGCGTCAGCGGCGCGCGGTTCGCCAAATAATGCGGCGCGGCGTCGCCGATTTCCGGCCGCTCGACGACCCGAACGTCGTCCGCCGCGAACGCGCCGACCGCCGAAAAAACCAGCGCGGCGCTTGCGATCGCTTGAATAAATTTCATCGTTAAACCCTTTAATTAAAAGACTTGCAACGGCGCCGTTTCAAAAAACGCCGCTAAAAAAACTCATTCGAAACGCCGAGCCGCCCCAACGCGACGCCGACTAAAACTCCGCGCCGCCCGTTTCGTCGAACGGCGGAAAAGACGCGAAATATTCAAGACGGATTTTTTCGTCGTCCGCAAACCCTTGCGGTTCCGACGTTTGCGCGTTTCTCCGTTTCGCTTCGAGTCGAACGCCGAACGGCTGAACGCTCGTCGCGCGGAAAACGACCTCCGGCCCGGCGACCTGCTCAAAATCGAACGACGGAACGCCTTCGAACGGCGGGCAAAACGAAATAAAAACCGGCGCGATCTCGGCGTCCGCCTCGAACTCGACCGCGACGACGCCGCCGATCCGCTCGCCGCCGTCCGCCGCTCGAACGCGACGCTGCGTCGCCAACGTTTCGCCGTCTTCTTCGTCCTCTTCGCCTTCTTCGTTTTCGTCGACGCAAATCGCCGTCGTTTCGTCGTTTACGTCGTCAAAATTTTCGTCCGACGGCGCAAGTTCGCGCGACGGAACCGGTTTCGTTTCGCTCGTCGACGCCGCGAACGACTCGCAAAAAACGCTCGCGTCCCTTGCGACGGTCGCCCCCCAACGTCGAGCGAAACGCCCGGCGAACGCGTCGACGCAAAGCGCGTAAACCCCGACGGCGCAACATGTTGCGAACGAAGCGTCGGCCCAAAACCAAAGCGCGCTCAAAACGACGAGCGCCGTCGCGCCCAAAGGCGCCGCGAAAGAAAAAATACGGGCGCGAAATTCGGAAGGCGGCAGCCAATACGGACGCTCGCGCTCGACGCAAACCGTCTCGCGCAACGCGTAAACGCCGACCGTTGCAAAAGTTAAGAAGATCAGCGTCGAAGCGGCGCGGGCGCTCGTTTCCGCGCTTGACCCGGGAAAGATCCAAAAACGCGCGACCGCCGACGCGAAAACGGCCCATAACGCCGCCGTCGACGCCGCGTCGAGCGCTCGCAAGATCGCCGCCCAACGTCTTTCGTTGCAACGCGTTGCGCTCGACGCAAAATCGGGGCGCCGCTCCGAAGCGTCGAACGCCGGCCTCTCGTTTCGAATCGCGTTCATCGCCGTTTCGCCTCCTTTCCCGTCGCCCCGCTCGGGTGAACGACCAACCCGCCAAACTGCGCAGACTCCCCATTTTAACAAAAACGCGTCAAAAAAGAGCGGCGCAAAGATCACTGAACGACCCTATTATACGCGGAAAAAAACGCGGCGTCAAGGAGGGGAAAATAGAAAAACAGCGTAAAATATCCGTTCTCCCCCCGCTTGACGCCGTCGATAAAAAACGGCGGTCGCCGCGCTAAACGCCGACCGCCGTTCGAGTTGCGACGCCGCTTTCGCCGCGCGGCGCCGCTCCGGATCTTACGCGACTCGCGCCGCCGTCAGAAACAGTACCGAACGACGTCGAGGTAGATCACCCAAAACATCAGCGCCAAAATCAACGCCAACCCGATGTAACTCAATATAACCTGGACGTTTTCGTTCGGTTTGCGGCGCGTTATCGCCTCGTAAAGGAGGAAAACCATGTGCCCGCCGTCGAGCACCGGAATCGGCAAAAAGTTGACGACCGCCAAGTTCGCGCCGATCAGGCACAGGAAAAGCAGGAAGACACCGTTTTTCTCCCCCGCCGCCGCGTAAGCGGTTCCGACGATCATCCCCGGGCCGCCCAGGGCCTTCGCGGAAACGGTCGAGCCGACGTTTTTCAGGAAGACGAAAACTTGCGTCGCCGATTCCCAAGTCTTTGCGACGCCGAACTTTAACGCGGCGCCCAACGAGTCCGCCCGATGGAAGATCGCGTCGCCGCTAAAATAGAGGCCGCGCTCGACGACGAACGCGTCTTCGGCCCGACGAAGCGTCGTTTCGACTTTCGCCTCGCCGCCGTTTTTCGTCGACGCGATCGCGACGACCCGGGTTCCCTCGGGCAGGTACGGCGCTACGTTTTCGAACCACCCCAGCGCCGCCGCGGCGCGTTCGGACTCGGTCGCGCCGACGATTTCGGTCGTTTTCGTTTGGGCGCCGGAACCGACTTTCGCCCCGGTCAGCGACTCGAAAAGCGTTTGCGCGTTTTTCGGCGCGTCGACGCCCGGGTCGGGGACGGTCGCTTCGATTTTAACGATCTCGCCGCCGATCGGGTTCGAATCGGTTTTAACGGTTCCGTCGATTCCGGAAACGATCGGCAACACCTCGAACGCGACGCCGAGCCGTCCGCACGCCATGACGCCGCGATTCGAAGCGAAACCGTCGTACGGCGCCGCGGCCGGCAACGTCGCCGTCAATTCGACGCGCTCGCCGTCCCGCAACGCCGTCAGCGCCACCGTTTGCGTCCCCGCGGCCGTCGGCTTTCCGGATTTTACGGTTTTTTCCGGATTATCCGATTCGCCCGATTTTTCGGATTTCGCGGATTTCGCCGCCAATTCGGGGCGCGTTTCCTTCGAACCGCTCGCGAAAAGGCGGTACGGAAGGCGCCGGGGGTCGAGGATCGGCTCGGAATCGACTTCGAGCAACACGTCGCCGCGTTGCGTTACGACGCCGTTTTCGTCGACTTCGCGTTTGCGCAGGCCCGCTTTTTCGGCGGCGGAACCGGGTTGAATCTCGACGATTTCGCCCATCGTCAGGCGGACGCCGATCTCCGGCGCTCCGGTCGGCGGGATCGTTACGGCGATTTTTTCCTTCGTTTCGTCGACGGAACGCTCGCCCGCTTTCCCGACGACGGTCGGCGCGAAGACGTATTCGATCGGTCGATCGAGGAAGAGCCGCGCCAGGCGGTATTGATCGGCCGGGGTCTCGACCGGGACGCCGTTCATCGCCACGAGCCGCTCGCCGCCGGTCAGCGCGCCCAGCCGCTCTTCGATCCGCGCCGCTTCCTGCGGATCGAGCGACGACGCGAACGGCGCGGCGCCGGGGATCGCCGCCAATTCGAGCGCAATCGACGGGCCGACGCCGATCGTCGGGTTCAGGTCGCCCTTCGAGAATCTAGGGCGGATCGCCAACGTCGTCGGCGCGTCGACGCCCGGGCGCTTCACGTCGAAGAGTTTTTCCTCGCCGTCCATCGTCGCGACGATAATCGACGAAAAGACGGGATTCGGCGTTCCGTCGATAGCGACGATCTCGTCCCCGGCTTGCATTCCGCTTTTCCAGGCGGGCGACCCCGGCGCGACGTAACCGAGACGCGCCGAAGTTTCCGGGGTTCCGATCAGGATCGCGCCGGTCGCGCAGACGATCGCGAACACGACGTTCATAAAAACGCCCGCCGAAATGATCGCCATCCGCTGAAACACGTTCTTCGCCAAATAACTGTCCGGGGCGTACATCTGCTTTTCGAGCGAAGCGATCTCCGCGTCTTTCGCCGCTTTTTCCGCGTCGGAAAGCTCGCCGTCCTTTTCGGATCGCTCGAGTTTGGCGCGCTCGATCTCGGCCTGAATCCCGCCCGGGTTGTCCTCTTGCCCCAGCATTTTCACGTATCCGCCGAGCGGAAGCCAACCGAGGCCGTACTCGGTGTCGCCCCATTTGAAGCTGAAAAACTTGAAGCCGTAAGCGTCAAACCAAATGTAAAATTTATCGCAGCGGACGCCGCACATTCGAGCGACGATAAAATGCCCCCACTCGTGCACGATCACGAGCATGTTGACGCCCAACACGACCAAGATCACGCGCCAGGCGACCGCCAACGCGTTCGTCAACGCCGAAGCGTCTTCCGCGACGCCGAGCAGCGCCGCTATCGAGAAATCCATATTTCGGTCTCCTTCCGGGCCCAAGCGTCGAGTTCGACGATCCGCTCGAGCGTCGGTTTTTCTTCAAAGGTATGATTTTCAAGGATCCGCCGGCAAACGACGGGAATTTTATCGAACGTCGTTCGCCCGTTGAGAAAAGCGTCGACGGCGATTTCGTTCGCCGCGTTCAGGACGACGCCGGCGGTTCCCCCCTTCTTCGCGACCTCGAATCCGAGCGACAGCGCCGGAAAGCGTTCGAAGTCGGGCGGGAAAAACTCGAGCGTCGCGTTTTGCGTCCAATCGAATTTGCGGGTCGGGCCGGGACGCCGCTCCGTTTCGTAAAGCGCGAGCTGAATCGGAAGCCGCATGTCGGGCGGGCTCAACTGCGCGAGAACGGCGCCGTCGACGAACTCGACCATCGAGTGAACGATCGACTGCGGGTGAACGACGACCGAAATTTTGTCGGCGTCGAGCCCGAAAAGCCAACGCGCTTCGATAATTTCAAGCGCTTTGTTCATCGTCGACGCGGAGTCGACGGTAATTTTCGCCCCCATTTGCCAAGTCGGGTGCTTGAGCGCGTCGGCGACCGTCGCCGTTTTGAGCCGCTCGGCGCTCCAATCGCGAAACGGGCCGCCGCTTGCCGTCAAGATCAGCCGCTCGACGTCGGAACCGTCGACGAACGTCGAGTTCGAATCGAGCCGCCGCGACAGCAAACACTGGAAAATCGCGCTGTGTTCGCTGTCGACCGGATAAAGTTTTCCGCCGTTCTTCCGGAGCAAATCGGTCATCAGCGAACCGCCGGCGACGAGCGCCTCTTTGTTCGCAAGCGCCAACGTTTGCCCGGCTTCGAGCGCGCTCCAAGCGACCCGCAACCCGGCGACGCCGACGATCGCCAACAAAACGACGTCGATCTCCGGGCGCCGAACGACTTCGGCCAACGCGTCCGGGCCGACGAGAACTTCGACGCCGGGGGGCAACTCGGCCAACGGAGAACGGTCGGCGTTCGGATTCGCGACGACGACGGCGTCCGGACGGAATTTTTTCGCCAATTCGACCAATTTAACAACGTCGTTGTTGACGGAAAGAACGCTCGCTCGGAGGCGCCCCCCCGACGCCGCGACGACGTCGAGCGCGCTCGTTCCGATGCTCCCGCTTGCGCCGATCACCGCGACGTTGCGCGGCGTCGAAACGCTTTCGGAGGGAGCGTTCGCGTTAAAATCGCTCATTTTTTGTCAATATATTAATATAACGGATAACGGAAACGTTGCGACGAACGAAACGCCGCGCGGCGGCCGAGGGCGCGTCCGAAACGCGGCGGCGTTAAAAACGGAGTTTCCGTTTTATTATACGGCGCCGACGCGTTTTTTTGAAGACGCGCCGACCGAAAAAAATCGAATTTTCGCAAAAGAAACGAAAAAACGCGCTCTTCGCCGCCGTCAAACGTGTTTTGAAAACATTGACGTTTTTCAACGTTTTCAAACGCCGCCTTTTCGTCCCGAAGACGCGCCGCGACAAAGCCGCCCGCGCCGATATTCGCAACGCTTTTAATAAAATCAAAAGCGCCGGTTTTAACGGGCTTTTCGCGAATCGGCGGCGATCGTTTCCGCAAGCGTTTCGGCGATGATCCGAACCCCGCGCTCGACGACGTTTTCCGCGCCGGAAAAGCTAATTCGCAACGATTGACTTCGATGCGCTTCGTAAATCGGGTCGCGTTCCGCTTTTCCGCCGTCGTCGAGCCCGTAAAAGAACTCGTCGCCGGGAATCGCGAGGACGCCCCGCTCTTTCAAATTGCGGTAAAGCGTTTTCGATCCGGACTTTAGCTCCGGCGTCCAAAGCCAAAGAAAGAACGCGCCTTCGCTCGCGTGCAACCGCCCGTCGACGCCGACGCGCCGCAATTCGTCGAAAAGCGCTTCGATCGCCGCCGCTCGACGCCGCCGATAATAAGGGCGAACGATTTCCCGCGCCGCCCGCAAGATTTCGCCGTTTTCGAAAAACGGCCGCGCGATCCGTTGGCCGAGCGCGCCGTTGGTCAAACCGACGATCGCGGTGATCGCCGCCAACCGCTCGACGATCTCCTCCGGCGCGACGACGAACCCGGTGCGGAGTCCCGGCAAACCGATTTTCGACAAGCTGAACGTCAAGATCGTCCGCCGCCCCCAAAAAACGGAGTCGAGTTCGGTTTCGTCCTCGACGATCCCCGGGAACGGGCCGCCGTAAGCCGAGTCGACAATCAGCCAAGCGCCGATTCGCTCGGCTAACGCGTCCAAACGCTCCAACTCGTCGCGCCGCAAAACGTTGCCGCTCGGATTCGTCGGACGGCTGACGAGGATCGCCCCGATCTCGTTTTCGGCGACCGCCCGTTCGACCGCCTCAAAATCGACGACGTATTTAAAAATTTGCGGATCGTTCGGGTTAGGAAAGGTGATTTTCGCCGGACAAGCGACAAAAAAATCGGGCTCGACGCCCATATCGGCGTAACCGACGTACTCGGGCGACGCCGGAATCAACGTTTTGCGCCGCCGCCCGTCGCGCGTTCGCCCGGCCAGGAGGTTCAAAAGGCAAAAGACGCCGAGTTGCGCGCCGCCGACGACCGCGACGTTTTTCGCCGTCGTCGGAAGACCGAACCGCTCCGCGAAAAGTCGAGCGAACGCGTCGACAAACGCCGGGTCGCCCTGCGGCGCGTCGTAACAAACGAGCGCCTTGTCGAACGCCGCCGCGTCGGCGAGAAAATCGGCGGCGCTCTTTCGCCAAAGCGCCTGCATTTCCGGAATCGCGGCCGGGTTTCCGCCCCCAAGCGCGAGCAAGTCGGGCCGGAGCGCGACCGCCTCGCCGATATCGTTCATCAAGTCGAGGATTCCGCTTTGTCCGGAGAGTTTGTCGCCAAAAATCGACAGATCGAGCCCCGTTTTTGCGGCGGAACCGCTTATTTTTCCCGTTAGATCCGCAATATCCGTTAAATTTGTCAAAATCGCGCTCTCCTCTTGCCGCGCCTTTTCGT
>CAZIJJ010000006.1:99933-123376 GCA_964539525.1 uncultured Planctomycetaceae bacterium | reverse complement strand
TAATTTCGTTAATTTCGTTAATTTCGTTAATTTCGTTAATTTCGTTAATTTCGTTAATTTCGTTCCAACCGTTGGGGACGTCAAGCCGGTCGACTCGCCGCCGCCCGCGCCGCGACCGTTAAAATCGGCGCAAATCGCAAAATCGGCTTTCATTCAACGAACCGCTAAGCCGACTTCCGACGCGCCCCGCTTTATTCGTTTCATTTTTCAATCCAACGCGAACGAATCAACGGAAGCGCGCTGCTCGGCGTCCAAGTCGCGGCGGAATCGTCGCCGAACACGGTCTCGACGGCGGTCGGCGACGCGTCGGGCGGCTCGACGACGGTAAAAATTCGGTTAAACCGGTCGAATCCGCGACTCATAAAGTCGGTCGGTTCGGGCGAATGATCGAGTCCGAACGCGTGCCCGAGCTCGTGCAACCCGGCGCCGAGCGTCGACGCGGTCAACGCCCAACGCGTCCGGCGAAACCCGGAGTCGGCGGCGAAATCCTCCGAAATCGGTCGGGCGTCCGCGAACGCGTCGGCGACGTCGACCGGCGAATCGGGCCAGGAAAAGAGCGTCGACGCGTCGAGCGCCGCGACCGCCCCGCCTCCAAGCGCGACTCGCGCCCAAGTCGCCCCGGGCCGCCCCCGTTCCGCAACTTCGCCAATCTTCCCAGCTTCGCCAAACAGCCCGGTTCGCCCAGTCGATTCCGGCTCCCAGGTCGTTTTCGTTCTTCCGACCTCGCCGATCGTTGAAATCGTTAAAACCGATTCTATCCGTTCCGATTCCGCTTCCGGGGACGTTTTAACCGCTTCGTTCCGCGCCGTTTCGCCGTTTTCTTTCGTCCGCGCAACCGTTAGAATCGGCTCTTTTTCGCCTATTTTTCGAGCGAACGCGACCGAAACGAAGTACCGCGCGAACTCCGACGCCAATTTCGACGCCTCGATCTCCCGATAAATCGCCCCAAAACGCTCCGTTTCGGAAAGCGCCGCGTACTCCGCCGCCGTTTTTTCCCCGCGCAACGTCCAAACGATCGGATCGCCCGCTTCGTCGAGTTCAAGCGAAAAAGTTCGACGACCGTAACCCGCGTCGTTCAACCGCTCGGCGGTCGCCGTTTGCCAAAGAAGGGCGGCGGTTCCAATTTTCGCTCGAAAATCATTCGTCGCTTTTCGGCCCGACGCCGCGCCTTCCGACTCCGGCGGCGTCCAAAAATCCGGCGTCGCAAAGGTTTCGTCGCCGGTCGAATCGACAAAATAAATCAGCCGAACGAAACGCGGGTTGTCGTCCGGGCGGCGCGTCAGAAAAAAATCGATCCGCGAATCGCCGACCGCCAGCGTCAGCCGGTTTTCCCCCGGCGTCAGCTCGACGAGAACCTTGAAACGCTCCGCGACGACCGGCGCTCGAACGATCCGAGTCGGTCGCGACGACGACAAATTTTCGACGACGACCGTTCCGCGCTCGACGCCCGGGGCCGTTCCCCGCAACAGCGCGACCGAATACGAGATCGACTCGCCGTTCGCAAAATTCTCGACGCGCGGCGGCTCCGTCGGCGACGCGGCGTCGGAACGAGCCGGTTCGACGAGCGCCGCCGACGCAAACGCCCAAAAAGCCGCGACGCAAACGCTTGCGCCGCTTAACGTTGCGCGTCGAATCATTTTTCTCCGACGGCTTCCTTTTCGACGGCGTTTTTCATCGACGCTTCGATCGGCGCCGCTTCCAATCCGACGCCGCCGTCCTTAGCGCGCAGGAATCCGCGCCGGACGCTCCACGCGATAAAAACGACCGTTACGCACGCCGCGATCGCGTACGCCCAGGGCAATTCGAGCCCCAAACCGGCCGGGCCGCCGTGTTCCTCCGACGTCCACAAAATATAACTCGCGACGACAAACGTCATAAAAGCGCCCGGAACCGCCGCGATCCAGCCCTGTTTTTTCAAGCCGTAAAGCCACGCCGCGCTCGCCGCAAGCGTCGACGCCGCAAGAACTTGATTCCCCCAGGCGAAGTAATTCCACAATTTGCCGAACGACGCCGCGTTTTGGTTCGACCACCAAAGCAGGCCGCAGATCGCCGCGATGATCGGCGCGCAGATCGCCAGGCGCTTCGAAATCGGTTTTTGATCGATCTTCAACATTTCCGCCAACGTCAGGCGCATGCTTCGCATCGCGGTGTCGCCGGAAGTGATCGCCAACACGACGACCGCGACGACCGTCGTTTTCCCCAGCCAGGAGCCGAGAAAATCTTCCGTAATCTTCGAAAGGACAAGGTTTGGGTTTTCGCTCAGCAACGCCGGGAATTTGTTGTAAATCGCGAGCGCGGCGCCGGCCCAAATCATCGCGATGACGCCTTCGAGAACCATCATCCCGTAAAACGACGAGCGCGCCTGACGTTCCGACTTCATCGTGCGGGCGATAATCGGCGATTGCGTCGCGTGAAACCCGGACAGGATCCCGCAGGCGATCGTTACAAAGAGGCACGGAATAATCGGTTGCGTCAGTTTGCCCGCCTTAAACGCCTCCGATTCGACCAGGATCGACGGGTCGCCGAAACCGCGGATCAACAAAGCGACCAGAAGCGCGCCGCTTCCGATCAGCAAGATCGCGCCGAAAAACGGATACAGCTTGCCGATGATCTTATCGACCGGAAACATCGTCGCGACAATATAATAGAGAAAGATCGCCCCGACCGCGCCCCAGAAGAACTGAATGTTCGGCAAAAACGTTTTGTCGATGAGATTCGCCGGAACGTTGATGAAAACGGCGACGACCAACGCGAGCAAAAAGACGGTGAAAACGGAAAACGCGCGATAATAAACGTTGCCAAGAGTCAACTTAATAAAGAACGGCAGATTCGCGCCCCGGTTGCGGAGCGACGCCATCCCGGCGATAAAGTCGTGCGTCGCGCCGCCGATAATGTTCCCGATCGGAATCAAAAGGAACACGATCGCGCCGAACTTAATCCCCGCGATCACGCCGATCACCGGCCCGACGCCCGCGATGTTCAGCAGCTGAATCAACATATTTTTCCAGTGCGGCAAGACGAGATAATCGACGCCGTCCGCCTGCGCGATCGCCGGCGTTTCGCGGTCGTCCGGGCCCAAAACCGACTCGACGAATCGACCGTAAGTCAAGTAACCGACGATTAATAAAACGATTCCCGTCAAAAACAGAAACATCGCTTTCCCCTCTTTTTTTTCGCTTTCCCGGCTCTTTCGAGTCGCCGATCTCCCATTTCGCAACGAACGAGCGTTCGCGCCGCTCCCGACGAAACCACCGATTCCCTTATTTTATCAAGCGTCGCCGATTTGACAAGGCGCCCGTCGCCCCCGAAAAAACGCCGCTCAAAAAAACGGGAAACGACGCCGCCTTCGCGTCGAACCCAACGCTCGAACGCGAAAGCGGCGCCGATCTTAAACGCGTTAACCCAAGCGGTCAAACGCTTTAACAACTTCCGTCAAATGCCGTTCAACTCTTCCGGCGTCCAAACCGGGAGGTCTTTGATCGAATCGCGAGCTTCCCGCGACGTCGGAACGCCCCATTTTTCGAAGAACGGGCCGAGATTCCAACCGGCGTTGCGCGACAGGCGGGTCATCCATTGGTCGCGCTTTTGGTCGTCGTTCTTCGGCAACTCGGCTTGCGGCGCCTTGCGGTACTCGTCGATCGTTCGGATAAACGGTTCCCAGCCAAAGGCTTCGAGCATTTGCACCGTCATGCTCAGCGCGAGGAACGGGTCGCTTTTCCAAACCTCGAACGACGTTTTTTCCTCCTCGACGTAACGCTTGAACCGCTTGACGCGGGCCTCCTTCCCAAGCGCCGCGACGCGGGCGTCGGCCGGGGCGAGACCGCAAAGTTTCTCCATCACGTAAAGCGTGAAATAATTGACGGTTACCTCGGTCGTCCCTTCGAACGTCCAATGGCTCGACTGGTGGTTGTGGCCGAACTCGTGGAAGAAGCCCCAGTTCCCCTGCGTCTTCAACTTCGCGGCGTCGGCAAGGTCGTTTTGCACGTCCATCCACGTCATCACCGGATAACCGGAGTGCATGTAACCGGCCGAAATCTGGCGGTCGCAACAGATGCGTTCCGGACGCTCGCGGCGCGTCGGCGTCGAAGAAAACTCGGCGATCAAATCGAGCGCTTGATCCCAAACCGTCATAAGTTCTTGCGGATTATCGAGTTCGCGAACGACCGACGACGGAAGCGTAACGACGACGTTCGTCCCCTGCAACTCGGCCCAAGGCGCCGGATACTCGCGAATCTTCTTCCACTCTTCGAGGCTCGTTTCGCCGCGAATAAACCAAGGCGCCCGCGTCGCGCCGGAAATTTCCACTTCGATCTTGCCGAGCCCGGCGCTTTCAATTCCGCGCGGAACAACGACGTAAATCAAGCCGCCAAACGGGTTGGCGATTTCCATTTCCGGCGATTCAAGCGTTTTTTCCAACGAGATTTCCGGATAACGCTTCCACTCGTCGAGCCGCCAGTTTTTATCGCTGTGCGCCCCGACGCGAATCTTCAACGGACGCGGCAGCCCCTTGAAAACCGATTCGTCGACGCGAACCGTAATTTTTTCGCCCGGCGCGGCGTAAAGCCCGGTCGAGTTCCAATCCGGAACGCCGGTTTTGACCGCGACCTTAACCCCTTGCAAACGCTCGGCTTCCGGCGGAACCGGGCCCGGAAAATCCTGCGCGGCGGCCAACGCCGGCGCGGCGTCCGCGGCGGTCGTCCCGTCGATCTGCCCGGCAAGATACTGGTCGGTCTGAATCGCGATCTTCAAGCGCGCCGCCAAATCGCCGCCTTTAACCGGCGCCTTTTCGGTCGGAACAATTTCGCCGCCGCTCGCCGCCAAACGCTCGAACGCTCCGCATTTTTCCTTCGGCAAACAACGACGCGTTATCGAAGCGGTCGACGTAATTTGACGCGCCGTTTTCGCGTCCAACGCCGCAAGTTCTTTTTTCGCAACGTCTTCCGAAGCGCCGATCTTTTCGATAAAACGAACGACCTCGCCGCCGGACGCAAAACGCGGAATCTCCGCTTTCGCGTCGAACTCGTTCGCGCCGACCGGCGGATCGACCGAGCCGTCCGCCCAGGCAAGCTCGACGCCGTACTTCGCAAAGCTAACGTTTCCAACGTGATCGGTCGTCAGTTTTTTCCCCGGATTCAGCTGAAGCCAACCCCAGCCGAGCGACCCGCCGACGTAGCCGCCGCCCCGAAGAACGACGTCGAAAATTTCGTCGAAACGCTCCGCCGGAATGTTCGCGGCCGGGCCGAAAAAGACGTCGAATTTACTCGGAACTTTGTCGACGGAAACGGCGTTAAACCCTTCTTCTTTAAGGAGTTGCGCGGTCTTCGGATTGCGCCAGACCGCGACGCGGATCTCTTTGTTTTCCTTGTCGGCGTCCGCTCCCGCGGCCCAACGAAGAACGTTCGAAATAAAACGCCGCGTCGAGGGCGTCGCGCCGATCTTGTCGGCGTTGCAATAACCGTCGTGCCCGATGGCGACGACGCGTCCCTTCTCCGCAAACGCCGCGGCGACAAGCGGTTGCATCGCGTCGCCTTCGCACCGTCCGACGACGACCGGAAAAGCCGAATCGCCGAGCGCGACGACCGGGCCCGGCGCCCCGCTCTTAACGATCGCGTCGACGCCTTCGGTCATCCGCGCGACCGCCTCCGCTTTAACTTCTTCGCTGACAACAGGTTGCGCCGCCCGGATTTGCGTCGCGCCGCAAACGACCGCGCCCAGCGCCAACGCCGAAACGACAAACGCGCGCCGCGTCGACCGCGTCCAAGACGACGCGCCGAAACGCCGTCGTCCCAACTCGTTAATATTCATCGAGTTAGTCTCTTTCTAACCTTCGTTGTTAAAAATATTGGCGAACGACGAACGCGCCGCGAACCGCCGCTCGAAAACCTTTCCCGCCGACAAATCGGGAACCGCCGCGACGCTCCGCCGCTAATCGGATCGCCGCAAGTCGTTCAATCGTCGAACGTTCCGACCGAACGCGAATGCGAGTCGAAATTCGTCAAAAACTCGACGATTTCAAGCGCGTCGTCGGTAAAATCGCGGAAATAAAGTTTGCGGATTTGCTCGAGAATCAACCGCTTTTGCGAGCCGCTCGGAACGGTCGGAAACTGCGCTTTTTCAAGGATTTCCGGTTCGTCGCGCCCCAACGCCAACAAGACGCCGCGCCCGGTCAGACTCCAAAAACGCAAACCGCGCAAACGCCGCCCCTCGTCGGTCTGCGCGACGCGTCCCTCGGCAAGAATGAACTCGCCCAGATCCGGAATTAAATCCGGCGAACGCTTGACTTGCGAAAAACCGTTCCCGACGTTGAGCATCCAGCCCTCGCCCGCCTTCCAATAAGCGACGACGCGATCGCTCCCAACGACGAAATAAAGATCGTTCGGTCGCAAACGCCGCGTTTTCAAGCCTTCCGTCGCCGGCGCCGCGTTCTCGTTCGCCGCGCCCGCAACGGTTTGCGCCGTCTTAACCGGTTGTTTTTTCGACGGTTGCGCTTGTTCGGACGGTTCGATCAAGATCGGTTGGCGGCACTTCGGACAACGCCGCGTCTGCCCCCGCAACTCGTCCTTCGCGTCGATCTTACTTCCGCAACTTCCGCAAATCACTCGAATAGCCATCGCAATCCCCTTATTTTACCGACGTTGCGCGCGTCGACGAACGCCCGTCCGCCGACGCCGCGAAACTCTCGTTTCTCTAATTTTAAACCGTTCGCGCAAATTTTCAAGCGGCCCGCGCCAAATTCAAAAAATTTTGTCGCGACCGCCGCCGCAAACGAGCCGTCAACGATCGTTTTCGACAAGATAACCCAATATTTCGTCGAGGTTTGCGTCGCACGAGTGAATCGCGACGACGCGCTTCGTTTTCACATTGACGTACAAAAATTGACCGCGCATCCCGCCCTTGCCGAACGCGAACCCGGAATCGCCGACCGGCCGCAACTCGAAACCGCGTCGCAACGTTTCGTCCACCGCCGCTTCGGAAAGGACGCGCTTTCCTTCGTAAACCCCGCGCTGAGCGTAAATTACGCCAAGTTTCGCCATATCTTCGGTCGAAACGTACAGCCCGGTCGCGCCGATCGGAAACCCTTGCGGGCACTTCGCGAAAGCGCACTCGGCAAACTTCGCGGGCGCCATAACTTCGCGGATGAGAAAATCGTCGAGCCGCTCCCCGGTTTTTTCCGAAACAATCCGCGAAATCAAATAAAACGCCGCGTCGCTGTAAACGCTTTTTTCGCCGGGTTTATACTTCAACGGACGCTCAAGAACAAGCCGCAAATAATCCTGACTTCCCCAATCGTTCGGGTTCTCCGCGTCGATATCGAGGAACCCGCTTTCAAAACCGACGCGATGCGTCAACGCGTCGGAAATCTTGACGTCGCGCCACTTCGGATCGAAGTTTTCCGGGAATTTCTCTTTCAGAATCGGAAAAATCGGCTCGTCGACGTCGAGAACGCCGCGATCTTGCAAAATCATAACCGCCGTAACCGCAAAGAGTTTCGCAACGGAATACGCGTTTTGGCTCCGCGAAGCCGGACGAATCCGCCTCGTTCGCGAAACGCCGTCGCAAACTTCGCAGATCGCGTAAACTCGCCCGTCTTTTTCGGCAAGCTCGACCAACTTGTCGAGCATCGGTCTCGACGCCGCGACGCCCGTTTCCGATTCCTCGCTATCCTCCGACGCCGCAACGACTTCCGTCGCGAAGTTTTCCCAATTTTCGCCGACGGCGCAAACCGAGCCGACGCCGATTAATAAAGCGCCCGCCGACGCGATCCTTCTCCGAACCGTTCTCATTTTCCGTCTCCGTCGTTCCAACGTTACTCGTTTTGCGTCAAATAGTTAAGCAGTCCTTCGCACCCGGCGAGCGCGTCGTCCCAAGCGGCGTCGAAATCGTTCGAATACCAGGGATCGACCAAATCGCGCGGGTCGTCGGTATAATCGAGCAACAGCGAAATCTTGTTTTCACAACCTTTAGGACACAAGCGTTTCATGTTGCGGCGGTTCCAGGCGTCCATCCCGATCAGCATGTCCCAGCGCTCGAAATCGTCGGAACGCAAACGGCGCGCCGTTTTTCCTTCGCACGAAATCCCGTGTTCGCTTAACTTACGTCGCGCCGGCGGATACACCGGATTCCCCAGTTCCTCGGCGCTCGTCGCGGCCGACGCGATCTCGAACTCGTCGGCGCGCCCCGCCTTCGCGACCAGATCCTTCATGATAAATTCGGCCATCGGACTGCGGCAAATGTTTCCGTGGCAAACAAATAGAATCTTTTTCATCGCGCTCCTTTCGTCGTTTTTCTCGCGCTCGATCTCGTTTTTTCTCTCGTCGCCGTTCGGCGCCGCCGCTCTTTAACCCCTTATTTCACAGGCGTTGCGAAGACGCCGCGTCAGGGAATCGGCCAAACTTCGTCCGTGTAAAGGGGCGTTCGAACGCGGATCGGCAAATCGCTCCCGACGTCGGCGCTAAATTCGACGCGGTAAACGCCCGGTTCAAGTCGCGTCTCAACTTCTTTCATTTCAACAGGTTCCGGCTCGGCAAGCGGCAGTCCGTACCGCTTCGGCGTCTCGCCGGGCAGCGCGAACAGATATTGGCCGCGCGTCGCTTCCGACGGTATCGCAAGCGTCGCGTCGACGCCTTCGCCGACAATCCTAACTCGCGGAGCGACAAGTTTTGCGTCGGCGCTCGTTTCGCCTTCTTCTCGAAAATGCGCTTGCAAACCGACCCGACACGGCTTCTCGACGCGGAGTTCCCAGGTTCGCGACGCGGCGTCGGCGCCGATCTCTTGCCAAAGCGGGTAAACGACACGCCTAAACGACTTAGAACCGTCGGCCGCCGTTTCGAGCCGCAGATCGTTCCGCTTGCCGAGAAGCGCGTTCCGCTCCTCGACCGTCTTTTTTCCGCAAAGCGCCGGGTCGACGCGCAACAGAGCCTTCGTCTCTTCCGGAACGCGTCCCGAAAGCCGCAACTCTTCGTAAGTCCTTATCAAATCAAGGATTTCGCCGATAAACGGGTGCTTCGACGCCGCGCCGACCGACGCCTGAAAAGAAAACGACGCGTCGTAACCGATCGTCGTTCCGAGACAATACTCGTACATGTCGGGCGTCGCGTTGCGGTCGTAACCGTAATACCACCCGACGTCGAGGCGCATATTGTTGTCTTTCATGCCGAGAAAACCGCCGGAACGTTCTTCCAAATAAGCCTTTAGGTCGTCGTGCCCGTCCGCCGACGCCGAGCGCGAAATCATGTGCCAGGAATACGGCGAACAACTGCTCGCCTGATAAAGGATATTTTTATCGTTAATCTTGTCGTAAAACGCTTTATGAAGCCGCGCGTTGTAATACCACCACTCGGAGCCGTCGCCCGGTCGCTGCAAAAGTTCGGAACCGTCGAAGTAGATCATGTCGAGCGGCAACTCGTTGGCGACCCGCGCGAAATTCCCGGCGATCTCGTCGATAAAATCCGTGTCGAGGTCGGGCAAATGATAACCGTACGCTCGAATAAAACGCGCGACTTTCGCTCCCTTTCGGTGCGCCGCGATTTTCGTTCCGTAAAGCCCGCGTTCGCAATCGGTTAACCCGTTTTCATCGACGCCGCCGTAACGGATCAGCTCGTCGTCGATCCGCGCAACCTGCCCGGAACCCATGTACGGGTCTTCGCCAACCGGAAACGCGGCCGCTTCGGGCCCGGTCGGGATCGTTTTTTCGGCCGGATCGGCGCTCAAATCGGCGGTCAGCGTCGTCGATTCGCCCAGAAGGAACCGCTTGTCCGGAACCGGCGTCAAATACGGGTCGTCGGCGTCCACCGAAGCCGCGAGAAGATGGAGTCCGAACCGGATCCCCTCGGCTCGAAACTTCTCGATCGTTTCGCGCAGCGTCGGCGTCCCGCCCGGGAAGTTTTTTTCGTTGACGCGGTAACGCCCGGTCGATTCGCACCAGGAATTCTGCAAGAGCAAAATCTGCTTAAATCCGCCTCGTTTCGCGAATTGCAACGCCGCTTCGTATTCGTCGACGCTGAAAGAAGTGAGGAAAAAATAAGAGTCGCGGACGTATTGCGAGGAATCGCGCCAACCGCCGCCCGGTTTCGGCGACGGAATCTTCGCCGTTCGCTGCATTCGCTCGACCGCTTTCGGCCAATTTTCAGCCGTCGCCGCGACGAGCGCGCATTGCGCCGGAACGACGCCGCGGCGCTTGTAAGCGTTCGCCGACAACACATACGACGGCGCGTCCCAAAGGGGCGAGGTCGCGTCCGAAAAATCCTCCAAGAGGACGGTTCGCTCGTCGGCGCCGTCTCCGAAAACCGCCTCGACGCGGTCGATCAAGGTGCGAACGCTCGTCTTTTTCGGAAGCGAATTGTAATAAAAAGCGATCCGCCGGACGTCGTCGTAAGAAAGATCGTTCAGCAACGGCCCCGTTAAGTCGAGCGTTCGCCAACCTTTAAATTCGATCGGAATATAATCGTCGCGATGCCCGATTTTGCCGCCGAGCTGAATTTTCAGCCGTTGCGCGTTCCCGTCCCCCCAAACGCGAACGCGAATCGCCCGGCAGCCGGTCAAGTCGAGCGGTTTGTCGAACGACCGCCCGCGCGCCGACCAACCGCCGTCGTCGTCTCGAGTCGACGTCGAGCAAAATTCGGCGACCGGTTTCGACGCGGCTTTGCCGTTTTTGTCGACTTTACCAGTTTTTCCCGTTTTAACGCCGTCGTCGACGTTCTCCGCGTCGGTTCGAGCCAACGGTCGGAACGAATGCGAACAACCGTCGCGGTCGCTTTCGAGCCGTCCGGAATGCGACGCGACGGGCCGAACGTTCGGGGCCGCCGTCATAATCGCGGTTCGAAAGCCGTCGTCGTCGATCGCGGCGTTAATTTGCCCGGCGATTCGCGCCCCTCGCGGCGCCCCGAGTCGGAAAAGCGCGATTTCGTCGACCGGCGATTTCTCGTCGAGCGCGGTCAGCCGGAAAACGACGCTTCCCGGGTTCGATTTCGCCGCAAATTTCGCCCGCGTTCCGTCCTCAAATTCGACGATTAACGTTTCAAACGTCGAATTCTTCCCCGTTTTTCGAACGACTCGCGTCGCTTCGACGGTTCGCCCGTCCGAAACGAACGAAAAAGCCCGAACCGGGGCGCTCGTTTCGCCGCCGTCGGCTCGGGTCAAGACGGCGGTCGCGTCGACGCCGAGCGTCAACGTCGCGTCGCCGAGATTCCAAACGACCGCCGACTTTGCCGATTTCGCCGAATTTTCCGCGTTTTCCGATTTCAACGCCGCCGTTAACGTAGCCGCAGGCTCCGCCGCCGACGCGATCTCGCGTTCCAACGAAAGCGCCGGAACGCCCGCCGCCGTTAAAATCGCCCCCAACGCGCCGACGACCGCCGGCGAAGCGTTCCGATTCGTCGTGTTTTTCCGATTTTGCCAATTTTTCCGCATCGTCGCCTCCCGAACGGCGCCCGCGAACGCCGCCGCTTTCTTGTTAATAACAACGTCTCAAACGCGAAAACTCGCCCCTATTAATAGCGCCAAAATCGACCGACGCCGCCGACCGCCCGACGCGAAAATCGTTCGACGACGCCGCGCCGCCGATTCGCCGTCAAAACCCGTTAAATTCCGCTCGTCTTCGCCAATTTAACGCAAATTTTCCGTTCCCCTTATTCGCGACGTTCTTCCGTTTTTCCTTACTTGCCCAACTCAAGCGAACAGCGCGACCGTTGCGATCGGCGCGACCGATTTCTTTTACCCAACTTTTTTCGTTTCTTCAACGCTCTTGTTTTAAAAAACGGTCAATCTTTGCGCGTTTTGCGCCGACGCTCTCCGCTGTGTTAAGTTAAGCAAGACGCGCAAAAAGCGCAAGTTTTTATCGTCGACAACGCGCCCTTTCCGCCCCTCCCCCGCTCGACGCGCCGCGGAACGCCGCCGAATTAAGGAACCGAGAATGCGAACTACCGCCGCTTTAAACCGAATTATCGATAAAATCGCCGAAAACCAACCCGCTCGCCTCGAAGCGAAAGTCCGCCGCCACGCCGCGTCCTCCGATCCGGACGCCGACGCGTCGTTCCAAACGCAAGTCGAACATTCGCCGACGTTTGCGCGTCGAGCCGCCGACGAGCCTTCGGTTTCGCCCCCGTCCGCCGCCGATCGGAAACGCCCGCTCCCCGACGAAGCGGACGTCGCCCCCCCGACTCGCGAACGCCTCGACGACGAAACGCGACGAACGCAGCGCCGCCGCCAAATCGATCCGACGACCTGCGAACGCGACTACTCCGCCGACGAAATCGAATTTATGCGGGCGCTCGACGATTACAAACGCGCCAGCGGGCGGATGTTCCCGACTTGCAGCGAAATATTAGAAGTCTTTAAGTCGCTCGGATACGTCAAAATCGCGGTCGCGCCGCCGAGCGCCCCCCCGACTCGCCGCGACGTCGAGCGAAAACGCGCCGCGACGCCCGCGTTTTTGAGCGACGACGAAGACGACGCGGCCTTCGAACTCGCCGACGCGCCGGTTCTCGAGATCGCCTGACGCCTCCGCCGTCGCCGCGCTTCGCTCCCAACGCCGCTCGGGCGCCCGGGCGAAGCGATCACGACGCCGGATAAAGGATCGAACCGACGCGAACGATCGTCGCGCCTTCCTCGACCGCGATTTCAAAATCGCCGCTCATCCCCATCGAAAGCTCGTTAAAATCGGCAAATTCAGGATAAAGCGAACGACAACGGTCGCGCAACTCGCGGAGCGTCGCGAACTGCCGACGCGTTTCGGACTCGTTCGCGGTCAGCCCGGCCATCCCCATCAGCCCGCGGATCCTGACGCGTCGAAAGTCCGCCGTTCTCGGCAAAACGTCGAGAATTTCGGCGGGCTCGAACCCCTGTTTCGCCGCGTCGTCCGACAGGCGAACCTCCAAAAGCGCGGAAATCGACGCCGGAAAAACGGGCTCGTCGGCGCGAACGCCTCCGACCGCCGCCCGCTCGTTTTCCTCGTCCAACATTCGGTCGATCGCCTCCAAAAGCTTCAGGGAGTCGACCGAATGAAGGAGCGAAACGAAAGGCAAAATTCGACGCGCCTTATTTCGTTGCAACGGGCCGATAAAATGCCAGCGCAAGCGTCCGACGCTCGCCGCGCCGGAAACCGCGTTTTGCAAATCGGCCGCAACTTCTTTATCCGCAACGGTTTCAAGCGAAGCCGTTTCGTCTTTTTTCCCGACCGAACGCAAAGGGCGCGGGACAAAATCGAACGGCTCGTCGGCGACGTTCCAATACGGCGACGCCGCCCAAAAATTAGCCTTTTCTAAAAATTTTTGCGGTCGATTCTCCGCCAAGTCGAACACGCCGGCTCGCAACAACCCCGACACGATCCCGTCGTCGGGAGCCGCGTATTTCGTCGCCGCCGCAAGCGTTACGTCGGAACCGCGCCGTCCGGAACGCCGCGCCGCCGCGTCGATCCGCTCGCCGACCCGCTCGACGTTCTCCTTGATTTCCGCTTCGATCGCTTCGCGCGAACTCACCGCCGCCTCCTCTTTCCGCTTCCGCCGCTTTTATCGCTTTTGTCGTTAAAGTTGTCCAAAATCGCTAAAATCGTCAAAACCAGTCGTTTCCGCCGTTCCGACGAGACAAAACGCCCCCGACGCCGCCGCGCGAGCCGCGTTTTCGCAACGCTTTTCGAACGGCGACGGGCGCTCAAACGTTGCGGCGCGACTTAACGCCGCCGCGCCGCGACGCTTTTAACTTCGACGCTTAACCCGTTTAATCTCAAACGTTTTCGGCGGTCGGAACGACGAATCCGTCGCGATATTCGCGGGTTTCCATCGCTTTCGCCTCGGCGTCGTCGACAAACGATTCGGTTTTCGGGTCGATCTTTAACATGCGGCCCATCGAAATCGGGGTCTTCGCCAGATCGACGCCGTTTTTCTCAAGGTGAGCCAGCGCGCGCCCAAGCGTTTCGACGTTGTCGTCGTTCCCCGGAACCGCTTCCAAAACCTTCTTCGCCTCCGCCGGCGAAACTTTGTTTTCCTCGCCAAGATAATACGAAACGTTGCCGAGGTGCGAAAGCGCCGCGGAGAGGTGCCCGCACCGCGCGTCGGCGTTCAAACTCGCGTAATCGTCGTTGCTAACGGCGTCGAGGAAATTGCGGAAGTGGTTCAGGTCGCGCCCGCCCTTGAACTCCTTGATCATCTTGCCGCCGAGGTCGTAAGCGACGCAGTAACCGTAATTTACCTGAACGACGTACCCTTCCGAACCGTAGGCGACGACGCCGACCATAGCGCCGCGATACGGCTCCGTTTCAAGGCCGCGCGTCTCGAAAACGAGCGTCTTTCCGCCCTCGTAATTATAAATCGAAACTTCGGTGTTCGCGACGTCGCCGGCGTCGACGTAATTGTCGTCGTTGCGCTCCGCCTGGTAACCGAGGCGCCCGCCGTAGGAAATAACGCTCGACGGGAAATCCTCGACGCCGAGCAAAGTGCGGGCGATGTCGGTTTGGTGCGGGCCCTGATTCCCCAGGTCGCCGTTCCCGTAGAGGCGTTGCCAGTGCCAATCGTAGTGGAAATTCGGGCGCGTCGGCGGGTCGACGATCGGCGCCGGGCCGCTCCAAAGATTGTAATCGACCGTTTCCGGAACCTTGTATTTTCCAAGCGCTCCGATCGACTTGCGGCGTTTGTAGCAGAGCCCGCGAGTCAATTTGATCTCGCCGACGCCGCCGTCTTTAGCGAATTGGAACGCGCCCTGGATCGCCTCGTTCGAACGGCATTGCGAACCGACCTGGCACATCACGCCGTATTTTTTCGCGGCGGCGATCAGCGTTTTTCCTTCGCTGATGTTGTGCGAAATCGGCTTTTCGATGTAAACGTGCTTCCCGGCTTGCATCGCCCAAACGCCGCAAAGCGCGTGCCAGTGGTTCGCCGAGGCGCAGGTAACGACGTCGACCGCGGAGTCGGCGAACGCTTCGCGCATGTCGGCGACGACCTTCGGTTTGCGCCCGGTCTTTTTCTCAATTTCAACGGCGCGATTTTCGGCGCGAGCGCGGTCGGGGTCGCAAAGATAAAGGATCTCGGCGCGACCGTCCGCGAGAAGTTCGCCGATATGACTGCCGGCGCGACCGCCGCAACCGACGATCGCCGTTCCAAACTTTTCGTTTGCGGAAACCGCCTGGGCCATCGACTTAGCGCCGCGAAGCCGATCCGGGATCCAAAGGCCGCTCGTCGCCGCGGACGCGGCCGCCGTCGTCAAAAGAGCGTCTGCCAAAAAACGCCGTCGAGAAATCGATTTCATCGTAAAACTCCGAATAATAACGCCTGAAAAATCGGCAAAATCATTAAAAACTTCGACGTCGCCGCTTTCGCGCCGCTAACGACGCGCCCATAATATTAATTAACGTTAACTTGACGTCGAAACCGCCGCCGCGCCGATCGTCGCGGCGTCCGATGAATACGCCCATTTTAACAGGCCGGAACCCGAAAAGCAAGGAAAACGTCGAAAAAAACGCTCGATTTTTCGAAATTTTTTCGCGCCGCTAAAAAAAACGCCGCCCGCAAGGAGCGACGTTTCAGCGCTGATAATCAAAAAATCAAAACAACGTTTTAAACGCGACGCGACGCGTCGCGTTTAAAACGCTTTGATTTTACTATTTTTCGCTTTTCTTATCTTTTTGCGTGTTAAAAAGAACAAAAGCGTACATGTCGACCGCCTCGTCGACGATCTTCGACGTCGGCTTCCCGGCGCCGTGCCCGGCTTTCGATTCAATCCGAATCAGGAGCGGAGCGTCGGTCGCGGCGGCGTTCGCTTGAAGCGTCGCGGCGAATTTCATCGAGTGCGCGGGAACGACGCGGTCGTCGTGATCCGAGGTCATAACCATCGTCGCCGGATATTTCGCGTCTTTACAAACGTTGTGCAAAGGCGAATATTTCAAGAGATAGCGAAACATTTCTTCGCTTTCTTCGCTCGTGCCGTAGTCGGTCGCCCAAGCCCAACCGATCGTAAATTTGTGGTAGCGGAGCATATCGAGGACGCCGACTTGCGGAACCGCCGCCGCGAAAAGATCGGGCCGTTGCGTCAACGCGGCGCCGACAAGGAGCCCGCCGTTCGAGCCGCCGTTGATCGCCAACGTTTCCGGCGACGCAAATTTTTCGGCGATTAAAAATTCAGCCGCCGCAACGAAATCATCGAAAACGTTCTGCTTTTGCATTTTCGTTCCGGCCTTGTGCCAATCTTCGCCGTACTCGCCCCCGCCGCGCAACACGGCGACCGCGAAAACGCCGCCGCGATCTAAATAGGGAATCCGCGTCGGTTTAAACGACGGCGTCATATTAATATTGAAACCGCCGTAACCGTAAAGAATCGTCGAATTCGCGCCGTTCTTCTCCAAGCCCTTTTTATACGTAACGAAAATTGGCGCCCGCGTTCCGTCTTTGCTCTCGTACCAAAGCCGCTCGACGACGTAATCGTTCGGATCGAAACCCGCGTCCGGCGCCCAGAAGAGCGTCGATTCGCCGGTTTTCGCGTCCGCTTTGTAGATCGTCGTCGGCGACGCGAACGAAGTGAACGAGTAGAAAAATTCGTCGTCGCCCTTGTCGCCCGAAATTCCGACGACGCCGAGGCCGGGAACGGCGAGTTTGCCGACGTTTTTACCGTTATAATCGACAAAAACGCACTCGTGCGCCGCGTCGACCAGGTACTTTGCGAGGAGTTTATCGCCGACCGGAACGATCGCTTCGAGCAGATTTTCCGACTCCGGCAGGACGTCGCGCCAATGTTCCGGCGCCGGATTCCGCGAATCGACGGCGACAAGGCGGCGATTCGGCGCTTTGTAGTCGGTCAACGCGTAAAAAACGTCGTCTTTCGTCGCGACGACGCTCGTTTCGGCGTCGAAGTCCGGATAGAGCGTTTTGAATTCCGTTTTTTCGTCGCGCAAATCGTCGAAAAAGACGCGAGCGCCGTAAGTCGAGTCGTTTTGGTAGATAAAGAGCCAATTTTCGTCTTCGTCGACCGACGCGACGCAGTTGCGCAACGGCGCCGAGCGGTCTTCGAAGACGAGAACGTCCTTCTCCTGCGGGTCGCCGACGCGGTGATAATAGATTTTATGATATTCGTTTTTCGCGCTGAATTCCCGTCCCTTTTCCGGCGCGTCGTAACGACTATAATAAAATCCGTCGTTTTTCCAGGAAATATCGGTGAATTTCGCCCAACGCACGCAATCGTCGAGTTTTTTCCCGCTTTCGATTTCCTGAACGTAAATCTCCCGCCAGTCGGAGCCGTTGACCGAAACGGAGTACGCCGCGTACCGCCCGTCCTTCGAAACCGCCAGCGACGAAAGCGCGACGACGCCGTCTTCGGAAAGCGCGTTCGGGTCGATCAAAAGCCGTTCCTCGCCGTCGAGCGTCGTCTTAAAATGTTGCGTCGCCTGATTTTGCAACCCGCTGTTTTTCGAGTAAAAATAGCGGCCGCCGCGTTTCCAGGGAATCCCCTGTTTCGCGTAATCGTAACGCGCCGTCATCTCGCGGCGGAGCTCGTCGCGGAACGAGATCCGGTCGAGATAAGCGTTCGTCGTCGCGTTTTCGGCGGCGATCCATTCCTGCAACTCCGGCGTTTTCTCGACTTCCATCCAACGATAAGGGTCGGCGACCTTCGTCCCGAAATACTCGTCGACTTGATCGCAAACGCGCGCTTTCGGATATTCGAATTTTGTTCCATTTTCCTGCGCTTGAACGCCGCACGTCGCGACGCCGGCCGCAAAACCGACGCAGATCGAGGCGGCCCAAGGCGCGCCGCTTGCGATTTTACTCCGTTTCATCAACAAATTTCCTCCATTCTACCTAAATTACCGTCAACCGCCCGGTCGAACGCGACGCTTTTTCGCCGCCGTTTTCACCCGAACAAGCCGCTGTTTGACTTTTTGAATCGCGACGCCGTTTTCAAGGTTTTCAAACGCCGCTTCTTTAAGCCCGCCGAACGCGCTTTGAAACCAGTTCGAAAACAAAATTAATCAAAAGCGTTCGTCGCGAAGACGATCGCCGCCGGGAAAACGCGTTCGCCGGAACGCTCGCGGCGCGATCCGTTCGTCTTGTCTAATTATTATACCAAATTTTCCGCGGACGCGACGCCGGGGGCGCCGATTTTAAAAAAATCGACAAATTTTGTCGAATATGGTTCGCCTTACTTCTTGCAATTCAGAAAAAAATACGGTATATTAGTAAACGTCGCGTCCGAAGCGTTCGGGCGTTGTTATCAAACGTCGACGCCGCGACGCGTCGGCTGGGCGGCGCTCCGCGAACGGCGTCGTTTTTCGACCTTTTGATTTCCGTTAAACTTTTTGCCAAGGAATCCAAACTCGCGATGAAAATTTCCACAAAAGGCCGATACGGTTTGCGCATTTTACTCGATTTAGCGGCGCATCGGAGCGACTGTCGCCCGCGATTGATCCGCGAAATCGCCAAATCCCAACAAATTTCCGAAAAATACGTCAGCCGCCTGATCCTCGCCCTGCGCGACGCCGGGATCGTCGAGTCGCTCCGCGGCGCCAAAGGGGGGTACGCGATCGCCAAGCCGCTCTCCAAAGTAACGCTCCTCGAAACGATCGAGACGATGGAGGGGCCGCTCGAAGTCGTCGACTGTCTTTCCTCCGACGCAAGTTGCCAACGCGCCGAATCTTGCGGGCCGCGTCGTTTTTGGGCGCAATTCAACGAAGATATTCGTTCGATTTTACAAAAATACACCGTGCAGGATCTTTTCGATTCGCGTTGCGACCGCGACGACGAGAACGACGACGAAACGTTTTTGAAAATTTTAAAATAATTTAAAATAACGACGGCGTTTCCCCCCGGCGCTCGGCCGAAACGGAGAAATTTCGCAAAAATCGTTCTTCGGCCGCCCGCGTCGTTGACGGAACCCCGTCTTATATATATAATGACGGAAACGAAGCGCGGAACGCGAAACCGCTTGCGAATCCGTCCGCGTTTTCCGTCGCCCTTATTCCCATCCCCTTCCCCCGACGACGTTCGCTCGAATTCGATCTTTCGTTTTCGCGCCCAACCCCCGAGTTGCCGATGCATATTCCGGATAATTACCTGAGCGTTTCGACCTGCGCCGTTTTGACCGCCGCGACCGTTCCCGTTTGGTTTCGTTCGATTAAAAAAGTCGTTCGAGACTTCCCGCAAGAACGGTTTTCCGCGCTCGGAGTCGCCGCCGCCTGCTCCTTTTTGGCAATGATGTTCAACATTCCGCTTCCGGGCGGCACGACCGGGCACGCGGTCGGCGGAACCGTTCTCGCAATCCTCCTCGGGCCCGAAGCGGCGTGCGTCGCGCTGACGATCGCGCTGGCCGTTCAAGCCCTCCTTTTCGGCGACGGCGGCGTTATCGCGTTCGGCGCCAACTGTTTCAATCTCGCGTTCGTTTGCCCCTTCGTCGGATATTACGTTTATCGAGCGCTGAAACGTTTTTCGAAAAACTCGCTTTTCGCCGTCGCTTGCTCGTCTTACGTCGGGCTGAACGTCGCGGCGCTGACGACGGCGATCCAGTTCGGGATCCAACCGGCGCTCTTTACCGACGCGAACGGCCAGGCGCTTTACTGCCCTTACGGCCTGTCGGTCGCGATCCCGGCGATGGCGATCGGGCACCTGACGCTCTTCGGAGCGGCCGAAGCGGTCTTTTCGGTCGTCGTTTTCGAATACATCCGCCGTTCGGCGCCGAGTTTTTCGCCGGAATTTGCCGATTCGACGCCCGCCGCCGCGCCGGAGACGGGCGCGACGCTGGGTTCCGCGCCGCGCCCGTCTCGTTTCCTCCCGGTTTATCTCCTGCTGGCGCTTTTGATCGTCCTTTCCCCGCTCGGACTTCTCGCCGAAGGAACCGCTTGGGGCGAATGGGGCGCCGACGAAATCGCCGCGACGCAAGCGACCGCCGACGGGCCGGAACTCGGGTACGCGCCGGCCGGAATGACCGACGGTTTCGTTTGGAAAGCGCCCGTTCCCGATTATTCCCTCGCCGACGCGGCGCCGGGGTTGCCCGAATGGGTCGTTTATGTCCTTTCGGCGATCGTCGGCGCGGCGGTTTCGATCGTTCTCGCCAAATTGACGTATCTTTTCGTCGCGGCGAAGCGTTCCGTTTGACGGGTTCGAACCGATTGCGCCGATCAAGCCGATAAAATGGATCCGACCGAATCGATTGAAAAGACGCGCCTTCCCGATTGGCTCGGCGCCGACGAGCGTTACGAACCGCCGCGAGACCGCGACGCGTTTCTCCGCCGGAGTTCGACCGCGATTTCGACGATCTTATCGCAGATCCGCCGGTCGCCGGTCGCCGGGAGCGCGTTCGGTTTGTCGACTCCGGTCGAGACCCTTTGCGTTTTCGTCGTCGTTTTGCTCGTCGCGGCGTCGCGCAATTTCGCTTTTGTCGCGATCGTCGGAACGGCGGCGCTCGTTCGCGTCGCGGCGCTTTCTCCGCGGCGTTTGGCCGACGTCTTGACGGCGCCGTTTCAAGCGTTCCTTTTTTCCTTATTAATAACGGCTCCCGCCGCGATCCTGGGGCAGCCCCGCGCTTTCGTCGTCGTTCCGTGCAAAACGCTCGTCGCGACGACGTTGATTTCGCTTCTCGCCCGCTCGACGCCTTGGAACCGTTTGACGGCGAGTTTCAAAACGTTCGGCGCGCCCGATCTTTTCGTTTTTACCTTCGACCTTGCGTTGAAATACGTCGCAATATTATCCGAAATCGCCCTGCAAACGCTCGAAGCGGCGCGGCTCCGCTCGGTCGGGCGCAACCGACGCAAGGGCGCGACGGCGGGCGGCGTCGTCGGCGTCGCGTTTTTGAAAGCGCAAGACGCGGTCGAGGAACAGTTTGACGCGATGACGTGCCGGTGTTTTTCGGGCGAATATCGCCGTTTTCCAATCGCCGTTTTCCGCCCGCTCGACGCGCTCGGCGTCGCCGCGCTCGTCTTTTTCGTCGCAATTTTCTTTTACTTGGAGTCCTGCGTCCGATGATCGAGTTGAACAACGTTTCCTTCGCTTACCCGGACGGCGTCCGCGCGCTCCGCGAACTCGACTTGACGGTCGAACGCGGAACGTCGGTCGCGCTTCTCGGCCCGAACGGTTGCGGCAAGACGACCCTTTTGCGTCTCCTAAACGGCCTAATTTTCCCAACTTCCGGAGAATATCGTTTCGACGGCGAATCCGTCGATCGCGCGGCGCTCAAAGACGCGGCTTTTTCGAAGCGGTTTCATCGACGCGTCGGGTACGTTTTTCAAAACGTCGACGCTCAACTTTTTTGCGGCTCGGTCGAAGACGAAATCGCGTTCGGGCCGCGTCAAATGGGTCTCGACGAAGCGGAAATTTCGCGCCGCGTCGACGATTGTCTCGAACTTTTGCGGATCGAACCGTTGCGACGGCGGGCGCCTTACGCGCTTTCGGGAGGCGAAAAGCGCCGCGTCGCCTTCGCTTGCGTTTTGGCGCTCAATCCGGACGCGCTGACGATGGACGAGCCGTTGGCCGGGCTCGACGTCGAAACGCAACGTCGCCTTCTCGACTTTCTCGTCGGGTTGCGCCGGGCGAAAAAGACGTTGATTTTTGCGACGCATAACGAAAATTTCGCCGCTCAAATCGCCGAAATTCGCGTTCGGATGGAGTCGGGGCGGATCGTCGCCGTCGAACGTTAACCGATCGGGAGCCGTTAAAATCGATCGTTCCGTCAAATTCGCCGTTTCGACCGCGAACTTCCCAAACCGCGACGTCCGCCGATTCTACGCGACCGTTTTAACCGCTCCCGCTCTTTTAACCGCGTTTAACGCTTTAACCGTTTTAATCGCTCTAACCGTCAAACTCGCCGTCGTTCGCCGCCGCGTCTTTTCGTTTAACGTTCGTTGAACGCGCAACGAGCCGCTAAAATCGCTAAAATCACTATTTTCGGCGTCATTTTCGTTTCAAATCGTCGAAACGAACGAGCGAAATTCGCGACGCGTTCAGCCCCCAAGGCGACCGACCGCAACAATATCCGACGAGAAACGTCTCCGGATCGACGAAATGAAGCGCCGGATAACAGAATCCGCGCGTCTCGCCGTCGGCGGCGCGATCGAGCGTTTTTTTCGTCAAAATCGTTTGACCGTCCGGCGATAAAATCCCGATCGTCAACGGGTTGCGCGCGTTCGGCGAATCGTTCCAAACGGCGATCAGGTTGTCCCCGCCCGGCTCGCGCTTAATGACGGCCGGCGACGTCGGCGAAACGAGCGGCGACGGCTCGGAATCGCTCCAAGTAACGCCGCGGTCGGTCGAATACGAAAAATATTGCCGTCCGCTCGCGTTGCGCAACGTCATCAGAAGCCGCCCGTCGGCCAACTCGACGACGCCGGGCTCCTGATACATGATATTTTTCGCGTTCGGAACGAAATCGCCCTTCTTCCAACGCCGTCCGCCGTCGTCCGAAATCAAACAAAAAACAGACGCTTTGCTTTCGTAATTATAAACGTCGCCGCCGCGGTACGCGTGTCGAGCGATCGGCAAAAGAAGCCGCCCGTCGGCCAACTGAACAGCGCGGTCGTTGTTCAACACGTTGTACGTCTTTTCGCGGATCGTCTCGACGCGGGCGCTCCAAGTTTTCCCTTCGTCGTAAGAAAATCGCGCGTAAGGGCGGCAGTCTCCGGCGTCCTCTTTCACCAGGTAAAAGAGCGCGATCGAACGATCTCGGAGACGCAAAAGCGAAACCGACATAACGTTCATTTTTCCTTCGTTTTCGAGCGCGAGCTCGTCCACTTCCGACCAGGTCGCGCCGCCGTCCTTCGAAACGCGGCTCATAAGGCGCGCCGAAGCGTGATCGTCCCCCGATTTACCGTAATAATGCGTATAAACGTAAAGAATCTCCCCGCTTTCCAACCGAATGAAAGCGCCTTCGCTGTTGCGCGGATTTCCTTCGCCGGACGGGAGTTCGAGCGCGACCGTTTTGGCGATCGGCGGCGCGATTTGCGGTTCGGTCGGCGCGTCGTTCCCCATCAAAAAGAGGTTCGCCATCAGCCCGAGATACCCGACGCCAAATAAAACCAAGGAATACTTCATCGTTTCGTTCCCTCGCGTTCGCTTCGCGGCCCGGTCGAGCCGCTTTTTTCGTTAAAATTTGCGTCGACGGCCCAAACCGCCCGCCTCGTCTCGCCTTTTATCCGGCAAAATCGCGTTTTCCGATCGTTTCGTCAAGAAACGCCGCCGAGCGTCGCGGCAAAACGCGGCGCTCGAAAACGGCTCGATCGACGGTTGCGACGCGGTCGGCGGTCGCTCACCAACGCAAATTCGGCGTCGACGGAACAACCGGAACCGACGTTTCGCCCGGCGCTTGCGCGACGAACGCCCGCGGGGCGGTCGCGTTCGGAGACGCCGCAAACCCCGACGACGACGGAGCGACCGCGTTCGGAACCGCCGCGAATCCCGACGACGACGGAGCGACCGCGTTCGGAGACGCCGCGAATCCCGACGACGACGGAGCGACCGCGTTCGGAACCGCCGCGAATCCC
>CAZIJJ010000006.1:65362-99833 GCA_964539525.1 uncultured Planctomycetaceae bacterium | reverse complement strand
GCGAATCCCGACGACGACGGAGCGACCGCGTTCGGAACCGCCGCGAATCCCGACGACGACGGAGCGACCGCGTTCGGAGACGTCGCGAAACCGGCAAAATTTTCGGAGCCGTCAACTTGATTATAACCGGAATTTTGCGAAATTCCAGTCGATTCCGGCGCGACCGGGGGCAAATTCGCCGCGGCGGCCGCTTGGTAACCCGCGCCGTCGCTAAAACCGGCATAATCGGCGTTTCCGCCGGTTTCCGCGTTGGCGACGAAAGCCGGATATTGCGCCGTTTGCGCGCTTTCGGTCGGATAACCGCCGTTCGCCGCAACCGCCGCGTTCGGAGCGACCGGCAAATTCGGCAAACCCGCTAAATTCGGCGCCGGCGCGGTATTCGGAACAACCGCCGCGTTCGGAGCGACCGGCAAATTCGGCGTCGTCGCCGCGTTCGGAACGTTCGCGACGCTCGCGACGTTCGGCGCTCCCGCAAAACCGCCCGTCTCCAATTCTTCCCAAGTCGGATAACGCTCGGCGGTCGCGCTCGCCGTCGTCGACGCTTCAAGCCCGCGTTCGAAATCGACGCCGCGCCGCCAACTCGAATCGACGTTCGCCGCCGCGCCGACGGCGTTTTCGGCGCCGACGCTCGTCGAATCCGCGTAAACCGCCGAACTTGCCGAATTTACCGGACTTACGGAAACCGCGGAACCGTTAAAGCCCGCCGAACCCGCGCCGCCTTCCAAAATCGCCGCGATTTCGGCGTTTCCGATCGGTTGCGCCAACGCGTCGACGCCCGGAACGCTACGCAACGTCGACGAATCGATCGTCGTCAACGCGTCGTCCGTCCCTCCGTCGCCGATATTTTGCAACAACGCCCCGTTTTCGCTCGAATTTTCAACCGTCGTCGCGACCGTCGGCGACTCGACGCGCTCTTTTTCGCCGCCCAGCCAACCGCCGCTCGCGCAAAAAACGCCCAATCCGAACGCCGCCAAAGCGACGCCGGACGTTCGCGCTCTTCCGCCGCGTAGGATCTCGCGCCAATCCCAACCTTTCCGCGGTTCGACGGGAGCCTTCGAAAACGTCGTCCAATCGGGGAGCGTCGCGACGACCCTCGGACGCGACGCAACGTCCGTTTCTTCAACGATTTCGGTCTTTTCGGCGTCAAGCCAACCTTGCGCGAACGAATCGCTTGCGGCGGCGGTCGTTTCTTCGAAACCCGGGGCGCGGTCGGCGGCGTTCTCTTGAGTCATCGCGTTCATCCTTCTTCCGATAAGAGAAAAGTTGGGCGGCGCGACGCGTCGACGTTCGACGGCGGCGTCCCCTTACGTTACTTTTCGACCGCCCGCGCCTTAAAATTTAGCGATTTTTCCTAAAAAACAGAACGCGCCGATTTTAACGATTAAAAAAGCGGCGACAAACACGCCGGTTGCAACGGCAAAACGGAAAACGCCGGGAATCGCCGCCTCTCGTTTCGCTTTGCAACCGGGTTGCGCGGGAGTCGAAACGCCCGTTAAAATCGTTTCGACTCGTTCAAACGTCGCGACCGTTATTTTTTAAAGAATTCTCGAACGGCGGCGACCAGATATTCCTGCTCTTCGGGGCGCAATTCCGGGAAGATCGGAAGCGCGAGAACTTCGTCGGCCGCTTTGCGCGTTTCCGGCAGGTCGTTCGGCTTGTACCCAAGATAAGCGAAACACTCCTGCTCGTGCAAACCGAGCGGATAATAAATATCCGTCCCGATTTTCTTTTCCGTCAAAAAGGCGCGAAGTTCGTCGCGTTTTCCGCCAAGGACGCGAATAACGTACTGATTCCAAACATGTCGACGATTCGCGGCTTTCTTCGGCGTCGCGACAAACTCGTCGAGCCCGTCGGCGAAAAGCGCGTCGTACCGTTCGGCGTTGCGTCCGCGCGCTTCGGTCCAAGCGTCGAGATAAGGCAGTTTAACGTTCAGGATCGCCGCTTGATACGAGTCGAGTCGAGAGTTGACGCCGATCTCGCGGTGATAATAGCGCGGCTCCATCCCGTGCGCCCGCAACAGCCGAACGCGAGCGGCCAGCTTCTCGTCGTTGCACACGACCATCCCGCCGTCTCCGGCGCCGCCGAGATTTTTCGTCGGGTAAAAACTCAGGCACGACATGTCGCCCCAGTTCCCGACCGAAACGCCGTTCAGCTCGGCGCCGATCGCCTGCGCGGAGTCTTCGATCAGGTAAATTTTGCGACCGAAACGCTCTTCGGCGCGTTTAACGAGCGCTTGAAACGCCGGCATATCCGCGGCCTGTCCGAAAAGGTGAACGACGATGATCGCTCGCGTTTTCTCGGTAATTTTCGCCTCGACTTCCTTCGGATCGAGGCACCAGGTCGTCGGCTCGATATCGGCGAAGACCGGCGTCGCTCCGACGCGCGGAACGCAGCTGGCGGTCGCGAAAAAAGTGAACGACGGAACGATCACCTCGTCCCCGGGCCCGACGTCGGCCGCCGCCAACGCCAAAAGAAGCGCGTCGCTTCCGGAGGCGCACCCGACCGCGAAGTTGGTTCGGGAGTATTTCGCGATATTCTCCTCAAGTTTTTTGACCTCCGGGCCGAGGATGAACATTCCGCTTTCGTTGACGCTCAGCAGAGCGGCGTTCATCGCGGCGCCGAGTTCGGCGTATTGACGTTTCAGATCCAACAACGGAACGGAGGCGACGGGAGCGGACACGAGCAAACCTTTCATTGCAATTCGACTCAAAAAACGTTGTCGTTCCCGGTCGAACGCGTCGGCGAACGGTCTCCTTCGCGCCTCGTCGATATCGATATTTTCGACGTCCGCGGAAATTTCGCGACGAAACGGCGTTTTCGTTCGACCAAACGATCCTCGTCGATCGATTCGTCCGCTCGAAAAGCCGTCGTTTCCTTCAGCGCCCGTTTGCCGCCAAACGACGCGCCGCCTTGCGAAACCCCCTCGAAACCGACGCGTCGAAAATCGGGAACGATTCTCAATGCGGTTGGAGAATACCGGAAATCGTCCTCCGCGTCAAGCGAAAAAACCGTTATTTCCCGAAAAAACCTCCGTTATTAACCATTTTTACCCGCGCGCCCCCCTCCGCTTTCGAGTTCGCCCGCTCGACGCCGCCGTTAAAACCGTCGACTTCGTTAAAATCGTTGATTCCGGCAAAGTCGCAATATTCGGCAAAAACGTCAATCTTCGAAAAAAGCGATTTTTGCCGGGAATTAAACGCCGTCGCCGCTCCAAAAAGTCGATAACTATAGCGGCGATTTTCACCGACCGACGCGACTTTCCCATTTCATCGCCGCCCCGCGTTCGCGCCCAACGGCGCCGTTTCCGCGTTCAATCGCCCCCTAAATAATCGTTAAAAACGCTCATGTCGACGTCCCCGATCCTCGTTCCGCTCTCCCAAGAAACGCCGCGTTCCTCCGCCGCGCCCCTTTTCCCGGCGCCGTTGACCGTTTTTGAGGATTATATGTTCCTCGATCACACGGCGACGCATCCGGCGGCGATCGTTTGCCGACTCCGTTTCGCCGGTCGACTCGACGTCGACGCGTTGCGCCGCGCGCTGGAAATCGCGATCCGTCGTCATCCGCTCTTCGCTTGCCGGATCGAAAAAAACGGCCGCGACAACCGTTGGGTTCCCGACGCCGCCCCGCTCTCTTTCGTCGCGGCGCGACGCGAAACGCTCCCCGGCGCCGACGGCGACGCCTACTTCGAAAACGTTCGCGCTCTCCGCCTCGACCAAACGCCGGGCTTCCAAACCTCCGTCGTTTGGGACGACGTTTCGGCCGACGTCGCGTTTCGTTGCCATCACGCGATCGCGGACGGAAACGGCGTCCAAACTTTCGTCGCCGACGCGCTCGTCGAGTACGCGGCTCTCGTCGGGGCCGTTCCGCCCAACGTCGAACGGCGTCCCCTCGATTTCGACGCGTTGAAGCGCCGCGGACGGTTCGGATTGACGTTAAAAAGCTACTGTCTTAACTATTTTTACACGACGGCGACGACGCTCCGCTTCCTTTTCGGTCGTCCGCGCGCCTTCGCCCCCCTCGCCGACGCGCCGGAACCGACCGTCGGCGACGCCGACGTCGACGAAATTCGCCGACGTCCCGAACTTTTGACGAAAACGCTAAGCGCCGACGCGACGCGACGTTGCTTCGCGACGGCCAAGCGGCTCGGGATCACCGTCAACGATCTGGCGCTCTCCGCGTTCGTTTGGGCGCTCGACGAAATCCGACGCTCGCGCGGCGAAAGTCTCGGCGGTCGAACCCGGATCGCGACGCCGATAAATTTGCGCAACAAAAATCATCTCGCGTCGCCGGCCTGCAACGTCGTTACGATGACGTTCGTCGACTTTTCGCGCTCCGCCCGTCGCGACCCGCGCCGTCTCCTGAGGGCGACGCGCCGCCGCATGAACGTCGTCAAAAAACGCGATCAAAAGTATTTTCTCGACTTAACCCTTAAAGTCGGCCGTTTCCTCGCCGGGCTTCTCAGAAGCGACCTTTCCCTTTTTTTGCGTTCGAACCAATGCCGCGCGACGGCGACCTTCTCGAACGTCGGGCGCGTTTTGCTCGATCTTCCGCTCGCTCGAACGGAGGACGGCCGCGTTCGCGTCGGCAATCTCGTTCTCAACGGGATCGAAATCGCGCCGCCGATCCGCAATCGCTCGCCGATCTCGGTCGCCGCGCTCACTTACGCCGAACGCCTGACCTTCGGGTTTCGCTTCGACCCGCGCTGCCTGACGCCGGAGGAAGCCCGGACGTTCCTCGACGACTTCGCCGACGCCTGCGCCGACTACTTCGAAACGACGGAAAAACGGGAAAACAAGGCGCCGATCGCTTAAACGCAACGTCGGTCGGCGTTTAACGCAACTCGCAATCGCCGTCCGACGAACGCCTGCGACGCGCGTAACGCCGAAAAAAATCGATTTTCGCCAATCTCGAACCCGGCGAAACGCCGAGCCGGCCCTTCACGTCGGCTTCGGAAATCAACGCCAGCCAGTCGCAGGACGTGCGCGACGCGACCCGTTCGAGCTCCTCGTTTTTGCAATAGAAATCGCGAAAACACCGCGGCTTCGTGTGATTCTCGACCAAACAGCAGATCTGCTCGCGAAATTCGATCAAATCGGCGTCGCCGTCGCAACCGCACTTTTCGATCAAAAGCCGACGCGCGATCGCGGCGCCCTTAGGGCCGTGTTTCGACGTCGTTATCCGCCCGTTTCGGTACCGCACGCAACGCGGTTTTCCGACGTCGTGCCAAAGCGCCGCCAAAAACGTCAGCGCTCGACGCGTCGGCGTCAGCGTTCCCCATTCCGGCAGCTCGATTAACGTTTCACAAACCATTTTTGTGTGCGTCCAGACGTCCCCCTCGGCGTGATGGTCGGCGTTTTGCGGCGACGCCTTCATCGGCTCGACCCACTCGGCAAAGAGCGTTTCGAGCGCCGGCCAATCGATCGGACGCGGCTCGAGAACCAACGCTTCCGGCGGCGTTTTCGCCTTTAATTTTTGCAGAAGCCGCTCTTCGTCGATCTTCGCGAACCTCGCCGCCGACGCGCCGTCGTTTCGCTCCCGCCGCTCTTCGTTCGGCCCGCTTCGCTCGCGCCCGCCCGGTTTGACGTTTTTCCAGTTTTTGTCGAAAACGCCGGGAGAGCCGCTTTCGTCGCGCTTTCCGCTTCGCTCTCGCCGACGCGGTTCGAACGCTCCGACGCAATCTCGCCCCTTCGAGCGGCGGCGACGCGAACGATCCCGGTCGGGAGCGTCCGAATCGGGCGTTCCGCCGCCGTCCGTCGCGTCGGTTCGCTCGCCGTTTCGTCCGTCGTTTCGCTCCGAGCGTTCCTCGGGAAATTTCATCCGTTTCGTCTTCCGTTCAAAGTTGCCCAATCCAAAGGAACGCTCCGACGCGTCCCGCGCCGCAACGTTAAAAACGCCGCGCCGATCGCTCGCGGCCCCGCCGTCGCAACGCGAACGCGCCCCCAAGGACGCGCTCGCGGCGCCGTTCGCGTCAAGCGAAGAATTCGACGGCGTTTTTGAAGATCGCGAACCCGTCGCCGACTTTCGTCGCGAAATCGGGATCGTTTTGACGGCGCGTCCAGTCCGGGCGCTGCGTCTTGTCGATGTAACGCTCCGGGTGCGGCATCAACCCGAAAACTCGCCCGGTTTCGTCGCAAACGCCCGCGACGTCGCGAACGGCGCCGTTCGGGTTGTTCCCCGGCGCGTACCGAAGCGCGAGCCGTCCCTGCGCCTCAAGGGCGTCGAGCGCCGCCGCGTCGCGTCCCACGAACTTCCCTTCGGCGTGCGCGATCGGAAGATACATTTTTTCGACGCCGCGCAAAAAGACGCACTTGTCGCTCTTGACTTCCAGGTTCGTCCAACGGTCGACGTAAACGCCGCCGTCGTTCCAGGAGAGCGTCGCCGGGGCGCCGAGCTCGTCGTCCGCGACCAGGATTCCGCTTTTGATCAGGATTTGGAAGCCGTTGCAAATGCCCAAGATCAGCTTGCCGTCGTCTTTGAAACGCCGAATCGCGTCGGCAAGACGCAACCGCGCTTTCGAGGCGAGAACCCGTCCCGCCGCGACGTCGTCGCCGTAGCTGAAGCCGCCGGGAAAACACATAATTTGGAAACGGTCGATCAGCGCCGGATTTTCCAAGAGGCGGTTGACGTGGATCCGCTCGGTCGTCGCGCCGGCCAATTCAAACGCGTAAGCGGTTTCGTAATCGCAGTTCGTTCCGGGCGCTCTTAAAATCAATACGTTCGGTTTCATCGTTATTCGCTGCAGTTTATTATATTCTTTCGATTTTTCAATCGTTTGTATCGTTTTTCTATTTTTACGCGGGCGACGCGCCGCTCGATTCTCCGTTTTGTCCTTATCAATTAATAAGGGGAAAAAATCGAACGCCGCGGCGAGCCGACGCCGCCGACTCGCCTTTTTCGTTCGCCGTTCGTCCCGGTCAGTCGGCGTACCACCCGCCCAGGTCGAACGGTTTTTGCCAACGCCGTTTCAGGCCGGCCAAATCGCCCCGGATCGCGGTCGACCCGTCGGCGGCGAAGATCGTCAACTCCGGCTTTTCGACGACTTTCCCGATCGGCGCGAACGGAACCTTCGCGTCGCAAAGGATCCCCTCGAAAGCGCAACTTTTTTCGACCGGAACTTCGATCAGGAAGCGCGAGTTCGACTCGGAGAAAAGCTTCCAGTAATCGTCGACGTTTTCGACGCCCGGAAGCGCGGTCGATTCGCCGTCCGCCGCCGGAGCGAGTTTGATCGCCGCCAACGAAATTTCGGCGCCCAGGTTCCCGGCGAACGCGCTTTCCGCCGCCGCGACGGCGAGCCCGCCTTCGCTGAGGTCGTGCGCGGCGCGGATCAGCCCGCGTTGGATCGCCTTGTGAACCGCGACGTAAGTCCGCTTCGCGACGTCGACGTCGAGCGTCGGAACCTGCCCGCCGACCCAGTTGCGAACGAGCGAAAGGTGCGACCCGCCGAGTTCGCGCTTCGTTTCGCCGACCAGATAAAGAGCGTTTCCAGCCTCTTTCAAGTCCGACGAAACGGCCTTGGCGACGTCGTCCATTTGCCCCATCGCGCTGATGAGCAGGGACGGCGGAATCGCGATCGGCTCTTTGCCTTCCGGTCGAAATTCGTTGTTCAACGAGTCTTTGCCGCTGATGAACGGCGACCCGAACGCGATCGAGACGTCGCGGCAAGCGAGCGCGGCGCGCACCAGGGAGCCAAGAACCTCCGGCTTGTCGGCGTTCCCCCAACAGAAGTTGTCGAGGATCGAAATCGTCGTCGGATCGGCGCCGACCGCGACGGCGTTGCGCGTCGCTTCGTCGACGGCGGACGCGGCCATCCAGTAAACGTCGTAATCGCCGTAGTTAGGATTCATCCCGTTCGAAACGACCAACCCGCGGCGGCTCGTCAAACGCGGCCGCAGGACGGCGGCGTCGCCCGGGCCGTCGCATTCGACGCCGACGAGCGGCTTCAAGACGCTTCCGCCCTGAACTTCGTGGTCGTATTGACGAATCGCCCAGTGTTTGCTCGCGACGTTGAGCGAACCGAGGATCGCCTCCAGGTCGAGCGTCGCCGGGGTTTTGCCGCCGTCGTTTCCGTCGCGGAGTCCGGCGACCGTCTCCGAAACCGCGGTTTGGCCTTGGAGTTCGACGTCGTCCGGCTTCACGGAGATCGGCGCGACCGTCGGCGTTTCGTAAACGGCCTTGCGCACCACCGGCGGGCGTCCGTCGTGCATGAAGGACATCGCCAAGTCGGCGACCGTCGTTCCGTCGTACTTCAAGACAAGGCGTCCGGTCGGCTTGAACTCGCCCAGGACGATGGCTTCGACGTCTTCGCTTTCGGCCAGCGCTTTGAGTTCCGGCCATTTGTCTTTAGGCGTCGAAAAGACCATCCGCTCCTGCGCTTCGCTGATCCACATTTCGGCGTACGAAAGGCCCTCGTATTTGAGGGAAATCGCGTTGAGGTCGACTTCGGCGCCGATTTTTTCGCCCATTTCGCCGACGGCGCTCGAAAACCCGCCCGCGCCGCAGTCGGTAACGGCGTTGTAAAGTCCGCGATCGCGCGCTTCAAGCATGACGTCGAGAATTTTTTTCTCTTCGATCGCGTTCCCGATCTGCACGGCGCCGCCGGAGAGGGTCTCGCTTTCGCTGGTCAATTCCGCGCTGCTGAAGGTGGCGCCGTGGATCCCGTCGCGTCCGGTGCGCCCGCCCATCGCGACGATCAGGTCGCCGGCTTTCGGTTCCTTGAACGATTTGTCGACCGGAATCAACCCGACGTCGCCGCAGTAAACCAACGGGTTGCCGAGGTAGCGTTTGTCGAAGAAGATCGAGCCGTTGACGGTCGGGATCCCCATGCGGTTCCCGTAGTCGCGGACGCCGGCGACGACGCCTTTGACGACGCGGCGCGGGTGAAGGACGCCGTTCGGCAACTCGTTCGGGTCGAATTGCGGCGGCGCGAAACAGAAGACGTCGGTGTTGCAGATCGGTTTCGCTCCGAGCCCGGTGCCCATCGGGTCGCGAATGACGCCGCCGATCCCGGTGTTGGCGCCGCCGTAAGGTTCGAGCGCGCTCGGGTGGTTGTGCGTTTCGACCTTAAAGCAAACGTTGTATTCGTCGTCGAACTTGACGACGCCCGCGTTGTCGGCGAAGACGCTGACGCAGAAATCGTCGTCGCCGAGGCTTTCGCGAATCTTGACGGTCGCGGCGAAGATCGTTTCCTTCAGCATGTTTTCGAAGAAGATTTCGCCTTCCGGGCCGCTGTAGGCGATCCGCCCGGCGAGCGTCTTATGGCTGCAGTGTTCGCTCCAAGTTTGCGCGATCGTTTCGAGCTCGACGTCGGTCGGGTCGCGGTCGAGTTCGCAAAAATGCTTCTGGATCGTTTGCATTTCGACGAGCGACAGGTAAAGCTGCCCCCGCTTGCTGAGCGTTTCGAGCTCGGCGTCGGTCATCGAGCGGATCGCGACCGTTTTCAGCTCGAACCGGTACGGCGAGCCGACTTGCAAGGAGTCGAACCCGAGCGCGTCGAAGGCGACCTGCTCGATCGCGTCGTTGGCGAGAAGTTTGCGGGCGAGACGTTCGATTTCCGCCTCGTCGACGCCGTCGATCCAATATTTTTTGAAGGTGCGAACAGCGTCCGGCTCGACGCCGAAATCGACCGCCGTTCGGCGCGCGGCGTCGGCGACGACGTCGGTAACGCCCGGTTTCGGGAGGACGTAAACGATTTTGCCGGTTTTTCCGGCGAGCGACTTCGCAAGGGCCGCGTCCCCGACGACGCCGATCGTCGCGCGTTCAACGACCGGGTCGGCCAGCAACCGGGACGCGAGAAGCTCGACCTGTTCGCGAGTCAAATCGCCTTGAAGGAGGTATCCGCGAGCGAAGCCCAAGGTCAAATTCGGCGAAAAACCGAGGTCGGCGGCGTCCGCGACCGTTTCCGTTCCAACGACGTCGGGCAATCCCGGCGCGGCAAAAATGTCAACTTCCCAAAGCATCTCGTTTCTTCTTCGTTTCCTTCAAAAAGGTTAAAATGGATTCCCGGTCGTTCTCTTTCAAGAACGATTTCCAAAGAACAATCTTCTCTTCCAATCGCTCGAGCGCTTCGAGCGTCGCGACGCGGTTCGAACCGAAAATCTCGACCCAAACGTCGGGCGCCCCCCCGGCCAATCGGGCGACGTCGCGGAACCCCGTTCCGGTAAAAAGGAGCTCCTCTTCCGGAACGACGCTCGCCGTCAAGACGGACGCGAGGTGCGGCAAATGGCTCGTTCGCGCCAAAATCCGATCGTGTTCGTCCGCCGACGTTTCGACGACGATCGCGCCGAGCGCCTCCCAAAACGCCCGAACGTCGGCGACGTCCCCCGCCTTCGCGCCGCCGACGCAACGCGAAATTTCGCCGTTCGAACCGGTTCGACCGGTCGCGTCGATTTTGCCGTTTTCGCCGATCATAACGGCGTCGTCCGGAATCGCCTCCCCCCGCCGCAACGCGTCGCGACGCTCGTCGACGGTTTCCCAAGGCGTTAAAATCGTTAATTTTCCCCGAAACAGGTCGGCGGACGCGAACTCGACGCCCGATTTGTCGCTCCCGGCGATCGGATGCGCCGCGATCGCCCCGATCCGGACGCCGCGCGGACGCTCCGGCGCCCTCAGCAACGCGTCGACCGTTCGGACGAAATCCCCCTTGACGCTCCCGACGTCCGAAAGCAAAAAGGAACGCCCGTCGAACGCGACCCCGTTCGTCTCTTCGTCGATTTCCTTGCAAACGCGACAAAAATCGCGCAAAACCCGCAAATTCGTTTCAACCGGCGCCGCGAAAACGACCTGCGTCGCCCCCCGCGTCCCGGCCCCGAACGCCAACGCGTCCCGCCAATCGGTCGCGAACCCGTCGACGGCGCCCAACTCGACGGCGCGACGCAACTTCGCCTCCGAACGGCCGAACCCGATAATCTTCCCGCCGACGCCCGCCTTCCTCGCCGCCGCCCCGACCGAACCGCCGAGAAGACCGACGCCGACGACGATCGTTTGCGCAAAATCCCGCTGCATTTGTCTCTTCGTTTCACCAACAATCAAAGTCGCGCGCTTTTCGCCCGCAAAATCGGCGCGACCGGCAAAATCCGCCGTCGACGCGCCCAAACGCCGCTTAAAAACGGTCGGCGCGCAAAAACAGCCTAAATTATTATAACCGATAGAATTTCCGCGTCAATTCGTTTCGACGCGCCGCGCCCCGATAATTCCCGATTCGTCGCGATTTTTACGCTTGCCACGCGCTCGACCGCTACGACCGTTTTTATCCGCAAAATCATTTTAACCGCTCCAACCGTTTTCCCGTCGCCGCCCCCGCCCGTCCCCCGCCCTCCGACGCGATTTCTTCCCCGTTCTCGAAAAAAAATCCGAAAAAACGTTTGCAAAGCGAGCGCGTTTCCTTTATAATAAAGGGCGACGTTTCGAGCGGCGTTCCCGCGTCGCTCCCATCGCGTTTCGACGCCGTTTTTCCGACGCGACGCAATTTTCCGTTATAATCCGCATTATCGGCGCGACCGGCGTCCGTCCGGCGTTCGCGCGCTCCAAGGAAACGAACTCATGCGACGACGAGAATTTTTAACCTACTCCGCGGCGACCGCGGCCGCCCTTCCGTTCGCCTCCGCCCTTTCGCAACTCCTCGCGAACGACGGCGCCCCGAAAAAAATCCTCTACTTCTCCCGCTCCCAAGGGTTCGAACACGACCCGGTTAAACTCGGCCCCGACGGCGAGAGCGTCTCCGACAAAGCGTTCAAACGCGTCGGAAAAGAACTCGGCGTCGAAGTCGTCTGCACGAAAGACGGAACCGTTTTCGACGGCGACCTCTCCCAATTCGGCGCGATCGTCTTCTACACGAGCGGCAATCTCGACCAGGAAGGCGGCGACGGCGAAAAACCGATGACCGCGCAGGGCGTCCAAAACTTCTTCGCGGCGGTTCGCTCCGGCGTCGGCTTCCTCGGCTTCCACTCCTCGACCGACACTTGGCGCGGAGGCACGGGCTTCAAAACCGACGCGTTCTTCGACCAAACCGAATACGTCCGCTTGCAAGGCGGCGAGTTCGTCATTCACGGCGAACAACAGGAAGCGACCGTCGAGATCGTCGACGACGTCCTCCCGTGGTCGAAGGGGAAAAAATCGTTCCGCCACCACGACGAATGGTACGCAAATAAGAATTTCGCCCCGGAAATGCGCGTTTTGATGTCGCTCCAAACCGCCGGAATGAAGAACCAAGGCGGCAACAAGTGCTACGACCGCCCGGCGTTCCCCTGCGTTTGGGCCCGCCAGGAAGGCGCCGGAACCGTCCTTTACTGCGCTTTCGGACACAAAAATTCGTTCTGGGAAGGCGACTTCGACGCGCTGATCGCCGACCTGACCCGCGCCGCGCTCGGCGAGATCAAAATCTCGACCGAACCGAACCTGAAAACGTCCTGCCCGGGCGCCGACATGCTCCTCAACGAGTGGAACGGCCGCGGCAACGGCGAAACCTACTGAGTTTCCCGACGACCGGCGTTTTCTCCGACGTCGACGCGGTTCGCCTTAACGCCGCCGCGCCGACGTCGGGTTCCCGCCGATATCGCCCATTAATAATAACGACGACGCCGACGAACCCGAACGCCGTTCCGTTCGGCGACGCCGGCCATTAGTAATATTAATAATAAGGACGCCGCGCCATGCGCTCGAACGCCGACGAACCCCAGTATTTTAACGTCGCCGATTTTCTGCGCCGTTTCGCCGCCTCCATGCCGGACGCGATCGCCGTCGCGCAGCCGCTTTACGAAGGTCGAGGGAAGCGCCCGCTTCGCGATCCCGCCGGAAAGCGCGTCTATTCGACGCTGACTTTCGACGAACTCGATCGAGACTCCGACCGCGTCGCGGCGGCGCTTCAACGTTCCGGCGTTCGGCCCGGCGACCGTCTCGCGCTGATGGTTCGGCAAGGCGCCGACTTCGTTTCGCTGGTGTTCGCGCTTTACAAAAGCGGCGCCGTTCTCGTCCTGATCGACCCCGGGATGGGAATCAAACGGATGCTCGCCTGTCTGCGCGACGCCGAGCTCGACGGTTTCGTCGCGATCCCGCAAGTTCAAGCGGCGCGCGTTTTCCTCCGCCGACGTTTCCCGAAAGCGAAAAAGAACCTAACCGTCGGTCGCCGTTGGTTTTGGCGCGGACTTTCGCTCGACAGGATCCGCCGCGAACCGTTCGTCAAACCCGCCGACCCGAAACGCAAGCTCGACGACGCGGCGGCGATCATCTTCACGAGCGGCAGCACCGGCGTCGCCAAAGGCGTCCTTTACACGCACCGCATGTTCAAAACGCAAGTCGAGGAAATTTCGAAGCGGCTCGACGCGCGGCCCGGCGGCGTCGACTTGGTCGGCTTCCCCTTTTTCGGCCTTTTCGACGCCGGAATGGGCGCGACGGCGGTCGTTCCCGACATGGATTCGACCCGCCCGGCGAGCGTCGACCCGCGACTTTTCCTCGAAGCGGCGGACGATTGGCGGATCACGCAGGCGTTCGGCTCCCCCGCCCTTTGGAACCGCGTCGTCGACTGGTGTCTGCAAGAAAAGCGGACGATTCCGACGCTGAAACGCGCCGCGATCGCCGGAGCGCCCGTTTCGTTCAAACTCCTCGAAAAATTCCGTCGCGTTTTGCCGCCGGACGCGAACGTTTTCACCCCGTACGGCGCGACCGAATCGTTGCCGTTGGCGATGATCGAGTCCCGCGAGGTTCTCGAAGAGACCGCGGAAAAGACGCGGCGCGGCGCCGGAATTTGCGTCGGACGGTTCTTCGACACGATCGAACGGCGCGTCGTTCCCGTTACCGACGACCCGCTCCCGCGCTTGGAAGACGTCGAAACGCTCGGGCGCGGCGAAATCGGCGAGCTTCTCGTCTCCGGCCCGCAAGTTTCGCCCCGTTACGTTACCCGCGTCGAAGCGAACGAGTTGGCCCTTGTTTTCGATAAAACCGGCAAACTTTGGCGCCGCGTCGGCGACGTCGGGTACGTCGACGACCGCGACCGTTTTTGGTTCTGCGGCCGCAAGTCGCACCGCGTCGAAACCGCCGCCGGGCCGATGTTTACGATCCCCTGCGAAGCGATCGCCAACGAGTCGCCGAAGATTTACCGCTCCGCGCTCGTCGGCGTTCCCCTTCCGCTCGATTACGTCGCGCCGACGCAAATTTCGGAGCGAGCGGCGGCGAACCGCGAGCTTTGGCGCGAACCGGTGATGGTCGTCGAGCCTTTCCCGAACGCCCGCCCCGAAAACGAGGTCGAAGAAGAGCGGCTTTGCGCCGAAATTTTGGAGTTGCTGGCCGCGTCCGCGACGACGGCGGCGATCCGTCGCGTTCTCGTTTGCCCGGCGCTCCCGGTCGACGTCCGACACAACGCGAAGATTAATCGGGAAGACCTCGCCGTTTGGGCCGCCAAGCGCTTAAGCTGACCGAGGAAACCGCCGCGACCGGCGAAGTCGGCGGCGGCGCTCTTTTGCCCGTCCAATCTCAACCAAATCGCTCGGGTTTATTTCGACAAAAACGCGAACGGCTCCGACGCCGTTCGCGCTTTTGTCCGGTCGACCGGCGTTAAAATCAGCAAACCGCGTCGATTTTAACGTCGTTTTCCTTTTTTCGCCGTCGTTCAACCGCCGACGATCGAATCCGGGTCGTCCGCGTCGTCGTTTTGTTCGATCGTCGCCGGAACCAGCCGCTCCGCGATCGATTGCGAATGCTCGACGAGCGCCTTGATTTCCCGCGACGCGACGGTCGCCGCGCGGATCGTTCCCGGCCCGCCGACGCACCCGCCCTCGCAAGCCATCGCCTCGACGAGATTTCCCGGGCAAACGCCGGTCGCGAACGACCGCAATTTCCGGATGCCGACGGAGTCGAACCCGGCGACGCAAATCTTTTGAACGACGACTTTATCGGCGTCCGCGACGCCCGTTTGCAACGCTTCGACCGCGGTCTCGACCGCTCCGGCGACGCCGCCCGGAATCGCGAATCCCCGTCCTTCCGCGCTCGCCGGCGCCGAAATCACCCGCGGCTCGACCGATGAAACGTCGATTTTCGCCGCGACAAACGCCGCGTCCAGCTCCTCGAACGTCAAAACGTAATCGAGCAACGCGTCTCGGGACGCTTCGACGCGCTTGGCGACGCAGGGCCCGATGAAAACGGTAACGCAATTCGGATCGCGTCCCTTGGCGATCTCCGCCGTCAGCCGCGCCGGGGTCGCCGTTTCCGAAACGAACGGGATCAGCTCCGGAGCGTGTTTCGCCGCGACGTCGACGTAAGCCGGGCAACACGACGTCGTCATAAACCGCTCGCCGCGCTTCATCCGCTCGATAAATTCGTCCGCTTCGAGCACCGTCGTTCGGTCGGCCCCCGCCGCGACGCCGATCGCGTCGTCGAACCCAAGTTTCAGGAGCGCGGCCGTTATTTGTTCGAGCGAACCGGAGAACTGCCCGACCAACGCCGGAGCGAACAACGCGACGAGTCGCCGAACTTGCGGCTTTTCGCCCCCTTGTCCGTTGGCGTCGCCCTGCCCGTTTTTCCCATCTTGCCCTTCTTGACAATTTCCGACTTTCGCTTCGATCCGACGGCGGCGGGCTTCGCCCAAAAGTTGCGCGACGTCGACGATTTGGCTGCGATCCATCACCGCCCCGAACGGACAAGCGCGAGCGCAACGCCCGCAGGAAACGCATCTCGCCAAATCGATATCGGCGCGCCCGTCCGCTCCTTTATGAATCGCGGCGACCGGGCAGGCTTCTTCGCAAGGCACGCGGACTTTAACGATCGCGCGGTACGGGCAAACCGCCGCGCAACGACCGCACCCCTTGCATTTCGTCGGATCGACGACCGACTTTCCGTCGACGACCGAAATCGCGCCGAAACTGCAATTGACGAGACAAGGCCGCGTCAGACACCCTTGGCAAACGTTCGTCGAGCGGTACCGCCCCGCGACGCAACCGCGACAAGCGACGTCGGCGACGGTCAGCGTCGGCGGCTCCGGGGCCGTTCGGTCGAGCGCCCGCCGCGCGTATTCGGAAAGCGGCCGGAACTCGTCGTCGTCCTCGACGGCGAACCCGAGCGCGCTCAAACACCGCAAACGCAGGATCGCCCGTTCTTTGTAAATGCAGCAACGATAAGGCGCTTCGGAGCCTTTCGGACGCATTTCAAACGGCGTTCGGTCGATCGTCTCGACCAGGTCGCCGCGCCAAACCGCTTGGATCAGCCGCGTCGCGATCTCCCTCCGCAAGTACTGCGCCGCGTCGCGACGGTCGTTTCCAACGCCGCCCGGGCCGTCCCGTTTGACGATTTTTTGAGTTTCGACGTTTTCGTCGGTTCCGCCCGACGCGCCGTTCATTCCGAGGTTCGACTCCATCGCCGCCCTTTCGTTTTTAGCTAAATTCGGTAAAATCGTTCGTTGCGTTCGCTAAAATTTTCGGCGAACGAGCGGAACGCGCCCGCCCCTTTCGCCCTTTTTTCGTTTGGGAAACGTCGTTTCGAATTTAACGCGCCTTCCAATTTTGTCAAGGGGGCCGTCCAAACGCCGCGTTTCGCCGCCGCTCGCCGTTTCCGACCGTCGAAATTTTAGAACTCCGACGCGTTTTCGACGGTTGAGCGGCTTTTTTTCCGCGTCGCCGCCGCTCTCGCCCTATATTTCCTCTATTCCCTCTATTTTATCCGATTTTACTCTTCGTTTCTCTTTTTCGCCGTTCCGATTTTCCGCCCTTCCTTGCCGATCGACGCTCGCCGGCAAATTAGCCGACTTTAATCGACGATCGAAACGACCGCGCCGATCGGGAGCAAAACGCTCAACTGCGAAATTTCCCGATCGCTGAAGACGAACCCGCCGTTCTCCGGGACGAGCTGCCCGACAAGCTCCGGCCGGTTCGTTCCCTGCAGACCGACGCCGCCGTCGAGCGCGATCCAAGCGGCGCCGAGCGGGTTCTCCGGCGCGCCTCCCGGAATCGAAATCGTTCGCCCGTTCGCGTCGACCGCGTCGCAATTCGGGTTCGCCAACTTCTCGACGACGCGGAAATCGCCCCGCAAATTCGCCGAGCTCGCCGGAACGCCAAGCGCGAAACGACCGGCGTAAAGTCCGTTAAATCGGAGCGTTAGCTCTTTTTTCGCGATCGAAATCTCCGCCGACGCCGGCCCGCGAACCGTTTTCAACGTCGTTCCAACCGGAAGCGGCGCGTCGTTCGGCAAGCTCAACCCGTTGATCGCGGCGAGCGTTTCCGGAGTCGTCGCGGTTCGTTCGGCGATCGTCGCGAGCGTTTCCCCCGCCGTCGTCGTCCAACGCGGTTCCAAAATCGCTTGCGCCGGATTATAAAAGACTTCGAACGCCAATCGATCGAGCGCCGCGTCGAGCGTCTTCGCGTCTTCGGCGGCGAGTCGCGCCCCGCGTTCGTTCCGAATTCGATTTAACGTTTCAAAAACCGTTTTAACGTCCTCCGGCGTCGACGCGGTCGAAGCGGCGGCCAACGCGGAACGCAATTCGGCCGTTTCGTCGACGGGCGAATTTACCGAGTTCGCCAAGCTCGTCGAATTTGTCGAAGCGATCGAGTTCGTCGAATTTAACGAATTTAACGGATCCGCGGCCCCTTCAAGCGGCGAAAGCGGCGCGACGTTCCCGTTCGGCGCCGACGTCGCATTAAGATCATTCCAAGCGTTAAAATCGTCGACGACGTTCCCCGTCGACGCGTTTCCGCTCTCCGCCGCAATTTCCGCAACTCCCGCAGTCTCCGCCGTTCCCGCAACTCCCGCCGCCGCGACGCCGCCGGGAAGCGCGTTTTCGACGAGCGAAAAATTCGCTCCAGTATTCAAATTTTCAAAGCCGGTCGACGAAGCGGCCGCCGGGGCCCCCGTTTCGTTCGGCGACGCCGCGCCCCCCTCCGAAACCGGTTCGCTTCCCCAACCGTTTCCCGTCTCGACAAACGGCGGAATCGCGTCCGCCTCCGGATATCCCCCGACGCCGGGTTCGCCGCCGACAAAATCGTTCGCAACGTCGCCCGAACCGCCGTTCGCGTCGATCCCGCCGCCAAAATCGTTCGCCGCGTTCGCCGACTTGCCCCCTTTTTTCGCGCCGTTTCGACCGCCGACGCCCGCGTACGCCGCCCCGTTTTCTCTCGCGTCGACCTCCGTTTCGACGGACGTTTCCGCGATTCGCTCAACGTTCCGCCAACGTTCGCCGACGCGAACCCGGGTCGCGACTCCGTCCCAATCGTTCCGGCCGCCGGTTTTCACCTCGCGCCGAGCGACGCTCCGATCTTTTTCCGTTTCCGCCGTTTCCGATTCGTTCCCAACGCGATAACGAGTCGGCGCGACGCCGATATCGGCCAACTTCGCTCGAACCGGCCGCAACGCCGACGGAAACGTTTCCCAAGCGCCGTCGGGAACAAAAGTTAACGTCCCCGCCGTCGCAAGCGTCAACGTCGCGCACCAAGCCGCCCCTTCCAAAAGTTTCCCCAACACCGTTTTCCTCCCGACGCGACCGTTAAAACGTTCGTCGTTATTTTATATCGCCGAATTTCGCCGTTTTTTCTCTTTCGGCAAAATCGTCAAATTTTCTTTATTTTAGCAAACGGGCGTCCGAAACGCCGCGCCCTTTGTCGCGCTCGCCGAGCCGCTTCTCCGAAACCCGGCCCCGTGCCCGCCGCTCCCGGAAGAATACTCGATTTTCGCCGAAAAGTACAGAGCAAAATCGCGCGATTTCCCCGCTCAACCAACATTTTTCCCCCTTTTTCTCCATTTTCAACGCGTCCTTTCCCCGACGAAAACGCGTCGGCGGCGAAATTAATAAAACCAGCGTTTTTCAAAAATTCAAACGCCGCTTTTTTCGTTTCTTTCTTCCGTTTCCCCCCTTGACGGTTCCGGCCTTCTCCGTATAATATTTTCCAAGTTTCGCCGAGAGCCGACCGATCGACGTTCTTTTCGTTCGGAGCGGTTCAAAACGCCGTCGCGAAGCGCTCTCGTTGCAATTCTTCGTCGTTTCTCCTCGTCAACCGTCTTAACGGCAACGCTTTAAAAACGCTTTAAAGGAACTTGTAATGTCGGAACAAGCCGCTTCACCGTCGTCGGACGAACGTTATTTGATCGAGGGCCCGCTCGCTCGCGGTCTTTGGCGTTTCGCTTTTCCTTTTATGCTCGCTTTTCTACTTCAAGCGCTTTACGGCGCGGTCGACCTCTTCGTCGTCGGACTCAGCGGCGACGCGGCGGCGGTTTCAGCCGTTTCGATCGGCGCGCAAATTTTGCACGCGCTGATCGGGGTCGTCGTCGGTTTTTCGGTCGGCGGCGTCGTTTATATCGGTTATAACGTCGGCGCCAACGACGCGGCGGGCGTTTCGAAAGCGATCGGCGCGACCTCGACGTTTTTCGGCGCCGCCGCGTTGATTTTAACGCCGATAATCGTTTTTGGTTCCAATTTCCTCGTCGACGCGATGCGGACGCCGCCCGAAGCGGTCGATTTTGCGCGTCAATATTTCTTCGTTTGCGCTTGCGGGTTCCCGTTCGTCGTCGGTTGCAACGTCGTCGCGGCGATTTATCGGGGACTCGGCGATTCGCGAACCCCGGTCGTTTTCGTCGCGGTCGCTTGCGGCGTCAACGTCGTCGCCGACTTGATTCTCGTTCTCGGTTTCAAAATGGGCCCGCTCGGCGCCGCGCTCGCGACGGTCGGCGCGCAGGCGATCAGCTTCTTTTACGCGGTTCGACTGCTCAAGAACGGGCGTTTTTCCTTCAAATTGCGATTTTCCGACTTTTTCCCGAAATTCGGCTCCATTTGCCAAATCGTTAAAGTCGGCTCTCCGTTGGCGCTCCAAGACGCGCTCGTCAACGTTTCGTTTCTCGTCATCCTCGCGATCGTCAACGAAATGGGCGTCGCGGCGTCGGCGGGCCTCGGGGTCGCGGAACGGGCGATCTGCTTCCTAATGCTTCCGGCCGCGTCGTTTGGAACGGCGGTCGCGACGGCGACGGCGCAAAATCTCGGCGCCGCGCTCCCCAGGCGCGCCCTTGCGAGTTTCCTTTACGGGACGGCGTTTTCGTTGGCGTTCGGGCTCGTTTTTTGGACGATTTGCCAAATTTGTCCGGAAACGGTCGCCCGGATCTTCGCCGACGACGGCGAAATCGCGCGGCAGGGCGCCCTTTACCTCCGTTCGTTCGTGCTCGACTTCATTTGCGTCGCTTTCGTCTTTAATTTCAACGGTTACTTCTGCGGTTGCGGCAAGACGCTCGTCGCGTTGGCGCACGGTTCGCTTGCGACGTTGGCCGCCAGAATTCCGCTATCTTACCTATTCAGCCAACCGGAAGACGCGACGCTTTACGAAGTCGGGTTCGCCGCGCCCATCGCGTCGGTCGTTTCGATCGTCGTTTGCGCCGCTTACCTCGCTTGGTTGCGCCGCGGCGAACGTCGCGAACGCGGTTCCGCCTTAAAAGAGGAAAACCTGGCGCCGCTCTCGAAACCGGCGACGATTTCCCCAACGTCGTTCGGCGACGCGTCTTGACGGTCGCCGCGCCGCTCTCGATTTCGACTTTGATTCCAATCGACGGAGCGCCGATAAAGCAAATTCGCGACAAAAACAGAATTTTCAAAAGAGCCGTCGTTCCTCGTCGCAAACCGACGGCGCGTCGGGAGTTAAGTCGGAAACGGCGTTAAAACGGCGACTTTACCAGATCCGCTTCAGTCGCTTCGACGAAGCGGATCAGATCGCCCGGCGCGATCCGCAACATCGTTCCGCGAACGCCCGCGTTGATCAAAATTTCGTCGAAAAGCGTCGCCGTTTCGTCGATCAACGTCGGAAATTTCTTCTTCATCCCAATCGGCGAGCACCCGCCGCGAACGTACCCCGTCAAGTCTTTAAGGTCTTTCATCGGGATCAGGTCGACCTTTTTATCGCCGAACGCTTTCGCGACTTTTTTCAGATCGAGCTCGTCGGCGACCGGAAGACAGCAAACGAAGAAGCCTTTCTTTTCCCCTTTCATCACAAGGGTTTTGAACATCGATTCCGGCGCCGCGCCCAGCTGTTCCGCAATATGCGCGCCGGACAGATCGCTTTCGTCGACTTCGTACTCGACCGTTTCAAAAGAGATTCCCGCGTTTTCCAAAAGCCGAATCGCGTTCGTTTTCGCTTGCGCCGCCATCGCCGCCGCCTTTCCCCTTTCCGCTCGAAGTCGCAACGCCGCCCGTCCCTTTCGCCGACGCGAGATCGCCCGCCGACAATTAACACGACGTTTAACAAAAAAAATCAAAGCGAACGTCCGCCGACGTTCCCAACGCCGCCGCTTTTCCGTCCGCCGTTAAAAAATTTTCGCAACGATTACGGTTAAATCAAAGAAGCCGATTTTAACGCCGCTTTCGCCGCCCCAAAGCGCCGTCTATTGTACGCCGCGACGCGTCGACGTCAAGCCGCCGCCCTCCTTGCGGAAACGAAAAAAGCGGTTATACTATAAAGAGTTTTTGCCGGTTTTCCCCCGACGAGCGCTTCGCGTTCGCGCTTCAAGGCCGCAAAAACCCCCGAAGTTCCCCATTTTAACGCAAAACGACGAAACCGTTCGCTCCGCGCCCCTTGTTCGTCGACAAAAATAAGGAATCAGCGCAATGACTCCCCACGTCGATCTCCCGCCGATCTCGGAAACGACCCCCATCACCGAAATTTTAGCGCGCAACGCCCAACTTTACGGTTCCGACGTTTGCCTTGTCGAGCTCAACCCCGAAGTCGACGAAACGCGCCGCGTTACCTGGAAAGACTTCGATCTCGTCGAACCGGCCGCGTCGACCGACTCGACGAACCAACGCCGCTCGACGACTTGGAAAAAATTCGACGACCTGGCGAACCGTTTCGCCAACCTCCTCCTCAGCCGCGGCCTCAAAAAAGGAGACAAAGTCGCGATCCTGCTGATGAACTGCCTCGAATGGCTCCCGGTCTACTTCGGAGCGTTGAAAGCGGGCGGAATCGCCGTCCCGATGAATTTTCGTTACGCGGCGGACGAAATCAAATATTGCCTCGAATTGGCCGAAGTTGATTTTTTGGTTTTCGGGCCGGAATTCATCGGTCGCGTCGAAACCATTTGCGACCAGATCCCGCGAGTGCGCGGCCTTTTCTTCCTCGGCGGAAACGCGCCGACTTTCGCCGAATCGCTGCACACGCTGACGTCGTACTGCTCGACCGACGCGCCGGAAATCTCGCTGACGGCCGAAGACGACGCGGCGATCTACTTCTCGTCCGGCACGACCGGCTTTCCTAAAGCGATTCTGCACAAGCATTTAAGCTTAACGTCGGCTTGCTTTACCGAGCAGAAGCACCACGGCCAGACGCGCCGCGACGTTTTCCTTTGCATCCCGCCGCTTTACCACACCGGCGCGAAAATGCACTGGTTCGGCAGCTTTCTCGTCGGCGGCAAGGCGGCCCTTCTCCGCGGCGTCAAACCGCAAACGATCCTTCACGCCGTTTCCGAAGAGCGTTGCACGATCGTTTGGCTTCTCGTTCCCTGGGCGCAGGACATACTCGACGCGCTCGACTCGAAAGAACTCGACGTCGACGACTACGTTTTGTCGCAATGGCGGCTGATGCACATCGGCGCGCAACCGGTGCCGCCGAGCCTTATCCGCCGTTGGCGCGAGCGTTTCCCCAACCACCAATACGACACGAATTACGGCCTCAGCGAGTCGATCGGCCCGGGCTGCGTTCACCTTGGCGTCGAAAATATCGGCAAAGTCGGCGCGATCGGCAAACCCGGTTACGGCTGGGAGGCGGCGATCGTCGACGAAGCGCGAAACCCGGTTCCGCAGGGCGAAGTCGGCGAATTGGCCGTTCGCGGGCCCGGCGTTATGACCGAATATTACCGCGATCCGGAAGCGACCGCCGCGACCCTTGCGAACGGTTGGCTTTACACCGGCGACATGGCGCGCGAAGACGAGGACGGCTTCATTTATCTCGTCGACCGCAAGAAGGACGTCGTCATCAGCGGCGGCGAAAACATCTATCCCGTTCAAATTGAAGACTTTATGCGCCGACACGACGACATTAAAGACGTCGCGGTCATCGGGCTTCCGGACGTTCGGCTCGGCGAAATCGCGGCGGCGATCGTCGAATTAAAGCCGGGTCGAACGACGACGGAAGAGGACTTGAACGCGTTTTGCGCCGCCCTTCCGCGTTACAAGCGCCCGCGCCGTTTCATCTTCGCCGAAGTGCCGCGCAACCCGACCGGCAAGATCGAGAAGCCGAAACTTCGCGAAAAATATTGCGGCAAAAGTCTCGTCGAAGCGCAAACGGAAAGCTGACTCGGCGTTTTCGCCGCTTCGCCGCCGTTCGACGCGAAAACGGCGGCGTTCGGCGTTCGCCCCGGGCGGTCGTCGCGGCGTTTTGACCGCGGCGGCTTTTTCGCCGTTTTTCCCCTTATTAATAAGCGAAATTAATATGCGAACGCCGGAAAAACGACCGCCGAAAACCTCAACGCCGATCTTTCCTTATTAATAAGGGCGACTTCGGCGTTCTCGTTCGAGCGGCCCGACGTTCCGCCGTCGCGCTTCCGGACGTTTGTCGGACGCCGCGTTTTCTCTCCGTTCGCTTTTCGCCGCGTTTTCGCAATCTTACGCGTTCGGCCAAATTTCCGCAATTTTCTCAAGCGCTCCAATCGATTTTAACGATTATTCTAAAAAACGGGATTTTTCGGCGCGTCGCCGTCGGTTATTACCCCCTTTTTCCCCAGTTCGCTTCCGATTTTTGCGTTAAAATCCGCGCATTCCGCCTATTTTAACGTTCGACAAGGTTTCCGCAATGAAAAATTGGCGTTGGTATCTGCGGCGACTTGCCGTTATGTCGCCCCTCGAACTCCCTTATCGTTTGCGAAACGCCGTTCGCGACGAACTCGGCCGTTTCCGTTTGCCGCCGTCGGAAGCCGAAACGCCGCTCGCCGCGGTCGTTCGCGACGTCGAATCGCCTTTGCCGAATGCGCCGATTTTTCCGTTTGTTCCGGACGCCGAAACGCTCCGCGCCGTTCCGAAACGTTGGCGGGAGGCGGCTCGCGTCGAAACGGAACGCTTTTTAAACGGACGATTTTCAATTTTTGCGCTCGACGACGTCGCGTTTGGCGCCAACGTTGATTGGAATCGCGATTATTCGAGCGACAAAAGCGCGCCGCCCCAAATTTACGCCCCTAAAATCGACGTTAGCGACGAAAATAAAATCGGCGACGTAAAATATATTTGGGAACCGGCGCGTCTCCAATTTCTCCCGCGTTTGGCGCAATATTGGCTCTACTCCGACGCCGCCGACGAGCGGATCCCGGCGGCGATCGTCGCGACCGTCCGCGATTTTGTCGAGTCGAACCCGCCGCTCCGCTCGATTCATTGGGCGAGCCCGATGGAAGTCGCGCTCCAACTGATCTCGACGACGCTGACGTTCCAGTTTCTCCGTTCGCGCCCCGCGTCGGCCGCCGCGCTAACTCCCGATTTTACGTCGCTTCTGATTCGAGCGATCGCGACGCGGCTCGATTTTGTTCGGCGGCGCTATTCGACGTTCAGCTCGGCCGGAAACCATCTTATCGCGGAGGCGGCGGGCGCTTATTTCGCGGCGGCCTATTGGTCGACGTTGAAAATCGCCGAGCCGACGAAACGACGCGCTAAAAAAATTCTCGTTCGAGAAATCGAACGTCAAACGTTTCCCGACGGCGTCGGCAGGGAGCAAACCGTCGCTTACTCCTTTTTTATCCGCGACTTAGGAACGCTCGCCGGGCTCGCCGGAGAAGCCGTCGGCGACGCGTTCCCCGACGCTTATTGGGAGCGGCTCGACCGGATCGCCGATTTTCTCGACGCGATTTCCGACCGCGCCGGAAACTCGCCGAATATTGGCGACGAAGACGGCGGGCGGGCATTTCGTTTGGAGGAGCGCTCGGCGCCGCGGATTGAAACGTTGCGATCGCAGCGTTTACGTCTTGCCGAAACGATCGCTTTCCTTCGTCGAAACGCCGACGAAAAAGGCGGTTTGAAAACGAAAAAATTCGTGACGCAAACAAATTCCAGCGTCTCAGCCAACTTTTCGCAACGAGAAAATACGTTTTCAAACGAGTCGTCGCCGTTTGCCGCGACGACCGAAGAAGCGTTTTGGCTCCTCGCCGCGCCGCGTCTTCAAACGCCAACCCCGCAAAACGCCGATACACCCCCAACGGCGCAAATCTCGCAAAACGTCGAAACCACCCCAACGCCGCAAACACCGCAAAACGTCGAAACCGCCCCGACGGCGCAAACACCGCAAAACGTCGAAACCGCCCCGACGGCGCAAATCTCGCAAAACGTTGAAACCGCCCCAACGCCGCAAACACCGCAAAACGTCGAAACCGCCCTGACGGCGCAAATCTCGCAAAACGTTGAAACAACCCCAACGGCGCCAACCCCGCAAAACGCAAAAACCGCCGTTTTTCGCGAATTTCCGTTCGGCGGTTATCAAAGTCGGCGCGAAACCCGCGGCGACGCGGAAACGCTCCTCGTTTTTAAGGCCGGGCCGTTCGGGTATCCGGCGACCGCCGCGCACGCGCACGCCGACGCGCTCGAAATTTTGTTGCACGTCGACGGCGTCCCGACGTTGATCGACCCGGGAACGTTTTCTTACCGAAACGGCCCGGAACGCCTATTTTATCGCTCGTCGGCGCAACATAACACGTTAAATTTTGCAAAATCGGAACAATCCCAATACATTAATCGATTTCTTTGGGGAAAAAAGTCAACTCCGGAACTCCTTTCGGCCGATACGTATCGTAACGGAGTCGTCTTTGCCGGGCGAGTCCGTTGGCATTCGGGCGAAACGCACGAGCGGCGCGTCGAGCGGATCGGCGACGGCGTTTGGCGAATCGTCGATCGTTGGCGAGGAAACGAACCGCCGACGATCCGGTTCCATTTTTCGCCGGAAGTCGCTTCGAACGTCGCGGCGACGCCCGACGGAACCGGCGCGACCGTCCGCGTCGGAGATCGCCGCGTTGAAATAAGCAATCCGGAACTCGCCGCCCGACTCGAACCGTTTCGAGCGTCCCCGGCGTTTTACCGCCTCGAAGACGCGATCCGCCTCGTTTTCGTCGCGACCGGTTCAACCGGCGAAACCGCGACGACGCTAAGCGTTTCGCCCGCCGAGCTCGACCGGTTCGACCCGCGCGACCGTTAAAATCGACAAAAAACGTCGGCTCCCGTCGTTTCCGCGGGTAAAAACGTCCGCTTTTCGGAGCGGGCGCGTTTCGCCGTTAAAATTAACCGACTCGTCCTATTTTTGCCAGTTTCCAACATTGAAAATCGTTTGAAACGTTAAAATCGATGCAACCCGTTCAAGCCGTCCTCATTTCCGCCCTTTTCGCCGTCGTCGCGGCGCGTCTCGGTTGCGAGATCTTTCGGCGCCTCGCGTTGAAATTTCGACTCGTCGACAAGCCGGACGCGGTTCGCAAATTGCAAGACGGGGCGATTCCGGTCGGCGGCGGCGCGGTCGTTTTTCTCGCGTTTCTCTTTGCGAGCGGGTCGGCGGCGCTGTTGAACGCGGAACTCGGGACGCAAATGTCGACGCTCCTCGTTTCGTTCGCGACGATCGGCGCGTTCGTCGTCGGGTTCGGTTTGATCGACGACAAAAGGGGGATGAACGGCCTCGTCAAGCTCTTTTTGCAGGTTGTCGCCGCTTCTCTCGTCGTCGTTTTCGCGAAAGATTACTCGAAGATCGCGTTTTTCGGACGCGAATTTGAGCTCGGGCACCTGTTTTATCCGTTGGCGATCCTTTGGCTCGTCGGGCTGATGAACGCGTTCAACTTCCTCGACGGAGCGGACGGAGTCGTCGCGACGGTCGGTTTCTTCTCGTTCGTCGCGATCGGAGCGATCGGCGTCGTCAACGAGTATTGGGGCGCGGCGACGCTGGCGTTTTTGTTGGCGGCGTCGCTTCTCGGTTTTTTCGGTTGCAATCGACCGCCGGCGCGACTTTACCTCGGCGACGCGGGAAGCCTTTTCGTCGGTTTTTCGATCGGCGTTTTATTGTTGCGCGTTTGCTCGACGCGCACCACGGCTTCGTTGCAGGTCGTTCCGGCGCTTTGCGTCGCGCTGGTTCCGCTGTCGGACGTTCTCTTCGCGATCGTTCGCCGTTTGAACTCCGGCCGCAGTATTTTTTCCCCGGATCGCGGGCACGTTCATCACCGCTTGCAACGCCGATTCGGCAAAGGTTATCCCCTTTTAGGCGCGTTGACCATGATTCAAGTTCCGTTTTGTTTGACGAGCGTCGCCGGCGTCTATTGGCGCGACGATTACGTCGCCGCGTTGCTCGCGTCGTCGCTCCTTTTGCTCTTTGTTACGTCCGGCGTTTTGGGGCGGGCGGAAACGAGAATTTTGTTTTATCGAACGAAATATCTCGTTATCAAACGTTTTCGGCGCGCGAAATACGACGCTCGCGGCGAGTTTTTTCATCCGCAGGGGACGGTTCGCTGGATCGATCTTTGGCGCGAAATCCTCGAAGTCGCGCAAGCGTCGGCCTGCGTTTCGGTTTATATGGACGTCGACATGCCGTTCGCAAACGAAGATTTTTACAGCGAATGGAACAATCTCGACTGGACGCGCAAGATTCGTTCGACGCGCAATCGGCTTAAATTCGACGTTCCGCTGACGGTCGAAGGCCGGTTCGTCGGGCGGCTTTGCCTGCAATTCGACGCCGAACGCGTCTCGTTTTCCGAAGCGGCGGCGGTCGCGGATCGAGCCCGCGCGCATTGCCTTGCGTTCGTCGAAAACGCGTTGAAAAAGTCGGTCGCGAAGACTCGGGAAACGGCGTTGTCGAACGTTTGACCGGGCCGGCTTTGACGGTCTCGGCGAATTTTACAGATTTAACGATTTTAACGCGTCGGAATATTTTCGGCGCGTTTTTTTTTCGATGCCCGACCGTTTTACCGCCGGAAAACCTTCGCGCCTCAAAACTCAACCCGCCCAATCGCAAGCGGAGCGAAAAATAACGGGGCGGAACAAGAAACAAAAAAACCCGAAACCGACGCGAACGCCGACTTCGGGTTTCCAGGTGGTTGAAGGGGCTCGAACCCTCGACCTTCGGAGCCACAATCCGATGCTCTAGCCAACTGAGCTACAACCACCGTCGCGAAAAGTCCGAAGGAAGCGGCCCGAAAAGACGGGCAAGGTTCCGTCGTCCTCATCGACAACGCAATCATTCTAACAGATATTCGCGTTCGGTCAAGGGGCGTTTTCCAAAAATTTCTTTTTTTTATTCCGCCCCCCGAAAAACCGCCCCCAAAGCCCCCGACGCCGTCGAAAACGCCGTTCCCTTCTTTTCGCAATTTCCTCCGCTTTCTCCATTTTCTCGACTCCGCTCGACGGCCCCTTTCCGAACGCGGCGGGAAACCGTCTTTTCTTCTTTATCCGCAAATTCTTCTTATTTTTCCCGTTCCCCGTATTGCGTCCATTTCCTCTTTCCTTTTTTCTTCCGCTTCGTTTCTGTAAAATCCAAGAAAACCGTTTGACAAAACCGGTTTTTCGGGAAATAATGATTGCAACGGTTATTCCGTCCGTTCGACCGTCCGTCTTCGCCGCGTCGTCGGCCGAAAACGTCGTCGGACGTTCGTCCGCTCCCACTGCGCTTTTCCCATTTCACCCAACCGTCCCCAATTACCGCCGCGAGCCCCGCATGAGCCTCGAAACGACCAACGCGCTCGTCGTCCGAACCGTCGATTTTAGCGAGTCGAGTTCGATCGTTACCCTTTTTACCCGCGATCTCGGCAAAGTTCGCGGCTTGGCGAAGGGCGCCCGACGGATAAAAAATCCGTTCGAAACTTCTCTTGACTTACTCGCCTCGATTCGGGTATCCTTCATCCGGAAAAATTCCGACGCGCTCGACCTGTTGACCGAAGCGAAACTCGTCCGCCGATTTCGCCCGACGCGGCGCAACCTCCGCGGACTTTACGCCGGTTATTACCTCGTCGAAACGCTCGACGCGGCGACGGTCGATTACGAGCCGAACCCGGAGCTTTGGGATTTGGCCGACGCGACGCTCGCCCGCTTTCAAACGGACGACGACGTTCCGCGCCGACTCGCCGCTTACGAAGCGGGCCTGCTCGACGCGTTGGGCGAGTTCCCGTCGACCCGTTTTTGCGTCGAATGCGGCGAAGAGCTTCCGCTCGATTCGGTCAAAAACCCGGATCGCCGAATCCTCTTCGCGCCGAACGAAGGCGGCGTCGTTTGCGCGCGCTGTCGGGCCGAAAAGGATTTTTTCGAGCTGATTCCGACGACGATCGCCGCGTTTCGCCTTCTCGAAGCGTCCCTTGCGCTCGCCGGGGGCGACGAATCGGCGCCGTTCGACGAATTTTCGCCGCAAGCTCGCGCCGCGTTCCGCGATTTGGTCGGTCGTTACCTCGCTCGGGTGTTGAGTCGCCGCTTAAAAACGGCCAACTTTATGCGTTTTATCGACGCGCCCCGCCCCCCGCGACCGGAAAATCCGACCGAAACGCCCCAAGCGGAACCGACGGAAAACCCGACCGAAACGTTAAAAACGTCCCAACCTTGTCCCACCTCGCCAACCGCGCCCTCGCAAGAAGGAAGTTCGCAATGACGCAACGTAAAAAATCGCCTCTTTCGCCGTTCGCCGCCCGTCCGTTCGCGGTCGCGTCGCTCGCTCTCGGGTTGAGCGTCGGCGGCGGTTGTCGACTTTGCGGCGATTCCGGGGTCTCCGCTCCGGTCGCGTTCGAAGCGGCGTTCCCGCAAACGACGGCGCTCCGCGGTCAAACGAGCGAACCGCTTCCGACGCCCGGCGTCCCCGTTCCGACCGGCGAGCTTCCCGCGGCCGCTCCCGCTCCCAACGCCGTCGACGCGCCCTTCCCGACGCTCGATCCGTCCTTCCCCGTCTTCGACCCGGCGTCGCTCGGGCCGATCTCCGACGCCCCGGCGCCTTCGTCCGACGCCGAAACCTCCGCGCCGCCGACAGTTAGCGAACTTCCCGCCTTTTTGTCCGAAGGCGCCGATCTCGGCGAACCGACCGACGCTCCCGAAAGCGACAAAGTCGACGAGCCGCGTCGAGAATCGCTCGCCGACAAAGAAGCGACCGAACGCCGTCTCGAACAGGAATACTCCGATTGGGTTAAAAATCAGAAAGCGCGTCAGAAATCATTCGAAAAGACGCCGCGCTACCTCCAGCCGATCTCGAACGCCGAAGACGTTTTCAACGACCCGAACGGGCCGTTCGCCCGTCAAGAGCGCGAATCGACGTTCATCCGCCAGGTAACCGCCGCCGATCTCGGGATGATGACCGACGAAGAATATTCTCGCGAACTTTACGATTGGGAAAAAGAGCAGCCGACGCCGATCGACTGGTCGAAATACGCGCTCACCGTCGACCGAATCCGCGGTTGGTTCGGAATGGGCCCGGACGAACGCGCCGCGCTCGAATACATGCGCCAAGCTTGCGAAAAACAAAAAGAATATTACCGGACTCAAGAACCGAAACTCCTCAAAGAAGCCGCCGTCCTTTACGAACGGGCCGCCGAACGCTGGCCGGGCCCGGCGCTCAAACCGCGTCGCGACTTTTCGAAAAAGGAAAACGTCGGCGAATACGGCACGCTCATCGAAGAAGACGGGCTCTTCTTCGCCGGGGAATGCTGGTTCTTTTACAAGGATTACAACCGCGCCCTCGTTTGTTTTCGCGCTCTCGTAAAAACTTACGCCAACTCGATTTACAAAGACACGGCGATGAAGCGGCTCTACTTTATCGGCTGCTATTGGACCGAATGTTCCGAAAAAGCGACCGGGCCGAGCGTCAATCTGACCGAAAAAGACAAGCCGCGTTTCAGCTCCTTCGCCGGCGCGCAAAAAGCGTTCGAAACGATTTTCCTCAACGACGCTTCCGACTCCGGGCTCGCTCCGGCGGCGCTCTTCGCCCTGGCGAACGCCCACATGCGCCGCGGCGTCAACCCCGGCGACGGGGCGTACTCGACCGCCGCCCAATATTACAAGCAACTTTACGAGTTCTATCCGGGCAGCAAGTACTCCGAAGACGCCTGCCGACTGGCGATGATCGCGTTGCACAAGTCCTACCAGGGCCCGTTTTACGACACGGCGCCGCTCGAACAGGCGCGCGCCCTCGCCGAAACCGCTCAAAAAAGCGGACGCGGCGACATGGACGTCGTTCTCGAAGAGCTCGAAAAGATCAAAGAGGAACAGGCGAAACAGCTTTTCGTCGTCGGCCAATATTACGAAAAACGCGGAAATTTCGCGTCGGCGCGCACTTACTACAACCGCCTTGTGCGCGAATTTCCCAACAGTTATTACGCGACCGAAGCGGCCCGCTCCTACGAAACGATCGCGGAAAAACCGGCCGAAGCCGACCAATTCGCCTGGATTCGCCCGGTCGCGCCCTTCCTTCCGAAGTCGAAAAACCAATATTTCGAGGAAGCGCCCCCCGCGGAACTCGCCCAGGTCGCCCGACGCGAAGAATCGCTCGACCGCCTCGGAACCGACGTCGACGAAAAAACGCCGAACGGAAACGCCAAAACCGATCCGGAACGCGAAAACGTCGCCCTCGATCCGGACGCGCCGAAGCGTTATTAAAACAAAAAGCGTCGCGCCGTTTCAAAAAATGTTAAAAGCGCCGCCGTTCCGCAAACGTCGCAAAAACGTTTGTTTTCAAGAACGTCAATATCGTTAAAACCGGAACCGAACGCGGCGGGCTTCCGTTTTCGCCGCGTTTCCCGATTCCTCCGCCTTGCCCCGTCCGAAAAAATGACGCCGTCGATTTATTCCGCGCAGTTTGCCGATATCCTCCGCCGTTCGCGCCGCCGCCCGGTCGCGCTCGTCGCCGCCGCGACGCTCGCCGTTTTCCTAACGCTTTGCGGTTGCGCCGGTTACCGCGTCGGCCCGGACGGTCTTTACGACGAAAATATCAAAACGATTTTCGTTCCGATGGTCGAAGCGGACACGTACCGCCCCGGTTTCGGCGAACGGCTGACCGAAGCGGTTTGCAAAAAGATCGCCGAGCAGACGCCCTATTCTCTCGCCGGGCCGAGCGACGCCGACGCGGAACTTTCGATCCGCCTCGTTTCGGAAACGCAAAGCGTTACGGCGTACAACCGTTACGACGACACGCGGCAAAAGAACGCGAATTTATCGGTCGTAGCGGTTTTACGGGCGCGACGCGGCGGCGCGATCCTGGCCGAATCGGCGCCGATCCCGTTGGCGCTCGGCGGCGCGAACATTTCGAGCCAAGGTTATCTCGTCGCGGAAATGGGCCAATCGACCGCGACGGCGCATCAGGAAGCGATCGACAAAATCGCCGCCGAGATCGTCGGGCTCCTGGAAACCGGCTGGTGAAACCGCGTCTAAATCCGGCGTTTTAACGAGTTGCGCGTCAAACGCTCTCCGCCGCGCTCGACGTTGTTCGTCGACTTTTAAGGCCGCCGTTTTTCGCCTTTTCGCCCTTCCGTTCTTTCTATTTCCCCCGTTTCCCCTATTTCAACCGTTTTATTCCGCTTTCCTCGCCGCCGCGTCCGTCATAACCCGTTCGACGTCGCGAAAATCGTAAATTTCGAGCGCGGCGACTTCCCCGCCGTCGGCCAACGGATTTTTGAGCGGATTTCGAAGCGTCTTTCGATAAAGCGGACGCGACGTTTTAAAGAGCGCAAAATCGAGCGCCGTCAAACCAGTCGGGCGCCGCTGAACGACGTAAAACCCGAAACGACCGCGGTTTGCAAGCGCGCCCGGAGCCGAAATCGTCGCCGTTTCCGCCGTCGCGATCGTCCCCCAACGCCGGTAATAATCGAGCGTTTGCGACGAAAAAGAGCCGAAAAGAACGCCGGTCGGCCGCCCGTCGGCTCGCGCCTCGCCGATTTTCGCGTTCAGCCAAGCGACCGCGTCGGCGTCGAACGCGTCCCAATAATACGTCGGTTCCATCCCGAGCCGCGTCGCGCCGACGACGCCGCCGAGCGCCGCGTTGTAAAACGACAGATACTGCGGCGCCGAACGCGTCAAATCGACGACGCCGAGCCCGAACGCCGCCGCGACGACGCCCGCCGCGCCCAGTTTGAACGCCTTCGCAGTCCCGCCGGTTTCGCCATTTTTACCAACTTCGCTATTTTCACCGATCGCAACGGCGTTTCGGCGGCGTTTCGCCCAATTCTCGCCCGCTCGACCGCAAATCTCGACGAACGCCGCCGCGCCCGCCGCCGCTAAAATCCCCCAAAACGGAAAAGACGCGATCAGCAACCGCGCGCCGTCGTGCGTCGGCGTTCCCGGAATCGCCCGAATAATCGGAAGAGTCGCGCCGAGCGCCAACGCGGTCGCCACCGCAAACCGCCGCTTTCGAGCCGCTTCGTCGGCGTTAATTTCGCAACGTTTTCCCGTTTTCGTTCCAACGCCGTCTTTTTCGTTTTGCATTTTTTCGTTCGCGGCGCCCGGCGTCGTCTCGTCGTTTCGCGCGATTTTTCCGCCATTAATACTAAAGGGGAAAAAACGAGGAAAAACGCCGCCCAATCCGCGTCGTTTCGGAAGCGCCGTCGCCGCGCCGAGCGCCGCGAACGCAAGAAGCGCCGTCGGGATCGTCGTCGCCGGCCAGAAAAAACCGTTCCACCAGGGAAGCGGACGCGACGGCGAATAAATTTTCCCGAGAAAATAAATCGGAATGTCAAAACCGTCGCGACGCAAATTCAGCGAAACAAACGTCGAAAAGCCCGCGAACGGACGCTCCCAAAGGGGCGGATTCGCCGCGAAAAAGACCGCCGTCGCGACAACGAGCCCCAGCGTCAGGCGCTTAAACGCCGCAAAGTCCGCGTTTTCGCTATTTTGCCCATCCTTAACCGCCGCCGCGTCTTTCTCTACTTTCTCTATTCCCTCTATTCCCCGCTTTCTTCCCGTTTTACGCCGTCGACCAACGACAAACGCCGCTAAAAACGTCAAAACAAACGGAGCGACGACCGCAAAACCGCTAAACTTTGCGCAAAACGACGCGCCGACCGCCAAGCCCCAGCAAATCGCGCCCCGTTTCGTCGCAAGCGCCGCGTCGAAAAACGCCCAAGCAAGAAGCCAACTCGAAATCAAAAGCGAGTCGCCGCCGGCAATCAGCGCGTGCCCGAACGCTCTTGGAATCGTTACAATTCCTACGACCGCTAAAATCGCCGCAAAATTTCCCCAATATCGCCCGACGCGATAAAAAACGGCCGCCAACGCCGCCGCGAAAAGAGCCGTCGCGCCGAATCGAAACGTCGTTTTTTCCGATAAAAACGGCAAAAACCGCCCGGAAAACGCTCGCCCCGCCGCCGTCAAGAGCGAATATCCCGCCGGATGCCCTTCGCGGTAAATCGTATGCGGCCAGCCGACCGCCAACGCCTCTTGCGAAAAGAGCGCGCGCCGCCCGTCGCAACGCGCAAAATACTCAAGCGCCGTTCGCTCGACGTCCCCCAACGAACGTCGCGTCCCGCTTTTTTCGTTAAAGCAGGAGTTTTGCGCAAATTTTAACGCCGTCCAACCGCCGTTTTCTTTCGCGCAATCCGCCAACTCCGCGTCTTTCCCGCCGCCTTC
>CAZIJJ010000006.1:0-65262 GCA_964539525.1 uncultured Planctomycetaceae bacterium | reverse complement strand
CGAATTAGCCGAATTAGCCGAATTAGCCGAATTAGCCGAATTAGCCGAATTAGCCGAATTAGCCCGATTCACCGAAACCGCGCCGTCGGGTTCCGGCGACGAATCGGGTTCGAGCGTTTTTTCCAACCCGCTCGGGCCCGCGACGAGCGCTCGGAACCAGGCGCCGACGCGTTCCGCTCGGACAAACGCGTCCCCTTCGTCCCAAGTCAACGGCGTCCGCTCCGCCGCGACGAGCGCCGCCGCCAACGCGACGACGCCGACAAGCGCCGCCTCCCAACGCAATCGCTTCGCCCGCCGAACGCTTCGTTCGTTTTCCGTTATTTTTCGTTCTCCGCGAGCGCGGCGCTTAAATTTCAAACAAAAATCCATCTTTTCAAAAGCGTCCGGTTTTACGCGTTTTTCCGCAAGTCGCCGACGAAAATTTCGCCGAACTTTCATTTCCGCGCTTAAATCAACCGTTATTTTCGGCCCGACTACATGTTCGTCAAATCGTCGCCGGAGCCGTCGCCGGTCAGCCGCTTGAACGTTTCAAGGATCGCGTCGCGCCCTTCGTCGGAACGGCCGTAAATTCGGCAAATTCGGAAACTCTTCACCTGTTGCCGCCGTTCGTCGTCCTGATCGAGCCCAACGATCGCGTCCGTCGCCGGGTCGTACAGGAAATTTCGCGAACCGAAACCGACGGGCAGGCGAACGTGCCGGGCGACGTCGAATCGCAACGGCAGATCGCGAATTTCGGCGGGCGCCTTCGCTCGAAACGCCGCTTCGAACAACTCCGGCGAAGCGAAAATCGACGCCTCTTCCCGTTCCCCGACGCGAAAAACGATTGTTTTTTCCGCAATCGTTCGCCAACCGATTTTTCGTTCCAAAAACGCCCGCCAACGGGGCGCCAACTCGCGCTTGCGGGGATCGGTCGATTTGTCCCAGGACGCGACGTCGGCGACGAGCGCCCATTCGGTGAAACGCAAATATTCGTCGAGCGCGTCGAGCGGATTTCCATACGGAAACAGCAAGTCGGCGCTCTCGCGGAAAAGGTCGGCCAGCGCGACGTCGATCGCCCGCACCGTTCGATGAAAATAAACGGAGCGGAAAAGGTCGGCGCGCGCGTCCAAAAAGCGTTCCAAGGCGGGCGCTCCCTTGCGGTGAATCGTCAGGCCGCGCTTCGAAAAAAAGGAATAATGAAGCAGCCGATCCATGTCGAACGGCCGCCCGCCGAACCCGGACGCGCTCGCGTCGCGCAGGACGAAATCCATGTTGTCGACGGTGTAAAGCCCGGAAAAAAGCGAACGCAACATTCGAAGCCACACCGGTTTGCGCTCCGTTTCCGCGTCGCCCTTCGGACGCACGATCAGGAAGGCGACGTCGCTCGGCTCCAAACGCTCGCCCGGTTCGAAAAGGCCGCCCGGCGTCCGTCGAATGCCGGAAATCACGTCGCTCAACTCCGATTCGACGATCGCGGCGCCCAGCGTTTCGTGCGTCAAGCGGTCTCCGCTCGGCGTTTGAAATCGGCTCAAAAATCGTTCATCGAAGAAATGCCCGAACGGCCCGTGCCCGACGTCGTGCAACAGGGCGGCGACGCGCAGAAGGGATTCGACGCAACGAGGCGACGGGACGGGTCGGTCGCCCTCGGCCAACTCGGGGTTTTCGTCGAAAACGCGATAAAAACTTTCTCGGAGCGCCTCCCACACGCGCCCGGCCGTCCGCGTCGTTCCCAGGACGTGCTGAAATCGCGAATGCTCCGCGGTCGGATAAACGAGCCACGCGGTTTGAAGCTGGTGAATCTGCCGCAACCGCTGCGTCCAAGGCGAGTCGATCAAGTCGCGTTCGCAACTCGTTTCTCCCGGCGCCCGGTCGCCGCGCGGCGACGCGAAAGCGATGTAACCGTGAATCGAATCTTGTACGAGCGTTTCCGATTGATATTTGCGCTGAAACATGAGTTTGAACCGAAAATCGACGTTAAATTACGTGGAATAAACAAAATGAGCCGTTTTTGCCGCAAAATCGGAATATTTTTGAAAAAACTTGACTTTTAAACGGTCAAAACGACTGGAAGCAAACGGGAAAAACGAGTATAGTTATACTATAGCGTCAAGCGGCGTCGCGACGCGATTTTCCCTGTTCGCGACGCCGCCGACGCCGCGCCGAAAACGCCGCCGCGTTCGCGTCGTCGAACTCGATTTCAGTCGACCCGCGGTTTTGCGAAGCCGTTCGTCGTTCTTGCGACGCGCGAACGACTCGACGCGGCGAGTCCCGAACCGCTCGGCTCGAAGGGCGTTTTCCCCTATTGTTTTCAAAAGTAAGGAGATTTCAAGTATGCGCAAACGGAAAATGCGAAATTTTTTCTACTTTTTCCTACTCTTTTCCGCGGGAACAACGCTTTTGTTCGCAGGAAAGCCTCTTTTCGCGCAAATTAAAACGGAACGTTATTTCCCCGAAACCACGCAAATCTACGTCTCCGTTTCCGACGTCGCGCAGCTCCGCGAACATTGGAATAAAACGCAAATTGGCGAAACGTTCGCCGACCCGCGTTTCGAAGCGTTCCGCAATTCGTTGCGCAAACAAATCGAAAACGCCTGGCCGAACCGCCTCGGTCTGACGCTCGACGATCTGGCGACGCTCCCGACCGGCGAAATCGGCGTCGGCCTGATCGCGCTCCCGGGCAAAACGCCGGGCGTCGCGGCGATGATGAACATCTCGGGCAACGCGGAGCGCGTCAACGAGTTCCTTTCCCGCCTGATCCGCCAAACGACCTCGCAGAAACTCGGCGAAGCGACGAAAGAACGTCTCGCCGTCGGAACGAAATCGATCGAAGCGACCGTTATCACGTTCCCGCCGGACGCGACGCATCCGACCGTCCGAACGGCGTATTACGTCGCGATCCCGCAACTTCTGTTGGCGACCGACCAAAAATACCTCGCCGAACTCCTTTTGCGCCAGTTGGCCGGCGACGCGAAAACGTCGCTCGCGACGCGCCCGGAATATCAGGCGATTATGCGCCGTTGCGTTCGCGACGTCCCGAACGCCGGCGTCGCGCCGCAGATTCGCTTCTTCGGACGCCCGCTCGAAGCCGGCGAAGCGATCCGCTCGATGACGCCCGCCGAGGAGCTGAACGCTCGCTCGCCGTTCGTCGTTTTGGCGAAACAGGGTTTCGACGGCGTCAAAGGCGTCGGCGGAACGCTCGATTTCTCGTCGGAAAATTTCGAAACGATTTACCGCGTCAAGGTTTACATTCCGAATCCGCCGACGCTCGCCCTGAAAATGCTGGCGTTTAGCAACGTCGAAACACTTTCGCCGCCCTCCTGGGTCGGGCCGAAGGCGAACCGTTACACGACGGCGAACCTCAACGCGTTGACGGCGTTCAACAACTTCGGGCCCCTTTTCGACGAATTTTTGGAAACCGAAGGCGCCTGGAACGACGTGCTGACGTCGCTCGAAAAAGACCGCAACGGTCCGCAGGTCGACCTGAGCGCCGACCTCTTCGCGAACTTCGGCCGCCGCTTTACCTCGACGAACGCGATCGACCCGGCGCGCGCCGAAGACGGCGAAAAATACGTCGTTTCGCTGGACGTTCTCGAAGGCAAAGAACAGGCGACGCGGGAAACGCTCGCCCGCATGTTCGATTCCGACCCCGATTTCGTCCCGGTCGAACTCGACGGGCTGCAGTTCTGGCAATACGCGCCGCGCCAGGGAGCCGCCGATGCCTCGACGCGCCGCGCTCCGACTCGCCCGACCCGTCCGACGCGGCCTTCGGCGACTCGCCCGGCCGAAGTTCCGGGCCCGGAAGCCGAAATCATCAACGGCGCCGTCTTCGGCGTCGGCGACGGTCGACTCTTCGTTTCGAACGACGTTCAACATCTGTCGGCGAAATTGAAGGAAGCGAAAAACGGCGCCGCGACGATCGCGGACTCGCCGGAACACGCTCGCGCCGTCAAATTGTTGCAAGCCGAAACGCAAAAGACGAACGGGCTCTTCATCCAGGGTTACGCCCGCAATATCGACGGTTTGCGCGCGAATTACGAACTTTTCCGCCAAGGCAAGACCCCGCAGGGCAAAACGCTTTCCTCGCGGTTGTTGAAAGCGCTCCTGAGCGCGCCGGATCAGCGTTACGACGCGCAAAAATTCGACGGTTCCGCGCTTCCGCCGTTCGACGAAGCGGGCGTCGAGGTCGGTTCGAGCGCGTTCTTCGGCGCCGTCGAATCGGACGGTTTCTTCTTCAAGGGCTTCTCGTTCCGCGCGGAATAATTTTCCGTCCGCGCGGCGCGCGTTCCGCTTGAACGCCGTTTCGCAAGTCGGCGACGCGTCCCGTCGTCGACTTTGCGAACGGTCGAACGCGATCTTGAACTCGCTCGTTTCGGAGCGCTCTTTCTCGACAAGAACGAAAAAAACGCCGCGACGAACGGCTCGTCGCGGCGTTTTCAGTTTTCAGCGTCGATTATCGCTTCCTTTTTCAGCGTTTAGAGACGCGCCGCCCAAAATCGGGCCGCCCGCTCGGCCGCGACTTCCGCCGCTTCGAACGTCGGCGCCGCGTCGCTCGGCGTCGTCCAAAACGCGATCTTTCCGGCGTTTTCGGTCGACTCCGGAACCCGCGTTTTCGTTCCGTCCGGATTTTTAACGCGCAAAAGCTCCGGCGTCGCGACGCAACAAACCGCCTCGGCGTCGGCCTTCGGAACGCGCCGCGACTTGCGCAAAACGACGTCCGTCGTTCCGCCGCGTTTGACGTTCGACGCGTCGCCGCTCCAAAACGCCCAAAGCGCCCGCGACCGCTCGACGAGAAAATCGCCCAACGCCGCGTACTGCGCCGTTCGGTCGAGCGGTTCTCCGCGCCGCGTTCGCTCGACGTTCTCCGGCGTCGGTTCGATCTCGACGATCAAGTCGGCCGACGCTAAATAACGCTTAAAATCGTCCAATTCCGACGCCGACGCCGTTTCGCCCGAACCGGGCCGCGTCGAAAAATCGTTCGAATACTCCGCGATCTTCATCGGCAAAAGCGCGACGAGACGCCAAGGCGACGCTTCGTTTCGAGCCGCCGCGACGGCTCGCGCCTCGCCGACGAGTTTCGCCGCAAGTTGATCGGCGCCGATCGCCAACCCGGTCGCGACGAAAATCGACCGTCCGTTCGCCGCCGCTTCCAACGCTCGCAACGCCGTTCGCGCCGCCGACTCGACCGCCGGCAACGCCTCCGGAACGACGCGCCGCCGCCCGGTAACGCCGACGAGCGCCGCGTCGTTTTTTTCGAGAAAATCGGCGAACTCGGTCGCGGAAATCGGCGAACGGGACGCTCGCGCCTCGTTAAAATCCGAAAAATTCGAATTATCGTTAAAATCATTCAAACCAACCGGCGTCATTGCGCGTCTTTCAGCGCCTCGCCGACGATTTCCTGCGCTTCCTTCATGATTTGCGCGAGATGATCTTCGCCGACAAACGACTCGGCGTAAATTTTGTACGCCATTTCCGTTCCGGACGGACGGGCGGCGAACCAGCCGTTTTCCGAAACGATTTTCAGTCCACCGATCTCGGCGCCGTTGCCGGGCGCTTTGGTGAGGCGAGCGACGATCTTCGCGCCGGCGAGCGTTTCGGTTTTGACTTGATCCGGGGTCATTTTCCTCAGCGCCGCTTTCGTCGCGAGCGTCGCCGGAGCGTCGATCCGCGAATAGTAAGGCGCGCCGAACTTTTTAGTCAACTCGGCGTACAAAACGCCCGGATCTTTCCCGGTTTTCGCCAACATTTCGGCGGCGAGTAGATTTAAAATAAGCCCGTCCTTATCGGTCGTCCAAACGGTTCCGTCGAAACGCAGGAAACTCGCGCCCGCGCTCTCTTCGCCGCCGAAGCAGATCTCGCCGTTGAAAAGGCCCGGCACGAACCACTTGAAACCGACCGGAACTTCGACCAGCTTGCGCCCCAGGTCGGCGACGACGGAGTCGATGATCGCGCTCGAAACCAGCGTCTTTCCAACGCCAAGCTTGGGGCTCCAAGTCGGCCGATTTTTGATCAAATAATCGACGACGACCGCCAAATAATGGTTCGGGTTCATCAGCCCGACGCTCGGCGCGACGATCCCGTGTCGGTCGGAATCCGGGTCGTTGGCGAAAGCGACGTCGAATTTGTCCTTCAACCCGATCAGCCCGCGCATCGCGTACGGGCTCGAGCAGTCCATTCGGATTTTTCCGTCGCGGTCGATCGACATGAACGAAAAAGTCGGGTCGATTTTATCGTTCACAACGGTTATGTCGAGGCCGTATTTTTCGGCGATCGGCTTCCAATATCCGACCGCGGCGCCCCCCAACGGGTCGACGCCGATGCGGATCCCGGCTTTTCGGATCGCCTCCATGTCGACGACGTTCGCCAAATCGGCGACGTAATCGGCGACGTAATCGATCTCTCGCGTCGTCGGCGCGACGAGCGCTTCGTTATACGGAACGAATTTCACGTCGGCGTTCCCGTTTTCAAGGAGCGCGTTCGCCCGATTTTCGATCCAGTTCGTCGCGTCGAGGTCGGCGCCGCCTCCGTTCGTCGGATTGTACTTGATTCCGCCGTCGGTCGGAGGATTATGCGACGGGGTAACGATGATACCGTCGCAATAATTCGCTCCTTCGGCGCGATTCGAAGCCAAAATAGCGCGCGAAATCGCCGGAGTCGGGGTAACGCCGTTCCCTTCTTGCAGCCGCGTTTCGACGCCGTTCGCCGCCAAAACGCCCAGCGCGGTCTTTTGCGCCGCGTCGGAAAGGGCGTGCGTGTCCTTGCCGAGAAGCATGACGCTCGGCTCGCCGTTCGGGGCCTGCGTTCGGCGCCAATCGACGATCGCCTGAACGATCGCTTTGATATGCGCTTCGTTAAAAGACGATTCGGACGCTTTTCCGCGGTGTCCGCCGGTGCCGAAGCGAACGCGCTCTTCCGGAACGCTCAAATTCGGACGTTTTTCAAAATAATCGCGTTCCAACGCCGCGACGTCAATCAAATCGGACGGTTGCGCCGGAAGTCCGGCTCGTTCGTGAATCATAATTCGCGCCTCATTTCCGCGTCGGCGACAAACGCCGCGCTCTTTCAAAGATTGCCCGTAATGCCAAAAAATCGCGACGCCCGGCGTTTCCGCTCGACGCCGCGCCGATCCGCCGCCGATCCCGCCGACGCGCGGATCGACGACGCGTTTCAAGACGTATTAATTAATAAGGGGAAAAACGCCGTCGCGGGCCGAAAATTCCGCTTATTTCCAACCGCGGCGCTTCTCGTAATGGAACGCGAACGCGCGGTCGAGCTCGGCGCTGAGATCGAAAACGTCGTCGAAATCCTCGACCGAATCCTCCGCCGTCTTCGACATCAAGCCGACGTCGATCATATTGTAAACCGCGTCTCCAAAATCCCGCGTTTTGCGCAATCCCAAGCACGCCAACACCGTCTTCGCCATCATTCCGTATTGAAGAACGGCCCAGTCTTTCGCGGCGCGGCTAAGGTCTTGACCCGTTACGTGATTCGCGACGTCTTCCGCGTCGTCGCCGCGATTTTCGGTCGCCGCCTCCTTGCCGAGCCCCAATTTCTGCGCGTACTCCAGCGCTTCGTTGACGAAACGATACGTCTCCAACGAGAAACGCCGATCCTTTTTCAGCAACTTCAGAAAAACGTCCGAATCTTCCATCGAAAATCGCTCCCTTCGACAGTTTTCAACGAAATTTGAATTTCGCGACGCACCGTTTTCGGCGAGCCCGACGTCGAACGCCGGCTTCTCGAAGCGCGCCGTTCGCACCGGGGTTTTCGCTACGATTTTTGTGACTTATTCGCGTTGTTGTCCAAAATAATCGTCGTTCCGGCGAGTTTTTTCGTCGTATATTCGTAACGAGCGAAAATCATTCGCCCGGCGCTCGTTTGCAGCACGCTCGTTACGGTTACCACGACGCGCTCGGCGATGTGATTGCGCCCCTGATCGACGACGACCATCGTGCCGTCGTCGAGGTACGCGACGCCCTGCCCGATCTCTTCGCCGGTCTTCACGACGTCGACCTCGAACCGCTCGCCCGGGAGGAAAACCGGCTTCAGCGAATTCGCCAAGTCGTTCAGGTTAATTACCGTGACGCCCTGCAATTTCGCAACCTTATTCAAATTATAGTCGTTCGTAACGAGCTTCCCTTCAAGGTGTTTCGCCAACGCGACCAGTTTCAGGTCGACCGGCTGATTGGCGTATTCCGGAAGCTCGCTGTCGTCGATCTGCAGGTCGACGCCGGGCATATTTTGAAGGCGGCTCAAAATGTCGAGCCCGCGACGCCCGCGCGTTCTGCGGCTTCGATCGGCGCTGTCGGCGATATGCTGCAACTCGACGATCGCAAAACGCGGCATAAGGAGCGGACTGTCGACGATTTTCGTCTCCATCACGTCGGCGATGCGCCCGTCGATGACGACGCTCGTATCGAGGATCAACGGCTTGATCCCCTTCACGTTCCGCTGAAATTCGACGTAAGGAATAATGAAGCGGAAATCGTTTCTCGTCTGCAAAAGGAAGCTGACGCCGCAATAACAGAAGAGAAGAAGGAGCGCCGACGTTACGTTGCGCCGCAGGTCGTCCCCCGCGCCCGCCGCCTCGCCGACCCGATCCGCAAAGAACGGCTCCAACGCAAGCCCCATCAAATACGTCGTCAACAACCCGACGAGAAGCCCGAAATAAACGGCGGAAATCCACGCGATCTTCTTCTTCGGAAACGCCATGTCGACCGCGACGACGCCGAGAGCGAGGATCAGCATCAGGAAAAAGGTCGCCAAACCGGCCGCGCTCGAAGCGGTCGCGCCGCCCCGAACGATCGCGACGCCGACGCCGCTAGTCGCCAAAATAAAGACGCAACGCAAAATCAACAAAGGCATGCTAAAATCCTCCCCGCCGTCTGTCCGCGTCGTTCGGACGGCGGCGCCGCGCAAACCCGAGCGTTCGGAAGCCGACGCGCCAACCGGAACGACAAGTCGCGAAAACGCCGCGACGTCGTCATAATCGTTTCGATTAATTATAGCGCCGGTCGCCCGTTCTTACTAGCGCCCGCGCCCCGATTTTTCCCTTTTCCCGCAAAAAAACGCGAAAAAACGCGCTCCAACGGCAAAAAAAGCCCCTTTCGACGCCCCCGCGCCCGCCGTCGACCCCAACGACGCCGCCCCGTTGCGCCCCGTTAAATACCCCCGTCGGCCGTTCGAAGCGTCGACGTCGAAAAAAATTTTTGAAAAGTCGGAAGGAAACGCGCAAAAAACGTTCGGGCCCCCTTGCGCTCGTCGCGTCTCGGGTTTATTATTAAGGGAAGCCGGAAGACGCGGCGGCAAGGGGCCCCCTCCCCCGCGACGCTTCCCGCTTAGTTTGATAACGACGCGATAATCAACCGCTTTTCAAAATTCCCTTGAAAACGCCGTTTGTCAACGAAAATCAAAAAACGTTCGAAACGGCGTTAAGGAGACGAAATTAATATGGCGAAACGATTTTTCACCAGCGAAGCCGTCGGCATGGGCCACCCGGACAAACTCGCCGACCGCGTTTCGGACAGCGTGCTCGACGCCTGCTTGGCGCAAGACCCCATGAGCCGCGTCGCTTGCGAAACGATGACGACGACCGGCCTGGTCGTCGTCGCCGGCGAGATCACGACGAAAGCGAACCTCGACTACCAGCAAATCGTGCGCGGCGCCGTCGAACGCGTCGGCTACACGGACGACGAATACGGAATCAACGCGAGCACGTGCGCCGTCATGATCGCGCTCGACCGACAAAGCCCGGACATCGCGCAGGGCGTCGACGCTTCCGACGCGAAAGACGTCGGCGCCGGCGACCAGGGTCTTATGTTCGGCTACGCCTGCAACCAGACGCCGGAATTTATGCCGCTCCCGATCGCGCTGGCGCACCGCATCACGAACCGTTTGGCCGACAAGCGTTTCGCGAAGGAAGTCGATTGGCTCCGTCCCGACTCGAAAAGCCAGGTTACCGTCGAATACGACGGCGACAAACCGGTTCGCGTCGACGCCGTCGTCGTCTCGACGCAACACGCTCCCTCGATCGATCAGGCCGGCGTCCGCGATTGGGTTATCCCGAACGCGATTAAACCGTGCGTTCCCGCCGAATTGCTCGATGAAAACACGAAATATTACGTCAACCCGACCGGCAAATTCGTCGTCGGCGGCCCGCACGGCGACTGCGGCCTGACCGGTCGCAAGATTATCGTCGACACCTACGGCGGCTGGGCTCGCCACGGCGGCGGCGCGTTCTCCGGAAAAGACCCGACCAAGGTCGACCGTAGCGCCGCGTACATGGCCCGTTACGTCGCGAAGAACATCGTCGCCGCCGGTTTGGCCGACTCGTGCGAAGTTCAACTCGCGTACGCCATCGGCGTTTCCGAGCCGGTCAGCGTTCTGATCGACCTGGGCGGAACCGGCAAAGTTTGCGAAAAGAAGCTCTCCGACGCCGTTCGCGAGATCTTCCCGCTCACCCCGCGCGGCATTATCGACACGCTCCAACTTCGCCGTCCGATCTACGAAAAAACCGCGTTCGGAGGACACTTCGGCCGCGACGACGACGATTTCACCTGGGAAAAGACGGATAAAGTCGACGCGTTGAAAGCGCTTCTCGGCTGAAATTCTCCGCGACGCTCCCAAAATTCTTCGCTCGAAACGCCGCAAAATCGTTTCGAGCGTTAAATTCGTCGATCGCGACGTTCGGTTTCGGCGTCCGCGTTTGCGGATCGTTTTCCACTCTCCCCCGCGTCGTCGAACGCTTTTCGACGCGGGTCGGGGGTTTTGCGCCCTTGTTTTCCCGTTTTCTTCCCGACGCTTTCGACTTTTTTCAACGATTTCTGAAAAACGCGCCCTACTTTCTTTAAGAGACGGCGTTCCCCTCCTTTACAAATCGGCGTCGACGGTTAGAATAAAGAACGCGAGACGCTCCAGCCGCGTTTTCGCAACGGAAATTCGCATCGATAATCTACTTCGAAAGGCTCTACTCATGGAAATGACTCGCAAAGATTTCTTGAAAACGGTCGCGCTTGCCGGGATGACGACCACGTTCAGCGCCGCCGCCCCGTTCGCCGTTCTCGCGCAACAGGGCAAAAACGCCGCCGGCGCCGACGTCGACCTCGTCGCGTTGATGGGCGGCGAACCGGCCGCGATGTTCGAAAAAGGCGTCGAAACGCTCGGCGGCATGAGCCGTTTCGTCGACCGCGGCGCCAAAGTCGTCATCAAACCGAACATCGGCTGGGACAAAAAGCCGGAACTCGCCGCGAACACGAACCCGGACTTGATCGTCGCGATGATCGCCGCCGCCAAAGACTGCGGCGCGAAGGAAATCGTCGTCTTCGACAACACCTGCGACCGTTGGCGCGCCTGCTACGAAAACAGCGGGATCGAAGAAGCCGCGAAAAAAGCGGGCGCCGTCGTCGTTCCGGCGAACGAAGAACGCTACTACCGCGAAGTTTCGCTCCCGAACGCGAAAGTCCTCAAAAAGGCGAAGATTCACGAGGCGATTCTCGACTGCGACGTTTGGTTCAACGTCCCGGTGCTCAAAAATCACGGCGGCGCGAAGATGACGATCGCGATGAAAAACCTGATGGGGATCGTTTGGGATCGCCAGGCGTTCCACCGTCTCGGCCTCGACCAAAGCATCGCCGATATCGGGCTTTACGAAAAACCGGCCTGCCTGAACGTCGTCGACGCTTACCGCGTCATGAAGACGAACGGCCCGCGCGGTCGCAACGAAGCGGACGTCGTTACGCCGAAATGCCTCTTCATGTCGACCGACCCGGTCGCCGTCGACGTCGCCGCGATCCGCACGTTCAACCAGTTCCAAAAGATGCCGCTCGAAAACGTTCGTTACGTCGCGATGGCCGAAGAGCTGAACCTCGGCGTCGCCGATTTGAGCAAACTCAAGATCGAACGCGTCAAAATGTAATTCGACGCGGCTTTTTCGCTCGCCGCCGACGTTCCCCTTGTCTCTCGCTCGACGCGGAGACCGGAAACGCAGGCGGCGATCTTGAAAAGCGTCGTCGTTTTATTACGCCGTCTCCTTTAAGGCGTCGAAGGCCCGGATCAAACGCGCTTTCAACGTCGAGGGGGCGTTTTGCCATAAAGACTTTAACGCGTTTTCTTCCCGTTAAAAAACGCTCTCCTTCGACGCGCCGCCGTTTTCCTCCGACGCGCCGTCCGTTCTTCGTCCCGCGTCCAGCGCGCTGAACCCTTTATTTTTCAACACTTTAGGCGCAATTATGCAAGACTCGCCCCGTCCGGTTCGCCGACTTTTTAGCGCCGCGATTTTCCGTCTCCTTCGTTGGACGCGCGTCGCGGTCGCTTTCGCCGTTTTGCTCGTTTTAACGGCGTTTTTCCTCGATTTCGCCGGTTACGTTCCGTCGCAAGCGGTTTGGCTCGTTAAGATCCAATTCCTTCCCTCGCTGTTGGCGGGCGCGTTCGGCGTTTTCGCCGCGCTACTCGTCCTAACGTTCCTTTTCGGACGGGTTTACTGCTCGATCGTTTGCCCGTTGGGAATCTTCCAGGACGCGGCGGCGTTTTTGGCCCGACGTTGCGCGAGCGTTTCCTATTTCTTCAAAAAACGCAAGTTCGAGAAGGCGCGCCGCGACGAAAACGCCGAAAAACCGGCCGACGCGGCGCCGAAAACGCCGATCAAACCGCCGCGCAAGCCGGGTCGCGACTACCGTTACCGCCGCAATCCGCTCTTTTTCCGAACCGCTTTCCTTGCGTTCGCCGTCGCGACGGTTCCCTTTGGGCTTCCGTTTTTCGCCCTGCTCGAACCTTACGGGCTCTTCGGCCGCGTCGCGGTCGCCCTTTTCCAACCGCTTTATTTGATCGGCAACAACGTCCTCGCGGCGGTCGTCAAAATGTTCGACGGCGACAATTATTCGTTTTATTACGTCGACCCGACCCCGGCGACTTGGCCGTCGTTCGTCGTCGGCGTCGCGTCGTTCTGCGTTTTGCTCCTCTTCGCGCGGCGTTACGGTCGCCTTTACTGCAACTCAATCTGCCCGGTCGGGACGATTTTAGGTTTAGTTTCGCGATTTTCGTTCTTCAAAATCAAACTCGACGCTGAAAAATGCGTCGGTTGCGGACTTTGCGCGAAAGCCTGCAAAGGCTCTTGCGTCGACGTTGAAAAACGCCGGATCGACGCGTCGCGTTGCGTCGTTTGCTTCGACTGCCTGACCGTTTGCCGCAAAGGCGCGCTTTCCTTCGCCCGCGGCGGCAAGCCGAAACTCGCTCCGAACGCCGTCGACGACGCTCCGCAAAACGCCGCTCAAGCCGTCGACGCCCGCCCGCTCTCCGCCCTCCTTTCGCAGCGCGAATCGGAACGAGTCCAACGGGAGATCGCCGGTTTCGACCGAAGCAAACGCGATTTCGTCGCCCTCGGCGTCGCCGCGACGACGCTCGCCGTCGCCCGTTCCGTTTTTGGAGCCGACGAAAAACCGGCCGCAAACTCCGCAAACTCGTCCGAACCTGCCGCGACCGACAAACCGGCGGATTACGGGCAGACGCCGTTTAAGCGCGAACATCCAATCGCGCCGCCGGGAGCCGTTTCGTTCGAACATTTTAACAAACGTTGCGTCGGCTGTCATCTTTGCGTCGCGAAGTGCCCGTCGAAAGTCTTGAAACCGGCGACGCTTGAATACGGGTTGCGCGGGTTCATGCAGCCTCGCGTCGTCTTTTCGCTCGAACATTTTTGCAACTTCGACTGCGTCGTTTGCGGCGAAGTCTGCCCGGCGGGCGCGATCCTTCCGCTCAAACCGGAGAAAAAACAGCTGACGCAAATGGGACGCGTCGTTTTCATTAAGGAAAACTGCGTCGTTTACGCAAGAAACGAAAACTGCGGCGCCTGTTCCGAGCACTGCCCGACGCAGGCGGTGAAGATGGTTCCTCACGGCGATCCGGAAGTCGGCTTGACGATCCCCGAAACGAACGTCGACCTTTGCGTCGGTTGCGGCGCCTGCGAGTCGATCTGCCCGGCGCTTCCGTATTTGGCGATTTACGTCGAGGGCAACCCGGTTCAACTGGAAGCGAAACCGGTTCCGAAAGAGGAAGTTCAGCAAGTCGAGCTCGACGGTTTTGACTTCTAAGACGTTTTCGCGTTCGCGAAAATTCGCGATAAAAAGCGGGTTTTAACGCCGCAAAATCGTTAAAACCCGTCGTTTTTAAAAAGATTGAGCGTCAAAGCCCGCGCCGCGACGCTCTTTTTTACCACTTAAATCATTTACGGCGACAAAAACAGATTTTTTCTTTCACCAGTCGCCGTTGTCAACGCAAATTCCGCGCCGTTCTTCCAACGGAAAGCGGCGGTAATCGGGAAAAGCGGTAACGCATTTCAAACCGTCCGCGGCGCGTTCGGCGACGACTCGAATCGGCACGCCGAACCGCTCTTCGACGCAAACCCAGCGCGGCGTTTTCTCGTTCGTTTCGTCGTCGGCTTCCTGCAGAAACCAACGCGAATTCGAGTCGGCGAGAATATCGGAAACTTCGTACATAAATCGTTCACCGGTCCAAAAATCGGGAATTTGCGTCTTGCCGAACTTCGCCGCGTCCGGATTCGCGTGCCCGCCCGACCAACCGCGAACGCTCGTCGTCGTTCCGCCCGTCGATTCCGACGCCCGAACGGTTCGCGAAATCGGAGAGCCGAACAAAATATGCCGCGTCCGTTCTTCGTCGACCAAATTCGTTCCGCGGCGAACGGCGTTCAATTCGAGTTGTTCGCGAACGTAATCGAGCCGAGCCCGCCGCGCCTCCCAAAAGTCGGACGTCGAAATCGTCGGGTGAAACTGTTCGCCGAAAAAATTCCAAACGAATTGTTCGCCCGACGCGCCCTCGCTTTTTTTATTCCGCTCCGTCATAACCGTTTCGAGCCGTCTTTTCGACGCCCTTTTCGCCTCCTTTCGCAAGAATCGCCCAACGTCGAGAACGCCCCGTTGGACGCGCGGCGCCGGGTTAAGTTCCCGACGCTTAGACCAACGGCAAGAAACGCCTTTAGGCGCGTCGAAATCCTTCGCCGCGCCTCGCGTTCCTCAACGTCGCCGCTTTTCTAAACGTTAAAATCGCTAAATTCGCCCAAATCCAACAAGTCGCCGCGCCTTGTCGTACGTCTCTTCGGCGATTTGACGAGCGTAATCGCGTCCGCGGTCGAGCGTTTCGTCGACGATCCCGGACTTCATCGTTTCGGCGAATTTATCCTGCAGACCAACCAAAAATTCGCAAACGACCTCGGCGACTTCCTTCTTCAAATCGCCGTAACGCGCGTTTTCGAAATGTTTTTCCGTTTCAGGAATCGAGATTCCTTTGAAAACGGAATAAATCGTCAGCAAATTCGAAACGCCGGGCTTGTTCGCTTCGTCGAAACGGACGCCCTCGCCGGAGTCGGTAACGGCGCTCATAATCTTTTTCCGCGCGTCTTTTTCGGTATCCGTCAGGAAAATCGACGCCTTGGGGTTGTCGCAACTCTTGCTCATTTTCTTTTCCGGCGCCTGCAAGTCGCGAATTTTCGCGCCGACGGTCGGAATCAACGGCTCCGGAACGACGAACGTTTCGCCGTATTTCGCGTTGAAACGTTGCGCCAAATTGCGCGCCAATTCGACGTGCTGCTTTTGATCGGCGCCGGTCGGCACGACGTGCGCGTTGTAAAGCAAAATGTCGGCCGCCATCAAAATCGGATAGGTGAAGAGGCCGCAACCGATCTCCTTCTTCTTCTTTTCCTGCTCCTCGGACTTCGCCTTAAACTGCGTCATGCGCGACATTTCGCCCATATACGCGTTGCATTCGAGGATCCACGAAAGATTGGCGTGTTGCGGCACTTCCGACTGAATGTAAATATGATTTTCGTCCGGAGAAACGCCGCAAGCGAGATACATCCCGACGACTTCGCGGATCCGACGATGCAACAGTTCCGGGTCTTGCGGCACCGTGATCGCGTGCATATCCGGCACAAAAAGGAACGTTTCGTAATCGTTTTGATAATTAACGACCTGTTTGATTCCCCCGCAATAATTTCCGATCGTCAACACGCCGCTCGGTTGCAAACCCGTCAAGAGCCTTTTTTTCATCGTTTATCCAATTTCGCTTCACAATTCATTACAAAAACGTTCCCCGACGGCGAGCAAGTCGTCGACGCGTCCATTATACGCCGTTTCCGCCGTTCCGCAAGCGGGGCCCCCCGTTTCCCCCGTCGCCGGCGAAAAAAAACGCGCCGCCGGCCGTCGCTCGATCGGCTTTCCATTAATTTTCCCCCCTTATTAATTAATGGCGCCAACAACGTCGCCGCGCCGCGCCGCCAAGCTCCCGTTCGCCCGCCGAAGACTCGTCGGAAAAAAATTTCTTTTCCCGCTGGACGAAAGGAGAAAAATCGGTTATAATGTAAAGAGGAGAATTTTGGGGCTAACCCCGTCAAAAACGCGCCCTTGCCGAACGCCGCGTTCGCCCGACGCAACGAGTCGCGAACGTCGCGCCGTTCGGTTCGTCCCTGATTTCACGTTTGCTTGAAGACGAAAGGTTGTGAAATGGAACTGCACGAGTTGATTCAATCCCTCAAAACCGATGAAGGCGGCAAAATCGTTATGGTCGTTTCGGACGGTATCGGCGGTTTGCCGTTGCAACCGGGCGGGCCGACCGAATTGGAAGCCGCGTCGACGCCGAATCTCGATCAACTCGCCGCCAAGGGCGTTTCCGGCATGTCCCTTCCGATCCTCCCGGGAATCACCCCCGGCAGCGGCCCGGGCCACCTCGGCCTTTTCGGTTACGATCCGCTCGTCTTCCAGATCGGTCGCGGCGTTCTCGAAGCCGCCGGCATCGCGTTCCCGGTCGGCCCGAACGACGTTTGCATCCGCTGCAACTTCTGCACGATCGACGACGCCGGCCTCATTACCGACCGCCGCGCCGGCCGCATTCCGACCGAAGAATCCGTCGAAGTCGTTAAACTCCTCAAAAACGTTAAGATCCCGGGCGTCGAAGTCTTCGTCGAACCGGTGAAAGAGCACCGTTTCGTCGTCGTCTTCCGCGGCGAAGGCCTCGGCGGCAACGTGATGGACACCGACCCGCAAAAAGTCGGCGCGAAACCGCTCGACCCGGTCGCTAAAGACGCCGAAAGCGAAAAGACCGCTCAAGTCGCGAAGGAATTCTTCAACCAGGCCGTTGAAATTTTGAAGGGTCAACCGAAGGCGAACTGTCTGACGATGCGCGGGTTCGCGAAGAAGCCGAACCTCCCGTCGTACAAGGAGTTGTACGGTCTCAACGCCGCCGCGATCGCCGTTTACCCGATGTACAAGGGCCTCGCGAGCCTCGTCGGGATGGAGCTCGTCGGCTCCCCGGCTTCGCTCCAAGAGGAAGTCGAAGTTTTGAAGGAAAATTGGAACAAATACGATTTCTTCTTCCTTCATTTCAAATACACCGACAGCCGCGGCGAAGACGGCAATTTCGAAGCGAAACGCTCGATGGTCGAAGAACTCGACAAAGTCATGCCGGAAATCGCGTCGCTCGTCGGCCCGAACGACTGCCTGATCGTTACCGGCGACCACAGTACCCCGGCGAAAATGGCTTCGCACTCCTTCCATCCGGTTCCGACGATGATCGTTTCCGACCTTGCTCGCGTCGACTCCTGCCAAAAATTCGGCGAAACGGAAGCGAACAACTTCGGCGGTCTCGGACATTTCCAAGCGATTCACCTGATGCCGCTCGCGATGGCGCACGCCAATCGTTTGGGTAAATTCGGCGCTTGATCCCGCCTTTTCGGAGCGTTTCGAACGCCCGATTTTTCCCGGAACGTCGAGTTTAACGCCGCGCTTGGCGAGCGTTGAACTCGGCGGCCGATCGTTGTTTTCTTGACGCGCGAACCGTTCGTCTCGACGGCGCGTTCGCTCGTCGTTAGGTTGACGTTCGTTGGAACCGCGTCGGCGCGACGCAAGAGGTTTTCTATGTCGAAACGATTGTTTGTCGGCGTTGTTTCCGTTTCGTCCCTCCTTCTCGGGGCCGCGTTCGGTTGCGGTCGCGCCCCCGAAACGCCGGAGGTTCCGCCTGAAGCCGCCGCCCCCGGTTCGGTCGACTATTCCGCGGCGCCGAACGGTCTCGTCGCGCTTCTGAAAACCGAAGCGGAATTTAACGATTTTATCAAAAGCGCGCCTGTCGCCGTCGTTAAATTCGGCGCCGAGTGGTGCTCGCCGTGTTGCGCGTTCCGTCCCGATCTGCTCAAACAGGCCGGTTATTTCGCCGACCGCGGGGTAAAATACGCCGAAGTCGACGTCGACGAACTCGGCAAAATGGCGCGCGATCTCGGCGTCGAGTCGATACCGGACGTTCGCGTTTATCTCGACGGCCGCGAGTACGAGCGAATCGTCGGTTACGAGCCGCGCGTTTTGGCGAATCTCGTCGAATCCGTTTGCGCGTCCGCGCCTTCGGCGGTCGATTCCGACGCGGCGAGTCCGGCCGCGACGTCGGTTTCGGAAGACGCCGACGACGAAAAACCGCTTGAGGAGGAGCTTTGGCCGGAAGAATGACCGATCCCCTCCCCGTCGACGCGCCGCGAACGTCGGGCAAAACGCGGTGTTTCCGCTTGGAAAAAGCGCGAAAAATCAAACGTTCCGCCGATTTTCAACTCGTGTACCGCGCAAGAATTCGCGTTTACAACGAGCGCCTCGCTCTTTGTTGTCGACCGACGACGCCGGGCGCGACGAGTCGGCTGGGGCTTTCCGTTTCGAAAAAAGTCGGCAAAGCGTTTGTTCGCAACCGTTGGAAGCGGCTTCTCCGCGAAGCGTTCCGCTTGCGTCGCGACAGTTTGCCGTCCGGGTTCGATTTCGTCGCGATTCCGACTCGTCAGGAAACGGTTCCGAGTTTGGCGACGCTCGCCGACGATTTGACGAAGTTGGCGGCTCGTTGCGCTCGCAAAGCGGCGAAGCGCGCGGAAGCGAAAATCGACGTTAAAATCCCCCCGATCGTTAAAATCGATCCCAACGATTCGAGCCGATGAACCGCCTTAAGAAAAGCGCGTTTGCGACGTCGCGCGCCGTTTGGAAAGCGTTTAAGGGTTGCGCGACTTTTGTCGTCGTTAAATCCGTTCGTTTTTATCAGCTGGCGATCAGTCCGTTGTTCGGGCCCTGTTGTCGTTTTACGCCGACGTGCAGTCAATACTGCTTGCTGGCCGTCGAAAAATACGGCGTTTTTATCGGCGTCTGGAAGACGTGCGGCCGCATTTTGCGTTGCAATCCCTTTTCGCGCGGCGGTTGGGATCCGCCGTAATTTTCGGGCCCGCCCCGTTTAACGCGTCGACGTTCGACGGTTTTTCGCCGTTTGCGTCGCGACGCCGCGGAGACCTGCGAACATGAAGATCACCTTTCCCTGCGACTCCTGCCGTTCGGAGCTGACGGTCGCTTCCGATTTTATCGGGCGAACGATCCTCTGTCCGCGTTGTCGTCGCAAAACGCAAATCCCGGCGGCTTCCGTTTCGGAAGCGTCGACGTCGCGCCCCGAGTCCGCCGAAGTTTCGAGCGCGTTCGTCAAAATATCCGCGGACAGCGCCCCGAATCCGTTCGCCTTTTCCGTTCGTCTCGACCTTTTCGACAATGAAAGCGACGTTCCGCCCGAAACCGAGGCGCCCGCCTCGAAAACGCCGAGCGTCGACGAATTGATCGCGACGGTGTTCGACGAAGACGACCGTTGACGGCCCTTTGTTTTTATTTCCGCGTTTCCCGTTCCCCTTCCGTTTAAAGGCGTTCCATGTCGCAAAAAAAAGCGGTCGTTTTACTTTCCGGCGGTCTCGATTCCTCGACGGTTTGCGCGATCGCGGTCGCCGAAGGTCGTGAAATTTACGCTCTGACGCTCAATTACAACCAACGCCACGCCCGGGAACTCGACGCGGCGCGCGCCGTCGCTCGTTTTTTTAACGTTCGCGAACACCTGATCTTTCCGATCGATCTGACGCTTTTCGGGGGCAGTTCGCTCACGGACGACGCGATCGAGGTCGAAACGGACGTTCCGCTCGAAAAAATCGGCGCGTCGATCCCGACTTCCTACGTTCCGGCGCGAAACACGATCTTCCTTTCGCTCGCCCTTGCGTTCGCCGAAACGCGGGGAGCCGACGAAATTTGGCTCGGCGTTAATTGCGTCGATTATAGCGGTTATCCCGATTGTCGCCCCGAATATTTGGACGCGTTTTCCCAACTTGCCCAACTTGCGACGAAAGCCGGCGTCGAGGGAACCGCCGTCGCGATCAAAGCGCCGCTTTTGCGCCTCGACAAAAGCGAAATTATTCGTCGCGGCGTCGAACTCGGACTCGACTATTCGTTGACGCGCACCTGTTACGATTTGGACGACGCCGGGCTTTCTTGCGGTCGGTGCGAAGCTTGCGTTCTGCGTCAAGCGGGATTCGCCGCCGCCGGGCTCGTCGATCCGGCCCCGTATCGCGCTCAAAACTGACGGGCGGCCGTTTTATTTGTTTTTCGCGGCGAAAATCGTCGTTTTCGGGACGGGCGCGTTCAAGTTCGCTCGCCAAAACGCCGATATACGGAGAGGCGGGTTCCTTTCGAACGCGCCGCCGCAGGGAAAGTCGTCGACAAACGTCGACGCGAAGCGGTTTTCCGTCGCCACTTTTTGCCAGACAAGGACGTCGTTATGAACGTTGTTTCTCGCCGCGATTTCATCCTTCAAGCCGCCGGTCTCGGCGCGATCTTTTTCGCCGGTCGCGCCGCGCTCGGGGCGAACGCCGCGCTCGATTTGGAGTTGGCGAAACAAGAATTGCGCGTTAAAACGGACGCCGAAGCGGCTTTCGTCGACGACGTCGTCGCCAAAACCCGCGCCGGCGAGATCCCGGCCGACATTTTGACCGCGGCGTACCGTTACGCGCTGAGAAAAGACGGGGCCCGACGCGTTTACTATTTCGCTTACGCCCTCGAAATTTTGACGAAAAGAGCCGGTCGAAACGTTAAATTCCTTAAATTTTAACGTCGTTTCCCGGCGCGTTTTGTCCAACCGTTAAAATCGTTCGGTCGACCGCCGAATCGGAAACGCCGGGACGCGCTTCGCGTCTCGACGCTCCGGATTTTTCGTCGGCGAACGCGGCGTCAATCGCAATCCTTCAACTTGGCGCGAAGATAATCGGCGCGCAAAACTTCCTCGTCGATCTCGGCGTCCGGTTTCGTTCCGGTCAATCGTCTCAAGTGCGACGGTTGAATCGCCGACGTCAGCTCGTCGACGACCGCGATCGGCGCGCTTTCGATCAGCCCGATTCGAACGCCGAGCCGCAAGCTGGACAGGTGCGTTATCGCCTCCTCCACCGAGATCGCCCGCGCCGACTTCAAAAGAGCCAACGCGCGGCAACACCGATCCAGCGCGCCGTCCCGATCCTTCTCCAACATCGTTTGCCGCGCTTGCCGCTCGTAATTAATGACGGAAGCGATCACCTCGCCCAGGCGCTCGACGACGTCTTCTTCGGAAACGCCCAGCGTCGCCTGATTGCTTATTTGGAAAAACTCGCCGACGATGCGCGAGCCTTCGCCGTAAATTCCGCGCACCGCCAAATTCATCTTTTGCAGGCCGCGGATCACCTTTTCGACTTCGTTCGTCTCGATCAGCGCCGGCAAATGAAGCATCGCGCTCGCCCGAATCCCGGTTCCAACGTTCGACGGACAGGCGGTCAGGTACCCGAGTTTTTCGTCGAACGCGTAATCGAGCTCCTCCTCGAACGCGTCGTCGACCGCGTCGATCTTTTTCCAAAGCTCGCGCAAACCGAATCCGCTCGCCACCGCTTGCAAACGCAGGTGATCCTCTTCGTTGATCATCGCGCTCAGGGTTTCGTCTTTTCGCATGAAAAGCGCGCGGGGCCGATCGCCGGCCTCGACGAACTCGCGACTCGCCAGCAAGCGTTCCTGCAACAGGCGCGCTTCGTCGAGCGCAACGTTCGAAAAATCAAGCGTTTCCGTTTCGTCCGCCGAAAATTTCTTCGCGGCGGCCCGAGCGCACGCCTCGACGACGCCGCGCAAATCGTTTTCCGTCGCTCGCCCGACAAAGGAAAATCCGCTCAAATTCCGCGCCAAACGCACGCGGCTCGAAATCGCGACGTCGGAATCCGCCCCCCCGTCTTGCAACCAAGCGCACCGCCGTCGCGACAAATCGTTAAAGTCCACCTAAAAGCCTCGTTTTCTCAACAAACGCGCACCGTCCAATACGTCCGAACGCGTCGATCGTTTTTTTCGTTAAAATCGTTCGCCGTCCGTTCGAGACGCGGCGCGCGCAAGGCGAACCGCGCCCCGACCCGAACGCGCTCCGTTCGAGTTTAACAAATCGCGAGCGTCTCGCCAAGCGCAAAAATTCAAGCGCAAAAATTAAAGGGAAAGCGGTTCGTTCGCCAATTGCCGCTCGGAACGCGTCAGCTCGTACATGTCGCGGATCAGCTTCACGTCGCACGGGCGCTGTTTCACGTTGCGGCGGAAGAACATCCGCTCTTGCGTCGCGATCATCAACTCGAGCGAAATTTCGGTCGTTTGCCCGAACGAGCGCGCGTAATTAACGAAACTCGGCACCGCGGTCGTTACGAAACCGTAGACCATGCTGCAAGCGCCGATCGTTTTCCCGGTGAAAATGCTCGTGTTGATCGCCGTTTTCGCGTAGTCGCCGACGACGCAGCCCAAAAATTGCATTCTCGACGGCGTTTTTCCGGCGGGCGTTTCCTGCCACACCTCGTTGTACGAGTTTTTCAGGTCGCTATTGCACGTCCCGGCCCCCAGGTTTACCCAGCTTCCCAAATAGCTGTGCCCAAGGAAACCGTGGTGCTGCTTGTTCGAATACGGCTCGATCGTCGTCGCCTCGACTTCGCCGCCGACTTTGCACGTCGCGCCGACCGCGACGTAATCCTTGATCGCGGCGTGTTCCAAAATTCGGCTGTTCCGCCCGACGTAAACCGGCCCGCGCATGAAGGCGAACGGCCCGACTTTAACGTTTTTATCCAAAATAACGGGCCCGTTCTTCGTGTCGGCGACGAAAAATTCGCCGATCTCCGGCCGCTCCTCGACGGCTCGGGGAACGAAAAGCCCGTCGGCGATCTCACGATAGTCGCCGGTCGCGACGCGGCTCTCCAAATTTTCGTTAATGTAACGCAAATGATAGCGCACCGCGTCGGACGAACGTTCGAGCAGGGAAATCGGCTCGCCGACGTCGACCGCTTGAAGGTTCAAATCTTTCAAAATTCCCTGCAACTGCGCGCAACCGATCTCCTGACGCGGCAAAAACTCCGCCGAATTCAGCGTCGCGGCGACGATCGACGAGCCGGAAACGATCGCGGCGCCCCGTTCGCAGGAAGTCGTCGTCAAAGCCCGCCAAGCGTTCAAAAGCGCGTACCGCGGCGCCGTTCGAGCGTTGACGAGCAAAATCGGGCCCTTGCGCTCGCCCCGCGACGGCGTCCAGGCGAACGGAGCGTCTTCGCGCAAAAGTTCGCGGAGGTGCGGCCGAACGATCAACTCGATCTCGCCCCCCAATTGACGCGCCAAATTCAAAAGGCGAAGCGAGCCGACGCTGATCGAAAACGCCGGACGCCCAACCGTTATCGGATAAAGATCGACGACTTTATCGTCCTCAAATAAAATAATGTGCATCGCATTGCTTTCCAGACGCTTTAATCGACGACGCGACGTTTTTCAAGTCGTTCTCGACGCGCCGCCTTCGTTCCGCCGACGTCGCTCGTCGATTTCCGGCGCTCAAACGGCGTTATCGGTTGATTTCTCAATCGTTCGAACGCAAAAACTCGCTCGCGGCGCTCGTTTATCCATTATAAAAAGAATACCCGAAAAATCAAGATTTTTCCGAAAAAAACTTTAGCTCGTTCGCGTTCCCCTCTTTTTTGGCGGAACGAAACGCGCCGAAAAAGGAAAATTTCTCGAAAAAACGCTCGATTTCGGCTTTTTTTTCTCGACGAACGCGCCGCAATTGCGTAAAATCCCTTGGAGGCCGTCGAGTTGGTCGCGCCTCCCTTTCCAATCGTCGCGCCGTCCCCGGCGGCGCCGTTAAAATTTGCCTAATCGCAACAAAGGACGTTCTCAATGCGCAAATCGTCGTTTACCTATCTTGCCGTCGCGCTCGCCGGCGGTTGTTTCGCGCTTTCGCTTCAATCGCTTTCGACGTCGGCGTTCCTTCCGCGTCTCGCCGCCCAGCATCCGGACGCCGCAAGATTGCGAAATTTTGCCGATTTTAACGAGGCGTTCGACGCTTACGACGACGCGAAAAACGCCGTTCGTCCCCTTTCGACGCAAATTCCTCCCCTCGACGGCGACGCGCCGACGAACGCCGTTCGCGCCGCCGCCCGTTCGAACGACGATATCGAGTCGCGGTTGGACGATTTTTCTCCGCAGGAACGCGCGCAAATTGAAATTTACGCCAAATACAATAAAAGCGTTGTCAACGTTTCAACCGTCGTCGAAAATCAAAACGTTTTCTTCCAACAGACCTCCGAAGGTTGCGGCAGCGGGATCGTTTTGAACGCGTCCGGCGTTATTTTGACGAATTTTCACGTCGTCGAAGGCTCGCGCAAGATTGAGGTAACGCTTTTCAACGGCGAAACTTACCCGGCCCGCCCGCTCGGCGTCGACCCGCACACCGACGTCGCGCTTCTGAAAATCGACGCGCCGGAGTCGAGCCTCTTCCCGGTTCGTTTCGGCGATTCGTCGCAACTCCTTGTCGGACAAACGGTTTACGCCATCGGAAACCCGTTCGGCCTCGAACGCACGATGACCCGGGGCATCGTTTCGAACCTGAACCGAACGATCGGAAGCCCGCAGCAATTCCGGCAGATTAAAGGCGTCATTCAGATCGACGCGGCGATCAACCCCGGCAACTCCGGCGGCGTTCTGCTCGACTCGAAAGGACGCATGATCGGGATGAACACGGCGATCGCCAGCCGCGTCGGCGAAAGCTCCGGCATCGGTTTCGCGATCCCGGTCAACACGATCCACCGCATCGCGTCGATCCTGCTCGAACGGGGCGAAGTGGTGCGCGGCGACGCGGGCGTCGTTCAGGTAACGGAAATAGAAAACGGCCTCATCCCGGGACTTATCGACGAAGGCGGCGCCGCCGACCAGGCCGGTCTGCGCGGCGGCAAACTGACGATTATTTTGGGCGAACGCGGCGGAGTCCAATACCAAACGCGCCAAGTTCGCCGGCCTGAAGGCGGTTTCGACCTTATTTTCGGCGTGAACGGCGTCCCGGTGAAGACCGGCGAAGACTTCATCACCGCCGTCGAAGAACACGCGCCCGGCGAAACGATCGTCCTTAACGTCTTGCGCCGCGGACAAAAAATCGAGTTGCCGATCGTTCTTAAATAACCGACGCCCCCCATTTCACCCGCTTTAACAATCGACGCGTCGCCGCTTTCTCAACGGCGGCGCATTTTTCGCCTCCGTTCTCGTCGACTTTTTCGTTAAATTCGAAAAACTCGCTCAAAACGCGCAAATCGCTCTTGAACCGCCGCCGAAAATTTGCGATAATCGAACGCGTCTCCCGTTTGAAAGCGCGTTTATGCAGATTTTACCGTTTATTCCGCCTCCATTCCTCCGCCGGTCGCGCCGACTCGCCGTTTGCGTTCTCGCCGCCGCCCTTCCCGCAAGTTCGCATTTTGCCGGTTGCGCAAGCGTTCCGTCCGAACCGACGCCCGATTTTTCCGTCGGAACGCCGAACGAAGCCGCGCCGAACCCGCTCTTCGTGCAAACGAGCTCGCCGGAATACCTTTGGAACGCGGTCGTCGACGTCGTCGATAATTATTTCGAAATTCGATTTGAGACGCCGATTCGAGTTTTCGAACGGCAAACGGAAAACGGCGAACGGTTTACGTCGAGCGCGGAAGGCCGAATCGACACTTACCCGGCGATCGCCGCCGGCGTTTTGGAACCTTGGCGCAAGAATTCGGCGACTTGCGACGACAGATGGCTCGCGACCTTTCAGACGATTCGCCGTTCCGCGACCGTTCGAGTCGTCCCAGACTCCGCGGGCTACCTGATTTACCTTGCCGTTTATAACGAAATTGAGGATTTGAAGAACCCGATGGGCTCGACCGTCGGTTTCAACGAAATTTACATCGACGATTTTTCGCAGTTGACGCAACCGGTCGGCGAACGGGCGACGTCGCGCGGTTGGATTCCGACCGGTCGCGACGCCGCGCTCGAAACGAGAATGCTCGAAGAAATCGCCTGGCGGCTCGGCAATCCCCCGACGCTCGTGCGCAAATCGACGTCGCTTGTCCCGTAAAATCGTTTTAACCGTTAAAACCGTTCGGCAACGCCGCGACCTTTCGCCGTTTGGCGTCCGCTCGACGCGTTCCGACAACGAAAGCGGCCCCGTTAAAATCGGCAAATCTCGCTTAATCCGCCGAATTTAACAAGGCCGCTTCTACTTAAAACGCCGTTCGTATCGATTTTAACGACGCGTTTCAAAAGTTGAGCGCCGCGTCGTCCAGTTCGTCGAGCGATTCCGGCGCCGGCTTTTCAACGTTCGACCGCGCCGCGTCGCCGTTCTTTTCTTCGACGTTTCGCCGCCGACGCCCGGCTCGCGCGGAACGAAGTTTCAAGTGAATGTTGCGAATCCGCCGAATTAAGTTCGCTTCTTCCGCGATTTCCTGTTCCAAAAGGCTTAATTCGTTCAAATATTCGTCGCTCGCCGAACAATCGCGCGCCGTTTGAAAGCAGTCGTCGACGATCTGTTCGTAAGCGAGATCCTCGGGCGAAACGAACTCTTTTTCCCGCTCTTCGGCCGCCTCCGCGTCGGAAACGGAGCGTCGAGCGACGTTTCGAGCGGTCGTTCGCATCTCCCAAAAGCGCTCGTCGTCGGCGGAAGCGGTCGTTTCGCCGTCGAAAAGCCGCTTTTCGTCGTCGTTCGAAAACGCCGGAAGCGGCCGCCGCGTTTTCGCTCGCGGTTTCCGCGTCGTTTCGCCCTTCCGTTCGTCGACGCGAGTTTCGGGACGCTCGGGCAGGTCGAAAAGGAAACCGGAATCAAAATATTCCGATTTTAACGCCTCAAAAACGCGTTCTTCCGTTTTTTGCGGCGCCGGGGACGCGCTTTCGCCAGTTCGCCCGCCCTTCGCGTCGTCGTCGATCGCTCCGCTCGCCCCGTTCGTCGTCGATTTCCCGACGTTCGCGGACGCGGCGCCCGATTTTCGCCCGCCTTCGTTTCCCGTTCCGAGCGACGCGAGCGCCCCGACGTTCGTCGTCCAACGCCCGTCGCCCGCCCCGATTCGCTCCTTCAACTCGTCGGCGCGTTCCCAACGGTCGCCGCGACCGGCATTTTCCGCAAAACCGTCAAACTCGACGTTTTCATTTTCTTCGACGCTTTCGACGTTTTCAATATTTTCGGCGTTTTCAACGTCGTTTTCGCGCTTTCCGGATTCTTCCGATTTTCCGGATTTTTGCGCCGTTTCCCAAACCGTCAAATTTTGAAGAAGCCGCGCCTCCAGCTCCGCGTCGATCTCCCCGTTCGCGCCGTCTTCTTCGTTTTCTCCGTCTTCCCCGTTTTCTTCGTCTTCTCTTCTTTCGCCGTCGACGTTATCTTCGTATTCCCCGTCTTCCGCGTCGTTTTCGCAACTTTCGCCGTCGACGTTATCGGCGTCGCCGACGCTATCGGTTTTATCGTTATTATCGACCGCGCCGCCGGTTTCTTCGCCGCCAAGCGGCGACTCGACGTTTTGCGCCGCGTCGCCGCCGTTCGAACCTTTCGCCGTCTCCGTTTCGAAGCGCTCCGCGCCGCCGCTCCAAACGTTAAAACCGCTATAATCCTCGTCTTCGTCGTCGAGCGTTCCAAATTCGACGACGTTCGAAGGCGCGCTCGTCTCCGTTTTCCGCTCTTCTTCCGGCAAATTCAACAAATTCGCCCAAGCGCGTTCGACAAGCGGCGCGTCGATCTCTTCGACGTCGCGCCGCGCCGCGCCGTCCGGAGCCCCGTCCGCCCAGACGTCGCCGTCAAAATCGCTATCCGCGTCAAAATCCGTCCTTTTTCCCTTCTCCGACGCCGACAAAAAGAGCGCGCGGTCGCACAACTGGTTCGCGATTCGGGGCGAACCTTCGCTCAAATCGGCGACTTTTCGCTTCGCCGCGTCAAGAAAACGAAAGCCGCCGCCGACGCGTTCGGCCTCGCGATCGATATAACCCGCAATTTCCGAACGTTCGAACGCGTCGAGGTACGAACGGGAAACGATCCGCTGTTGGAACGGATAAAACGGCGGCAAATTGAGCCGCTCCTCCAACACGGGCGTTCCGAAAAGCGCGACGCAAACCTGCGACGCCGACGCGGCGCCTTGATCGACAAACGAACGCAATTCGTCGAAAACGCGGAACGGCAAATTTTGCGCGTCGTCGATCAGCAGAACGCAACGTCGCCGCGACGAGCGTTCGAGATAATCGAGCGCCATCAGCCGCAACTCCGTCTCGTCGCATCCGCAAAACGTTTGACGCAACCCGAACAAGAACTGCTGCCAAAAGGACTTCGCGTCGACGCGCCGCGTCGGCGAAACGACGGCGACCAAACTCTCCGCTTCGAACTCGGCGGCGAGAACCCGCGTCAAAAGCGTTTTACCGCTCCCGGTCGCGCCGATCACGAGAGCGACGCCTTCGCTTCGCCGCAAACAACGCGCCGTCGCCCGTCGCGCTCGCTCGATTGCGGACGCCGGAAAATAGACCCGCGAATCGGGCGTCGATAAAAACGGCCTGCGCGCGTCCCGGTTTTCTCGATATTCCATTCTGTCGCCTTCCTTAGCGTTCGTTCCTTCATCCGGACGGCGTTTCGCCGCGTCCGACGCCGATTTTCGCCGCTCGCCGCCGCGTTTTTCGCCTTCCGCAAAACGCCTCGTTCGTTACTATCGACCCGTCGCCGGAAAAAACTTTTATCTTTTTAGGAAAATCGATAAAAAAGGCGCTTTCGTTGTGATCCGTTCATTTTAACGCGCCGCCGAAACCGCCCCGTCGCCGCGCCTTTCCTCGTTCTCGTTTTCGTTCAACTCCGTCCGTCTTTCTCATTTCTCGCAATTTCGCCAAATCCCGCCAAACCGCCGCTTCGTTCGTCCGATTTTAACAATTTTTCGCGTTTTCCTCCCAAATTCGGAAGACGAGAAGCGCCCAAAGCCGCGCCGCGTGATCAAATTCCCGATTTTCGTGTTCGCGAATCAAACGCTCGACGTATTTCTTATTAAAGAACGGCGCCGCGTTCGGCGAATCGCTCAAAAGCGCGTCTCTCAACGTTTTATTAAGCGGGCCGCGAAACCAGGAATCGAGCGGAACGCCGAACCCCGTTTTCGGACGGGCGTCGATCTCGTCCGGCAGCAGATCGCGGCAGGCTTCCCGGAGAATATATTTTCCCCGTTTTCCCCAAAGTTTGTATTTTAACGGAATCTGCAACGCCAACTCGACGACGTTCGGGTCGAGCATCGGCGCGCGAACTTCCAGCGAGCTTCGCATCGCCGCGACGTCGACTTTCGTCGTCAAATCGCCCGGCATATACGTTATTAAATCGGCGAACGAAATCGCGCTCGTCAAGTCGCGCCGCCGGAATTTCCGGTACGCGTCCGCCAAAAAATCGACGCAATCGAGTTCGTCGGCGCTCGGACAGGTTCCGTCGGGCCGCAAACCGCCCTCAAACTCCGCCTCTCTTGCGCAAGCCGCCCAATATTCGTCGCCGAGCAACGAGGCAAGCCGCTCCCGATTGAAAATCGCGATCCATTGCAAATATTGTTCCAACGCGTCCATCCCGACGGTTTCCAAAAACCGCCGCGCCCGACGCAACGGCGACCGTTGACGCACGGAATTTGGAATCGCGTTTCGCAACGGCCCGGCCAGAAACCGCCGCAACGATTTCGGCGCCTTATTAATTAATAACGACAGCCAAACCGCTTTGTACCGATCGTACCCGCAAAACAGCTCGTCTCCGCCGTCGCCGCCAAGAGCGACGGTCGCCTCCCGACGCGTCGTTTCGCAAAGGCTCCAAGTCGGAATCGCGGAGCTGTCGGCGAACGGCTCGCCGTATTCGCAAACGAGCGGCGTTAAAATCGCCTCGGCGTCCGGCTCGACGAAAAATTCGGTATGTTCCGTTCCGAAAAGCGCCGCCGTCCGCCGCGCAAAGGGCGTTTCGTCGTATTCCTTTTGCGCAAACCCGATCGAAAAGGTGCGAACTTTCTTCTCCGAAAACTGCTTCATTAATCCAACAACGATCGTCGAATCGACGCCGCCCGACAAAAACGCCCCGAACGGCGCGTCGCTCCGCATTCGCAAACGCGTCGCTTCTTCAAGCCGTCGCCGCAACTCCCGCGCTGTTTCGTCGAACGAACGATCGGTAAAATCGTTTTCTTCGACAAACTCCGCCGTCGTTTTATTCGCCGCGCCTTCTCCATTTCCCCCAAACCAACCGTCGGCCGAACCGAATCGCGCGGCGCCGAGCGCCCCGCTTTTCAACGCCCGTTCGACGTCGCCGTCCGCGTATTTCCGTTTTTCGTCAAAATCGGCGACTTCCTCCGGCCGCCAATATTGCCCGATCGTCGGATCTTTCCCATCTTGCCAAATCAAAAAGGTCGCGGGCGGCAATTTGGCGATTCCGCGGTAAATAGTCCGAGGATATGGAACGTATTGATAAGTCAAATATTGCCGAAACGCCGTCAAATCGAGGTCGCGCGGAACGTTCGGGAAGCGCGTCAACGCCTTCAACTCGCTTGCGAACAGAAGCCGTTCCGGTTCGACGCGGTAAAATAGGGGCTTTTTACCGATTCTATCGCGAGCGATCAGAAGCCGCCGCCGGCGCGCGTCCCAAATCGCAAACGCGAACATGCCGTTGAATTTCGGCAAGCAGTCGACGCCGAACTCCTCGTAAGCGCGCAACAAAACCTCGACGTCGGTTTCGGTGCGAAAATTCCGACCGCGTCGCATTAATTCATTACGAATTTCAATATAATTGTAAATTTCGCCGTTAAAAGTTACCCAAACGGAACTATCCTCATTCGAAAACGGTTGCCGCCCGGCGTCGGAAAGGTCGATGATCGCCAACCGCCGATGCCCGAACGCGACGCCCTTCTCCTCAAGCGGGACGCCGGGCTCGAGCGGTCGGCGAACGACGCCGCGAGCGTCCGGGCCGCGCCGCCGCATCTCGTCGGTCGCTCGGTCGAGAACCGCCGCGTCGATCGCTCCTTTCGAGGTCGTCCAAACAGCGCCGCAAATCCCGCACATCCCTTATTTCTCCTCTTACTCTTATTTTCTCTTCGTCGTTTTCTCGTTAAACTCGACGCAAACCTTCCATTTCAGCGCGATCGCCGCCCACGTCTCTTTCTTTATCGGCCGTTCTCGCCAAAAGCGGACGCTCAAAATTGCGAAACGTTCCTTTTTTCGACGCGAATTTCGACGCGAACCCCACTTCCCGCCGGGTCGCCGTCTTTGCGTTCCCCGCGATTCCGCCGCTCCGCTTTCGCTCAACCCCGTCTTTTCCTCCTTTTTTCCTTCTTTTCCATTCTTCCTTTCTCCTCTTTTCCTCTTTTCCTCTTTTTTTCTCTATTCACCCCCGTCCTTTTTTTTCGCAACTTTTCGCGATTCCACTCATTTTCTTCATTTCCTCTAAACGACCCGTTCTTCGCCCGCGCCGACGCCGGGTTCCGGGTTCCGTTTTCGCGTCGCAACTTTCGCGTCGCGACGAAAAAAAATTCATCGCGTCCCGTCTTCTTTTTTTATCTTCTACATTATACCCGAACCCCCTAATTTCAAACGACGGCGCGACGACCTTAAACGCCTTCCCGGCTTAACGTCGTCGCTCGTCCGAGCCGCGTCGCTCCGCGTTCGACGCTCAACCCTAAAGGCTCCCGCGCATGTTCCGACCGTCCTTTCCCCCTCGCCGTCCCCCCTTTTCTTCCGTTCCCTCACAACGAAGCGCCGCGTTTGATTTTTACCGTCAAGAAACAAAAACCGATAATCGCGACGCGACGAAAAAATCAAACGAGGCCCGCCGCCTTCGAGTTCCCGTCGTCGGCGCGTTGGCGTTCGGCTTTTTCGTCGCGCCTTGTCTCGTCGGCTCGACGGCGAGTCAAGCGCAAACGTCGCTCGTTTCCCCAACGCCGTCGACGCTCCCTTCGCCGACTCGTCCGCAACCCGTTTACAATCGGCCGATTAATCGGGAAACGCAAATTTCGCAAGACGAATTAAAAGCGCAAGAGATTGAAGCGTCTCGCTTTAGCTCGGGCATTTACGGCGACCCGGCCCCCGACAACCCGTCCCCGTTCCTGACGCCGCGCGAACTCGAAGCGCCGCCCGATTCCCCGGATCGAACGCCCCTCCCGCCGTTTTTCCCGGCAAGCGCGGGCGATTCCGAACCGAGCGTCGCGCGCGCCCGACTCGAAGAACTCGCTTGGGCGGTCGGCGCCTGGGAACTCGAAACCAACGGCTTCATTTTTCAAACGAAAATCGAATGGGCGCCGGGCGGCTCGTACCTCCTTTGCCGCGATTTCGTCCGTCCGGTCGCTTCGTCAGCGCCGAACAAAGGCGAAACGCAAGAACCGGCGTCGACGTTCGCCGCGTTGCGCGTCATCGGTTGGAACCCGGTCGCCGGCCTTTACCAATCGACTATCTTTTGTCGCGACGGGAGTTACGGCACGGGACTTTGGCAGCGCGAAGGAGCCGCCTGGCGCGTCGCGACGAAAATTTTGCTCGTCGACGGACGCGCCGCCACGTCGGTCGAATACTTTTCGCCGCGCCCGAAAAGCGGGTTCGCTTGGGAATCGACGTCGCGAACGGTCGAAAACGCGCCGCTCCCCAACGTCGGCCCGGCGCAAGCCCGCGCAATCGATCCGCGAATCATCGAACGCCTTGAAAGATCGAAACTTAACGACGCTTCGAACGCGGATCTTCCGCAAACCGACGTCGAGTTTGAATAAAGCGTTTTTCACCCGATAAACAAAGAAATCAAACGCGCCGCTCCGACTAATGTTCGTTCGGCGGCAGTTTCGCCCGTTTGATTTTTAAAAATCCAATTCAAAAAAACAAAAATCGTTCCGCGCTTTGCGAACGCGGTCGACCGCGCCGCTCGTTTCCTCAAACGCGAAACGGCGTTCAGAACGTCCGCGTTCGTCGCAACATCAACAAGGAGAACCTTTATGCACCGTTCAACCGTCGCTCGACGCGAAACCCGCTCGACGGCGCTCGTCGCGTCCGCTCTCGTCGCGGTCGGAACGTTCGTCGCCCCTTCCGCTCGACTTTGGGCCGACGCGCCGCCGCAACCGGATTCGCCCCCCGCTTCCGAAACCCAAAACGCGACGCCGGACGCCCCGGCCGAGCCGTCGAACGCTCCGCGCGTTCTTTTGGAAACGATCGAAACGCAAGAGCTTTTATTTCCAAGACTTAGCGCCGACCGTCCTCTTCGCATTTCCCTCGAAGACGCGCGGAAGTTCGAGGCGCTCGTCGACCTTTACGCCTACGCCTACCCGCTCGTTTTGTCGCACGAGATCAAACGCGACGCGTCGTCCCGGGCGTTTTTCGCGACGACGAACGAAACGGCGTATTTCCCGCGCCTCCCGGACGCCCGCTTCCGCGCGACCGAATTTCCCAACGTCGACTCCATCTTCGCGACCGCTTGGCTCGACTTGGCGCGCGAAGCGCAAGTCGTTGTCGCTCCTGCAATTACAAGCGTTCCGTTTTCGATTGAAATCGTCGACGCCCGGTCGAACGTCGTCGCGTCGTTCGACGAAAAAACGCTCGCCGACCTGCCGATCTTCAAAATCGACGACCGCTTCGTTCGCGCCTTCGCGCTGATCGGGCCCAATTCGCCGAAATCGCTCGACCTTCCGCCGGAAATTCGGGTCGTTAGATCGCCGAGTTCGCTCGCGCTCGTTTTGACCCGGGTCTTCGTCGATTCCGCGTCGCGCAAAAGCGCTTTGGGAACGCGTCCCGCCGTTCAAACGCTTTACGATTTCGCAACCGTCGCCGCTTCGACGTTTACGTCTGAAGCGCGACCGGCGCCGCGGAAACCGGACGCCGAGTCAAGCGTTAAGCCGAGCGCCGACGCCGTCGACGACGAGTCGGAAAACAAAGTCGATCAAGGACTTACGCCGCCGCAAACGAACGCGTTCGGCGAACTCGAACGGCTTTACGTCGCGCAAAACGCCGCTCGATACGCCGCTCGCGCCGCCGGCGACGAGAACGTCCCGAACGCCGAAGAAGCGAAAGTCGACGAAGCGCCCGCTTCGAAAAACGAAGACGCAACGCAAGTTAAATCAACGACTTCCGACAACGCCGAAACGCAAAAAATCGACGAGCCGACGACGGAAAAAGCGGAAGAAAAATCGCCGACCGAGCCGAGCGACGCGGAGTCGTCCGACGCCGAGGAAAGCGATTTCGCCCGCCGCCGCGCCCAGGAACGACGCGCCGTCGACGAATTTTGGCGCAAAGCTCAAGACGAAGGACGCGAAACGGCGCGTTCCGTCGAAGCCGCTTACGAAGAAGCTAAACGCTGGTTTGTCAACAGTTTCGAACGAGACAAAAGCCTTTGGAACGACCTGAACGACGCCTTGCGCCGCGACGCCCGCCGCGATCTGCGCCCCTTCGAGCGACTCGTCGAAACGCCTCGCCCGACGCGCCCCTGGTTCGAAGGGCCGGTCGAGCGCGTCGCCCGCATGTCGCCGGAAAAATATTGGGCGACGTTCGTCGATCTGCTGCCGAACAACCCGCCGACCGACGCCGACGCCGTTATCCTTAACGACTTGAAAACGTTAGGTTTAGAACGCGGCGACGAACCGGTTTTCGATCGAGACGTTCGCAAACTGAGCGACGGCGCCTTTTTGATCGCGCGCAAAAAAATCGAGATCGCGGCGCAAACGGAAATTTGGCGCAACACGACGCCGACGAACTGGATCGTCTTCAAAAATCTCGGCGATTTTGGAAACGACTACTTCTTTCGAGCGGGCGTCGCAAGCGTTTCGTTCGGCGTAAACGTCGACAAAAACGTCGTTTACCCGATCGCTTTCCTCGACGCGAACGGCGAGCCGCTCGACGGCGACGCGCGTTACGTCCTCCGTTTTCCGAAGGGCGAAGAGCCGCCGACCGATTTCCTTTGGTCGCTAACCCTTTACGATTCGGAACGTTACCTTGCGCGCAACAAGTGGAACAAACACGGCGTCCGCAGCGACGAACCGCTGACGCGCAACGCCGACGGCTCGCTTGAAATTTTACTGCAACGCGATAAGCCGCAAGGAGACGCGACCAACTGGATCCCGACGCCGCGCGGGCCGTTCGTTCTTGCGCTGCGCGTTTACCGTCCGAACGAAACGGCGCTGAACGGCGCCTGGACGCCGCCGGCCGTTCAAAAACTCGAAAGCGAAAGCGCCGTCAAATAACCGTTTGCGTCGCGCCGTCCGTCGACGCTTAAATCGACGAAACCTTCGCGGCGCTTTGTCGCCTTTCAGCGTTTGAAACCGACGCGTCGCGAGCTTAACTTCAATACTCACAGGAGATTAGAAATGTCGAAAGATAACAACGAGCGAGACGATCGCGCTCAACGCGCGGCTTCCGAAGAATCGCGTCCGAGCTGCCCTTGGAGCGCCTCGACCAGTTTCCCGGCCTTTTGCAACTTTTTGACGTCGCCGGAGCTGAAGCGCCTGTCGCAGAACTGGAAACCCTTCTTAACGCTGGGGATCGGGCTGATCGTTCTCGGCGCGTTGGCGATCGGTTCGGCCTTCCTCGCCACGACGCTGACCGTTTCGATCATCGGCGTTTTGTTGATGATCGGCGGAGCGACGCAGATCGTTAACTCCCTTTACGCCGGACGTTGGCACGGGTTTTTCCTGCATTTCGCGTTGGGCATTTTGTACCTTGTCGTCGGTTTTATGCTCGTCGACGCGCCGATTTTGAACGCGATCACGCTGACGTTCCTGCTGGCCGGATTTTTCATCCTCGCCGGTTTGTTCCGCATTGTCGCCGCGTTGACGACGCAGCTCCCGGGCTGGGGTTGGGAACTCTTTAACGGCTTGGTAACGTTCATGTTAGGCGCGTTGATTTATCGCCAATGGCCGTCGTCCGGGCTTTGGGTCATCGGGCTTTTCGTCGGGATCGAAATGATTTTCGCCGGTTGGTATTGGACGATGTTCGCGTCGAATTTGCGCCGATTCGCCGCGAATCCGCAACTTTACGAATCGCAAAACACGCAACCGCAAGGCGTTTGAACGCTTAACTTTACGACGCGCTCCGGCGTCGCGGCGCTCGCTCGATAAAGCGTCGGCGGCGCCGAACGACGCGGCGTCTTTCGATTCTTCGAACGGCGCCGCGCGTCGCCGGTTTTCGTTTTTCGGTTCCGGGCCGGCGTTTCGTTTCCGCAAAATTTTCTCCGTTCGTCTCTCGACGCGCGTTTTTTCCTTCTGAAAAAATTTAACGGTTCTTTTTTCAAAAAATCAAAGAACGCTAAATTCCGCCGCTTTCCAACGCGATAAAAGAAGAAGACGAACGCCAAGCCGGCGTCAACGCTTGAAGACGTCGCGCAACAACTCCTTGAAATAGAACCGATTATGAGCGACGAAAAACCGACGGTCGAAGAAGCCCGGGAAATCATCAAAGTGCGCCGCGTCAGCGCCAAGCCGACGCCCGAAAAGAAAAACGACGAAGCGGAGGCGGCGAAGGCGCGCGAAGCGGAACTTAAAAAACGTTTGCGCCGATTGCAAATATCGTTAGCCGTCGCCGTTTTCGGATTCTTACTCTTGGGATTTCGCGCTCTAGAACGCTCTTCGTCTTTGCCGACGACGGAAACGGAAGCCCGCGACGCGCTCGTTTCGCCCCCCGGTTCGCCCCCGGATTCGTCTTCCGACTCGCCGCGCGGCTCCTCCCCGAACGCGGCGCCGACGGCGGATTTTCGTCGTCTTTTTTCTCCGGAACCCGCGCCGAACGCCCCGTCGAACGACGCGCCAACTTCTCCCGACGCGGCGGAACGTCGCGCCGACGCCGCCGTTTTCGCAAATCCGCTCGACGATCCGCGCGTCGTCCGCATCGCGACCTGGAATCTCGAACCGCTTGATTTTGCGAAAGTTACCGATCCAAAACGCGGAGAAAAAATCGCCGAGATCATTCGCGAATTCGACGTCGTCGCCGTTCAGGGCGTTCGTTCGAAAAACCGCGCCGTCCTCGAAGGGCTCGTTTATCTTATCTCGCGGCAGGGCGGCGATTACGATTACGTCGCGTCGACGTCGGCTTCGCGCGAACCGATCTCCGCAATTTTTTTCAACGTCCGCACGATCGTCGTCGACAACTCTTCTATTTCGGAGGTTTACGACGCTCGGGGACGTTTGCGAACGCCCGCGCTCGTCGCGAATTTTCGGCCGAACGAAGTCGCGCCGGAATCCTGTTTCACTTTTCAGATAATCAATCTTCATCTTTTTGGAGACTCGACGGACGAAAGCGCGTTTTTCGATCTCCTCGCGACGTTGAAAAAAAGCGCCGGGCGATTCGGTTTGCGCGAAGACGATCTGATCGTCGCGGGCGATTTCGGCGCCGCGATTCAAAAAATCAAAGACTCCGAAAAAACGCCGCTCGGAGCGACGCTTCGCTTCGGTCGGGCGGTCGACGACGACACGACGAGCGCCAACCTTCTGTTCGATTCGGTCGCGACGGTCGAGCGCGTCGACCGGTTCGGAAGCGTCGACCTTGCCGAATATTTTAAGATTTCCGAAGAAGCGGCGCGGGAAATTGCGGGCGAGCGTCCGGTTTGGGGCGATTTTAGCGTTTACGAAGGGGGCAACCCGGAGTTTTCCGCGCCGCGTCCGCCCGAAACGCCTTATTGAACCGCCGAATCCCGGTTTGCTCTTGACACGAATCGCGCCAAACGTTATCCTGAAGACGGGGCGCGCCGACGCGTTCGCGCTCCGATAAAATTTGCGCCGTTAGTCCTTGCGCGACGGCGTTTAAGCGAAATTTTCCATTCGCGTTCGTTTCGCCGGTCTCGCGCCGAAAACGGTCGAGCGAAACGTCGCGGCCGTCCGTCAAGAAAGAACCCAAATGAAAACGACGATCGTCATTCCCGCGCGTTTCGGTTCGAAACGCTTTCCCGGCAAGCCTTTAGCGAAGTTGGAAGGCAAAGCGATCCTGCAGCGCGTTTGGGAAATCGCCGCCGAAGTTTGCGCCCAAGTTCCCGACTGCGACGCCGTCGTCGCGACGGAAACGCCGTCGCTCGAAAACCGTAGCGAGCGGATCGTCGAATTTTGCGAATCGCGACGCATTCCGATCGTCGTAACGTCGAGCGCTTGCCGTTCCGGCTCCGACCGCGCTTGGGCCGCCGTTTCGTTCCGCGAAGAGACGCCGGACGTCGTCGTCAATTTGCAGGGCGACAACCCGATTTGCCCGCCGAGTTTCGTCGTCGATTTGATCGAAGCGCTTCGCGACAACATAAACGCCGACGTCGCAACGGTTTGCACGCGGCTCAACTGGGAGGCGCTCGACGCGTTGCGCGACGCGAAAAAGACGTCGCCGTTCAGCGGAACGACCGTCGCCGTCTCGAAAACCGGCGAAGCGCTTTGGTTCTCGAAAAATATCATTCCGGCGATCCGCGGCGAAGAGGCGTTGCGCGCGACGTCGCCGACGAGTCCCGTTCTTAGGCACGTCGGAATCTACGCTTACCGCTTCGACGCGCTTCGGTTTTTCGCCAACTCGAAAAAGGGCGAATACGAAAAATTGGAGCAACTGGAGCAACTTCGCTTCCTCGAAAACGGCTATAAAATCCAAACGATCGAAGGCGCTTATCCTCCCGGTTTTGAAGGGGTTACGTCGGGCGTCGACACGCCGGAAGACTTGGAGCGCGTCGCGGCGGTTTTGCGAAGTCGCGGCGAACTTTTAAAACGTTAAAACGTCGGGCCGCTTTTCGCCGATCCATTTTTAGCAACGCTTAAACTATTATCGTTAAAAGAGTTAACGCAATGACGCAAGAAACGCGACGCCTTGAAACGACGCTCGTCGTCGCTCGACACGGAAACACGTTTGAAAAAGGAGACGTTATTTTACGCGTCGGCGCCCGCACCGATCTGCCGCTGACGTCCGAAGGTCTCGCGCAGGGGCGGCGGCTCGGCGAAAAACTGGCGGAAATCGGGTTGTTTCCGACGGCGTTTTACTCGGCGCCGCTTCGTCGAACGCTCGAAACGTCGGCGGAAATCGCGGCGGCGCAAGGAGTTGTCGCGGAGCCGATTGTCGAAACTTTTTTGACGGAACTCGATTACGGCGAAGACGACGGGCGTTCGGAAGCGGAAGTCGCTCGACGGCTCGGCGCGATCGAACTGGGCGACGCCGCCGAAAACGCTTCGTCGGAAACGCTTGAAACGGCGGGACTTGCGGCGCTCAAACGTTGGGACGCGGAAAAACGTCTTCCGCTCGGTTGGGCGTTTTTGCGAAAGCGGGTCGACCGGCTCGGCGACGATTGGCGGGCGTTCGCGGCTCGGGTCGTCGAAAATCGACCGGGCGAAACGGTCGTCGCGACGACAAGCAACGGGATCGCAAGGTTTGCGACGGCGATACTTCCGTCGGGGGCGCCGCTTCCGGAAAAGCTTAAATTGGCGACCGGCGCGTTCGGCGTTTTCGTTTGGAACGGCGAAAGCTGGCGGCTCGACGCTTGGAACGTTCGCTAAACGGTTGTCGTTAAACGACTTGCGGCGCTCGATTTTCACCGTCGAGCGTCGTTTTTTTTGGGTCGAGCGGAAACCGGATCCGTCGACGTCGCCGCAATTATTTCTTCCGTTTCGTCGCGTCTCTTGCAAAAGTTGCGATCTCTGCTAAAATAAGCGTCGAGGGCGAAAAAAGAGCCGCCGCGCCAACCGTTTCGTCTTCCCATCGATAAAAACGCGAAAAAGCCAAGTCTCGGCGCGACGGCAAGTTAAGATTACGGCCGACGCCGGAAAAATAAGGAAAACGATGATCGACGTCAAAAAAGAACAGGAACGCGACGAACTGCACCGCGCCATTTGGGCGATCGCCGACGGTCTGCGCGGAAGCGTGGACGGCTGGGACTTCAAGTCTTACGTGTTGGGCATGATGTTCTACCGCTATATCTCCGAAAATCTGACCGATTACATCAACAAGGGCGAGCTCGAAGCGGGGGAAGTCGGTTTCGATTACGCGCGGCTGTCCGACGAAGAAGCGGAAAGCGTCCGCGAAGACATGGTCGCCACCAAAGGGTTCTTTATCCTTCCGTCCGAACTTTTCCGCAACGTCCAAAAGAACGCGGCGAACGACGAAAACCTGAACATGACGTTGGAAGCCGCTTTCAAACACATCGAAGATTCGGCGCGCGGCGGAGAAAGCGAAGCCAATTTCGCCGGTTTGTTCGACGATATCGACGTCAACAGCAACAAACTGGGCGCCACCGTCGCCAAGCGCAACGCCAATCTCGTCAAGCTGATCGAAGGCGTCGCGAACATGAGGTTGGGCAACTACAAGGACAACTCGATCGACGCGTTCGGCGACGCTTACGAATACCTGATGAGCATGTACGCTTCCAACGCCGGAAAGAGCGGCGGAGAATTCTTCACGCCTCAGGAAGTTTCCGAGTTGCTGACGCGTCTCGCGGTCGTCGGGAAAACGAGAGTCAACAAAGTTTACGACCCGGCTTGCGGCTCCGGGTCGCTGTTGTTGAAAGCGGCGAAGATCCTCGGCAAGGAAAACGTCGGGGGCGGCTTTTTCGGCCAGGAAATCAACCTGACCACGTACAACCTTTGCCGCATCAACATGTTTTTGCACGATATCGAGTTCGACAAATTCAACGTCGCCCATGAAGACACGCTGACGGCGCCGCAACATTGGGACGACGCGCCGTTTGAAGCGATCGTCTCCAACCCGCCGTATTCGATCAAATGGGAGGGCGACGACAACCCCGTTTTGATCAACGACCCGAGATTCTCCCCCGCCGGAACGCTCGCGCCGAAATCGAAGGCCGACCTGGCGTTTATCATGCACTCCCTGGCGCAGTTGGCGCCCAACGGGACGGCGGCGATCGTCTGCTTTCCCGGGATCATGTACCGCGGCGGAGCGGAAAAAAGGATCCGCCAATATCTGATCGACAATAATTTCGTCGACTGCGTCGTTCAGCTGCCGAGCAACCTCTTCTTCGGCACCTCCATCGCGACCTGCGTCATGGTTCTGAAAAAGAGCAAACCCGACGCTCAAACGCTCTTTATCGACGCGTCCCGGGAGTTTGTTAAAGTTACGAACAACAACAAGTTGACCGAAAGCAACGTCGCCCGGATCGTCGAAGCGTTCGTCGCCCGCGCCGACGTCGAGCATTTCGCCCGTTGCGTCCCTTACGAGGAGATTAAGGAAAACGACTACAATCTTTCGGCGAGTTCGTACGTCGAGCAGGAAGACGCGCGGGAAACCGTCGATATCGTTCAACTTAACGCCGAGATCGAAAGGATCGTCGCCCGCGAGCAGGCGTTGCGCGAGGAAATTGCGAAGATTATCGCGGAGATCGAGCGGTAAAACGCGGAACGGCGGCGAGCGGCGGAACAGGAGACGATAAAAAATGAGCAAGCTGGAAGACCTGATACGGGAGTTGTGCCCCAACGGCGTGGAGTATAAGAAAATTGATAACCTAATAAAGAATAAAGTTATCAAGACGGTTACGCCTTCATTCAAGGTTAAAAGGAACGATTATAAAAGTGAAGGACTTGTTCCTATTGTTTCGCAGGAAATAGAATATATATCAGGCTATTATCATGTTGCAGATATAAACATTGGGGAAAACAACTATGTATGCTTCGGCGACCATAGCGAACATATTAAATACATTGATTTTGCATTTGTTCAAGGCGCTGATGGATTAAAGATTATACTTGCAAACGAACAAGTTTTGCTTGCAAAATACTTTTATTATTGTATATGTAATTACTACCACAGACATAATAACTACGAAAGACACTTTAAGTATTTAACAGACACGTCCATCCCCGTGCCGCCGTTGCCGGTGCAGGGCGAAATCGTTCGAATTCTGGACAATTTCACGGAGCTTACGGCGGAGCTTACGGCGGAGCTTACGGCGCGTAGAAAACAGTACAATTATTATCGCGACGAACTCCTCGCCTTCGCCGGGGAAACTCCCAAAGTCCGACTGGAAGAAATTGCCACCGATATCTACCGCGGTTCTGGCGTCAGGCGCGACCAGGTAACCCAAGACGGCGTCCCCTGCGTGAGATACGGAGAAATCTACACCACCTATAACACGTGGTTTGACAAGTGCGTTTCCCATACGCAATTGGAGTACGTGGCAAACCCGAAATACGTCGAATACGGCGATATTCTGTTTGCCATTACCGGCGAAAACATTGAGGACATTGCAAAATCCGTCGCTTATGTCGGCCATGAAAAGTGCATTGCCGGCGGCGATATCGTGGTAATGAAGCATAAGCAAAATCCGAAGTATCTGGCCTATGCTCTTTCCACTTACGACGCCAGACAACAGAAAGGCAAAGGCAAAGTTAAGAGCAAGGTCGTTCATTCAAGCGTTCCGGCTATCAAGAATATTTTGATTCCTCTGCCACCCCTTGACGTTCAGGAACGACTTGCGAATATTCTTGATAATTTTGAAGCCATTGGTTTCGACTTGACGGTCGGTCTGCCCGCGGAGATCGAGGCGCGGCGGAAACAGTACGAGTATTACCGCGACCAACTGTTGTCCTTTAAAGAATTAGCTTGACCCCTTAAAAAAAAGGAGACCGCCGTGAACGTCAACGATCCCGCGCTTTCGCCCAACGAAGAAACGGTCGTCGCCCATTATCGTTCGACGGCTTTGGAACGCCCCGACGCCTACCAAAGCGAAGCGGAACTGGAAGAGACGTTTATTCAAACGCTCGTCGAACAGGGCTACGAACGCGCGGTCGTCCATAATTCCCAAGCGCTCGTCGCCAACCTCCGCAAACAGCTGGAACTGCTGAATAATTACCGATTTACGGATAAGGAATGGGACGCCTTTTTCAAAAGCAAAATCGCCGACGCCAACGAAGGCGTCGTGGAAAAGACCCGAAAAATTCAGGAAGACAGCGTCCAAAATCTCACCCGCGAAGACGGAACGACGATCAATATTTCCCTGATCGACAAAAAAAATATCCTCAACAACCGCCTGCAGGTGATCAATCAGTACGAAGAAAACGACGGCGCCCGCGCTTCCCGTTACGACGCAACGATTTTGGTCAACGGTCTTCCGCTGGTTCACGTGGAGCTAAAACGCCGCGGCGTCGCGATTAAGGAAGCGTTCAATCAGATCGACCGCTACCAGCGCGACAGCTTTTGGGCCGGTTGCGGACTGTACGAGTACGTCCAAATCTTCGTCGTCTCAAACGGCGTTTCCACGAAGTATTATTCCAACACCGTCCGAGCGAATCGCGTCAAAGAAACGGAAAACGCCGGAGCCGGAAAGCGCGGTAAAAAAACGTCGAACAGCTTCGAATTTACGTCCTTTTGGGCGGACGGCGACAACAAAGCGATCCTCGACCTCGCCGATTTTACGCGGACTTTTTTCGCGAAACACACCCTTTTAAACGTCCTAACCAAGTACTGCGTCTTCACTTCCGAAGACATGCTGCTCGTTATGCGCCCTTATCAGATCGTCGCGACGGAGCGGATTCTGAACAAGATCGAAGCGTCGTCCCGTCGCGGCCGCGCGGGCTCGATCGACGCCGGCGGGTACGTCTGGCACACCACGGGAAGCGGCAAAACGCTCACGTCCTTCAAAACCGCGCAACTCGCTTCGAAACTGCCGTATATCGACAAAGTTTTGTTCGTGGTCGACCGCAAAGACCTGGATTATCAAACGATTAAAGAATACGACCGCTTCGAAAAAGGCGCCGCCAACGGCAACAGAAGCGCCGCGATCCTGCAACGCCAACTCGAAGACCGCGCTTCCCGAATTATCGTAACGACGATACAAAAACTCGACGTTTTTATCTCGAAAAACAAGGCCCATCCGATTTACGATCAACACGTGGCGCTTGTGTTCGACGAATGCCACCGCAGTCAATTCGGGCGGATGCGCGCCAACATCGTCAAGCATTTCAACAATTACCATATTTTCGGTTTCACCGGAACGCCGATTTTCTCCGTAAACGCCGGTTCCGGCGGAAGTTGCGAAGCGCGCACCACGGAGCAGGCGTTCGGCGAAAGGCTTCACGCTTACACGATCGTGGACGCGATCAACGACGGCGCCGTCCTTCCGTTCCGCGTCGATTACGTCAACACGGTGAGGCTCAAACCCGACGTCGAGGACAAGCAGGTCGTCGGGATCGACGTCGAAGAGGCGCTGGCGTCCCGGGAGCGCGTGTCGGCGATCGTCAAGTATATTTTGGATCGTTTCGACCAAAAGACGATGCGCAACTCCTATTACAGCCTGAAAGGGCAACGGGTTAACGGCTTCAACTCCATGTTCGCCGTCGCGTCCATTCCGGTTTGCAAAAAATACTATTTGGAGCTGAAAAAGCAGATCGCGGAGCGCCGACGCGATTTGACCGTCGCCGTCATTTTTTCCTTCGCCCCGAACGAAGCGGACTCGTCGGACGGTTTTCTTGACGACGAAAGCTTCGAAGTCGACGAACTCGACGGGACGTCGCGCGATTTCCTGGAAATGGCGATCGGCGATTACAACAAGATCTTCAAAACGAACTTCAACGCCTCGAGCGGCGGGTTTCAGGATTATTACAAGGATCTTTCCAACAGGGTCAAAAATCGCGAAGTCGACCTGCTTCTCGTGGTGAACATGTTCCTGACGGGCTTCGACGCGACGACGCTCAACACGCTTTGGGTGGACAAAAATTTGAAAATGCACGGTTTAATTCAAGCGTTTTCGAGAACGAATCGCATTTTGAATTCCGTGAAGACTTTCGGCAATATCGTTTGTTTCCGCGATCTTGAAAAAGCGACGAACGACGCGATCGCTTTATTCGGCGACAAAAACGCGAGCGGCGTCGTTCTCCTGAAATCTTACGACGACTACTATTACGGTTGCGTAGACGCTAACGGCCGCCAAATAAAGGGTTACGAAGAACGCGTCGCGGAGTTGCTGCAGAAATACCCGTTGGGGCGCCCGATCGTCGGCGAGCAAAACCGGAAAGATTTTCTCGCTTTATTCGGCGCCGTCCTGCGTTTGCGCAACGTTTTGTCCGCGTTCGACCGTTTCGCCGGAAACGAAATTCTGTCGCCCGTCGATTTTCAGGACTACACGGGCGCCTATCACGACGCGTACGACGAGCTCAAGCCGAAGCCGGGACGCAAAGACAGCGTTATGGACGACGTCGTTTTCGAAGCGGAGCTCGTCCGACAGGTCGAGGTCAACATCGACTACATTCTGTCGCTGGTCGTAAAGTACCGCGACGGCGGTTGCAAAGACAAAGAAATTCTCGTCGCGATCGACAAAGCGATCGCCTCCAGTTTGCAACTCCGCTCCAAAAGGGAACTTATCGAAAACTTCGTCGCGACGATCAACGCAAGCGTCGACGTGAGCGCGGACTGGCGGCGATTTGTCGACGAACAACGCGAAACGGACATTCAAACGCTGATCGCCGAGGAAAAACTGAAACCCGAAAAGACCAGAAAATTCGTCGAAAACGCCTTCCGCGACGGCGCGCTCAAAACGACGGGAACCGACGTCGATCTTCTAATGCCGGCGATCTCCCGTTTCGGCGGCGGTTCTCGCGACCAAAAGAAGCGCTCCGTCGTCGAAAAGTTGAAAGCGTTTTTCGAAAAATACTCCGGATTATTCGGCGTCGGCGAGTCTTTCGCGTAAACCGGGCGACGGACGCGGTTTCAAGCGTCCCCGTCGAGTCGGCGAAGAAAAACGCCGCCGCGTCGACGGCGCTCTTCCCGCGTCTTTTCTAATCGCGAATCACAGGTTTTCGCAAACCAGGTCGCCGACTTCGGTCGTCGAAACGCCCATTTGCCCGGCGGCTTGACTCTTCATCTTCGTGCCGGTAACGATCTGCACCGACTTCATAACGCGATCGGCGGCGGCCTGATAGCCCTCGTGTTCGAGCAACATCGCGGCGGAGCTGATCGCGGCGATCGGGTTGATTTGGTTCAAACCGGTGAACTTCGGCGCGGTGCCGCCGATCGGCTCGAACATGCTCGTCCCGCCGGCGTCCGGGCAAAGGTTCGCGCCCGCCGCGACGCCGAGCCCGCCTTGCAGGATCCCGGCCAGGTCGGTGATGATGTCGCCGAACATGTTCGTCGTAACGATCACGTCGTAATTTTCCGGGCAGTCGACCATGTAAATGCAACACGCGTCGACGTGATGGTATTCTTTTTGGACGTCCGGATATTCGGCGCCGACTTCCTCGAACGTCCGCATCCAAAGGTCGTGTCCGAAAGTGAGAACGTTCGTTTTCGCGACGAGCGTAACCTTTTTCCCCTTCGGATTATTGCGGCGACGAGCGTATTCGAACGCCCAGCGAATACAGCGTTCGCAACCTTTGCGCGTGTAAATCGCCGTTTGCGTCGCGACTTCGTCCGGCGTTCCCTTCTTCAGGAAACCGCCGATTCCGGCGTACATGTCTTCCGTGTTTTCGCGGACGACGACGAAATCGAGGTCTTCCGGCCCCTTGTTGCGAAGCGGGGTCGCGACGCCCGGGAGCAACTTCACCGGACGCAGGTTGATGTATTGATCGAATTCGAAACGCAAGCGGAGCAACAGGCCCTTTTCGAGAATGCCCGGCTTCACGTCGACGTGGCCGACCGCGCCCAGAAGGATCGAGCTAAATTTGCGCAACGCCTCGACTTCGTCGTCGGTGATGACGATCCCGCCGTTCTTCAGGTAGCGTTCGCCGCAAATGTCGAAATCGGTCAGTTCGAGCTTGATATTTTCGAGTTTCGCGACTTCCTTCAGGACTTTGACCGCTTCGCCGACCACTTCCGGCCCGGTTCCGTCGCCGCCGAGGGTCGCCACTTTCAACACATCGTTCATTTTAACCTCCGCAATTCATTCCGTTCGACGGCTCGCGTCGCTTGAAAAAATTTCGTCCGCGCCCGAAAATTCGTCGCGAACCGTTCGAAATTTCGCGCTTTCCGCCGTTTTTCATCGGAGCGGCGGAACGGAAGACGCGAAAAAGGACGCCGAACCCCGACGCTCCCATTATGACGCGGCGCGGAATTTTGACAAGCCCCCCCGGCGCGTTTTTCCGCCGTCGCCGCTCCAACCCGCGCGTCAAGCGCCGGTCTTAACGATTTTAACGGTCAAACGCGTTCAACGGCCGTCGATCCCGCCCGTCGGGCGAAAAAATCCAACGTTTTCGGCAAACTTTAACGGTTTTAACGCCGCGACGTTCCGCTCGCGTCGTCGGGGAAAGTTTCGCGCCAAACCGCCGTCCGACGCAAAACCGTCAAAGCCCTTAAAACCGGCGTTACCGGTAAAACTTGCGCACGCGGGAAACCGACTCGAAACCGCCGAGTTCCAGGCATTCGCGGACGCATTCCATCGCCGGCGCGTCGTCCGGAAGCGGCTCGTACCTGCGCTTCACCGAGCCGACGACGTAATCGAGGCCGAGCGGGAACGCCATCGTCAACAACGCGCTTTCGAGCGGGCTTTTCACCGGCGTTCCGTCGCATTTGCGCTTCGGCGGGAGCATCACCGTAAAGTTGCTCAACCCGACCGACGCGTGAACGCCCGCCATTTCGGGATTCGCCTTAATCATTCTCAACGCGTCGAGCATCCGCGCCAGGTTCCCTTCAAAGTCGCTCCCAATCGGCGCGACGCCGGGATCGAAGATAATGTCGTCGTTCGGGATTCCCCGCTTTTTCGCTTCGGCGAAGAGGAGTTCGGCGGCGGAATACGTCTCTTCGGCGGTTCTCGACGGCGCGCCGTTCCCGTCCGCGTCGACGTGTTCCGTCAGGAGCAGAATCGGGCGAAACGACGCGATCTCGCACAGGTCGAACATCTCCATCCGCAACGGAGAAATCGAGTTCAAGATCGGTTTTCCGCGGTTCGGATCGCAAGCGCGGAGCCCCGCTTCGGCAAGCGCGTAATCGGGAGAGTCGACCGAAATCGGCTTGTCGGTCGCTTCGCAGATCGCCTTAACGACGGCCGCCATAAACTCCGGCTCCCGCGTTCCGACGTTGGCGTCGATATACGCGGCGCCGTTCTCCGCCTGAAAACGCGCCAATTCTTTAATAGCGTCGAAATCCGCCGCGTCGAACATCGCGTTCGTCGACGGAACGGAGTCGTTGATCGACTCGCCGATAATTGTCAAACCCGGAAACGCCATCGTTTCACCTCGCTTTCCTCGTTTTTTGTCGGGCGCTCGATTCGCGCCGTCGGCGGTTTCGTCCGCCGCGTTTTTTCATTAGACCGAAACTTTTCCTTATTATACCCGAAATTCGCCCCGACGCCAAGCCCCCCGACGCGCAATTTTCGAGCTTTCCCCGACTCGCTCGCGACGCCCGCAAAATCGGATTATTCCGCGCAACCGGAAACTCCTAACTCTCGACGCGACCGTTGGTTCCGATTTCGCGAAAATATTACGTCGTTTTTTAAAATTTTTTCAAAATTTTTCTCCGACCGCCGCGCTTCGTCGAAAAGCGGTCGCGTTTGCGCCGTTTTAAATTCGCAAGCCGTTGTCGTTTCCGGCGTTACAAATTTTTGCGTCGACGCGTCGCTTTATTACGTTTTTCTTATACAGGAAAACCTTACAACGTCGTTTGCTTATACAAAATCGGCTCGACGGCGAAAAAAGCGCGTTCGTCCGTTGAAAATTTGGAAAAGCTAAGTTAGAATAGAATCCGTTGGAGGGTTTGCGACGCGGATTTCTACCCTCGCCGCGTTTTTCCTTCCAACCGCTCAATCCTAGATTGCGTTTATTTCGTTTATTTTTCAACCCGCATATCAGGAAACAACGTCATGTCCCGAAAATTTGTCAACTTCCGCAAAACCGGCGCCCGCGCGAACGAAGGCTTCACCCTCGTCGAGCTTCTCGTCGTCATCGCCATCATCGGCATTTTGATCGGCTTGCTCCTGCCGGCCGTTCAAGCCGCCCGCGAAGCGGCCCGCCGCATGCAGTGCACGAACAACCTGAAGCAGCTCGCCCTGGCGTGCATGAGTTACGCCGACGCGCACGCCGACTCGCTCCCGATGGGCACCGACACGATCGGTTGCGAAAACAACGACAGCCGCGGCCTCGGCCCCCGCGTTTACCTTTTGCCCTACGTCGAGCAGACCGCGATCTACAACGAAGCGATGCAGGCCGTTAAGAACGGCGCCTACGCCTGGACGCTTCCGGCGGTCGTCCTCTCGGCCGCCGTCGACGCTTACAAGTGCCCGTCCGACGCCTCGTCGCGCCAACTCCGATCGGACACGCACTCGGCGAACCAGTATTCGCCGAACAACTACGTCTTCTGCAACGGCGACTACTGCTGCAAAGACGAAGACTGGAACTGGAACGGCCAAACCGAGCCGAACAAAGTCCCGGCGAACTACTCCCGCGGCGCGTTCCAACCCCGTTACTGGACGCACCTTGCGGCGATCACCGACGGCACGTCGAACACCGCGCTGGCGTCGGAAGGCGTCATCGGACGCGGCTCCGGGGCGGCGTCGAGCGGCGGGCTCCTCCGCGGCGGCGTCGCGGTCAGTCGAGACGACGTTTTCGCGGGCGCCGGAACCGGCCACTGGACTTGCGAATACTCCGGTTTCAAACCGCAAACCTGCGTCAACCTGCGCTCCGGTTCGAACGAATTCGCGTCGAACGTTACGGTCAACCAGCAGGATCGCCTCGTCCGTTGGGTCGACGGCCAGCCGTATTTCTCCTGCTTCAACACGATCCTCCCGCCGAACGCGCCGATGTGCTCCTCGGGAGCGACGCACTACGACCCGGCCCTTCTCCCGCCGCAATCGTTCCACTCGGGCGGCGTCAACGTCGCGATGGTCGACGGCTCCGTTCGTTACGTCAGCGAAACGATCGACTGCGGCAACCTGACCGGTTCGACGATCGGCGACAACACCGGTCTCGGCAAACGCTCCGGCAAGTCGAGCTTCGGCGTTTGGGGCGCGTTGGGCTCCCGTTCCGGCGGCGAAACCGAAACGCTCTGATTCTTGCGACGCAAACGACAAGTCCGGCGTTCGCAACGCTTTATCTCGCCGCGGATCGTCTCGATTCGCGGCTTTTTTCGTCGCCGCGCCGCTTGTCGTTCGGCGTCGGCGGAAAGCCCGCGGAGAAAAAATTCCCGGCGTCGCTTGTCAAAAATTAAAAAAGCGGTACAATGATCCCCGGGTGGCCCGTCGCGCCGTCGACGCTTCTCAAGTTCCGTCGATCGTTTCGCGCCGAGTCGCTTAGCCGTCGTTTTTCAATCTAACGCATCAAATTTCAAAGGTTGAGTCATGTCGAAATTCAACGTCAAGTCGCGGGAAGACCTGAGCCGCTCCGGTTTCACCCTCGTCGAACTCCTCGTCGTCATCGCCATCATCGGCATTTTGATCGGTTTGCTCCTGCCGGCCGTCCAAGCCGCCCGCGAAGCGGCCCGCCGCATGCAATGCACGAACAACGTCAAACAAATCGGTCTCGCGTGCATGAACTACGCCGACGCGAACCGCGACACGCTCCCGCTCGGTCAGGACTGCTACGGCGCCACCCCGGGCAACGGCGCGTCGCTCAGCAACAGCTGGCGCGTTCTCCTTCTGCCCTACGTCGAACAGTCCGCGCTCTACGGACTCGTCATGAGCGAATATTACGAAAAAGGCGTCGCCGCCTGGGCTTCGGGCGCCGACGTGAAAGAAGCGCAGATTACCGCCTACCAATGCCCGTCCGACGGCAACGTCAAAGGCGTCTCCGACGGCTACGCTCACGCGAACTACGTCTGCAGCTACGGCGACTACTGCGTTAAAGCGGAAAACTGGGGCTGGGTCAACGGCGCTTCCGGCCGCACCGACTACTCCCGCGGCGCGCTCCAACCGAAAACCTGGACGCCGCTCGCTTCGATCACCGACGGAACCTCGAACACCGCGCTCGCCAGCGAAGCGGTCGTCGGACGCAACGGCGAACGCCGAATCAAAGGCGCCTACGCGACTAGCCGCACCGACGTCTTCGGCGCCGGAACCGGCCACAACACCTGCGAACTCAGCGGCTTCAATCCGCAAGCCTGCATGAACCTGAAAGATTCGAGCGGCAGCTTCGTCGCGTCCGTTACGGTCGCCGGCAACTACCGCGGCTTGCGTTGGAACGACGGCCAACCGCTCTTCTCGGCCTTCTGCACGATCCTTCCGCCGAACTCCCCGACCTGCGGCGCCGAAAGCGGCGACTACCAGGCGACCCTCCTGTCCGCGACCTCGAACCACGCGGGCGGCGTCAACGTCGGCATGATCGACGGCTCCGTTCGTTTCGTCAGCGAAACGGTCGACTGCGGCAACCTGAGCGGCACGACGATCGGCGACAACACCGGCCTCTGCAAACGCTCCGGCAAATCGAGCTTCGGCGTTTGGGGCGCGATGGGCTCCCGCGACGGCGGCGAAACCGAAACGCTCTGATTTTCAAACGTTTAAGTTAAGCGAAGTTCCCGACGGCGTCCCGACCCCGAGTCGGCGGCGCCGTTCGCTTTTTTCCGGCGCCGTTCGTAAGAAAATCGGAAAAAATTTCTTTCTTCCCCCTTGACAAAAATTAAAAAAGTCTTACGATTGCTTAAAAGGGGGGCGTTTTGTCGTCCGGCAAACCCGTTTGCCGCGTTCCGTCAAGCGTTCCGCCGTCGAAAAACTTTTTACTAATTTACCGAGGCTAAATTAATATGTTGAACTCCAATGTTAAAATGGGGGGGAAAAACAAGCTAGGCAAGGCTGGTTTCACCCTCGTCGAACTTCTCGTCGTCATCGCCATCATCGGCATCTTGATCGGCTTGCTCCTGCCGGCCGTTCAAGCCGCCCGCGAAGCGGCCCGCCGCATGCAATGCACGAACAACGTCAAACAGATCGCGCTCGCCACGATGAGCTACGTCGACGCGAACGCCGACACGCTTCCGCTCGCCCAGGACTGCTGGGGCGCGACCCCGGGCGCCGGCGTCACCCGCGAATACGGCTACCGCGTTTTCCTTCTTCCTTACGTCGAACAAGCGGCGGTTTACCAACTCGCGATGGAATACATGGGCGACGGCGTTAAATTCTGGCAATCGGGCGCCGACCTGAAAGAAATCCGCATCGACGGCTACCAATGCCCGTCCGACGGCGGCGCGAAGACCCTTTTCGACGGCTACTATCCGGCCAGCTACGTCTGCAGCTACGGCGACTACTGCCCGAAAACCGAAGAATGGGGTTGGGTCAACGGCGCTTCCGGCCGCACCGACTATTCCCGCGGCGCGCTCCAACCGAAAACCTGGACGCCGCTCGCTTCGATCACCGACGGAACCTCGAACACCGCGCTCGTTAGCGAAACGGTCGTCGCCGTTCAAAACGCCACGACGTTCAAAAACGGCATCGCCGTGAACCGCACCGACGTTTTCGGCGCCGGAACCGGCCACAACTCCTGCGAACTCAGCGGTTTCAATCCGCAAACCTGCTTGAACCTCAAGGGCGACACGACGACTTACCGCAACGACGTTACGGTCTACCAAGCGCGCGGCAAGCGTTGGGGCGACGGCCAACTTCCGTTCAGCACGTTCTGCACGATCCTCCCGCCGAACTCCCCGAACTGCCAAATCGGCGGCGTCGGCGACGACGGCGTCTGCGTCCGCGTTCTTTCGGCGTCCTCGAACCACTCGGGCGGCGTCAACGTCGGGATGGTCGACGGCTCCGTTCGTTTCGTCAGCGAAACGATCGACTGCGGCAACCTGACCGGTTCGACGGTCGGCGACAACACCGGCCTCTGCAAACGCTCCGGCAAATCGAGCTACGGCGTTTGGGGCGCGATGGGTTCCCGCGACGGCGGCGAAACCGACGTCAACTGAGCGTAATAAAGCGGTTTAACCCGTTTAATCGTTAAAATCGGGCGCTTCGAATCGTCGGGGCGCCCTTTTTTCGGAGACGGCCCTTCCCATTTGAAGCGCGCGCCGTATAATAACGACAAACACACACGCCAAACTTTTCCGAAAGGACGCGAAATGAAAAAGCTGTTATCCTTGGCGCTCGCCTGTTGCGCGGCGCTCTTCGTCTCGACCGGTTGCGGCGGCGCTCCGCAACTCGACGGCCTCGAATCGTACTCCGGCGTCGTTACGCTCGACGGCGCTCCGTTGGCCGGCGCCTCGATCACCCTTGTTCCGACGACGGTCGGCGTCCGCGGCGCGGGCGCGATGTCCGACGACAAAGGCAAGTTCGTCTTCCAAACGCTCCAAGCGGGCGACGGCGTCGCGCCGGGCGAATACAAGGTTACCGTTTCGAAATTCCATATCGAAAACGCTTACACCGAAGAAGAACAAAAAATCTTCAACGAAGCGGGCGGCAAACGCCACAACGAAGTCTTCCCGGATCGCCCGGAACCGGAAAGCGTTCCGGAAATTCCGCTTTATTACAACAACGCCGACCAATCCGGTTTGACGCTCAGCCTTCCGGAAGGCGGTTCGAAAGATCTCAAGATCGAACTTTCGAGCGAAGAATGATCTCGTTTTTTCGCCCGTTCGGCCAAGCGACTTTTCGTCGTTAACGTTCGTCCCGACTTTTCGCCGCTTCCCCCGGGAGCGCCGGAGTCGGGTCGTTTTCTTTATCGGCTCGACGTTTCCCGTTCTCGTCGCCGCCGCGTTCGTCCCCTTCTTCGATCGCAAGGATCCACGCCATGTCGCCGTCCTCCGAATCGCGCGCTCGGCTCGTTTCGTTTCCGTCCGCCGCCCGATTGGCTTTTTTCCTTTTTTATTTCGTTTTTTGGTTCGTTCGCTACGGCGATTTCCTTTACGTCGCGCAGAGTTGCGACCTTTTTATTTGGCGTTGGTCGTTTTTGACGAGCGCGATCCGCCCGGCGGAACTTTCGTCGCGCCTGTCGGCGTTTTTCGTCCAATTTTTTTACTACCCGGCGCTCGGAGCCGCGATTTTAGCCGTTTTTTTAACCTTCATCCAATACGGAACGGAACGGTTATTCCGATTTAACCGGCGGCTTTTCCCCCTTTCGTTCGTTCCGTCGGCGCTCCTGACGATTCAGATCGCCGGGATCGGCTACTACGTTCTCGAATATTTCGACGTCGCGTTTGTTTTCAGCTTCATTTTTCAATATTCGTTCGTTTTAATTTTCGCCCTCCTCTTCGACTCGTTGAGCTCAAGCCGCGCCCGAACGGCGTTTTTGGCGACGGGTCTCGCGGTTTGCTTCCCCGTTTTCGGCGCTTTCTCGCTCCTCGCGGCGGCGATCTGCCTCCTGAAAGAAGCGACGCGCCCGCTCGACGCGAGCGACTCCGCCCCGAAACGCCGCCGACGGCTCGCGCTCCTCGCCCTTTGGACGCTCGCCGTTCCGACGCTTTATTGGCCGATTTTCTCCGGATCCGCGCGAACGCTCGGCGATCTTTACGTCGCCGGACTCGTCGAAGGCCTCGTCGCGCAACGCGACCCGATATCGCAACGTATTTACGACGCGCTCCTCGTCGCGATCTTCGTCTTTTTCCTCGCCGCCGCCCTTCTCGACGCCCTTCGCCGCGTCGCGACGCCGAAAACTTCCGGCGGCCCCGTCGAAACGTCGGCGCTTTCGTCGCAACCGGAGCGCCCGACGCAGCCGTCGACGCCGCGCTCGTCGAAACCGACGCGAAAAAAGCGAACGCTCAAAACGCCGTCGCCCGCCCCGACGCCGCAAGACGCCCAAACCTCCCCGACGCCCCAAACCGCCCGATCGGCGTTTTCGCTCGACTCGTCGGCGACGATCGCCGCGCTCTCGCTCCTGACGCTCGCGATCTGCGTCGTCCGCTTCTCGTTTTACACGCCGGATTTCGGCGCGCTTTGCGGGATCGTTCGAGCGCTCGACCGCGAAGATTGGGAAGCGATCCTTCGCCTCGAAGCGCCGCTCGCCGAACCGTCGAACCCGACGATCACCGCGCGCATTTTGGCGCTTTCGCGGCTCGGCCGTCTCGCCGACGAGCTTTACCTGCGCCCGCTCGACCCGGCCCGCTCGCCGCAACTCATTCAGGCGACGACCTTTAGCTTAGGCGGCGATCGCATTCTTTACGAGTTCGGCGCCGTCAATCCGGCCCGACGCGCCGCGACGAACAACTACGTCGTCAAACGCGAACGGAGCGCCCGCGCCGCCTTCACGCTCGCCCTTTGCAACGTCGCCGAAGACCGCCGCGCCGTCGCCGAACGCTACCTTTACCGACTCCAAGGCGCGCTCTTTCATCGCGCCCAAGCGGCGGAGTTGGCGGAATATTTAAACGTCCGAAGTTCCGAAAAATCGCCGTTTACGACCTACTTGAAGCGTGTTCCGCTTTCCGAAAAACGGCTCGCCGAACTCGACGCGTCGTTCGCCGCGATCCGCGCTCAAAAGCCGACCGTCGACAACTTTTCGACAAACCGCTGCGTCGACCACGCCCGCTTCCAACTCGTTCAGCTCGACAACCTCGCGGAACGCCCCCTGCCGGAACGCGAAAATCGTCTCGCTTCGCTCCTCCAAATGCGCGACCTCCCGACGTTCGCTCGATTTTTGGACGGTTATCTCGCCGAAAAAACGGCCCTCGCCGACGCGTCGCAACGGCGGATTCCCCGGGCGCTGCAGGAAGCGATCCTTCTGCGCGTCCACTTCCCGAAAATCTTCAACCGCCCCGAAGACGAACGTTGGGAACCGCCAAAAAACGTCGAAATCGACCCGGAAATCCTCGAACGGTTCGACCGATGCATGACGCTACTTCAGCCGCAAAACGTTAACTGCGAAGCGATTAAACTCGCCAATCGGGAACTCGGCGACCGCGAGCGCGACCCGGCGAAACGAGCGGTTCTCGCCGCCAAATTTTACTTCGGCGACGCGCTTTGGCCGACGGCTTTTTCCGAACCGATCGAAAATTATTGACGCGACGGCGCCCGACCGCGAACGAATCCGGAGGAAAAAGAAAAAAGCGCGGAAAAACGAGCGTTCCCCCCTTGTAAAAATACGCCTTCGAGGTTATTATATACGGGAGATATGCTTTGCGTCTTGAAAAATCGACCCGACGCGCCCGCGCTCTCGGGCCAGAAAACGGAAAACAACGGAGAGAGATAATGTCGAAGAAGTGCGTTTTGGCGTATTCCGGCGGTTTGGACACGTCGGTTATCTTGGGCTGGTTGTTGGACAAAGGTTACGAAGTCCACGCCGTTTACGTCGACTTGGGCCAGCCGTGCGAAAATCGCGACGAAATCCGCCAAAAAGCGGAAAAAATCGGCGCCGCGTCCGTTCGTTTTATCGACGTTAAGGAGGAAGTCTGCCGCGACTTCGCGTTCCCGGCGATCCAATGGCAAGCGAAATACGAAGGCGTTTACCTCCTCGGCACGTCGCTCGCTCGCCCGTTGATCTCGAAGAAGATCCTCGAAGTCGCCAAAGAGGTCGGCGCGAACGCCTACGTGCACGGCGCCACAGGCAAAGGCAACGACCAATGCCGCTTCCAACTCGCCGCCGAAGCGTTGCGCCCCGATATCGAAATCGTCGCGCCGTGGCGTTTGGACGAATTCCGCGCGCTCTTCCCGGGCCGCACCGAGATGATCAAATACTGCGAAGCGAAGAACATCCCGGTCAAAGCGTCGATCTCGAAGCCGTATTCGTCGGACGAAAACTGCCTTCACATCAGTTACGAAGCGGGCAAACTCGAAGACCTGAGCGTCAACGGGTTGGAAACGGTCGACTTCGGCATGTGCGTTACGCCGAAAAACGCGCCGGACGCCGAGGAAGAAGTCGTTATCCGCTTTGAAGAAGGCGTTCCGGTCGCGGTCAACGGCCAAAAAATGAGCGCTTACGAAGTCGTCGCCGCGTTGAACAAGATCGGCGGCCGCAACGGCGTCGGGATCATCGACATGGTCGAAAACCGTTTCGTCGGCATGAAGAGCCGCGGCGTTTACGAAGCGCCGGGCATGACGATCCTTTACGACGCGCTCCGTTACGTCGAGCAATTGACGATGGAACGCGAATTGATGCGTCTCCGCGACCGCTTGGCTCCGGAAGTCGCCGAGCTGATCTACTACGGCTTCTGGTACAGCTCCAAGATGGACGCGCTCCTCGCTTTCATCAAAGAAGCGCACAAGTCGACGACCGGCGAAGTTTCGCTGAAACTTTACAAAGGCAACGTCATCCTGAACGGCCGTTCGAGCAAAAATTCGCTCTACGACGAAGGGATCGCGACGATGGAGGGCGGCGGCGACTACAATCAAAACGACGCGACCGGTTTCCTTCGCATTCAAGGCCTGCCGTACCGCGTCGCCGCCGGCGTTCGCCCGCGCATTTAATTCCCGTCGTTTAACGGTTTAACGCAAACGTCCGTCCGACGCGAACCTTCGGGTTTCGTCGCGGCGCGGGCGTTTCGCGTCTCGTTCTGTTTCGAACGTCGCTCGATTTGTTCCCGCGGCGTTTCGCTTTTTCTTTGTTCCGCGTCGCAATCCTCCCGCGTTCTTTTTTCGGAACGCCTTTCCAACGGCGTCCCGTCGGCGCTTGACGTTTCCGATCCCAAGACGTACAATAAGTAAAAAACGACTTTAGAACGCGAAAGGGATCCAATTTTGAATATCGTCACAGACGCCAAGTTCGACGCGTTGGCCAAGCGCGTTCGAGCGTTGCAAAACGAGGTCGGCGAGCTCGTTTTAGCGCGCGACGTTCTCCTTTTCGACGTCGGCCCGAGCCTTGAAAGTCGTTACTGGCTGCTTATCGGCGTCGTCGAAAGCGCGACGCTCGAACTTGAATTGGACGTTCTCCGGCGTCGTCGCCGACTCGAGCTCCTCCAAGCGGCCGACAATCGCGAAGAAAAGCCCGACGTCGACGCGATCGAAAACCTGCTCGACGAAGAACTTAAAACGTTCGTCGAACAAATCGAGATCGCCGACGCCAAGCTCAAAGAGGCGAGCAAGTTTGCGGCGGCGCCGGAACTTTCCGCCAACGTCGCCAAACGCCTCCGCTCGCTTTACCTGCAACTTGTTAAAAAACTTCACCCGGACGTCGCGGGCGCCGACGTTCCCGACGCCGCGTTCAAATTGAAGATCGCCGTCGAAGCGTATAAACGGGGCGACTTAGCGGCGCTCGAAGCGTTGTCGGCGGCCGTCGAAGCGTTCGCGGACGACGGCGTTTTATCGCCGGAAACGACCGCGTTCGACGAACTCCTTCAACGCGAGTCGGCGCTCCAAAAATCGCGCGACGAACTTAAATCGCAGATCGAAAAGATCAAAAGCGAGTTCCCGTTCAACGTCGCCGACCTGCTCGACGACCCGGAAGCGCTCGAAAAACGACTCGACGAGCTCCGCCAAAAACAGCTCGAATTTAAAGCGTTGCGCGACCGTTATCAACAACGAATCGAGGAAATTTTGAACCGATGGGAGATCTAGCGCCCAACGCCGGCGGCGGGCTTTCCCCGTTTGGCTCGAACTCGCTCGGAGTCTTTCAAAACGGAAAAAACGGCTTGTCGCAACCGTTCGGACGAACGATCTTTCTTTTTGAAACGCGCGTCGCCGGAACGAGTTACGTCGAGAATATCGCCGAAATCGAACCGTCGTTAAAAGTCGGCGACGTTTTAACCTTCGTCCGCGAGCCGCAAAACAGGAGCGACGAACTGGCGATCCTCGTTCGCGACGCCCAAAAACGCAAACTCGGGTACGTTCCGCGGCGCGACAACCCGGTTTTCGCCCGTTTGATGGACGCCGGCAAGCGACTTTTCGGCAAAATCCGCAACGTCGAGCGCGTCAACGCTTGGCTCAAAATCGAGATCGGCGTTTATCTCGACGATTAATCGCCGCCGTCGCGACCGTTTTAACCGGAAAACTCGCCGTCTTTTACGCGGTTTCGCCGCCGACCCGCCGCCGGTTGCGCAAAATTTCGCTCGAACGCCCGCCGTTTTCCGCCGTTTGCGTCAAAGTCGGAGAAAAAACGGAAAAAAACGCAATTTTCAAGCGTCGCCCCCTCGAAATTCGCGCCGCTTTCGGTTAAAATAAGGTTTTCGACGGCGCGACGCGTTCGCCGAACGCCGCCCTTTCCCAACGAACGGAAAGTTAGCGGTCGTTTAACAAAATACGCAACATTTTTCAACATTCCTCGGAAAGATTCGCCCAATGGCCATCGACCTCTACTCCCTCTGCCCCGGCGGTCGCGGGAAGAAAATCAAATTCTGCTGCCCGGATCACATCAAAGATTTGGAACAAATCGACTCGTTCCTCGAAGGCGAACAATACGCCGCGGGTCTCGCTTTCGTCGAAAATCTCGAAAAGTCGCGCCCGGACTGCGCCTGTTTGACCGAAGCTAAGTGCTTGTTTCAGCGCATGATCGGACTTTGGGAGCAAGCCTACGAAACCGCCGTCGCGTTCGTCGCACGCGAACCGAAAAACGTCGTCGCGCACACCGAGCTGGCCACGTCGGCCGCGCTTCTCGACAAGCCCCGGGAAGCCGTTTCCGCCCTCGTCGACGCGATCGAAAACGTCGAAGGCGACCAATTCCCGGTCGCGATCGTTCAAGCGATGTTGACCGTCGGCGTTAGTTTCTACGAAAACGGTCGTCTTTACCAGGCGATCGCGATCGCGAAACAGCTCCAAGCGTTCGCCCCGCAAGATCAGGCGTCGAACGAGTTCCTCTACCGCTGCCTCGGCGCCGAAAACGTTCCGCTCATGCTGAAAGAGCAGGTTTTCGACCTCGAAGCGCCCGCCGATTTTGAGAAAAAGGCCGAATACGACGAAGCGGTGCGCCTGATCGCTCGCGGTTGCTGGAAAAAGGGCCGCGCGATCCTCGAATCGCTCCTTCCGTTCGGCGAAAGTTGGCCGAATCTCTTCCGCAACCTCGGAATCGTCGCCCTTTGGTTCGCCGAAGAGGAGACGGGTCGCGCTTACGTCGAACGCTACCTCGCCGCGCCGAACGTCGACGCCGAAGACGCGATCGACATGGAAACGTTCCAATTTCTCCGCGCCGTTCCGACTTGGGACGACGTCGAAACGACCGTCAAGCGAACTTACGCGCTCGCCGATTTCGACGCCGCTTACGAAAAGATCCTTTCGTCGCGCCTTTTGTTGGCGAACCCGCGCCTCCGCGCCGCGGTCGCCGGGCTCGAAGTTCCGCCGAAAGCGGCTTTCAACCTGTTGACGGGCCCCCTTTCCGAAAAGACGGAAAACCTGACGCTCGCGGAAGTTCCGACGCAATTCGCCTTCGCGCTTCTCTTCGGAAAGCAAACCGACCGCGACGCCCGAATCGAAACTTACGCGCTTCCGAATGAAACGGCTCGCGTCGAATCGACGCTGACCGCGATCCTCGGCGCCCTGCCCCCGCTCGAATCGGAAGAGCCGCAGGAAACGACCGTTCTTTGGACGACGAACGAATCGACGCCGCGTTTCCAATTCCGCGACGGCGCCCCCGTTTCGCAAGCGACGATCGAAGCGCTTTTCGACGAACACCTTAACGTCTTTGCCGACAAGTGGTTCGAACACGGTTATCGGATCCTCGGCGGCGTTTCCCCGAAAGAAACGTTGAGCTCCGCCGACGGCCCGCGCCGCGTCGAGGCGTTGATCCGCGTCGTCGGCTCGACGTTTACGCCGGAATTTTCCGACAGGGTAACGTCGGTTTTGCGGGCGAAAGCGGGTCTTCCCGCGCCGTCGCCGATCGATCCGCCGGCTTCGTTCGCGTCGAAAGAGGAAACGCTCGCGTTCTTCCGCCGCGTTCCGCTTTGGCGCTGGGGCCGTCTTTCGGTCGAAAAATTCCGCGTCGACGCGCTCGTCGAGCTCCTTCAAATCGCAAATCTTGTCGCGCCTCGCGACGTTAAGGAGAAATTCGCTCGCGAAACGCTTTCGCGTCCGAGCGGCGAAATGGATTACGAAGCCCGCGCCGTCGCCTATTCGATCGTCGTCGACGCCGCCGTCCTGGCGCAGGATTCGGACAAAGCGCTCGAACTGATCGCCGAAGCGACCGAATACGCCGCGTCGGTCGGGCAGTCGGACGCCCAATGGAACGTTCTCGAGTTCATGACGCGCTTCCATCGCCAGGAATACGACAAACTCCGCGACATTGCGCAACACGTTTTCAGCGAGCACCAGGACGACCGTCAGGCGGTTCAAACGCTCCAAGAATTTTTCGCCCGTCTGAACGCCGCGGCGCAAACGAGCGCGCAGGCGGAAGCGGCGTTCCGTCGTCAGGCGCAAGCGCAGGGCGGCGCGTCGTTCGGCGATTCCCCGTCGCCGTTCGAAGCCCCGCAAGCCCCGGCGCAAGAAGAAAGATCGAGCGGACTTTGGACGCCCGGTTCCGACGGCGGCTCCGGTTCGACCGGCGGTTCGCGCTTGATCCTTCCCGACTGATCGACCGACGCAACCCTTTATTTCGCGGCGTTTACGTTTCGGCGTTTAACGTCGCGAACCGTTTGCCGGAGCGGCGGCCGAACCGTCGGCGCGGCGTCGTTTGCCCGACGTCCGCGAAGACGCGTCGGTTCGTTCGTTTTCCGGCGTCCCTTTTTCGTCGTCGGCGGACGTCGACGGCGGCGCGAATTTAGGAGCGCGACTCCAATGAAACGAGGCATTTACGGCGGCAGTTTCGACCCGATCCACTTCGGACATCTTCTTTTGGCGGAGACGGCGCGCGCCGAAGCGGGCCTCGACCGCGTCGTTTTCCTCCCGTTGGGCGTCCCGCCGCATCAAAAAAACGTCCGGACGAGCGGCGAAGACCGGTTCGCGATGCTCGAAGCGGCGATCGCGCCTTATCCGGAGTTTGAGGCCGGGCGGTACGAAATCGATTCGCCGAACACGAGTTACACGGCGGACACGCTCCGTTATTACCGCGAAACTTATCCCGACGACGAGCTTTTTCTGATCGTCGGTTCGGAGACGTTCAACGACCTGCCGCGCTGGGTTCGGCCTCGGGAAATTTGCGGTCTCGCGTCGCTAATCGTCGCCCGCCGCGCCGGTTTTCCGCCCCCCGACTTCGACCTTTTCCGCGAAATCGCGCCGCCGGAGCGGATCGAGAGGTTCCGCCGTCAGGTCGTCGAGATGCCGGCGCTCGAAATTTCCTCGACGGCGATTCGCCAACGCGTCGCCGCCGGTCGGAGCGTTCGCTTCCTAACGCCGGACGCCGTCGCCGCTTACATCGAGTCGCGCCGCCTTTACCGCGACTGACCGCCTTTGTTTTCTCGCCGCCGTTTCGCCTTTCGAAGCGACGGCGTTTCTTTTTATCTTCCGTTATTTCAACGTTTTAGCGCAAGGAGTTTTCCGATGAAACGCCGAGAATTTTTAAGCGCGGCCGTCGGGTCGCTCGTTTTAACCGGCGTCGACGCCGATCTTTCGTCGCCGCGTCTTTTCGCCGCCCCGCTTTTCAACGCGACGCAAACGCCGACGCCGCCGGAGTTTAAAGACGCGGAGCCGCGACTCGAACGCTTCCGCGACGGGATCCCGAATTTCCTCGCCAAAGCGGAAGCCGGCGAGCCGATCCGCGTCGCGTATTTCGGCGGCTCGATCACCGCGGCGGACGGTTGGCGCGTTCAAACGTTCGCCAGGCTCAAGGAACTTTTCCCGAACTCGGAGTTCGAGGAAATCGACGCGTCCATCGGCGGCGTCGGCAGCGATCTCGGCGTTTACCGCTTGGCGCAGGACGTTCTAAACCGCGATCCCGACTTGGTTTTCGTCGAATTCGCGGTCAACGACGGCGGCGTCGCGCCCGAAAACGTTTGGAAGCAGTTCGAAGGAATCGTTCGGCAAATTTGGCATCGCAATCCGTCGATCGACGTCGTTTTTGTTTACGCTTTCCGCGTCGGGCACGAAAACGACTACAAGAACGGCAAAACGCCGCGCTCCGTTTCGGCGCAGGAGCAGATCGCCGAATTTTACGGGATCCCGTCGCTCGACTTCAACGTTCCGGTCGTCGAACTTGCTGAAAAACAAGCGCTTACCTATCAAAGCGAAAAACCGAAAGAGGGCAAGATCCACTTCTCGACCGACGGCGTTCACCCGCTCGACGCCGGGCACCGAATTTACTCGCAAGTCGTTTGCGACGCGTTCGTTAAGATGCGCGACCAGGCGAAAACGTCGCCGTTCCCCGCCCCGTCGACGCGTTCGGCGAAACTCGCTAAAACGTTTATCGACGGCAACTTCGAGAACGCGAAAATGGTTCCGATCGAGAAATCGCAACTCTCCGGCGCTTGGAGTCCGCTTCCGGCCGACTCGCCGCTGACTTGGATGAAAAGCCGCCTCGGCGACGTCGTTTTCACGTCGGACGCCCCCGGCGCGAAGTTGACGTTTCGCTTTAAAGGCTCTCAAGCCAAGATTTACGACGTTCTCGGCCCCGACGGCGGGCAGGTTCGCGTCGCCGTCGACGGCAAGCCGCTCGCGAATCCGATTCCGCGTTTCGACAGTTTTTGCACCTATTGGCGCCTTGCGACGCTGACGATCGCGGACGGGCTCGACCCGAACGTCGTTCACGAAGCGACGGTTGAAATCGACGCGGCGCAACCGGATCGCCGGTCGGTCGCGTTCCGTCTCGCCGACCCGGAGAAGGAGCTCGCCGAACCTAAGTACAACGGTCGCAACGTTTGGTTCGGCCCGATCCTCGTTCTCGGCGACGTCGTCGACTGACCCCGTCCGCGCCCGCTTGGAACGTCGAAATCAAGGCGCCGCCCGACGAACGACGACGCCTTGAAACTCCGCGGCGAGCGCTTTTTCGAGCGGCGCCGCGCTCCCGGAAATCGTCAACGTCGCCGAACCGTCGGGATTAATTCTTGTTTCGCTCATTTTGCGCGTTTATCTTTCCTGGCCAAAAACCGAATTTTGGGCGATTTTTTTCAATAAGCCCTTGACGGCCGCGGCGCTTCGGCGTATAATCGCCCCCCGAAAGGAGCGGCGCCATGCCCAATATGAAGAAAATAAAGAAAATCGTCTCTATTCTCACTTGGATTCTGGCAATCGGGCTTCCGCTTGCCTTCGGCGCCGGTCTGATGGTCGACCCGGGCCCGACCGAAACCTTTCGCACATTCGCGCGATCCCTTGAAGGCATGGCGTTTATCGCCGGCTACGCGGCCGGCATGCTTGCGGCTTACTTGCTTCGCGATCTCCTGCCGCCATGGATGCAAGTTCGCACGGAAGCCATTTGGATTGTTATGGCGTTTATTATTCATCCGATCCCTTCGCTTATCCTGGCGTACTTCTTCACCCTGCCGTTTCACGCTTGGACGTAGCGCCCGCCGCGGCGCGAGCGGGCGCTACCGGCGTTCGACGACTTTCGCGCCGAACGCCGCCGCGACCGCGTCCGCAAGTAAGCGCGTTCTTGGTTTTGATAATTTCGTCCCCTTCGACGTCCGGGCTTCGACGCGGCGTTTTTTTTGAAATCGACCGAAATTCTTTTGTCGCCTATTTGCATTCGCTTTAAATACGCTATAAAAAGGTTGCGGGTCGAAGATCGCCGATAAGGCCGAAACCGGGTCGAAAACGACGGAACTTTCGGCCCGCCCGACGCCGCCCGGCTCGCAACGAAGAGTCGAAAGCGGCGTCCTCGCTTACGTTATCGAAAACGAACCGGGCGTCGCGACTCCGGCAAGTCGCGCCTCCCGGAAAAATAAATTTTTTCGATTGCAAAGCGACGGCCCCGGGAATATTCGACGCGCTGAAATTTTCAACCGACAAAAGTTCGCGCGGCTCTTGAGAAAGCGACGCTCTTTCGAGCCCTCAAAAACCAAAGAATAAAAGAGTTAAGCAAATGGGCGACGCAGGATTCGAACCAGCGACCTCCGCCGTGTGAAAGCGGCGCTCTAACCAACTGAGCTAGTCGCCCGGATAAAGAGAAACGCCGTTCACCGAACGGCGTTCGCCTAAATTTAGCAATCTTCGTTAAAGATATTGGAGTGGAGAGTATGGGAGTCGAACCCACGACCTCAACATTGCGAACGTTGCGCTCTCCCAACTGAGCTAACTCCCCAATATTCGTCGTCAATCAAGCGACCGCCAACCGGTTCCTCGAAGCCCGCCGCTCGCCCTTTCAAGGAAGAAAGGAAGGTTTTCGGCGCGTCTCGTTGTCCCCAACTGACAAAAGAGATTTTAACCGATTCCGCGAAATTGTCAACGGGTTTTTTCGTATTTTTTTAAAATTCTTTTTTCGCGCCGCCGTCGGTTCGCCGCCCGACTCCGGAAGTCGCCGCCGTCGCCGCTTCTAAACGTTGTCAAAGCAAGCGTTAAGCCGCCGCTCTTTTCCCAAACGCCGCGACGTTCGCCGGAGTCGGCGCGTCAAAAAAACGTTCCGATCGATCGCCGTTTTCCCAATTCGACCCCAGTTCGCCCCAGTTCGCCCCAGTTCGCCCCAGTTCGCCCCAGTTCGCCCCA
>CAZIJJ010000005.1:157758-186857 GCA_964539525.1 uncultured Planctomycetaceae bacterium | reverse complement strand
GTTGGTTGGGTTGGTTGGGTTGGTTGGGTTGGTTGGGTTGGTTGGGTTGGTTGGGTTGGTTGGGTTGGTTGGGCGCGGCGTTCGGGAAGACGAGCGGTTCCGACGGACGGGCGGAGCCGGCGTCGAAAGCGGCGAACGACGAAAGGAGCGCCGCGGCGCCGACGGCGAGCGAAAAACGGCGCGAACGGAACGAACAAACGGAAAACAAAGGAGTTAAACGCGGCGGCATCGGTCTCGGTTCCGGCGTCGCGAGGACGGCCGGCGGCGGTTGAAGGAAAACGTTAAAAAAGGGAAAAAGGAAAACAACGGCGCGGGTCGGCGATGCGAACGTCGAGCCGCGTTTGATTTTTCGAATATCGCGCCGTTATCGACGCGGCAACGTTCGACGCGGCGTGGCGTTCGCATTTTTACGGCGTCTTTGATTTTATCGTTTGCGTCGCGAATTTCTGTCGCGTCAACGACGGGGACGCTTTCTCGGGTCGACGCGCCAAGCGGAAACCTTTTCGGCGTCGGCGACGATTAAATAGGACGCGTCGTTCCAACGGGCGACGCAAACGCCGGAAATTTCTTCGCCGTATTGGAAAACGTCGAGCGGTTCGCCGGTCGCGCGGAAAAAGCGGACGACGCCGTTCGTCGACGCGACGAGCCATTCGTCGACGCCGTCGCCGTCGAGGTCGCCCGCGACGATCCGTTCCGTTTGGTCGTTGTCGTCCCAATCGATCGGATTCTTCCAAAGGAGCGAGCCGTCCGCGCCTAAACCGACGAAATAGGCGCCTTGCGAATTGTCTTCGACGAGGATTGCGACGACGTTCGACTCGCCGGTTGGCGCGGCGTTCGAAACCGCGAACCAAACGAACGACGCGTTGTCGGCGCGGATTTCGTCGAGCCGCTTTCCGGTCGTCGCGTCGAGTTCGACGAGCGAGCCGACGAAGCCCTGCGAGCGCGTCGTCGCCAACAGCGTTTGACGCGGCGTCGCGTTCGAGCGGAAACGGACGCCGAGGCGGTACGGTTCGAGGACGTTTTCGTCTTTCCAAAGGATTTTCGGCCGTTCCGACGCGACGACGTAAAGCCCGTGCGGCGTCGGCGCCGTTTGCGACGGAGCGCCGACGAGTCCGAGCGCGAGTTCCGGCGTTCCGTCGCCGTCCGCGTCGAGGAAGCGGGCGTCGCCGATCCGTTGGTTTTGCAACTTGCCGACGTCGAGCGTTCCGAGGTCGTTAAAATTTTCGTCGAAGCGGTGAATTTTTTGCGATTGCAACCGGCTCGACGCGACGTAAAACCGTTTGCCGCCGTCGTATCGGACGGTTCGAACGAACGAAATCGGCTCGCCGACCGCGGCGGCGGGCGTCGTTTTGCGAACGAGCCGTCCGCTCGAAGTCAAGAGAGCGAGCGCGTTTCCGTCGCAGGGAACGACGACGAGATCTTCGGGCAAGGAGTCGGCGACGGCCAACGGAACGAGCGTTTTCGACGGGTCGTTTGATTTTTCTTTTTTTGCGACGTTATCGCTGTTTTTAACGCCGTTTTCTCCCGAGGCGGCGTTCGACGCGTCGGCGAGCGGGTCGTTTGAATTTTTTTCTTCCGCGACGTTAATTTTGTTTTTGACGCCGTTTTCTAATTCGTCGAGCGGAACGAAGGCGCGCGTCGCGTCGAAATCGACGTCGGACGCCGAGACGGCCAACGGGTTGATCGGCGCGCAAAGCTCGTCGAAACGCCAAATTTCGCGCAGTTCGAACGTTTTCGGGTAACGGCGCGGCGGGATCGAGACCGGCGACGTTTCGCGGCGTTCGGTCGCGACGCAATACCGGTCGTTCGCGTCGGCGGCTTCGAGCGACTCGGCGAAACGCTTAACGTCGGCGTAATAAGCGTTAAGATCGTCGCGGTAAAGGTCGCCGCCTTCGAGCGCTCGAACGATAAGCCGTTGCAGGCGGACGAACGAAATCGGTTTGCGGACGTATTTTTGAACGACGCCGCGTTCGTCGAGGATCGCGACCGACGGGAGGTTCGGCGGCGGGAAGTCGAACGCTCGCAACGCGTTCCGATCGAGACGGAAGAGCGGCCCGGTCGCGCCCGACGCTCCGTATTCGGCGCGAACGAAATCGTCCGATCTTTCCGGCGGGTCGACGTCGACGGCGAGAAACGCCAACCGGGCGTCGGCGGCGTTGTATCGGGCGGTTTGTTCGAATTCGCGAAGCGCCGTCGCGGAGAGGGGCCCGGCGTTCGGCGCGTCCGGGGTCGAGGCGCCCCAAAAGCAGACGATCGTTTTTTTGCCGTCGTCGCGGCGACCGAGCGTCGCGTCGGAAAAGCCGGAGACGAGCGAGCGAGCGCGAACCGACGGGAAGGGGCGTCCGAGCGCCGACAATTCCGGCGGCAAAAAGCGGTCGACGACGCGGACGTCCGGCGTTTCGGCGGTCGCGTTTTCGAAAACGGTCGCGGCGTCGGCGGCGGTTTCGGTTGCGACTTCGTCGGCGGGGGCGGGGGGCGTCGAGACGTTCGGCGAGTTCGGGCGCTTCGGTTCGGCTTGGAAGCGGGACAAGTCGGTCGGCGTCGCGTCGGAAAGGATTTGGTTCGGGAATTCGAGACGCAGTTCGGCGACGCGTTCGACGTCGTCCGGGGCGGCGAACCGTTCGACCGGAAATTCGAAGCGGACGAGTCCTTTCGTTCGGCGGTCGAGCCAAAGGACGCGGATTCCGCCTTCGGCGTCGATCTCGACGCGGTCGCAGGCGACGTCGGTTTCGTCGCCGGTCGTCGGGTCGACGAAGCGGAGGTATTCCGGACGCAGGAGACGCGTTCGGGCGCCCGGCGGGACGAGCGTTCGGAGCGGGTCTTTCGCCAACGTCAGGATCGCTTGCGGCGGCGCCCAAAAGACGCTCGGGGAGACGCCGAGATCCATCGCTTCGGCCAGTTCGGCGTCGGGATAAAGTTCTTTGATCGACGTCAACAGCAGCGGCGCCGGGTGTTCGAGTCGGCGACCGGCGCGGGCTTCGTCGAGAATTTCGGCGCGGATCGTTTCGCCGTCCGACCAAAGAACGCCGGAGCCGACTTCCATTCGGACGAAATTCGGTTTGGCGAACGCGAACGAACAGGGGACGCGAAGCGGGCGGCGGCCGTTTCGACCGTCGAATTCGCAAACGATTTCGAAGTAAGCGTCGTCGGCGTAAAATTTGGCGTTCGCGTAAGCGGCGACGGTCGCGCGGAGCGCGGAGTCGGCGGTCAAACCCGGGATTTCGGGCGGTCGTTCGCTCGTCGGCGTTTTCGAGTCGGCGGTCGTCTCGGCGGGCGACGGCGTTTCGGCGGTTCGACCCCAGCGTTCGCGCCAACGTTCGCGCCGCCGTTCGCAACCGACGCAAAGGAGCGAAAGCGCGACGGCCGCGACCAGCGCGACGAGCGCCGCCGTCCGAAAAGCGGACGATCGAGACGCGTCGCCGAGAGGCCGTTTCGTTCGTTCGAGTCGTCGCATATCGTTCCTTTCTCGCTTCGGCGGAGCGTTTCGACGTTGGGAAAGCCGGGGGAAAAATCGACGGGAAAAAGCCGACCCGACCGCGGCGGCGGGACGCGGAGCGTCGACCGGGCGTCGGGCGAAACTTTTTAAGAGGTTAATATAAACGTATTTTCCGTTCGAGAGCAAGAGCGTTTTCGGAAGATTTTGGCGATTCTCGTCGTCGCGTTCGGCGTCGACGCCCGCGTTTGACGGGGCGGATTGATCGACGGCGTTTCCTGTTTTGCCCAAAGCGCCCGGCTTAACGGCGGCGAAGGGACGGTTCCGATTTTTTTGCGAGAACTGTGAAAAAATGAGGGGCGCCGCGATTGCAATTTTTCGACGTCGCGGTTATACTAAGAGGCAACGGAAACGAACGGCGCGCTTTCGGCGCTTCCGGTTTCGCGTTTTCGGAGCGTTTCGACCGAGGGGAACGGCTCCGCGCGGCGAGACGGGAAACGTCGACGCGAAGAGCGGCGCGCCGTCGGGCGTTCCTCCCAATTCCCCCTTTTATTAATAAGGACGAAAAAATGCGCAAAATGTTCTGCTGCGTCGCCGCGTTGTTGGCGGCGGTCGGGTGCTTCGCGGTTTCGTCGGCGCAAGCCGCGGACGTCGAAGAGGGTTTCGTTTCGATTTTCGACGGCAAGTCGCTCGACGGTTGGGCGAAACACGGCGGTTCGGCGAAATATAAGGTCGAAGACGGCTGCATCGTCGGCGAATGCGTCCCGAACACGCCGGACAACACCTTCCTCGTTTACGAAAAAGAATACGGCAACTTTATTCTGAAGCTCGACTTCAAAGTCGCCGTCCCGGGGAACTCCGGCGTTCAATTCCGCAGCAATATCCGCAAAGAAGGCGACCGCGTGTTCGGATATCAATGCGAAATCGCCGGCACCACGGACAACGCCCGCATTTACGACGAAGGCCGCCGCGGACACCAAAAAGGCCGCGTTTGGCTCGACCCGACTCCGGAAGAAACGCTGAAACAAGCGTTCGAAACCTACAAAGCGGGCGATTGGAACTCGCTCGAAATTCAATGCGTCGGCCCGTCGATCCGCACCTGGATCAACGGCGTCGCGGTTTCGAATTTCTTTGATTACGTCGACTTCAAAGGCGTTTTCGGCCTGCAAGTTCACGCCGGCGGCCAAGGCACGATCCTTTGGAAAAACATCCGCGTGAAGGATCTCGGCGTCAGCGAATGGAAGTCGTTCTTCGTCAAGGGCGACGCCGGTTGGGAAATCAAAGACGCGTACAAATTCGTTCCGGAATGCTGGTCGTTCAACGACGCGGAAGGTTGCCTTGAAGGCGTTCACCCGGCGTCGGAACCGAAAGACGGCCTGATCGTTACGAACGACAATTACGACGATTTCGTCGCGAAAGTCGATTATCGTTACTGGGGCGGCAACAGCGCGCTCTACTTCCGCGCTCACGAAGTCGACACGACTTGGTTGCTCCGCGGCTGCCAGGACGAAATCGCCGGAAACGGCAAAGACGCGGCCATTTGGCACACCGCCGGCAAAGACGAGCCGGGACGCGGTTGGCTCGGCGCCGACGACGAATTTGTCGAAACGATCCGCAATAAAGACGGTTGGAACGAAATCGCCGTCGCGGCTTGCGGCGATCGCGTTACGACGTTCCTCAACGGTTTCCGCGTCGTCAACATCGACGATCCGCAAATCGAAAAAACCGGCAAGCTCGGCCTGCAACTTCACGGCCACGCGGACGGCAAAATGTGGTTCAAAAACTTCCAGGTGATGCCGATCACGAAGGAACAACGCGCGCTGATCGAACGCTGATCGACGACGCGCGGACGGCGCCGTCGCGACGCGGCGCCGTCCGTTTTTTCCGCCTGTTCGCACGTTCTCTTAACGTTATTTTACGCAATGATTTACTCGAAAGGAAACACGATGAAAAAATCGTTCGGTCTCGCTCTCGCCGCGATCCTCTGCGGCGCCTCGTTCGCCGGCGCGCAAGAATTCACCTCGTTGAAACAGGTCGCCGAATTTGAAAACGGCAAGTACGTCGACGCGTACAATATTCAAGGCGCGTACTACGACGAAGCGAAAAATTGCGGCTATCACGTGATCGCTCGCGGCGCCGACAAATTCGACGTCGTCGGTTACCAGGACGGCCTGCCGGGGATGGGTTGGGATCGCTCGAAAGCGCGTTTCTTCGGAACGGGCGAACTCGTCGACGGCAAACTGGTCGTTACGGGCCAGAAAATGGATATTCCGCGCCGCGAAGAAGACCGCGAGATCTTCTTCACCGACGAGCAAAAAGCGACGAAACTGATCGGAACGATGGAAGGCGACAAATACTTCCTCGATTTCCGCGGCAAGAGCGAGCTTCAACGCGTCAGCCTCGAAAGCCCGACGCTCGGCATGAAAGCTCCGGAAGGCGCGACGGTCGTCTTCGACGGAACGAACCTCGATAGTTTCGAACCGGGCGCGAAGATGAACGAAGAGACGAAGGCCCTTTGGTCGGAAGCTCGCGTTAAACCGTTTGAACGCAAGCCTTACAAACTGCACATCGAGTTCATGACGTCGTTCATGCCGAACGCGACCGGCCAAGGGCGCGCGAACAGCGGCGTTTACATCGGCGAAGCGTACGAATGCCAGGTTCTCGACTCCTTCGGGCTCGAAGGCGAAAACAACGAATGCGGCGGTTTCTACCAATTCGCGAAACCGATCGTGAACATGGCCGGCATTCCGCTTACCTGGCAAACCTACGATATCGATTACACCCCGGCGAAATTCGAAGACGGCAAGAAAACGGCGAACGCCCGCGTTACGGTTCGCCACAACGGCGTCGTGATTCACGACGACGTCGAACTGCCGAACAACACGCCGGGTTGCAAGGGCGAAGCGGACGAAGCGCGCGGTCTGTACCTGCAAGGCCACGGCAATAAAGTCCAATATCGCAACATTTGGGTTCAATACAAATGAGCGATTGGACGTTAAGTCGAGCGGCGAGCGAAAGTTGAGCGTCGTTTCGGCTCGATCCTGAAGCGGACGCCGCGGCGGTTTCTCCGAGAAGCCGTCGCGGCGTTTTTTTGCGTCGACGCAGCGACGACGGCGGCGAAAAACGTCGGACGGCGGAAATTTTTTTGCGTTTGACGCGCCCGCCCGGGTGGATTTTTCGCGGCGGGGCGGGTATAATGGGAGCGTCGAGCGCGCTTTGTCGGACGGAGTCGTTCGAGTTTTAAGCGTTTTGCGTCCCCGTCGTCCGTTTGCCGTCGCGAGCCGAATTATGTCGCCGATCGATCGTTCCGCCGTTCCGTCCGATTCCGTTTCCGAAACCGCCGCTTCCGCCGACGCGTCGCCGACGAGCGTTCCGACGGCGACTCCGCCGGGCGGCGTTTCCGCGACGCTTTCTCGTTGGACGCAAACGCTCGTCGAGATCGCGCTTGTTTTCGGCGTCGTTTTCGTTTACGGCGCCTGGCCGGTTCCGGACGTCAACGAGCAGTATTACGTCGGGAAGGCGATCCATTTTTGGAACCCGGAGCGGCTCGCGAACGACCCGTTTTTGAACACGCCGGATTCGCATTGGCTTTTTTACGCCGTTTTCGGGACGCTGTCCTTTTTCTTTTCGCAAAACGCGCTCGTTTGGGCCGGGCGGATCCTCGTTTGGGCCGCGACCGCCTGCGCTTGGGTTCGGCTGAGTCGAGCCTTGATTCCGCGACGTTGGGCCGCGCCGCTAACCGTCGCCGCTTTCGCGTTTTATCTCGACTCGTTCCATTTGGCCGGAGAGTGGATCTTCGGCGGCGTCGAGGGAAAAGGATTCGCTTTCCCGTTCGTTTTTTGGGGGCTCGCCGCGTTCGTCGAGGGAAAATACAACCGCGCTTGGATTCTGTACGGAATTGGGGCGGCGTTTCACGTCCTCGTCGGCGGCTGGGCGGTCGTCGCGTCGCTCGGCGCTTGGGCGATCTCGGCGCATTTCGAGTTTAACGCGGCGGCGAAAAACGCCGGGAAAACGTCGTTGATCGGGCGGATCGGCCGCCGGGCGCGCGGGTTCGGCGCGGCGTTGGCGAAGACGGCTCCCGGTTTGCTCGTCGGCGGCGCGATCTCGTTGTTCGGCGCGATCCCGGCGCTGAAATTGGACGCCGGAGCGACGGCGGACGTTTTGGCGCGGTCGCGGGAAATTTACGTTTTCGAACGGTTGTCGCACCACCTGGTCGCGTCGTCGCTGCCTTGGACGTTTTTGCTCCGATTTTCGCTCCTGACGGCGGCGTTCGTCGCGGCGGTCGTCGGGACGGCGGCGCTCGTTCGGCGTTCGCGAAAACTCGAATCGGCGGACGGCGAAAGGGGCGCGGAGGATCCGGCGAGCGAAGAGACGTCGCGTCGGTTTTTGCGGGCGACGGCGTTTGTCGGGACGGCGATTCTGATCGCTTGCGTCGGGCTGACGATCGATTTTGGTTCGAAACGGGTCGCGGATCCCGAAACGGCGGATTCGGCGATCGCGGTCGTTTACCGTCGGGTCGCGGAGACGACCGGGCTGGTCGACCGTTTCGACGATCCGAGGGCGGCGGCCGGTTGGTTGCGTTATTATTGGTTCCGACTTTCCGACTGGGCGGTTCCGTTCGGGTTGGTTTTCGTCGTCGCGCGGTCGCTTTCGCTCGGTTGGCGGCGATTCGAGCGGCGAAGCGTCGACGGCGCGGAGCTCGGGGCGTCGTCGGGCGGCGTCGAGCGGCGAATCGGGGCGGCGCTTTGCTGGTGCGCGGTCGGCGGCGTCGGATACTGGTTTTTCCGAACCGGGTTCGAGGAAACGGCGCGGAGGTTGGCGGCGGCGAACGCGGCGCCGGGGACGATCCCGATTCCGAAACCGACCGAGGACGTCGCGTTTTTGACGACGGTCGTCGCGTTGGCGGGCGTTTTGGCGGCGCTCGCCGTTTTGGCGGCGGCGTTCGGAGCGTTTCGGCGGAAAAACGTTCCGAACGACGGCGCGTTCGGACGGCGGACGGCGCGCGCGGTCGCCGTCGGCTGGGCGTTTTGGTGCGTCGTTTTGTTCGTCGTCGCGCCGACCTGGCGGCTGGCGACGTTCGTTAATTTGCGCGGAACTCGAGTGATTCCGCGAAGCGCGCCGCCGAAGGAATCGATCGCCGAAGGTTGGCTCGACGTTTGCCGTTGGGCTCGCGAAAACACGTCGGAGGACGCCGTTTTTCTCGTTCCGCGCGGTTGCGATTCGTTCAAATGGGAAGCGGGGCGGGCCGAAGTCGGGTCGTGGAAGGAAATACCGCAGGACGCTCGCTCGATCGTTCGCTGGTTCCGCGACATGGAGCGGCTGTACGCGAATCCCGGGACGAAAAAAGATTCGCCGACGCGTTGGAATCAGCCGCTCGTCGTCGTCTTTATTAATAAAGGGCGAGCGCGGATCTTGAAGGAAAGCGGCGAAATGGGGTATCAGTTCGCGATCCTCGAAGCGCCGCCGTACATGATTACCGCGATTCCGGAGGCGAAAAAACGGTTCGACGAATTCGTCGAGGCCGACGAAGTTTACCGCAACGAGCAGTACGTCGTGTTGCGGCTCGACAAAACCGCGGAAATGAAGTCGGCGGAAACGTCGAGTAAAACGGAAAATTTGGGAAAAACGGGAAAAATGGATAAACGGCGGGGAAGCGTCGAGGCGGACGCTCGGGGCGGAAAATGAGGAACGACGAAGCGGAGGCGTTTCGAGAGCGGCCGGGCCGTTTGACGACGGAGCGGCTCGAGCTGGTTCCGCTAACGCTCGACGAATTCGCGCTTTACCTGTCGGACGGCGTCGCGTTCGCCGAAGCGGTTCGGTTGGTCGAGCCGCCGCGCGAACCCGACGCCGAAACGAGCGCCGCGTTGAATTGGCTTTTCGAAAACGCGCTTGCGCTCGACGCGGCGTCGCTTTGTTGGGCGACTCTTTGGGCGCCGATTCTCCGAAGCGAAAATCGCGTCGTCGGCGGTTTCTGCTTTAAGGGCCCGCCGCGAACGCTCTTTGATTTTTTGAAAACGGCGCCAAATTTTAACGTCGACGACGCGACCGTCCGCGCCGTTTCGACGTTGAACGCCGTCGCCGAGATCGGATACGTCGTCGATAAAGCGTTTCGCGGACGCGGTTTAGCGACGGAGACGGTCGGCGCGCTCGTCGATTGGGGGCGCGATCGGGCGGACGTCGGCGTTTTCGTCGCCGAAACCTTGACGGCGAACCTTCCGTCGCGCCGAGTCTTGGAGAAGAACGGTTTTCGTCGTTGCGGCGAGTCGGCCGACGCTCTTTTTTGGAGCGTCGACGTGTCGTGGCGAAAGAGCGAAAAGACCGTCTTTTGATTTTTTGGTTTTTGTCGCGACAACCGAAGTTTTCGGCGCGAAAACGCGTTTTTCGGGGCGTCGGCGTCGGACGTTTCGGTCGGCGTTCGAACGGCGTTTCTCGTTGAACGGCAAGGGGTTAGCCGTTTTCGTCGACGAGGGAAACGACGCGGACTCTCGATTCTTCGACGACGCGGATTTTGCCTTCTCGAGCGAGCCAGCCGATCCCCTCCATTACGTAATCGCGCGGCGCGCCGATCCGCTTGACGATCGCGCTGACGCTCTGCTTCCCGTGATAACGCAGGATCGTCCAAATTCGTCCCGCCATCGTTCCCATCGCCGGCGTCTGATCGCGCCCGCTTTCCAGGCCTTCGCCGTTCCAAGTCGTTTCGAACATTCGTTTTTTCCTTTCGTTTCGGTCGTTGGGGCTTTCGTCGACGCGGCGTTCGAAATGTTTCTTTGATTTTTTGAATGTCGACGCGAAAACATTTCTTTTCAAACGACGCTCGCAAGCCGGGCTTCAACGCGTCGACGCGCGTCGACGTTGCGTTCGATCCGTTTTTACTTTAGCTTCTTCGAAACGTCGTCGGCGCGAGCCGCAACTTTTTCTAAAATCGGAACGCCGCGGGGGAAAACGTTGCGGAAAATCCGGGCGTCGGCCCGTTCTCGACGACGGGGAACGGTCGGGCGGACGGATCGTAAAGACGGGTAAACGGAGGGAATTTTGACGGTTGAAACGATTGAGGACGGCGCGGCGGGCGGATTTTAACGATTGAACCGGTCGAACGCGGCGCCGCGTCGAACGTTTCGCGTCGAGAGCGGACGGCGGCCTTTCCATTTTTTCGAATTGGGGTATAATGAGAAAGATACGTTATCGAAACCGACGCGGGCGCCTTCGTTTTCGAAGGGCGTTCGCTCCAAACCTCGCAACGCGACGATATATAAAAGGAACTTAGCGCGATGTCGAAATTGACTCAGTCTTCCGCCTGGCAAAATCTCGAACAACATCAAAAGGAAATGGCGACGGTTCAAATGCGCGACCTCTTCGCGAACGACCCGGATCGCTTCAATAAATTTTCCGTCGAATTCGGCGGGATTCTCTTCGATTATTCGAAGAACCGGATCAACGAAAAGACGGTCGAGCTTCTTGTCGCGTTGGCCGAGCAGGCGAAGGTTCGCGAAATGGCCGAAGCGATGTTCACCGGCGAAAAAATCAACGTTACCGAACGTCGCGCCGTTCTGCACACCGCGCTTCGCAACCTCTCGAACGATCCGGTTTACGTCGACGGCAAAAACGTGGCGCCGGACGTCGCCCGCGTCCTGGCGAAGATGAAAAATTTCAGCGAGCGCGTTCGCGACGGGCGTTGGACGGGATATACCGGCAAGGCGATTACGGACGTCGTCAACATCGGGATCGGCGGCTCCGATCTCGGCCCGTGCATGGTCTGCGAAGCGTTGACGCCGTATCAATCGAACCTGCGCGTTCACTTCGTTTCGAACGTCGACGGAACGCACGTCGTCGAGACGGTCAAGCGGTTGAACCCGGAAACGACGCTCTTTATCGTCGCTTCGAAGACGTTCACGACGCAGGAAACGATGACGAACGCTCTGTCGGCGAAGGCGTGGTTCCTCGAAACCGCTAAAGACGAAGCCGCCGTCGCGAAACACTTCGTCGCGCTGTCGACGAACCGCGAGGAAGTCGTTAAATTCGGGATCGATCCGGAAAATATGTTCGAATTTTGGAATTGGGTCGGCGGGCGCTATTCGCTGTGGTCGGCGATCGGGCTGAGCATCGCGCTGGCGGTCGGGTTCGAGAACTTCGAAGAGCTTTTGAACGGCGCGCACGAAATGGACGTTCACTTCCGAACGGCTCCGTACCGGGAAAATATTCCGGTGTTGATGGCGCTGCTCGGCGTTTGGTACAACAACTTCTTCCACGCGGAAAGTTGCGCCGTGTTGCCGTACGACCAATACATGCGCCGCTTCCCGGCGTACCTGCAGCAGGGCGACATGGAGAGCAACGGCAAGGGCGTCGACCGCGAAAACAACCGCGTCGACTACTCGACCGGCCCGATCGTTTGGGGCGAGCCGGGCACGAACGGCCAACACGCTTTCTATCAGCTGATTCACCAGGGCACGAAGCTGATCCCGTGCGATTTCCTCGCGCCGGCGCAAACGCAAAATCCGATCGGCGACCACCATCAAAAGCTGATTGCGAACTTCATCGCGCAAATGGAAGCGCTCATGAAGGGAAAGACCGAGGAAGAAGCGTTCGAAGAGCTGGTGAAATCGGGGCTCGACGAAGCCGAAGCGCGTCGTTTGGCGCCGTCGAAGGTCTTCCCGGGGAACCGTCCGACGAACGCGTTGTTCTTCGAGAAGCTGACGCCGCGCATGTTGGGCCGCATCATCGCCGCGTACGAGCAGAAGATTTTCGTCCAAGGCGTTATTTGGAACGTCAACTCGTTCGACCAAATGGGCGTCGAACTCGGCAAACAGCTTGCCAAAGCCGTCCTTCCGGAGCTGGTTTCGAGCGAGCCGACGACGTCGCACGACTGCTCGACGAACGCGTTGGTCGAATACTTCAAAGCGCGTCAAGCGAAGTAACGAACGCCGGTTAGGCGGTTTTGAACGTTGAAACGCCGGGACGGGGAAACTCGTTTCGGCGTTTTTTTTGCGTCGCGCGGCTTGAGCGGAAAATAGCGGTTTCGCCGTCTGCAACGGCCAAGAAAAAAGAAAAAAATTCTTTTTCGCCGCTCGCCGATATGGAAGAGACGGCGCCGAAACTTTATAATAGAGTCGAAAAATTGGCGGACGTTTTTTCGGCGCCGCGCGAACCGACGAGCGTCGACGCCCGAAATATCGGAATTTTGCGAATTTTCCGCAATTTCTCGATCCCGGGCCGCGAACCGTCGGAACCGCGAAAAGTTCGAGCGTTTCGGGCGCCGTCGTCTCGGCGTTCGACCCCGTCGACGGGTCGGCGTTTTCCGTTCCGCCGGTCGCGAACGATTAGTATTTTGAAAAGTAATTTGGGAAACGATATTATGCGAAATTGGCGTCAACTGTTCGTTACCTATCCCGCGACTTGCGCTCTCGGCGCCGCTTGCGCTTGGAGCGTCGCGTCCTTGAACGACGGCGCGAACCTCGGCGCCCTTTCGCCGTCGGCCGTCGCGCAAGACGATCCGTTCGGCGACGACGATTCCGACCCGTTCGGAACCGACGCGGACGAAGAGATCGCCGAAAACGACGCCGTCGAAGAGACGGGAAACGGCTCCGATCCGTTCGGCGACAACGAGGAAGACGCGGGTTCCGACCCGTTCGGCGCCGCGCCGTCGACCGGCCCCTTCGCGCCGACCGAAGACGAAACGGACGTCCCGCCGCAAGCGGAGGCCGCGGAAAGCGCCGCTTCGACCGCGATCGAATACGCCGACGGGAAAGAGACGAAATATCTCCGCCCGGAAGACGTTCCGGACACCGAAAAGACCGAGCTGGATTTTTATAAAACGTTGACTCCGGCCGAACGCGCGATCCTCGATCAAGAGCCGAAAAACGCCGCCGATTGGCTCGTCGCGGCGATTCGCGTCGCCCGAGTCGGACGGGTCGAGTTTGCGAAATTATTGGCGCAAAAATCGTTCGAAGCGCCTGAGGGAACGCCCGCCGAATGCGCCGCCGCGGTCGATTCGCTTGGCGCCGGGAGGCTGGCGTTTTTCGTCGCGAACCCGACGATCGGCGAGATCGGTTCGCAAGCGGTCGAACGCGTTTCCGAGATCGCGCGCCGTCATTACGAGAGCGAAACGGCGATTCGAGATGCTTTAGCGCGGATGAATCGAGGAACGCCGGACGAGCGAACCGCCGCGACGCTCGACGTCCGCAAGGGCGGGAACGCCGCGATCGCGCTGTTGACGAAGGATCTGGTCGGCGGAACCGACGAGGAGCGCGACGTTGCGAAATCGTTCCTGACCTTCTTTAGAGGCGAGGCGATCGACGCGCTTTTGGCGGCTTTGCGGGACGCGGACGAAGCGTCGTTGGGCGCGGTCGTCGAAGCGTTGGGCGAGATCGCCGACAAACGGGTCGCCGTCGAGTTGGCCGTTCGGTTTGGACGCGGCGTCGACGACGCGGAAGTCGCGGCGGCGTTTGAAAACGCGCTGGTCGCGCATTGGGGCGCCGTTCCGAGCCGTTCCGAGATCGCGCGTCTCGCGGCCGAGCAAACCGCCGGTTATCTGAAGCGAACGACCCTTTTCCCGATCGCGGTCGACGGCGAAACGTCCGTTTGGCGTTGGGACGAATCGAGCGCCGCGCCGATTCGCGAAACGAAACCGATCGACGCCGCGTATCGGGAAGCCGCTTCGTTTTGGGCGCGCGCAACGTTGGAAACGGTCGACGTCGAGAACGGCGAAGCGCTTCCTCCGAACGCGCTTTCGATCGCCGTCGTCGCGACCGCCGAGCGGATCCTTTACGAAGTCGGGCTCGACTCCGGGCGCGACGGGATCGCGACGTTCGAGGCGGAGTTCCCGAATTTGACCGTCGAGCAACTCGTCGCGGCGCTCGATTACGCGCTGTCGACGAACCGCTTCCGCGGCGCGTTGATCCCGACGCTGATTTTGCAAACGCGCGGCGACGAGTCGCTTTGTCGCTCGAACGGTTCGGAGCCGGCCGCGATCGTTCGCGCCGCGACCTGCGCCGATCGTCGCGTCCGTTTCGAAGCGGCGTCGGCGATCGTCGGTTGGGAGCCGACCGGTTCGTACCTTGGCGCGAGTCGGGTCGCGGCGGCGTTGGCTTGGTTCGCGACGTCGAGCGGCGAGCGGACGGTCGTCGTCGCGTCGCCGAAGCTCGACGAAATTGGAAGAATTGGGCAAATCCTTGCGCAACAAGGGTTTAAGACGTTGCCGGCGACGAACGGCCGCGATCTTTTGCTCCGCGCGCAGGGGCTCGCCGACGTTGAATTCGTGTTGGCGACCGCGGCGCTGCGAACGCCGGACTTGCGGGTCGTCGCGCAAACGCTTCGCTCCGACGTTCGAACGAGCGACGCGCCGCTGCTGGTCGGGTACGCGACCGAGGCGGAGGGGAACGCGGCGGGAGCGCTCGTCGGCGCCGAGCCGAACGCGACGACCGCGCCGATTCCGTTCGATCTTGAATCGGGCGTTTGGGCGACTCAGCGCCTGCTCGAAACGACCCGCCCCGAGACGGTTCCGGCCGAATTGCGCTTGGAATGGGCGAAGGCGGCGATTCGCGGTCTTTCGAAACTCGAAACGGCGCGCCCGGGTTCGCTCGACGACGTCGTCGATTGGAACGGAACGCTTTCGCAAACCCTTGCGACTCCGGCGCTTTTCGACGTCGGGTTGGAAGTCGCGGCGACGTTGAAAACGAATTTTGCGCAAAACGTTTTGGTCGACCTGGTCGGCGATTTGCGTTTCGACGCGCCGACGCGTCGCCGGGCGCTCGACGCGTTGAAGCGGCAGTGGGCGGTCAACGGCTCGCTTTTGCGCGGCCCGGAGATCGTCAAAATGTACGACCGATACAACGCGAGCGAAAAAGAGGACGTCGAAACGCAAAAAATCCTCTCCGAAACGCTCGACGCGTTCGAAGCGGCGATCGAGAAGTAGCGCGAACGGGGAAAACGCCGGAATAATCGGTAAAATCGGTGAAATCGGCGGATTTGAAACGACCCGCGTCGTTGAACGAAACGGCGCGGGGCCTTTTTTTGCCGTCGGATGAGAAAATAGGCGGTTTGCGAAAGGTCGAAAAAACGGAAAAGCAGGAAAAAGACGGCTGAAAAAACGTGTTAAAATTGCCGCTTTTTAAGGATTTTGCCGCTTTTCCGCTTCCTCGCGGCGTCGGCGTCCAAATTCGGCGAGGGCTCGACAAACGGCGTCGACCGGGTCGAAACGCGGAACGCCGAGCGCGGCGAACGCTCCGGGCGAACCGAAACTTTTCGAACCGGCGACGCTCGACGCGGCGACGCGGCGTCGAATCGGCGTCGAGTTAAGGACGGCGGCGAGATAATCCGCTTCGTCGAGCGTCGCGACGGCGACCGTCGACAGGGTATCTTGCGGAACGATCGGGCGGCGGCGCGCGGCGTCGAACGGAACGACCGCGGCGCGAAGCGTCGAATCCATCCGCCGCCAAACGACTTTGATCGGCGAAAACGTCGTCGAATCGACGTTGTACAGCGACCAAAACGGGGCGCGACTCTGAAATTTGCGATACGCGGCGCGGTCGCGGAGCGTCGTTTCGAAGCGCCGCAAATAGGCGAGCGCCGCCGGGAAGTCGCGCCGCATCGTTTCGGCGTCGACGCCGCGCCGTCGAATCGGGTCTTGCGGGAGCAAAATCGCGGTCGTCGGGCGGCGAACGGCGAATTCGTCGACGTCGCGCCAACGGAGGAGCGGAAAAACAAGCGCCGACTCGACTTGCGTTTCGACCGTTTCGACTTTGCGGCGTCCGACGTCGCCGAGATTGCGAACCGCGACGAGCGCCGCGTCGAGCCGTTCGACGTTTTCGAGCCAAAAAACGCCGCTTGCGCCCGCCGCGTTCGCGCCGAGTCGAGCGACGTAAGGCGCGTCGGCGGCGTCGGACGGGATAAAACGGGCGAATCGGCCGAAATCGGGGGAATCGGCGGATTGGGTAAAATCGGAAAAATACGGCGTTAGGGGGAAATCGGAAACCTCCGAAGTCGGCGAAACGGCGTTCGCGGCGTCAGCGAAGAGCGGAAGCGTTTCAAATTCGGCGGGTTGCGGCGAGTTTAACGACGTCGGGGTCGAGCGTTCGGCGAAAAGACGGGAAACGAGCGCGTCGATCTCGGCGTTCGCGGAAGCCGTCGAAAGGCCGGGCGAGGGAAGCGCGGCGTTGGAATCGATTTCCGTTTCAAATTCAAAACGGAGCGGAGCGCCGGGCGCGTCGGACGTCGGCGTCGCGGTTCCGACGGCGGCGATTTCAACGCGCCAACCGGCGTCGGATCGGCGGCCGCGTCGACGTTGAGTCGAACGCCCGAGAGAACCGGAGTTTGGGACGGTTGCGGGAGTTGGGGGAGTTGGGGAAAGACGCGTCGCTCGCCAACGGCGAACCGGGATCGGATAAGTCGTCGATTCGCCGCGTCGAGCGCAAAATGTTGCGAATTTGCTCGCGACGCCGGAAAAAAGGGGCGCGTCCGAAAAATCGTCGATTTCAAGAACCCGAAACGGCGTCGGGCGCGTCGCGTCGGGGTTCGAGCCGAAACGACGAAAACCGTTCCCGGCCTCCCGCGATTGGAAGAGCGATTTCGGAACGACGAACGCCAAAACGCCGCCGTCCCGCAACCGCCGATCGAGCGTTTCGTAAACGAGCAAGCCTGCGAGCTCCTTTTTGCCCCCGCCCCGAAGCGCCGCCGAACCGGACAATGTGAAAAGCCCGCGCTCGCGCCAACGATCTTTCGTCGCCGCGCGGTATTCGTCGGAGAGACGATCCCAAGCGATCCAAGGCGGGTTGCCCAAAACGACGTCGAAACGCCGCTCGAAATCGGGAGTCGCCGCCCAGCGCCGCGCGTCGAAATAATCGGGAAGACCGTCAAAAAGGGGTGAATGGGCGGTTGGCGTTGATTGAAGCGGTTGAGCGGGTTGGCGCGACGGGGAAGTTTGGGCGGAATCGGGGAGCGTCGGAACGCGATTTTGAACGGCGTCGAGGAGAAAAATCGGCAAAATCGGCTCGTTCGGACGCGTCGAACGGCGGCGCGCGGCGATTCGGCGGAGTTCGGCGCCGCGTCGCGACGGGGAAACGTTCGCCGTCGCCGCGAACGCAAGCCGGGCCCGGGCCGCCAAAACCGCCAAAGGGCTCAAATCGAAACCGGCGATCTCGTCGAGAATCGTCGCCGGATCGTCGCCGTCGGTCAAACGTCGCCGCAAAACGGACGTTAAAAAAGCGCCGTCGCCGCACGTTGGGTCGAGAATCGACGGAAAACGGGCGGAATCGTTGAAACGGGAAGGACGGGCTGTTTGGGAAATTGGCGTAAACGGGGAAGTTTCGGCGGTTTGCGTCGGCTCGAAATGGGTGAGCGCTCGATCGATAAGGCGAGCGGCCAACGGCGCCGGGGTGTAAAATTCGCCCAACGCGCGGCGCTGTTCGGCGGGAAAAAGACGAGCGTAAAAATCGGCGAGAAGATCGCTCGCGTCGAGATTGGGATTAGTCGACTTTAACGATTTTAACGTTTCCGCCGTCGCCGCGTCCAAAAGCGGGCGGATCGTCGCGCCCCAATCGAAGGGCGTCGCGCCCCAAATTGCGAAACGCTCCGACTCCGAAAGCTCGAACGCCGTCGCGACGAACGAGAAAATCGTTTGGGCCGCGAACGTTTGCAGAACGAAAAGACAAAACTCCGCCCGCTCGTCGGGCTCGAAAACGGGTTCGAGCGCCGCGAGAAACGAAGGCGCGTCAAAACGACGTTCGAGAAACGACCGCGTCGACCGTTCGAAAAGCGCCGCGTCCGAAACGGAACGCCAAATGAAGCGCCAAAATTCAAACGAGCCGTCCGCTTTCGCCGCCGACGCGAGCCGTTCCGCCGCGTCGCGAAAAAGAGGCGAAGCGAGCCCGAAACGTCGACTCAAAACGTCGCGCGAACGCGTCGGCGAGTTGCAAACGTCAAACGAAAAAATACGCGCCGCCCCCGTCGTTCGGCGTCAAGCGACGACGAATCGTTAAAGCGTTTCCAACAACGCGAACGACCGCCGCCCTTGAAATCTTGACGCGACGGTTCCGAACGCCAAACGTCGCCGAAACGCCGGGTCTCAAGCGCGCGACGGCGCGGAGAAGACGCGGCGCTTCAACGGAAGAAAACGTCGAAGCGGGATCAAACGCGGTGAATTACGTTTTTGACAACGCCCCAAACGTTTAATTCGCTCTCGTCGTTCAACGTGATCGGCGAGAATTTGTCGTTTTCCGGACGCAATTCGATTTTGCGTTTCGAGACAAACAAACGCTTAACGGTAAATTCGCCGTCGACAACGGCCACGACGACGTCGCCGTTGGTCGCGGCGACGCTGCGGTCGACGATAAGGAGGTCGTCCGGGAAAATACCGGCGCCGGTCATCGACTCGCCCGTAACTTTAACGAAAAAGGTCGAAGCCGGGTTCTGAACCAAGTAGGAACCCAGATCCAACTTGTCGACGGGCGCGTCTTCGGCCGGGGACGGATAACCGGCTTGAACTTGATCGTTATAAAGCGGGAAAGAAAGACCTTTTTGCTCGATAAACAGCATAATGCGATCGATCATCGAAATAGGAAGGCGAATCGCCTTCGTCGGTTCGCCAAATTTACCGGTTCCCTTCGGACGCCCGGCGCCCTTTCTTTTGCCACCTCTTGCCATTTTTTTTCTCCTAGCGTTTTGAGGATATTCGTTTTGACGACTCCCAAGGGGCGCGACGCTTACCTCGTCGCGACGTCTCGGGGGAAACGTCGTCAAAATATCGCGAAACATCGCCGATAACAAACGTTTTCGACGGAAAAGCGGCCGCGACGTTTAAATCAACGCGCAACGAAGCGACCGCGCAATCGCACGCTAAATTTTCGCCGATCTAGCTGCAATGTTCGTTGGCTCGAAAAACTCGCGGGGAACGGCGTTTCGAGCGTCTCATGTTCGGGCGTCGAGGTTGGGGACGAGAGCGACGCAACGCGCGACTCCGGTTCCCGATTCCGGATCCGTTCGCCGCTCGAACGCCTCGGGGCCTTGCCTTTGCCGACCGGGCGTCGGGACGGGGCGATTCCGGAAAAATCGACCGCGACAACACAACCTTTTCCGTCTATTATACAGTATCCCCCCTAATCATCAATCCTAAAAGACGCGTTTTTATCATTTTTATAAAATAATCAAAAAATCGTGCGCTCAAAACGGGAAATTTTGAGGGAAAACCGGGGTTTAACGCCCCCTCCGAAGCCGACGGACGCGTTAAAAAACGGCGTCGCGCGCACGAGCGGCTCTTGCGGAACGCCGATATTGATTATTTTTTTTTGTTCTAATAATAACGAAACGTCTTTTTTTGAATTTTTGGTTGTTTTCAAACGGCGACGCGCTCATTTTTATTTCGAGTTGCGACGGCGACGAAAATTCCAACTTTTTGGCGAAATTTTTAAAATTTGCTCCAATATTGACGCGAAGAGGTCGCGACGGCGTTCTTCGCGTCGGCGGCGAACGGCGCGACCCCCCGTCTTTTTGGTTTGGCGTTGAAAAAGTAGAACGAATTTGTCGAAAAGAACGATTTGATGGAATTTATACCGGGTTTTTTCCCGCGATTTTTCCTTTTTGAGCGCAAAACGCGCGGCGGGCGGCGGCGTTGAATTTGCCGACGGCGTAAAATGAGCCGGCTGGGAAAGATGAGAAAACGTCCGGCCGCCCAAAGACGGGAATCCGGACGTTTCCACGACCGCCGAGCGAGAAGGGCGCGGCGGGCCGACGCTCTCGAACGGCGATCGGTTTGTAACGATTTTAAGCGTCGCAAGGGAACGACGCGGCGGAAAGCGACCCGCTCAACGCCAATCGGAGCCGCGCATCGTTCCGATCTGCTTTTGCGACTCCGGCGCGAAGAGCGCGAAGAGAGCGAAAGCGAACCCGACAAGCGTCGCGACGCCGAACATAACGAGGAAAATAATGCGGCGCGATTTCAAAGCGTCGTAATTTTCGTAAAAATTGTCGCTCATATTTAATTTTTTCACCGATTCCAGATAATGGTACGAATGAAAGAGCGACATGTTGTCGATCAAACGGTCGTCGACGAGATAAACGCGCTGATTGAGCGGGTCGTCGAGGAAATAAAACGTGTAATCGAGCCGGTCGATCGGCGACGAGTCGCGACGAACGGTTTTGCCGTCGCCGCTCGCATACTCGACGCGCTTGTAAAAAACGGCGAGCGGATCCGTCGGGCGCAGGTTCGAGCAGAAGAAAAACGCGCCGACGAGCGTCAAAAAGGACGCGGCGACGAAAAGTCCGCGGCGTTTCGGCGAAAGGCGTTTTTTCGACGGCGACGGCTCGGCGGGCGTCGAATTCGGCGTTTCTTCGACGGCGGTCTCTTGCGGTTCGGCGGTCGGCTCGACGGGCGTTTCGACGCTCGGCCCGTCGGCGTCGGACGCGTTGGCGCTCCAAATCGGCAGGCGTTTGATTTTGAGCATCGTCGGGATTTTAAGGGTCGCGCCGCATTCGCAGGCGATCGTTTGACCGGCTTGCGACGTTTCGATCGGATACGAGCGGTCGCAAGAGGAGCAGGAAAGTTGATAACGCGTTGGCATAACGGTCTCCGAAAAGCGTCGAACGCGGCGCGAACGTCCAAAACGAGACGGGGCCGCGATAAAATAAAAAAAATAGCGAAAACGCGCCGTTTTTGAACCGCGGAAGTCGTTAAAACGGGAAGCGTTGGTAAAACGCGTAAAATAACGGGACGGCGAAGCGGAAGCCGTCGACGCGGGAACGCCGAAACACTCCGTCGACGCCGTCCGACGTTATATTATATAGACGAAAGAAATTTCGCCAAAGCCCCCCGAGCCGCTTTTTTCGACGCGTTGGCGACAAAGCTCCGTTGAAAACGTTAAAATCGGCGAAACGCGAAGAATCGTCGCTCGAGACGCGGTAAAATCGGACGATTGCGCAAAACAAAAGGGAACGGCAAGGGCGCAAAATCGGAAAAATCGGAACTGCGAACGGCGGCCAAGCGTTTTTTACGTCGCGGCCCCGGGCGAGCGGCGGCGAAAAAAAAGCCCGATTCGACGGTTTAATCGGTAAAATCGGGAACTTTTCTCGTTTTTTTCGTTTTTCTTGACTTAAAACGTTGGCTTTTTTCGGAAATGTGAGTATCATAATATTAAAACGAATTCGTTTGGGGCCGCCGAGCCGGTTCGTTCGCTAATCCCGCCTTGACGCGGAGCGCGTTCTCCGTTCTTTCCGTCGTTTGTTTGCGGGCGAACGCGGCGTCGGCGCGCCCGCCCGACTTTGAACGACGGATCGCGATCTCGTCGACGTTTTTTGCGTCGCGGCGAGACCGTCCCGTCGGCGGCGGTCGCGGACGTTAAAATGGGAGGATGAGGCAAAATGGAGCGACGGCTCTTGGCGGCGCCGGTCGCGACGATTTTGCCGAAGCGGCGGTTCTTAGCGGCGCGAAAGCGAGTTTTTTCGCGTCCGGACGAAAACCGGCCCGTTTTCGGGAAGGCGAGCGGCGTTTTTGACCGATTTATTATCGGCGCGCCGTAAAAACGCGCGTGAAACGCGCTTCTCGCCTTCGGGTTCGCGAGAAATCGACGAGGGTTTGAGTTTTAGGTTCGAATTGATCTAGTAGGAGCACAGGTTTTGTACGAAGACGCTTATTTAGACGATTTTGACGATTCGACGAGCCGAGACGTCGAGGAACTGGAACTCGAAGAAGTGGACGGCGTTTTCGACGCGGAAGACGATTCGGACGAACGCGATTTGCTCATCGATTCCGACGAAGAGGACGGCGAAACTTACGACGAAGATCTGTTCAAGATCGACGCCGAGGAAACCTGGTCGGACGACCCGGTGCGCATGTACTTGACTCAAATGGGAGAGATTCCGCTCCTTTCGCGTTCCCGGGAGGTTACGCTCGCGAAGCAGATCGAGTTGACGCGCTTGAAGTTTCGCGCCAAGCTCCTTGAGTGCGATTACGTCATGCAGCACGCCGTTCGCACGTTGCGCCGCGTTTACGAAAACGATTCGGCGTTCGAACGCGCTTCGGAGTCGGGAGAGCGCGACGCGTCGGAAAATCGGCGGATCGTCGGGCTCTTTCCGCACAACCTGATTTCGCTCGGCGAAATTTTGAAGCGCAACAAGCGCGACTACGCCGTCGCGACGAGTCTTTCGACGCCGCCGGAAATTCGCGCCAAAGCCTGGAAAGACCTGGGCCGCCGTCGGCGTCGCGCCGTTCGGTTGATCGAAGAATTGGGTCTGCGCACGCAGCGCATCGAAAGCATGATCGGCACGCTCGAGTCGTACAGTCGGCGCGTCGACGAGTTGCGCCGTTGGATCCGCGAACATAAAGCGAGCGGCCGCCCGGCTTGCGAGCGCCGTCTTTGGCAGATGGAATACCGGAACATCCTGCAGATGACGCAGGAGTCGCCGACGAGTTTGCGCAACCGCGTCGACGAAATCCAGAAAATTTTCGCCAAATATCAAGAGGCGAAACGCGGGCTCTCCGAGGGCAACCTGCGTCTCGTCGTTTCGATCGCCAAAAAATACCGCAATCGGGGCCTCAGTTTCCTCGATCTGATTCAGGAAGGAAACGCCGGGCTGATGCGCGCCGTCGACAAATTCGAGTACCGACGCGGTTTTAAGTTCTGCACCTACGCGACTTGGTGGATCCGTCAGGCGATCACGCGCGCCGTCGCCGACCAAAGCCGCACGATCCGCATTCCGGTGCATATGGTCGAAACGATGTCGAAAATGCGCAACGTTACGCGCCAGCTTTTGCAGGAATTTGGGCGCGAACCGACGTTGGAGGAAACGGCCGAAGCGGCGAACGCTCCGCTCGACGAGACGCGGCGTATTTTGGCGATGAACCGCTTCCCGATTTCTTTGGATCGACCGGTCGGGAACAGCGAGGACAGCCATTTCGGCGACCTGCTTCCGGACGGCGCGGCGGAGAACCCGGCGGTCGGCGCGACTCAGGAAATGTTGCGGCGGCGAATCTTGAAGGTGCTGAAAACGTTGAGCTACCGCGAGCGCGAAATCATCAAGCTGCGCTACGGGCTCGGCGACGGTTACAGCTACACCCTTGAGGAAGTCGGCCACATCTTTAAGGTTACGCGCGAACGCATCCGCCAGATCGAAGCGAAAGCGGTGCGCAAACTGCAGCAGCCGAGCCGCAGTCAGGAACTTGTCGGGTTCCTTGACTGATCGACGTTGAAAATTTGAAAACGGCGCTGAAAATCGAGGCGAAGACGCGGCGAACTCCGGTTTGACGGGGCGAGCGCGGGCTTCGTCGGCGAGATTTCGGCGCCGTTTTGCGTTTTGTCGCGGCGGATTCTTGAGCGTCGTCGCAAGACGAACGCGACGTTTTTTCCGATTTCCTCTTAAAATCGCGTCGGCGCTTGTTTCGCGCTTTTCTCAACCGGGTCGACGTTTCTGTCGAAAAAACGTTTTTGGCGCGTTAGAACGCCGCTCCTGCGCGAGTGCGAAAATTGGATAACGTTCAAAAATTCGTCGGCGGTGAAAATCGCGGCGAAACGCTCGAATTTTCGCCAAAAAGCCAAAAATCGCCCGTCGTCGAACGCTTTCGGAAGACGTTAAACGCCCGACGGACGGAGCGCGAAAAACGAGAAAACGCCGCGTCGGAACGAAAAACGAACCGACGCGGCGTTTCGGGACGCGACGCTTGAACGAACGATCAAAGTCGTTCAAGCGTCGGGGTTAGCGAGCGATCAGAGCGAGCCCTTTTCGACTTCGACGAGAAATTCGTAGCGATATTTGTCGCCGCTCAGGCGGAACTGCGGGTACGTTTGAGCGCCCCAGGAGTCGTCGCCGCCGAGGCCCTGTTGCGCGAAGTCGACGTTCAGAACGACGAAATCGCGGCGCGGAACCTGCCAAAAATGCTCGACCGATTCGAGGTCGCGGTTCAACGCCCGGCGCGCCGAGAAGGTCAGCGTCGCGGCGCCGTTCGCGTCGGTTTTCGTTCCGTTGGCGTCAAGCGCGACAAAACGAAGGCGTTGGCCGCTCTTGTTTTCAACCGCGAACCAACGGCAGTCGGTTCGAGCGCCGAACTCGCTCGGCTCGGAGTAGAAAACGCGCATGTTGTCGACCGTCGTCTGGTAGAAACCGAGCGGGGAACCGGCGTTGCGATCCCAATAGTTTTCCTCCGGCCCGCGACCGTAATATTCGACCGAAATATCCTCGTCTTGCGCCGCCGGCAGGATGAAGCGCCCGCCGAAGCGCGGCAGATCCGGGACGTCGCGTCCTTTTTCCAATTCGACCGAAATCTTCGCGGCGCGGTCGTAGAAGACGACGGTTTCCTTCACCGTCGCGTCGAAGCGGGCGAATTTGCCGACGCGTTCGAAACCGGCGGCTCCGTCGACGTCAAATTCGCGCCATTCCGGCGCCCAGTCGATTTCGTAAGCGGCGTTGCGCCAAACGCTTTGGCGAACCGGCATGTTGTTGCCGCGGTCGTTGTCGACCGGGGCGCGCCAGAAGTCGAGGCGGAACGTTTCGTCCAACATGCGGGCCGCGTCGGCGACCGTCGCTTTTTTGTCGGCGATTTTCAGCGTTTCCGGCGCCGCGGCGTAAACCGGAAGGCGGAACTGCTCGGTCGAAAGGAGCGAGCCCTTCGGAAGCGCGCCGTCGGCGACGTTTTGCAGAACGTCGAAGCTAACGACGTACTCGGCGCCCGGTTTCGCGTCGAACTTCGAAAGATCGGCGAGCGAGAAACCGTCGAACGCAACGTTAACTTTCGCGGTCGTTTGCGGCGCGGCGTTTTCGAAATCGGCGCCCGGGAAGAGCTCCTTCGTCGCGACGACGACGCCGTTTTCCAGGAGCGAAGCGCGCAACGCGACGTGGGAAAGATCGCGGAAGAAATATTCGTTCTTCACGACGTAACCGCCGAAATCGTTCGCGTTCGCAGCGTCGGCGCGGGAGATCAGCACGTCGGCGTACGATTTTTTAATTTCCTGCGCGCCCGGGTACGGCTTGCGGTCGGCCGAGACGACGCCGTTGCAGCAGAAGTTCTGGTCGGTCGGAACGTCGACCGGGCCGAAGTTGCCGCCGTAACCGTAGTAAACTTCGTCGGTTTTTTCGATTTTCGTTTGATTAAAATCGACGAAAAGCTCGAGGCCGTCGCGGTTTTTGCGGTCGTAGTAGTTCGTCGCGACTTCTTCCGGCGAAAGCGCGCGGCTGTAAATGCGAGCGGCGCCAAGGAGCGCGCCCGCCAAACGGTTCGTGCAATACGAGTTGCGGTTCAACTCGACCGGGAAGGGCGATTCGGCGATCCCTTCGGAGCAGGCGGTTCGCGCGATTTCTTTGCCGTCGACGTAAAGGATCAGGTTTTCGCCGTCGTAAACGCCGGTTACGTCGCGCCAGGTTTTGAGCCAACCGTCGACTTTGCCGGTCGCGGAGATCCAGCGCTCGCCGGTGTAAACGTAAAGTTGGACGCCGCCGTTTTGCTGTTTCAGCGCGTATTGATAATCCGATTTGCCGACGTAAGTTCCTTCGGCGTCGGTATAAGGATAAACGGTCGCTTCGAGCGTGAAGGGCGTTTTGCCGACGAAGTTCAGCTTGTCGACGTTCGCGACGGCGCTCGACGGATCGGCGTTTTTACCGGTCGGAACGCCGGAGGTTCCGCCGACGATCGCGTAACCTTTGAGGCCCAGCTTGCCTTTGCGCGGCGAGGTCTCGACGCCTTTGAAAATGGTTCCAATTTCTTCCGTCGGCGCGACGATCCCGACGATTCCGATCGGCAGCTTGTTCGCGCTCAGGTCGGCGACTTCCTGCTTCGGAACGCGCATCGCGATCCCCTGGTCGACCCAGTCCCAAATGAAGCCGCCTTGGAGGTGTTTGTATTGGCGGATAGCGTCCCAGTAAAGCGAGAAGTTGCCGTTGCTGTTCCCCATCGCGTGCGAGTATTCGCATTGGATGAGCGGGCGTTTTCCTTCGGTTTTCGCTTCCTCTTTCTTGGCGTAATCGACGATTCCGGGAACCGACATGTACATCGGGCAGAAAATGTCGGTGTTCCATTCGAGTTGGGCGCGCTCGTACTGAACCGGGCGAGTCGGGTCGAATTCTTTAAGCCAACGGTACGTCGCTTCGAAGTTCGGGCCGTTTCCGGCTTCGTTCCCGAGCGACCAGATAACGATCGACGGGTGGTTGCGGTCGCGGAACGCCATGCGCTGGGTGCGGTTCATGTGCGCGGCGAGCCATTCCGGCGGGTTCGCGAGCGATTCTTTGCCGTAGCCCATCCCGTGCGATTCGATGTTCGCTTCGTCGACGAGATAGAAACCGTATTTATCGCAGAGATCGTACCAACGCGGGTCGTTCGGGTAGTGCGACGCGCGAACCGCGTTGACGTTCAGCGACTTCATCAGCTTGATATCTTCGAGCATGCCCTCTTCGGTAACGGCGTGGCCGCGGAGCGCGTCGTGCTCGTGGCGGTTGACGCCTTTGAGGAGGATCGGCTGATTATTGACGAGAAGAAGACCGTCGCGGATTTCAACCTTGCGGAAGCCGACGTTGAAACCGGCGTCGAGCGTCGCTTTGAAATCGGCGTCGTAAATCTTTAAATTCGCCGGATAAAGCCAAGGGGTCTCCGCCGACCAGAGGTAAGGCGCCTTGACCGGGATTTCGAAAGCGACCGTTTTGGACTCGCGGCCTTTGAGTTCGAAGGAAACGTCGGCGCCCTGGTTCGGAGCCGCGCCGCCGATCTGTTCGGCGACGTTGACGTTCGTCGGGTTGTTCGCGTTGAGCGTCAGGACGGCGGTTCCGGTCTTTTTATACGGCGTGTTATTTTGGAGCGAAACCTCGACTTTGAGAACCGCTTCGGTCAACTCGGCGTTTTGGAAATCCGTAACGACTTTCACGTCGGCGACCGCGACGGCCGGCTGGACGTAATAATAAACCGAACGGAAGATCCCGCTGAGGCGGAAAAAGTCCTGGTCTTCGAGGAACGACCCGTCGGAACGGCGGTAAACCTTCACCGCGACGGTGTTGCGTCCGGCGCGGATCGCTTTCGAAATGTCGAATTCGACCGGCGTGCGGGCGTCTTTCCCCATCCCGATTTCTTCGCCGTTGACGTAAACGTAGAAGCAGGATTCGACGCCGCCGAAATGGAGAATAATTTTCTTGTCGCGAGCGACGTCCGCTTTGTCGACTTCAAATTCGCGGCGATAGAGCCCGACCCAGTTTTCCGCGTCCGGAACGACCGGCGGCGTCCACGGGGTCGGCCACGGGTACGGAATGTTCGTGTAGACCGGGTAGCCGTATCCTTCCATTTGGAAGTTCGACGGAACCGGGATCGTTTTCCACTCGACCAGATCCGTGCCGAAGTCTTCCATCGCGAAATTGAACGGAACCAGATCCGGCGTTTCGACGAGTTTGAAGCGCCAGTCGCCGTCGAGCGAAACCTGTTTGTAAGCGGTCGAGGCGAAAGTCGAACGCGGCGGGAGGTTGTTGATCCCGACGACTTCCGGGTTCAGGCGATCCGGGAGCGGCTCGGTCGGGGATTGCGCCGAAACCGCCGTCGTCGAAACGACGAGCGCCGTCGCGACCGCCGCCTTCCAAAGGCTGAAGCGTGTGATTTTCATAAAAAACTCCAAGGGGTGCGTTTCTCGCGGCGGGAGCGACCGCGGCGAGCCGGGATAACGGGGCGCCGTTTTCGCGTCGCTCGACGCCGGAAGCGTCGGACGGAAGACGGCGAAAAGCCGACGACGCGTCGAAAGCGTCGTCATTATTAATACGCCTTTATTAATACGCCGGCGAAACGCGCCTTTCGTCGCGAAAGGCGAAGCGCGTTAAAAACGATTATACCGATTTTTTTCGAGATTGCAACCGGCCTTTTTTCCCGTCGTTTCGAGTCGCGATCGGCGTTCAGAACGCGCCGGAAGCGTTTTGGTCGAAATTGCCGAGATCGACGACGCTGTCTTCGGGGGACGGCGCGTCGCCTTCCGACGGCAGCGCGCGAGTCGTCGTTTGCGCGTCGACCGACTCGACGAGAAAATAGAGCGAACCGATCGAAAATTCGTCGCCGTACGCGAGTTCGACCGGGCGGTCGAGGCGCTTGCCCTGGTAAAACGTGCCGTTGAGCGAGCCGAGATCGCGCGCCATCAGTCGCCGACCGTCGACGTAAATTTCGCAATGACGGCGACTTATCAACGGGTGAACGATCGCGACGTCGCACTGCCGCCCGCGTCCGATGACGCAGGGAAGGGCAATCGGTTGCGAGAAACGGCGTTTTTCGTCGTCGTAAATGGTGAGTTTGATTTTCATCGGACGCTCCTTGGAGCGCGGAGCGGAAACGCCGAAACGCCGCGCCCGTCGCGCAAAATTCTTAAGTATAACGTATAATATAACGTCGAAACGGCGAAAAATCAAGAAACAGCGCCGCGTCTTGCGTGAAAAGTCGGCGAAAACTCGCGTCGCCGTCCGGTTGAAACGATTTTGTCGAAAAACGGAGCTCGTTCGCTCGTTCGCCGCGCCGACCGCTCCCGTTGCGAAAAAAAAGAAAAAACGCCAAACCCGCTTAAAAACGAGACTAACGACGCGTCGAGACCGGAAAGACGAAGAAAGTTGGAAAAATTTTAAAAATGCCCCTTGCGTTGTCGCGAACCTCGGTTATAATCGTTCCCGTGAGTTGGGATTGACGAGAACAAGTTTTCGAGTCGGTTTTTAATTCGCGGATTATTGCGGGCGTAGCTCAGTTGGC
>CAZIJJ010000005.1:82490-157658 GCA_964539525.1 uncultured Planctomycetaceae bacterium | reverse complement strand
AGAGCACAACGTTGCCAATGTTGTTGTCGAGGGTTCGAACCCCTTCGCCCGCTCTCTTGAAACGCTTAACGGCTTTTCGGAGCGGTTTTGAGTTTCGAGTTTGACGTAGGTTTCGCGTCGTTAAATAAGGGGACGATTGCGGGCGTAGCTCAGTTGGCAGAGCACAACGTTGCCAATGTTGTTGTCGAGGGTTCGAACCCCTTCGCCCGCTCTTTGATTAGGGTTTCCCGGTTTTGGACATGGGTTTCGTTCGAAGCAGCTTGTTCCGAGACATTTAGCGTTGCCCTTGCGTATTTCGCGGCGCGCCTGTGTTTTGGGCGCGCCTTTTTGTCGTCGTTCCTTTGGACGGCGGCCGATGAGACCTGGGAAACGTCGACGTTTTCGAGGTCTTCGTTTTTTTCTTGAAGATTCGAAAATTTCGCAAGCGTCGCCGACGCGGGCTCCGCGTTCCTTCTTTGTTCTCGCCGTCGTCGAAGTTGTCGAGCGGACGGCGCCAACGCGATATCTCGCAAAAAAAGGACGACGAAAATGGAAAATTTCGAAGCGAACGACAACGTTGAAAAACTGACGCTCAAAATCGACGTCGAGGAAAAAAGCTCCTGCGAACGCCACGTTAAGATCGAAGTTTCGCGCGAAGATATTGAGAAACGTTTCGATCTCGAATACGCCGAGCTCCAGGAAAGCGCCGCGATTCCGGGTTTCCGCGCCGGAAAAGCCCCGCGCAAACTGATTGAAAAACGTTTCAAGGCCGACGTTAAAGAACGCGTCAAAAGCGCCCTCCTTATCGACAGCTTGACGCAAGCGAACGAAGAAGCCGATATGACGCCGATCAGCGAGCCGGACTTCGACGTCCGCGCGATCGTTCTTCCGGAAGAAGGCCCGTTCGTTTACGAATACGACGTCGAGGTTCGCCCGACGTTCGACGTTCCGAACTGGAAGGGCCTCAAACTCGAAAAACCGGTTCGCGAATTCACCTCCGAAGACGTCGACGCCGCGATCAAACGCATTCAAACGAATTACGGTCGACTCGTCGCGACCGAAGACGCCGCGACCTCCGGCGATTACGTCGTCGTCAAACTGACCTTCGAACACGAAGGCAAAGTCGTTTCGGAAGCCGAAAGCGAAACGATCCGCATCCGCCCGACGCTGTCGTTCCACGACGGTTCGATCGCCGGTTTCGACAAGTTGATGGAAGGCGCGAAACCGGGCGACGTTCGCGAAACGACGCTGACCCTTTCCGCCGACGCTCCGGACGAAAACCTCCGCGGCAAGGAAATCGCGGCGAAGTTCGAAGTTAAGGAAGTTAAGAAACTCGAACTTCCGGAAATCAACGACGAATTCCTGTCCGCGCTCGGCGGTTTCGAAAATATGGGCGACTTCCGCGACGCCGTTCTCGAAACGCTCGAACGTCAACTCGAACACGAGCAACGCCAACGCGCCCGCCGTCAAATCGCGGAACAATTGACGGTCGACGCCAACTGGGAACTCCCGCCGGCGCTTCTTCGTCGTCAATCGGAACGCGAGCTTCAACGCGCGATTTACGAACTCCAACGCAGCGGTTTCGAAGACGCGCAGATCGTTCGTCAGATCAACTTCCTGCGTCAAAACAGCGCCGCGACGACGGCCCAGGCGTTGAAGGAACACTTCATCCTCGAAAAGATCGCCGAAAGCGAAAACATCGTCGACGAACAACGCGACTACGATTTGGAAATCATGTTGATGGCCGCGCAATCGGGCGAATCGCCGCGTCGCATTCGCGCTCAAATCGAGAAATCCGGCAACATGGACGTTCTCCGCAACCAGATCATCGAGCGCAAAGTCATCGCGTTGATCCAAGACGCGGCCGTCTTCACGGAAGTTCCGTTCGAAATGGAAACGATTTCGGAAGAAGCGATCGACCGCGCCGCCGCGACGTCCGCGCAAGACGAGATTCCGGAAGTGTCGGAGGAAGAAGCCAAAGAAGTCGCCCGCAACGAAGCGCAAGCTCGTTAATTTTAGCGACTTAACGCCGCCGCGTCGTTAAAGCGCGGCGCCGTTCGCAGAAAAAAACGCCGATCCGCTTGGGTCGGCGTTTTTTGTTTGCCGCTTGGAAAACGACGTCGCAAACACGAAAGTTTAGCGTTTTCCCAACGTCGGTCGACGAAACGACCGCAAAAGACGGCGGTTTCCCGTCCGCGCTTTCGAAACGGCGTCGGGAGCGCGTCGAAAGTTAGCGTCGCTTAATATCGGCGCGGGCTCACTTCAGCAGGTCGGCCGGAACGACGAGCGCCAATTTCGCGACGCGTCGCGCCAACGATCGCGCCATATCGAGCCCAAATTCGTCTTGAGCGACCGTGTCTTTTTGATTCCAAAGGAGCGCTCCCGTTCGCCCGGAACCGCCGGGGCCCGGAAGAATCGCGCCTTCGTGGAAAAGATAGTCGTTGATCACGTCGACGACTTGCTCCTGACCGCCGTTGCGAGCGGAGCCGACGGCCAACGCTCCGGCGATTTTGCCCTGCAAAACGGAGTGATCGATCTGCCCGAAACACGCCGCGATCAGCGCGCTCGGCGCTCCGTTGTGCGTCGGACTGCCGACGATAACGCCGCGAATCGCCGGGTCGGCGAGCTTTTCGTTCAACGACGCGCGCTCGCCGTCGTCTTTGACCGCCGCCGCGCCGAAGAGTCGCTCCGACGCGAAAAGATTGTAATCGGAAAGTTGGAGAAGCTCCGTTTCGATTCGATCCGGCGCGACCGCTTTCGCCGCGGCCAACGCGTTTTCGAGCGCTTCGTTCGTCGTTTTGTCGCGTCGCGGACTGCCGTTGATTCCGACGATCTTGATTTTGCCGATCGGGGCGGCGGGAGCGTCTTGCGCCGAAACGGACGAGACGGCGCCGAGGCCGAGCGCGGCGGTCGAGACGGCGGCGGCGAGGAATTGACGGCGATCGGATTGACGTTGCATAGCGTGTCCTTTGTTGCTGAGGGGCGGCGAATCGCGGTGATTTTCGGACGGCGGAGCGGGGGCGAACGCGCGTTTCGCCGCGTCGGCGCGTCGGCGCGTCGAGGCTCCGCCGTCGGTTGCGATTATACCGGAAACGGCGTCGCGAAACAACGTTTTTTTTCTTTTTTTTTAGAAATTAGAAATCGGCGCGAAACAATCGCCCGCGTCGAGACGCAAACTCTTTTAACGGCAAGATTTAGCGAACGTCGAACGCGACGCGAAAGAGAAAAGAAACCGTCGACCGTCGCGGAACGGCCCCTTAATCGACGCGCCGGGAAGAGCCGACGACTTTAACGCGGCGGATCGAAAAGCGGAACCCGTCGCCGAAGCGGGAAAAACCCGGCGTTCCGTCCGAGCCGACCGCAACGTTTCATTTAGAGAAAAAGCCTAAACGCCGGGGATATCGACGTTTAGGCAAGCGTCTCCGACTGGAATCGAACCAGCAACCTTCGGCTTCGGAGGCCGACGCTCTATCCGATTGAGCTACGGAGACTTCGGAACGACGCGGAAAAAAGCGGAAGGGGGAAAAAACTTGCGAACCGCCCCCCAACGTCGATTCTCCCTTCATTCTAACCGATTTTTGACGCGCGTCAAGGGGGCGATTTGGTTTTTCTTCGAGACGATCGAATCGAACCGCGAAAACCCGGCGAAAAACGGGCGCCGTCTTGAAGTTTTTCCTGAAAAACGGCGAACAACGGCGGAAAAAAAACGTCGACGGCCGTTAAAATCGTTGTATTCGGAAACGCGACTTGAAAAAAAACGCGAAAAAAACGCCGCAAGCCGTCTTCGCGCCTCGCTCTTATTGACGTTTGTCCGCGATTTTTTATAATGGAGGGAAATCGACCGCCCTCGAGCGTCGGGCCGACGAAGCGTCGAACGGCGCCGCGTCGCTCGAAACGGGGCTTCCCATCCGCCCTTTGGACTTCAGAAATTTTACACGGTTTTATTATGCAAAAATCGCTCGATCGAAAACTCGCGCGCATCCTCGCCGACCGAAGCTGCGACGATTTTATCCTCGCCGACGCCAAAGACGCCGACATGGCCTACGGCCTCGCCGCGCCCGGGATGAGTCCCGAGAGCCACGGCGCCGAAGCGAAATTCAAAACGCTCGACGAATACCGCGCCCAAATTCGCGAAGTGATCGCCCAGGGGCTCGTCGATATCGTCCTGATGAGTTCCAGCACGAGCGAAGTTCTCACGCTCCGCGAAGGCCGTTTTGAAAATTCGCCGATCACGCCGGCGATCCGCGCCAACGACGCCACCGATATTTGGCTCGCCGGGGCCGGGGCCGTTTACGGCGGCGAGCCGTCGCGACCGTTCCGCACCGCTTCGCTCGATCACGCGCTTTGCGGGAAAGCGGAGTGTTCGCCCGCGGAACTCGCCGCGAAAAAGGGCGCCGATCTCGGGCTTTACTCCGTTACTTTCAACAACGATCTCGACCGCGATTACAAGTCGCTTCTCGCGTACAACGAGTTCCGGCTCGAGGCGGAGAAAAAGGGGTTCCGGCATTTTCTCGAAGTTTTTAGTCCGAACGCGCCGGCGAACCCGATCGAGGACGTGCCGAAGTTCGTTTCCGACCACATCGTCCGCGCTTTGGCGGGCGTCGCGAGCGCCGGGCGCCCGATCTTCCTGAAGATTCCTTATTACGGCCCGAAAGCGATGGAAGCGCTCGTTCGTTACGACTCCGAAATCGTCGTCGGGATCCTGGGCGGGAGCGCCGGAACTTCGCTCGACGCTTTCCAAATGCTTTACGACGCGAAAAAATACGGGGCGCGCGTCGCGCTGTACGGACGCAAAATCAACAACGCCGAACATCAACTGACCTTTATCGAGTACCTGCGCGCCGTCGCCGACGGCCAAATCGGGCCGGTCGAGGCGACGAAAGCGTATCACGGCGATCTTCAAAAGTTGGGGATCCGCCCGAAACGATCGCTTGAAGACGACCTCCAAACGACCGAAACGGCGACGAGTTACGACGCGAAGAAAAACGACGCCGCGCCGAAAAAAGCGGAACCGGCGCAAAAACCGCGTCGCTCGTACTTTGAGAAAGCGGAGGCGCCGAAAACGTTCGAGCCGCTCCCCGATTTCTCGAAAATGACGCAGAAGGAAAAGCTCGAGTGGAATCTCGAGCGGATCCGCCGCTCGATCTGAGCGAAAACGCGAAGGGCGCGGCGTCGGGCGGAAAAAACGACGGCGCCGTTCCCGTCGACCGTGAAAACGGAGTCGGAACGACGGCGTCGCGCCGACTCCCAACACTGAAAAAAGGAAGGGAGTAAAATGTCCGGTCATAGGCCCGACGCGTCGCGGGACGACGCTTCGACTTCGTATCGCAAAACGATCGCCGCGCTCGGCGCGGTCGTCGCGCTTTATCTCGGGTTGTTGGTCGTCGGACTTCCGCAAAAGTGGACGGCGGCGCAGTTTGAAACGCATCCTTCGGGCGACGACGTCGTCGCGGTTGAAACTGCGGAAACTGCGCCGGTCGCGGAAGTTGCGGAAACGGTTGAAACTGCGGAAACTGCGGCGGTCGCGGGAGTTGCGGAAACCGTTGAAACGGCGGAAACGGCGCCGGTCGAAGCGGGCGAGCCGCCGATTCCGCCCCTTTGGACGGTCGCGCCGTTCGTTATTTTGCTCCTTTGCATCGCGATTTTGCCGTTGATTCCGGCGACCGCGCATTGGTGGGAAAGCAATCGCAACCGCTTTCTCGTCGCGGCGATTCTTGGCGCCGTTACGCTCGGATATTACGCGTTCGGTTGCGATTTCCCGCTCGACGCGCATTGGCCGGCTCACTCGACGGTCGCCGCGGACGCCTCGCCTTTCGTCAAAGCGGGAACGATTTTCGTCAACGCGATCGTCGGCGAGTATATTTCGTTCGTCGTTTTGCTCTTTTCGCTCTTCGCGATCTCCGGCGGGATCCGGATTTCCGGCGATTTGAAGGCGTCCCCGGCGACGAACGCCGCGATTTTGGCCGTCGGCGCGTTTTTGGCGAGTTTCGTCGGAACGACCGGCGCGGCGATGCTCCTTATTCGACTTCTGCTCGAAACGAACCGCGAGCGGAAGTTCCGGGCGCACACGGTCGTCTTCTTTATCTTCGCGGTCTGCAACTGCGGCGGCTGTCTGCTTCCGATCGGCGATCCGCCGTTGTTCCTGGGGTATTTGCGCGGCGTCTCGTTCTTTTGGACGCTCGGGCTTTGGCCGGAATGGCTTTTCGTTTGCGGTTTGACGGTCGCGCTTTATTACCTGATCGACCGGTGTTATTACTGGCCGAAGGAAACCGGGGCGAGCAAAGCGCTCGACGCGGCCGAACGCAAGCCGCTTCGCGTTCGCGGGTTGAATCCGAATCTTTTCTGCCTGATCGGCGTCGTGGCGGCGGTCGCGCTTCTTGCGCCGAGTCAGGAATTTCTGTCGCTTTTCGGCGTGAAGACCGGGTGGTATCCGCCGGTTTTCCTCCGCGAAGTCGTTCAATTGGCGTTGGTCGCCGTTTCGTTCCTTTGCGGTTCGAACGCGATTCGTCGGGAAAACGAGTTTAATTTCGCCGCGATTATCGAAGTCGCCGCGATCTTTTTCGGGATCTTCATCTGCATGCAGGCGCCGATGCAGATCTTGAACGTCAAGGGCGGGGACGTCCGCGCCGCGGCGAACGTCGTCGGGTCGAAGATCGGCTTGAACGACGCGCAGCAGCTCTTTGGGATGACCGGCGCTCTTTCGTCCGTGCTCGACAACGCGCCGACTTACGTCGTGTTTTTCGAGGTGGCGCGCGTCGCCGACGAGACGGAGATCGTCGAACTGCGCGCCGCCGGGAAAAACGACGCGGCCGACGAGCTCGAAGCGAAGTTGGTCGCCGGACAAAAAGCGGCGGGCGTTCGCATTCGGGAATGCATGTTGATCGCGGCGTCGCTTGGCGCCGTTTTGATGGGCGCGATGACGTATATTGGGAACGGCCCGAACTTTATGGTGAAGGCGATCGCGGAGGAAAGCGGCGTCGAAATGCCGAGCTTTTTCGGTTATATCGGTTGGAGCGTCTGCGCGTTGCTCCCGATTCTGGTCGCGGCGGCGATCGTTTTCCTGTAAAAAGCGCTCGAACGCTTCGCGAAACCGCCGAAACGGGACGCCGCTTCGGCGGGGCGCGAGGCGTCGGGATCTTGCGCGGCGATTTTGATAATTGTGGTGAAATTCGGCGTCGTTCCGGTTTTGTCCGTTAAGTTGGGCAAAATAGCGAAATCGCGCGGCGAATTGAAGGCGAGCGTTCCTAAGAAAATCGACAATTTTAAGAATAATCGGCGATTTGTCGCGAATTGACGTTGATTTTTTGATTTCTCGACATTGTAATACGTTCGTGGATTGGATTCTCTTGGCGTCGTTTTGCGCGGCGCCGGGCGAATTTTGTCGCAACGTTTGACGCGTCGACTTGGGTTAGGCGGCCGACGTTCCCGCAAGGGCGCGTTCGTCGGCGTCGACGGTTCTTGTTTTCGTTCGACTTTATCGTCTTTTAACGAACGAATTTGCGAAGTTTGCGTTGAAGCGGCGTTGCGTTTTTACGGTTTTATCGCGTTGACGAAAGGAAACGAAATGGCGCGTTCGGAATCGATCTTTGCCCGTATCTATCGAGAATACCAACGTTTGAGCGCCGCGACTTTGGAGGGGCGAACGTCGGCGTCCCGTTCCGCGTCGACGCGCGGAAGAGCTCCGTCTCGTCCCCGTTCGTTGCGTTTCGAACCGCTCGAATCTCGCGAGCTTCTTTCGTTGACGCATCCGGCGCTCGCCGACTACGTCCCGACGCTCCCCGCGGAAGTCGCCCCGGAGTTCGTCGCGCCCGTCGTTTCGGCGCCGCTCGCCGTTCCCGTTTCGACCTCGACGCCGGAAGCCGCCGAATCGCCGACCGCCGACGCGTCCGCGCGCGACCCGCGCGATTTAGCCGTAGTGCAAAGCGCGGGGGTCGACCCGGATTCGACCCGATGCCAATGGAACGACGCCGGGCGATTGACTTATTTGTTTTGCAATCGCAATCCCGACCTGACGAGTTTGGACGTTTCGGGTTGCGCGGCGTTGGAAACGTTGAACGTTTCTAGTTGCGCGGCGTTGGAAACGTTGAACGTTTCGGATTGCGCGGCGTTGAAATTGTTGAAGTGCAGCGGCAACGCCTTAACGTGTTTGAACGTTTCTAGTTGCGCGGCGTTGGAAACGTTGGATTGCAGTTCCAACAAGTTAGAAAGTTTGAACGTTTCGGGTTGCGCGGCGTTGAAAACGTTGGTTTGCACCCACCGTAGCTACGGCCGTGGCAGTTTAACGATTTTGGACGTTTCTGGTTGCTCGGCGTTGGAAACGTTGGATTGCAGTTCCAACGAGTTAGAAAGTTTGGACGTTTCGGGTTGCTCGGCGTTGAAAACGTTGGATTGCGATGGTAACGCCTTAACGAGTTTGAACGTTTCGAGTTGCGCGGCGTTGGAAACGTTGTATTGCGGCGGCAGCGCCTTAACGATTTTGGACGTTTCGGGTTGCTCGGCGTTGAAAACGTTGGATTGCGGCGGCAGCGCCTTAAGGAGTTTGGACGTTTCGAGTTGCGCGGCGTTGGAAACGTTGGTGTGCTATTCTAACGCCGCTTTAACGAGTTTGGACGTTTCGAGTTGCTTGGCGTTGGAAGTGTTGGAGTGCAGTGATAACGCCGCTTTAACGAGTTTGGACGTTTCTGGTTGCACGGCGTTGGAACGGTTGGAGTGCTATTTTAACGCCGCTTTAACGAGTTTGGACGTTTCGGGTTGCACGGCGTTGAAAACGTTGTGGTGCAATTTTAACGCTGTCTTAACGAGTTTGGACGTTTCGGGTTGCACGGCGTTGGAATCGTTGGATTGCATGGACAACGCCGTTTTAGCGAGTTTGGACGTTTCTGGTTGCATGGCGTTGGAATCGTTAGATTGCAGTGATAACGCCGCTTTAACGAGTTTGAACGTTTCTGGTTGCTTGGCGTTGAAATATTTACATTGCAATTCCAACGCCGTCTTAACGCTTTTGGACGTTTCGAGTTGCTTGGCGTTGGAATCGTTGGAGTGCTATTCTAACGCCGCTTTAACGAGTTTGGACGTTTCGGGTTGCACGGCGTTGAAAACGTTGTATTGCAGTTATAACGCCGCTTTAACGAGTTTGGACGTTTCGGGTTGCCCGGCGTTGGTACGGTTGGATTGCGGTGATAACGCCGCTTTAACGATTTTGGACGTTTCGGGTTGCCCGGCGTTGGTACGGTTGGATTGCGGTGATAACGCCGCTTTAACGATTTTGGACGTTTCGGGTTGCACGGCGTTGGAACAGTTGGAGTGCGGCGGCAACGCCTTAACGAGTTTGAACGTTTCCAGTTGCTCGGCGTTGAAATACTTGTTTTGCGATGATAATGTCTTAACGAGTTTGGACGTTTCGAGTTGCTTGGCGTTGGAATGGTTGTCGTGCGATAATAACGCCTTAACGAGTTTGGACGTTTCGGGTTGCGCGGCGTTGAAAACGTTGTATTGCTTTGATAACGCCTTAACGAGTTTGGATCTTTCGAGTTGCGCGGCGTTGGAATCGTTATGGTGCTATGATAACGCCTTAACGAGTTTGGATCTTTCTAAGAATACCCAATTAGAATCTATTCGTTGTTACGGAAACCGGGGGCTAACCGTTTTAGATCTGTCGAACCAGACGTCGTCTTCCCTATACGTAAATTCCGATAGAACGTTAGAGCGCGTTGAGCTTAATCAAAACGTTGAGTACGAATCTATTAGTGTTAACATCTATACCGAGGAATTAGAAGTCGATAGAATCGACGCGTATTACTACGACGGGCAACATGAGAAAATCGCTTTGGAATCGCGGGGGGAGGGTTACTATTATTTTGATCCCAAGTCGAAATATAGCTACTACAACCCTAACGCGACGTTGCCGTTTTATTTCGATTATTATCTCGAGGGGGAAACGGAGCCTTGCGGTTCGCTTGTCGTCGGTTTCGCCGAGGAACGCGAGTACGACGAAGGCGACGTCGCGGCGCTGCGCTCGTTTTTGACGCAAAACGACAACGGGAACAAGATTAGCGCCAATTTCGACGAGGACGACCCGGAGACTTACGGCGTCGAGTGGACGGAGATCGGCGGCGTTCAACGTTTGACCGCGGTCGAGTGGAGCGGCAAAGATCTGGTCGGCGCGCTCGATTTGAACTCGCGTTCGACCCTTAAAAAACTCGACGTTTCGAAGAATCGCCTGACTTCGCTCAACGTCTCCGACTGCGCCGCGCTCGCGGACGTCGACGCGTCGGAAAACGAACTCGTCGACCTGAACGTTGGGGGCTGTTCCGCGCTGAAAAAAATCGATTTTTCGTTCAATAAGCTGAATTATTTTTCGGCGTCGCGGAACGCCGCGCTCGAAGAAGCGATCTGCGTTCAGGCGAGCGGCGAACGGTTCGGCGCGAACTTCGGAGGTTGCTTCGCGTTGAAAACGCTCGTTTGCGGAAACAACTCCATTTCGAATCTCGATTTGCCGACCGGCGAAAAATCGAGCCTCGAAACGCTCGCCTGCTGGAATTCCGGGCTGAAAACGCTCGACGTTTCCTCGCTTCCTAAACTGACGTATTTGGCGTGTTACGACGAAAATTTACAGTCGATTTACGTCCCCGACGTTTGCGAAGCGGGAAAAACCGTCGATATTTCCAAGCTCAAGATCGATCTGACGCGCTATCAAACGCTGTTTTCGCCGAACGACGTCGGCTTCACCGAAGACGGAACGACGGTTTACCCGACGTTGGAGTCGCATTATTCGGCGATTTCCATGAGCGCCGACGGCGCCTGGGTCGACAACCTCCAGACGACGGATAACGAGCAAACCGGCGAATACTCCGTCGCAACGCCCAACACGACGACGTTTAAAGCGCGCGTCGGCGGCGTTGAAACCGACGTTTTGCTCCCGAGTTACGGCGTCGTTTACGATTCGGAAAGTTATGAAGTCGTCAACGTCGTAAGGGTTTACGGCTCCTTCTTTACGTTGCCGGAGATCCTCCTCAAGCAGAACGATTACGTTTTCGATCGTTGGAAGAAAGCCGCCGACTCCTCCGACAGAACCGCGACGCTCCTCGACCCGTTGCGCGTCGACCCGATTTACCGCAAGGAACTCGAACTCTATTTCGATTTGCCGTACGAGATCGCGGAGTATTGGAATTATCTCGACGACGACGGCGCGAGCGACGTCCTCAAAAATAAAGAGGGGCTGAAGAACTATTTGAACGGTCTCGACGCTTACGGGCTCGTCGCGTCGGACGAAGCGAAGAAAACGTCGGTTTTTGCGGGGCTCGAGCCGGTCGCGTTCTTCCCGGGAACCGACTTGCGTTGGAACCAAAGCGGCTCTTTATTCGCCGATTTGACCGCCGACTTCAACGAAAAAGGCGTCGGGTACGACCAATACGAACTTGCGAGTTTTCCCGTTCGCGCCTGGCTTAAAGAGGTCGGCGCCGAACAAGCGCCGAGCGTTTACGGGTTTTCGCTCGGAGCGGCGGTCGCGTAGCTGATCGTCGCCGATTACGCTCAAATCGACCGCGGCGCCCTTCGCAACGTCGAGCTTTTCAACGCGCCGGGAATTTTGGCGGAAGCGATCGACGGTTACGTCCAAACCGCCGAAAACGTAACGTATTACGTCTCAAGCGGCGATATCGTGTCGCTGGCCGGAGAAACGGTCTTGCCCGGCTCCCAAGTTTGGCTGTATACGTTCGAATCGCCGTCGGACGTCGTCGGTTACGCGGAGGACAAGCATATCGCTCCGCTGACCGTTCCGTACGCCTGCGCGCAAAAATTGACCCAGGGCGACGATTCGTCGACCGAAGCGGACAAGCTCGTTCTGAAATTTCGACGCGACGCCGATACGAAGGAGAAATCCTTAACTCCGGAAGTTTTCGGAAGTTACTGGTTCCATTACGAAGACGAGAGCTACGAAAAGTGGCGCTCGATTACGAAAAGCGTCGCGGCGGACGTCCTGGCGATTCGCGGTACGACCGAACACGCGCGCAAATGTGTGAAAAGTCTGGCCGCCGCCGAGATCGGCGTCTTTGAAGCGTTGATATGCCGCAACGCTATGGAATTGCCAAACGCGTTAAATTTCAGGTGGAACCTTTTCAAAGCGCGCAACGACGTCTTAACGCTTGCGAACGGTTGGCGTATGATGGAGATCAACGACGATTCGACCTTGGCGAACGGCGTCCTCAAGACCGGCGAAGCGGTTCTTATCGCGCCGGACGGGCGCTTCTGGCCGGCGACGCTGAGCTATAAAGATCATTCGCTTGAAAGCGTTAAGACGTTCTGGGACGAGACGAAAGACGCGAAGCCGTTGGGGGCGGTCGACTCCGTCTTTGCGAGTTATTGCCTTGCGAAAGCGGATCTTACGTTTTCGCCGACGCCGGTCGACGCGCACGCGGAAAACGTCGATTATTCGTTGGAGGGGACGGGAAAAATTCTGTATCGTTACGCTCCGGCGTTCGCGTCCAACGAAGAGTTGGCGACGATTCAGGGGAAAATCAGGGTCGACTCCGACGGGATGAAAGCGACCGACGCGACGTTGTGGTGCGGCGAGATGGGCGGACAATTCAGCGCGATCGGAAAAACGAAGGAATTTACGTTCGTCAAAGGGTGGGGCGCCGACGCTAACGTTCCTTTCGGCGGCGCTTACGGGGTCTTCGACGAATTGACGATCGCGACCGATTACGGGAGTCGCGAAGAAAACGTCGACTCCTTTACGCTGAAAAACGCGACGGTCGTTTGGGATAAACGAAGCCGCGTCGCGGGTTTTCGCGAATGCGTAACGATTACAGGCGACCTAACGATCGGCCAACGAAAGCTTTACGTGGAAGCGCGTTATTTTGGGCGGGACGATTGGCGGGTAACGATCGACGCCGGGCTGGGCGGAAAAGCCGTCCTAACGCCGGAAAACCCGAACTTTACGTCGCTCGAACCGCTGACTTTGAAAGAGCTGGGCGAAATTCGCGCTCGGAACGCGGCGACGGCGCCGTCGGCGAACGCGGCGGCGATGAACGGACTTGGCACGAGCGAAACGTTCGAGGCGCCGACCGCCGCGTTGCTGCTCGAATGGACGAACGCGGTCGACGAGCCGGGGTTGCGGTTCGAAAGTCCCGACGGCGTCGTTTATTCGGAAGCGGAGATGGTCGAACTCGGTTATTTGCAACGCTTTAGATCCGCCGACGAAAGCGTCGCGCGGTCGTATTTGACGTTCCTCGACGTCGAAGAGTTCGACGGTTGGCGCGCAACGAGCGACGCGACGCTAACCGGCGGAACCGCGACGCTTTACGAAACGACGGCGACGACGCGCAAAGCGGAAGCGAAAGCCGTCGACGCGACGTTCGACGATGAAAACGGCGTCGTTTTGGCGGTCGTCGAACTGGTCGACGCCAACGTCGATCGAACCGGCGAAACGCTCGAACTCGTTTGGCGAAACGTTTTAGACGGCGGCGAAACGACGGCGGTCGCAACGACGAGCGTCGCGCTCGAAGACGGCGAAGTCGACGACTTCGGGCGTTTGACGTTCGTTTTGAACGTCGCGGAACTCGGGCTCCCGAGCGGCGATTACCGCGTCGCGGCGTCGATCGGTTCGACGTTCGCAACCGCCGAAAGCGCGTCGTTTGCGTTTGAATCGGTCGCGCGGATCCAAGCGAGCGAAACGGCGTTGGACTTCGGCTCCGTCGAAGTCGACGCGGCGAACGGCGGCGATTCGGAAGAAGACGGGAACGTCGGGGTCGTCGAGCGGACGATCGCGCTTGAAAACAACGGTTCGAAAACGGCGGCGTTCGGCGTCAAGACGGTCGGAACCGCCGGAACGTCCGACTTTTACGTCGTCGGATATTATGCGGACGGCGAGAGCGTCGACTGCGAAAACGTCGTTTTGCGACCCGGCGAAAGCGTCGAATTGACGTTCTATTTCGCGCCGTCGGCGGTCGTCGGGCGGGAAGTCGCCGTCGAGTTTGTCGAAACGGCGACCGGCGACGTTTTGTCGACGTTGCGTTTGAGCGGGCTCGGCGTTTCGCAAACCGTTCCGACGGCGGCGATTACGAGCGACGTCGTTCGCGTTCAAGAGGGGTGCGCCGTTTGGCTTTCCGGGGCCGCTTCGACCGCTCCGAACGGCGGCTCGTTGCAGTATCGTTGGGATCTGAACGGTTCGTCCGCGCCGACGGGAAGCGCGTTAAACGACGGAACCGCCGGGTTTTATCGCGTCGTTGAAACGTCGGATTCGTTCGACGCCCGGTTGCAAGTCGTCGACGAAAACGGCGTCGAAAGCGAAATCGCGTTGCGGGAGATCGCCGTTGAAACGGTCGCGCCGACGTTGGGCGTCAAAGCGGAAACGGTTCGACTCGACGGCGCGAACGTCTTGACGCGGTTTGACTTAACGGCGTCGTTCTTCTCCGCGCGGACGGTCGAACGCTGGGCGGCGAACTGGGGCGACGGAACCGAAACGGTTTTGGACGAACGGGGAAGCGCCGCGACCTTCGCCCGCTGTTATCAAGCGGAAAACGTTGCGAAGACTTACGTTGCGACGCTTAAAATTACCGCGTCCAACGGCGAAGTTTACGAGTTTTGTCTCGGCGAAACGCTCGTTCCGGCGAACGAACGCGCCGAAGAAACGCCGTCGCTCGAAGAAAGAACGAACGCGTTTGACGAACCGCAACCGCAAGAAACGCAAGGGGTTAACGCGGAAACGGTTTCGCTTGCCGCCGCGTCGTCGCAAACGGCCGGGAGCATCGCCGCCGCGAACGAAATTAGCCGCGTCCTGCGTTTGAACGGCGGAACGGCCGCCGCGTCGATCGGGACGTCCGTCGGCGGAAACGCGGAAGAGAACGCCGGGCGCGACGGCGAAGAGCCGACGTCGACGAGCGTTTGGGACGACGACGAATTTACAACCGATTGCGGCTCCGACGTTTGGAACGAAATCGAAGCGACGCTGTTCGACGTCGAAGCGTCGCGCAAGAAAGAGCGTCGCGACTTGTTCGAAGCGCTCGCGGAACCGGACGCGCTCGACGTCGAGGGCGACGGTTTCGACGTTTGGAACTGAGCGTTCGCGGCGACGGCGGCGCTTCGGGACGTTTTCGTTCGGCGGCGACGGCGGTCGGGAAAAAACGAACGCCGCCGCGTCGCCGCCGTTTTCGCTTGTTCGCGGCGACGGCGGCGCTTCGGGGCGTTTTTTCGGACGGTTCGTCGCGGCGTCAGTTCAGCTCGACGTTTTTCGGGCCGACGAGGTAAAGAATCCCCGACGCGAGGCGGATTTCGCTTCCGGAACGCGGCTTGTCGACTTCGTTGCCGAGATAATCGAACGCGGCGTCGACGGTTCCGTCGAATTTAACGGTCGTCGGACGTTCGGCCTTGCTCGTCCAAAGCGCCCAGCCGCGTTTGCCGTCCGGACGCGTCCAGGAAGCGATCCGCGTTTCGGCGGTCGTCGCGAGTTTGTCGCCGGTCGAACCCGCCGGTCGCGCCTTCGTCAACGCCTGATAAGCGAAGTAACCCGGTTTCGGGTCGAGCTGTTGACCGACGATCCCGAAGTGATGCTCTTTGTCGACGTCGTCCCGTTGCGGCGCGTGAAATTCGTACCAGAAATACCGCTCGACGCCGAAAGCGAAGGACGCGAGGAGCGCCTGCGGAAGGTAAACCGCCTGATTCTCGACCGTCGAAACGTTGTCGCCGACCGCGCCGTCGCCGAGAATCGACGAAACGACGACCGCGCCGCGGTAATCGCTGTTGAAGTCGTAAACGCAAGCGGCGACGCCGGAGAAGTCGCCGTCGCGCGCTTCAAGGATCGGGATGAAACGGTCGCCCTCTTTTAACCGCGAATCGTCGAAGAAGCGGGAACCCTTGACGACCGGCTGATAACCTTCGAGCGCTTTCGCGCTTTCCGACGCGACGAAGAGCGGCGCCGTTTCCGGAACGTTTTCGCGAGTCCACCAGGCGTACCAGGAGAGACGGAGCGCCCGCATGTCGGCGTCGTGCGTCGGGTTGTGATTCTCCTGTTTGTAGAATCCCGTTTCGTCGATAACCGAACGATAATAAAGGGGAACGCCGCCCAACAGGAAGAGCGCGCCGCCGTCCGCGACGTATTTCGCCAACGCGTCGAATCGGTCGGCGGGGAACGTTTCGCTCGGCGGCATGACCAGCGCCGGAACGTCTTTCGGGGAAAGCTTTTCCAAGCCGTCCGCGTCGACGAACGAAACGAGGCTTTCGACGCCGCCGCGTCGTCCGCGTCCGCCCCGTCCGCGAGCGAAGTAACCCGCCGGGAGAAGCCGGTAAAATTCCTGCGGCGCCGCGTTCGCCGACGGTTCGTACCGCGAATCGTAAAAGATCGCGACTTTCGGGAGCGGCTCGTCGCCGGTCGTCGATTCCGGGAAGAGAAGCTGAAGCCCGGCGCTGACGACGCGGTTGTTCGTTTCGCCGAAGACGGGAGGCGTCGCCCAGCCCATTTCGGTGATCCAAACCGGTTTCGGCGCGACGTTTCGCTTCGCGAGCGCTTCGGTGAATTGCGCGATATCCTTTTCGAAACGGCGAATCGCCTGTTCCGTCGTCAAGCCGCCGCGGTAGGGGTGAATGTTGACGACGTCGAAAAATTCTCCGGCGCCCGCGTCGAGCGACGCTTCGAAGTAATCGATCGGAACGCCCGCGAGCCCGCCGTAAAGAACGACGAGTTCCGGGTCGATCGCTTTGATCGTCTTGTAAGTTTCCCGCAACAACGTCGCGTAATCGGCGCCGCTCGGCGTCGCCTTCCAAAAACCTTCGAGGTTCGGCTCGTTCCAAACTTCCCAATAGCGGATCCGGTCGCGGTACCGCTCGACGACCCGGCGGACGTATTCGAGCCAAGCGTCCAAATGCTGGAACGCCGGGGGCGCCCAAGCGACGTCGTAATTGAGGATCGGCAAGACTTGCAACCCGACGCGGTTCGTTTCGTCGACGACGCGGTCGAGGCGGTCGAACGTCCATTCGCCCTGTTTCCGCTCGACTCCGCTCCAAGAGAAGTCGGCGCGCGCCCAAGCGATCCCGGCCGCTTTCATTAATTCGAGGTTTTTCGGCATTTGATCGTGTTCCTCGCCGCCGCCGAGGTGCGAGCAGACGCCGTAAGGCGAGTCGGCGACGCCCGGGCGCGACGAGGCGGGTTCCGCGCCGAACGCCGCGCCGGCGTTAATTTGGGAAAACGGGGAGGACGGGGCGAACGTTTCCGCTCCGAAAATCGCGGAAGCGAGGAGCGCGCTTTGCGTAAAAGCGCGACGCGTGATTTTTTCTTGACTCATCGGCGTTTCTTTTAGCGTTGAATAGGGCGAAACGAACGGGAATGCGAACCGTTAAAAGCGCTGTTTTTAACGATTCGACCGAAAATAACGACGCGTTTTTGCCGACGCGTCGCGTAAAACCGCAAGTTTGTCGTTATTATACGGCGTCCAAATCGCGATTTCAACGGTTTCGGTCGTTTTTTTAAGAGAATTTGCGAAAAGCGTCGAAACGCAAGCGCGAAATTTGCGAAACGGCGGAGACGAGGCGGTCGGCGAATAAAGTTAGTTTTGATTAATAGGAGCGAAACAACGTTTTTGACGGGAAAAAGAGAAGGCTAATTTAAAAACGTCGGCGCGTTTCGGGGGGCGTTGCGTCGGCGTTGGATCGGCGTATAATGGGCGGGGACGGCGACGGCGCGTCTAACGTTGGCGTTAAAATGGAAAAAGTTGAAAAGACGAAGAAAACAAGAAGGAAGGAAATGATGAAGAAAACAGGCTTTGTGCGAACGATTTTGACGGTTTTAGCGGCGTTGGCGTTGACGACGGCGGCCGTTTTGAGCGGTTGTTCGCCGTCGGATAATGAAAACGGCGTTAAAACGGCGAGCTTGGGGGAAATCGATAAAAGCGGCAAGCCGGGCGAATCGGGGGAAAAACGCGTCGTTTCGACCGTCCCGAGCGTAACGGAAACCCTTTTTGCGCTGGGATTTGGCGATTCCGTCGTCGCGGCGTCGACGTATTGCCAATATCCGCCGGAAGTCGCCGATCTGCCGAAGATTGGGAGCCTTTTCGATATTAATGTCGAAGCGATTGTCGAGCTCGACCCCGATTTTGTCGTCGTTTTGCGCGAAAATACGGAACTTGCGAAAAGATTGACGGCGCTGGGGGTGGAAACGGTCGCGGTCGATCACTCGTCGCTGGGCGGGGTTTTGGCGTCGTTCGAGACGCTCGGCGCGGCGGTCGGCGGGGAAACGGGCGCGGAAAGAGGGCGAAAATTGCGTCGCGAAACGGAAGATCGACTCGACGCGATTCGGGCGAGCGTCGCGGGGCGTCCGAAACCGTCCGCGCTGATCGCGATCGACCGGACGCCGGGGCTCGGCAAGATCGCCGACGTTTTTGTCGCCGCCCAAAACCCCTATTTTAACGAAGCGCTCGAAATCGTCGGCGCGACGAACGCCGCCGGGGGACTGCGCGGCGCGGCTCCGGTCGTTTCGCCGGAGGGGATCGCGGCTCTGGATCCGGACGCGATCGTCGATCTTTCGACCGACGGCGTTTACGTCGAAGGCGCGGAGGCCGACGCGAAGGTCGCCGAAAAACGCGCCGAATGGCGAACGCTCGGCGACGGCGTTAAAGCCGTTAAAAACGATAGGATTTATCCGATTCTCGACCTTTACGCGACCGTTCCCGGCCCGCGAACCGTCCTGTTTTTGGAAAAACTCGCCGACTTGATTTGGCCGGATCGCTCGAAAACGCTCGACGCAACGGAGACGCGGCGTTAAACGGGGCGGTTTGACGAAAGTTTGGCGGCGTCCGGCGTTGATTGGGCGACGTCGCGCCGACTTTTCGAGCGTTTGGCAACGCGTCGCGACGGGGGCGTCGCGGCGCTTTTTCTTTTCTTGCGTTCTTTGCGAGACGTCCGCCCGGCGAAAACGACGACCGACGCCAAGGCGTCGATTGAATATCGAGTCGTTTTTCTTGAGTTTGCGGCGGAAAATTTTGCCGAATCTGTCGCGCCGGCGTTAAAAAGGGTATTTTGGAGAAGAAAAAAGGAACGCGCCCCTTGCAATCCGACGCGCCGAAGTCGGGCGTCGGCGGCGCAAACGACAATTGACGAAAGGACGACAATATGGCCGACTGGAATGAAAATAACGGTGGTAGCGATAATAACAGCAATAACGAAAATAACCGCGGCGCCGAAAATAACGGGAACGCCGACGAACAAGCGCGTCGCGAAGGCGAAGCGAATGGAATGAACGAGCATAATATGGGCGAAACGGGTGGAATGGGCGGTTCCGAAAGTTCCGGTGGAGGCGAAACTTACGGGATTTACGAAAGTTACGAAAGCTTTGAGGCCTTTGACGCGGACGAAACGCCGACGACGATCGAGTCCGAAAGGGAATTCGACCGGATCGTCGCGGAAGGCGTTTCGATGATCGATTTTTACGCGAAGTGGTGCGGGCCGTGCCGCATGACCGGGGCGACGTTCGATTCGTTGGCGCGGCGGTTCGCCGGTCGGGCGACGATTGCGAAGGTCGACGTCGACGCGCATCCGAATTTGGGAACGCGATGCGATATTTCGGCGGTGCCGACCGTCCTTCTTTACGAAGACGGCGAGTTGCGCGAGCGATTCGTCGGCGTTCGTTCCGAAGCGGAATTGGCGGACGCGCTTGAGGTTGCGTTGGCCGGCGTCGGCGTTTGACGGCGTCGGAGGTCGACGTTAAGCGTTAATAAGCGCCGTTAAACGTGTTAAAATCGTTGTATTTTAATTCGTGCGACGGCGAGAAAGGAGCGCGGCGCCGGGAAAGCGTCGCGCTCCTTGGCGTTTAACGTCGTTGGGGAAGACGGCGTTGAATAGCGGAAACGCGTAAAATAAGAAGGCGGCGGTGATTGGGCGGCTGTTTTCGTTTTCCTGGATTTTTCTTCCGCGTTGAAGCGGCGCCGTTTGAAAAAATGCGCGAGTCTTGATTTTTGACGCAAGGACTGCGTTTTCAAAAAAACAGTCGAATGCTCTCGATGCATTATAAGAAACGCTTATAATAAGAGGCTTGAAGAAAAAGTCGCGTCGTTTTTCAGAAAAACTTCCGGTAAAACGGCGTTTTTTGATTTGTTTGAATAACGTGCAAAACTGCGACGGTCGTTAAATTGGAAAGGAAGGTGAAAATGGGCGATTTAAACGTCGGGGAAAAGGACGCGTCGGCGCTTTTGGAGCGGAGCGAGAAAGCGGCGGAAGCGGCGCGGCGAATTTTGGAGCGTTCCGGCGTCGTCGCGATTTGGACGGAAATCGGCGCGGCGGGCGAAACGGACGCGAATTGGGGAAATGCGCCGGTCGCGCGGAATGTAGGGATTGAAAAACGGGCGGCGAACGGTTTCAAGGCGGCGCGACGAGCGCGGCGTCTTGACGGCGAGCGATTTTCCGCGTAAAATAAAAGCGTCGAGGTCTCGGCGTTCGTGCGAGCGCCGAAATTTTTGAGCTTGGGGGCGAATTTGCGCAAGCGGCGCGTTGGGCGGCTGGCGAAAACGCTTCGGATAAACGTTGAAAACGAAGTTTTAGGGAACGATAATGGCTGGGAAAACGAATAACGCCGCGGTCGGCGCGATCGAATTGTCGAGCGTCGGCGTCGGGTATCAAGTTCAAGACGCGTTGATGAAAGCCGCGTCGACGACGCTCTTGATCGCTCGAACGATCTGTTCGGGAAAATATTTGATCGTTTTTTCCGGCGCGATCGGCGACGTCGAAGCGGCGATGGAGACGGCGCTTCGCGTCGGCGGAACGTCGACGATCGACTCGTTGACCGTCGCGAACGTGCATCCGGCCGTCTTCCCGGCGTTGGCGCAATCGGTTGTTTTGGGGCCCGAAACGATCGGAGCGCTCGGGGTCGTCGAAACGTTTAGCGCCGTTTCCGCGATCGTCGCCGCCGACGTCGCCGCGAAGGCCGCCGACGTAACGCTTTTCCGGCTCAGCTTGGCGATGGCGATGGGCGGAAAGGGCCTCCTTTTGGCGACCGGGTCGCTTGCGAACGTTCAGGCGGCGGTCGACGCGGCGGTCGAGGGGATCAAAGATCGCGGGCTCTTGGCGTCGGCGGTCGTTTTGCCGCGTCCGGAAAAAGAATTGTTTACCGATTATATCTAATCGTCGCGATTTTGCGCTTTGAAGCGGCGGTTGGCGGAACGGGAGTTTCGGCGCCGTCGCGTCGGGAGCGAGACGGAGAAAGGACGCGGAATGAAAATCGTCGTTGTTGGCGCGATGGGAACGCTGGGAAGCGCGATCGCGAAGTATTGGAACGATCCCCGCGTCGAGCGGCGGATCGCGGCGGGCGTCGGCGGTTCGGTCGTCGAGTCGAGCGACGTCGTTATCCCGTTGAATTTGCCCGATTTCGATCTCTGCTCGCGGCTTTTCGTCGTCGAAACGTTGAGCGATTTCAAGCCGGACGTCGTCGTTAACGCGGCGGGCGTCAATTTGATCGATTGGCTCGAAACCCGCGCGAACACCGCTCGAAACGCGCATGCGAACGCCGTCGCCAACTTGAAGGAGGCCGTTCGTCGAACCGGGGCGCTCCTCGTTCAATTTGGGTGCGGCGAAATTTTTTACCGCGATCGCTTGACCCGAACGCCCGAGCCGAACGAAGGAGCGTTTGAGGGTAAAAATGGTGAAAATGGGAAAAACGAGCGGCTTTTTGAGGTCGGCGGCGAACGTCAAAGTTCGCCGGCTTTCCCAAATTCCGTAAATTCGCGGGAAGTCGCCTTCGACGAGTGGGGAAACGCGCGGCCGATTTTGACGATCGATCCGAGCGCGCCGGCGTTTTCCGAGTTAGACAAGCCGAATCCGGCGAGCGTTTACGCGAAGACGAAACTCGAAAGCGAGCGGATAGCGGCCGAGGCGCCGCGATCGTTGATTTTGAGAACGTCGTCGATTTTTGGCGAAACGACGGAATATTCGTCCGGAAATTTGGTCGAATCGCTCTTGAAAGCGTTCAAACGAACGCGGCGGCTCTCCGCGTTGAACGACAAAATCGTCGAGCCGACTTGGGCCGTCGACGTTCTTTGCGCTCTGAAAACGCTCGTTCGAGCCGGCGCGACCGGGCTTTATCACTTGGGCGGCGCTTCGCGGGGAACGCCGCGCGACGTCGCCGAGTTTGTTGCGGAGCGCCGCGGGTTGACGAACGTTCAGATCGCCGGGATCTCGTCGCAAGAATATGGAATTTCGGCGCCGCAGTCGGCGTTTACGGCGTTAAGATCGGTAAAATACGGCGACCTTGACGGCGTTTATCGTTTGCCCGATTGGCGTTCCGCGCTTGCCGATTACCTTGTTTGGCGCGACGGCGGTGGAAAATAAGCGCTCGACGGCGGGAGGAAACGTCGTAAATTTGAACGACGCCGATAGTGTTTCGGACGCGACGAACGACGCCGTTAGCGTTTTTGTTAGCGCTCCGGTTTCCATTGGCGTTCGAATTCGGCGAGAATCCTGGCCGCGACGTCGTTCAGGAAGTCGTCGTCTTCTCGCGCTTGGGCGTTCGCTTCGTCGATCGCGACTTGAATCGCGGTCGCAAGGTCTTCGACGAGCGTTTTCAGCCGAGCGATCGTCGCCGTCGGGAGGCCGTAATCGATCTCGACCGTTCGCGTTTGGTAAAGAAGAACGTCGTATTTTTCTTCGTAAGTTCGAACGCGCGTCGACGCCGTCTCCTCGTAAGGGACGCTGCGCGTTTTTGTTTCGAAAATCTTTTGAAGCGGCGAGAAAAACGCCGGGCGCCCGTCGAGTTCGCCGTTCGGGATCCGCCGCTTGTTTTCGACCGGCAACTTTTCGACGAGCGCGGCGAGCGTCGCTTGCGCTTCCTGGAGCGCGCGGAGTTGCGGGACGGCGAGGTCGGCTTCAATTCCGCAAAACTCGAAACGGCCTTTCGAAACGGAGTTCGCCCGTTGCCGCGCTCCGTGTTGGCGAACGACGTCGGCGACGATCTCGACGACTTGCGACGCGATATTTTCCGGCGAATCGGCGACGTAAGCGGTTCTTTCCTCCGTTTCGAGCCGGTCGTTGGCGTCGAAACGTTGCGTTCGCGTTTCCTGGGCGCGAATCGTTTCGATAAGCGCGTTCGCTTTCGCAAGTTGGCGTTTCTGTTTGGTAAAGGTCGTTTGGACTGTTTTCGCCATGTTGTTCCCGTTGTCGATTGTTTTTTGTTGCCGTTTTTGATTTTAAGCGCCGGTTGTCGAATAAAGGCGCCGCCGCGTGTTAACGCGACGCGTTCGTTTAAAGCGGATTACATTGAAAAACGAACGCGCAAACGGCGCCAAAATAGGGAAAAAGGGACGAGATTTCGCCCGCCGTCCTTGACGCGTCGGACGTTGAAAGGGATTCGCTCTCTTTCGCGGAAGGCTAAATCTTGGGCGAGCGGCGATCGGTTCCGGTCGGCGTTCGACCAGCGTCGAACGAAACGGACGGTCGCGCCGCCTTCGAAGGGAATTTTCCGTCGCGAAACGCGGCGATTTCGGCGTCCGAAACGGATTTTGCGAACGAAAACGTCCGAAATCGCGTCGAACGACGAAAAAAACGTCTTTCCGCGCTCGTTTTTTGACGGCCTCGGGCTGTTAAAATCCTCCGCCGCGCTCGTTGGAACGTCGAAACGTCCCGACGCGAAACGGCGGAAAACTCGCCCTTCGACGGGAAACCCGCCGAATCTCGGAACCGGCGAACCGGGCCGAACGATCATTCCCGCGCTTGCGGCCGCGCTTTTCGCCGAAACGAAAGCGCTAAAGGACGCCGCCGGGGCCTCGCGGTCTTACTGCGCGGCAATTCCTTCAAGGCTTAAAGAGAGAAGAAGCGAACGAATCGAAACGGGCGCGAAGCCGAAGCGTCGCGCCGACTTAGATTTTGGTTCTAAATTCTTCTTTCTTAAACGTTTTCAACGAAGGAAGTTTTGAGCCTTTACGTCGCGTCTTTCAGGTTTCGACGTCGAAAATCCGACTTTGTGCGACAACCTTTGCCGCCGACGCGCGCGTGAAAAACGTTTGCGGTTTTCTCGGTGAACGTTGCGCTCTTGAGAAACCTGCGTCGTTTTTGTTTTAAAAATCGGCTCTTAATTCTTGAACGGATTTTTGGGCGTTTTAAGACTCCAAGGGGCGACCAACCCGGCGCCGTTCCGATTTTCGCGTCTTTCGCCGAAGCGTTTCCGCTCCGGCGTCGGCGTTTGGATCGGTTCCGACGTCCTATCTTAAAACTTTCCGTCGAGCGAACTCTCGTTCCCTTTGGTTATAAGATAGCGACGGCGGCCAAAATTCGCAAGAAAAACGGAATTTTTTTAGAAAAAAAAGAAAATTTTTCGTTGCGCGAAGACAAGGAGACGATTTGGCGAAAACGACGAAGTTGGGGCGGATTGGGGTGAATTGGGAAATTGGATGAAATGGAAAGATTGGGCGAAGAAAAATCCGGGGGAGGCCGGCGAAACGCCGCCGCGTCGGAGAGTGAAAACGCGGCGGCGTTGAAATTTGGCGCGAAAATTAAAAACGGCGTCGAGCGCGATCAAAGCGCCGGTTTCAAGTTTTCCCATTTTACCGACCAGCCGTCCGGAAAACCGGGCCCGGAGTCCCCGGACGTCGGCGGCGCGGGACGGTCGGCCGGGTCGACGGCGGCGTCCGCTTCGGAATCGAATCCGGCGCACATCGCCGCGACGGCGTAAAGAAGCCCGCCGTTTCCGGGGAGATAGGGGCAAGGGCCGCCGAGATTGACGCCGCGTTCGTCGTAATCGTTGCGCGGCGAGTCGTTAAGGAGCGCTTCGATCGCCAAATCCGGACGCCCGACGCGCGTCGCCGCCATCGCCGTCCAAGGGAAGTCCCAACCCCAGCAGCGTTGCCATTGCCATTCGGCGACGACTCTTTCGAGCGTTCGACGCGCCGTCGCCCGGTCGACGCCGTCGAGCGGCGGGAGCATTCCGAAGACGCCGATCAAATCCGGGTGCTCCCAATTCCGCTTCTCGAACGAGTCGAGCCATTCCGCGGAGTGAACGAAAACGCCGTCTTTTTGCGGGAGCGGAGCGAGCGCCCGTCGAACTTCGTCCCAACGTTCGACCCGTTCCAGGCCGAGACGTTCGCGCCAACGGTTCGCCGCGTCGAGACCCCAGCGCCAATACGCAAGGTCGAAAACGCAGTCTTTCGTCGTTCCCTGTTCGCTCGGCGGCATGTTCGGCGCAAGATGGTAAACGCCGGCGTCGTCGCGAACCGGATAATCGGCCATATGTTCGGCGGTTTCTTCGATAATGTCCGCCCATTTTAACAGCGTTTCGCGGGTCGGGGAGCGACGATAATCGAGTTCGGCGAAGAAAATCGGGTGCGGCTGCTTCCAAAGGAGAACGAGATTTCCGAGCCAAGGCGCGGTGCGACCGTCCGGCGCGATCTCTTTTTGCCATTTGACGCCTTGATAACCGAGCTGTTCGGCGAGCGCGCGGGCGCCGTCTTTAACGGTCGGGTAAATTTTAAGGGCGTCGTCGGCCAGTTCGGCGCGGTTCCAGAGGAAATAATGAGCGAGGTGCCACCAGGTCATTTCAAGATGGAAACGCCCGTTCCAAGAGTCGACCGTCAGGAGCCCCGATTCCGAACTCGGCCAATTTCCGGCGCTGTTCGTCCGGAGCTGGAACTGCGAAAGAACTACGCGACGTTCGAGTTCCCGCCAACGAGGATCGGCGCTTCCCGAAAGGTCGATCGCGGCCCCGGAACGCCAAAACGTTTCCCAACGCTTCGCCGACTCCGCTTTTACCGCGTCAAATTGGGGTGTTTGCGCCGAAAAAACGGAATCGTCGGTCGGTCGGCAAGAATAATCGCCGCCGTCGAAGGTCAGCAAAAGGTCGAGCGGTTGCGAATCGGCGCCGGTTTTATCGGTTTTAACGCCGGTTCCGGAGACGCGGATCGACGACGTTTCGCCGAGTCGAGCGCCGACGCCGTTCGCCCAATCGACGCGAACCGAATAGGAGTAATCGCCGACGACGCCTTCGGCGTATTCGTTCGACAGGTTGCGCTTGACGATCAGCGCGCCGGACGGCGACGCGTTTTCGCCGTTATTTTCGTTAAAACCGTTCGGAACGGAAACGGCGAAGTCGGTTTTCGGCGCGTCGGCGGAAAAATCGCCCGTCCAGGCGCCGAATTTCAGCGACGGATAAGGAAAGTCGACGACGACCGCGAGCGCGCCGGAGCGGAGCAACGGCGAGTCGATTCGGACGGCGACCGTCGAGTCGAGCGCTTTGTCGTCGCCGACGCAAGTTTCAACCGAAACCGTTTCGCCGTCGAGTTCGAACGTCGTCGCGTGCAGGCCCGTCCAAAGATCGAGATCGCGGCGGACGTTGGAAATTTCGTCGGGGCGAAGCTCGGCACCGTCGCCGCGAACGAAACGAACTCGCGCTAAGTTCGCTTGGCGCGGGTTGTTGCGCACCCATTGGTAAAGGTCGCCGCGGTCTTGCGGGAACGGGTCGGCCCCCTGCAAACGGCCGCGCTGGTAGGTGCCGGTTTGCGGAACGTCGGCCCAGGTATAATTCGGCGGGAGCGGTTCGGAAAACCAACCCCAGTGCGCGAGAACGTCGCCGCCGAACGTTTGGAGCCCGGTGCCGTCGACGTTGAAACAGAAATTGCCGTTTCCGACGGAAATCTTTAAATCGAGATTTTCGGAGCGGATTCTGTGCCGCGCGACGATTTTTTCGCGGTCGAGCGGTTTTTCAAGCTCGGCGCTTGCGGCTCCGTCGAGTCCGGCGACGAACGAACCGGCGAGCGCCGACGCGGCGAAAGCGGATTTTAAAGCGTTTTTGATATACGTTCTCATTTTAAGTTTTCAAAAAGCGGGTTGAAAGGACGGAAAAACTCAAATTATAAGTTTTGCTAATACCGACGCGGCGCGGAAGACGCCGCCGACGACAAGCCGTGAAATATGACGGCTCGGCGCTATTTCAACGGTTTCGACGTCGCCAACGCGAGACAGCGGCCTTGGCTTCCGACGGCGTTGTAATAGTGGTAAACGACGCCGTCGCGGCAAACGACCCAGGGCTTGTGGGCGAAAGTCGCGTCGTAATCCTCCGAGGGTTCGACGAGGTGCGGGCCCTCCCAGCGGCGCCAATGAACGAGGTCTTTCGAGACGGCGAACGTGTCGAACGCCTTCGGTTTCCAAAACGCGCCGAAGTAGAACATGACCCAGTAATCGCCGAGTCGAACGACTTGCGGATCGCCTGAAATGCCGCTTCCGTTGTCGACGACAGGGCCGTTTCCGAAGCGGCGCCAATCGACGAGATCGTCCGAAACCGCCATGCCGATCCGCTCGACCGCTCGACCGTTTTCGACGGCTTTTCCGTTGTAAAAACAGACGAATTGCGAGCCGAGCCGCCGCTCTTTGTCCCAAATAACGCTCGTTTTGTACAACGTCGTCTTTTCGAAAGCGCGGGCGTCCGGGTCTTCCGGCGCCATGATCGGGCGGTCGAAGCGGTTCCATTCGGTCGGTTTCGCGGCGTCGTCGGTCCAGGCGAGCCCGATTTTGAGCGGATCCGGCTCGTAGCCTTTCCCTGCGCCGCCGATATAAGTGAACCAATATTTGTTTTCGTACTTTTGAATCTCGTAAGAGCCGCCCCAAACGTGGTCGACGAGCGCGGCCGACGGCGAAACTTGCCAGGCGTCCCAGCCGGTTTGACGGAACGGCGCGACGACTCCGAGCGTTTCCCAACGGAGCAAGTCGTCGCTTTGGGCGAGTTTGGCGACGTATCCGACGTTGTCGAGGAAGCAGAGGTAAACCATGCGCCAGGCGCCGTCCTTGCGAAAGACGTTCGCCGAGTCGACCGGCGAGCCGTTTTCCTGCGGGAGGACGATTCCGTATTTGTACGGCGTTTTGATCTGTTCGTAGATCGCCTCCATTTCGGCGTCGGAAACGCCGGGATCGCCGCTCAGATCGACGTCGATCGGACGGCGGTCGGCGTCGTTTTCGAGCGAGCGGGCGAACGCCGCGTCGAACGAAAGTCCGCAAGACGCGGCGCAAAGAGCGGTTCCCGTCGTCGCGAGGTTGCGAACGAAACGGCGGCGGGATTCAAGGGAAACGGGCGTTTTGGGGAAAATAGGATGATTGCGAAACATGGCTTGACTTGGGGGTTAAGGACGGCGGGTCGGGCGAACCGACCGGGCCTCGACGGGTAAAAACGCGATTATAACCGCTCGACGTCGGAAAAGCAAGGAAAGCGGGCGACGGACGGCGAAGAAATGAAATTTTTAGCGAAAAAAAGGGCGTCGGCGTCGGCGCGATCGGTTTTTTCCGCGCGAACGGTCGTCCGGCGTCGAGAAACGGAAAATTTTTGAGGAAAAAGAGGAAAAAAGCGCGAAAAAAATTTGCAATCGGTTTGCGCTTTGAATATAATAAGGGCGCGGGGCGAGAAAGCGGGCGTCGGCGATCGGGTCGGCGATTCGAGTTCGCGCCTTGCCGAAAGATTTCGAAACGAAGGAAACCCGACCTTAGGCGGCGTCGGCGCAAGGTCTTCGGCGTTCGAGCGTTTGCGGCTCGACGCGGGACGTCGACGGGAAGTTCGCGATTATTTTAGATTTTCGACGTTTGAAGTTTCGAAATTTTGCGAGGGAAACTTTTCGTCGAGCGGCGCCGGGACGCGTCGCGCGGCGGCGTTTCCGCGTTGCGTTTTAGACTTCTCGGATCTTCTGAACGGTCTAAATCCGCGAACGGCGAAAAAAGAGACGTCCGAGGCGAAATTGTCGTCGGCGCGTCGCGAGAAGGTCGGGGAGATTCTCGTTTCGACTTTCATTCTTGTGACGGTTTTCGGTCTAAGCTTGTTCGGCTTCTTGTCGGGCGAGCCGCGCCGCCGCGACGATTTTCGCGTTCTTTTGCTCTCGTCGGCCTTCGGGACGACGCGCCGCGATCTGATTTGCCCGTCGATTTCTTCGGCGGGCTTTTTTGTTTCCCGCGCGAGAACGCCGGAAGAGCGCGAACGACCGACTTTGTTGATTTTGTCGATTTTGCGTCCTGAAAAGCGTTGGAAAAAATGTCGCCGGGGAAAAAAGAGCGGCCCCCCTTGCGAAAGAAAAAAGCGGGTGTAAAATGAACGGTCGAAGGAATTTTAAGACGGGTCGCCCGCGCTCCAAAACCGGCGGCCCGCGTTGACAGTGTCGAAATTGAAACCTAAAAAGGATAAAAGATGCGACGTCTCTTGATTGCCGGCAACTGGAAAATGAACCTGAAACTCGACTCCGCGAAAGCGTTGGCGCAAGGCCTGAAAGAAGCGGCCGCGGGCGTTTCGGAAGTCGATATCGCGGTCTGCCCGCCGAGCCTTTACGTTCAACCGGTTTGCGAAATTCTGAACGGCTCGAACGTCGGCGTCGGCGCGCAAAACGCTTACTTTGAAGCCGCGGGCGCGTTCACGGGCGAACTCGAAATGGCGATGCTGACCGACGTCGGCTGCCAATACGTTATCCTCGGCCACAGCGAACGCCGCCACATCATGGGCGAATCGAGCGAGCAGGTCAACCTGAAGGTTCGCGCCGCGTTGGCCGCCGGTCTTTGCCCGATCGTCTGCATCGGCGAACTCCTCAAAGAACGCGAAGCGGGCGTTACGAACGACGTCAACCGCCGCCAGCTCGACGGCTCCTTCTCCGGCGTCTCCGCTGAAGAAATGAAGAAGTGCGTTATCGCTTACGAACCGGTTTGGGCGATCGGCACCGGCAAAGTCGCCACCCCGGATCAAGCGCAGGAAGTTCACGCCGACGTCCGCGCCTGGCTGACCGAACGCTACGGCAAAGAAGTCGCCGACGTCGTTCGCATCCAATACGGCGGCAGCGTCAAGGGCTCGAACGCGAAGGAAATCCTGAGCAAGCCGGACGTTGACGGCGCGCTCGTCGGCGGCGCTTCCTTGAAAGTCGACGCTTTCATGGAAATTATCAACAACGTTCGTTGAGTCGAGCGTTCAAACGTCGGGAGGTCGCGCGGATCGACGGCGGTCGGCGGCCTCGAGCGGCGTTTACGACGTTTCTAACGACGCGTTTTTCAAAATTTTTCTTGCTTTTTTTGAAAAAATCGGGAAATTTTTTGAAGAACGCGTCGCGTCGTCCGCAAAGGCGGCTTGCGCTCGTCGCGTTTCCGATTATAATAATATATTGAGACGGAACGACCGCGTCGGCGCTTCCTCGCGGCGCGTTCAACGCTCGGCGTTCCGAGACGGCGCGTCGACGGAAGACGCGAAACGTCGTTAACAAAGATTTTTAGAACATTATGCCGAAAACGAACGTTTTTCGGCGCGATACGGGATAATCAATATGGTCGGCTTTCTGCAATCGCTCCTTTTCCTGTTCATGATTTTGTTGTCGCTCTTCCTGATCCTCATTATTTTGTTGCAACGAGGCAAGGGGGGCGGTTTGGTCGGCGCGTTCGGCGGCATGGGCGGAAACAGCGCGTTCGGCGCCAAGACGGGGGACGTCTTCATGCGTATCACCGTCGTCGCGGCGATTATCTGGTTCCTCGCGTGCATTGGCGGCCGTCATATTTTGAATATGCAAGCCGGTTCGCTCGCCGATAAACTCGCCGCTCCGGCCGCGACGGCGACGGCCCCGGCTCCGGCGGCGACGGAAGCTCCCGCGACCGACGCTCCGGCGGCGACGGAAGCCCCGGCGACGGAAACCCCGGCCGCGGAATGATGGGACGAAGCGGCGTTTCGCGGCGAACGCGGAGCGCCTGAGCTTGCGAACGTTTAAGCGTTAGGAGCGCGAAATGTTGACGAGTATGACGGGATTCGGCGCGGCCTCGGGACGCGCGGACGGTTACGCCGTTTCGGTCGAGATCAAAGCGGTGAACAACCGTTTTCTGAAAACGTCGATTCGTTTGCCGGACGGTTTCGCTGTTCTTGAGTCGAAAATCGAAGAGCGGTTGCGAACGAAGTTGGCGCGGGGTTCCGTGAATTTCGCGCTGCGTCTCGAAAGGGAGGCGGCCGCGGCGGACGTCGGGCTGAACTTCGACGCGTTGAAACGGTATCTGGCCGAGGCGCGACGTTTCGCCGCCGAGAATCCGGAGCTCGTTTCCGTCGATTCGTTGGGAACGCTCGTCGATTACGCGCGGTTGCCCGGCGTCGTTCGGGACGCGGCCCGTTCCGAACAAGCGGATCTTCCGGAGCGTCTTTGGGACGCGATCGCCCGTTGCGTCGACGACGCGCTCGAACAAATGCAAACGATGCGCGAAGCCGAAGGCGCGTCGATGAAGCGCGATTTGGCCGAGAATTTGGCCGGTCTGCGGACGTTGATCGGCGAAGTCGAGAGACTGGCGCCGACGGTCGTCGAGAATTACCGGCGCCGCTTGACCGAGCGCGTCGCGAAGATTTTGGCCGACGAGGGCGCGACGTTGAATCCCGGCGATTTGATTCGCGAGATTGCCGTTTATACCGATCGCGTCGATATTTCCGAAGAGATCGTTCGTTTTTATTCGCACCTGAAGCAATTTGACGAAACGATGGAAAACGAGCCGATTTGCGGAAAGAAACTCGACTTTATTACGCAGGAAATGTTTCGCGAAACGAATACGATCGGCTCGAAGGCGAATTCGCCTGAAGTTTTGGCTTGCGTCGTCGAGATGAAGTCGGGGATCGAGCGGATTCGCGAGATGGTGCAAAACGTCGAATAGCGGCGACGGGCGCGGCGCGGGTTGGCGTCGCCAAGTTTGTCGCGACTAATTTAAGCGTAACGAAGAGCGGCGCGGACGAAATGGGACGAGAAAACGAAACGAGCGAAGGCGGCGAACGGCGACGCGGAAGAATTTTGGTCTTTTCCGGCCCGTCCGGCGTCGGAAAGGGAACGCTTTTGAAGCGGCTTTTCGCCGAGACCGATTTTCCGTTGGTTTCGAGCGTTTCCGCGACGACGCGCGCTCCGCGGCCCGGCGAGGTCGACGGCGTCGATTATCGGTTTTTTAGCCGCGAGGAGTTTTTGCGACGTCGCGAAGCCGGCGAATTTCTCGAGTCGTTCGAGGTGTACGCCGGGGGCGCGTTGTACGGAACGCTTCGCGAAGACGTCGAAACGGCGCTCGCTCGGGGCGAGTGGGTCGTTCTTGAAATCGACGTGAAGGGCGCGGCGAGCGTCGCGGCGGTTTATCCGGACGCGGAAACGATTTTTATCGAGCCGCCGTCGATCGAAGCCTTGCGCGAGCGGTTGAAGAAACGCGGTTCGGAAAGCGACGCGGAAATTGAAAAACGCGTCGCGCAGGCCGAAACGGAGTTGGCGGCGAGCGGCTTTTACCGTCGACGCGTCGTCAACGACGATCTCGACGACGCGCTGGCGCAAATCGTCGGTTTTTTGAGCGAACGCTAGAAGCGGCGACGATTCGGTTTTCGTCGCGCGGCAACAAACGAATAATAAAAACGACGCGGCGGCGTCGAGGAGCTTAAAAATGATTGAAGAACTCAAAGAAGAAAAGCTGATCGAAAAGGTCGGCGGTCGTTTTCGCCTCTCCGCGTTGATTCAAAAGCGGCTCGTTTTCTTGAATAAGGGCGCGCATTCGTTCGTTTCGACCGCCGATAAGAAAGACAAGTTGCAAATCGTTATTCAGGAAATTTTGGAAGACAAAATTTACTTGAATATGGACGGCGAGGTCGTTGAAAACGTCGTCGCGACCGACGAGGGCGGCGACGCGTCGACTCCGACGTTCGACGATTTTGCGAATTCGGCGTTCGAATGAGCGGGAACATTCGGGAGGCGCGCGATTATTCCGATATTGCCGGGCGAGAGCTTTTGCTCGGCGTTTGCGGCGGGATCGCGGCGTACAAAGCGGCCGCGCTGACGAGTTTGGCGCGAAAGGCGGGGCTCGGCGTTACGGTCGTTATGACCGAAGCGGCGACGAAGTTAGTCGCGCCGAAGACTTTTGAAGCGCTTTCCGGTCGGCCCGTCGCGACGACGATGTGGGGAGCGAATCTTGCGCACCCTCATATCGAGCTGGCGCGGCAGGCGGACGTTTTTTGCGTCGCTCCCGCGACGGCGAACACGATGGCGAAGGCCGCCGCCGGGTTCGCCGACAATTTGTTGACGTCGACGATTCTGGCTTTTGTCGGAACGCCGATTTACGCTCCGGCGATGAACGCCGCGATGTGGTCGAAACCGGCGACTCAACGCAACGTTCGGCGGTTGGTTGAAGACGGCGCGCTTATCGTCGGGCCCGAGACCGGTTCTTTTAGTTGCGGCGAGGCGGGCGTCGGACGGATGGCCGAGCCGGAAGCGATCTTCGACGTCGTCGTTCGAGAGTTGCGACGGCGAGCGAGCGCGGTTTAGCGGCGCGTTGCGAGCGAAAAGAAAAAAGACGGGAAAACGACGTTTTTTTTCTTGTTGCGGTCGTAACGATTGTAATGAAAACGCGCGTTGTTTCGCCGGCTCTAAACGGTAAATACGAAGCGAATAACCGCTAAAATTACGCGTCGCGAGATAATTTTTGTTGAAGTTTCCAGAAATTTGAAAAAAACGGGGGAATTTGTCTTTTTGCCCCCTTGTTAAACGCTAGTTCTCGGGTATACTGAACGAGTCGTTGCAAATTACCGGCGACAAAGAACGTTGGCGAGCGCCGCTTGCAAATTCTACCGATGCTAAGCGCAGCGAGCCGATACGCCAGAGAGGGCGATTTTCGACCGCGGTTTTTTTAAACTTCGGCGAACCCGAGTCTCGCGTCAACGCTCTTTGAAAAGAGAAAGCCCCTTTCGCTCAACGGGTTAGGCTATTTAGTCGGCGACTGCAACAAGAGAATATTATCGAGTAAAGTTGGTTTCTCCGGCGTGAGAAGCGAGGGGAAACGCGTAAAACAAGAGTCGCGCGTCGCAAGAATTTTCGCGTCGAAAACGGCGGGGAAGACCGCGATTCCGGATATTTGTCAATTAGGTTAGGAAAGAACGGAGAATTACAGTGTCGACTTCCGACAACGCCATTATCAGAATTCGTATGGAAGCTTACGATCACGCCGCGCTCGATCAAAGCGCGCTCGAGATCGTTGAAACCGCCAAACGCACCGGCTCGATCGTTCGAGGCCCGATTCCGCTCCCGACGCGCGTCGAGCAATACACCGTTCTTTCCAGCCCGCACGTCGACAAAAAAGCCCGTCAACAATTTGAAATTCGCACGCACAAGCGCGTTATCGACATCGTTCAAGCGACCGCGAAAACGATCGACGCCTTGAATAAGCTGAACCTCCCGGCCGGCGTCGATATCAAAATTAAGGCGACGGGCGCTCGTTAATCTGCACTGAAAACCAAGCGTCGTAACGGCCTTCACCCAACGATAGACGGGCCGCAATGCGACTTAAATAAAATCTGTCTGCAATAGACAATAGAGGAAAAAGAGATATGGGTATCGGTTTACTTGGGCAAAAACTCGGTATGAGCCAGTTATACACCGAACAGGGAGAAGTGATTCCTGTTACCGTTATTCAAGCGGGACCGTGCTGCGTTCTTCAAGTGAAGACGATGGAACGCGACGGCTACGAAGCCGTCCAACTCGGCTACAAAGACAAACCGCGTCGTCTCGCTCGTAAAAGCGAACGCGGCCACGTCGCCAATATTGACAGCAAACGTCAAAAGGCGGCCGTCGCGGCGGGCGTCGAAGTCGCGAAGAAAGCGGACTGCGAACCGAAACGTTTCGTTCGCGAATTCCGCGTTCCGGTCGAGGGTTTCGAAGTCGGCCAAAATTACGACGTCGAAGTTTTTAACGACGTGATCGCCGTCGACGTTACGGCGCGCAGCAAGGGACGCGGTTACGCCGGCGCGATGAAACGCCACAATTTCAGCGGCCAACGCGCCACGCACGGCGTTAAGAAATGCCACCGCCACCTTGGTTCGACCGGTTGCAGCGCCTATCCGAGCCGCACCCCGAAAGGGAAGCGCATGCCGGGGCACTACGGGAACGCGAAGTGCACGGTTCGCAATCAAAAGATTGTCGTTGTCGATAAAGAAAACAATTTGCTCGTCATTCGCGGCGCCGTTCCGGGCCCGATCGGCTCTTACGTCGCGATTCGTCCGACCAACAAGTTGCCGGCTCCGAAGCACAATAAATGGCGCCTCGCCTGATTTTCGGACGACGTAAACGCAAATAAGAAAACAATCATTGAATTTGAATATTGATTAAAATGACTAACTTACCGATTTACGACAAAACCGGCGCTCAAGTCGGGGTCTACGAACTCGATCTCGACGCGATGGCGCCGAAGGTCAGCAAACAGTTGCTTCACGACGCCGTCGTGATGTATCAGGCGAACCTGCGTCAGGGTTCCGCGAAAACGAAAACGCGCTCGGAAGTTTCCGGTTCGCGTAAAAAGATGTATCGTCAAAAGGGCACGGGCAACGCTCGCGCCGGTCATAAACGCTCCGGCGTTCGTCGCGGCGGCGGTCATATTTTCGCGAAAGCCCCGAAAGACTGGTCGTATCGTCTTCCGCGCAAAGCTCTGAAGATCGCGACCCGCATGGCGATGGCCGAAAAAGTTCGCGCCGAATTCGTCAAGATGATCGACGTTCTTCAAGTCGAAGCTCCGAAAACGAAAGTCGTCGCCGAAGTTCTCAACAAACTCGCGGTCGACAAAACGGTTCTCGTCGTCGTCGACAAATACGACGCGAACATGTATCTCAGCGTTCGCAATATCCCGACGGCGAAGATTCTTCCCGTTTCCGACCTGAACGCTTACGAAATTCTTCGACCGAAACAACTTTTGGTTACGAAATCGGCGATGGATGCGTTCGTCAAGACCCGCGTCGAAGCCTGAGTTCGACTTAGGTTAAACGCGCGGAATTGAACGAACCAGAAATATAAGGAATAAGACAATGCCTCAATGCAAAGACGTTACCGATACCAAACTCGTTCTCGAGCCGTATCAGGTCATTATTCGCCCGATCGTTACCGAAAAAGCTTTCCACAACTCGTCGGCGCGCAACACCTACACCTTCGAAGTCAACAAGTTGGCCTCGAAGCTCGACATTAAAGACGCGATCGAAGCTCTTTACGACGTGAAGGTCGTCGCCGTCAGCACGCAAAACCGTCAAGGTAAAAAACGCCGCACTCGCAAGGGCGTCGGTTGCACGAAATCGTGGAAAAAAGCGATGGTCAAGTTGGACGACGAACATCGTCTCGACCTCTATTGATCGCCGACGTTTCGAATTGAAGAATAAATCAACGTAATAAAATAGCGAGATTAACATAATGGGTATTCGACGATACAAACCGAATAACGCGGGTCGGCGAAACATGAGCGTCAGCGACTTTGCCGAGCTGACCAAGGGCGCGAAGCCGGAAAAAAGCCTTCTCCGTCCGAAGCGCCGTTGCAACGGTCGCAACAATCAAGGCGTCATTACCGTTCGTCACCGAGGCGGCGGCCATAAGCGCCAACTCCGTTTGATCGACTTCCGTCGCAATAAGGACGGGATCCCGGCGCGCGTCGCCTCGATTCAATACGACCCGAACCGCACCGCTCGCATCGCGTTGCTGGTTTACGCGGACGGCGAAAAACGTTACGTCGTCGCTCCGGAAGGCGTGTCGGTCGGCATGACGCTCAACAGCGGCGCCGCCGCCGAACCGCGCGTCGGGAACTGCTTGCCGTTGAACAAGATTCCGCTCGGTTCCGAGATTCACAACATCGAACTTCGTCCGGGTCGCGGCGGTTGCATGTGCCGTAGCGCCGGTTCGAAAGCGACGCTTGTCGCTCGCGAAGAAAACTGGGCGCAGATCACCCTGCCGAGCGGCGAAATCCGCCGTATTCCGAGCGCCTGCCGCGCCGTCATCGGCGTCGTCGGCAACGGCGAGCACATGAACATCGTCCTCGGCAAAGCCGGGCGCAATCGTTGGCTCGGTCGTCGTCCTTACGTCCGCGGCACCGCGATGAACCCGATCGACCACCCGCACGGCGGCGGCGAAGGCCGCACCAAGGGCGGTCGCCATCCGGTTTCGCCGACGGGCAAGCCGACCAAAGGCACCTCGACTCGCAAGCATAAGAAGCCGTCGAACAAGGCGATTATTCGCCGTCGCCGCAGCCGCCGCTACGGCGTTTTGAAACTTTCCTGATAGCGATTGGTTTGTAAATTGACGGGAGGAAAAAGAAGCCTCTGTTTCCTCCCTCGGTTTAGTTTTCCGCAGCAAAATAAGAAAACTTCAACTGGAAAATAAATGAGTAGATCACTTAAAAAGGGTCCGTTCGTTGATTATAAACTTTTCGCTAAAATCGAAAAGCTCGATCAACAGGGCAAAAAAGAACCGGTTAAGACTTGGGCGCGCGCTTGCACGATCGTCCCCGAATTTGTCGGCCATACGTTCCTCGTTCACAACGGCAAAGCGTTTTTGAAGGTTTTCGTTACCGAAGAAATGGTCGGCCACAAGCTGGGCGAATTCTCGTTGACTCGCGTTTTCCGCGGCCACGGCGGCAAAGGCAAATAATTCGGATAGGTGCGAACAATGCAAGAAGAAAGAATGAACGAAGTTTCTCGATATCGCGCGCAACATAAGTTTGCGCAGATTAGCGCTCAAAAAGTTCGCGTGTTCGCGGACTTGATTCGCGGCAAATACGCCGACGAAGCGATGACGCTCCTGCAATGCTATCCGAACCGCGGCGCGCGCATGCTCGAAAAAGTCCTGAAGAGCGCGATGCACAACGCCGAAGACCTCCGCGCCGCTTCGATCGAAGACCTCCGGGTCGTCGACGTTCGCGTCGACGGCGGCCCGATGGCTCGTCGCTGGAAGGCCGGTTCGCGCGGCATGTCCACGGTGATCAAACGCCGCTCGAGCCACATCAGCGTCGTCTTGGAGTAATTGTCAGCTAGCACGGGCGAGAATCGCCATTAAATACAAGGACTAGTAAGTCATGGGTCAAAAGGTCAATCCCGTCGCGTTTCGCGTCGGCGTTATGGAAGATTGGAAGAGCCGTTGGTACGCTCCGAAAAAAGAATTTTCCGCGCTCCTCGTCGAAGACAAGCGAATCCGCGACTTCATCAAGAAGCAAAAGAACAAAGACGGCGTTCCGGTTTATCCGGCGATCGCGAAGATCGAAATCGAACGCACCCGCGACGAAGTTCGCGTCATTCTCTTCGCCGCTCGTCCCGGTCTTTTGATCGGTCGCAAGGGCGAAAAGATCGAAGAGCTTCAAAACGAGCTCCAAAACCTCACCGGTCGCCGCATCAACCTCAAGATCGAGCAAGTCGACGATCCGGAATTGGTCGCTCAACTGGTCGCGGAAGATATCGGCGATCAACTTTGCAAACGCGCCAGCTTCCGCCGCGTGATGAAACACGCGATGGGCAAAGCGATGGAAAAGGGCGCCAAGGGCATCAAGATTCAACTGTCCGGACGTCTCGGCGGCGCCGAAATGGCTCGTTGCGAGAAACAATCGGTCGGTTCGATTCCGCTCTCGACTCTTCGCGCGAAAATTGATTACGGCTTCGCGGAAGCCAAGATCGCGCAAGGTCATATTGGGATTCAAGTTTGGATTAATCAAGGCGAATATAGCGAGGACGATAACAATGGCCAGAATGCCGAAAAGAGTCAAGCACCGAAAAGTACAAAGAGGGCGTATAAGCGGTAACGCTACCCGCGGCCAAGCTGTCAGCTTTGGCGATTTCGGGCTCCAAACGCTCGAAGGCGGCTGGATTAGCGCGCAAACGATCGAAGCCGGTCGTATCGCGGCGCAACAATACCTCCGCGCCGAGGGTAAGCTTTACATCCGCATTTTCCCGCACAAGCCGATCACCTCGATTCCGCTCGAAACTCGTATGGGTAAGGGTAAAGGGGAACCGGAATACTGGGCCGCGGTCGTTCGTCCGGGTACGGTCATGTACGAAGTCGCGGGCGTTCCGGAAGAAACCGCGAAGCTCTGCTTCAACCGTCTGGCGCACAAGATGCCCGTCAAGTGCCGCCTGATTCGTCGCAAGAGCGTCTGATCGCAAGTCGACGCCAACCGCTCCGCCGTCGTCGAGGCGGCGGACGGTTCGCCGACCGTTAGAAAACAAACCTTGAAATCGAGCCCGCCCGCCTGGGGCGCGTTCGACGAAGAGTTCGAGAGATAAAATGAAGGCCAAAGAAATTCGAGAAATGAGCGACGAACAACGCGCGAGTCTGCTCAAAGAAACGACCGAAAAGTTGTTCAAACTTCGCGTTCAAGCCCGAATGGAGCGCTTGGATTCGCCGAGCGAAGTCGGCAAAGCGAAGAAAATTATCGCTCAAATCAAAACGATTCAACACGAAATTAACGGTTAAGAAAGTCCGTCGACGGCGCCGCAAACGCGCCGAGGTCTTTCATAGCGAGGATACACATGCCCAAGATGAAGTTGGTCGGCGTCGTTAAGACCGACAAAATGAAGAAAACCCGACGCGTCGAGATTCCGCGTATCAAGAAGTATCCGAAATACGGCAAATACGTCCGCACTCGCACCGTCTGCTACATGCACGACGAGAACGAAGAAACGTCCGTCGGCGACGTCGTCGAGATCGAAGAAAGCCGTCCGACGTCCAAGCTGAAGCGCTGGACGCTCGTGAGCGTCGTTAAGAAAGCGGAGAAAATCGACGGCTGAGAACGACGTTTCGACGTTCGTCGCCGTCCCCGCCGCGAGACGCGAATCGCTCCGCGGCGAGTTAGGAAATTGAAGAAAACATCAAATTAGTGGAAGCGAGTAACAACCATGATTCAGATGCAGACTCGTTTGGACTCCGCTGACAACACGGGCGCTAAAGAATTGCAGTGCATTAAAGTGTTGGGCGGCACCCACCGTCGCACCGCCGGTCTCGGCGACATCATCATTTGCTCCGTGAAATCCGTCATTCCCGGCAGCCAAATCAAAAAAGGTCAAGTCGTGAAGGCCGTCATCGTCCGCACGAAACAACCGACCCGTCGCGAAGACGGAAGCTACATCCGCTTCGACGCGAACGCCGCCGTTTTGGTCGACAACGACAAAAACCCGCGCGGGACTCGTATTTTTGGCGCCGTCGGTCGCGAACTTCGCGATCTCGGTTTTATGAAGATTGTCAGTCTTGCGAGCGAGGTGGTCTGAGATGCGCATCAAAACTAACGACACGGTCGTCGTTCTTTCCGGTAAGAATCGCGGCCAACAAGGCAAAGTCCTCTCCGTTAATCGCGAAGAAGGCAAAGTTACCGTCGAAGGCGTCAACGAAGTGAAACGCCACGTTCGCCGTTCGCAAAAGAATATGCAAGGCGGTCGTCTTTCGAAACTGATGCCGGTTCCGGTCGGCAAGGTGATGTTTGTTTGCCCGAAGTGCAGCAAACCGACGCGCGTCGGCTACAAATTTGACGAAGCCGGCAACAAGTTCCGCGCCTGCAAAAAGTGCGGCGCCGCCGTCGAAGAAAAACGCTAGTAGAACAGGTACAGGAACATGACGCCTAGACTTTTAGAAAAATACAACACGCAAATTGCCTCCAGCTTGGAAAAGAAGTTGGGCAAAACGAACGTCCACTCCATTCCGAAGCTCGAAAAAATCGTCGTGAACATGGGCGTCGGCAGCGCGATTCAAGATAAAAAATACTTGGAAGAAGCGCTCGACGTTTTGACCCAAATCACCGGCCAAAAACCGGTCGTTACGTCGGCCCGTCGTTCGATCGCCGGTTTCCGCCTCCGCGAAGGGATGAACATCGGTTGCAAGGTTACCTTGCGCGGCGCTCGCATGTACGAGTTCATGGATCGCCTCATTTCGATCGTTCTTCCGCGCGTTCGCGACTTCCGCGGTTTGAACCCGAACAGCTTCGACAAACGCGGCAATTACAACCTCGGCCTTAGCGAACAACTCGTGTTCCCGGAACTCAACCCCGATAAATACACGAAGAGCCAAGGTATGAATATCACGTTCGTTACGAACGTCGATAGCGACGACGAAGCGCGCGAACTCCTTCGCGAATTCGGCATGCCGTTCAAAACTGGTAAAGAATGATACGCTTGGTAAAGGTGATTAAGTAACATGGCGAGTAAAGCAAAAATCAATAAAGCGAATCGCGAGCCGAAATTCAGCACTCGACGCGAAAATCGTTGCAAGATTTGCGGTCGTCCGCGCGCCGTCTATCGCAAATTTGGCGTCTGCCGCATTTGTTTCCGCGAATTGGCGAACCAAGGGCTTATCCCCGGCGTTCAAAAAGCGAGCTGGTAGTTTAAGGAGAACAGTACAATGATGACAGATCCCATTGCCGATATGCTGACCCGTATCCGCAACGCTATTAAAGTCGAACACGAAACGCTCGACGTGCCGTTCTCGAAACTTAAGCTCGGCGTCGTCGACGTCCTGAAGCGCGAAGGATACATTTGGGAATACCAAATCGTTGAAGGTTCCCCGTCGAACTTCATCCGTATCCAATTGAAATACGGGCCGAGCGGCGAACGCGTTATCCAATCGATTCGCAAGATTAGCAAGCCGGGACGGCGTTGCTATTGCGGCCCGAAAGACCTCAAACCGGTCCTCAACGGCCTCGGCATCAGCATTCTCAGCACGAACAAAGGCGTCGTTAGCGACCGCGAAGCCCGCGCGCAAAACGTCGGCGGCGAAGTTCTTTGCGAAATTTGGTGATTTTTCGCCGAAAAAATGAAAAAAATTCCGTTTCCGCGCCCGTTTTCGAGGGCGCGGCGGATTGACGAATCCTCAAAATAAGGTATGCTTATATCTTAAGCGTCGTTTGGACGCTTGAGCGTCGCGCGTTTCCTTGACGCGCCCGATTTCCCCGAACAAAGACGCGAGTCCCACAGCGATTATCGAGAGCGTTGGACAAAATGAATTTGAGGGGCGAGGGGCGGTAAGCGCGTCGAAAGTCGTCGTCTGGAATAAAGATTGCGATCAAAAGCTAACACATTTCAGCAGTAAGGTTAAACGAACATGTCGAGAATTGGTAAGAAACCGGTCGCCGTTCCGAACGGCGTTTCCGTCGAAATCAAAAACGACCGCGAAGTTACGGTCAAGGGCCCGAAAGGCGAGCTGACCCAAACCTTCCGTCCGGAAGTCGCCGTCCGTTTCGACGAAGAAGCGAAAGTTCTGCTCGTCGACCGTTTGTTCGAAACGCGCGTTGCGAACGCTATGCACGGCTTGACCCGCGCTCTCGTTCAAAATATGGTTGTCGGCGTTTCTCAAGGGTACGAAAAGAAACTCGAGATCTTCGGCACCGGCTATTTGGCCGCCGTCGCCGGGAACGTTCTGCAAGTTCGCGTCGGTTTCGCGAACGAGATCCACAAGCAGATCCCCGCGGGCCTCGAGGTTAAGTGCCCCGACCAGATGCACGTTCACGTCAGCGGTTGCGACAAACAACTCGTCGGTCAATTCGCCGCGGAAGTCCGCGCGATCAAAAAGGCCGAGCCGTACTTGGGCAAAGGGATCAAGTACGAGGGCGAAGTCATTCGTCGCAAGGAAAGCAAAGCGGCGGGCAAAAAATAATAACGCCTCGCGGCTCCGTGTCGATCGCGCCGTTCGCAAGACGAGGGGTTTCGGTCGTCGACGCGATCTCTTTCGCTCGACGGCGCTCGTTGCGAAACCGGCGATCGCTTTCAACGCAATTTAAATTTTTTAATCAAATCGTGTGGTATTAACGTGAGAAAACAACTGCGTTTGAACAAACAACGCGTTACTCGCAAATTCCGAGTTTCCAACGCCGTTAAAAAGAATAGTACTCGTCCGCGTCTGTGCGTCTTCCGTAGCGCGCGTCATATCAGTTGCCAGGTCGTCGACGACAACGTCGGCAAAACCCTGGCCAGCGCGAGCACTTACGAAAAGGATTTCCGCGAATCGAACTCGAACGGCGGCAACGTCGCCGCCGCCGAGATCGTCGGCAAACTTGTCGCCGAGCGCGCTCTCGCCGCCGGCGTTACGGCCGTCGCCTTCGACCGTAAAGGTTACAAGTATCACGGCCGCGTCAAGGCTTTGGCCGACGCCGCTCGCGACGCCGGGCTCGATATCGGCGGCAAGGGAGACGAGTGATCCTCGTCCTCCGCGATTCGCTCTAGCGACTTAATTTACGATAGAATAAATCCTTAAAAAGAATTAAGATATAACCATGTCCGATAATAATCATGAAGGCGGGTTGGTCGACAAGGTCGTCAAAATCCGCAGATGTTCGGCGACCGTCAAGGGCGGACGTCGCTTCTCGTTCACCGCTTTGGTCGTGGTCGGCGACGGCAAGGGCAAAGTCGCGTGGGGTTACGGCAAGGCGAACGAAGTTCCGCCGGCCGTCAGCAAAGCCGTTCAAGACGGCACGCGCAAAATGGCCCCGGTTTGCATGGACGGCTCGACGATCCCGCACGCCGTCGAAGGTCGTTTCGGCGCGTCTCGCGTCCTCCTCCTTCCGGCTCGTCCCGGTACCGGGGTTATCGCCGGCGCCGCCGTTCGCGCCGTCTGCGAAGCCTGCGGTATTCACGATATTTTGACGAAATCCTACGGAAGCGCCAACTCGGCGAACCTTGTTAAGGCGACGCTCGACGCTCTCACCAAGTTGCGAACCAAGTCTCAAATCGAGAATCTGAGAGGAGTCGAACTCTAATGAATATTAATACGATCAACGACGGCGTTTGTAAGAACGTGAAAAAAGATCGCGTCGGTCGCGGCCCGGGTTCCGGGAACGGCAAGACCGCCGGTCGCGGTAGCAACGGTCAAGCCGCTCGCGCGGGTTTTTCGCTTTCGCCGGTTTTCGAAGGCGGTCAACTTCCGTTGGTTCGTCGTATTCCGAAGCGCGGCTTCAATAACAAGGCTTTCGCCGACGTCGTCGAAAGCGTCGCGTTGAAGGCGGTGCTCCGCAAGTTCGACGGTTCGGTCGAAATCACGCCGGAACTCCTCGAAGAGCGCGGTCTCATTAAGAACGCGAAGTCGATCGTCAAACTGATCGGCTCCGACGAAATGCCGAAAGCTTACAACTTCAAGGTTCATCGCGTTTCGCAAGGCGCGAAAGAAGCGGTTGAAAAGGCCGGCGGCAAAATCGAAATTCTGCCGGGCAAAAAACCGGTCGTTAAGAACAAGATGAAGGCGAAGAAGGCGAACTGACCTTTTTCGTCGAAGAGCCGCCGCGGCTCGTCGAGCGCGCGGCGGTCGTCGGAAAAATCGTTCGGTTTGGATCTCTTTCGAACCGAACGTTTTTTTTTGCCGTCGAGCGAAGCGCGGAAACGAAACGGAGCGTCGCTTTAAGTTTTTTTCGAAAAAATTTGCCGTTTCCGAAGAATCGGCCCTTTTTCGCGTCGGCGCCGTCTTGTTGAAAAGCAAAAATTTTTTAAAATAATAAAGTCGCCCGAAATATCGGTCGGCGATCAGCCGTCGTCAAACGACGAAGCGCCGCGGGGCGGTTCGAGACGGTCGGTCGTTCGATCGCCTCCTTGGCGTCGGGCGTAAGATATTAACCGAATGACGCGGCGCGCCGAAAGGACGGCGATCGCGGGACGAACGTTTGACGTCCGGCAGCGTAGCGCTTTCGAAGCCGCCGCGTTTGTTGAAACTTGGGGATTCGCATGATAGACAAACTTCGGATCATCTTCTCAATCTCCGAATTGAGAAAGAAAATATTGTTGACGATCGGCCTTCTCGCCGTCTATCGCATCGGTTGGAATATTTTCCTGCCGATGATCGACAGCGCCGGGATGCAGTTGGCGATGGGCGAGCAAGCCGGGTTCGGCGATTTGCTTAGCCAGGTCGCGGTCTTCAGCGGCACGCAGCTCGACCAGATGACGATCTTCGGGCTCGGCGTCATGCCGTACATTTCCGCTTCGATTATCTTCCAGCTTTTGGCGACCGTTTACGAGCCGCTCGAAAAGTTGCAAAAAGAGGGCGAAAGCGGGCGCAAAAAGATCAACGAGTACACTCGTTACGCGACGATCCTTATCTGCGTCATTCAGTCGATGGCGTATTTGTCGATGTTGAACGCGCAAGCGGCGCAGCAGATGTCGAGCACGGGGTATCAGAATATGTTCCTTGATTCGTGCGTCGGCGACTCCGGGCGCTTGACGCTCTCGTGGTACTGGCTCGCCATCTTGACGATGACGACCGGAACCGCGTTCCTGATGTGGCTCGGCGAGCAGATCGACGAATACGGAATCGGGAACGGGATCAGCCTTCTCATCATGGCGGGCATTCTGGCGAGCGCGCCGGGCGCCTTGGCCGAACTTTGGAAGAACGCGACCTCGAGCGGTTCGCTCCAAATGGGCGGTCAATTCGGCGTCGAAACGCTCTGCTTCCTGGTCGCGCTCTTCGTGGCGGTCGTTTTGTCGGTCGTCTTTGTTACGAAGGGACAACGCCGCATTCCGACGCAAAGCGCGAAACATGTTCGCGGGCGTCAGGTGTTCGGCGGCAACCGTCAATATCTCCCGCTTCGCGTGAACCAAGCGGGCGTTATGCCGATCATTTTCGCGAGCAGTTTGCTCCTGTTCCCGCAATTCCTTTTCGCGTATCTCGGTTCCCAAACGGCGTCCGACGCTTCCGGCTGGTGGGCGGCGTTCGTTCGCGGCGGCAACGAGGTTTTCAGCGGCTCCCGCTCCTACCTGTACGTGATCATGGAAGTCGTTTTGATCTACTTCTTCTGCTACTTCTGGACGGCGGTTACGTTCAACCCGAAAGATATGGCGGAAAACCTGAAAAATCACGGCACCTTTATCCAGGGGTATCGTCCGGGAAGCAGCACCGCGAACTACCTCGAAAAGGTCATGTTGCGCATTACTTACGTCGGCGCTTCGTTCCTGGCGATTATCGCGATCGTTCCGACGCTCGTTACGAACTCGCTCGGCGTCAACTACGCGTTGGCCAGCTTCTTCGGCGGCACGAGCCTCCTCATCGCCGTCAGCGTCGTGCTCGACCTGGTCGATAAAATCGACGCGCACCTTATTATGCGCAACTATAAGAGCTTGCTCGATTAGTCGGCGCGAACGGAAGCGCGGCGCGTTTGCGTTTCCGACGGTTTAACGACGCGGCTTGTCCGCTCGGGAGCTTCCGGGCGGTCGAGTCGTTTCGTCGTTTTCGCAACGTTTAACATTCAAACGCGTTTCGTCGTCGGCGACGGGGCGCGATAGGACGCAATATCATGAGAGTTGTTTTTGTCGGACCGCCGGGCGCCGGGAAGGGCACCCAAGCCGAAAATATCGTCGCGGATTACAAACTGTTCCACCTTTCGACCGGCGACGCCCTCCGCGCCGCGGTCGCCGCGAAGTCCCCGGTCGGGATTGAAGCCGAAAAATACATGTCGAGCGGCGCGCTTGTTCCGGACGACGTCGTCGTCGGCGTCGTCGTCGAACGCTTGGACGAAGCGAAAGACGGCTGCCTTCTCGACGGTTTTCCGCGCACGATCGCGCAAGCGGAAGCTCTCGACAAAGTGCTCGCCGAAAAGAACGCGCCGCTCGACGTCGCGCTCGAATTGGCCGTTCCGGAAGACGAGCTTTTCAAGCGCCTGGCTTCCCGCGGTCGCGCCGACGACCAGCCGGAGGTGATCAAGCGCCGTCTCGTCGCTTACCGCGAGCAAACCGAACCGCTCGTCGGGTATTATGCGAAAGCCGGCATTCACCGCAAGATCGACGGACTCGGAACGGTCGAGGAAATTTACGAGCGGATTAAGGCCGTTCTCGACGAATATAAATAATCGTCGCGTTAATTAACGGCTGTTGTTCGCGCCGCGGTTTTCGCCGGGCGCGAACGCTCGACGACTCGGGCGAAAGCTCGGGCCGTCGTTTGGCGCGTCTGCGAGAACGCGCTTTCATTATCGTTTGTCGTTCGACCCGTTTCGGTCGGCGTCGCGACCTCGTTTTTTCGAGTCGCGGCGAAACGGACGCGGTCGACGACGCTTGGAAAGGCGGCTTCTTATGCTCTCCTTAAAGACGGAAAAAGACATCTGGAAAATGCGAAAAGCCGGGCTCCTGACTTGGACGGCGCACGAGTTAATTCGCAAAATTATTCGACCGGGCATGACGACGCGAGAAATCGACGCCGAAGTTGAAAAGCTGTTTGATCGCAACTTCGCCGTCGGGATGTTCAAAGGCGTGCCCGGGCGCGTTCCTTATCCGGCCGTTACCTGCATTTCCGTAAACGATCAGGTCGTTCACGGAATACCCGGCGACCGCGTCGTTCAAGACGGCGACCTGGTGAGCGTCGACCTCGGTTGCAAAATCGACGGTTGGTGCGGCGACGCGGCGTACACAAGCCTTGTCGGCGACGTTTCCGACGAAGCGAAAAAACTCGTCGAAACGACGCGCGGCGCCCTTTATTTGGCGATCGAAAAACTGCAAACGGCGAAATACTGGAGCGACGTCGCTCGCCAAATGGAAAAATACGTTCGCGAGCGCGGTTTTTCCGTCGTCGAGTCGTTCGTCGGGCACGGGATCGGCCGCCGTATGCACGAAGACCCGCAGGTGCCGAACTTCGTTTATCCGGAGTTCCTGCGCGGCGGCGATTTTCAAATCAAGCCGGGCGTCGTGATCGCGATCGAGCCGATGGTCAACGTCGGCGGAAAACGCGTCAAACAGCTCCGGGATTACTGGACGATCGCGACCGCCGACGGAAGTTTGAGCGCGCACGAGGAGCACACCGTCGGGATCTTGAAGTCCGGCCCGATTGTTTTGACCGGCCCGCCCGAAACCGACGAAGAGCGAAAAATGGTTGAAACGTTTTTCGATCGTTATGAAAATAACAAATAATCCGGCGACGCGACGTTTTTTTTGAAAAAAAACGTCGCCAAGGCGTTGTTTTTTCTTGGCGTCCCCTTGCGTTTGGGCGGCGTCGAGCTATAATAAGTTGACTATTGACCAAACGCGGCGCGTTCCGCCCCCCGGTTTTCGCTCGGCGAGGCGTCGCAAAAGACAATAAGAAACGCGAGATTTTACAATGAAAGTTCAAGCTAGTGTTAAGCGAATTTGCGAAAACTGCAAAGTCGTGAAACGTAAGGGTAAGATTTACGTTATTTGCGCGAACCCCCGGCACAAGCAACGTCAAGGTTGAGCGTATTAGCGTCGGCGAGTTCGAAGGCGGAAGACGACGTTCGGGTAATGTTTTAAACGTCTTCGCGCTCGTTCGGGTTTTGTCGACGCGGCGAGCCTCCGGTTAGAGCCGTCGAGTCGAATCAATTTTTAACAATAGGAGAAGTTAGATGCCTCGTCTTTTGGGCGTTGATATTCCGAATAATCGTCCTACCGCGATTTCGCTGACGTACCTTTACGGCGTCGGCCCGCAAATCGCCGCCGAATTGTGCCGCAAGGCCAATATCGATCCGACTATGCGCGCGAAGGATCTCAAAGAAGACGAAATCGCCAAATTGGCCGCTCTTCTTGACAACGATTACGTCGTTGAAGGTCAACTCCGTCGTCAAGTGAATCAAAATATTGCCCGCCTTCGCGAAATTGGTTGCTATCGCGGAATCCGCCACCGCAAAGGTCTCCCCGTTCGCGGTCAGCGCACGAAAACGAACGCGCGCACCCGCAAAGGTCCGAAAAAGACCGTCGCCGGCAAGAAGGGCGTCAAGGACCGATAATGTCGCGTCGCTCGGGCGTTGCGCCCTTAGGGTTCAAGCGTTCCGACGTCGAACGTTCGACGATTCGCCGTCCGCCGTTTCGGCGATTTGACGACGGTCGTTCGATTCAAAGCGCATAATGTTTCTCGCCGAGCGCAGTTGAACGAGAGTCGCGCCGGTCGAGAGAATTTTTGGAGATACTAGAGTGGCTAAGATTTCGAAAAAACGTAAGGTTAAGAGAAATGTCGCCAGCGGCGTCGCTCACATCAAAGTTAGTTTCAACAACACTAACGTGACGATCACCGACATGAAAGGCGACACGCTTTGTTGGGCTACCGCGGGCACCAGCGGATTCAAAGGGAGCCGCAAGAGCACCCCGTTCGCCGGTCAAATGGCCGCGCAACAAGCCGCCGATAAAGCCAAAAAGTTCGGTATGAAAGAAGTCGACGTTCGCGTCAAAGGCCCGGGCAGCGGTCGCGATATGGCGATCACCGCGCTCGCGCAAGCCGGTCTCACGGTCAAAACGATCGAAGACGTCACGCCGCTTCCGCACAACGGTTGCCGTCCGCCGAAACGCCGTCGCGTCTGATTCGGCAGGGTTATTGCGGTTTGGCGCAAACCGTTTTCAACGCGTTTCGTCGCTCTCCGCAACGTTTAGCAAGAATAATACATACACGAACTTTAGAATATTGGAGCAATAATATGGCTCGTACTTTGGGTCCCGTATGCAAACGATGCCGTCGCGAAGGCGTTAAGCTCTTCCTGAAAGGCGCGCGTTGCGAATCCGACAAATGTCCCTTCGCCCGCGCCGGAGAAAGCCGTCGCGACGGGCGTTCCGCGGTTCTTCCGCCGGGCATGCACGGTTTCAAACGCGGCAAGACGACCGAATACGGCGAACAACTTCGCGAAAAACAAAAGGTTAAGACGTACTACGGCGTTCTCGAAACCCAATTCCGCAAGTACTATCAAATGGCCGAACGTTCCAAGGGGAACACGGGACAAGTTCTCATGTCCTTGCTCGAACGCCGTTTGGACAACGTCGTTTACCGCCTCGGTTTCGGCGCTTCCCGCGCTCAAGCTCGCCAACTGATCTCGCACGGACACATTTGCGTCAACGGTCGTCGTCTCGACGTCGCGAGCTACCTCGTCCGTCCGGGCGACGTCGTCTCGGTTAAGGTTTACAAACGCGAAGGCGGCAAAGCGAAACGTCCCGGTTCGCTCGCTATCGTTACCGAAGCGATCGCCGGCATGAACGGTCGCGCCGTTCCGGACTTCCTCGTCCGCAACGACGGCGACGTTCCGAGCGGCGCCGTTCTCCGCAATCCGGTTTACGACGACGTTTCGTTGCCGGTCAATCCGCAACTGATCGTCGAGCTTTGCTCGAAATAGTAGCGCGCGGCAAATCGCCGTTCGACTTTTCCGTCTCGCGTCGTCGATCCGCCCTTTTTTCGGCGTTTCGACGGCGCCCGGACTCGTCCTTCGTCGTCCCGAGTCGACGCGTCGACCTTGGGTTTTCGGCGGCGCGGACGCGGAACCTCGAATTTATCGTCGGCGAATCGTGAAATTTTGTCGAGAATTCGATATCCAAAATCAAACTGGAGCGAACCGAACATGAGAATTAGATGGAGAGGATTGGAGCTTCCCAGCAAGGTCGTTTGCGATCGCGACGCTTTCACTCCGACGTATGGAAAATTTTACGCCGAGCCCTTTGAGCGCGGTTTCGGCGTCACGGTTGGGAACAGCCTCCGCCGAGTTCTTTTGTCGAGCTTGGAGGGCAGCGCGGTTACGAAGATGAAACTTCGCGGCGCGCACCTCGAGTTTACCTCGTTGCCGGGCGTGATGGAGGACGTTACCGAGATCGTCTTGAACGTTAAGTCCCTTATCGTTCGCTCTCACGACGATAAACCCCGCGTTATCCGCATCGAAAAGAATAAGGCGGGCGTCGTTACCGGCGCCGACGTGATCCCGGATTCCGAGGTCGATATCATCAACCCCGAGCTGGTGATCGCGACGCTGACCGACGACGTGCCGTTCAGTCTCGAAATGGTCGTCGAAAACGGTCGCGGCTACGTTCCGGCGACCGAGCAGGCGTCTTACCGCGACCGCAACGAAGAGATCGGGCTCATTCCTCTCGACGCTTCGTTCAGTCCGGTCGTCAAGGTGCAATACAACGTCGAGGAGACCCGCGTCGGCCAAAAGACGAACTACGATCGTTTGGTTATGCAGATCTGGACCGACGGCTCGATCGACCCGGAAATGGCGTTGGTCGAAGCCTCGAAGATTTTGCGCAAACACCTGAATCCGTTCGTTCAGTACGACCGCTTGGAAGGGAACGTTTTCAGCCGCGCGAAGACTTCCGGTTCCGCCGGGCTCGATCCGGCGCTCGAAGCGAAGCTGGCGATGACGCTTTCCGACTTGAACCTTTCCGTCCGGGCGATGAACTGCTTGGAAAACGAGAATATCACGACGGTGCGCGAACTCGTCGTTCGCAACGAAGACAGCCTGCTCGAGGTGCGAAACTTCGGCGAAACGACGTTGAACGAAGTCAAGGAAAAGTTGATGGCGATTGGGTTGCGCCTCGGCATGCGCATTCCCGCCGCGTCGAACTCGCAAGGCGCGAAGTTCGTTTGACCTGTTGACAATAGCCTAATATATTTAGATAGCATATAGTAAGTACCATGCGACACAGAAGAATCGGTAGAAAATTTGGGCGCAACCCGAACCACCAACGCGCCCTCTTGAAGAACCTCGCGCTCGCTCTCGTTCTCACCGAACGCGACGACGACGCTTACGACTCGAAGGAACAAGCGCCGAAGGTGAAGGGCCGCATCGTTACGACCCTGCCGAAAGCGAAAGAACTTCGTCCGTTCGTTGAAAAATTGATCACGAAGGCCGTTCGCGCTCAAAAATCGATCGCCGCCGCCGCCGAGCTCGCCTGCAAAGCCGAAAAAGGTTCCGCCGAGTGGAAAGCCTGGCGCGAAGGCGAAGGTTGGAAAGAATGGAACAAAGCGGCCGCTCCGGCGCTCGCCGCTCGTCGCGCCGTTTACAGCGCGTTCGGTTCCTCGTCCGTCGCTCGCGAAGCGGTTGGGATCCTTTTCGACAAGATCGCCCCGCGTTACGTCGAACGTCCCGGCGGTTACACCCGGATTCTGAAGCTCGCGACCCCGCGTCTCGGCGACGCCGGCAAGCGCGCGATCATCGAATTTGTCGGCGAAAACGACAAGCGCAACGCGAAAGCCGCGCCGTCGATCCCGACCGTCGAATGAGTTTGAGTTTCGGCTCGAAATAATGAAAACGAGCGTTCGTCGGCGCGTTGAGCGTCGGCGGGCGTTCGTTTTTTTTCGCGTTGTCCGGTCGGCGTTTTCTATTTTGCTTATCTTTCTTATTTTGACGACGAGACGTCCGAAATGTTCGATTACACAAGCGCGTTGCGCGGCGTTTGCCGCGATATTTGCGCGAAAACGCCGATTTTTCAGCGTTACGACCTCGATTATGTCGGTTTCGCTTTCCGAACGTCTCGCAACGACTCGATGAGCGGCGTCTTCGCGTCTTTGACGCCGTTGCGTTTCGAAGGCGGCGCGACGGCGACCTTTCGACGCGGCGCTTTTTGGAAAGCTCCGGACGTTTTCGACGCTTCCGGACGTTTCAAATTGCTCTATATTTTGACTATTTACGCGCCTCGTTTTTTGAATTTATCGCTTAAAGATAAAATTGAGACGTTAACGCACGAGCTGTACCATATCAGCCCCGCTTTCGACGGCGATCTTCGGCGCTTCCAAGGACGAAAATACGCGCACGGCGCCTCGCGCAAAAGTTACGACGCCGTCGTCGCGGAGCGCGCCGACGCTTGGCTTGCGACCGACCCGAGTCCGCAAATTTGGGGCTTTTTAAGTTGCGACGCGGCCGAATTGACGCGCCGTTTCGGCAAAATTGGCGGCTGGCGTTTCCCGTCGATTCCGTTGCGACGCGTTAGCGAAGCGGAGGCGCTCCGTTTGAACCCGCGTTTGGCGGGCGCCAAAAAATGAGTTTTTGCCGCGACGTTGCGCTTAAAATCTGCCTTGCTTGCCTATTTTCTTGAGTTGGGACGCGAAACCGACCGAAGGCGCCGATATGAAAGCGCGGTTTGGGATGTTTGCGCAAAATACGCGAACGATTCCGCTTCGTCGTCGGTTTTGGGGAAGGAGTTAGGCGACGGCGAACGCCGAAACCGTCCGAGAATGTTCGCGAACGTTCCCTGGTTTCAGCGCGCAAGGATTGAAACGGGGATTCGGTAAAAAGGATAAAATAAAAAAAATGGCGAAACGGCGACGGCGCCCGTTGAATTTTCGCTCGTTTTGTTTATGATAATAGAAACGTCTGCAAGCATTTTAGCGATCGCGTTGACTTTGCGGCGGTCGAAAGGGGCGCGAATGAAGATTTTTGGGGGCGGCAAAACGTCGCGAGAAGAATTTCGGGCGGTCGAGCGAGACGTTCGGCGAGCGGCGGAGCGATTCGGCGCGGAAACGGTCGTCGTCGACGATTTCGGACGCGGCGCCTTGGACGCGGTCGCGGCGCGACGCCTCTTCGACGTTGATTTTTTCGTTCTTTGCCGGTCGTTTCCGAACGAATTTTCTCCCGGCGACGTCGAGCGATTGCGGAGGATCGCCCCGCTTGCGCCGATCGCGCTCGTCGTCGGGGCGCTTTGCGAGGGCGAAAACCGAACCGGCGACGTCTTTCCCGGGACGCGGCGTTTTTACGCGGAAAGTTGGCGTTCGACCGGGCGGCGCGAATTTTTCCGCTTTTTCGCCGAATCCGCCGGGCTCTTCGCGGCGTCGCCTTTGGCGACTTGGGCCGATTGTCGCGTCGCGGAGGCTCGACGAGAGGCGAAAAAAGGGGAAAAAACGGCGCTTTCGTTAAAAGCGGAAGGAAAAAACGAGGCGGTCGCGATTTTTCCCGGCGCCGACGCGGCGTTGGGAAGGTTTTTGCGCGACGAGTTCGTCGAACGGGGGGCGCGCGTCGCGCTTGGCGGCGTTCGGCGACTCGAACGAATCGCCGATTTCTTCCCGACGCGGGTCGTTTTCGACGCGGCGGATCTTGCGTCGGCGAGTCTTCTCGACGAATTGCGAGCGATTCGAGCGGCGTTTCCGACGGCGGCGCTCGACGTTCTCGGTTTCGCTCCCCGACGCGACGAGATCGAATTTTTGGAGCGAAAATCCGGGCTCGGCGCCGTTCGCGTCGTCGCCAAACCGTTCGACGTCGAATTTTTGACGGACGCGGCGTTTTGAACGCGTTTTTTTCCGGCGTTTGAGTCGGCGTTATTCTCGCTTTTTTTGTCGACGCCGTTGTAACCGGAATATTCGGAGCTTGGAAAACGTTCGAGCGAGCGGCGCGGAAGCGAGATTTTAACGAGTCTTCGCCGTTTATTCGGGAAATCGATTGGAAGTTGGGGGAAATGGGAAAGAAAAAACGCCCGGTCGAGGCGAACGAGCGCGGGCGTTTTGCGGAAAATAGACGAATTGGGGAAACGGCGCGGTTTGGGCGCCGTCGAACGTCGAGCGTCAAGGGGACGTCGGCGACTCCGGGGCGAGTCGGGGTTGCGTCAAAATCTCGACGAGCCGCTTTTTCGACTTGCAAAGGGCGACGACTTGGGCGAAAATTTCGTCCGGACGCCCGTTCGAAAGAAGAAGGCGGCCCGATTCGACGCCGATTTCCGTGCTCGGCGGGAGTTTGGCTCGGCGCGGTTCTCCCGATTCCGCCGTCGGAACAAAGAAAACGCCGTCGACCGAGGCTAAACGCGCCGGATTATCAAACAGATAAAGCGAAATCGTTCCAATATTGAAATCGACGACGCGTTTTCCGGCCGCGTCGACCCCTTGAATTTGTCCGTTTTTCAAAACGCGAGTTCGCTCGGCTCGACCGGACGGAACGCCCGGGCCCGGTTCGATCGTCGCGACGAAAAGACGGTCGCCGCGAACGAGCGCCGCGCCGCCTTCGAACGGCTCGAAGTCGCCGGCCTTCGTGTAAAAAACGTCGCCGGTCGCCGAGTCGGAAACCTCGAAAAAGAACGGAGCCGCCGGTGCGAGCGCCCAATCGGACGCCGACGCGACCGGTTCCGGGTCGTTCGTTTCAAAACGGACGCGTTGCGAGCGCGCGACGACGTCGGCCGGGGAAAAAGCGGGGCGTTCGAGCGCTCCGGAAGGGGCGGCGAGGTCGGGTAAAACGGAGGGAACGGGGGAAACGGGCGAGTTGGGCGAAAGGGGCGCTTCGGCGCGTTCCCAAACGCGTTCGCGGCGCCCGACGACGTTTTTGTTCAGCTCGGCGTCGAGCCAAAGGGGGGCGAGCCGGGCGATCTCGGCGTCGAGACGCGTCAAAATCGCTCGTTCCGTCGGCGAAAGCGGGAGCGAATCGAGGTCGACGGCGGCGATCGCCAACGCTTCGTCGAGCGCGGCGACCGGTTCGGCGGGTTGCGTCGCGGCGTTTGGCGTTGAATTGGGAATATTGGGCGAAACGGGCAAGCCCGTCGACGCCGCGTCGCCGTTTTGAAGGAGCGCGTCGGCGTTTCGGGCGACGTCGAGCGCGTCGAGGTTCGGCGTCGTCGGAAGGGGCGCGGCCTCGTCGAACGCGGCGGAAAACTCCCGAAAAAGCGGGTCTTGCGAAAGCCGCTCCAACTCGGCGGGATCGACCGTTTCCGCTTCCAAAACGCCGGGCGCGGCGGTTTCGGGCGCGTCGGCGACGAGCGGGATCGCCGGGCCGTCGGCGGTTTCGCCGTTCGGGGCGAGATCGAATTCGCCGGGCGCGACGAAGTTAAAATCGAGCTCGATTTCTTCGGCGGCGGGGGACGTCGGCTCCTGCGCGGCGGTTTTTCCCGACGAAACGGCGTCGAACGGCGTTAAAATCGGCGAAACAAGCAAAATAGGGGAAACAAGAGGGGAAAAACGGCGTTTCAAGGGGCGCTCCTTGGACGGCGTTCGCTTCGGAAGGGAACGGACGCCGCGGTTGAGTCGAAAAAGCGGGAAAACGAAACGTTGAAAAGTCGCGCAAATTTTGACGGTCGAGCGACGTCGCGTTTTTTGTTGCGGAAAATTTGGGGTGAAACGTTTAACGGACGAGCCCGAGGCGCGTCAGTTTTTCGAGCGCTTCGTCTCGTTCGCGACAACGTTCGAGCTCCCGCCAACTTGGGTCGCAAAGTTCGTAAAAGTCGGCGACGCTCGCCGGGAGCGTTTTCGTCGCGGCAAGCCGGGCGATCGTCTCCTGTTCGAGCCGCGACAGCGTTTCGGCGTCGAGGCGATAATCGACGAACGCGTTGTAAGCGATCGGGAAAAGCGGACGAACGATCTTTTCGCCGATCGTCGCCGCGTACTCGCGGATCTCCAACTGCGCGTGCTTCTCCATTCGTAAACTAAGGAAATGAAAGAGGTTGTGCAGATCGATCTTCCAATACGCCTCGGTGTAGGTCGAAAGCGGCAAGTCCTTGCGCGCCTGTTCGCGGGCGACGCCGAGTTCGACGCGGCGTTCGTAAAGTTCGCGAGCCGCGCGCTGGAAAGCGGCTTCGGAAGCGGTCAACTCGGCGCCGGTTTCCGCGTCGAGGGCGCCTTCGCTGCCTTGGCGGTTCGTCGTCGCTTGACGGCGCCAGGCGTCCGGAGCGGTCGCGTTCGCGGAATCGATGGCGACGGAATAACGCGTCGAATATTCGTTGACCGACGCGCAGCGGTGGCGGATCCATTGGCGCCAAACGTCCATCGGGACGCGAACGAGAAGCTTGATCTCCGCCATTTCGAACGGCGACGTGTGGCGATGACGCGCCAAATAACGGATAAGTTGGCGGTCGTCCGAAACGGAGCGCGTCCCGGCGCCGTAACTGACGCGGGCCGCTTGGGCGATTGCGGCGTCGTCGCCCATCGCGTCGACGAGCGCGACGAAACCGTCGTTTAAAACGGGAAATTTTTGCCAGCGGAGTTCTTCAAGCGCGGCGCTGTTCGACGACATGAGCGTCCTTTCGAAGGGAAAAAGTTAAAACAGGGGAAATAAAATGGACGTAAGGACGGCGAGCGGCGCGGTTTAGGGAAACGAACGCCGCTTCGCGTTAATTTAGGGGGACGGCGTTATTTTTTCGGCTCCTCCGAAACCGGCTTGGGCGCGACTTTTTCGAGCGTTTCAAAAAACGTTTCGCGGGAATAAAGTCCGCTCAAAACGACCGGATTTTCCGGGTCGGCGGGGTCGAAGAACATCAACTTCGGAACCTGGCGGGCGCCGGTCGCGTCGAGGAGCTCGTTGATCGCCGTCGCGTCGGGCGTCCGGGCGTCCTGGTTCGTCCAGTCGGCGGTCATCGTAACGACGCCGCGAGCCGCGAGCGCGTCGAGCGCTTCCGGAGCGTGCAGGATCGTCTTTTCAAGGAATTTGCAGTTGACGCACCAGTCGGCGGTGAAGTCGACGACGACGACCCGACCCGCGGCGAGTTCGGCGTCGAGCGAAGCGCGGTCGAAAAGCCGCCAGGGCTTCTCCTTTTCCCGCGTCAACAGTCCGGCCTGCTCGGCTTGGAGCGCCCAGCGCGTCATCTTTTTCTCGACGGCGCTTCGGAGCGTCGTTTCGAACGGGTTGCCGGGGAAATCGTAAGAAGCGAACGCGGCGGCGGCGACGACGAGCGTCGAAACGATCCAACCGACCGTCTTCTTCTTGAGCGCGTCCGGGCCGTATTCGAATTGGTTGCGCCCGACGTTCCAGCAAGCGAACCAGATCGCGAAAAGGAGCGCGACCGTCGGAAGCTGATAGTCGAGCGGCGCCGAATACAGGATCCAAAGAACCGCGATCAGCAGGACGTAGCCCATCGTTTTGCGGAACGTCTCCATCCAGGCGCCCGGTTTCGGGAAAAATTTCAGGAGTTCCGGGAACGCTCCGGCGAGCAAAAACGGCGACGCCATCCCAAGCCCGACGATCAGGTAAACGACGACGACCAAACCGACGTCGCCCTGACGCGTCGTTTCGGCCGCCCAGTCGAGCGTCGGGCTCAAAAGCGGAGCGCCGCAGGGAATCGCGAGAAGCGTCGTGATGAAACCTTTGAAAAACGCGCCCGCGCCGCCCTCTTTCGACGTCAGCTCGTTCGATTTTCGCCCGCCCAAAAACGACGGCGCTTGCAGTTCCCAAAGCCCGATCATGCTCAGCGCCAACGCGAAAACGACGACGCTCGTTACAATTTGGAAGAGCGAGCGGGTGAAGAGGAAACTCAGCCCGACCCCGGCGAACGCGAGCGCGGCGAAAACGAGCAGAACGCCGAGCGAGTACCAAACGTTCAACATCAGCGCTTTCGACCGATTTTGACCGGCTTGGTCGAAAAACGAAACGATTTTGAGCCCGATCACCGGCAACACGCAGGGCGTCGCGTTCAAAATGAGACCGCCCAAAAAGGCGTAAAGCGCAAGGAGCGCGAAGCGGCGCGACGCGAAACTTGTTTTGACGGCGGTCGGGGAAGGTTCGGAAGACGCGGTTTCGACGGTCGCGTCGGTTTTGTCGGCGTCGACGGTCGCGGCGGTCGAAACGGCGGATGCGAGTTTCGACGCGGCGGCCCAAATCGGCGCGGCGTCGCGAGTCGCGTCGAAACGGGCGGAGAACTCGACGTTTTGCGGGAAGCAGGAACCGCCTTCTCCGTCGGAACAGGCGAGCGCGGAAACTTCGCCGGTCGCTTCGAGCGTTTCGAGGAAAGCGGCGGCGTCGGCGGGCGCGTCGGCGTCGGCGACCGAAATCGGCGCGATCCAATCGGCGGTTCCGGTCAATTCTTCGAGCGAAAACCCGGTCGACTCAACGACGACGAAGGGCGTCGCGAGACGAAACGGCCCGACCTCGAAAGTCGCGGAGGCGTCGACCGAAATTTTGGTCGGGGAGCCGCCGGCCCCTTGCGTCGGCGAGTAAATATGCCAACCGGGCACCGCGGTCGTTTGAACGGTCAGAAAACCGACGAGCGTTCGGGCGGAAGCGGCGAGTTCGGCGGCCGTCGCGGCGATTTCCGGAGCGGGTTCCGCGTCCGTCGGCGAGACGGGGACGAGTTGCGCGGCGACCGAAAGAGGGGCGGCGTTCGCGTCGGCTTCCGTCGGGGCGGTTTGGAACGGAGCGAGGAGCGACGGCGCGACGAACGGGGACGCGGAACCGGCGTTCGCGTCGTTCGTCGTTCCGCCGAAAAAGACGGGATTGAGGGGCGCGGACGCGACGGGGGCTTGCGTCGGCGCCGTTTCTTGAGCGAATCCGACGGAACGGTCGAAAAGCGGGGCGTTCGGAAACGCTCCGCTCCCCCAAACGAAGACGATTGCGGCGAAAAAAGCGGCGAGACGCGACGTTTGAAAACAGAACATAAAGACTCCGTCGTTTCGAAAAACCGAACGGGTTCCGCGTCGGAAGCGGTCGGGCGCGTCGTTCGGCGTTTTTGTCGTTCTTGTTGATATTTTATTGTTTTTTAAATTTTTGGCGCTGAAATAAGGGCGATCGCGTCGACGAATCGGCAAAAAAATCGATCGGCGGCGATTGGGGACGCGCCGCGCCCGTCGTCGAGACGGGGCGGCGCGGTCGCGGAACGCTCGGGGACAATCGGGCGTTCCGGCGAACGTCCGGCGCTCGGGGACAAACGAACGTCGGACGTCGCAATGCGGGGCGGGCGATCAAGCGGCGGCTTCGCGCTCGATCTCCTGACGGAGTTGGAGTAAAATCGCGCGTTGATTTCGGAGCGTTTCGAAAGCGCGTCGGGTGCGTTCGCCAAATTCTCGTTCTTTTTCGTCGAACTCTCGTTCTTTGGCGTCGAGTTCTCGTTCTTTTTCGCCGAATTCTCGTTCTTTGAGTCCAAACGCTCGTTCCTTTTCGTCGAATTGGCGTTCTTTTTCGTCAAACTCGCGCTCTTTGAGTCCGAACGTTCGTTCTTTTTCGTCGAAATCCCGTTCTTTTTTGCCGAACGCGCGTTCTTTTGCGCCGAACGTTCGTTCTTTTTCGTCGATTTCGAGCGCTTTCGCGTCGAAGGCGAGAATTCGGACGTTAAATTCGCGTTCTTTCTTGCCAAATTCGCGGGAACGTTCGCCGAGCGTTCGCTCTTTTTCGTCGATTTCGAGCTCTTTCGCGCCGAGTTCAAGCGTTTTCGCTTCCAGTTCGCGCTCGCGGATTTTGAGCGTCCGCTCTTTTTCGTCGGCAAGACGTTCCTTTTCGTCGACTTCGAGCTCTTTGGCGGCGAACTCGATTTCCCGCGCGTCGAGCGCCCGCGCTTTTTCGTCGATTTCGCGTTCTTTCGAAACGAGCGTTCGCTCTTTTTGCGCGACGGTTCGCGCTTTTTCGTCGATTTCGCGTTCTTTCGAAACGAGCGTTCGCTCTTTTTGCGCGACGGTTCGCTCTTTTTCGCCGAATTCGACTTCGCGAGCGTCGAGTTCGCGGAGCCGGGCGGTCGCGGTTCGTTCTTTTTGCGCGACGGTTCGCTCTTTCGCTTCGACGGCTCGCTCTTTTTCGTCGAGTTCGAGTTCGCGGACGGCGAGCGTTCGTTCGCGCTCGTCGAATTTGGCGCCGAGAAGCCGTTCGCGCTCGTCGAATTTGAGTCCGGTTTCGCGTTCCTTGTCGGCGAGTTCGCGGGCCCGGCGGTCGAGCGTCCGCTCCGTTTCGGCGACTCGGCGCTCTCGCGTTTCGACGTCGGATCGCAACGCGGTCGTCCGACGCGCCGCTTCGACGTTTTCGGCGTTCGCCAACTCGATTTCGGCCGCTCGGGCGTCGAGTCGGAGCGCGGTTTGCGCCTGTTCTTCGGCGGTCGCTTCCAATTCGAGCGCCCGTTCGCGATTCTCCGCCGCCTCTTCGGCGCAACGGCGAGCCGCCCCTTCGAGCGCGGCGACGCGAGCGTTCAAAACGCCGAAACGGCGGTCGAGCGCGTCTTCCCGTTCGCGGAGCGAAAGCGTCCATTTTTCCAATCGCGTTTGTTCCAACGCGGTGTGTTGCTCGCTCGTAACGAGGGTCGTTTCGGTCGACGAGGTTTGCGGCGCGTCTTGGAGTTGCGGCGTCATAACGGCTCCTTCAAAATGAACAAAATAAACGCGATGAGCGAAAACGGTAAAATAGCGAAAAGGGAAAAGCGCGAACGATTCGAACGACAAGGAGGCGGCGCGAAACGCGAGTTCGTCGCGACGGCGCGCCGCCGACAATGGTTGTATCGGTCAACGGCGCTGAAAAATTGAGAAAATTTTATAAAAACGTTAAAATCGGCGAAACCGGCCCTCTTTTTGGGTAAAAAGCTCTGGACGCCGCCCGTTTTTTTTGTTATCTTCCTCCCGACGACGTAAGACAAGAGTAAGATGAAAGACGGGCGAACCCGTTTTCGCGTCGCTTTCGTCGTCGGCTTTCGTTTGTCGCGCCGTTGCGTCGCCGAATTTTCCCGGCCGTCCGCGGAGCGAAAAGAATCGAAAAAAGATCGAGAACGAAAGCGTTTCAAGAATAAACGAAAATTTCCGAACGGCGCCGCGTCCGAACGAAACGGAGAAAAACGCGCGCCGAGTCGATTAATAAAGGACGCAAGCGCCGTCGATCGGCGAAAAAGACGCGATGGAGCGCGTCGCGCCGACGGCCAAAACGACGCCAAGGAGGGGAAACGATGGATTTTAACTTTTTCGAATGGATTCGCGAGGGCGTGAAACGCTCGGTGTTGATGGGCGTTTCGGACGCGGTCGAGCAAATGGGCGCGCCGCACGAACCGGAAGCCGCCCGCGACAAAATTATGGCGTTCCTGCAAAGCGAAGCGCCGGAAGCCGCGTCGACGACGACCAAGCGCCGCGTCGCGTCGAGTTCGACCGGGCAACGCAAACTTGGACGCTCGATCAGCGAAATTCATCCGACGAGCTGAAAAACGAATCGCGTCGCTGAAATAACGCGGCGCAACGAAAAACAACGAAAATTAACGAGAGAACAAAACGCGTCGCCGTTTCGATTGGGAAACGGCGCGAACGTTCGACGCAAATCGGGTTGTCGCGGCGGATTTTCGAGCGCGTTTTGAACGGTTGCGAGCGGCGTCGAAAAAGTACGAGGTTTCGACGCCGGCCGCGCCGAGCAAACGTCGACGGGGAAGCTTGTCGGCGTTTTTTTTTGTTTCTTGCGGCGCGACTGAAAAACGTCGCGGATTTTCAAGCCGAAACGGGTTCGACGCGGCGTCGGGGCGTCCCGGTCAAATGGGGTCGCGTCGCGTCGGAAGTTCGGCGGCCAACGTTCGCAACGAGTCGGCGAGCGCTTCGAGCGGAAGCCCGACGACGTTCGACTCGGAACCGGACGTCATTCGGAGCCAATCGAGCCCGTCCTGATAACCGAACGCTCCGGCTTTTCCCTTCCAAAGGCCGCTTGCAAGGTACCCGGCGAGCCGCTCTTCGGAAAACGGCTCCATGTAAAGACGCGAAGTTTCGACGCGCCGCAAAACGCGATCGCCCGGCGTCGTCCAAAGACAAAGGCCGGTGAGAACTTCGTGTTCGGTTCCGCTCAGCAGGCGGAGAATGCGCTCGGCGTCGGCGCGGTCGGCGGGCTTGCCCAATATTTCGCCGCCGCAAACCGCGACCGAATCGCAGGAAACGACGACGAACGGCGCGGTCGACGTTCCAAAAATCGTCTCAAATTCGCGACGGAGCGCCGCCGTTTCGGGGAAAATCGACGATTGGGGTAAACTGGGTGAATTGGAGAAGTTGGGCTCTTCGACGAGCGGGCGGAGGCGACGAACGACGTCCCGCGCCTTGACGAACGCCAATCGGCCGACGAGTTCCGACGGCGAAAGACCGTCGAGCGGCTCGTTTTCTTCGACGGCGTCGTCCGACGGAAGAACGGCGAAACGACAACCGGCGGCGGTCAAAAGCGAGCGACGACGCGGCGAACGGCTCCCCAAGACGAGCCGGAACGAACGGGACAGGGACGCGTCGAAGGAACGGGGCGCGCCGCGAACGAGATCGAAATCGACGGGCATTTTGTTCGGGAACGGAAAGGCGATAAAAAAAGCGGAACGAAAAACGTTCCGCCGTTTCAAATTATTTCGCGTCGACCGGTTGCGGGTCGGCGGGCGCGACCGCTTCGAGCGTTTCCGGCGCGTCGACGCTTTCGCTCGTTTCGGTTTTTTCGACGACGTCGAACGTTTCCGGCTCCGGAGAAGCGGGGAGCGCGGCCGACGGGGCGAGCGCGAACGGCGGCAACCCGAAATAGAACGGATCGTCGGCGTTCGGAAGGTCGATCGGCGCCCGACTTCCGACGCGAAGGATCGCGACGACGCGGCCCTTCGTTTCGGCGACGGCGACCGGATCGAAACCGTTCGGGACTTCGATCGTCAAATCGGCGGTCGAGCGGTCGGCGTCGGTCGGGCGAGCGTTCTCGGAGTTTTCGACGAAAACGACGCGCGTTACCAAGTTGCCTTGCAGCGCGAGCTCAAGGTCGGCTTGCGGCAACTCGATTTCGATCGGGAAATCCCATTCGCGTCCGACCGGCGGGTTCAGGCGTCCGAGAAGTTCGAGCGTCGGGTAAAGGGCGCGATCCGGGTTGAACGGGATATCGGTCAGCTGGAAGCGGTAAACGCGACCGGGTTGGAGCGCGAACGCGTTGGCGAGGAGGGCGTTTCGTTCGACGTTCTCGTCGATTTTTTCGTTAAAAACGTAAGCGTTGGGCGCGGCGATCCCGGCGCGAACGCCGTTCGGGAGCTTCCAGGCGACCGGTTGCGGACGGTCGAGCCGATCGCCGCCCAACCGGTAAAAACTCGCGAGTTCGCCGGTCGGAAGGGACGGTCGATGGAGATAATGCGAACCGATCGGAGCGGTTTGCGCGGCGGCGAACCCGCCGTCGAAAAGGAGAAGGAACGCGGACGCCGCGAACGACGAACGAAGAACGAAGGTCGAAAGCGCTTTGGCTGCGCGTTGAACGAGGCGATTGCGGCTCATCTTAACTTTTCTATTTTCTATCTTCAAAGACTTTCCGACAACGAAAACGATCCGTCGGCGGAACGAAGGCGGCGCGTCGAGGCGAAAACGGCGCGCCGTCGAGACGCCGAAGACGCGGTTAAACGTCTCCGACGCAAACGGGAGGGCGCGAACCTTAGTTGAAGTTGCTGCCGTTCCAATTGTCTTCGACGGCCGGGATTCCGGTCGACGGATTCGGGCTGGCCGGTTCGATCAACATTTTCGGTTGTTTCGGAACCGTCGCGGTCGGGAGTTCGGTCGGCGCGGCGTTCGCGGCTTCGGCGGCCGGGGTTCCGAAAGCCGGAGCGTTGACGCCGGAGATCGGGATCTGACGCGACGGGATCGCGGAGAGGGTCGACGGGTTGAAGCTCGAGCCTTGGAGCGAGAGGTCTTTGTTCCCGATTTGAACGACGGCGAGGATCGCGCCGCGGTTTTGCGCTTCGGCGATCGGGTCGGTTCCGGCCGGAAGCTGCGTGTTGACGATCGTGTCGACGCCGCCGACGAGCGCGAGGTTTTGGAACTGCGGCGACGGGAGGAAGATCACCTTCGTAACGAAGTTGCCGCTTTGGATCTGGTCGAAGTCGGCGTCGGTGAACTTCACCGGGATCGCGTTGTGATCGAGGTAAGCTTTCGTGCGCGGCGTAACGGCGTTGATCGTCAGCGTCGGGTAGAGCGTCAGATTCGGGCGGTTCGGAATGTTCGACAACTTCAAACGATAACTGCGAGCCGTCGCGAAGTTTTGGAGACCCGGGCTGACCAACGGTTCGGAATCGAAACCGCCGATGACGACCGTGTCCCAATTAATGTTCATGCCGTCGGCGCCTTTGAAGAGAATCTGAGCGACTTCCGTTTGACGCGGCTGCGCGACGACGGTTTGCGGAGCGACCGAAACCGGCGCGGGGGCGGGCGCCGCGGAACGTCCGATAAAACCGCCGCGGAACGGGCCCGCTCCGCAAGCGACGACGACGGTAAGCGCCAACAACAGTACTTTGCAACGCATCTGTTTTATCTCCAATGTGAGGTCTGAGGGTCGAAGGTTTTGCCCGACGCCCTTTAAGGTTCGCGTCGCCCGACGACTCCGACGGATCCCGAGGCGCTCCGGCGAGCGAAAACGCTCGAGGGAACGACGGAAACCGACGAAAGTCGAACGACTAACGACGCGCCGCGTTTCGAGCGGGCAAAAATCCGACGAAAACGGCGCTCGACGCCGGAAAAGTCTCCGATCGACGACGGGCGGACGTTAAAAATCGACGCATCGATAAAATTTTTAACGAATTTCTTACTTAGTATCGGAAGGTCGCGCGGGCCTTCGTTGATATTTTTAGGGAAAAACGAGATTTTGCGAAAAAAACGGTAGCGCAAAATCGTTATATTTGGTACAATACGCGGCGCCTGAACGACGCGGCGCGAATTTTGACCCAGCGACTTTCATTATAATTCAACCGTCGCGATTTTTCAAGAAAAAACCGGGCGTTTCTCGGCAAGAACCGCGGCGACCCGTCGCTAAAATGCGTTCGACGGTTACGACGGTTATTAACGTTAAATTAGGCGTCGTCGGCGTAAACCGCGCGACGATTCGCATCGGTAAAAAGGGAGGCGAAAACGATGAACGAGCGGAGGAAAACGGCGGCGGGGCGCGGACTTTGGCGCGGCGTCGCCTGGGCGTCGTCGGCGGCGGCGTCGGTTTGCGTCGCGTCCTGGTCGGTCGGTCGAACGTTGGACGAGGCGGCGGGGGCGACCGGGCCGAGCGAAGCGGTCGAGCGGATCGGGGCGTTCGAGCCGTTCGCGGCGTCGACGGAGGAGGCGTTCGCGGCGGAGACGACGGGCGACGCCGCGTCGGACGCGGAGCGGCTTTTGCGCGAATCGATCGTTCGGCTCGAGGGGTTGCGTTCTTTGTCGGCCGATTTGAATTTTGAGGCGCGGCTTTTCGGCGAGCGGTATTTTGGGCGCGGGCGGTACGAGGAGACGGCCGAGGCTCCGGCGTCGGCGACGGGGGGCGCGGCGCGTCGGTCGCCGTTGGAGCGGGCGCGTTTTCGACTTCGGGCGTCGATCGCTCGAGGGAGCGCCAAGGAGGCGCGCGGCGGCGAGGAGAATGTGTTCGAGGTCGTTTGCGATTGCGACCGGCAGGCGCTTTGGTCGTATTCGTCGGTCGAGGGCGGAAAATCGTTGACGCGGATCGACGTCGCCGAGTTGTCGAACGCGTTGGCGAGTTTGGAGGGCGACGAGTTGGCGGCTGTCGGCGTCGAGGGGCCTTGCGCGGCGAACGGGCTTCCGGGGCTCGGCGGGCTGACCGGGACGTTGCGGCGGTTGGCGACCGTTTACCGTTTTGAACCGCGGATCGAGGCGGCGCCGGCGTTTAAGGGCGCCGACGTCGTGAAGATAACGGGGAGGGCGCGCTCGCGGTTTTGGAGCGAGTCGAGGCGGCGGCTGGGCGTCGACGAGATTCCGCCTTTTTTGGCCGAAAATTTGCCGGGAAACGTTGAAATTTATTTTGGCGCCGATTGGCCGTTTCCGTACAAGATCGTCTATTTTTCGCTGTCCAAAAACGAGGAGCGGACGCGCAAGGACGTTTTTGTCGTCGAGTATTCGTCGGTCGTGCGCAACGACGCGTCGATTCGGCCGGAGAATTTCAGTTACAATCAGCCGCAAATTACGTTTGAGCGCGTTACGTCGCGTTACGTCGACGAATTGATTTCCGAGGCGGAACTGTGGGGAAGTTGCGAAAAATGATTTTTGCGAGCGATTTGAATTTTGTTGAGAATGTGAAATAGCGGACGTCGTTATTGAAGGACGGCGCGGCGCGGCGAGCGTCGAGCCGACGAAAATATCGGACTAAAGTATTAATGGAAGAGAAGCGAGGAAAAGGCGCGATGGCGAACAAAAGCGGAGCGAACACCGTTTTGAAATTTTTGGAAATGAAAAAACGCGGCGAGAAGATCGCGGTCGTTACGGCTTACGACTATCCGACGGCTCGAATGGCGGACGCGGCCGGGCTCGACATGCTGCTTGTCGGCGATTCGTTGGCGACCGTCGTTCAGGGCCGACCGACGACGTTGGGCGCGACGCTCGATCAGATGATCTATCACGCGGAGGCGGTCGCGCGGGGCGCGGAGCGGGCGGCGGTCGTCGTCGACGTGCCGTTCCCGTTTTGCCAACTCGGCCCGGAGGAGGCGGTTCGCGCTTGCGCGCGCATTTTGAAGGAGACCGACGCGACGGCGGTGAAGATCGAGGGGGGAGCGTCGCGAGCCGAAACGGTGCGAGCGGTCGTCGAAGCCGGGATACCGACGCTCGGACACTGCGGGCTCGTTCCGCAAAGCGTCAAGGCGCTCGGCGGATACCGGGTGCGGCGCGATTGGGATCAGCTGTTCGAAGACGCGACGGCGATTCAGGACGCCGGGGCGTTCGCGATCGTGTTGGAGTGCGTCGAGCGGGAATGCGCGGCGGAGCTTTCGAAGCACTTGACGATTCCGACGATCGGGATCGGCGCCGGGGTCGGGTGCGACGGGCAGGTGCTCGTTTTTCACGATCTCTTCAACTTCGCGTTGAAGGATCCGCGCGAAACGCCGAAACACGCCCGGGTTTATCGCGACCTTGGAGCGTTGATCGGCGAGGGGTTCCGCGAGTACGTCGCCGACGTGAAGGCGGGGCGTTTTCCGGGCGACGCGGAGTCGTTCGGGCCGAAAAAATGAGCGGCGGCGAATCGAGCGCGGCGTTCGGCGGCGGGCGTCGCGCTTTCGTTGGCGACGACGTATAATGTAAGGGCGGGCTTCGAGCGGAACGCGGCGAAACGAGAATTTCTTAAACGTGACGAAGGCGCGTTTTTGTTGCGAAGTTGAAAAAAGATTGATTCTGTTTCGGGTTGAAAAATCGAACGCGTTGCAAAATAAAATTAATGTTGCGAAATAACGGCGGCAGCGCGGCGATGAACGGGCGTGGCGCCGTTTGAATTGAAAATTTGAATCGATTGGAGAGGTTGGGAAAAATATGCGAATCGACGAGGCGGAAATCGTTTCTTACGGCGAGGCGACGAAGCGTTATTTCAACTTGACCGGGCGGAATTTTTGGCTCGCGTTCGGGCCGAACGAAGCCGGAAAATCGACGTTTTTGGAGTTCGTTCGCAATCTTTTGTTCGACGTTCCGAGCGGCGGCGGGGAACGGTTTTTCTCCGCCGTCGGCGCGACGACCCTTTCGGGAACCGCGACTTTTCGGCTCGACGACGGGCGAACCGGGCGGCTCGAACGAAGTTGGCGGCTCGGCGAAACGCGGCGCAAGTCGACTTTTGCGGTGACGTTGCGCGACGCGGCGAACGCGGTCGAAACGGCGTTGGACGAATCGGCGTTTTTGCGACTTCTGAACGGCGCGAACCGCCGCTTTTTCGCGTCGTATTTCGGGTTTTCGTATGAAGAATTGGCGCAAGGGGAAAAACTTTTGGCCGAAAGCGGTCTTTCGGAGCTGATTTACGGGATCGGGCTTGGCGGCGCGAACCTCTTCAACGAAACGAAAAAATCGTTAAAAAAGGAACTCGACGCGTTTTTTAACGCCGACGCGCGGGCGTCGAGACCGAAGATCAACGCGGCGGCGAGGCGATTGAACGAGCTCGACCGGGCGCGAAAAAAGGAAGCCGGAGCGGCGCGGGAATACGCCGAAGCGACGAAGGAAAGGGCGGCGGTCGCGAACGCGCTCGACGAGATCCGCCAACGGCGGCGCGACTGCGACGAGCGGCGACGTTACTGGGAGCGGGCGAAAAACGCGCGCAAACGGTTCGACGAAGCGGTCGCCGCCGAGCGCGAATCGGCGGAATTTCTCGCGGCTTCCCTTTGGTCGGCGGAGCGGTTGGCGGCTTTTCCGAACAACGCGGCGGCGGAGCGGAACGAATTGGCGGCGGCGAGCGAGCGACTCGAGCGCGAAACGGTCGAGTTGAACGACGTCCTTGAAACGACCGAGGCGCGGTTGAAGCGGATTGAATTGCGACCGGCGTTCGTCGCCGAAGGGGCGCGGATCTGTCGAGCTTTTCGGCGCGTCGAGGAGATCGCGAGGGAACGGGACGCGCTTCCGCTCGACGAGGCGCGACTTCGACGGGAATCGGAGGCGTTGGCGCGGCGGGCGGCGGAAGCGGGCGTCGAGCCGGAACGGCTTGCGGACGACGGCGAAGACGCGGCGACGGGCGGCGCGCTTGAACGGACGCTCGAACGGGCGCGACGCGGCGCCGAGGAGGAGCGCGAGCTTGCCGAAAAAGCGCGAACGGCGGCGACGATGCGGCGCGATCGGCTCGACGAGATCGCCGAGATCGACCGCGAAACGGAGCGGGCGGAACGAGAGCGGCGCGAAGCGTTCGGCGACGCGGAACGAACGGCGGACGTCGCCGATTTTGAGCGCGTCGCGGCGGCGTTCGGCGCGTTGCGGGCCGAGATCGAGCGGGGAGCGAAAGACGCGGCGGCGCTCGACGCGGAGTTTCGCGAGGAAGAGCGAACGGCGCGGCGGCTGATCGAGTCCGCGTTTGAAGGCGGAAAGTTGGCGGGTTCCAACGATTTTGACGGCGACGACGGGGCGAACGTCGGGGACGAAAATCGCGAAAACGGAGGAAATGGGGGGAATAACGAAAACGGCGAAGCGGACGAAGACGCTTGTCGGGCCGATCGGGCGACGGCGTTGGCGACCGTCGACGCGCCCCTTGAAGCGACCTTGGAGGAACTCGAACGAACGAGCGCCGACGCCGAAAAGCGGCGCGACGCGGCGCGGGCGGAGCGTCGACGGCTTGAAGCCGAGTTGGCCCGACTCGACGACCGGTTGAACGCGTCGATCGATTGGGAAGCGTCGGCGGAGGAGTTGACCCGGCGACGGCGCGAACGCGACGAGCGTTGGCGGTCGTTGAAGGCGCGTTGTTTCGAATTCGACGGGGACGCGACGCGGGAAGATTTTTCGGCGTTTTCGACGAATTGGGAAAACGGGGGAAACGGGGCGGAAGATTCGCTTGCGGAGTCGGTCGCCGCGTTCGAACGGGCGTCGACGGAAGCGGACGCGCTCGCCGATTATCGTTGCGAAAACTCGAAAGCGTTGGCCGAATGGGAGGCGGCTCGGGACGAGCGAACGCGGAAAGAGGCGGAACTCGCCGATATCGACGAGCGGGAGCGGGCGGCGCTCGAAACGGCGGAAACGGCGCGACGACGGGCGGTCGCGCTTTGGCGGCGCGCCGGACTTCCGTTGAGAGCCGATCTTTCGTTGGCCGAAGGGCGCGAATGGCGGGCGCTTTGGCGAAGTTGGCGTTCGGCGCGACGCGAAACGGAGCGTCGAGCGGACGAGCGTCGAGCGGAGGCGCGACGTTGGGCGATCGAGTTGCGGGAGACGTTCGAAACGGCGGCGCGTTGGCTCGAACCGAACGACGGCGCGGCGGAGCGCTTTGCCGATATTAATGAAGTCGACATTAATAATAAGGGCGAATCGGGCGATTTTGGCGTTCTCGAAGAAGTCGAACGGACGGCGGCGACGGCGCGGCGGGTCGAGCGCGTTTTGGAGCGGGCCCGCGTCCGGGTCGAGCGTTGGTTGGAACTTGAACGAGCGACGGAGGGGCGCGAGCGGCGGCGTTTGGAAGCGGAGACGAAAGCGCGGCGGTTCGAGCGAGACGAGCGAACGGCGGCGGAAGCGGAAGCCGAGTTGGCGGCGCGACTCCGGGCGCTTTGCGTCGAGTCGGCGGGGAATTGGACGATTAAGAAGAATGAGGAAAATGGCGAAAACGGAGGAAATGAAGAAAGCGGAGAAAGCGTTCGGGCGTTGACGGCGGAGTCGTTCGCGGAGTTGGCGGCGATCTTGGAGAAGCGACTGGCGGCCCGTTCCGAAGCGCGGCGCGTCGCCGAGTCGCGTCGGGCGCTCGAAGAGCGGCGCGCCCGGTTGGCCGAGTTCGACGCGGAGATCGGAGCGTTGGCGGCGGCGCTCGACGTCGAACTCGACGAGAGAACGCGACCGGAAGACGCCGTCGTCGATTGGGCCGAGCGGGCGCAAGAGGCGTTGGGCGCCGAGAAAGATTGGCGCAACGAAACGCGAAATCGAGACGAAACGGCGGATCGGATCGGGGCGAAAAAAAAGGCGATCGCGGCGAACGAAGTGCGGCGTCGCGCGCTCCTTGAAACGGTCGGCGCCGCGGACGACGACGAGTTTTCGCGACTCGCCGAAGCGGCCGAGGAAGCGCGGCGGTTGAGCGAGCGGCGCGCCGGAGCCGCCGAGTTGTTGCGCGCCGTTTTCGAAGAATGCGACGACGCCGAGTTTGCGAAACGGCTCGAGACCCTTCGCGATTTGCAAGACGACGAGTTGGAGACGAGATTGGCGGAGATCGCCGTCGAGGACGCCGCGCTCGCCGACGACGCGAAACGGTTGGAGGCGCAAGACGTTGAAATTCGCGCGAAAATTCGGGCCGCCGAGGAAAAAGAGGGCGCGTCGCGATTTTCCGTCGAACGCGAATTGGCGCTGAGCGAGCTTCGCGAGGCGGTCGAGCTGTACGCTCCTCGATTTTTGGCGTTTCAAGCGTTGGAAAATTCGTTGCGGCGTTGCGAAGAAGAAAAACGTCCGCAAATTTTGGAGGACGCCGAGGATATTTTCCGCCGCCTGACCGCCGGGCGGTATTCTCGAATCGTCGCGAACGTCGGCGACGGGACGTTTCGCGCCGTTCAGCGGGACGGCGTCGCGAAAACGCCCCGGGAGTTGAGTTCGGGAACGCGAGAACAACTGTATTTAGCGTTGCGGCTGGCGCATGTCCGCAAATATTGTGAAAACGCCGAGTCGTTGCCCTTGATCGCCGACGACGCGTTCGTCAATTTCGACGACGTTCGCGGCGAGGAAGCGTTGCGGGCGCTGGCGGATTTTGCGCAAGATAGGCAGGTTGTGCTGTTGACGTGTCGGGAGTCGACGCGGGCGGCGTTCGAAAGAATCGTCGGCGCGGACGCCGTCCTTTCGCTGACGCCGAGGCGTTTCGACGACTGATCGGCGAAAACGACGGTTGGGTAAAATGGGCGAAATAAACGGAGCGTCGAAACGGGCGAAGAGGGCGGCTCGCGTCGCGGCGGTTTGCGTCGGCTGGGCGACGTTTGCGGGGTTTGGCGAAACGGCGGCGTTAAAAGCGTTGGAGGGAAATGGGGAAGACGGAGGTTTTGAACGTTCCGCGTTCTTGACGAAAGACGGCGGGAATGAAAAGAATGAAGAAAACGGAGAGATTGGAGAAAATCGGGAAAGCGGGCGAGAAACGGTCGACGCGGCCGATTTTGCGGCGTTTGAAGAGGCGTTTTTCGAGTTGCTCGGACGGTGCGATTCGCCGATTTTGAGCGAACGCGACGCGGCGGAGGACGCGCTTTTCGAACGCTTTGCGGAATTTGAACCGATTTGGCAAAATAGACGGTTTTTGACGAACGGGGAGATTTCGCCGGAAGCGCGGCGGCGTTTTGAGTTGGCCGAAGCGAGATTTCGGCAAAAGACGTTCGAAGATTGCGTCGCCGCTTTCGCGGGGTCGTTTGAACGCGGCGGAGGGACGGCGGACGTCGGCGAAAATGGCGAAAACGCGTCGGATAGTCGGTTAGGTGAAAATGAGAAGAATGGGGCGGATAGCAGAAATGGAGAAGACGACGGGGAAACGCGCGGGGTCGTGCGCCTGCGTTGGGGCGAGGGAACGCGGATCGTTTATTTGATTCCCGACTGGGGCGCGTTCGAGCGGCGCGACGACGCCGGGCGACTTTGGCGACCGAGCGACCGCTTTTCCGCGCCCGAGATCGCGCCGGAGTTTGGGGCGACCGAAACGGCGCTCGAAACGCGTTGGGAACTTGACGATTGGGAAGACGGGACGGCGGGAAAAGACGAAACTGCGAAAGACGGCGAGATTGGAGAAAATAAAGCGAGCGCGGGGAATGAAAAAATTGCGACGGGCGGGGAAAAGACGACGGTCGTCGGGCTTTTCGAAGGGCTGTTCGGCGTCGACGTTCGCGATTGGCGGCTTTCCCTTCCGGCGTTTGCGAGGGAAAATAGCGAAAATGAAAGGGATGGGAAAAATAAGGAAGACGGCAACGGCGAGGGGAAGCGCGTCGACTGGGAAAAACCGACGGGGCCGAATCGAGCGAACGTTTTTCAAAGCGGCGAGGTTCGCGCCGTCGTCGAGCCGCCGCGACTGAATGCGAACGGCGAAACGACCGCGATCGTCCGTTTGGAGTTCGCGGAGGCGTTCGACGCTTTCGATTCGCATCGGGTTTGGTATGATCGCAACGATTTTGCGCTTGGTATCGACGACGAATCGGCAAACGACGGGGACGGATCGCCGTCGAAAGGGCGTTGGGAGGCGATCCGCTTGCGAACGCGGGGGCGTTCGGTTCGCGGCGTCGCGTTCGAACTCGATTTTCCGAGCGATCCGGCGCTCCGAAAAGCGATCGAACGGGGAACGGCGCGGTTGCTGTGCCGGGTTCCGCGCTTCTTTTTGCGAGCGACGATCCCGGTTGCGGGCGTCGAAACGGTTCGCGCGCCGCTTGATTGAGCGGTTTGGGGAAAATGGGGGGAATCTGCGTGTTGTTTGCGGCAACGCGAAAAAGTTTTTATGATTTTTGTCGATTATTGATCTGGAAATTTCTGTCTGCGCGTAAAAATTTTTCTTTTTGGAAGCGTCGGCGTCGACGCGGAACGGCGGCGGACGTATATCGTGAGCGTCGCGAACGGCGGTTTGGGCGGTTTGCGTAAAATGGCGAAACGTCGGCGGGCGAAATCTTGTGAAAATCGGCGCGGCGTTGTGAAAATTTTCTGAAAATGGAGAAAAAGGGCGGAATGGAGAAAAGAAGAAAAAACGAGCGGCGGCGACGCGGGGCGGTTTCGGCGTGTTTGGTAGCGTGTTGGTTCGGCGTCGCGGAAGCGAAAAACGACGAACGGACGACGACGGAAAAATGGGAAAGCCGCGCGGTTGGGGAAGTTTGCGGGGAGTCTGACGGGCGTTCGGCGTCTCCGCTTGGGGAAAATTTTCGGGCGAACGTCGTTCAACTGCGACCCGGCGACGTGCTCGCGGCTCGTTGGGCGGAGGAAAAACGGAACGGAACGCCCGGTTTTTGGAATCATCTCGCGATCGTCGGGCTCGACGGGGAGCGGGTCGTCGAGGCGCAACGCGTCGCCGACGGAGTGATTTCGACGCCGATAAACGATTTTCGAGCGCGGTATTCTGAAATTGCGGTTTTCCGATTTATCGACGCGGAAACGGCGCGTCGAGCGGCGGCGTTTGCCGAAAGTCGCGTCGCGGTCGAAACGTTTCCAACGCCGGGAGGCGGGCCGACGACTTTAAATTGGGAAAAACGCGAAGGTTTTAACGAGAAAAACGGCGAGCGAAGCGGGCCGCGATACGCTTGGGGAGCGTCGCTCGCGCCGGTTTTTCGGCTCGACGGGACGGCGGAAAATTGCGTTTCGCTCGTTCGAAGGGCGTATTTGGCGGCTTCGGGCGTCGATTATCGTTGGCGAATCCCGGACGATCTGACGCGTTTAGGGGAAAAGGACGGGTTCGCCGAAATAGGCAGATTTTAATAATTGAGCGAAATCAGTAAAAAGGGTAAAAAGGGTGAAAAAGCGGGGCGAACGGAAATCGAACAGAAAACGCGTCGCGTTCCGAAATTTGAAACGCGACGCGTCGTTAAAGGCGGGAAAACCGTTGGTTCCGTTTTGTTGGAATTTTTGACGTTAAAACCGGTTCAACCGTTAAATCCAGTCGAGGCCGACGTCGAGAACGCGGGCCGAGTGCGTGATGGCGCCGACGCTGATCCGCTCGACGCCCGATTCCGCTTTCGCGCGGATCGTTTCGAGATTGACGCCGCCCGACGCTTCGAGCTCCGCCGTCGAACCGGACGCGTCGCGCATCGCGACCGCTTCGCGCATCGTTTCCGGCGACATGTTGTCGAGAAGGACGACGTCCGGGTTTTCCGGCAACGCCTGCGCGAGCTGTTCGAGCGAGTCGACTTCGATTTCAAGCATCGGCGCGTTTTCCGCTCCGAAACGCGTTTCGAGGTACTTGCGAGCGCGACGAACCGCTTCGCCCGGGCCGAAATCGGTAATGCCGCCGAACGCTAAGTGGTTGTCTTTGATGAGGATAGCGTCGTAAAGGCCGGTTCGGTGGTTGCGCGCGCCGCCGCAACGGACGGCGTATTTTTCGAGACGGCGCCAACCGAGCGTCGTTTTGCGGGTGTCGTAAACTTTCGCGTTCAAGCCGGCGATCGCGTCGACGTAACGGCGGGCCAAGGTCGCGACGCCGGAAAGTCGACCGACGAGGTTGAGAAGGAGCCGCTCCGCCGTCAACATCGAAAGGGTCGGGCCGGAGACGACGCCGAGACGGTCGCCGCGAACGACGGAAGTTCCGTCGTCGACGCAACCTTCCCAATTTAACCGCTCGTCGACCATTTTGACGAGACGTTCGGCAAAAACGAGACCGGCGACGACGCCCGCTTCTCGAGCGACGACCGCGGCGCGACCCGGGACGTCGTCGGGGATCAGCGCGAGACTCGTCAGGTCGCCGTCCGTTTGCGAATCTTCGCGGATCGCGATCGCGATCAACGCCTCCATATCGCGGCTAAGCTCTTCGTTGTAAACCGTTTGATTAAAATCTTTTTTTTCCGGGGCCATTTTCGACTCGCGAACGGGGAAAAAGGAAGACGCGTCGCGGCGTTAAAATGCGAAAGACGCGCGGAGTAAGAGGGCGAACGAACGCTCGGGTTCGACGCGGATATAAAAAAACCGCTCCGAAGAGCGGTCGCAATGACCCCAACGGGAATCGAACCCGTATTGCGGCCTTGAAAGGGCCGTGTCCTAAACCGTTAAACGATGGGGCCTTAGGAAAAAAGCGCGACGTCCGCTTCGCCCGGCGTTCGCCGAACATTTTGAAGCGTCGCAATGACCCCAACGGGAATCGAACCCGTATTGCGGCCTTGAAAGGGCCGTG